>NZ_CP071247.1:2477687-3716531 GCF_017301335.1 Marinobacter salinisoli
GCGCTTCGGCAGGGTATCCTTGAGTTTTTCTCGCATGTCGTGAACGGCTTTTTCGGTGGTTGGCCAGTCAATGCAGGCGTCGGTAACCGAAACCCCGTACTGCAGATCAGCCAGGTTATCCGGGATAGACTGGCTGCCCCAGTTGATGTTGCTCTCGATCATCAGGCTCTGGATGGAGGTGTTGCCCTCCAGAATTTGATGGCTGACGTCCTGCATGACCAGGGGCTGGAGCGCCGGGTCCTTGTTGGAGTTGGCGTGGCTGCAATCCACCATGATGGACTTGCGCAACTTGGCCTTGTCCAGAGCCTGTTCACAAAGGGCCACGCTCACCGAATCGTAGTTAGGCTTGCCACCGCCGCCACGCAGTACAACGTGGCCGTAGTTGTTGCCCTTGGTGCGCACGATGGAGGCTTTACCTTGCTGGTCAATGCCCAGGAAACTGTGCGGGTGAGACACGGATTTCATGGCATTAACCGCGACGTCCAGGCTGCCGTCCGTGCCGTTTTTGAAGCCTATCGCCATGGACAGGCCGCTGCTCATTTCCCGGTGCGTCTGGGATTCGGTGGTACGGGCGCCGATGGCTGACCAGGCCACTGTATCCTGCAGGTATTGCGGTGAAATTGGATCCAGCGCTTCGGTGGCCACCGGCAGACCCAGCTCGTTGATGTCGAGCAGCAGGCGGCGGCCAATGTGCAGGCCCTGTTCAATATCAAAGGTGTCGTTCAGGTGGGGATCGTTGATCAGACCCTTCCAGCCAACGGTGGTGCGCGGTTTTTCGAAGTAGACCCGCATAACGATCAAAAGGGTGTCGCTGACTTCGTCGGCCAGTTTTTTCAGGCGCCGGGCATAATCCATCGCGGCTTCAACGTCGTGGATAGAGCAGGGTCCAACCACCAGGAACAGGCGGTGATCTTTGCCATCCATAATGTCGTAAATGGCCTGGCGGCCGTTAGCGACGGTTTCTGCGGCCTTATCGGAAAGCGGCAGCTCCTGCTTCAATGCTTCTGGAGTAATCAGCGGTTCCTGGCTGGCCACGTTCAGGTTTTCCAGTTTCTTGCCTGACATCTTGTTTGTTATCCCCGATTCTGATCGTTGCGACCCGGCGTATCCGCGACGGTTAACAGGGTTGCAGATTGACACAATTGTCTGCGGCCTATGCCTGTGGTACCGGCCGAAGAGATGGTTATACTGCGTTATTTGATGGGGCTTTTCAACGCTTGTTGAGCAGAGGGCCGGATGGCGGAAAACAAACAAAAAAACACCGGGTTTCAGGGTGTGCTCTTCAGTGGCCCGTCAGATTGACGCGGTGGGTGTGCCTGACCTTCCGTATCCCCCCCGGCAAGCTCGCCCCGGATGCCGTCACCGAAAGTTTTCAGAATGAATCGCCAGGGCCACTCGGCCTCCGGGCTCAAGACTAGAAATGAATCATGAGCGATCTCTACTACGAATTTGGCAACGCGGAGCTGGAGCCGAGAGGGCCCAGGGTGGCACCAGCCGGGTTTTGAATTGATGGTATCCGGACTGGTTTGCCGCATCCGGGATATGTCGGCCAGTGGGTTTTGTCTGATTTCCCGGAAGGCAGTCACCGTCGGTGCAATCATTGCGGCGGCGGTGGTGACGAGAGCAAATGCATGATCGTTCCACCGGATGCTTGAGGTGGTCTGGTGTCGGTCCAATCCGTCGGGTTTTCTGGTGGGCGCGAAGAGCCTCGAATCTGACCACACCGATTGCGTGGAATGGGTGGAGGCGATCGCCGAGGCGCTGGCGCCTGGTTGACGCAAGGATAGTCTCGGGCACGAAAAAGCCGGCCTGGGGCCGGCTTTTTGTCTTTGCACATCAACCGTGTGCTATGACTCCTCAAGTTCACCCATGCCGGTGATGTTGAAACCGGCATCCACGTACATGATTTCGCCGGTGATACCGCTGGCCATATCGGAGGACAGGAAGGCCGCCGCATTACCGACTTCCTCTGTCGTGACATTGCGCCGAAGAGGCGCTCGTTTGGCGTTTTCTGCCAGCATCTTCCGGAAACTTTTAATGCCGGAGGCTGCCAGGGTTTTGATCGGGCCGGCTGAAATTCCGTTCACCCGGATACCGTCTTTACCCAGGCTGGCCGCCATGTAGCGAACATTGGCTTCCAGAGACGCCTTGGCAAGGCCCATCACGTTGTAGTTCTGCAGCACACGCTCTGCACCCAGATAGCTCAGGGTGAGCAGCGCACTGCCTTCGTGCATCATTGGGCGCGCCGCCTTGGCCAGAGCGACAAAGCTGTAGGAGCTGATGTCATGGGCAATGCGGAAACCATCCCGGGTGGTCACGTCGACGTAGTTACCATCCAGTTCATGCGCCGGAGCGAAACCAACGGCGTGAACAATGATATCTATGTTGTCCCAGTGCTTGCCCAGCTCAGTGAATACTTGCTGAATCTCCTCATCGGAGGCGACATCGCAGGGGAACGTGAGCTGACTACCCCATTGTTCGGCAAACTTTTCTACCCGGGGCTTGAGCTTGTCATTCTGGTAGGTGAAGGCCAGTTCTGCGCCCTCACGGGCAAAGGCCTCGGCAATGCCGTAGGCAATGGAAAGCTTGCTGGCAACGCCAACGATCAGGGCTCGTTTGCCACTGAGTATTCCCATGGGTGAATCTCCATGCATGACTGAATTTTCCGCATTATCCCCGAAGCTTGGAGGGCGGGGTAACACTCAATTGGTCGTAGAGGACTTCTGGTAGAAGAATGCTGCGTTGAGCAGCTCGCAGGTATAATCCTGCTTGGGCGACTGGAAAATGTCGCTGGCGTCTCCGTATTCGACAATTTTGCCATGCCGAAGCACCAGCAATTTATGGCTGAGTGCCCGAACCACGGCCAAATCGTGACTGATGAAGATATAGCTTAGACCATAGCGGTCCTGAATATCCCTGAGCAGTTCAACCACCTGTTTTTGCACGGTTCGGTCCAGCGCAGAGGTGGGTTCGTCCAGAATGATCAGGTCCGGTTGAAGGGCCAGTGCCCGAGCAATGGCGATACGCTGGCGCTGCCCGCCGGAAAATTCGTGCGGGTAGCGGTGCCTGGCATCCGGGTCCAGCCCCACATCTTTCAGGGCTTGAATGACGCGCGCTTCGTGGTCCGCCCGGTTATCCGGATCATGGATTTCCAGGCCTTCACCGACAATCTCGGCAATCGACATGCGGGGGCTGAGGCTGCCAAACGGATCCTGAAACACAATTTGAATGCGCTTCCGCCAGGGGCGGAATTCCCGCTGGGTTAATGGCCCCAACTGGTGCCCATCGAGATCGATTCCGCCCGTACTGTTGATCAGTTTGAGCAAGGCATGCCCGATGGTGGTTTTGCCACTGCCACTCTCGCCGACGATGCCCAGGGTCTCGCCCCGTTCCAGGCTGAAATTTGCATCTTGAACGGCATGAAAATAAGCCTTGACCTTGCCCAGCAACGATTTCCTGGTGGGGAATCTAACGTCCAGTTGCCGGACCTCCAGAAGCGAATTGCCCGTGGTGTTCTTCGGCGGCGGTGCAGAGGGCGGTTCGGCGTTCAGGAGCATCTGGGTGTAGGGGTGTTGCGGGCTGGCGAATAACGCCTCTGAGGTGGCCCGCTCGACGAGCTTGCCCCGTTCCATGACGGCCACCCGGTCAGCGTACCGGTGCACGATGGTCAGATCGTGCGTGATCAGCAGGATCGCCATGCCGAGTTTTTTCTGCAGGTCTTGCAGAAGTTCCAGCACCTGCTGCTGGACGGTCACATCCAGGGCCGTTGTGGGCTCATCCGCGATCAGTAGCTCCGGTTCATTGGCCAGGGCCATCGCAATCATCACCCGCTGCTTCTGGCCCCCAGAGAGCTGGTGAGGGTAGCTTTTGAGTCGGCTTTCGGGGTTGTGGATGCCCACCAGGTCGAGCAACTCGATCGTACGTTTTCTGGCCTGGGAGTTGCGCAGCCCCTTGTGCAGTTCCAGGATCTCGCCAATTTGCCGTTCCACCGTGTGCAGCGGATTCAGAGAGGTCATTGGTTCCTGAAAGATCATGCTGATCTGCCGGCCGCGGATTTGCCGGAGCCGTTTGTCCGAGGCTTTGAGCATGTCTTCGCCACGATAGTGTATGGCTCCGGTGGGGTAGCTTGCGTGCCGCTCGTCCAGCAGCCGCAGCACTGACAGCGCCGAGATGGATTTGCCTGAGCCGCTTTCGCCCACCAATGCGACGGTCTCGCCCTCATCGATCGACAGCGACAGCGCGTCGACCACCCGGGGGCCCTCGTCGAAACAGATGGAGAGGTTAGAGATTTCCAGCAAATGGCTCATGTCAGCTCTTTCTCGGATCAAAGGCATCCCGGACGGCTTCGCCAACAAACACCAATAGGGTCAGCATCACCGACAACGAAACGAAAGCAGATATGCCCAACCACGGGGCATGCAGATTGGCCTTGCCCTGAGCGATCAGCTCGCCGAGTGATGGCGACCCCGAGGGCAAACCAAAGCCAAGGAAGTCGAGCGATGTCAGCCCGGTGATGGCGCCGGTGAGGATAAACGGCAGAAACGTCAGAGTGGCAACCATGGCATTCGGGAGAATGTGCCGGAACATGATTTTTCGGTTGTCGAGCCCCAATGCCCGAGCGGCCTTCACGTATTCAAAGTTTCTGGCGCGAAGGAATTCGGCACGGACCACATCCACCAGCCCCATCCAGCTGAACAGCAGCATGATTCCCAGCAGCCACCAGAAGTTCGGCTGGACAATGCTGGACAGAATGATCAGAAGATAGAGCACGGGCAAGCCGGACCAGATTTCAATAAAGCGTTGTCCGAGCAGATCGATTTTTCCGCCGTAGTAGCCCTGAATGGCACCGACCGCGACACCGACAATGGTGCTCGCGAAAGTCAGGGTCAGACCAAACAGCACCGAAATCCGGAAGCCGTAGATAACCCGTGCTGCGACATCCCGGCTCTGGTCGTCAGTGCCGAGCCAGTTTTCTGCACTGGGTGTTGCCGGCGAGGGTACTTCCAGGTCGTAATTGATGGTGTCATAACTGAAGCGGATTGGTGGCCAGACAATCCAGCCGTTGGCTTCAATCTCTTCGGCAATGAAGGGGTCACGATAGTCCGCCTCCGTGGGCAGAAATCCGCCGAACGTTTCCTCTGGTACCGCCTCGACGACGGGGAAATACAGGTTCCCGTTGTATGACACAATCAGCGGTGAATCATTGGCAATCAGTTCGGCACAGAGCGAGAGACCAAAGAGGGCGAGGAACACCCAGAGCGACCAGTAACCGCGTCGGTTGGCCCGGAAATTCCGCAGCCGTCGTTGTTGAATCGGAGAGAGTGACGGCATGGTTACGCACCCTCCCGGCTTTCAAAGTCGATTCGGGGGTCGACCAGCACGTAAGTGATGTCGCTCACCAGTTTCAGGACCAGCCCCATCAGAGTATAGATGTAGAGCGTACCGAAGATGACCGGGTAATCCCGGTTGAGCGCAGCCTCAAAGCCCAGCAGGCCAAGACCATCAAGTGAGAAGATGACTTCGATCAGCAGTGAACCGGTGAAGAACAGGGCAACCAATACGCCGGGCAGGCTGGCAATGACGATCAGCATGGCATTGCGGAATACGTGACCGTACAGCACCTGTTTGTTATCAAGCCCCTTGGCCTTGGCCGTAACCACATACTGCTTGCTGATCTCGTCAAGGAAGGAGTTTTTGGTCAGTAATGTCAGGGTGGCAAAGCCACCGATGACGTTTGCCGTTACCGGGAGGGCCAGGTGCCAGAAATAGTCGGCCACCTTCTCGTACCAGGCGAGCTCGTCAAAGTTGGACGAGGTCAGGCCGCGGAGCGGGAACCAGTCAAAGTAGCTGCCACCGGCGAACAGGACAATCAGCAGTATCGCAAAGAGAAAACCGGGAATGGCGTAGCCGACTACGATGGCGGAGCTGGTCCAGACATCAAATCGCGAACCGTCGGTAACGGCCTTGCGAATGCCCAGAGGAATGGAGATCAGGTAGATAATCAGGGTGGACCAGAGACCCAGTGAGATGGATACCGGCATCTTGTCCAGAATCAGGTCCAGAACGCTTTTTTCGCGAAAGAACGAGTCGCCGAAGTTAAAGGTGGCGTAGTCCCCAAGCATTTTGAAAAAGCGTTCGTGGGGGGGCTTATCGAAACCGTACATGGTTTCGATTTCTTTCAGCAGTTCATCTGGAATGCCGCGGGCTCCACGGCTGTCGCCGGAACCGCTGGCGACTTCACCGCCGGCATCACCGCCCGATGCCCGTGCAAGGGCGCTGCCGCCGTGACCCTCCATTTCCGCAATCAACTGCTCAACCGGTCCCCCGGGGGCGGCCTGAACGATGACGAAATTCAGCAGCATAATCCCGATCAGAGTCGGGATGATCAATGCAAGCCGTCGGAGTATGTATATGCCCATCTGGTGGTGCGTTCCTTACGTTACAGCTTGGGTAAGAGTGTCTTACTCAGGTTTTACCCACCAGTTGTTCAGGTCCGACCCATTTTTGGGCGTGATTTCCGGCCGTTGCAGATGGCTCCAGTAGGCGACCCGATCCTGGGCCAGGTGCCAGTGCGGGATCACGTAGTGGCCATGAAGCAAAACCCGGTCAAGTGCGCGAACCCGCTGAACCAGTTCCTCCCGGTCGGGCGCCTGAATCACCTGCTGGACCAGGCTGTCGACCACCGGGTCCGCAATCCCCATGTAGTTTCTTGATCCGTTGGCGTTCACGTTGGCGGAGTGCCAGTACTCACGCTGCTCGTTGCCGGGCGAGTCGGATTGGGGCAGCACTTGGGTGATCATGTCGAAATCGAATTCTCGAACCCGCTGAATGTATTGGTTGCTGTCCACCAGGCGAACAGAGACATCAACGCCCAGCTTGGCGAGGGTGTTCTTGAAGGGCAGCACAACACGCTCAAAGCTCTTCTGGAACAGAAGGATTTCGAAGGCCAGTGGTTTGCCGGATTCGACATGGGTCATCTTCCGGTCCTGGATTTCGTACCCCGCAGCCTTCAATAGCTCCATGGCTGTGCGAAGGTTTTTCCTCAGACCCTGTTGTCCGCCGGCTTCTGGTGGCTGGTAGGTTTCTGTGAAAACGTCTTCGCTGAGCTGGTCACGGTACGCTTCCAGAATTTCGAGTTCTCGCCCCTCGGGCAGGGCGCTTGAGGCAAGATCGCTGTTTTCGAAGTAGCTGTCGGTTCGGGTGTACTGGCCATAAAACAGGTTCTTGTTGGCCCATTCGAAGTCGAAACCGTAGGCCAGCGCTTCACGGACCCGCGCGTCCTTGAACACGCCCCGTCGGGTATTGAAGATGAAGCCCTGCATGCCTGTTGGGCGATGGTGTTCGATGGCTTCGGCAATAATTTTTCCTTCCGTGAACCTGGGGCCGCTGTAGGCTGTCGCCCAGTTTTTTGCCGACGTCTCGATTCGGTAGTCGAAACTCCCTGCTTTGAAGCCTTCCAGAGCGACCGTGTCATCGTTGTAATAGTCGTACTGGATTTTGTCGAAATTGAATCGACCCTTTCGCACGCCCAGGTCCTTGCCCCAGTAATCTTCCACACGTTCATAGGCGATGGAACGACCCGCCTCGAATTTGCCGATGCGGTAGGGGCCGCTACCCAGGGGCGGGTTCAGTCCGTTTTTGCCAAACTCACGATCGGCCCAGTAATGGGCCGGAAGAATCGGCATCTGACCCAGGATTAATGGCAGTTCGCGATTGGATGTGTCGCCAAAATCGAAACGAACGCGCCGCGGGCTTTCCACCGTTACCTTTGAGACATCGGCGTAGTAATTGCGGAAAAAGGGGTGACCCTTGGTGGTCAGAATTTCGAAGGAGAACTTCACATCCTCGGCCGTGATGGGCTGACCATCGTGAAAGCGCGCCTGTTCCCGAAGGTTGAAGATCACGTAGCTGCGATCTTCGGGGGTTTCGATGGATTCCGCGATCAGGCCGTAGGCGGAAAACGGCTCGTCGTCAGAGGATTCCAGCAGGGTGTCGTACAGGTAGGTATTGATGCCGGCCGCGGCAATGCCCCGAATATCGAACGGGTTGAAGGAGTCGTAGCCGTTGGCAACAACCGCCATTTTGACCGAGCCGCCTTTGGGGGCGTCCGGATTGACGTAGTCAAAGTGCGCGAACCCGTCAGGATATTTGGTTTCCCCGTGCATGGCCATGCCGTGCCTGGGTTCAGCCGAGGGCGCCTGTGGTTCTTCAGCGAATCCGGTGGTTGTACCGGCCATCAGGGAAAGAGAAGCTAGAAGCGTCGTCAGGTATGAAGCTGTCCGTTTGCTGGTCATAGGTCTCGCGCGTTCCGGAGTGTCAGTTAAGAGGCGCCGGCTCTCGTTAAGCTTCGATCGACGGCGCGCTCCGGGTCATTCTGACCCATCTGATTCTTATGTGTTCCCAGAATGTCCTGACCTTTCCGGGTCAGGGACTGTTCCGGATATCAACGTAGAGTACCAGACTTTGGCCAGGTTGGAGATATCGTGAGGTGTTCAGGTCGTTCCAGCTTGCGATGTCGCGCACATTCACGGAGAAACGGCTGGCAATCGTCCACAGGGAATCACCCTCTCGAACCCGGTAACCCACCTTGCGAACCATGGAGCTGCCACGGGCACTGGACGACGCCACCTGAGTTGGCTTGGATACCTTGGACCAGATCACCAGTTCCTTGCCTGGCAACAGGGGATCGCCAGGCGCCATACCGTTCCAGGCTGCGACCTGGCGTACGGATACCCGATGCTCTCTTGCGATGTCCCAGAAAGTGTCACCACGGCGCACGGTATAACGGACCTTGTTGCCCTTCCGCTTACGGTCCTGCTTGCGCTCCAGGCGCTCGGAGGCGCTCAGCGCGTAGGTGTCTGATCCTTTCAGAGCGGACGGAATCAGCAGGCGCTGGTTAATCCGGATCAGGTCAGTATCCAGTTTGTTGACCTGCTGGATCACTGAAGGGGTCGTGTTGAACTTGCGTGCAATGGAGATCAGGCTGTCCCCGGAAGCCACTTTGTAATTGCGCCAGGAGACGCGCTGCTCCACCGGCAGGTTCGCCAGTGCGGAGCGGAATGTATCGGCATTTTCGATCGGAACCAATAGACGGTGGGGGCCATCGGGGTTGGTTGCCCAGCGGTTGTAGCTCGGGTTCAGCAGATAGATTTCGTCCACGTCGACCTGTGCAAGCTGGGCTGCCTGGGCAAGGTCCAGCTGGGAGCCGGTATCGACAACCTCGAAGTAGGGCTCATCCTTCAGCGCAGGAAGTTCAATTCCGTAGGCTTCCGGCTTGTCGAAGATTCGGGCCAGGGCGATCAGCTTGGGTACGTAATGTCGGGTTTCCTGTGGCAGATCCAGTGACCAGTAATCCTGTGGATGATTGCGCTTGCGATTCTTGCGCATGGCGCTGGATACGGTGCCACCACCACTGTTATAGGCGGCGAGTGCCAGGGTGTAATCACCGTCAAAGCGCTTGGCCAGCCGGTCGAGGTAGGTGAGAGCGGCATCGGTGGCCTCAATCAGGTCGCGACGATCATCGTGCCACCAGCTCTGGGTCAGGCCGAAGTATTTTCCCGTGGAGGGTATGAACTGCCAGAGGCCGGCAGCTCTGCCGTGGGAATACGCAAATGGATCAAATGCGCTTTCTACAATCGGCAACAGTGCGAATTCGTTGGGCAAGTTGCGCTTTTCGGTTTCGTTCAGGATGTAGTGCAGGTATCGACTACCCCGGTCGGCTACCCGCTTGATGTAAGTCGGGTGCTTGGCATACCAGTCAAGCTGATCCCGGATGCGCTTGTTGTCGATGTCGTGGTCAAGCTCAAACCCTTCTCGCAGGCGTTGCCAGAGGTCCTGGGTTTCGGCGCTGGCCTGCTGCTCGGGATTGTCCAGCTTTTCACGGGCATCCTGGGCTGCGGCACGCAGTGAAGGCGCAATGGCATCGTCGAGGGTTCCATCCGGCGCGCCACCGCCCGAAGCCACGGATCGTTTGAGTCCTTCGTCGCCCGCCGCCACGGTGACCTGGTTGGAATCGAGCAGCGCCTCCTCACTGAGTTTTGCCGTCTCTCTGGACGTCTCGAACACACTGCATCCACTGGCCAGTGCACCGGTAAAAAATAGCAGAGACAATCGTTTGACCGACATAGAAAAGTTCCGGCTCACGGTTGGGGCCGGATCATGTGATTGAAAATCCGGCAGATTTAATGGGTTACAATAAAAAGGTGGAACGATTCTATGAAAGCCCTCTTCTGAGCGTCAAGAAGCCTCTCGTTACGACCCTGAGAGGATTTGTTAACGACTCAAAAGTTGTCCTTGCCGTGTCTTATGGCCGCAAATATCGCATCGGCACTATCCGATGGCAGATTGTGCTGCTCGCAATAGGCTAACGCGGCTCGCTCCACGGACGGATCGTCCCAGCGCAGGAATGGGTTAAGTTGCCTTTCCTGGGCCAGGTTTGAGGGTACCGTGGGCTCGTCTTTTTCACGCAGTTTCTTGCAGTGGTCCTCGAACGCTTTCAGGTTGGCGTCCTCTGGCAGCCAGCTGCGGGCGAAACGGAGATTGGCCAGGGTGTATTCGTGGGCACAGTAAACGGCCGTACTTTCGGGCAGGGAGCGGATTGCCTCCAGTGAGTGGCGCATCTGTCCGGGTGAGCCTTCAAACAGTCGGCCGCAACCGCAGACAAACAGCGTGTCTCCGCAGAACAGAATTGGGCGGCCGTTCACCGCTGTTTCGCAAAAGTACGCGATGTGATCAAGCGTGTGTCCAGGAACACCCAGCACCGAAAACGCCAGCTCGTACCAGGTCGCTTTTGCGCCGGGTTGCACGGGCTCGGAAATACCTTTGAACGGTGAGTTTGCCGGCCCGATAATGCGGCAGTCCGGCGCATGCGTGTGTAACTCCGGCACACCGCCGACATGATCGGGGTGGTGGTGGGTGACCAGGATAGTATCCAGGCGCAGGTGGTGTTCGTTCAGGTGCTCAAGCACCGGCCTGGCCTGCCCGGGATCAACCACCAGAGCCCGACCTGTCTCGGTGTCCGAAAGGCACCAGATATAGTTATCACTGAACGCGCGGATGGGATGCACGGTCAACATACAAGTCTCACCTGTGAAATCTGAGTGTGACTGATATGATAGATCATTACCGGGGCGGTCCAAAACCGGGCCAGAAGCGGGGTGACCTTGTGAAAAAGCCAGAAACGATTGATTACGCGGCTCGCCACGAAAGTTTCGAGCGGTGGTTTCAGACGCCGCTGGGCAGGGCTTTACTGGCGGATCAGCGGCGAATGCTGGACAGCGATCTGGCTCGCCTGACCGGCGCTCGCCAATTGCAGGTCGGTATCAGTCATCGATTACCGTTGGCCACCGGCACGGATTTCACGCAAAGAATCATGACCACCCCCTTTTGGTCGGGCGAGATCTCCGACGGGGTAGTCGTGTGCGATTCCCATGAATTGCCGTTTCCCTCAGATTCCATGGATCTGGTCGTGCTTCATCACAGTGCGGATTTCAGCAAGTCTCCGCACGAGGTGATTCGGGAAGCTGCCCGTGTCCTGCGGGGTGAGGGGACGATCGCGCTCATCGGTTTGAATCCGTTGAGCCTCTGGGGGCTGCGCCGGGCAGTCTCCCGTTTCCGCGAAGGGCCCTGGGGTGGGCGGTTCCTGTTTCGCGGGCGCATGGAGGACTGGTTACACCTTCTGGGTTTCAATATTGAAGTATCTGCCACGCGGTTTTTTCGTTTGCCGCTCCAGAGGAGTGGGCGAGATGTCGAAAGCCGGTTGGATTCGAGGCTGGCTGGCAATAGAATCCTGCCCCTTGGTGCTTACTACTGCATTATGGCCAGAAAACGGGTGTATGCGGGATTGCCCAAGCGTCCGGTCTGGGGCAAGGCGAAAGTGATTGCGCTGTCTGGCACCAGAGCCATTGGGGCATCCCGCGGAGCCCACGCAGGCAAGTGGATGCAGGAAAATACCGAATAAATATCAGGAGTATTATGTCGGGCAGAGTGATTTTGTACACCGATGGCGCGTGCAAGGGTAATCCCGGTCCCGGTGGCTGGGGGGTCGTCCTGCGATACGGCGATGCCTGTAAAACGCTGCACGGAGGTGAGGCCGAGACAACCAATAACCGCATGGAGTTGATGGCGGCGATTCGGGGGCTGTCGGCACTCAAGCGGGCCTGCGAAGTCGAACTCTACACGGACTCCCAGTACGTCCGTAAAGGCATTACTGAATGGATGAAAGGCTGGAAACGGAACGGCTGGAAAACGGCGGCCAAAAAACCGGTCAAGAACGAAGATTTGTGGCGCGCCCTCGATGACGAGGTTGCCCGTCATCAAGTGAACTGGCACTGGGTAAAAGGCCATTCAGGCAACCCGGATAACGAACTGGCCGATGAACTGGCCAATCGTGGTGTGTCCGAGTTAAGTCGGGCCTGACGCAAGCAACGCGGATTTATGTGAAGTTATGAGACAAATTGTACTGGATACCGAGACCACAGGTATTGATCCGTCTTCCGGACACCGGATTATCGAAATCGGCTGTGTTGAGCTCATGGAGCGCCAGCTGACGGGCCGGACCTATCACGTCTACATAAACCCGGAACGAGAGGTCGAGGCTGAAGCTATCTCGGTCCATGGTATTACCAACGAGTTTCTCGTTGATAAGCCAAAGTTCGCGGAGATTGCCGACGAATTCTTCGCGTTCATCGATGGCGCCGAACTGGTTATTCATAACGCGGCGTTTGACGTCGGCTTCATGGATGCTGAATTTGCCCGCCTGAAACCGGTTCGCAAAACGGCCGATCATTGTGGCGTAGTGGATTCACTGGCCATCGCGAGAAAAAAGCATCCTGGCCAGAAGAACAATCTTGACGCCTTGTGTAAGCGGTATGGCGTGGACAACAGTAATCGGGAGCTGCACGGCGCACTTCTTGATGCTGAGATTCTCGCTGATGTCTACCTGTTGCTCACGGGTGGGCAGACTGCGCTCTCCCTTGACACCGGATCGGAAGACGGTGGCAGTGTGGGGGGAATTCGCCGGTTATCTTCTGAGCGTGCCCCTCTGGCTGTGGTTGCCGCCAGTCAGGATGAGCAGGACGCCCACGAGGAGTTTCTGGGCATGATGGAAAAGCAGGCAGGTGAAACAGTCTGGAGCAAACTTCAGTAGCTCGAATGAGAAATACCTCGGATTATACCAAATGTTACATTCTGCCTTTCTTGAGGTGCTTGAGTTTTATGATATAAGTAGTGGTCAGTTAGCCGGTTTTGGTTTAAAAAGAGTGAGCTGAAACCCTGGATTACGCAATAACAAGAGTAGGCCTGTCAGTGTATCGGGCGGGTAATGGTTACCATGAGGTTGCGGTAGTCTCCGCTAATAATAACAGGAAGCGTTTATGGTTCAGTCGTCTCTAGCGACGAAATCCCAGTCGTTTGATCTGGTCAAAAAAGAAATCGAGCAGACCATCAAGCAGGCAGAATCCAGTCTAGAACGCTTCCAAGAAAACCGGGAAAGTGGCGAAGACCTCCAGAACTGTGTTGACTTCATCAACCAGCTCCGAGGCATTTTTGTTCTTGTGGAACTCCGTGGTGGTGCTTTGCTTTGCCAAGAAGCCGTATCCATGGCGAACGATGTTCCCGTGGGCGCCAACGACGACAAGAACATTCTGCTGACCACCCTCAATAGCGCGCTTTTCATCCTTCGTCGTTATGTCGAGTATTATCACCAGCAGCGTGCAGACCACCCCGAATTGCTTTTGCCGGTTATTAACGACCTGCGCGAGGCCCGTCGTGAAAAGCCCTATCCTGAGTCGGTATTCTTTGAAGTAGACGTCAAAGACCAGCCGGACTTCTGTGCTGGAATGCAGATCGACCCATTCACCGGTGGCGACTCCGAATACGAAATCATGGCGCGCCGTATGCGCCTGACCTTCCAGGTTGCGTTGCTTGGTATTCTCAAAGAGCGCAATGACCTCGTTAACAAGAAGCTGATTGGTCGTGCATCCCGCGGTATGGCTCGCCTGTGCTCCGGTGCTCCGATGGGGCAGATGTGGTGTTTGGTTTCGGTCGTGGCTGACACCATGCTCGACCGCGCTATGGGCTTCAGCAAGGCACGCAAGCGCATGTTCATGCGCATCGAGAAATACGCCAGGGAAGTGGTGTACGTCGGCAAGGTTGCGACCGCCAAGCACGCACCGGATTCCCTGATTCGTGACCTGATTTACCTGTTGTACCGCAGCGGCTCGGGCAACCCGGAAGTGACGCGGGTGCTCTCGGCGTACCGCTTGGCGCCTGCAGACTTTACAGACTCCATGCTGGAAAGCCATGCCCGCCGGCTGTACGGGCCGGGCAGTGACGTTCTGAAATCCCTGTCCGAAGCGCTGCAGGATGAATTGAACCAGCTGAAAGACAAGCTCGACATTATCGAGCGAGGCATTGAGCCTGACCTTGCGGAGCTGTCGTCCATTGCCTCTGCACTGGACCGGCTGGCCAATACGCTGTTGATGCTGGACCTGAACAAGCTCGCGTCGGTTGCCCGAGAGGAAGCCGCGCGCTTGCGTCGATGGGAGGCGGATTCCAAGCTGCCAGAGGATGATGAACTCTATCGTCTGGCAGGTTCCGTATTGAGCATTGAAGACGCGGTTATCCAGATCGTGAATCGCGGTATTACCTCGGAAACCGACGCCCTTGCAGTAGCGCAAAACAAACAGGACGAGTCGATCTACCTGCGGGAGGCTCTGTTTGTCGTAGCCGATGAGGCTCGCAGTGCGCTGACACTGGCAAAACGAGCCATTACCGCCTTTGTTGAGTCGGATTATGACAAACTTCATCTTGCGAACCTGCCGGGTACCCTTCATAGCATCTGGGGTGGGCTGCAGATGGTGGATGATCCGGCTGCTGCGAGCGTTCTCGAGCGGGTGGCGGGTTCCATACAGGCTCAGCTCCTGGATGGTCGTGACGCACCATCGGCACAGGTGCTGGAAGCCCTGGCCGACGCTTTGACTTCGATGGAGTACTACATAGAGAGCATCGGTCAGCGAGAGGACAAGAATCAGGATCTCCTCAAGTTGGCGACCAGCTCATTGGATGACGTGGGTCTCTGATTGTATGTCGCAGGAATTCGCTACCATTGCGCTAGCCGGTCTCGGTGCGGTTCTGGTTATCGCCGGACTCACATTCTTTCTCCGTCCTCGCTGGCTGCTGGCCTGGCTGAAAGGGATGGCGGTTTTCGGTGTAATGACCGTTGGCGCCTATCTTCTGGTTATCGCCTTTAATCTTTACAGCTATCAATCCCTCGCGGGTATGCAGACTGTTGCTACCGTGTCCACTCAGGAGCAGGGGGCGCAGCGCTGGGGTGTCACCTTTGAAGCCCGGAACGCGCAGCCGGTGGTTGCAACCCTTCGTGGGGATCAATGGCAGGTCGACGCCAAGATTATTCGATTCACGGGTCCGTTGCGCTGGCTGGGAATCGGGCCTGCGTATCGATTGGAGAGGCTCGGTGGTCGTTATACATCGCTCGAGCAGGAGCGCGATTTGCCAAGGTCCGTTATCGGTCTGAGCGATACAGTATGGGCGGATATCTGGGAACTGGATCGTCAGTTTGACCTGCCCTTTGTTGAGGGCGTCTACGGTAACGCGACGTTTATGCCCATGAGGGATGGAGCGGCATTCGACGTCCGGCTTTCCGGTTCAGGCCTGGTGGCAGTGCCGGTCAATGAGGAGGCCCGTAAGGCCGTCCAATATTGGTAACGCCGTCTCTGGATTCAAAGCGAAAAAAAAAGCCTGCGGTGAACGCAGGCTTTTTTGCATCAGGATGGGGTTGATCAGCCCATCTTGAACAGCTCACCGAGCTTGGTGGCGAGCATCATGTCGCCCTCAGCGCGCAGCTGGCCGGCCATGAATGCCTGCATGCCGTCAGTTTCGCCAGACACGATGCCGTGCAGGGTTTCGGAGTTCATGATCAGGGTTACCGAAGGATCGCTGTGCTCGCCTTCCTGAACATTGCAGGTGCCGTCGTTGATTACAACGTGGTAGTTCTTGTCGTCTTCGATGTCGAACTGGAATACCAAGTCCAGGCCTTGCGCTGCGTCAGCGTTGAAGTTCTGTTCAAGTTGTTCGAATACCTGAGCTACAGACATTATCTTTCCCTTTTTGGCTGGTTGTCTGGTGTTGGCGACGGCTTGGATGCCCTTGACAGGTAAGCCTGAACGGGCGCTCTAGCAGAGCCGACCTCGAAATCGACTTTATGGTGAGTGCAGGGAGCTGTCAAGCTCGATCGAACGCTTGTTTAAATAATTTTGCTCACCTTATCAGCGTAAATTCGGTAAGTTACACTGTTACGCCCAGAACAGGTTACGGAGAAGCACTTTGGAGTTTCTGACAGAGTATGGTTTGTTCCTCGCCAAGGTTGTCACCTTTGTTGTGGCGGCTCTGGTGATTATCTCGGTGATTGTCTCTGCCGCCCATAAAGATCGCGACGATCACGGTGGTGACGGTGAGCTAAAAATCCGGAAGCTGAACGACAGCTATAAGAAACTGCGGGAATCCATTCAGGCCCGGTTGATGTCTGAAGGCGAGCGCAAGGCGGCGGCGAAAGCCCGCAAGAAAGAAGAGAAGGCCAGAAAGAAGTCGGAGAAGGCCAAAGAGAAGCTGGGCGAAAGCGCAGAAGACCAGCGCTCGAGAGTTTTTGTCCTGGATTTCGATGGTGATATCAAGGCAAGCGAAACCGACCAGCTGCGCCGCGCCATTACCGCAGTGCTGAGTATTGCCAACCCTGATGAGGACGAAGTCGTCATTCGCCTCGAAAGCGGTGGTGGCATGGTCCACGCGTACGGGCTGGCGGCAGCCCAGCTGGACCGGATTCGTGGTAAAGGTATTCGATTGACCGCTTGCGTAGACAAGGTGGCTGCCAGTGGCGGCTATATGATGGCTTGTGTCGCAGATCGGATTGTAGCCTCGCCCTTCGCCATCCTTGGCTCTATCGGGGTCGTGGCCCAGTTGCCGAATTTCCATCGCCTGCTGAAGAAAAATGACGTCGATGTTGAAGTGCTGACCGCCGGCGAACACAAACGGACCCTGACAATGTTCGGTGAAAATACCGAAAAAGGTCGTGAGAAGTTTCTCGCAGATCTGGAAGACACTCACGTGTTGTTCAAAGACTACGTGAGCCAGCGCCGCCCGGACCTTGACATTGCCGAGGTCGCCAATGGTGACATTTGGTTTGGCACCCGCGCGCTGGATGTAAAGCTGATCGATGACATCAAGACCTCAGACGAATATCTCATTGAAGCCTGTGATCGTGCCGACGTAGTCTCTGTGTCTTACCAGCGAAAGCGCACGCTGGCGGAAAAGTTCGGGCTGGCGACCAGCGCAGCTCTTGAACATACGGTCTGGAAGGTGCTGAGCGCCTTTCGGAAGCAGAACATCCAGTAGACAACCAAACGGAAAGGGGTGTGATTGTGACGATGAATACAGAATACAAAGCCTGGCGGGTAGAGGAACAAGACGGTGACTATGTCGGGTCTGAGAAAACCCTGAATATTGGGGATCTGCCTGAAGGTGAGGTGCTGATTCGCGTTTCCCACTCCTCCCTGAACTATAAGGATGCCTTGTCGGCATCCGGTAATAAGGGCGTGACCCGAAACTTTCCACATACGCCCGGCATCGATGCCGCAGGTGAGGTGGTCGAATCGTCTTCTGCTGAGATAGCTGAGGGTTCCCAGGTGATTGTCACAGGCTACGATCTGGGGATGAACACCTCCGGCGGCTTCGGTGAATACATTCGGGTGCCAGCTGGCTGGTGTGTGCCCATGCCATCGGGCTGGGATGCGCGCACCGCCATGATTTACGGTACCGCCGGGCTCACGGCTGGGTTATGTGTGCAGAAGCTGCTCACCATGGGCGCGCAGCCGGAGCAGGGGGCTGTTGCTGTATCGGGTGCAAGTGGTGCGGTTGGTAGTGTCGCGGTTGAGTTGCTGGCCAGGCTGGGGTTTGAGGTAGTTGCGATCAGCGGAAAGGCCGATCATGAAAAATCGCTCAAGGCGCTTGGCGCGAAAGAAGTTGTCGGTCGGGATGCGTTGACGCAGGAGAAAAAGCCCCTGCTCAAGCCGGTGTTCGCCAACGCAGTGGATACCGTGGGCGGGACGCCTCTCGCCGAACTGTTAAAGCAGGTGAAACCGGGGGGCTCTGTGTCTTGCTGTGGCCTTGTTGCGGGACCGCAGCTTGAAACAACCGTTCTGCCGTTTATTCTGCGCGGGGTCAATCTGCTGGGCGTCGATTCGGTGGAAATCCCCCTGCAGGATAAGAAGACGATATGGCAGAAGTTCTCTAGCGACTGGGCGTGCTCGAAAACCGAAGCTTCTGCACGGGATATTGGTCGAGCCGAGCTTGATGCGGCGCTTAAGGCGTTCCTGAAGGGTGAGTCGGCCGGAAAGATTGTGCTGGATCACAGCAAGTAAAAGCATAAAAAAGCCTGTCAACGACAGGCTTTTTTCATTGATGGTTTCCTTACCCGGCGCGGCGGCGGAACAGCGGTGTGTCGGTGTCCGTCGCGGCCTGATAGCCTTGGGTAAAGAACCCAAGGCATTTCGCAGCCTTTTGGATGTCCTTGTCCGGTCTCAGGGCATAGCTGTTGAAGCCGCAGCGCTTCATAAACTGGAGCTGGTCCAAGAGGACGTCACCAATCGCTCGCAATTCGTTTTCAAAGCCCAGCCTTTCCCGCAGAATCCGGGCGATGCTATAGCCCCGCCCATCGGTGAATTTCGGGAAGTTCACGGCGATCACGGGCAGCTCGTTTACCTTGTCGCCCAGTGATTCCGGTTCCTGATGGCTGTCGAGCCAGACGCCGATGTCTGCTCGGCCGGCGTAGCGCTCGTAACCCGCGAGCCACAGGTCGGCCGGAATCAGCGCCTTCTGGTCCGGTACGTTCAGAGACTCGCCTTCTTCTGGGCGCGGAACAACAACCCAATCGTCCTGTTTAATGCTGCCGTTGTGTAATACGATCTCAGGCATAAACGCTCTCCTTGAACGGGTCGATTCCGATGCGGCGATAGGTGTCCAGGAAGGTCTCTTCCTCGGTCCGCCGACCTACGTAGACATCAATGATTTTGGCAATAACATCGGGCATGGCTTCCCGGGCGAAAGATGGCCCCAGAATCTTGCCGATGGAGGCATCGTGATGGGATGAGCCCCCCAGACTAATCTGGTAGAACTCCTCGCCTTTTTTATCTACGCCGAGAACCCCGATGTTGCCCACGTGGTGATGGCCACAGGCGTTCATGCAGCCTGAGATGTTCAGATCGATGTTGCCAAGGTCATATAGATAATCGAGATCATCAAAGCGACGCTGAATTGCTTCCGCCACGGGGATGGATTTGGCGTTGGCCAGAGCGCAGTAATCGCCGCCAGGGCAGCAGATTACGTCCGTCAGGGTGTTCAGGTTTGCGGTACCAAAACCCATCGGAACGATGGCCTGCCACAACTCAAACAAGCGATCCTGTCGTACGTCGGCCAGCACCACGTTCTGTTGATGAGTGACACGAATCTCTCCGAAGCTGTATTCATCGGCAAGATCGGCAATCTGCTCCATCTGACGGTCGGTGACGTCGCCCGGTGGGGTGCCGGTTTCCTTAATCGTCAGATTAACAATCGAGTAGCCCGGCTTTTTGTGAGTATCCACATTGTGGCTCAGCCACTGATCGAAGGCGCGGTTCTCGAAGCGCTGTTTTGCCAGTAGGTCTGATGCGTTTTCCAGGCTGACGTAGCTGGGCTCAGTGAAATAGCTCTTGATGCGGTCGATCGCGTCACGCGTCAGCTTGGTCGGGGAATCCTTGATGTGCGCCCACTCGGCTTCCACCTTGTCGGCGAACCCGGCCGGTGTCAGCGCCTTAACCAGGATTTTGATCCGTGCTTTGAATTTGTTATCCCGTCGGCCGTAGCGGTTATAAACCCGCAGCACGGCCTCCAGGTAAGTTAGCAAGTCGAGTTCCGGGAGGAATTCACGGATCACCGGCGCCACCATGGGCGTGCGGCCCAGGCCGCCACCAACGTGAACACGAAAACCCAGGTCGCCCGCCTCGTTGCGGACTATCTGCAAGCCAATATCGTGCACCTGAATGGCTGCCCGATCGGTTTTCTCAGAAGCATTCACCGCTACTTTGAACTTCCGGGGCAAAAACGCAAATTCCGGATGGAAGGTGGACCATTGGCGAATGATCTCGCAGTAGGGGCGTGGGTCGGCAATCTCGTCGTCCTGAACCCCGGCGAACTGGTCCGTGGTGGTATTCCGGATGCAGTTTCCGCTGGTCTGGTTGGCGTGCATCTCGACTTCTGCAAGTTCGGCCAGAATGTCCGGCACATCTTCCAGGTTTGGCCAGTTCAGCTGGACGTTCTGGCGGGTGGTGAAATGGGCGTAACCCTTGTCGTAGTCGCGACTGATTCGAGCCAGACGACGGAGCTGATTTGAGCGCATCATGCCGTAAGGCACCGCAATTCGGAGCATGGGGGCAAGCCGCTGAACATAGAGGCCATTTTGCAAGCGCAGTGGGAGGAACTCTTCCTCTGCCAATTCGCCCGCGAGGGCGCGATCGGTCTGGTCTCTGAACTGCGCTACCCGTTCGGCCGCTATTTGCCGATCGTGCTCGTCGTATACGTACATAATGCGAGATCCTGCTCTAACTCATCGATTGGAAGCCTGGCTCTGAAACCCACGTTCAGGCCGGGTCTTATATCTGCGTCGCAGGATATCACCACGTTTATATTTCTAAAATGATTATTTCAAAATATGTTTATCGATTCAGGCGATATAGGAAAAGTGAAACTGGACGAATCGCCGTTTGCTGTCTTAACTGAAACAAGGAACGAGGTAACTCCTTCAGTTTCCGATAAAAATAAACATTAGCGAAGCAATTTCGAAAGAGGGAAGTGCGATGAAAAAAACAGCAGGTTCAGACAGTCATGTGGATGCGGTGGCATCGGTCCTTCTGGTGATGCTGGTGGTTGCCTTTGCAGTGATGTGGGTGTCCGGCCAGTAAGCGGGTCAGCTACTCGCCAGCACCATGTTGACGATCAGGATCAGCCCAATGACGAATCCCGCCGTGAAGAGAACACCGGCGATGATGTAAGGCCAGGGGCTGCCACTGGCGAAATCTTCTTGCCGGCGCTTGTCAGACTGGACGCCGAAGGCGCCGGCAAGAATACTCTGCAGGATTTTCAGGACCCCCGGGCGTTGCGGAGCGTTATCCTTTTCAGGCTGTCCTTTGCTCCCACTCTTCATCGGGCGTCCTTTTCCATTCCAATTGGTGTTTGGTCGGCGGCTTATTCCGCTGGATCGTAAGCCAGGCTGGGTGCAAGCCAGCGTTCCGCCTCGGCCTTCGTCATGCCCTTACGTTCAGCGTAGTCTTCCACCTGGTCTGCGCCAATCTTTCCCACGGCAAAATATTTCGATTCCGGATGCGCGAAGTACCAGCCAGATACCGCCGCAGCCGGGAACATGGCGAAGTGTTCGGTCAGTTCGATGCCTGCCGTTTTGGGGGCGTTGAGAAGCTCAAACAAGGCGGCCTTTTCTGTGTGGTCCGGGCAGGCCGGGTAGCCTGGGGCCGGGCGGATGCCTTGGTAGCGCTCTTTGATCAGCGCATCGTTATCCAGGCTTTCGTCCGTGGCATAGCCCCAGAACTCTGTTCGAACCCGCTCGTGCATGCGCTCGGCAAAGGCTTCGGCCAGGCGATCTGCCAGGGCTTTCACCATGATGGCGTTATAGTCGTCGTTGCGATCCTTGAACTCATTGGAGAATTCCTCGGCACCGATACCGGCCGTCACGGCGAAACCACCCACATAATCGCAGCAGGCCGAACCCTCAGGTGCAACAAAGTCGGACAACGCCCTCATGGGCTGGCCGGGCGCCTTTTCATCCTGCTGACGAAGGTGATGCAGGGTGGTCAGTTCTTCCGTCCGGCTTTCGTCCTTATAGACCACGATGTCATCACCGCGCCGATTAGCGGGCCAGAAACCGACCGCTGCTCGGGCCGAAATCCGTTTTTCATCAATCATCTGGCGAAGAATCTTCTGAGCGTCATTGAACAGGCTGCGGGCCGCTTCGCCCCGTTTCGGATCATCCAGAACGGCCGGGTACTTTCCTGCAATGTCCCAGGAAATAAAGAACGGTGTCCAGTCAATGTACTCGACCAGCTCGTTCAGGTCGTAGTTATTGAACTCGCGGATGCCGGTGAATGCCGGTTTTGGCGGCTCGTAATCGTCCAGCCCGATTTCCGGTGCTCTATCCCGGGCCTCTTTCAGGCTGACCAGTTTGGTTCGTTCGCCCCGGGATTTCCGCCGCTCGCGAATCTGGTCATACTCTTCCCGGGTGGCCGACACCAGTGGGTCTTTCGCGGTTTGACTGAGCAGTTGTGAGGCTACGTTCACGCAGCGGGAAGCGTCGGACACGTAAAGCGTCAGGTCATTCTGGTATTCGGGCTCAATTTTGACCGCTGTATGTGCCTTCGAGGTGGTCGCGCCGCCGATCATCAGTGGGATATTGAAATCCAGCCGCTGCATTTCCTTGGCAACGTGAACCATTTCATCCAGCGATGGCGTGATGAGTCCGCTCAAGCCGATGATGTCGACATCTTCCTTGCGGGCGACGTCCAGGATTTTTTCGCAGGGCACCATGACGCCCAGATCGATGACCTCGTAATTATTGCACTGCAACACCACGCCCACGATGTTCTTTCCGATGTCGTGAACATCGCCTTTTACGGTGGCCATCAGGATTTTGCCCTTGGCTTTTTGTTCCGACGTCTTTTCCGCTTCGATGAAGGGAATCAGGTGCGCAACCGCCTGCTTCATAACGCGGGCGCTCTTGACGACCTGAGGCAGAAACATTTTGCCGTCACCGAACAGGTCGCCGACCACGTTCATGCCGTCCATCAGAGGGCCTTCGATCACTTCGATCGGATGCGTGGCGTTCTGGCGACAGGCTTCGGTGTCTTCGACGATGTAGGTGGTTATACCTTTAACGAGTGCGTGCTCCAGGCGCTTTGCCACCGGCCATTCACGCCACGCGAGGTCTTCTTCCTGGGTCTTCTTGCTCTGTCCCTTGAATTGCTCCGCGATTTCCAGCAGGCGATCGGTGCCATCGTCCCGGCGATTCAGCACTACGTCCTCAACACGCTCTTTCAGGTCCGAGTCGATTTCGTCGTAAATCACCAGTTGCCCGGGATTGACGATCCCCATGTTCATACCTGCCTTGATTGCGTGGTACAGGAACACGGAATGGATCGCTTCACGCACGACGTCGTTGCCGCGGAAGGAAAAGGACACGTTGCTTACGCCGCCAGAAATGGACGCATGAGGCAGGTTTTGCTTGATCCAGCGTGTCGCCTCGATGAAATCCACGGCGTAATTGTTGTGTTCCTCAATACCCGTAGCAATGGCAAAAATGTTGGGGTCGAAGATGATGTCGGCGGGATTGAAGCCGATGCCGGTCAGCACGTCGTAGGAGCGTTTACAAATCTCGGTCTTGCGTTCGTAGGTGTCGGCCTGGCCCTGTTCGTCAAAGGCCATCACCACGACAGCGGCGCCATAGTGCATGCAGTCTTTGGCGCGCTTGATGAACTCCTCCTCGCCCTCTTTCAGGCTGATCGAGTTCACTACCGCTTTGCCCTGAATGCAGCGCAGGCCCGCTTCAATCACTTCCCATTTGGAGGAATCGATCATGATGGGGACGCGGGAGATATCCGGCTCCGAGGCGATCAAATTCAGGAAGGTGACCATGACCTCCCTGGATTCAAGCATCCCTTCATCCATGTTGATATCGATAATCTGGGCGCCGTTTTCCACCTGGTCGCGGGCAACGCTCAGTGCCTCTTCATACTGTTCTTCCTTGATCAGGCGCAGGAAGCGGCGGGAGCCGGTTACGTTGGTGCGCTCGCCAACGTTGATGAACAGGACATTCTCGTCGCCGGTGAATGGCTCAAGACCAGACAGCCGGAGTGCCGGCTTGATGTCGGGAATCTGTCGAGGAGGGTACTTCGCGACGGCTTTGGCAACCGCCTCGATGTGATCGGGGCGTGAGCCGCAACACCCGCCAATGATGTTCAGGAAGCCGTCGCGAGCAAAACCCTCGATGATGTCTGCCATTTCCTCCGGGGTTTGGTCGTACTCCCCGAATTCGTTTGGCAGGCCAGCGTTCGGGTGTGCGCTGACATAGGTGGTCGCCTTGGTTGCCAGCTCTTCGACGTAGGGTCGCAGGGCGTCAGCACCCAGAGCGCAGTTGAGGCCAACGCTGAGTGGCTTGGCGTGGGCAATGGAGTTCCAGAAAGCCTCGGTGGTCTGGCCGGAAAGGGTCCGGCCGGAGGCATCGGTAATGGTGCCGGAAATCATGATCGGCAGCTCAATGCCGCTATCGTCAAAGTATTGCTGCGTGGCGTATATGGCTGCCTTGGCATTCAGTGTATCGAAGATAGTTTCGATCAGAATGAGATCGCAACCGCCTTCCACCAGGCCTTCCACGGCTTCGTAGTAATTGTCGACGAGGGTCTGGAAATCAACGTTTCGGAAGCCGGGGTTATTGACGTCCGGCGAGATCGAGGCTGTTCTTGAAGTAGGACCCACGGCGCCGGCCACAAAGCGGGGCTTGTCGGGGGTGCGGCGAGTGAATTCGTCGGCAATGTCCCGTGCCAGCCTGGCGGCTTCAACGTTCAGTTCCCGGGCAATGGATTCCAGCCCGTAGTCCGCCTGGGAGAGCCGGGTGGAGTTAAATGTGTTGGTCTCAATGATGTCTGCGCCGGCGTCCAGGTAATCGGCGTGGATTTCCTTAAGGAGTTTCGGCTGGGTCAGATTCAGCAGGTCATTGTTGCCCTTTACCTCCCGGTCGAACTCCGCGAACCGCTCGCCGCGAAATGCCTGCTCATCCAGCTTGTGACTCTGGATCATGGTGCCCATACCACCGTCGAGAACCATAATCCGTTCTTTCAGGGCGTTATGAAGCTGTTCGAGGCGGATTTTGCGATCGGTCATATCTGAACTTCCGAGAGTAAGTAAAGTGTTGCGTCTTATTGCCGGCAATGGCGCGGAATCATAGCAAAAATGCGCGGGAGCGTCTCAGCGATGGCCCTCTTTTCGCACATTGGAACCTTGAAATTGCGGCCGGCCCACTATACGTAGAAGTTAGTACGCTTTAAAAGACCTAGTATTTTACTTGGTCTTTCATGTTCCGAGTGAGTCCCTTAGAATATCTGAAACATTCAGACAGGTTGAAAACATGGCAATGGTAACTGTGACAGATCCCGCCCGGGACTATCTCGCACAACTTATCGATAAGCAGGATGTAGAAGGCATGGGTGTCCGTATGTTCGTGACTCAGCCCGGCACGAAAAACGCTGAGACCTGCCTGGCCTATTGCCCACCCAATGAAATTGTTCCAACTGACGAGCAGCTGGATCTGGGCAAGTTCACCCTGTACCTGGACCACAGTTCGGTTCCGTTTCTGGAAGAGGCATTTGTCGATTACTCGAAAGACCAGATGGGTGGCCAGCTGACCATCAAGGCGCCGAACGCGAAGGTGCCGAATGTCTCTGACGATGCGCCCCTGCCGGATCGGGTAAATTACATTCTGGCCTCGGAGATCAATCCAAACCTGGCCGCTCACGGCGGCGAGGTGTCGTTGGTCGAGATCGTCGATGAGTCCGTGGCCGTACTTCGCTTTGGTGGCGGTTGCCAGGGTTGTTCCGCGGTCAGCCTGACCCTTAAGCAGGGGGTTGAAACGACGTTGAAAGAACGTCTTCCGGAGATTACCGGTGTTCGGGACATCACCGACCACACCAATACCGAAAACGCCTACTACCAGTAAATCGGGTGGTTGATTGAAAAACGCCAGTAGTGCTTCGCTACCGGCGTTTTTTTTTGTGTCTGGCTGCCGTATTACCGGTGTTGGGCTGGCGGCTCGGCCAATGTCCCGATTTGGCCTTTCCCACATGATTCAGGTAAAGCCCGACTGCATAAGCCTGTGGCCTGAATTTCGGCGGTCTTTCCCTTAATGGCTGGCACGTCATTCTCTTACCGGGGTTTCTTTTGTCCGACGCAACGCTTCTTTTGCTGCCGATAGTCGCGGGCCTGATTGGTTGGGCGACCAACTGGCTGGCCATCAAGATGTCGTTCTATCCCGTGCGCTTTATCGGATTGGGCGCTATTGGCTGGCAGGGTGTGATTCCCCGCAAATCTGAAAAAATGGCTCACATCTGTGTGGACCGAACCATGCAGCAGTTTGGCGACCTGAACGCCGTCTACGAGAAACTCGAGCCCCAGCGTATTGTGGAGCAGATTATTTCCCAGGT
The DNA here is from genome assembly GCF_017301335.1 of Marinobacter salinisoli. Lineage (NCBI taxonomy): Bacteria > Pseudomonadati > Pseudomonadota > Gammaproteobacteria > Pseudomonadales > Marinobacteraceae > Marinobacter > Marinobacter salinisoli. The sequence continues at coordinate 2,503,994 of NZ_CP071247.1, forward strand.
GACGCCTCGCATGGACGAGTACATTGATGAAATCATGTACGAAATCCAGCCGGTGCTATGGGACAACCTGCCGCTCTTCGTGAAACGGCGCATTTACCAGTGGGCGAGGCAGCAGTTGCCCAATCGTGTTGAAGAGCTGGTTGAAGACTTTGGGGACGATCTCGACGACCTGGTGGATCTCAAGGCGCTTCTGAGTAAGGAGCTGGAAAAGCATCCGGATCTGATGAATCGCATTTTTCAGCAGGCGGGGGCCGTGGAGTTGCGCTCGGTAGTCAATTGCGGCGCGCTCCTTGGGGGGTTGTTAGGGGCCGCGCTTATTCCGCTTTGGACGCGTTTCCCGGAACCCTGGATACTACCGGTCGGTGGATTTCTGGTTGGCTTTTTGACCAACTGGCTGGCGATCAATCTGATCTTTACGCCGGTTCGCCCTCGCCGGTTCCTGTTCTGGACAATTCAGGGGTTGTTTCTGCGGCGCCAGCCGGAAATTGCCGAGGTTTGGGCTCAGTTGGTGGCTGATGAGCTGATCACGGTTGAAAAAGTGGCTGACGCAATGCTGAACGGGCACCGTGGTGACCGAACCCGGGCTATTATCCAGAAGCATCTGCGGCCATTGCTCGATGATTCGATGATTATGAAGCTGACGGCGCAAGTCAGTGTGGGGATGGCCGGCTACACCGAACTGAAGAAGGTGATGAACCAGAAAGCGGTAAAGGCAACGAAAGAGGTTTTTAGTGACCCGGAGTTCAATCGGGAGCGTGCGCCGGTGGTCGCTGATGTGTTGTCGTCTCAACTCAAGGCGCTTGGGCCGGCCGAGTTTCAGGATATCCTTCGTCCAGCCTTCCGTGAGGAGGAGCTGCTACTGATGTTTGTTGGCGGCCTTTTCGGTGCAGTTGCTGGAATAGCCCAGTTTATTTCACTGACCTATTTTCAATTCTCAGGCTGAGGTGCGGGAGGCCGGACATGTCTGACTGGACGTTCATTGCAGTCATCGCTCTGGTGACGGGGTCCGTCGTGGCGCTTGTGTTGCTTGGCGTTTGGCTGCTTGTTGTGCGGCCCCATCTGGACCGGAAGGTTGAGCAGCTGATCGAGGCTTCCCAGAATATTGAGCTAAAGGTGAGTCAGGGTGTGAAGCGAGGTGTCCGGGAGGCTTTTCGGGAAATACCGGAGACCGCGCTGGATGGAACCCTGAAGGAATCCACCCGGCAGTTTCGAAAATTCGGATCTGCTTTGTTCGAGAACGGCCTGAGCAGCTTTATTGGCAATGCCGATGATTTAGAGCGCCGCACACCTCGTTCACCAAAGGCCGATAAAGAGGATTAGAGGCAGTTGGTGGGCCGGGGCAGGCCGGCAATCCGGCAGGCGGTTTTGGCCGGAGTGCCCGGAAATAACTGCATCAGGTAGATGCTATTACCTTTCTCTTCACCCAGGGCTTCCCGAACGGCTTTAACAAACAGTCGGTTGGAAGGTGGAGAGATTTCGTGCTTGGTGTAGAAGAATCTCAGAAAGTCGATGATCTCCCAGTGATTTTCTGAAAGTTCAATTGCGTCCTCTTCAGCAATCAGCTCTGCCACCTCATGAGTCCAGGCGTTGGCGTCCTCCAGAAAACCCTCGTTATTTCTTACAGGTAGGTTTTGATCAATTGCCATGCGGATCACCAGCTGATTACGCGTTTCGCTTGAAGAGTCAGATCGACCAGTCCCTCATAATCCAGAGTTGACGCAGCACTTCCGTCGGCGGGAAGTCCGCGTGCCTCTAGGTCTGACTGAATGGCAAACACCGAGTGCAGCGGCAACTGCTGCGTCACAGGAAGGGCGGTGACCCCGTTTTCCGTCAAGACCAGCGCGTCCTCCGGCCCGAGCATGGCCAGGCACTCGTTGAACCGGGGATGCTCCGGCGTCTTGTTTAGGATATGTAAGGTATGGATGTCGCTCATTTTAGCCATCTTAAAGAGAAATCAGTTTGAGAAAACGATACTGGTGTAGCTGGCAAGCAGATCGTGGCTGCTTTTGGTGATCGTTGTGCCCGCAATAAGCTCATCCTGGGCGAGGCCGTAGCGCTCGCAGGAAACCTGATCAGCCATAATTTTGTCGATACCGAAAATGGGCGCTGCGGTGATATTTTTTTCGGCTGATTTTTGCCCGATTGCCTCCGGCGCCTGGCCTTTGCGCAGCCAGTTCACGCCAGCCCCAGTGAACAGCAGGCTCACCTCTTGATCAAAGGTTGCCAGCGAGAAAGCCATGTCCAGCGCCTCGCGGCCGGCCCAGTTACCGTAGGGCGCTTGGTCGATCACGATGAGCGTTGTCATGCGTTAACTCCCGCTGTGGAAATACAAGGTCTTGGAGGATTTGATTGTACCCTCGACCCATTCGCCGAGCCCCGCGATCACAAAGGGTGAGAGCAGGTTATTGGATGCCAATTGGTAGCGCTTTTGTTCACCTTCATCGATCAGGCCCCGACGGAGGGCTGAAGCGACGCATGCAACGCCGGCTACTTGATGGTCATCCAGGAAAGAAGCCCAGGCATTCGGCCAGTGTGTTTCGTCTGATGGTGGTGTTGCCAGTGAAGACGCCAGGTGAACACCGTCCCCGTAAAGGAAGACCCGGTCAATTCTATGGCCTTTTGCGACGGCGGCCTTGGCGAAGGCGAGTGCGGTTTGAGGCGCCTGAGATGAATACGGAGCGCCGGTTATCACCAGAGTGAAAGATTCGGAGGCTTGTTCGCGCATAGTTTTTTTTACATGAAAACGTTCAGAAAGCAAAAGCCCCGGCCAGAGCCGGGGCTTTTCTGTCCAATGCCAGCAACGTTTTATTCGTCGTTGAAGGCGCCGATCAGGTGCAACAGGCTCGTGAACAGGTTGTAGATGTTCAGGTAGAGCGCTGTCGTTGCCATCACGTAGTTGGTTTCACCGCCGTTCACGATGCGGCTGGTGTCAAACAGGATCAGGCCGGACATCAGCAAAACGATTGCTGCACTCAGTGCCAGGCTGAACGCGCTGATTTCGACACCGAACATGGAGGCTACAAACATGCCCAGCATGCCAAAGATCACAACCATCAGGCCGGCAAACAGGAAGCCGCCCATGAAGCTGAAATCCTTCTTGGTAGTCAGCACATAAGCCGACAGCGAGAAGAAAACCAATGCGGTTCCACCCAGAGCCTGCATCACAATGCTACCGCCATTCGACATCGACAGGTAGTAGGTGAGGATCGGGCCGAGCGACAGGCCCAAGAGGCCGGTGAAGGCAAAAACGACAGCGATGCCCTTGGAGCTGTTAGCGGTACGAGGCAGTACCAGCCAGATCAGCGCCAAAGCGCCCAGGCTGCAGAGCAAGCTCGCGCCGCGACCCAGTCCAACGGCCATCGACACACCTGCCATCACCGCGCTGAACGCCAGTGTCATAGCGAGCAGGGTATAGGTGTTGCGCAACACTTTGGTGACGTCGGCATTGATACCTGTCGACGTTCCGGCGTGAGGCGCCGCATAGGTGCCTTGTTGACTGTTGATATGTCTGTTCTCCATTCTCATCTCCACTGATGACGATTCTGAGTTCTATTGTCCCATAATAATGTCAGCTACGTAACTTTCAATCATTTACGACCGTAAACCTGCCTATGGATTCCATTAAATGGCGGTAATGCGGAAAAAACCCCTCGCGGTGTTTTGGGGGCGTTGACAGCTGAGGCAATTCCGGTATCATGCTCACCGCTGTCGCAAGGCAGTAATGGAAAAAACGGTGGGCTGGCAGAGTGGCTGAATGCAGCGGTCTTGAAAACCGCCGAAGGTTAATAGCCTTCCCGGGGTTCGAATCCCTGGCCCACCGCCATTTTTTTCCAATAATCAGCATCTTAGGGAAGAGTAATTTCTGTACCTTCCTTCCTACCTATCAATAGAGAAATAGTGAACATTCAGGCGTTCGCTGACTGATTAGAGGCTTCATAATCTGGCTCTACGGGGCGAACCAATCTCCTGTAACTGCCTGATTTTAAATCAGCAGGCCTCCCATCCCCCTCATCGAAAAAAACTCTCCATTTCGATGTCTTAATTGTCGTGAAGTCGCGCCAGTTTGTGTTGGAGTTCTGAGGTTTTCAGTCGATCAGGCCCAGTCGGATAGTATGTCGTCCAATCTCCTAAACTCCTCTATTTGAGCGAACTGCATTTCGGTAAACATGCGTTGATGCTTTTCCTGCAATCGCTCAAACGTGCGAATGTGCATTCCTTTTGGACGCGTTCGATCCTTGGGCGCAGAGTTGTTTGGCCGGCCGGTGTAGCTAGCTTCGATTGACCGGAGTTTTCGGAACATTCGCTGAATTTGGTTTTCTCGCTGGCTCTGGTAAGCGATCCCCCAGCAATGCCGACAGAGCATCGAATTCGGTCCATAGAGAATTGCCACTCTTTTACTGCATTGGTCACCTGGGCAAAGAAACCAAGGACGATCACCGCCAAAATGACAGGCGGTTCGAGCGATGCCGATGGTTTGGTACGGAAACAGGTTTGTTTGGTTATCAAATGGGCTGTATTTGAGTTCCAAGCAGTCGTCGTAAACGACTATCGAAAATATCCCGCACTTCTTGCCTTGGTTGTACATATGCAGGTTGTACGCTGCCCCGGGCTTGAGCCCGTCGCTCTTCTGGAGTTTTCGGATATCGAGTGCCACGAACTGTTCGGGGAAAGGTTTTGCCGTTCTTGAAGGTTTTCTTCCGCTAAATATCCCGCCCATCTATCGCTCCGTTTTTTCGAAATCAATAGACAAATTACGGTCAAGAAATTTGAGAATAAGGAAACGTCATGCACGTGGCTAGCACCAGAACGCAAAGAGGCACTCTCAGTTCAGAGCGTCGCGATCTTCGAGAGCGGTATTACTCCGCCTTGTCCAGTAGATCTGTATGAATCAAAATCATGCTCTCTATAGAATGCTTTTGTCTTCCAGCTAAAAACCATTTCGCCTTCTTTTTTTAAATTCAATCACAGCATATAAAAAGGTTCTTGAAATAATTAGGTAAGTTCCAAGTCGTGGCTTGGCGCCAGTTGCGTAGCAACACCCGTTGAACGCACGCCGCTGTGCCGATCAACGGGGCGAATCAGTTCTGGCTATCTGGCTCCAGCCATAGTCGAACGTGAATGTTCGAGCTTGGCCAGCGGGATTCTGAATTCTGAGCACGCGGGCTTGTGCTGGATCGGTCGCGTGTTCGACTATATACAGCCAATATGCATCGCCTTTTTCGCGTGCATAGTCGAATTGGGTGTATGACAGGCCCACGGGGCGATCTTCTAGGCTCCCCGTCATCGACTTCACTTCAACCCATCGAATCTGCTTGCCAGTGCTGTCGGCCTCATAAAGATCAAACCCGGGGTTGCCTTCTGGCGTTCGAAATAGTGTCGGCTCAAGGTTAGTGATTAGATTGATGGCGTGCGCTTCGATCTGCATCCGCGCCGATTGATCGAGGCCATCAGGATCGGCTTCATTGTCATCCGGATGTGCGCCGACGTAGGAAATGAATGGCCGTCCTCCCGCGTGCCCAGGCTTTCTTTTCCCTGGGCCACCAGACCCACGAGGCCCGCCAGACCCGCCAGACCCGCCAGACCCGCCAGACCCGCCAGACCCGCCAGACCCGCCAGACCCGCCAGACCCGCCAGACCCGCCAGACCCGCCAGACCCGCCAGACCCGCCAGACCCGCCAGACCCACCAGATCCACCAGATCCACCAGATCCACCAGATCCACCAGATCCACCTGTGTCGCCTCCATCGGGGTCAGGGGTTCCTGGCGGGATATCTGGCATATCATCGCCATACAAATCATTGGCATCGTCGTATACGTCGATGTCGGGTGGCGCGTCGGCTTCCGGTTCCGTATCTGTCGGTTTGTTCGGTTCTGGTACTGGACTGGGCGTTAATCGGGATGCGAGCTCTGCAACGATAGCGGGATCTCTTCGAAGCAGATCTAGAATTTCTGGATCAATACCAGCTTCCTTGGCCAGCTGATTGATGATTGGCGGCTTAAAGGCAATCTTGGTCTGCAGGAAGGGGTTGGGCTTCCAGCCAAGGGTGTCGAATATCACTTGACTCGGCGTAGTCAGTTCGCCATGGCCGTTGGGCACCCAGGCGATCTGGTTAAGCATTCGAATAAAGGCCGCGTCAAATCGTGCATTCTTTGTTTCACGGTAGTAGCTCCATTCATAAGAACCATAAAATGCCCCGGTTCCGCGCCCTTCAAGATCTATCAGTGCTTCCCAAAGTACCGTTGCTTTAGTTACCGCTTCACTGTGCTGCAGAGTTGGTAAGAGCTTTAAAAGCTCTTCCAGCCCCCGAAGAGTGAAGTCTTGTGGTTCGGTCTCCCAGCTAGCGCGCTCAAGGCCGGCTTCTTTTCGGAGCTTTTCCTTTTCGGAGTAACTTAGTTGTGACGGTGTTGCCTCGGGGGTTAGGTAGCGGCTAGCACCACATGACACCAAAAGGTTGCGGATATCCTCACCGCGAAGACATTCATACTCGTTGTCGACTAGCAGTACATCGGGTACGCCGGCGAAAAGTTGCTGCAGGCGCTCAGTGGCAATATAAATTGCGCTGGGCTGGGCGACATAGGTCGCGCCATCCCCACTATCAATCACCATTACGAAGTTGTTTTCGTGTAGGGCTGCCTGGAGCTTTTCCTTCTGTTTACCTGAATCTGTTTTGAAAGCAGATAGGATTCGCTCGATGTCCGCCGCGTAAGCATCGTCATCCACGCTCACTTCTTGGTGCTGATACTTCGGCAGAATATTCCAGATTACGTCATCCACTGGATCAGGCTTGGTGATACCCAGTGAGCTCAGGAACGATATCGCCTCGGGTGTCGAACATACCGCACGGCTAATAGTGGGAAAATTTGTAGTGATATCGCTGGGTAGGAATGCGTTGGCCATGCCGTCTTCGCGCGCGACTACATGGGATCCGTCATTAAGACGGATTAGTGGAATGGTATCGAGGCGGCGACGCAGTGCCGCAGCCTCCTGGCCATTCAGAAACTCGTATAGCTGCAGCACCCACTCGTCGGGCTGCGCTTCAAGGAATTGCTTGTTTAGGCTCGGTATGAGTCTGGCTGGCGTGATCTCGTCTATGTCGAGTTCGCGCATCAGATACTGGCGGACCTCGGGTGCCTTATCCTGTGTAATATCAGCTGATAACCATGCAGTGACCGCAGGATCTAACAGCGCCGCAATCTGGTCTGCACTGAACAGTTCACGTAATTCTTGCGTGCGCGCCAGCTTTCCCTGATGGGCGGTCACGTACCGGCCGTCGAAAGTTGGTAGCAGAGCCTCCTCTTGAAACGCCTCCCGGACGGCATCGAATAACGGCGTAAACCGCGATCCTTGAGGAAACTTTTCGGGGTCGATGGGTAGACAGCGAAAAGCCGAAACATCCAGCATCGCTTCATCGCGCATCCAACGCATCGCTTCCACCAGTAGACTGGACGTTTCCATGACCAGATACTGGTTCCAAGGGTCGCTTGGTGGAACAGTTTCCCGACTGGGCGTGGTGCGATATGGGCCTTGCACGAGGAAACCAAGGTGGGTCTCCACCACAGTCGGGAAGAACACCACAAGCGGGGAGGTGGCCAGGGGATGAACGACCCAACGACCTGCAGCATCCTTGGGTTCGACCAGAGAAAACGCGATCTCCACCCTGCCAATCTTCTTCTGCTCCTCCGAGCAGACGTCGCGGTGGAATACTAGCCAGCTCTGGTCGACCTCAACTTGCCCGGTTTCATGGCCGATGACCGTCACGCGCTTGACGTTTTGCCCGAGTGCCTCCGGCCGGTTGCGCATGTAGAGCCCGGATGCGCCACCTTCGACGCTCCAGCTAATCTCCTCGACGTTGCGCAGAAACATCAGTGCGCCGGGCCCTAGGTGCCGGAACCCTGTCATGATGTCCTGTTCTACATCTGGTTCTTCAGCCCTGAGCGGCAGGATGATCTGTGTCTCGTCACTTTGGCGGCGCGTTCGAGTTGTTTGTCTGGGGAAGACGTATTCCTGGATAGCGAAGTCTTCTTCACCAGAGTGAATCTCTGGCAGGTCGGTAACCGTGTAGACTGATTTGAAGCCCAGTCCAAAGCGTCCAATGGACGCCTCGTTCTTTGTGCTCTCTGCAATGTCGCACACGCTTCGGACGTCTGCTTCATCGAATGGCTTGCCGAAGTGGGAAAGCGTCAATGTTGTTGGAGTCAGCTCAAAAGAGACCTTACGCGGCCCTTGCCAAGCGCCGCGTCGACCTAGGGCATCTTCGGCGTTCTGTAGCAGTTCGAAAATGAAGTGCGTTTGATTGTCATACAACCCCGCCGCCAGCGCCCCTGACTTTTGAGCGCCTTCCGTGCCATAGCGCCGCCGGTTTTCGTCGCAAATCGCTTCGTAGTTAGATGCCACTGCTCCCCCTCAATACGGCCTTTTGGCAGCTCTCGGCTTGCCAGGTTTGCCCATGTTTGCCCGATCAGGCCATCGTATGACAAGATTCCACGTCAGACCAACTTTGGTGCAGCGGCTAAAAGGTGACCAGATGAGTGACCGCTCTGATGAAATTCTGACGATTGATGAGGTTGCTGCATATCTAAAGGCCGGCAAACGTACGGTATACCGTCTGGCTGCCAGCGGCAAACTGCCCGGGTTTAAGCTAGGTGGCACATGGCGGTTTAGGCGGGGTGACCTGGATCAATGGATCGCCACCCGTATCAACAAGAAGGTAGATGACAGCGAGGGGGCAGAATGACTACCGGTGCTGCTCACCTTCAGTCCAAAGCCAACCCTGAGCAGCTAAAAGCTATCCTGGCTACAGACGGCCCGGTGCTAATCATTGCGGGGCCGGGATCGGGTAAAACCTTCACGCTAGTCGAGCGCATTGTCTATTTAATAACCGAAAAAGGGGTCGAGCCCGAGTCGCTGCTAGTTGTCACGTTTACCGACAAGGCTGCACGAGAGTTGACCACCCGTATCTCGAATCGGTTAGCCGAGCTGGGCATTCAGTTCAATTTGAACGAAATGTACCTTGGTACCTTCCATTCGATCTGTCTGCGGTTGCTGGAAGATTATCGTGAGTTCACGCGGCTAAAGCGGAGCTTCACGCTATTTGACCAGTTCGACCAACAGTACTTCCTTTACCAGCGCATTAAGGACTTTCGTGAGATGCCCGATGCCCATTTAGTAATGGGTGAAGACCAGAAGGGGCGCTGGGCACAGTCGGAGAGCTTACTTAAGTGGCTTAATAAAGTCAGCGAAGAGGCGCTCGATGCAGCAACACTGGCGGCGGCGTCAGAGCCAGAAATTCGCGTCCTTGCGGCGTGCTTCAGTAAGTACCTGGATCTTCTGAACGAGAACAACTCGCTCGACTTCTCCGGTATTCAATACGAAGCACTGCAGCTGCTAGAAAGGCACCCCGAAGTGTTGGTGCAATTGCGTGAAAAGCTTACACATCTGATGGTGGACGAGTACCAAGATACCAACACCATACAGGAACGCATTCTTCTGTTACTCGCAGGCGAGCACCAAAATTTGTGCGTGGTAGGGGATGACGATCAGGGCCTATACCGCTTTCGTGGGGCCACCATTCGCAACATTTTGGAGTTCCCTACGCTATTCGGTGAGGGTCGATGTAAGCAGGTTAAACTTACTGTCAATTACCGCTCGCACCCAGACATCATCCGCTTCTACACCGAGTGGATGAAGGAGCAGGTTTGGGACGATGGTACCCGCGTGTTTCGCTTTCCCAAGCAGATCTTGCCGCGAGAGGACGATTTTACAGAGCAGCCCACGGCAGTCCGCTTGGCAGCCGGTGATGATGATGGGGGCAACACAAACTGGAACGCCGAGGTTCTCGCGTTCCTCAATGGTTTGAAGGACTCAGGTCAGGTCGCGGACTGGAATCAGGTGGCGTTCCTTTTTCGCTCGGTTAAAAGTGACAAGGCAGTGGCGCTGGCGCGTTTTCTCGAAGCACAAGGGGTGCCGGTCTATTCGCCTCGTTCGAACATGTTCTTCGAGCGTGAAGAAATCCGTTTGATGATCGGTGCGCTGATTTTCCTATTCCCGCAGTTTCCAAAGGTGAGGGCGTGGGTCGAAGGCGTTACGCTGCCAATTTGGGACTACTACGACCACCAGTGTTTCAAGCCGTTCACCGACGAATTGCGGAAGCCGGAGAACAAACCATTGCTGGATTGGGCGCGGCCATTGGCCAAGCGTCACGCCGTGCTAGCACAGAACACTGACTACTCGTTCTCGGGCTTGTTTTACCAGCTACTGCAATTCCCTCTGTTTTCGCGTTTTCTTAGTGAAGAAGTATTGCAGGGGGTTGATAAGGGACGTGCAGCGAGAAACCTCGGCACTTTTTCCAAGTTGCTGACTAAATTCGAGTACCTACACTATGTCAGCGTACTCAACCCGGAATTTCTGGAAAAAAATCTACGTGACTTTTTCAACCAATTCCTACGCTTTCTCCTGAGCGGTGGTATCGGCGAATACGAGGACGAGGCAGAGTACGCGCCCAAGGGCTGCGTCTCGTTTCTTACCATTCATCAGTCCAAAGGGCTGGAGTTCCCGGTGGTGGTTTGCGGCTCGCTGGAAGCGGTACCGCGCAAGCAATACAGCACCCTGGATGTGATGCTGGAAGACGGTGGCTACCTCTCTAAAGAGCGTTTTGAGCCACTCGAACATATCAAAAGGTTCGATTTCTGGCGGCTGTTCTACACCGCTTTCTCTCGCGCCCAGAATCTTCTAGTGCTTGCTGCGCAGGAAAAGCAAGGTCAGGGGAGGTCGCCCTCCAAATATTTCCAGCGCCTGTTTTACGAGCTTCCGAACTGGCGCGACATTGATCTCTCAGGGCTGACCTTCGAAGCGGTGAAGCAGATCAACCTCAAACGCGAATATTCATTCACATCGCACATTACGGTGTTCGAGAACTGCGCCGAGCAGTACCGGTTCTTCAAGGAGCTTGAATTCGCACCTGTTCGCGAAAGTCCGATGCTGTTCGGCACCTTGGTGCACCAGACTATCGAGGACATCCACAAGAGCGTCTTGCGGGGTGAAGAGGGAAAGCTTTCTTTAGACGCCATTGAAGGTTGGTTCTCGGCAAACTACGCCATGCTCTCGAAGAAGGAGCGCGTATACCTTGCTCCTTCTTCGCAGCGGGCGGCGTTGCTGCACGTATTGCGCTATTACGAGCGCGAGAATGGAAATTGGGATCGCATCAAGGAGGCCGAGGTCGATATTTCGCTTGTCAAGGATCAGTACATATTGAAGGGCAGTGTCGACTTGATCCGCGGCGAAAACAATACGGTCGAAATCATCGACTTCAAGTCTGAGAAGAAGCCGGATATGGAGAAGGATCGGGAGCGGCTGCGCCAATATCAGCACCAGCTTGAGGTCTATGCCCATCTGGTGGAAGAGCGTACGGGCCAGCGGGTTAGCCGAATGCATCTTTACTATACGGGCGAAGACGGTGGTAACCCTTACGTCTCCTTTTCAAAGGATGACCGGGCCATCGGGAATACTATCGCGCGCTTTGATGACATCGTGGCACGTATCGAGAGCCAGGATTACCAGATCGAAACACGCCCTACAAAACTGTGTCAGAGCTGCGACATGCGTGGCTACTGCGACAACAAGAATTGGAACTTCAGGAATTGAGACATATGACTAAAAGTACTCCTGTGCAAGAAAGCCTTCAGATTGCCACTCCCGATGGGGAAACCACCAACGTCGAGAACTATGAGTTTGAGCCGATCAGGGGCTATCCGATGCTTAACTGGCGGGGCAAACGACCATTCACATCAACGCAGTACTATCCTGCGCAATTGAAGGAAGTACACGGCGAAGAAGTGAATGGTTGGCGCAATAAGGTTTTCTGGGGTGACAACCTGCAGGTGATGGGCCACTTGCTGAAAGAGTTTCGTGGGAAAGTAGACTTAATTTACATCGATCCGCCTTTTGATTCCAAGGCGGAATACAAAAAATCGATTCGACTTAAAAATGCAAGCGCTTCATCGGACTCATCACCATTCGAGGAAAAGCAATATAGCGATATTTGGAACAATGACGAATATTTACAGTTCATTTATGAGCGGATGATATTGGCCAAAGAGTTGCTGACGGACGGAGGCTCACTCTACTTTCACTGCGACTCGCACAGAGTGCACTACATCAAGTGCTTGCTAGACGAAATTTTCGGGGTTGAAAATTTCATGAATGATGTGATTTGGAAGCGTACTGGGTCACATAATAGTGCGAAACGTTACGGTCCGATCCATGACACATTACTTTTCTACACTAAGGGGCCAAATTTTCATTGGTCTGGCATCACCACGCCATACGATGAGGAATACAAAAAGCGTTTTAGCTATGCCGATCCAGATGGTCGTAAGTTCCAACCAATAAGCCTAATTGCAGCGGGGCTACGAGCCGGTTCGACTGGTAAGCCTTGGCGTGGAATTGACGTGGCTAAGAACGGAAATCATTGGCGGACCACGGTCGAGAAGCTTGAGAAGCTTGATGAAGATGGCTATATTTTTTGGCCCCCGGGTGGAGGACTGCCTCGTCTAAAGCAGTATTTAGATGAAGCCAAAGGAAATCCAATCCAAGACATCTGGACCGATATTCCAGCCATCAACTCTCAAGCACAAGAGAGAGAAGGATACCCCACTCAAAAACCAGAAGCGCTGCTAAAGCGAGTGATTGAGGCATCCACTCCGCCGGGTGCACTTGTACTTGATTTCTTCATGGGTTCAGGAACTACACAGGTTGCTGCGATGAAACTCGGTCGCAGATTTATTGGTGCGGATATCAATCTCGGATCAATCCAGACCAGTACAAGGCGCTTGATTGGTGTTGCCGATAAAGTTCGACAAAAAAACCTAGATGAAGAGCACGACCGTTGGACCGGCTTCGAAGTATATAACGTCAACCACTACGATATTTTCCGCAACCCCGTTCAAGCTAAGGAACTGCTTGTCGAAGCGCTTGAAATACAGAAGTTAGAATTCAGTACCGTATTCGATGGTGAGAAAGATGGCCGTATGGTAAAGATCATGCCGGTCAATCGCATCTCTACTCGTGCCGATCTGAACGAGCTTGTTGCGGGCTTCGACTATAAGGCATGGGAACGTAAACAGAACGAGAGGCCTAACCAGCCGGTCGAGAAGATAGCCCTTATCTGCATGGGACACGAGCCAGATTTGGCTGCGCAACTGGAGTTTGCCGCCAAGCCCTTCAAGATCGATGTAGAGGTGGTGGATATCTTACGCGACAAGGCTGATCTAGAGTTCAAGCGCGACGCGCAGGCGAAAGTTGTTATCAAGAATGGAGAGCTTGTCATTGAGAAGTTTTACCCGATGAACCTTCTGCAAAAACTTTCGCTGCAAAAGGAGTCGGTTGAGGACTGGAAAGAGTTGGTCGAGTCCGTGTTAGTCGACTGGAACTACGATGGCGGAGTGTTACAGCCCGCAGTGGTGGATATCCCCGGTAAAAAAGACATGGTGAAAGGGGTGTACAAGATACCCGCCGAGGCTGGAACCATCCGCGTGAAGATCACGGACCTACTCTCGGAGTCGTGGGAAGGAGAATTGAGTAATGGCTAAGCGAAAAATCCAAAGTGCCTCGCTCGACTTCGCCTTCTTCCAATTCTTGTGGCAATTCTATCAGTCCAATCGAGGCACGATCCGCACGCATTACAAAGAGCTGACGCGCAAATTTCTGGATTTCAACAACCCAGAGAAGAATCCAAAGGCTTTCTTGCGTCAGCCACAATTCGAGGCGTTAGAGGTTTATATCTTCCTCAAGGAGTTCCTTGGTAACGCCAAAGTTGAAAAGATTTTTCAGCAGTGGTTCGAAAAGCAAGGTCGATTCGGGGGTCGGGCTGAAGGCGGAATCGTGTCAGATAAATCTGGCCAGGCAGACTTACTTGACCAGATAACACAGGATCAGTACAAAGCTGTATTCGCCGCAATGCGCAAGAACTCGCGTGCCTACCCAAACTACATTTTTGCGCTAACGATGGGTACCGGCAAAACCATCCTGATGGCGACCTGCATCTTCTATGAATTCCTGCTGGGCAACAAATTCGAGAAAGACGCGCGATATTGCCACAATGCGCTGGTGTTTGCCCCTGACAAGACTGTGCTGCAGTCATTGAAGGAGATCGAGTCCTTTGACCTTACGTGCGTGGTGCCACCAGAGTACGTTAGTTTCCTGACCACACACCTGCGCTTTCATTATCTTGAAGAAGCTGGTACCTCACTCGACACTTTGGACCGGTCGCGTTTCAATATTATCGTCTCCAACACACAGAAAATTATTCTAAAGCGCAAGCATAAAGAGAAGTCTTCTGTCGACAAACTTTTTGGGGCTAACGGACAAACACTGAGAACAACCGGCGTCTATTCTGACGCCGCGGATCTCTACGATTTTGATCAGCCCGAGGAAGAGGGCGAGCTAACTACTAACCAGCGATTTGAGAAGCTGCGTCGCTTGGAGCAGTTGGGTATATATGTCGACGAGGCCCATCACGCTTTTGGCAAGGCATTAGCAAAGGATATGGGTATCGGAGCGAAGGCAACTGATACCAGTCTGCGCACTACAATTGATATCTTGTCCGCCAGTCTTAGCGCGTCGGGCACCAGGGTGGTTGCCTGCTATAACTTTACCGGCACTCCCTACGTCGGGCGTGAGGTGCTACCAGAGGTGGTCTACACCTACGGACTAAAGGACGCCATCGATAAGGGCTTTCTTAAGAATGTGATGCTTCATGGCTATGCCAACACACGGACCGATGAATTTGTCGATATAGCCATCGAGAAATTTTTGGAGGAAACTGGCGAAATTCGACCCGAGGGGCTGCTGCCAAAGTTGGCCTTCTTCGCGGCCACTATTGACGAATTGAATAACGAGCTGAGGCCGGCGGTGGAGCGCGTGTTGCTTAAGCACGGCATTCCAACCTCGCGCATTCTGGTTAACGTGGGTGACAACAAGCTAACCACGAACGACGATATCCGGGAGTTTAATAGGCTAGACAAGGCAGAATCGGAGAAACAATTCATCCTTCTTGTAAATAAGGGTCGCGAGGGATGGAACTGTCGTTCGCTATTCGGTGTTGGCCTTTTCCGGGAACCTAAATCTAAGGTGTTTGTACTGCAGGCCACGATGCGTTGTTTGCGAGCCATCGGTAAGGCCCAGTATACCGGCCATGTTTTCCTGTCGGACGACAACCTGAAAACCCTGAACGACGAACTCCAGCAAAATTTCCATATTAGTACTGATGAGTTACAGAAAGTTGGGAAGGATAAAGAGCGGGTACAAATTCGGGTGGTTGAGCCCCCTGTCAAAATCAGGTTAGTACGAGTACGTAAACAGTATCAGATGCGGGAGAAAGTGCTCGTGCCCGGTCAGCCTCTAGGCCTAAACCGAGCTGATAAGGAGAGCTGGAACTTGCTGGTAGAAAAGTATCGACTGGTAGAAATTCAGCAGGAAGGTTTGGCAACTCCTGAGGCGGCGCGTGCCTCCGGTAGTCAGACCTTCGACTTGACTGAGCGCCGGGAGAAGCGGACTTTCTCACGGCTATCGTTGGTTGCGGAGGTGTCCCGCTATCTGAACCTTGCGCCGCTAGACGTCGAGGAGCTTCTCGATGCTACTGAGGAAGGTGCTGATGAGTTGGTTGCTATAGCCAATGAATTTAACGAGCTACTCTATGACGAAATAATTCCGCGTTTATTCCGTCAATTATACGACCTTGATGAATCGCAGAAAACCGAAGAGCACGAGGTCGATTTGATAAAAGTTCCTTCCGCCGGCTATTACGAGATGTCTGCGGAAAAGGACAAGATTGTGCGAATGAGCGACGAGCAGGTCAAAGAGGAGGGACGCTCCAAGAGCTTCCACCTTGACACCTACTGCTTCGATTCTGGTTCTGAGAATTGGCTGTTTTGGGACCTGCTTCGTGAGCAGCGGGTGAAGAAAATCTATTTCACCGGGATGTTGACGCACGGCCAATCGGATTTTTTTATTCAGTACATCGACCCCGATTCGCACACTGTCCGAAGCTACTATCCGGATTTCATTTTTCAGCGTGAGGAACCAGATGGAAGCCTGAAGTATGTAATCGTTGAAGTAAAGGCTGACAACCAGGTTGAGGACTCTGTGGTGCAGGCCAAAAAGGACTTCGCTCAGCAGATCGCGGTGGCCAGTGGGATGGAGTACCGCATCTTGAAGTCCTCCGATGCGGATAAGCGGCATTTCCGAATGCTACTGTAGGAACTTTCTGCAGTAGTGGAGTTCGTGTTTGAGAATGTAGGGAGAAAAATGTAATGGCAAGGATGAGAATCTCAAAGAGGGTGCTTCCAATGTCCCTGCGCTCGAAGTGTGACCGAGTCCTTGCTTTAGCGCAGGAAAAAGGCATTAGCACTCGGTAAGTTGCAACATGTTTGTTTCTGAAAAGGTATGTTCCTGAAGCGCCAATGGTTGTGGATTGAATAAAGCTTGTGCAGCTGAAACAGGGATGTTTACAGTGATTGATTCGAGTTTTTGTTCAATGATCCACGTTTCGATGACAGGAGTTATAGAGTCTTCTGGGCAGACGGCAATCCGATTACCCATCAGGTTTTCAGCGTCTAATCCATGCTCATGAAGATAGGCAAGTGCGTTCATCAGAACACCCTCCTATTTGCGGCTGAATTGCCGGTTTTTGGAGGGAGGTCTATGGACCTACTCGGATCTGAAGTCAGAGAAGTCGGAAGTTTTTCCTTCTTTGTAGTGTTATCCACGACTTCAAGACATTGATGACTTTGGACTAAAGAATTTCTCAGTCCGATTCTCCATTTGACGGTAGACCCGATTTTCCCAAGGCATTTGCACTCGATACCGAGCTGACGCAACGCGGGGGCTGCCCGGCGCATTGCATCACCAAGCCCCCTGGGTGACCGGGGCCATGAATCACAGTTTCGGGGCTTGAAACCTTCCAGGATATTCAGCCATTTCTTTGCTGAGTGCTCCTCGATTAGGTCACATTTTGATTCAGCCCAGTCCCGAATTGCCGAGGCAACAGGACTTGCGTCCAGTGTGCGTTCAAGTCCGTCTTGGCGAGCAGCGTTAAATTGCCTCATAAAACTTTCAGGTGGCTGATTCATGGCCTTGGCTACTGCCATGCCAAGATAGGCAAATTCGACCAAGCGTGGACGTTGTTCTGCTGGCAAGGTCATGTCTGGAAGGTATTCGAAAGCCCTTGCTGCAATATCCATGAGCGCCCCGAGAATGCCCGCGTGATGCCTCTCAAAGTCAGCCTCCAGCTTATCCTTGGGGCACGCATCAGTTATAACCGGCAGTTCGATACTGATTGCCCGTGATACCGCGTCTTGCTGAGTAATGGCAGCCACAATGCCGTTGAGGATTGCAGGGCGTTTTAGCGTGATAACAACCTCGTCACTATCACTGTAAAGCTTGCGCCTCGCGAATCCCCCGCCGGTCGCAATTACGCACAGTGCGTCCTGAATTGGCGCGGGCAAATGGCTTACATTTTCGATGCTGAGGATGTGATTTGTGCCGCCGGTCACATACAGATCTTCAGCGGACTTCGGTGCGGCTCTGAGGTCGGCAGCGTTAGGATCTATAAGCCGCCGGAGAGCAGACTGAGTGGTACTTTTTGCACATCCCTGTTCACCGAACATCTCCAGAATCGGGAACGGAGTATCTAATCTTAAACATTCCACTAGCCATGCTGTCACAAGGAGTTGCTGATGGCTTGGGATGTTGGCGATTCGCCATAGTGGCTCAATACTCCCACCCCTGACGGGGCGCGGAAGTGGCTGCGTGCTTTCAGACCTTGGGAACATCACCGGACTGTCAAAGATGTCCCATTTTCCAGGCATGATGCAGATGGCGGCACTTTGGCCGGGCTCAGCAAGATCAAGCCAGTGTTGACCATTTACGCTCGCGACTCGAAGGTATACCGATCGCTGTTCCTGCATTGCGATGCCCTCGAGCGTCATTTTTGCTTCGCGTAACGATTGATCCCTGATGGCCCTTTCGTATTTCTGGTAGAAAGCTGAAGTCAGCCAATGCCTAAAGGCCTTACTGGCGACTGAACGCACTTCGCCTGTTTCAATATTCCGCGCGTGCGCGATATTGTTTTTGTCGTGGAACAATTCATTGAATGTTTGAACAAAAGCGACAATTTGGTCCGATTGCGACTGGCGCTCGCGTTCTGTTTTTTCGGTTGTCTGGGAATCAGGCTTGATCGGTGGGGTGATACCATCTTCAAACTCAGCCAGAACTGCATCTGATCCTGACATCTGATGAACATCGCTCCAATCTTTTTCCGTTTGCGGGCATGTCCAGGAACAGCCGGACTTTTGGCCTGCTCTCTTGCCTGCATTGTCGTTATCCACTGCGGCAATAAGCTTGAGAGTAGGGGTCAGCTTTCTGATTGCCTCTACGTTGCCGGGAATGTTCAGTTCACCAACGCCACACGCCACTGGAAGTCCTGTTGCCTCGTGCAGTCGATATCCATCGGCTAGCCCGGCACAAACAATCAGTCTCCCGGTCAAGGTAGCTAGGTCTGCAAGCTCGAACCCAATAGGTGTGCAGGATCCAGCTGTTTTAGCGCCTTTAGTAACTAACTTGTTCTTTGGCTTCTCATCTGGATTTCGCTGAACAGGCTCCGAAAGGATTCGTTCATGCCCGCAGTGTTCTTGAGTGTCAATCAGAAAAAGTGGCCGAAATATAGCGTCGCCTTCCCACGGTGTAATCGGCTTTCCTTCGCTGTCAAAACAAGAGAGAGTGACCTGCTCTATAGAGCAGCCGAGAGGTTCCATAGCTTGCCATTCAATCTCTTTCTCAATGAGGTAGGGGTGGGGTTTCATGTTTCAGCCTCTCTACCAGCTTCCCATGCTTTGACGTCCGATAACTTCCAGCGGGTGCAATTGGGGCCTAGTTTTAGGGGAGCGGGGAATTTTCCTTCTCGGACCCAGCGCCAGATTGTCTGCCGACTGACTTCAAGAAATTCGGATAGCTGTTTATCTGATGCATAGTGAAGGGACTGCTTGCTCATGGTTGCGCCTTCCTGTTACGGGGCTGGTTGAACACATGAGCAGTTAATCAGGCGAAACAAGTTTTAGAGACAAGCATCCCAGGGACGATGTGCGCTTACCTTGGGACAATGAACAGTCTCCCAGGGAGGAGGTTATCTAAGCCTAATTCCATTATCCTTGGCGTATTGACGAATCCAATTCGTAACGGTCCGGGGCTCGTATTCGAACCCCTTTTCTCTAAGCCAGTCGGCATAGTGAATCCCAGCCTTTTCAGTGCTTGCAAAAGTAGTCTTCTTATCGTTCCAGTCTTCGGTGACGAGGCTGCGAGCTTCATTTCGTCTTGCATGTCGCACCTTGTTACCTGTCTCGGACTTTTCCCATTTCGCAAAACGCTCGCGTCGACTGATGGCGTCTCTTATCCTCTTATAGTTGTCGATTTTGTCGAACCAGTAACGGGCCAACTCATGATCATCCACGTAAGCATCATCAAGAGCGTACTTCACTGCGATATTATCGATGTGGCAAAGGGTAAAATAGGCGGCCAGGAATTCGCGATCGTAAGGCCAATCGTCAAAATCCTGTTCTAAATTAACGGTCTCCATGATGTTATCAAGTATACGGATTAATGGTTCGATCCGGTGGCCGTAGGCTGTCCAAGGATCGGTTTGGTCTACCCGGATAGACTCTTGCCCTGGAATAGACTCTTCTGAATCTGAATTGATCACGCGTATATGGCCACCCTCGATTAGAGGTTCCAGCATTTCCTCGTGTCCATTCCACACTTTAATTAGGCCGCCAAGGAAGTAGTAAAAAACAGTGTCAATAACTATCCGTGTGATTTCTAGATCTAATTTCGATGCTAAGCAGTCAAAGGCCCGTTTGCCAAACTTCCACAAAACGGGATTATGAATAATCTGTGGGGCTCTACCCGGGATGGGAATAATTAGAGCATGATTTTTTTCACCTTCCCCATTATCTTTGAAGGATTCAATGGGATCGATTACCCAGTACAACCATTTTGCGCCGGTGCCTCCTCCATCAAAATCTTTCAACCGACACCTCCGGAAATAGAAATTACTTTAGGGTTTTCTTGTGCTTTTTCTCCCTCAGTACAGAACTTTTCCCAATCCGCCATGAGTAAGCGGCGCTTGTCTATTAGTTCGGAGCGCGCATAGGCGGCTCGAGTGGCGTCGCTGTTTACGTGAGCTAGGGCAAGCTCTGAAACTTCATCAGCGTAGCTTGTGCACTCTCTGGCCCAATCTTTGAAAGTTGAGCGAAAACCGTGAATTGTGCTCTCAATTTCCATTCGCTTGAGCAGGGCTGTTAGGAAGTTGTTTGAGGGGATATCGCCTTTCGGGCCAGGGAATATTAATTGATTCGGTTCGCCTGGAGGCATGTCTTTCAATAAGTTCACGGCAGTCTCAGAGAGCGGAACGCGGTGTTCCTTGCCAGATTTCATACGCTGGGCGGGCACCGTCCAAACCTTGCTTTTGAGATCTACTTCCTGCCAAGTTACTCCGGCTTTATGAATTCGCTTATCGCCTATTACTTCGTTGGTGCGGGCAGCGGTCAGAACGAGAAATTCCAGGGCGCGGGCAGCAGTGCCAGTGCGCTTCTTTAATGCAGCCATGAAATCGGGCATGGCTTCCACAGGCAAGGCATTGAAGTGGGCCTTCTTTTTGATTTTCTCAGGTGAGGGATAAACTTCATCGAGATAGCCTTGCCACTTTGCCGGGTTTTCATTGGAGCGGTAACCGTGAATAGCACACCAGCCGAGTATGTTCTCCATTCTTGCCCTAACACGATTGGCGGTTTCGGTTTTTTCATACCAGATGGGATCAAGTACTGCTTTGACATGGGGGAGCGCAATTTCTCGGACAGGTACCTTGCCAATGTGGGGTACAGCATATGTATTCAGGCTGTTTTCCCATTGCTGCCTCTGGCGAGGGTTTTTGAATTCTTTGGATTTCATATCGATATAGTCGGACATCGCATCGACAAAGGTAACAGTGCTTAATCTGGCGGCCAGCAGGGCGCGTTTATTTGCGTTCTTTTCCTCAACTGGATCGATTCCGGCTGTAATCTTGTCCCGTGTTTCTCGGGCCTTGTCTCGGGCCTGCGCCAATGTAACGTCTGGAAAAGCGCCCAGCCCTATGCTCCGGCGCTTGCCTGCGATCACGGTCCGGTAGATCCAAGACTTTGCATTACTAGGAGTAACTTGTAGGAGTAGACCGGATACACCGCCGACTGGATGCAACGCATTGTATGCCTTCCCGCTGGTCTTACTTACAGCATGCGTCAGTCGTCTGACCTCGGTGGCACTCAACTCTCTAACTTTTTTGGGCATGTCAGCTGATTCCATTCAGGCGATGAGAGCTCAAATCTGGAAAAGAGCTATAAACTCCGACCAGTAGCGTCAAAGGAGCAGGAAGGTGTCCGGTGAAGAGTAGAGCATGGACAGTCGGATGAAACCTGTAATCAATCTTGGCCAGAAACCTAACTACCTACCTATCATTAAGTCTAATATTCCACGTTACAGGATGTAACCGACTGTTACAAGCAATTGTGGCCAATGCAGGTTTTATGCGGATAGCACTTCAAAAAAACTAATAAATGCAAATGCCTACAGAACTTTTGGAAGGTCTGGCCCACCGCCATTTTCCCATACAGCTTCGAGCTCTTGCGACTTCCTTCCTTCTCTTGCTATATCCCCCGAAATCACCCTTGCCTAAGACTTCTTTTATACAGTTGTATAAAACGATCTTGGAAAAGGGGCGAATTTCACCCCCTATTACTCAGCGGCCTTTTTACAGATCAACGGCGTGATCTGAAGTACCCCGTGTGATTGGGCGGGCAAGCATTCCGCTGACCTGATCGAAGGAATCACCCTGGCATTGGCCCCGTTCGGGCGAGGGTCGCGGATTATGCTATCTCACTGCTTGCGGCTAATAGTGCTACCAATTCCGCTTGGCGACTGGTGTTGGTTTTACGAAACACTGATCTCAAGTGTGATTTTACCGTTTCTCGTGTGCGGTAGGTTTGAGTGGCGATGTCAGAGATGGTTAAGCCATTCGAGAGCATTGCCGCTATTTGGGCCTCCGATGGCGTTAAGCTGAAGGCAGCCTTGAGAACATCTGGGTCGATGTAGGGCCTGATGGACCAGTCGTAAAGGCCAATAATGGCTCCACCTCTGTGTTTATGGTTTTTGGTGGCCAGCTCTCCCTCTGGGGCCTGCAAAGGGGAAACCGTAATAGTGACGCTACTACTCCCATTTTTTAGGGCAATAATTTTGTCGGGCGTCTCGCGGCGTTCGATCGACGCACGGACGGCACTCGTCAGAGCGACCATTAAGGAAGTGGAAGGTGAGTTGGGGCCGAGTGTTAATAGGCCCTGATCGCTTATTTTAATGGCGGGGTTTTCAGAGATTATGGTGCGTGCATAGGCATTCCGGAACACAACCCGAAAGCTGGCGTCACATATCAATATGCCTCGTTTTAAATCCTGCAAAACCATGCGTTCCGGAGTCGGATTAATGTTGGAGAGGCTTGCTAATTTGGTGAACAGGCTTACTGCTCGATTGATGTGGGGCAGAATCAGGTTGAAAGCGGCGAGCTCCTCTGGACTGAACGAGGATTGATGCTTCGATCTCTGCATTACGAAAAAATTAAGGTAGTTTTTATCACGAAAGGTGACGGCGCACACGGCGTCGCGCGCTCCGAGGAGATCCATGAATTCACCGATCCGGGTTTGGGAACGGATGAATTCCACGTTCTCAAGATCCAAGTTGCTTGCTACAAAGCCCAGCTTTCCTTGCTCGTTAACCGCCAGGGCGGCCTCTAGCAGCGCATCCTGGTCAGCTACGTGGTCAGCATAAAACTTGAGCACGTCATCTGGGATGTTGACCGGCCACACCCCTGCTACAGAGCCGGCATTGAGATCGTAGATCGCAAAGCAAGCGCTCTTACCATCGAATACCCGAATAAACCTGTTTATGAAGGGGAAAAAACCGTTTGGGTGGCCGATAGCATCGTAAATCAGGCCGATCAGGTCGTGATAGTCGGGAGACCAAAAAGTTGAATCAGAGTTACTGGACAAATCGGTCTCCTTTTAAAAAAAGAGCCAGACTCATCCTTAAGTAAATAATCGGAATGCGGTTTACGAGGTTGCGCAACCATGCGGCTTTCTGCGATTGATAGTCAAAATAGCTCCGATTCGGCCACTGTCCAGTGGTGTCGGGTGCAATCCTTCAGAAATTCGGCTTAAGCGCGGTGCCTTCTTATACCAATTTGGCACTTGTAACCCGTAAAAAGTTCCGATTCGAATAGAGATTCCCCCATACAGGTGATTCAGAAAAGCGGCGGTTTTCCGGACGATGATCTAGTAGAGATGCGGACAGCTTCAGCCGATGATGTATTGGGTGAGTTGGTGGTATTTGCATCTCTTCTGGGGGCGTGGCGCCTCTGATATTTGTGGGGGATGCAATAATGAAACTCTATTCGCTTTTTGGCGGCTATCGCTTTCTGGTCATGCTGTCATCGGCTTCCGGGGATCAGTGCGGTGATTTTCGGGATGACCCAAGGTGGGCAACCAGTGAGCGGGAGATAGCAGAAGACGCAATAAGGTCTGCGGAACGGATGCTAGAACTCCTAGAGAGTCATAAAGACGTGAAGACTTGGAGAGATAAGAGCGTAAAGCATCGAAAAGCAAGCTAGTGCAGGGCAGTCCACGGGCAATCAGAGGCCGTGGCTTAAATGCAAGTTTTCACTGTCTTGGATGCGTGGGCTTCAGGCTACCCGCAACAAACCTCGGGGGCGCATTTTTATCCCTCCCGACTTGAATTGTCCTGTATTCACTCTTACTTATAACTCATTGCCGCTGCTTAGGCTCTGTGCCTTATAGGAGAGCGTTATGGACCCCCGAAAAGACACCCCCGCAGATCGTGAAACTGACCGGAAATACTCGGTTTCGGCGAATCGATCCAGTTCCCGCCACCGTGTTCGGTACGTTGAAACCGGCGGTGCAGGCGTTGATCTGGAAGAGTGCGCGTTTTGCGAAGCCAAGCCAGTACCGGATTCAAGCTTTCGCGGGAACGAAAAGCGCTAGAGCCTGATGTTAAGCCCAGGTCAGGGATCCGGTTTCAGTCCAACGGGATTGCTTGAGCCATTCCTCGAACAGTAGCCGGGCCGTTTGCGCTTCCGCAATGTCAACCCATTGAAACTGTACCGCTTGTCCCGGCCGGGCTTGGGCGAGTCGATAACAGTCCACCGCAATGACGGTACCCAACTTCGGGTAGCCGCCAATCGTTTGCCGATCCTGAAGCAGTACCACCGGATTTCCGTCACCGGGCACCTGAACGGAGCCAAACGCAATGCCCTCGGATACGATACCGGGAGGCGGGTGGCGAAGGCGGGCGCCTTCGAGCCGGAATCCCATACGGTCTGACTGCGCGCTGACTTGGTAGGTTGTGGTGATGACGCGTGCCCGATCAGCCACCGAAAACTGCTCGTGCTGATAACCGGGTACCATCCTCAGCTGCAAGGTGTCCTCATAGCCAGGCTGGAATTCATTCGGTAGCTGGCGGGCGGGAACCGCAGGGCTTGCCTGACCGATCAGTACCGTGCCTTCGCGAAGCGCTTCCAGCCCTTCAATACGTTCGCGCACAACCACTGAGCGGCTGCCAAATGTCTGGATGCTCCTCAGGCCACCTCGCACGGCAAGATAGGTGTAACGACCGCTGGCCGGAGAGGAAAAGCACAGTTTGTCGCCAGGCTTAACGGCAAGGCTTTGCCACGGCTTTATCGGCAGGCCATTCAGAGTCGCGAGGCAATCCGCCCCGGTAATGGCCGCGGTTGTCTCAGCGAGCACCCGGAGTCCGAGGCCGCCGAGCGTTATTTCAAGGCTTGCAGCCGCTGGATCGTTGTCCAGAAGCTTGTTGGCAATCAGATACGCAAACCGATCGGCGGCGCCGCCTTGCGCGAGCCCGTGTCGCTGGTAATGACGACGGCCGGCGTCCTGCACTGTGGTTCTGGGGCCGGGCCTTAGGACCTCAAACAGCTTCACAGCTGTCCCCCCAGGTCCAGGTATTCGGCGCGGGATACTGAGCGAAACTTTACCTGGTCGCCCACGCTAAGAAGTGAAAGATTTACCGGGTCAAACATCCTGGTGGGGCTTCGGCCGATCAGGTTCCATCCGCCCGGAGACGCCTCGGGGTAGACTGCCGTCTGGCGGTTAGCGATAGCAACGCTGCCGGCCGGGACCCGGTTTCGCGGCGTTTCCAGACGAGGTGTAGCGATGCTTTCGTCAACCGAGCCAAGAAAGCCGAAGCCGGGCATGAAGCCAAGTGCATACACCTGATAGGTGATTTCAGTATGGCGGCGAATGACTTCTTTTTTCGCAACACCGCTTGCGCCTGCGATCCGTTCGAGGTCGGGGCCAGTTTCATCGCTGTAATAAACCGGTATGTCATGAGTTCGGGAGGCAGCGGTGTCACGGTGTTCGCTCGACCTTGCATGGTTCAATTCCCGCGCAAGTTGCCCAATGCGGGCTTCAGCCCCGCGAAAATCGATCCGCAACGGATCGTACACGACCAGAATCGTGGTGTAGGACGGGACGATATCCACCAGCCAGGGTTCGCATGCCCGTTCGATGGCCGTGCACAGGCGAGCAATGCGTGGCGTGAGTGACGGGGCAATTTGATCACCCAGGGTGATCAGAAGGCTGTCGTCTGAAACGCTCTGGATCATTGGCGCCGGGTCGTCAGTGCCTCGCGGATTGCCTTGACGGCTTGCAGGGCGGCTTCGTTATCACCATGGACGCACAGGCTGTCGGCTGGGAGCTCCAACCACTGGCCGCTATGGCTAGTGACGCCTCGTTTGTCGGCAAAAGAGCGTGCCTGGGCCACAATTGTTTCCGGATCGGTGTGCACAGCACCAGTTTCGGAGCGGGGCAGAAGCAGGCCTTCATCGGTATACGCCCTATCTGCGAAGGCTTCCAGCAAGACAGGGACGCCGCAGGATTCGATCAGTGTGCGCTGTTCGGTGTGGCGGCACGTCACCGGTATCATCAATGGCAGATCCCGGCGATAGCTGGCCACCGCTCTGGCGACGGATAGGAGTAGCTCGTCATCTCGCATCATATCGTTGTTGAGCGCGCCATGAGGTTTCACGTAGCGAATTTCGGTGCCCTCGGCTCGACAGATACCATCCAGTGCACCGAGTTGATACAGCAGCAGGGCATGGATTTCTTCCGCCGTGTGCGAAATAGAACGGCGGCCAAATCCGACCAGATCGTGGTAGGAAGGATGTGCGCCAATCTCAACATCATGTGCGAGGGCGAGCGCCACGGTATTCCGCATCACCACCGGGTCGGCTGCGTGGAAACCGCAGGCGACGTTAGCCATGTCAATCAGAGGCATGACGGCCTCATCCTGTCCCATGGTCCAGGCCCCGTAGCTCTCTCCGATGTCACAGTTAAGCTTCATGGCTCAGATATTCCTGCCGGGATAGGTGGCCTTTTTCCGGTTGTCAGCCCGTTGTGCCCGGGCTTCCAGTTCGTTCGCCTCGTTGTTAGGCAGCGCCCAGCCCTGAAGGTTCTCTTCGATCAACTTAACGAGCGCCTCGATATGCCCGGGTGTCGCGTTCAGGGCCGGGATGTAGCTGAAGGACTGGCCACCAGCCTCCATGAAATAATCCCGGTTTTCTTCGTTGATTTCCTCAATAGTTTCAAGACAGTCGGAAGAAAACCCGGGGCAAAAGACATCAATGGATTTCAGACCCTGGCCCGGCAGCGCTTTGAGCGTGTGGTCGGTGTAGGGTTTTAGCCACTCCTCGCGCCCAAACCGGGACTGGAAGGTGGTCATGTAGTCGTCACTGCTCAGGCCAAGTCGCTCCGCCAGTAAGCGCGAGGTTTTATGGCACTCGCAATGGTAGGGGTCGCCCTTTTGAAGGTACTTCAAGGGGACGCCGTGATAGGAAAGAATGAGCTTTTCATTGCGCCCGTGATTTGCCCAGTGTGCTTCAATGTGACGGGCCATGGCTTCGATATAGGGTGGGTAGTCCGGATAGTGGCTTACAAACCGAAAGTCCGGCAACCAGCGCCGCCCCATAAAATCCTTGGCTATGGCATCGAAGGTAGACGCAGATGTGGATGCCGAATACTGAGGGTATAGTGGCACCACAAGCAGCTTTCGTACGCCTTGCTGCTGCATTTCATCCAGCACCTTGGGCACAGAGGGGTTGCCGTAGCGCATGGCAAAACCCACCACGATGTTCTGGCCGTATTTTTTTTTCAGGCTGTCCCGGATGCCCTCGGCCTGTTTGGCCGTGTGGATCAGTAGCGGCGAGCCTTCTGGTTGCCAGACGCCTGCATAGGCCTTGGCGCTCCGCCTGGGGCGAATTCTCAAGATGATGCCGTGCAGAACCAACCACCAGATCGGTCGGGGCACTTCAACGACCCTTGGGTCCGAGAGGAATTCAGCAAGGTAGCGGCGAAGAGCGGACGGGGTCGGGGCATCGGGGGTGCCGAGATTGGTGACCAGTACGCCGAGCTTGTCCGGCTGTTTGTGGCTGAAATTCTCTGAACCTTTAAAGCGCATAGATCATCCTGATGTCGTGAGTGATGTCCGTTGTTCAGTTCTGCCTCTGGGCTTGCTGGGCAAGTCTGGGAGTCAGAGCAGTGATGTCATAGCCTGCGTTACGTGCTTTGGTGAAGATGTCTTGTACTCCGCCGTTTCGTGCGGCACTTAACGCCCACAGGACGGTACAACGGGTGCCGGACCGGCAAAAAGCCAGTACGGGTTTGTCTGCGTCGCGGATCATGGGAGCGAACTGATCGACGTCCTGATCGGTGATGTTTCCAGACGCCACCGGCATGTAAACCCAAGCCAGACCGTGTTCCTGCGCTGCGGCTTCGATATCGCTCATTGGCGGCTGTCCGAACTCTTCCTGATCCGGCCGGTTGGCAACCAGGGTTTTGTACCCCAGGCGCGCAATCTCTGCGACATCATCGACAGAAATCTGGGGTGCTACCGAAATGGTGTCATCGATCTTTCTGATATCCATGAAATATTGCCTTTGGAAACGTTTACAAGGGTGGCCATCATCATCGCACAAGCCGATGCGAACTGTCAGATACGCGGCGACGAGCGCACGCGTACCAAGGTCATCAGGCAGCTGTTTTTTTGCGCTCCAAGATCTCGAACAGGGCCATGCCAGCGATCATTGAGGCAACGAATACCGCTGCTTTGGCCTCGCCAGCACCCAGGGCGACAAGCCCGGGTCCGGGGCAAAATCCTGCGATACCCCAGCCAATGCCGAACACCAGCCCCCCGCCCACCAGGCGTTTGTCAATGTGGGTGGCTTCCGGGATGTTCATTTTAAGACCGAGGAAAGACAGGGTACGTCGCCGGGCAACGGCAAACGCAGCCAGCCCGACAACTATGGCGCCGCCCATGACAAACGCCAGGGATGGGTCCCACAAGCCTGCGAGATCCAGAAATCCCAGAACTTTTTCTGGATTAGCCATGCCGGAGACGATCAGGCCAAGGCCGAACACAAGGCCGGTAATCAGCGATACGAGGGTATGCTTCATCGGTTCAGGCCCCCAGAACGTGACGGATCACGAATACGGTGACGAAGCCCGCAGTCATGAACGCAAGGGTGGCGATGAGAGAACGCACGGAGAGTCGGGATAAACCGCAAACGCCGTGGCCACTGGTGCAGCCCGAGCCGTACCGGGTGCCCAACCCAACCAGCAGGCCCGCAATCACCAGAGACGGGTAGCCAGCATTGATTTCGATGGGCGGCAGGGCAGCAAAACCCAGCCAAAGCAATGGCGATGCTATCAATCCGACCAGAAAGGCGATCCGCCATGAAGTGCCACCCTGAGCCGGATTCAGCAGCCCCCCGAGTATGCCGCTGATGCCCGCAATACGGCCGTTAAACAGCAGGAAGATCGCTGCCGCGACCCCTATGAGGATGCCGCCACTGAGCGCGGCCCACGGGGTGAAATCACTCCAGGCAATGGTCATTGTCGAAGACTCCGGATCTGGTAACAGTATGGATAGATTGCACAAACAGTGGGGGCGATCTTAGCAAAAAAAAGCCCGGCAGAGGGTGCCGGGCAGAGGCGTGCGAGTAGTATCCATGAAAGACTTCCAGACAAACCGGCATCAGCAGGGACACCGGTATTAGGTAGTATTGTACATAATTTGAACACTGCAAGTTCTGCCCTATATCTAATCAAAACATTTTTTCATATGGGCCAGCTGCTTATACTGAAGCCTTACCCAGCAAGGCTTTCCGGCGCACTGAAATTGTGCTGGCGGTGTAATACAATAGGGGCTTGATTCAATCCCCACCCCCTGAGGTTTTTAAATGTCTGAAGAAAGTGACAAGAAGCCGGAGAACGATCCGCAGCTGGCGGCAAAAGTGAAAGAATCCGCCCGCCAGATCTGGCTGGCGGGTTTAGGGGCTTACAACAAGGCTGAAGAGGATACGGGTCGGTTTTTCGAGCGTCTGGTACAGGAAGGCGAGCAGATCGAAAACAAAACTCGTGGCGTTGTCGAGAAGCAGATCAAGTCGGTTGAAACCCGGGTAGATGACGTGCGCCAGCGCGCTACCGGTACCTGGGACAAGCTGGAGCACATGTTTGACGAGCGGGTATCCGGAGCGTTGCGCCGGCTGGGCATTCATCGTCGCGAGGAGATTGAAGCGCTGGAACAGCGGATCGAAGCGCTGGAAAGCGAACTCAAGCGTCTGCGCGGTAAAGGTGGTGCGGACGAAGAAGAGTAAGGCCGGTCTAGAGGTAATCCCGGCTCATCACCCTTGCCTGCTCCTGCTCTTCGGGAGTCAGGTAGGGGATGACCTGATGCAACATCTGGTAGACCCCACGGCCCGGGTCCACGGATTCCCGGTCATTCAAATGCGAAAGCGTGTCAAAACTACTCCAGTAGCATGCAGTTAGCGTAAGCTGTTCGCATACAGCTTCAAGTTGTTCCGGGTCAATGCGCATCACACCCTGGCGCTGAAAACTCTGGCAGATCACTCGAAAGGCCTCGGTTTTCTTCGTTCGCAGGCGTCGAAACCGAGACTGCAACTGATCATAGCGTGAGAGGATGTTTACCAGATCCTGGTAGATGAAGCGGTAGCGCGCCACTGCCTCAAACATCAGATGCAGGAAGAATCCTTTCTGATCCAGGCTGATTTCAGCATCCTCAGGCACGGCCAGCAGTTCCAGCATTTCCGCTTCGTAGAGCTTGAACAACTCCTCGACGATGTCGCCCTTGCTTTTGAAGTGGTAATACAGATTGCCCGGGCTGATATCCATTTCGTCGGATATCAGCAGCGTGGTGACGTTGGGCTCGCCCATGTTGTTAAAGAGGGCGAGGCTGGTGTTGAGGATCCGGTCCCTGGTTTTAATTTTCTTCATGCAATAGCGAACGCATCCCTACAGATTAAACTTCGCCCAGACGGGGCAGTGGTCCGAAGGCCGTTCCATTCCGCGGATCTCGTAAGAGACACCGGCCTCCACAGCTTTTGGAAGCAGGCTGTCGCTGGCCATGATCAGGTCAATCCGAAGGCCGCGCCGGGGATCCCGTTCAAAGCCTTTACTGCGGTAATCGAACCAGCTGAAGGTGTTGGCCTCGTCAGGATGGAGGTGGCGAAACACATCGGTATAACCCCGGGACTCAACCTGCCCCAGCCATTCCCGCTCTTCGGGCAGGAAACTGCATTTGCCGGTTCGGAGCCAGCGCTTGGCGTTATCGGGGCCGATGCCAATGTCGCGATCGGTGGGGGAGATATTCATGTCGCCCATCACAACCACATGTCCGTCTTTTTCCTTGAGGTTGTCCAGATATTGCATCAAGTCGGCGTAAAACTTTTCCTTGGCCGGGAACTTCACCGGATGATCACGGCTTTCACCCTGAGGGAAATACCCGTTGATAACGGTTAGCTGCTTGCCGTCGATGGTGAAGTGCCCGGTGATCAGGCGGCGCTGGGAGTCTTCGCCATCCCATGGATAGCCCTTGATAATCTCATCTGGCTCCTGCCTGGAGAGCAGCGCCACACCATAGTGGGTCTTCTGCCCGTGGAAGCTGACGTGATACCCCATGCTTCGAATTTCATCGACCGGAAATTCTTCGTCCCGGACCTTGGTTTCCTGAAGGCCAATAACATCAGGGCTGAGCTGATCAATGACTGCCTGAAGCTGATGCAGGCGGGTGCGAATACTGTTCACGTTGAACGACACGAATATCATGGGTACGGACTCTGAACTCTACAAATGTAAGGCGTAAGGAGTGTACCACATTGGCCCCGGGAGGCTGCCTTGGCAGTCGCGACGGTTTCAGGGAGTCAGTTCACAATCCGGCCACGTCGTTGTGCTGTAACGGATATGAGCGGTGTAGTTTTCTTCTTTGTTTTTTCGGATATTGGTGAGTCCGACATAGTCAGTGAGTGCACCATTGGTGTCATAGCCCAGCTGAATGGGGTCAACCAGGAAACGAAGCACAAAACCGGTTGGCCGGATCTGAAAGACATGGTCGGCTTCGATATCGGGGCTCTTGGCAGGCTCGAGAACGAAAGCAAAGTGCTCGCCGCGCGTGGGGGCCAGCACGTGGAAAAAGACCGATTCACCGCCGGTTATCTGGCCCCAGTGTCGGCGCACAAAATTGTCGAACCCGGCATCCACTACGAGGTTTTCCGGGAAGGATACATCGAAGGTCAGGGTTTCTCCCTGCGGCGATTGCCAGTTCACTTCGAGCTCGAAAGCCCCGGTGTAATCCACTGCGATGGATTCACGGAACTGGGGTTGCCGAAAATCCACCGTGGGTCGAATCAGGGACTCCTGATAGCGCAGATCCTTCTGGGCGAACGGCTGGTCCTGATCCGGCCACCGGTAGAGCACCTGGTGGACGTCTGGCTGAAAACTTCCTTCACGACAACTGCCAGACACTTCATGGGTTTCGGTGTACAGGGTGTCGCCGGAGAAGCTTTTGGCGGTGCCGATAAACCGCATTTCAGCGGCACCGGACAGCGGAATGCCGCATGCGATCGCAGTAACGAACAGCAGGGCGGCGTGTTGGCGTCTCATGCCTGAAGTTCCGGGTACAGCGACTTGCGAATGAACAGCAGTAAGGGGAATACCACGAGCCAGCCAAGGGCCATGGCCACCAGCGACGGTGCAAGCTGTGGAAGTGTTATCGCGCCCAGCTTGCTGGCGGACCAATACGCAAACGGACCGGCAACAGGGGCCAGCACGAACGGCAACCAGGCCTTCCGGCTGATCCAGTCGAGTGAGTGGCACAGAGTCGTCATGAATATCGCCCAGATGGCGACCAGCCAGGGTGGCGTATGCAGCACCTCCTGGTTGTCCAGCCCAAGAACGCCGGTGCGGAACCAGAGCCAGTCGAGAGTGGCCCCCACCACCGTGCCCAAGGCGATAAACTGCAGTTCGCTCTTACGTTTCTGGCTGACCAGAATAAAGTGAAGCACGACAAACCCGACCACCAGTGCGGCAGCCAGCTTGCCCGGAAACATCACACAAATCAGCCAGCCAGCCTGGAACAGCAGGAAATTGACAACGTTACGAACCGTTTCTGACGCGATCATAGGCTGATGATGTTGGCTCGTTTGTTTCCAGGTTTGGCCAGAACGAGCTGCGACACCCCGATGGCACGCTCGCTGAAGCCAGCCTCGCAATAGGCAAAGTAAAACTGCCATAGGCGTCGGAATGCCTGATCGTATCCGAGTTTCTCCAGTTCTTCCGGCCGGGACAGGAACCGTTTACACCAGTCATTCAGGGTCCTGGCGTAGTGAAATCCTATGTCTTCGGCGTGGGTCATGACCAGATCGCTGCCAGAGCGCACCGCATCGAGTATGGCGCCAAACGATGGAATGAAGCTGCCCGGGAAAATGTAGCGCTGAATGAAATCTACGTTCTTCAGGGCCCGCTGGTAGCGTTGCTCCGGCATGTTTATGGCCTGAATCAGTGCCAGCCCGTCAGGTTTGAGCAGCTGACTGATCTGGCCAATGTAGCTGTTCAGGAACTGCGGCCCGACGGCCTCAATCATCTCGATGGACACCAGTTTGTCGAACTGACCTTGCAGATCCCGGTAGTCATCGAACAGCAGGGTGATGCGGTCCTCCAGACCTTCTTCGTTGACTCTTGCGCGGGCCATTTCGAGCTGTTCGCTGGAAATGGTGGTTGTGGTGACGTGACAGCCATAATGCTTGGCCGCGTGGATGGCAAACCCGCCCCAGCCGGTGCCAATCTCGATCACGCGGTCGCCCGGCTTGAGATCCAGCTTCCGGCAGATAATATCGAGTTTGTTCTCTGCGGCTTCTTCCAGCGAGGCTTGCTCGTGGGGGTAGATGGCAGAGGAGTACATCATGGTCGGGTCGAGGAACAGCTCAAAAAGATCGTTGCCCAGATCGTAGTGGGCGCTGATGTTTTTGCGCGACCCTTCTTTGGTGTTCCTGTTGAGCCAGTGCAAGCCTTTCAGCGCGGGCTTGGTGACCCAGCTGTAGCGGTCCTCAAAGGCGTTCATCCGGTCGATATTTCGGGTGAAGAAGCGAAGCAGGCCGACCAGGTCGGGGGAAGTCCAGTCGCCGGCGACGAAGGCTTCTGCGGCGCCAATGCTGCCGCCGGTAAGCAGGTCTTTCCAGGTAGAGCTGTCGTGGATGACCAGCTCTGCCACTGGATGGTGCAGGTCATGGTCACCAAAAGTGAGCGTCTCGCCGTCGGGTTCCTTGATTACCAGGCGTCCGTGGCCAAGCCGCTCGAACTGCTGGATGACCAGCTTTCTGGCAAGCCGGCTGCCCAGGGGGCGTGCTGCCTGTGACTGGCCTGAGGTGTGCACCGAGGTGTTCAGGTTCTCCATGAGCTGACCCTTCCGCGAGATTCGTGATTATGTACGTTGGATGAAACATCAAGGCCCGCGTCTTCCCGACCACGGCGGAACGCCGGGTCCTCCGGTGGCAGCTTGTCAGGGTGGGTGTAAAACGGCGTGCCCTTGAGTTTGAGTTTCAACGCATGCCAGTAAATACCACCGGTGACCTTGAGCGCTTCCAGTGGAAACTGGCGCAGGCTTCTGTGGAGTTCTTTACGAGTGAGAGGGGCTCGCTGGACTACCAGTGTGGCGTCAAAATGCTTGCTGTGGTTCTCCTGCACATTCATGTGAATGCGCAGTTCCGGACCGCGAAAGCTGAACGTCCACTGGTACAGCTGCTCCATGCCGTTAAATGGCGATACGTGAAATCGCTTTTCGAAGCCGAAACGCTGGGTTCGCCAGCCGGCCGTGTTGGGTTCGGTGTCGGTGGTTTCCAGGCAGTAGACATGGCGCTCATGCCAGGGCGTGTTGGTTATCTGAGCCAGGATGACCCTGGGCACCGCGCCTTCTATGGGATCGTCACCCGGAGAGTAGCAGAAGTAGAAACTGACGGGATTGAAAACATAGCCGATGTAGCGGGGATGGGTGATCAGCTCAATGCGGCCGTCCGGGCGCCAGCCTGTGGCCTGTTCCACGTGTTGGCTGATGACGTCTTTGAGTGGGCCATTCTCCGGCTTGAAGTAATCGGCGCGCCGAAGCGACAGCCAGTTGAATCGTTCGAGCGAGAACAGGGGGCTGATGCCGGTCACCCAGTTCCATTCATCAAGGTCCACCGCAAGCATGCCGGTGTTGTATTCAAACCGGTGCCGGGTAGGTTGCATTCGCCGGTGCCGCACAGAGCCTTCGAGCCACTGGCTGTTCATGGCTATAACTCCACCCCAAAGTCCTCGGTCACCCGTAATGCGCTGCGTACGCCATCTTCGTGGAACCCATTGAACCAGTAGGCGCCGCAGAAATGGCTGCGGTTTCGGTTTCCAATGTCCTCGTATCGGTTCTGGGCCGCCACAGCTTCGAGCGTGAAGACCGGATGCGCGTAGCGGAATTTCTTGATGATCTTTGTCGGGTCGATGTCATGGCTGCGGTTCAGGGTGACGCAGAAGGTTTCCGGCGCATCGTGGAAGTTCTGCAAAATGTTCATGTTGTAGGTAACCGACACCGGCTCCGTACTGTGGCTCGGAATGTAGTAATTCCAGGCAGCCCAGGCGAGTTTCGTGCTGGGCAGCACCTGGCTGTCGGTATGAAGGACCACGTCGTTGTCCTGATAGCCGATAGCACCCAACACCTCGCGCTCCTGCTCAGTGGCATCATCGCCAAGTATCGAGAGCGCCTGGTCGCTGTGGCAGGCGAAAATAACCTGGTCGAAACGCTGCTCCTGCCCATCAGTCCAGAGACTGACCCCATCATCGTCCCGTTTTACACGCTCAATCGGGCTGTTCAGATGGGTATGCGGTTCCAGACGTTCCATCATCCTGGTCACGTACTGGGCCGATCCGCCCGAGATCACGCGCCACGTGGGGCGATCGTCTACCGAAAGCATGCCGTGGTTGTTAAAAAACTGCAGGAAGAACCGGATTGGAAACTGAGCCAGCACGATTTCTGGTGCCGACCAGATGGCCGCGCCCATCGGCACGATGTAGTAGTCGCGGAAATATCGGGAGTAACCGTTACGGTTCAGGTAACTGCCCAAAGTCTCCTGATCCGTAATTGCGCCCGCTTCGAGATCTTCACGGGTCTCCCGATTAAACCGCAGAATTTCCCGGATCATCCGCAGGAACGAGGGGTTGAGCAGGTTCTTGCGCTGAGCAAACAGCTTGTTCAGGTTGGTCCCGTTGTATTGAAGGCCGGTGTAGCGGCTTTCAACACTGAAACTCATGTCACTGACTTCCGACGGCACGCCCAGACGATCCATGAGCCGCATGAAGTTCGGGTAGGTCCAGTCGTTGAAGACAATGAATCCGGTGTTGACGGGCCAGCTTCTGCCCCCAGCCTCAACATGTTCGGTGTTGGTGTGACCGCCTGCGTAACCGGCCGCTTCAAACAGTTGTACGTCGTGGTGTTCAGCTAGCAGCCATGCGGCTGTGAGGCCGGAAACGCCGGCCCCGATGACAGCAATACGCTGACGTTCGTTACTCATCCAGTGATGTCCTGTTGTTAGGTTCCCTTGCGCGCCATATTGGCGGCAATTCGATCGATAAGCCCTTGGGGAAGGTTGCTGAGCAATTTCAGTGTCCAGGTGAATCGCTTGGGGAAATCAATGTCGTTTTTACCTTTGGCCAGCCCGCTGACGATTCGTTCTGCCGCGTCTTCGGCGGACACCAGGAACGGCATGGGAAAATCGTTGCGATCGGTCAGGGGCGTTTTTACAAACCCCGGAGATACCACAACGACGTCGATTCCTTCGGGGGCCAGATCGGCCCGAAGCGAGTGCGCGAAATAGGTCAGGGCAGCCTTGGATGCCCCGTAGCCTTCAGCGCGACCAAAAGGAAACCACCACGCCGACGAACTCACGATCACCAGCGTTGCCGGCAGCCCTTTGGCGCGTGTGCGGCGCAGCGCCGGCAAGGCAATGTCCACGCAGCGGGCGGTGCCGATGACGTTGGTGTGTATGTTCTGTTCGATGACATGGCTGTCGTACTCGGTCACGTCGAGGTACTGGCAGGTGCCGGCGTTCAGGATGGCCATGTGCAGGTCACCCTGGTTTTCCAGAACACTGGCGATCTGTTCCAGGTCCTTTTTGCTGGTGGTGTCGCCCGGCGCTGTGACCATCCGCTCCGGGGCTAGTTCACACAGCGCCTCCAATGGTTTCGAACGGCGGCCAGTGAGTATCAGTCGGTGCCCGCCCCGAGCGAGGGCCCGGGTCACCGCTTCTCCAATGCCCGTGCCAGCACCGGTAATCCAGATGTTTGTGGCGGATTCAAGGCGTTGACTCATCCGGCGTATCCCTTCACCCAGCGAATGACTTTGCCAACCATCGGCAGGTTTTCGTACAGCAACTGGCCTGCATCAAAGTAATCGCGGTGATAGCAGACTTTGCTGTCCCGGATAGTCAGGTGGCTGATGCCCTGGACAGCGATTTCCCGGCCTCGGTTGATTCTTTTGTGCCTCAAATGCATTACCCAGGGAATGGCGACTCGTTGGTCGTCAACCACAGGATCAGCGAACTCGAACTGGCAGCTGATGGCATTGGCGTACGCTGCGTTGAAATAATGGGTCAGCTCGTCGAGGCCTTGCACGGAACCAAGCGGATCCTGAAAGCGAACGTCGTCGCTGTATATCTCCGGGAGCCGGTGCATGTTGTCCTTGTCGAGCTCGTTAAACAGGGCAGTAAAGCGATCGAGTGTTGCAGGAACGGCAAGGTTCGCTGCTCCCATGTCGACGGCTGAGGCGGTTCTCATGAGCGTTTCCTCCCTGCAGTGTCCAGTTTTCGTGTTTCTTCCTGAATGTGTTCCGGTATCGGGTTCAGGTCCCAGATGATGCCAAGGCGAGCCATCACCCAGAGTACGTACCAGGTGATGTCGATTTCGTACCAGCGAAAGCCCTGCCGCACCGACTGAGGCCACCGGTGGTGGTTGTTATGCCAGCCTTCACCCAGGGTGATCAGCGCGAGAAAGAAGTTATTCCGGCTGCCGTCTGGCGTGTCAAAGCGTCGGTGGCCCCACACGTGACACAGCGAATTGATCGTGACAGTGGAATGGAACAGGGCAACGGTGGAGATGAAGAACCCCCAAACCAGCAGTTGAAAGCCGTTGGTACCCAGCTGAGGCGCCCAAGCGGCGAGCGCTTCACCAAGGCCGAAGATGAGTACCGCTGAAATGGCCGGTATGGCAGCGTCAAACCGGTTTAGCCAGCGCAGTTCAGGAAACTTTAGCCAATCGCGCACACGACGTTCGTTGGTGGCGAAGCCCGCGTCACAGGTGAACCAACCGATGTGAGACCACCAGAACCCGCCCTGATGGGGTGAGTGCAGATCCTGCTCCTGGTCTGAATGCTGGTGGTGGTGGCGATGGTGTGCCGCCCACCACAGTGGGCCTCGTTGCGCAGCACTTGCGCCAAGCAGGGCAAACATGAATTGCGCCGGGCGGCTGGTCTTGAACGTTTTGTGAGCGAAATAGCGATGATAGAACCCGGTAATGGCGAACATTCTGACCAGGAAAAAGCCAACCGCGAAAACCAGGGCAAAGGTGCTTACGCCGGTAAAGAAGGCCAGGAAGCACGCGAGATGCAAAAACAGGAACGGGATCACTCTGATCACATTAAACTGTCGTGACGATGTGTCGATGTGATCTGAACCGGCTTCGGAGTCGAACCACCGCAGAATATTCAAAAGCCAGCCATTTGTTCGGGTCATACCCTGTACACCTTCCGTCGTCGAATTCAAAGTCGCCGGTATTGTTTTGAGACTGATTCCGGCAGCATGTTCAAATGGTTATACGTTCAAACCTGTTATTTTGGATGCACCTGATCAATGCCTAAACCAAATGAATTGTCACCTTCGGTACGTCGCACTGCCATTGTTGGTTCAGGCGTGGCAGGCCTGACAGCAGGAATTCTCCTGAAGCAGGCCGGGCAGGAGGTAACCGTCTTCGAAAAAAGCCGGGGCCCCGGAGGGCGTCTTGCCGCCAAGCGTGTTCCTGGAGGCTCGGCCGATATTGGCGCCCAGTACTTCACTGCCCGAAATCCGGCATTCCTTCCTTTTCTTCGCCAGTACGCCGGCGAAGGCTGTTTCGATGTCTGGCAAGCTCGCCTTGGATTCAGGGCGGAAAGCGGACAGTGGGGACAATTTCCGGAAGAATCCCGTTACGTTGGCTGCCCACGGATGACGGCAATAACCCGGGCACTTTCGGGTCATGTAACTGTGGTGTCTGAAACCCGCGTGGA
The DNA here is from genome assembly GCF_017301335.1 of Marinobacter salinisoli. Taxonomy (NCBI): domain Bacteria; kingdom Pseudomonadati; phylum Pseudomonadota; class Gammaproteobacteria; order Pseudomonadales; family Marinobacteraceae; genus Marinobacter; species Marinobacter salinisoli. Next base: position 2,542,788 of record NZ_CP071247.1, read on the forward strand.
GCGATTCGAACGGCACGGTAACCGATGGCTTCTCTATGACACTCAGAATAGTTCACTCGGCGCTTTCGACCAGATCATCCTGACCGCGCCGCCGGCTCAGAGTCAGGATCTGCTTGCGGCCAGCGGTTTGGCGCAGGAAGCCGAAAGTCTGGACGACCAGGTGAAGGCCATGTTGCCGTGTTGGGCGGTGGTGGCACACTTCGAAAAAGCCCCGTGGACCGATCACGACGGCATGCGAGTGGAGGACTCGGTGCTGTACTGGGTGGCCAATAATTCGAGTAAGCCCGGTCGCCAAGACGATGGCCAATGGTGGGTGCTGCACGCTAATCCGCAGTGGAGCCAGGAACAGGTCGATGCGTCGCCGGAAGACGTCGCCAGTCAGGTGCTCTCAGCGTTCCGTGAGTTAATCGGGTACGTCGATGAGCCGGATACCGTGCTGGCTCATCGCTGGTTGTATGCCCGATCGGAGGATGCTGAGCGTCCCGGACACCTGTGGTTTCCGGACCATCGCATTGGCCTGGCCGGAGACTGGTTGAGCGGTGGGCGAGTGGAGGGTGCCTTCAACAGCGCTTGCAGCCTGATTGACGCCCTCATTGACGAACGCTGACGCTACCCAGGGCATGATAGTCAGTTCTTGATCGGCGACGGGCGTGTGTAGAAGTGCGTGATGGTGCCGTCGCGGAACTTGCTGAAAAACGCACTCACGTCGGTAATTTTGTGCAGCGACCTCGACCGGTTGATCGGATCACGGGTGAGTACTTTAATGCCGTTGAAGTTGTCCTGAATGTTCGAGAAACGGGCTCTCATGGAGCAGGTAACGACGTCCTCAGGTTTCAGACCAAGCGCACTGGCCAACCAGGTGGCATGGTCAACGATGCCGGCCTCGCTCAGGTCTTCCCGGGTATCCAGATGATTCAGCTTGACCCGATTGACGATGCAGAAGGAGTAGCTGGCAGGATTCTTTCGGGCTTCTTTACGGAAGGCTTCCCAGAAGAAGTTGTCGGTCAGTTCCGCGAAGAAATCCATATTGCTCAGGCAGGTATCCACCCAGTCGAAATTCTCCGGGTCTTCGAGTACTTCATTGATGGCTTCCCGCAGAAGCCAGTCGAAGCCGAGGGCGGTTTTGTGGGCGTAGACTTTGCGGTACATCTGGTGGCGGCTGTAGACAAAATCCTCCAACGCGCCGAGACCTTTTTGGGTTATCGCCAGCCCCAGCCAGGGCTCTGATACATTCCACCCGAAACGGAGGTTGCTCAACAGATGGTCAAGGTTGAAACCACCGATGGTGACGGAGGAGTGAAATCCGTCCCTGAGCATATAGTCCGCCCGATCGGCGTCGATTTCGCCGGAAACAATCGATTTCAGGAGGTCCCTCACCATTCGCGGTATGTCCGTACCGCTCATTGCATCGGACCGGGCTTCCGGACCGGCAATAAATTCCCAGAAGGTGTGGGCGTGTTTCCGGAAAGCGTCACTGGGGCTGACTTCAGTGGTCTCCATGATACTGATAACGTCCCGGGCGAACAGGCCCGCGCCGGCGAGGTCTACAGCGGACAAAACCTCATGGGCAACGCGTACGGAATAGTGCTCGTGCTCCAGCTCTTCTGGTTCCCGGCTGTGATAGATCGAGGCGTCCATGCCTTGCCACAGATCCGCAAAGCGTTCCGGGCGTGACATCAGTTCGCGGATGCGCCGGGCCCTGGTGAACTGATGCGAAAAACTAGAGTGGCCACTATCGTGCAACAGGCAGCCGAGCCGGATGATCTTGGCAAGGTAATCAATGGCGTCGAGCTGGCTCAGGCTGAGATCTGCGCACTCACTGAGCTTTCGCTCTCTCAGGTACGCATCGATCATCGACCGAAACATACGGGTTCCCACGTGCATGACGCCAATACTGTGCAAAAAACGGGAGTGAGTCGCACCGGGGAATACCAGGCTCAGAATGTCGTTCTGACAAATATTACGGAGACGTTGGAACAGAGGGTGATCAATGACCTGGATTTCATGCCGATAGAGCGGAATCCCACCGTGAACTGGATCCATGATGAGCTTGTCATAGGCGCCAAGCAAGTCGTTCACTGCACGTCTCATGTCGCTGAATCTCCTGATTTGGCGAAACAGCCCTTGTTATATCACAGAGCCGTGCCAGAATAGGCTTAGTATTGTCATTTTCTTGTTTATCGCTGGTAGCTTAGGGCAACAGCCATGACCTCGCGCACCGAGCGCATTCTAATAATCGACGCCGATGAAACGGCCCGAACCAACCTTGCCCACTATCTGGAAGCCCGCGGCTTTTATGTGTCCGGATTCGCCGATGTTGTCTCTGCCGAGGCAGTGTTTGTTGAGGGGATTCCAGACGTAATCTTTGTCGACCTTCCACCGGATACGATCCGGGAGCTGGCGAACCGGCTTGAAGAGGCGGAGAGCTTCACGCCGATTGTTTGCTGTTCGGCTGGCAGAACGAGTGCAGACGTGGTCGCTGCGCTTCGGGCGGGGGCCTCAGACTTCCTGCTCAAGCCCTGTAAAGGCGACAAGGCCGCATTGGATGACGTCATCGAAAAGCTGTTTGACCGGGTGCGGGTCAATCGACTGAATCAGCTTTACCGGCAGGAACTCGAAGAAGCCAATCGGGATCTGCGCAATGGCATCGCAGAGCTGAGGGCCGATCAGCGCGCCGGTCGCAAGGTTCAGCTCAAAATGTTGCCCGACCGCGAGCAGGACATTGTGGGTCTGCACGTGGAGCATCTGATCAAACCGTCGCTCTACCTTAGCGGTGATTTCCTGGATTATTTTCAGATTACCGAAGACCAGGTTCTGGTCTATATTGCTGACGTTTCAGGGCATGGTGCCAGTTCGGCGTTCGTAACCGTTTTGCTCAAGAACCTGACTAACCGCCTGCAGCGCAATCTGCGTCGTGGATCCAGCGACGATATTCTTTATCCCCAGCGGTTTCTAGAGCGGATCAATTCGGAATTGCTGGATACAGGGCTGGGTAAACACGTAACGGTATTCGTTGGCCTGATTTCACTCAGCAAGCGTACGTTAACCTACGCCGTTGGGGCGCATTTCCCGATGCCCATTCTGTCGTTTGAGGGGGGCACCACCGCGTTTCTTGAGGGGAGTGGTCTTCCGGTGGGATTGTTTGAAAGTCCTGAGTGGGAGGTTTACGAGACCCCTCTGGACAAACCATTCCACCTGATTCTGTTCTCTGACGGCATTCTCGAGGTGATTCGGGCCCGGGGACTTGACGATAAGGAGAAGACGTTACTTGAACTCGTGTCAGGTGGGCGTCACACTATCGCCTCTTTAAATGAGGCTCTTAATCTCGACGAGATCACGGAATTACCTGACGATATAGCTATCGTTTCGGTGACTGATACCTTGAATACGTCAGATTCCCCGTCGTCGACCGAGTGACAGTGTGGAGCATAATGGCTGGTTATAAGATCCTGCAGGCTGAAAGCCAGGGCATTTATGTCCTGAAGTTTATCGGGGAAATTCGCCTGAATCTGTGTTCAACGCTGGATAATCTGGTGGAATCCATCACCCGAGACCCCCAGTTCAAGACCGTGGTGATCGACCTTACCGAAACTGAGGTCATCGACAGCACCACGCTCGGTCTGCTTGCTAAAATCGCAATGGCAGCCCAGCAGCAAAGCCACTTCCTGCCCACACTCATCTCCACCAACCCCGATGTAACCCGCATCATCACGTCCATGGGGTTCGACAAAATCTTCATCATTGTCCGCGAACCCGCATCCCGAATCGAAGAGCTTGAGGAAATTCCCGTTCTGAAAGCCAGCGAACAACAGGTTCGTGACAAGGTGCTGGATGCTCACAAGGTTCTGATGGGGCTAAATAGCCGTAACAGAGAAGAATTCAAGAATCTGGTGCAGGCGCTGGAGTGCGAAGAGCCAAGTTGAATGGCGCAAACCGCTGCCTGAACCTAATCGGGTGTTCACCCAGACCATAACAACACGGATTAGCTATGCCGGAATCAAACTCGCCCCAAAAAAACGGGGCAAAGGGAGCAGCCCACGACGTTGCGGTGCTTGGTGGTGGCAGCTTCGGTACTGCCATGGCGAAGGTACTTGGAGAAAACGGTCATACCGTGCATTTCTGGATGCGGGACCAAAAGCAGGCCGCAGAAATCGAGGCTACAGGGGTAAACAGCCGCTACATGCCCGGTGTGGAGCTCAGCGGTGATATCCAGCCAACCACCGATATGGCGTCGGCCATCGCCAACGCCGAAATTGTGTTTGTCGCCATTCCCAGTAAGGCTTTTCGGGCCGTAATCAGACAGCACAAGTCTGATTTTCGCGATGGTCAGATTGTCATCAGTCTGACCAAGGGTATTGAGCGGGACGGATTCAAGCTGATGTCGGAAATCCTTCAGGAGGAGATTCCGCGTTGTCGTATCGGCGTGCTCAGTGGCCCAAACCTGGCGGCGGAGATTGCCGCCCGCGACCTGACCGCCACGGTCATTGCCGCCAAGGATCCTGAGGTTCGTCGCACGGTTCAGGATCTGCTTGGTTGTGAATACTTTCGCGTCTATGCCAACGTCGATGTCTATGGTGTTGAGCTCGCGGGGGCGCTGAAAAACATCTATGCCATCGTTGCCGGCCTGGCTGAGGCCCTGGAAATGGGCGAAAACGCGCAAGCGATGCTGATCACCCGCGGCCTGGCGGAGATGAGCCGGTTTGCGGTCAGTCTTGGAGCCAATCCCATGACCTTTATGGGGCTGGCAGGTGTGGGCGACCTGATCGTGACCTGTACGTCGTCCAAAAGCCGTAATTTCCGGGTTGGGCACGCCGTCGGCAAAGGAAAATCCCTGGATGAGGCCGTGAAGGAGCTGGGGCAGGTGGCGGAAGGCATCTATACCTTGGAGCTGGTGAAAGAGAAGGCTGAAAGCGTCGGCATTTATATGCCCCTGGTTCGCGGGTTGTATGAAATTCTCTATGGCTCTGCCTCGATCAGAGCCGTCATTAATAGCCTGATGATGGCAGTTCAGAACTCCGACGTGGAGTTCATTCTGCCGCGTACCATCAGTCAGTGACGGGAGGCGGCAGCGGCAAATGGAACTGTTCATCATGCGCCATGGCGAGGCTGGCTGGCATACGCTGGATAATCAGCGCGAATTGACCGAGGCCGGTCGATATCAGGTCGCTGAAGTCGCGGCGCAGATCGCTGAGTCCGAGTGGCGCCCCCGTATAATCTGGAGCAGCCCTTTCGTGCGCGCGCGGCAAACCGCGGCCATCGTGTCTGAAATCCTCAATTGCCCGGTCGAAGAGCGTGAATTTTTGACGCCGGATGATGATCCCGGGCAGTGCCTGGATGCTCTGCTGGAAACGGACGAATATCCGCTCATGCTTGTTTCCCACATGCCCTTCGTGGGTGGCTTTTCGACACTGCTGGTGGATGGCCATCGGCGCGGCATTCCGTTTATGACGGCCCAGGCGGTGCTGCTCGACCTTCCTGTTGTCGGTCCGGGTTGTGCCGACTTGAAAGACCAGTTTTTGCCCTGAATACATCTGCATGACACCCGTATTTGAGACCGTTCAACGCTATGTACAGTTTTCCGATTGATTACATCGAACCGGTTTTTCGCCCGCCCAGCGAGGCAAAATCCCTGATTTTGCCGGTGACGAATGGCTGTTCATGGAATAAATGCACTTTCTGTGAAATGTATACTCAGCCGCAAAAGAAGTTTCGTGCCCGAAAGCCTGAGCAGATTCGCGCCGATATCGATAAGGCTGCGCGAGCCCTCGGGGGAGTCAAGCGGGTATTCCTTGCGGATGGCGACGCCATGGTATTGCCGACACGCCGTCTACTTGAAATTCTCACTGATCTGAAATCTGCATTCCCGGGCCTTGAGCGCGTTTCAAGCTACTGCCTGCCACGCAACCTCGCGAAAAAGACGGTGCAAGAATTGAAGCAGCTACGTGAAGCAGGCCTCCAGATGCTCTACGTGGGAATGGAATCCGGTGACGATGAGGTTTTGCGACGAGTCAATAAAGGTGAGACCTGGGAGTCGACTCGCTCCGCGCTGCTGAAAATTCGGGAGGCCGGGCTGACAAGCTCGGTGATGGTCCTGAATGGTCTGGGCGGCGAAGTCCTGTCGCGCCAGCATGCGGTCAATACCGCAACGCTGTGCAATGAAGCCCAACCCGATTATCTGTCCACCCTTGTTGTCAGCTTTCCGCAAGGCGAAGAACGCTTCCGGGAAGGATTCGGCAACGATTTCGTGCCGCTGTCCCAGCAGGGGCTGTTCGAGGAGATTCGGGTCTTTCTCGAGCATCTTGAGCTCGAAAATACTGTGTTCAGAAGCGATCACGCGTCTAATTATCTGGTACTGAAGGGCATTCTTGGTCGCGACAAGCGGCAGATGCTCGAACAAATTCGCCTTGCCATCACCAGTCCGGGCGCGGTCCCACTTCGGGCTGAATGGATGCGCGGCCTGTAACTCACAACAAGGTGACAGTATGAGCATGGAGCCGGAAGGTCTGGCGACGCGTGTTGGTGATGCCATCAAGCAGATGGGCAGTCCGCCTCTGGATCAGTGGCATCCTGAATTGTCTGGGGTGATGGATATGCGCATCCATCGGGACGGCCAGTGGTTTTACCGGAACGAACCTATCAAGCGAGAGGCAATCGTCAGGTTGTTCTCCAGTATTCTGCGCCGGGAGGCCGACGGCGAATTCTATCTGGTCACACCGGTTGAGAAGTGGCGGATTCAGGTTGATGACGCTCCGCTGCTGGCGCACTCCCTGGAAGTCAGCGGGGAGGGCAGGAGCCAGGTAATGACCCTGAGAACCAACGTTGGCGAGGTTCTTCAGCTTGGCAGCGCGCATCCCCTGGAAGTTGGCAGCTACGAGGGCTCTGGTGAGCCCCGGCCGGTTGTCTGGGTTCGCCATGGCGTGGAGGCCCGCCTTGTGACCGCCGCCTATTACGAATTGGCGGAACATGTTGTTGAAGAGTGTTATGAGGGCCGATCCGTGTTCGGAGTCTATAGCGCAGGTGAATTCTTCGCGATTGCCGAAGGTGGTTGAAAACCCCTACGCCGGCCCCATGATAAACGGTAGAAAACGTAAAGTGTCCATTGTTACACTGTGCTTTCTATCTTGTTATGAGAGTTTATAACGAGGCTTGGTGGTCGTTAGATCCTCTGTTCAGTGAGGCTGTCCAAGATCAGATTCGATTACCCAAACATACTCAAACAGTCATTACGACCCGCAAGGAGATCCCATGGCCCAACCTCGTGTTGTCACCATCCATTACACGCTCACCAATGATCAGGGAGAGCAGCTCGACTCCTCCCGTGTTGACGGTCGTGAGCCGCTGTCTTACCTGGAAGGTGCGCAAAACATCATCGGCGGACTCGAAAACGCTCTGCAGGAAAAGCAGGCGGGTGAGCAGCTGAAAGTATCCGTAGATCCGGCTGAAGGCTACGGCGAGGTGAACGAAGAGCTGATTCAGCCGGTACCCCGTTCCGCTTTCGAAGGTGTTGATACCATCGAGCCGGGCATGCAGTTCCAGGCGCAGACTCCGGGCGGCCCCCAGGTTGTTCGCGTTGTTGAAGTAGCTGAGGAAACCGTGACCATCGATGCCAACCATCCGCTGGCAGGTCAGACTCTGCACTTCGACGTAGAAATCGTTGAGGCTCGCGAAGCGACGGATGAAGAGCAAGAGCACGGCCACGTGCACTAAGCCTTGTTCCGAAGCTTCGGCAAAAACGGCTCCTTCGGGAGCCGTTTTTTTGTCTCTGCATTGGTCAAAAAAAACGGCCCTCGCGAGGGCCGTTTTTCGTGCACGTAAACGAATTACATATTCGGGTAGTTCGGACCGCCACCGCCTTCAGGCGTTACCCAGGTAATGTTCTGCGCAGGGTCCTTGATGTCACAAGTCTTGCAGTGAACACAGTTCTGGGCATTGATCTGAAAGCGCTGACCGCTCCCGTCGTCGCTTTCCACCACTTCGTATACGCCTGCCGGGCAGTACCGCTGCGCCGGTTCGTTGAACTTCGGCAGATTTTCTTGAATCGGAATGTCAGGATCCGTCAGCTTCAGGTGGATCGGCTGGTCTTCCTCGTGGTTGGTGTTGGAGATGAACACCGAGGACAGACGGTCGAAGGTCAGCGTATTGTCTGGCTTCGGGTAGTCGATTTTCTTGGCTTCCGAGGCGGGCTTCAGAGTTGCGTAATCCGGCGTCGTGTCGTGGAAGGTGAACGGCAGGCTGCCGCGCAGGATGTTCTGTTCAAAGAACGCAATCGCACCACCAACGATGTTGCCGAACTTGTGCATGGCCGGGCCAAAGTTGCGCTCGGCGTAGAGCTCCTTGTACAGCCAGCTGTCTTCAAAGCGTTGTTGGAAGCCGGTGATCTCTTCCCCGGCTTTGCCTTCCTTGAGGGCTTCGAATACCGCTTCTGCACCGAGCAGGCCGGATTTCATGGCGGTGTGGGAGCCCTTGATCTTGGAGCTGTTCAGAGTTCCGGCATCGCAGCCGAGCAGCAGACCGCCCGGGAAGCTCATTTTGGGCAGGGCGTTGTAGCCACCTTTGGCGATCGCGCGGGCACCATAGGATACGCGCTTGCCACCCTCCAGGTATTTCCGGATTTCCGGGTGCAGCTTCAGGCGCTGGAATTCTTCAAACGGGCTCAGATGCGGGTTGCTGTAGGACAGATCGGTGATCAGGCCGACATACACCTGGCCGTTTTCAAGGTGATACAGAAAAGAGCCGCCGGTGGAGCCACTCTCGTTCAGCGGCCAGCCAGTGGTGTGCACAACCAGGCCGGGTTCATGCTTGGCCGGGTCGATATCCCACAACTCCTTGATGCCGATACCGTAGTGCTGGGGGTCTTTGCCTTCATCGAGGCTGTATTCCTTGATCAGGCGCTTGCCCAGGTGGCCGCGACAACCTTCGGTGAAAAGAGTGTACTTGGCGCGGAGTTCCATGCCCGGCATGAATCCGTCTTTCTCGGAACCGTCACGGGCTACGCCCATGTCACCCGTGATAATGCCTTTAACCTGGCCATCTTCAATGATGGTCTCAGAAGCCGCGAATCCCGGATAGACCTCGACGCCCAACTGTTCGGCCTGTTCGGCGAGCCAGCGGCACAGGTTTCCGAGGCTGATAATGTAGTTGCCATGGTTGTGCATGTTCTTGGGCACAAAGCCATTTGGAATCTTGCTGGCGGTTTCCTGGTTCTTCAGCAGGAAGATGTCATCCCGGGTAACCGGAGTATTCAGCGGAGCGCCTTTCTCTTTCCAGTCCGGGAACAGTTCATTGAGGGCAGTTGGCTCGAAAACGGTACCGGCGAGGATGTGCGCGCCGATCTCAGACCCTTTTTCTACCACACATACGGTCAGTTCTTCGCCAGCCTCCTGTGCCAACTGCATGACTCGGCAGGCTGCCGACAGGCCCGCAGGGCCGCCGCCGACGATAAGAACATCAAATTCCATCGATTCGCGTTCCACGTTGGTCTCCTCAACTTCTTTAATGATTAGAGTGCCCGCAGGCTAATTTGAAGGGCGATATGATACCGGTAAAATTGCGTACAGACGACCACCGATCACAGCCTCCCCACGGTTTACTGCTCCTGAGGATATCGCATTTGCGGGTTCAAACAAACGTTTGTTTGAAATTCCGGGGCGTCTTTGGCATTGTACGTATTCTCCGAAAGCCTCCCGGGCTCCGGGAATCGCGGCTGGATTGGCCCTGACTACGCGGATGGTTGGTAAGCCGGGCCTATTGACCCGCCTTTACTTTGATTGCAGTATTAGTCCGCCATGACAGCCGGGCCACCCAGCTAGCTGTTTGTAACGTTTGGCGAGGGCACCCATAATTTCGGTTCCACGCCAACATGACAGGCATCAGGATCGCCTTGAAGTGCGTCTTTAGCGGCGCCGAGTAACGAATTTCCCTGATGACGTCTTTAAACCCATCGTAGAAGAACGAGGAATCTATGAAGGTTCTGGTCGCTGTAAAACGAGTAATCGACTACAACGTAAAGGTGCGCGTCAAGCCGGACAACACCGGTGTTGATCTCGCCAACGTAAAGATGGCAATGAACCCGTTCTGCGAAATCGCAGTCGAAGAAGCGGTTCGCCTGAAAGAGAAGGGCGTTGCCAGTGAAATCGTTGTGGTTTCCATTGGTCCGAAGGCTGCCCAGGAGCAAATTCGTACCGCGCTGGCGCTGGGTGCTGATCGCGGTATCCACGTTGAAACTGACGACGAGGTTCAGTCTCTCGAGGCCGCCAAACTGCTGAAAGCGGTTGTTGAGAAGGAAGAGCCGAAGCTGGTTATCCTCGGTAAGCAGTCTATCGATTCCGACAACAACCAGACTGGCCAGATGCTTGCCGCGCTGACTGGCATGGGGCAGGGCACCTTTGCTTCCGAAGTGGTTGTGGACGGTGACAAGGTTAACGTAACCCGCGAAGTTGATGGCGGCCTGATCACTGTTGGCCTGAACCTGCCGGCGGTTGTTACCACTGACCTGCGTTTGAATGAGCCGCGTTACGCTTCTCTGCCGAATATCATGAAGGCCAAGAAGAAGCCGCTGGACGCCACAAGCCCGGCCGACCTGGGTGTCGATATTTCACCGCGCCTGTCCACCCTGAAAGTTGAAGCGCCAGCCTCTCGCCAGGCCGGTGTGAAGGTGGCTGACGTAGCTGAGCTGGTCGATAAACTGAAGAACGAAGCGAAGGTGATCTAAATGAGCATCCTGGTAATTGCTGAACACGACAACAGCAGCCTGAAGCAGGCTACCCTGAATGTTGTAGCGGCTGCCAAGGCGATCGGCGGTGACGTAGACGTGCTGGTTGCTGGCGAAAACTGTGGTGCCGTTGCTGAAGCTGCTGCCAAGGCAGAAGGCGTGAATAAGGTACTGGTTGCTGACAACGCCGCTTACGGCCACTTCCTGGCCGAGAACCTCGGTGAACTGGTCGCAGAAGCTGGCAAAGGCTATAGCCACATTCTGGCTGCCGCCGGCACCACTGGCAAAGATTTCATGCCACGCGTTGCTGCACTGCTGGACGTTGCTCAGGTGTCTGACATCATCCGCGTGGAATCTGAGGACACTTTCGTTCGTCCGATTTACGCGGGTAACGCGATTGCGACGGTTAAGTCCAGCGATAGCACCAAAGTCATCACTGTGCGCCCAACCGCATTTGATCCTGTCGCTGCCGAAGGCGGTTCTGCAGCGGTTGAGCAGCTGGATACGGTCAAGGATGCCGGTCTGTCGGTGTTCGTAAGCGAAGAACTGGCAGAATCCGATCGTCCCGATCTGGGTAGCGCCGGCATCGTTGTGTCCGGCGGCCGCGGCATGCAGAACGGCGACAACTTCAAGATGCTGGAAAGCGTTGCTGATCTGCTGGGCGCTGCCGTTGGTGCATCCCGTGCAGCGGTTGATGCCGGCTTCGTTCCGAACGACATGCAAGTTGGTCAGACCGGTAAAATCGTTGCCCCGCAGCTTTACATCGCTGTTGGCATCTCCGGTGCTATCCAGCACCTGGCGGGTATGTCTGACTCCAAGGTGATCGTTGCGATCAACAAGGACGAAGAAGCACCGATCTTCCAGGTTGCTGACTATGGTCTGGTTGCAGATCTGTTCGAAGCGGTACCGCAGCTGGAAGAAGAACTGAAGAAAGTTCTGTAACTTTCGATTCAGTCAGAAAAAGGCACCCAATCCGGGTGCCTTTTTTCGTTTTTACCACCTACACTGCACTGGCGCCTACCGCCGAAACCCGATCTGGATTCTGATGCTCGTGATCCTTGCCCCGTTTGATGCCCTCGCTTGCCCTCTCGATGGCGAACCTCTCAATCAGTCCGAAAAGACGTGGCAATGTGCCCGAGGTCACAGCTTCGATGTCGCCCGTCAGGGCTATATCCATCTGCTGCCGGTGCAGAAGAAGAAATCGCTGGAACCGGGGGACAGTAAAGACATGATAGCGGCCCGGCAGCGGTTTCTGGCGCAAGGTTTTTACGATCCGATATCCAGCGCGGTTAACGAGGCGGTGATGCGTGCCAGCGAGGGTGGCGAAACCATCTGCTGCCTTGATGCTGGCTGCGGAGAGGGCTACTACCTTCGAAAACTGAGCGCGGCATTGACGGATAAAACAAAGTGCGCGCTGATCGGCAATGATATCTCGAAGTGGGCCGTACTCAAGGCGGCGCAGCAACAGCGGACGGGTGTTCGCTGGATTGTGGCAAGCAACGCGAACCTGCCGATACAAACGGACACGCTAGATGTCGTGCTATCACTCTTTGGCTTTCCCATTTACAACGAATTCAGCCGAGTGCTCAGGCCCGGGGGGATTCTGATTCAGGTCGATGCCGGGCCTGACCATCTTCGGGAACTACGCGAGATCATCTACCCGGAACTGAAGCCAGAGGGTAATGTACGGGAGCTTCCTTCAGGCTATGAGCTTGTGGAGGAAAACCGGATGACTTATGTGCAGGCCTTAGACAAGCAGGAGCAAATCTTCGATCTGCTGGCGATGACACCGCATCTTTACCGAGCCAGCGCAGAGGGAAAGGCGAAAGCGGAAGCGCTTGATTCCATAATGGTGACGGTAGATGTGATTCTCCGCTCCTTTAGATCGGTTCAGGCGAACCCTGCACCCAATGAGTGATGAGAGTGCCGTACTCCTGATTTATGGGGCTTAGCAGCGAGGGTTGCGCCCGCTCTGGGCGGTGCGGTCCATGCACTCAAAATAATGCAAATGTTGGCATCCAAGGGACTCTTTTCCCCAGAGCCTTGCCCATTCGTGCTCAGTTTGCGAGCAAAAGCCCCCGGCACGTGAAAACATAAAGCCTTTGCTCAATCCTTTGACCGAATTGGACCGGGGGAGGTTGGCTTCGAGTCTTTTTCCGACGCGATCTTTTTTTCGACTTTATTCACGATGATGACGTCAGCGAGGCTCCGCAAGGTACGGTTGGTTGTGCGCACGGTCTGGTAGAACGATTGGCTCGTCTCGTCGTGGCTGGTTTTCACCTGGCGGGCGCTGGATTTGAACTCTTCGTCCTTTGAAAACAGGTCAATAAGGCCAAAGGTGGTATTTGTTATCGCCTTGTGAACCTTTTCCACTGCCGTTGCCCCACTGGTGACGGCCCCTTCAAGTAGCCTGGTACGATTTCTCAGTTCCAGCATATCCAGCCGTGTTTTCTGGATCGCGCTTTGAGCCGCGATTTGATGACTCAGCAACAGACGCAGGTGTTTTCTGGTGCGCCGCAGCAGGAGGGCTGCATAGCTTAGCAAGCCCAGTGCAATCAGTTGGAGCAGGAGTGTGGCGCTGGACAAAGCCGACATTCGTCAAACTCCTAGCGGTATTCTATGTGCATTTTCACAGGAATATTGCGCTCGGACATCTCCTGCTGCAGCTCTTTCATGACTTCCTGGTACACCATTTTGCGAACCATGATCGGCAACTTGTCAGCCAGCACTCGTGCTGACTTGGATTCTCTTTTTGCCAGACCGATGGGGTCAATCACACGCAAGGTCAGAACCAGCTCTGGCTCCTCCATAGACCCGGCAAGGTCGTTTTCTTTCAGCATTCGGGTGATGAGTTGCTGCTGCATGATCAGTTGCCAGCAAAGAAAAGCACTGAAGGCGACCAACAGCAGGGTGAGCGCGATAAGAAACGTAGCCAATTAAAGCCTCCTTGGCCTAAGGGAGTATTCCGTGGCAGTTTGCCTCTGGAATTATGACAATCGATTGGCTCTGAAGACAGTGAAATCAGCCAGAAGGTGAAAGAAGTTAACGCCTATCCACTGGTACCATGAATTGCGTTACACCGATTCACCGTGCAGAATCAATGAATTAAACCCATCCATTGATCAAGGAATCGATCATGATCTGGTTAAAGGCATTTGTTGCTGGTTTTTTATCGACGCTGATATTCCATCAAGGGTTGTTCGCGTTGCTGCATTTGGGAGGAATGACACCAGTTCCTGCTTACAACATGACACCGGTTCCGCCGCTCGGTGTGCCTTCGGTGGTTTCCATAAGTTTCTTCGGTGGATTGTGGGCTATGGCGCTTTGGCTTGTGGTGGGCCGGCTGCCGTCTGCAAGGTACTGGCTTGGGCATATCGTGCTCGGCGCTCTTGCGCCGACTGCAGTGGCCATGCTGTTGGTATTCCCGCTCAAGGGTCTGGATGTCAGCGCTCAGACTTGGATAGGCGGCTTTCTTCTGAACGGAGCCTGGGGGCTTGGCGTGGCCGTTATCATGCGGATACTGGGCGGAACAAGGCCAGCTACCGGCTCTTATTAAATCTCACCTGTCTGGATAAAAGGGATAAAAAATGACCAAATCGGAAAAGACGGCTTACGATATAGTGGTGTTTGGCGCGACCAGTTTTGTCGGCCAGATCCTTACTAACTACCTACTATCCACTTACGGCGTCGGAAAGACGGTTAATTGGGCGCTGGCCGGGCGCTCCGAGAGCAAGCTCAAAACCCTGAAGTCGGATCTGGGCGAAGGCGCCAAAGACATTCCGCTCATTATCGCGGATGCCGCCGATGAAACCGCACTCCGCGCCATGTGCGAGCAAACCCGGGTGATTATTTCCACCGTTGGCCCTTACGCGCTCTATGGCGAGCCATTGGTCAAGGCCTGCGTCGAAACCGGCACCGACTACTGCGACCTGACTGGCGAGGTGCAGTGGATTCGCCGGATGATCCAGCAATACGAAGAGCAGGCCAAGGCATCTGGAGCTCGAATAGTTCACTGCTGCGGTTTCGACTCGATTCCATCGGATATGGGCGTCTGGTTCCTGCAGAACAAAGCCGAGGAAACCTTTGGCGGGCCCTGCGAGGACGTGCGTATGCGCGTAAAGGCAGCAAAAGGCGGAATGTCAGGTGGCACCGTTGCCTCCATGATGAATATTGCCCGGGAAGCCGGAGCAGACCCCCAGCTTCGTAAAGAGCTGGCAAACCCGTTCTCGCTGTGCCCTCCGGAGCACCGCTCTGAAACCCGTCAGCCAAGCCTTAAAAACGCCGAGTTCGACAAGACTTTTGACGTCTGGCTGGCCCCGTTTGTGATGGGGGCTATCAATACCCGCATCGTGCATCGCTCCAACGCACTCCAGGGCGCGCGGTATGGCAAGGAGTTTACCTACGACGAAGCCATGATGACCGGGAAAGGCAACAAGGGCCGCCTGGGCGCTTACGGTGTAACGGGAGCACTGGCCGGTTTCTTCACCGCCTCTGCGTTCAAACCCACTCGCTGGTTGGTTGGCAAATTTGTCCCTCAGCCTGGTGAAGGTCCCACGCCGGACGAGCAGAAGAACGGCTTTTATGACCTGCGTTTCGTTGGGCGAACGGCAGACGGCAAGACCATGATCACCAAAGTGACCGGCGATCGGGATCCTGGCTACGGATCGACCGGTAAAATGCTTGGTGAAGCTGGCATGTGCCTGGCGTTCGATGTGCCGAGTGACAAGGAAGGCGGCTTCTGGACACCATCTACTCTGCTGGATGGTGACCTGCTGGAACGACTGACGAGCAAAGCCGGTCTGACTTTCGAAGTAGTGGAAACACGCTAAGACTGAACTGGCCACCGGAGGTGCCGCTGTGAGCTTCTATGAAGATCGTGTTCTGCCGCACCTCATCGACTGGGTCTGCTCGGATGGTCAGGTAATGAAGCTTCGTAGCCAGGTTGTACCCCATGCCAAAGGCACCGTCTTGGAGGTCGGCATGGGGTCTGCCATTAACCTGGAATTTTACTCCCCGGAAGCCGTAAAACTTGTGTATGGGCTGGAGCCTTCCGAGGGCATGCGGCGTAAAGCTCATAGTAACCTTGAGCGGTCTCCAGTGCCGGTAGAGTGGCTGGATTTGCCAGGCGAGAAGATTCCGCTTGCCGATGATAGCGTCGATACTGTGCTGCTCACCTTCACCCTGTGCACCATTCCGGATTGGTCGGCGGCTCTGCAGCAGATGAAGCGGGTTCTGAAGCCGGGTGGGGAGCTGCTGTTTCTGGAGCACGGCCAGTCACCGGATGCGAGCGTCTGCAAATGGCAGCATCGAGTCACACCGGTGTGGAAAAAGTTTGCAGGCGGCTGCCACCTGAACCGGCCGATTGGCGATCTCATTCAGCAGAGCGGGTTCAAAATTCTGGAGCTCGAAAACCTGTATATCCCCAAGACGCCCAAAATAGCAGGGTATGTGTACAAAGGGCGGGCGGTTAAGGCCTGACCAATCTCACTTTGGTGGCTCAAAATTGTGGAATTGCGTTACCGCACCTGCGCTTATACAATGCGTTCCGCTGTCCCTCCCTTCGAATGCCCGGATGGTGAAATTGGTAGACACAAGAGACTTAAAATCTCTCGGCCGCAAGGCCGTGCCGGTTCGATTCCGGCTCCGGGCACCAATAAAAACAGAGTGTTACGAATTTCTAATTTTTCATTCTTAGTTTCGTTTTTTCATGTAGACGCAATGTAGACAAATATTTTCATAGCTTCATTGAAAAGCAGCACCTCCCTTTTTGATCTTCGTGACCCTTGGTGCCTTCACAATGGCTAATCACTAGTGACACTCGTCTACTGCCGGTTCGCTTCGACTGGGGCGAGAAAAAAATAATTAGATAGGTAAGTGCTGAATAAAATGAAGATTATTGAAAAGGTTGAAATTAGTTACTTTCGCTCTGTCTACTCGCTCTCATTGGCCAAGTGTCAGGATGTAAACATTCTTATCGGACAGAATGATGCGGGTAAGTCTAATATCCTCAAGGCGCTCAACCTTTTCTTTAATAACGAAACAGAACTGACATCGCCGGTAGAATTTTTGGAGGATCTATCGCGATCACGCGCCGAGGAGGCACGTGCCGCCAAGGGCAAAACCACGATCTGGATAAAAGTTACATTTAGAAACTACGAAAATTGGAGCTCCCTTCCGGAAACTTTCGTGGTTAAGCGCACGTGGACACGGTATTCCGACCAGCCTGAAACGGTCGTTGTGGGGAGTAAGAAGAAAATCCCGAACACGACTCTTGGACGATTCCTTTCAAAAATCGCCTTTCACTACGTACCAGCCGTCCGAGGGCGCGATATTTTTTCGCATTATTTGACCATGCTCCACGATGCCCTCATAGATGATGAAAAAGCAGGTATCTCAGAAGCTTCCACTGGGCTCGTGACGCGAATCAATCAAAGCACTGAGGAGATGGCTAAGGACATTGAGGCGAGGCTGGGTTTCGAGAGCTCTATAGGCATGCCGCGAGATCTAAAGCATTTGTTTACGGCATTGGATTTCACAACAAAATTCTCTCATCACGAAGTCCCGCTAAAAAAGCGCGGAGATGGAATTCAAGCAAGACACATTCCTTTCATACTCAGCTTCGTTGCATCACAGTCCAGAAAAAACCACATTTGGGGTTACGAGGAGCCTGAAAACTCTTTAGAGATGGGCAGAGCGTTTGATCTCGCTGATCAGTTCCAAGCGGAATTTGCGAGAAATAACCAAATATTTCTATCAACTCATTCGCCCGCTTTTTATTCGCTGGATCAGGATAACGTCAAAAAATGGCTGGTAAAAAGTTGCGACGGGCATGATTTTTCAGGTAAAGCCACTGCTGCATTTTCGCTAGACTCTGTCGCCGACTTCGATAAGTCAGTGGGTGTGGCGGCGCTTATATCTGAGAGGGCGAAGGAGTTACATGATCAAATAGAGCTGTTGCAGGTTTCCTCAGAAGAGCTTAGGGGTCGTTTGCAAGATGCGGAAACGCCTCAGGTGATAGTGGAAGGCCCGACCGATGTTACAATTCTGAATCATGTCTATGGGCTCCTATACCCTGATCAAGCCCCAATCTTTGAGTTTATATCAGCTGCAAGCGCAAAAAAGGTAGTATCTTTTGTGCTTGGTGTGGCAGATCTCGGAAGGGAATACCCATTTCCTATTACAGGGCTTCTTGACGACGATCACGAAGGGAGAAGTCAATTTAATGTGAACAAACAGAATTCTTACCGATCGCTTGCGGGCACTCAATTAAGAACCCTAGATGGTGTTCGAGGAATCTATCTAGGGTTCTTGCCTAAGCCCGACTGGGTGACGGCGGCTGAGGCAACGCTCAAGGACCAGGGGCGCGAAGCTCAACTTCCGGTAACCATAGAAACGCTGGTCTCAAAAGAGTTCATGGCGGCATCGATTGCTGCTGGTGAAATCTCGTTCAGCGATGAAATGACTAAAGCAAAAAATGCAAATTTTGAAGTACCAGTCAACATATCTGATGAGCTTGGTCGACATCTTGAAGATGATGATCGTTATCTGGTGCAAAAGGTTGATGAACAGTCCAAAATTCCATTTTCGGAGTACTTTCAAGCCAACGCGACATTACAAGATTGTGAAGCCTTTCGGCCAATATTCGAATGGCTGGAAACGACCGTTCAGCTATTTCAGCAGGCGCGGGATGAGTGATCAGCGCAGCACATTCATATCGGTCTAGTGGGGTCAGCCTACTCCCCAGGACAAGTGAACCTACTCGGACTTATTAGGCTGTAGAGATTTTTATTGCGCCAGCGGTCAACCTAACGCTATGAACGATGGCGCCCCCATTCCTCTATCCTGTAGGGCTATTGATTGAAACCCACCTGAGACGGGCACCTCCGTACAGTTATTGACAGAACTCCAAGGTGGCGAGTGAACCTCACCACTCAGCTTCTCCCAGGCATAAGCGGTGTCGTCGGGCAATGCGGCGATTTCTGCTTCTGTCGGAGTCCGTACCTGAGTTAGCTGCTTGAGGCGATCCAGCCAAGAGGAGTCGGAATTAAGTGCTGGCGCAGCTTTTTTCGGTCGCTTTACTTCCCAGCGCAAAGCCCGAGTTATCCAGTAGCGACCTTGAGCGAGTAGGCCAAACAGTTTGCCCTTGGCAGGCTCTCCATATTGGTTAACAGGGCTATCCAGGTACTCGCCGGTTCCCTGATCGACCTCCAGCCATTTGGCCGTTTACATCGGTTGGTTTGCCCGTTTCGCAACCGGCCCATTCATGGCTTCGATAAAGCCAGCCCAATCACTTTTATCCGCTGCTTGTCGAGCCTTCTCAACAATCTCGTCATCAGCATGGTCCAAGCGACGAAGTTCTCTCCAGACGGTTACAGGCGGTCCGCCGATCTGCTGGAATTGTCGGATTCCGTGGATACTGGCCCAAGCACGAACACGAGCGGCAACGTCCTTAGTTAGGTTTCCGTACCAATCCTCAGCATCCTCACCGTTTTCCTGAAACTCGCCGTCGATGTTCTTGCAGATGTACTTCACGATGTAGCCGGTTGCTGACCCTCGGTCGTAGTCAATATCGACCGCCTCGAATCTGGCTTCTTGCGCTCCGGGTTCGTCGCCATCCTCAAGCAATGCGTAGTCCCGAATGATTTCGACCATACGCCTTTTCTGTTCAGGCTCAACAAAGAGCATCAAATGCCAATGCGGGGTCCCGTCATGGTGGGGTTCGACAATCCGTAGCCCGTAGGTCCGTACTTCTTCCCGATCCAGCTGAGCACGAATGCGGGCCCAGACCGAGTTCAGGTAGCGTTGGGCTTCGCTGGGAGTCGATCCGTTGTATTTCGGGTTTGGTTGGCCTGTCACTTTGACCGGGTGGTATTTGCTGGGAGTCGTGATCGTGAGAAATACCCCAACATGACTCAGGTCCTGCGCGATCTTTTCGAATCCTGAGGCGCGGACGATTAACTCAGAACGGCGTACGAAGGGATTGCTGACTGACAGGGCGGCCAGCTCCGCAAGAGTGTATTCCTGGCACTGATCGTTAACAGCGATCATTTCTTCGAGGAGGGAGCGATTACGGGAGATCTGCTCTTGGTGGAGCTTTAATCCCCAATCCGATACGTAGACGGCTTTTTGCTTGGAAACAAGGCCGTAGTCTCGAGCTACATTGTCCAATACCCGCTTTTGTTTCTTTCGAATAAGTCGTCGCCACCAGACTTCGTCCTTGGCTCTCTCGATACAGCCTTTGTGTGTCTGACTCTTCGGGAGCTCGAACCCGTATCGAGCTAGTAGCTTTTGGATGGCTTTGAGCGTTTGGGCTGTGTCTTTGAAGCGGGCGTCTGTTTCGCTGCAGACTTTTGCTCTGGATCTAGCGAAATCTTTTAGCTGAGCATCATCCAGCGTGAACTTCAGGTCGCGTCGTTGCAGCTTTGATTCCAGTGCTTCCAACTCCATTTCCAGCGCAATGCACCCCCGATCCTGACCTATTAGGTACAGGCGGGGTTCAAGCCTGGGAAACACCAAGGGGAACCGTTCGCGAAAACGGGTGACTGCCTGCCGGGTTTGGCGGGTACCGATGGTGTAAAGCCGGCCTTGGGTCCGGTAGTACCTGAATTGCTGTTGGGCTGAGGGGTTCAACGTAAACGCTCCTCAGTTCTTCCGGGGAGCGACCCGACTAGGTCCACGTTGGATACAGGTACACCCCTTAACGGACTGGGTGTGCCCCTATAAGGTCCGGGTCCCTTCGTTAACGGTTTGCGGAAGCTGCCTAGATCGTTAACGGAACCTGTTATGGATATCCTGCGCAGGGAACCGTTAACGGGCTTTTGGGCCGTCAACTGATCGGGTCGAGTAACCATCAAGCGACCTCAGAAGTTGAATGTCTGATTTGGCGCTCGACGTACTCTTCAAGGTCGGATAGGCGGTATCGAACAGCACGGCTGCCGACTTTAATAAACGGGACGCGAGCTCCAGCCCAGCGGTCGCGCTCAAGGAATGCTTTGCTGACGCCCAAGAACTGAGCGGCTTCTTTGGTTGTAAAGAGTGAATGGTTCATGTGTACCCCTGCACGTAAATTCAAATGACAGGGGTACAGTGCCTCCCGGTGGGGGAGAGAAAAATATGGTCTAAGTTAGACCAGTATTTTTTATGTGTAGACCATAAATTCTATTTGAATTTGCTGATCTGAAAGCATGGAAACGTCTAATCCGAAACTAGAAAGGTTCTTCATCTTCTGTGAATTTAGCGCGTTTCCCAGTTCACTCGAACTGCGCAGTATCGAAGTCGAGACGCTCGGTCACTCGCTCAAATGCGTGCTTGGATGCTTTTTTCTGGCTCATGAACAGGACGCCCAGAATAAGAAAAAGGGGAGGGAAGAAAACGCTGATTACGAACAAAAAGAGGAACCATCGATTCGCTCTCGTCTCCCCGTCGATCATCACTTTGGCGCGGGCATCCTTGACCATCAAAGAGATGGGGCCAGCGACTGACACAGTTGGGGAAAGCATTTTAGTTTTTACGCGGCAATATAGGTCGCGTGTATCAGTTTTCTTTTTCTTAGGTTTCATCTTGACCAGCTGAAATTCAGTGCCAAGTGCTTTTTCCAAAATCTGAAAGACCTCGTCTTCAGTTTTGGGAGACGTGAACTCTAAGTCGAGCTTATTGTTTTGATCTTTGAATAGTTCCATGGATATTGCACCTTGCCGTGTTCTCCGCCAGCGCGACGGATTAGTTATTTTATTTTCAAAGGTTGCGCACCCAGTTAAACGATTTCCGCTTTGGAAATCCATTCAAAAAACCTATAAAAAAACAAAAAGAAACAATTAGCTCCGAAGCAACGTCTGTTTGTTCGGGAAATGCACAGATCAGGGTTGGTTGACCTGCGCAAGATAACCTTGAGCTGGAGGAACCGTTAGCCTTTCGGCCTGCCTCGTCGTTTATCTTCGGGGCGGGGGTCGAGGTCTTTTATCCAGTTACGAACGGTATTGGGGTCCGTGTAATATTTTGCGCCGCAATACTCTCGAATCACCGGGTGATCCATGATGGCGCCCTGGGTTAGGGTTTTATCTGCTTTCCAGAGGTTACCTGCCACTTCTCTGCAAAGCATCCGGTGCCGCTGGGCGTCCGTTAGTCGGCTCCAAAAACGGTCCGCCTCTGCTTGCTTGATCTTTCCGACCGTTGTGAGCGGTTCCTCGTCGTCGCTGGGCGATGTTTCTTTAGCAACGGTATCCTCGACGTCCTCTCCCTCGGCAAACCGTTCCTTTTCTTCTTTGGTGAACCAAAAGTCGGGCAGGTCGACACCCTTTTTGCGGCAAAACTCTTCAATGATTCCGCGGTCTAAGTGGATGCTATCGAGCTTTTCTTTATCGTAAACGCGGTACTTGTAGCACTGCTCTAATCCCTCTGCGGCCTCATCATGGCGTTTGCACCATCGCTCCTTCCGCTCAAAATAGGTTTCGCGCATTTCAGCGTACCAAACATCCTCGTTCTTGAGGTCATGAGGTTTCTCTATGCCTGCGAGGTGTTCGCTGAACGATGGAAAATTACGTTCGCTTTTCAGCTCGACTCCGGCTTTCGTAAGAATTGGCAAGTGGTGACGCACCTGCATATTAGTAATGCTGCGCAGCAGGTCTTGCACAGGGAGAGGTGGTGCATCCGGGTCTGATGTATTTGGATCGGTGTTGTGCCAACGGTGAGCAATCTCCCATATGCTCAGGTGATCAAAGTCCGTCAACATCGTTACGCTCCAGGTTCTTCAGTTGATGAGTGGGGAATAATCTCTGCTTTGGTCAGAAAGAAATTCGTGATTTTCTGCATGGGCACTCGCAAACGCTCAACATCAAAAATAATGTACCCCTCAGTCACATCATTGGGATCTTTTTGGTTCATCAATCGCTTGAGAGCATAGGCCGGGATATCGAGTCGTTCGGCTGCGGTGATAAAGGTTCGTCGCAAATCGTGGAGTGTGAACTCGACGCCGGAGAGCTTCGCGACTCTGTTAATCGCTGTTCTCGGCTCAGACAGGTGACCGCGCTCGGCATCGCTCGGAAACACGTAGGGACTGCTGCGCTCCTTGAAGCGTCGGCTTAATAACGCTTCGATGGCGTTACTGAATGGCAAACAATGGATGCGGCTGTTCTTCGTCGCCGTGATCGTAATGGTTTTGTCGTGGAAGTCGATTTGATCCCAGGTGAGGGTGGCAGCTTCCGTCCGTCGAAGGCCCGTCAATAACACCAGGTGCAGATAATCGCGGGTTGTCTGGTTGTTCAGCTGCAGCGTGGCGTCGTACCACGGTTTGAGCTGGTGATCCTTGATCAGGGACTGGCGCTTTTCCACCTTGTACCAGGCGCGCTGATGGCTGAGCACGTTAACCGGATTCGCGACCAGGAACGGCTTTCCGGACGCATCCTGATAGCGCTGCAGCGCATGATTGAACACGGCGCGCAGAATTCGCATTCCGTTATCGGCGCGGGCATGGCTGCGTTGGCCATACTCGGCGTGACGGCTGAGGACCATATCGCGGGAAATGTCCTTGAGCGGCTTGCTCTGCCAGTCCTTGAACATCTCCCGCATGGAGCGGTGGTAGTCGTTCAGCGTGTTCGGCTTCAGGTTCTTCCGGGTGGCCAGATAATCCTCGAAGGCGTCCTTGAGCGTAACGCGTTGAGCTCGTTTTTCCTGAACCTCCCGAATCGGGTCAACGCCCGAGGCAACTTTGCCCAAAAACTTCATCGCCTCTTTGCGCGCCTGTTCGACCGTCAGGTTGCCGTAACGGCCGAGCGTCTTTCGTTTAACCCGTCCATCGACGCGCTTTTCAACGATGAAAGACTTGGCGCCGCCACTGGTGACGCGCAGGCCAAACCCGGCGATGGCCGAATCCCGGTAAAACGCCTGGGCGGCCGATCCGTCCGGCTTGGGGGCGGGAATCTCGACCTTATCGACAAAGCTCTTGGTGATTCGCATGGCTGGCCCCTCAATAATCCGCTTTGTCCGGGAACACCTTGCGGACGCCGCCGCGCGGGTTCTCCTGATCGCCGTCTCGGCGGGGAATCAGATGGATGTGCGCGTGAAAGACCGACTGTCCGGCACTGGCACCGGCATTGGTGCCCATGTTGAAGCCGGTAATCGAGGGATCTTCTTCCATTAGAACAGCGCGGCGCTCGTGGAGCAGGGCGTTGATCGCGTTGAGTTCCGCCGGGTTCAGATCGAAATAGGTTTGGACGTGTCGTCGGGGGATGGCCAGACAGTGCCCTGGCGAGACCGGGAAATTGTCTTTCAGCAGCAGGGCGAGCTCGTTTTCCGCGAGCACGGTAATCTGGTTCTGTTCGGGGTGGCAGAACAGGCAATCGGGCGCCCGGTGTTCGTATTGCTTGGGCCAGTCCCGGAAATCGGTATCGTCTCGGTCCCGCTTCATGGCGTTGCAGGAATAACAGAGGGCCTGCAGATTGTTTAGATCGTTGGTGCCGCCGTGATTGACCGGGATGATGTGGTCCACTTCCAGGGCTTTCTCGGACGCTAGCACGCCACATAGCTGGCACCGGAATTCGGCGCGCTTCAGCGCCTCATAGCGCAGCGATCCCGGAATCTCGTCGCGGCTGTGGTCGCGGTGGGCGAAGATCGCCTCCTTGCCGCGCTTTTCGATGTACTCGGCGAGGCGAATCTCACAGAGCAGCTGGAGCCGTTTGCGCTCGGACGGAGAGAGTTCGTCATACCCGGCTAAGAAATAACGACTGGACCCGCGAGGACCCTTTTCCACGATCCCATGTTTCGCCAACACCTGGCCGGGCATCTTTTTGACGATTTCGCGGTAGTAACGGAGCTGAGAATCGTCGTGCAGGAGGATGGATTCGGCAATGTCTTCCGCCGAGGCCTCGCCGTGATGTTCGAGCAGGTACGCAAGCATGACCGGATGGTAAATGTGCGACATCGACATGCGCTGTTCGATGAAGTTCTGAAGGCGGGTGTACGTCGTTTCGGACCGATCCACGGAAGTCTCCCTGTGAGTCTCTTGTGTCCCCATGTAGACACTATGTAGACAAAATCGGTCAAATTCTATCGGATTTCTTCAAACAACGGCAAACGACGGTTTCGAGAAAATGTCTGTAATAGGCTGTTTTATATTGGTTATTAAAATATCTTCAAAATCCGTCAAACAAGCACACAAATAACTTAAAATCTCTCGACCTCACGGTCGTGCCGGTTCGATTCCGGCTCCGGGCACCATTAGAAAAACAGTTAGGTTTCCTTCTCATCAGCGATCTCTCCAGACTGCTATTCGGGCAATTTTCTACGGCAGAAGATTTGGCACCGGCCGATATAAAACGGATTTGATCATCTCCTCATTCGGTGTGTGCGCAGCCGGATTGATTCCGCCTACAATTAGGCAGACGGAGAACACAAAATTACGTCATGAAGAGTGCGAGTCTGTAAACGCAGACAAATCATCGTCATCTGCAGCGATTCGGTAACCTGGCCAGACCACTCGGACTCGCGGAGGATGGCTGGAATGTGTTCCCGGTCCGATCAAACCCCAGCGTGGCAGGTTACACTTTGCTAACAAATCAGCACACCGGGTATGCCCACCTCTCAATGAGCACCTTTTTCGACAGCGTTGTGACCCTCACACATACCCCCTTGCAGCGAGCATCGTTAGCGAGATTCGGTTTGCCATGCCCGCGCTCAACGGTGTTTGATCCAGCTGCCGTGCGACTGATGAAGGATGGTGCGCCGCTGGAATGCCGGATCAAAGCCCTGTCGCACTGGCCTGACGGTTCTTTGCGTTGGATGCTATGTGAAGCGATTGTTAATCAGGCAGGGTCGATTGATCTGTGCGTGGACGAGAGGCCGCGGCGCCAGCCTGCGGCGAGTGAAACATTACCGATCGAGCGGCTTAACAACAGGGGCTCGCAGGCGACGCAGGACGAATCTGCTGCCTGGCAGTTGTTCAACAGCCTGGCCATGCATTTTGAAATTGACGTGGACGGGAATGATTCAGCCCGTGAATGGTTATTGGCAAAAGCTGAGCCTGATAAAAATACCGATACATTGTGGCAAACCATCCGTTTTGACTGCGTAACGTCGGAATTACCTGGCGAAGAGGGCTCGCCCTTGCCCCTCAATCTCACCCTCATCTTTTGCTTTTGCCACGACACCGGTGAGTTCGAGTTGAAGGTTCGCATACACAACCCGTCAGCAGCGTCCCACCCGGACGGCTGTTGGGATTTGGGGGATTCGGGCAGTCGCTATATAAACCTTTTCAGGCTCTGCCTTGCCCCAACAGAGCCAGAGGAAACAGAGATCCAGCTCCTGTGCGAGGATACCGGATCGGCACGAGGTGATGGCGTTGATGCGGTGCCAGTTTACTCCGTGGCCGATGGTGATTTTGAACTGCATCAGACGGGAAGTGGTGGCGAGAACTGGCAAAGCCCAGTCCACTGGGACGAGAGCAAGCGCTCAACCGTCAAAGCCAATGGATTTGTCGTTACTCGTGGTGAAGGGGAGCAGCTCGCCAGTGGCCTCCGAGCAGAACCAGTTTTGCAGCTGAAATTCGACGATCAGTGTATGGTGTTGCAGCCGCAGGATTTCTGGCAGAACTTTCCGGCCAGAATTAACGCCTCCAAGAACAAGTTAAGCTTGGATCTGTTTCCCGAAAAGACGGAGTTATGTGGGGGCGAAAGCAAAACCTGGTCAATAAAAGGCAGGGTGTACCCAAAAGCAGGTACGCCGACGTTCAAGCGCAATGCCTTCCGCGTCCCTCTTGTTGCGTACAACCAAAATTACCTCAATGAATGTGAGGTCTTACCGCACCTTCATTTTACGGATGAAAAAAGTGATCTGACCGACTTGATCCAGGCAGGCCTGAGTGGATCTTGCAGTTTTTATGAAAAGCGTGAACGCGTTGATGAATTCGGTTGGCGTAACTTCGGTGACTTATGGGCGGACCACGAATGTCACGGTTTGGAACCGAAACCTTATTTTATTTCCCATTACAACAATCAGTACGATCCGTTAATGGGCATGACTCTTCAATACTTGCAACACGGGCAAACCCAGTGGCTGGAGTTGGTGCAACCACTGAATCTGCATATCCAGGATATCGACATCTACGACACCGATCAGGACAAGGCGGAATATAACGGTGGCCTGTTCTGGCACACCAATCATTATTTGCCGGCGGAAACCTCTGGTCATCGTTCCTATTCAAAGCACCATACGGCTGTGTATCAGGATTTTCAGGGCGGGGGTGGCCCGGGCGGGCAACACTGTTACACCACCGGACTGGCGCTTCAGTACTTTTTATTCGGTGATACCAGGGCCAAACAGAAAGTCATTCAGTTGACCGATTGGATCCGGCAATTTTACAACGGCAATGGCACAGTGCTGGATCGCACTTTCCGTTTGCTGACGATCGACTTCAAGAAAAACGTGTTCACCAACATTGGCATCAAAGCGCCTGGCTACCGGTATCCGCTGGATCGGGGTATCGGAAATTACCTCAATGCCCTGATCGATTGCTACGACGTGACTGGCAACCGGCACCTGTTGCGGGAAATGGGGTACGTGATTCGCCAAACTTGCCATCCCGATGAAAATATCACGCTGAGAAATCTGGATGATATAGAAAACAGTTGGTTTTATACGGTATTTCTTCAGGCCGTCGGCCGCTTTTTGTTCCTCAAGGAATCCTTAAACTCAATTGATCCAGATTACTGGTACGCCAGACAATGTTTGTTGCACTTTGGCCACTGGATGCTCAATAACGAACGGTATTATCTGGATACGCCTGAAAAGCTGGAATTTCCCAATGACACCTGGTGCGCTCAGGACATTCGTAAAGCCAATCTGTTTTGTTTTATGTACTACTTTGCGGAATCCGAAGCGCCAGACTTTCTGGCGCGCGCCGATGAATTTTACCGGTACGCGAGTGAGCGGTTAGCGGATTCAGAAGAAGCTCAGTACACACGTTTGCTCGCGCTGATGATGCAGAACGACGGGGTACAGCAAAAATTCAAATCCAGGCCACGCTCGCCCGTTAAACCCGAGCAGCACGATTTCGGCGCACCACCTGTATACAGCCCTGCAACGATTTTGATCACCTATGTTAGAGATATGCTGAAGGCGTTGGTAAATTTTTCGATTTACCGGGAGGTTCGCTGGCTGAAGCTCAGACTCAGGTGAGAGCCTAAAAAGGGAACTGCCGCACGTTACTGGCTTTGCCAGTCTTGGCCAGTTAAGCCACTATATAAAACAGTGTGTTGGTAACTTCCATCTCGCGGAAAGACTCAGCACCCTTCGCCTGGGTGGTTTCCCTACCCAAAGGAACGAACGGCGTGTAGCGAAGCCAATTAACCGGGGGGATATCAAGACCAGACGGAAATGGTTCAGAAAGTGTTGCAGGGTGAGTAACACAGGGGTAGCACATTGGAGGTAGTAATGCCCGGCGAAAACATACAGCGAATTATTTTTGACGCACTGGAGTTGATCAATCACGCAAGGGCAGATGATCGTCAGATCCTGATTTCTGAAGATACGCTGCTGTTTGGTAATGATGGTGAGCTTGATTCCATGGAGCTGGTGGGGCTCTTGATCAGCATCGAAGAAGCACTGCTGGACGAGGGTATTGAGGTAACATTGAGCGATGACCGTGCCATGTCTCAGTCGAGAAGCCCGTTTCGGTCGGTTAAAACTCTACAGAACTATATCCAGGATACGATTAACGAGTCGGTATCCTGATGGAGCCCCGTAGAATACTGATAACTGGCGCAAGCCGGGGCTTGGGGCGCGCGATCGCAGAGCACCTCCTGGCAGAGGGGGATATTGTCTATGGATGCTCCCGCGGCGCGTCTGATCTGAGCCACGAGAACTATCACCATTTTTCCGTCGATATTGGCTCTGATGAGTCAGTAAAGGCCTTCTTTTTTGATTTGCGCCGAGAAACCAAGTCTCTGGACGCACTGATCAATAACGCCGGCATCGCCAGCATGAATGCCTTCGCGTTAACGCCGGCCAATACCTTCCAGCAGATTTTTAACATTAATGTTCAGGGTACCTATCTGTGTTGCCAGAAGGCTCTCGGCATGCTTAGAAGATCTGACCATGGCCGGATCGTCAACTTCACCACCGTAGCGGTCCCGCTGCAACTGGAAGGTGAGTCGATTTATGCCGCCAGCAAAAGCGCTGTGGAAACACTCACCAAAATCATTGCCAAGGAGTACGGCAATTTTGGCATCACCTGCAATGCTATTGGGCCTTCCCCGATTGATACCGCGCTGATCAAAGGGGTGCCTCCAGAAAAAATACAAGAGCTTTTGCAGCGTCAGTCCATCAACAAAATGGCGACACCTCGTGATGTAATTAACGTGGTGGACTTTTACTTGCGACCTGAGAGTGAATTTATCACTGGCCAGGTTCTGTATCTGGGGGGTGTATCGTGATGATTGATTTTTTCCTGGAATCCCTACGCACATCCCCGGAACATGAAGCGGTCGTGTCCTCTGATTTTTCGGTGACTTTCGGCCAATTAACCCGATTGATAGGCGCCTATGAGAAATGGCTGGATGCCCATCAAATTCCTGAGGGCGCTGTCGTATCCTTTAGTGGCGACTACTCGCCCGGCTCCATAGCGCTATTCATGACGCTGGCCAGAAAAGGGAACATTGTGATTCCGCTGTCTCAGGATTCGAGCAAGCAGTTTGCCGAGTTTCGAGAGATTGGTGAGACGGAGTACGACATAACCGTTGATGGCGACACCCTTGAGTTAGTGGTCACGGGTCGCAAGGCTTATCATCCGCTCTATACGCAACTTCGTGAGGCGAGACAACCCGGATTGGTGCTCTTCTCTTCGGGCTCCACCGGGAAAAGCAAAGCGATTGTGCAGAACCTCGAAAAGCTGATGGGTAAATTCCGGCAGCCTCGAAAAGCGATGCGCATGCTGATTTTCCTGCAGCTGGACCATATCGGTGGCGTAAATTCCTTGCTGTATTCGCTGGCCAACAAAGGAACGACCATTGTCTCTGATGCGCGCACGCCAGATAAGGTGTGCGAGGCCGTAGAGCGTTTTGGCGCTGAAGTTTTGCCGACCTCACCAACTTTTCTGAATCTGCTATTGCTATCCAAAGCCTACGAGCGCTTTGACCTTTCTTCGCTAAAGCTGATCACCTACGGTACCGAGCCCATGCAGGAGAGCACTCTGTCCAAGCTAGGCGAGATCCTGCCGGAGGCAACCTTGCAGCAAACCTACGGCTTATCAGAAGTCGGGATTCTCCGTTCGAAATCCCGATCATCGGATTCCACCTGGATGAAGGTGGGTGGCGACGAGTTCAAAACTAAAATCGTCGGCGGGACGCTGCGGGTTAAAGCGGATTCTGGAATGCTGGGCTATCTAAACGCTCCCAGCCCGTTTGACGAGGACGGTTATCTCGATACCGGTGATCTTGTCGAGCAGGACGGTGAGTGGATCCGCATTTTGGGGCGCGCCAGTGAAATCATCAACGTGGGTGGTTTGAAGGTATTTCCGGCGGAAGTAGAGAGTGTTTTACTCAGTATGCCCGAGGTCAATGATGTCGTGGTTTACGGGGTCGGCCACAGCATTACCGGAAATGTGGTTTGCGCGAAATTCAGTCTTGCCGAGGAGCTTCCGCTGAGGGAACTCAAAAAGCGGGTTTTTCAATACTGTAAAGACAGACTGCCGTCCTACAAGGTGCCAGGAAAAATCATCATCACCGACGAGCCAACCTTCAATCAACGTTTCAAGCGCATGAGAAGAGAGAAGGTTTGATATGGTGAAACACCTCAAAACCATACTGAACCTGATCAGCAAGTTACTGGTGTTGCCGTTGGCTGTCCCCACAAAACTCGAGCAGTGGCTAATCTCTCCCCATACCGAGCTTGTTTACAATATCTGCTCCCAGGCCGTTGCGATCCTTCCAGGCATGCCCGGTGCTTTTCTGAGGCGTGCCTTTTATTCGCTGACACTGGAGGAGTGCTCCGATCACTGCCATATCGGCTTTGGCACGATCATCTCTCACCGCTCAGCCATCATAAAAGATCACGTTTATATTGGAAGCTACGCACTGATCGGAGCGGTTGAAATTCAAGAGCACAGCCTCATCGGCTCCCGCGTCAGCATTCTGAGTGGCCGAGCGCTGCATATTCTGGAGGAAGACGGAACCTGGAGTGCGTACTCGCCCGATCGCTTAACTCAGATAACTATCTCGAAAAATGTCTGGGTAGGCGAGGGTGCCATCATCGTTGCTAACATCGGAGAAGGGTGCATGATCGGAG
The DNA here is from genome assembly GCF_017301335.1 of Marinobacter salinisoli. NCBI lineage: Bacteria > Pseudomonadati > Pseudomonadota > Gammaproteobacteria > Pseudomonadales > Marinobacteraceae > Marinobacter > Marinobacter salinisoli. The sequence continues at coordinate 2,573,770 of NZ_CP071247.1, forward strand.
CGGGATCGGTCATAACGACCGATACCAAACCCCAGGTGGTGATGTCAGGCAACCCTGCGCGTTTTATAAAAAACCTGACTCCAGAAGAAGGCTGATTCCCAGATGGTCACCACGGAAAGGCAGGCATTTATCGACTGGATGAAGGCAATTGGCATGTTCCTGATTGTGACCGGCCATGTAGTGGGAAGCCCGCATGCCATGTTCAATGAAGTCGCCCAGCCGATCTATACGAAGCAATTGGGTGTCGCTTTCTTTATATTCATTATGGGCTGGGGCTTGGCGCGGGAGCGTGGCGACTGGATGCCTGTCTTATTCAAACGCTTATTTCCAATCTATTTTTACGGAATTATCTGTGCACTTATTCTGAGCGGCATTTTTTGGTTTACCAAAGGCGATATTAACGAAAGCAATTATCTGCCTTTTTTTGCCGGGATAAACGTGTTTTTCAATTATTTTCCTGCGAACCCAACGACTTGGTATATCGGCACCTATTTACATGTTTTGCTGGTTTGGGCGCTGTTCCTTCGTGGCAAGTCCATCACGCCGGCTCTGTTCGGTTGCGCTTTTGTGTTTGAGATCGTTTTTCGAGCCGCATTAACCTATATCAATAAAGACTTTATGGCGTATATGATGCTGCCTAACTGGCTTTCCGTCTTTTTGATGGGCATGTGGCTTTCCGATAAGCAAGATAAAGAGTTCGGCGCTGGCACACTGGCCATTGCCTTGCTCTGGCTGATGGGCCTTCTCACTTGGGCGTGGGTCGGTGGGGGCTTGTCAGTAGGTAATGAATTCCCGTTTCGGTCATTGCCTGGCATGGAATCGGGCGTGAGTGTAATGGTGCAGTCGATTGTTATATCCCTGGTATACATTGCGAACACGTTTTTAGGTTTTCAGCTTGCGAGAAGGCTGTTTTCTAGTCGCTTAATCAATTTCTTTTCCAGGAATACGATTCTGGTCTTCATTTTACATATGCCAATAATATATGCCTTTTCCTCTTACTTTTATGATGTCATTGGGGATCATGCATACAAACGGATTATGTGGGTTGTGTTCCTGTTTGTTGCGCTTTCGCTATTCTCGGAACTTTGTGAGCGGATAGTTAACGTAAAGAAGGTTCAACTCAAAGTTTACAGCGCCGTCTTTGGGGCTCGTGCCTGAGGTTTGGATTATGATGTCGCTTTCAGATTCTGATAACGCCGCACCTCAATCCAGCCATGAATGAGCAGTGCGCTCAAAATAATTGCGCCGCCAAAGAGGCTTAGTCTGGGCGGAACTTCTCCCAGAAACAGCCAGACCAGAAACGATCCAACAACGGTTTCCAACAACAGCATCAAACTGACTTCCGCAGCAGGGATGTAGCGCGGGCCAATCTGGATAAGCACGCTGGCAATGGGCAAAAAAACCAGGCTCAGAAGGCCAATGAAGAATGCATCACGGGCAGATGGTAGCTGGGCACCACCAAAAAGAGCTGCGGCACCGGCCACCAGCGCGGCGCCAAACATAAGCATGACACTCATGTCGGCCTCTGGCCGGGAGCGTGCAACATTGAGGTTGGAAGCGAGGGCAGTCGCTGCCAGCGCTGCCATTAACAGCCCCAATGGCTCACCGTGACCCATTTCGCCGATGGCCATCAGGCTGGCACCACTGACACAGATTAAAATGATGCCCCAGGTTCGCAGCGGAAGCGTTTCTTTCCAGAAGATCCAGGCGATCAGCGCGGCGATCATCGGCGCAGTATTGAGGATCACCAGAACGTTCCCCGCTGCCGTGTTTTTCATGCCAAATACAAAGCCCAGGGTGCTTAGCGAAAAAGCGAATGCACAGAACATCCCCTTAGAGCCGCACAGCCTGATTTGTTGACCGAGCGTTGTACGGTATCGACCCCAACTGATGATCAAAAAACTGAATGCCAACAGTAGGCCTCGCCAAAACAGGAAAACGACGGCTTCTACAGAAGTGATCTTGACCAGTAAGGCGTCCGGGGTAAGGAAAAGCACTCCAAGGGCGGCAATCGTCAAACCTTTAATGCGGGTAGAGTCCAAGGAAGCATCTCTTGAGGGTTGGGAACAGGGGAAATTGCAATTAGCTTAAGTGTTCTGCAAGCGTCTGCACGCAGCGCATGAAAGCTTTGGCGCAGAAAAAGGCATGCTCTGGCGCTTCTGTGTCTCCGGTTGCCACCACGCCCCCGCTTTCGACAATGCTGCATGAAATCATGAGGTTGTCTTCAAGGTCAAAGTTTTCGATGGTGAGGCCGTCATCGTCGAACTCTGTGGCTCCGGCGCGGCGGTAATAGGTGCGGGAGTCGACGGTAAATCCACAGGCGGGCTTTCCGTGTCCGATCATGTAGCCGACCTCGAAGACGGTGCCGGGATCGGCGCTGATTCCCCGGAACGGAGTCAGGTTGGCGATGACGCCGTGGCAGTTGTCCATCAGGTCCCGGTTGGCTCGATATATCCGGAAGCCCCGCTCTTTTAGCGATTCGTCGGGCGGGAAATTGATGGTGGTGTCCAGCGGGTCCACACCCTCCAAGCCGGCATCCCGAAGCAGGCTTAGCTTATGGGCCAGTATGGTTTTATGCGCGTCGGCCGGAAAGAAGACTTCGGGGCCGGCCAGGTAGATGCGTTTCGGGTGGTGAGCTGTCACTGGATTCCCTTATCGTAGTGGCTTATTCCGGGTTGCACTGGTTTTTTTGGACCATCAGCTTGTCGCCCACCTCCACGCCGTGCTTCTCGAAAAAACCAGCGTTCATCTCTACGGCATAGGTAAAGGGCACCCCGGCCGGATAGGTCGGGCAGTCAAAACCCTGCGCAGGAGGGCAGGGCGTCATACGCCGGATCGCGCTAATTGTTCCTGTCTCGTTCAGGTAGGCAATGTCCAGCTCCAGCAGCGTGTTGTACATCCAGAATCCACGGTCTGGTTGCTGGGTTGACGGATACACGAACATCATGCCCTGGTCTGCAGGGAGCGATGTCCTGGCCATCAGCCCGGTCTGGCGCTGTTCGGGCTTGCGAGCCACTTCCAGTAGCACCGGTACTCGAACTTCATCGGTAACGAAACAGGCCCGCTCTATCGGCAATTCGGCTTGCGGGGTTGACGAATTGGCGGCACACCCCGATACCGAAACGGACAGGAGTACACAAGCAGCTGATGCCCGAAGACGCTTTTTCATGACCGCAGGCGGTACCCGGTGCGAAAGATGTACCAGATGGTCAGCAGGCAGGCGAACAGGAAGACCAGCGTCATGCCGATGCTGATAGCGATATGCACGTCCGAGACACCGTAGAAGGCCCAGCGAAACCCGCTGATCAGGTATACCACAGGATTGAAGAAGCTGATGGTCTGCCAGATCGGGGGCAACATATCGATTGAGTAAAAGGTTCCCCCCAGGAATACCAGGGGAGTGACAATCATCATGGGCACGATCTGCAGTTTCTCGAAACCGTCGGCCCAGATACCAATGATAAAACCGAACAGGCTGAATGTAACCGAGGTCAGCACCAGGAACGACAGCATCCAGAACGGATGCAGCACGGTGTAGTCCACAAACAGCCGCGCTGTTGCCAGAATAATCAAGCCGAGGATAACCGATTTGCTGGCGGCCGCCCCAACGTAACCGAGCACGACCTCAAAGTACGATACCGGGGCCGAGAGCACTTCATAGATGGTGCCTGAGAATTTCGGCATATAAATCCCGAAGGCGGCGTTGGAGATGCTCTGCATCAGCAGCGAGAGCATCACCAGGCCCGGAATGATGTACGCGCCATAGCTGATGCCGTCGATGTCACCCATGCGCGAACCAATCGCGGAGCCGAACACCACGAAATAGAGACAGGTCGAGATGACCGGCGATAAAACGCTTTGCATGAGAGTCCGCTTCATGCGAGCCATCTCGAAGTTGTATATCGCGCGAACGCCGTAGAAATTCATGATGAACTCTCGTTATCGAATGCGTGTTATTCGTGAACCAAACCGACGAAAATGTCTTCCAGGGAACTTTCGCGGGTCTGAATGTCGCGGTATTCGATACCCAGGTCACCCAGGGTGCGAAGAAGTCGGGCCACTCCCGCCTGCTCTTGCTGGGAGTCAAACGTGTAGATCAGCTCATAACCATCTTCAGACAGCTCAATCGGTTCAAGAGTGAGCTCACCTGGCAGCTGATCCAGTTTGTTCTGAAGCTGAAGCCGCAGTTCTTTCTTGCCCAGTTTGCTCATCAACTGATGCTTATCTTCCACCAGCATGATTTCGCCCTGGCGAATCACCCCGATGCGATCTGCCATTTCCTCGGCTTCTTCAATGTAGTGGGTGGTCAGAATGATGGTCACGCCGTTCTCGCGCAATTGGCGAACCATCTCCCACATATCCCTTCGCAGCTCTACATCTACGCCGGCCGTGGGCTCGTCCAGAAAGAGGATCTGCGGTTCGTGTGACAGGGCTTTGGCAATCATCACTCGGCGCTTCATGCCGCCAGAGAGTGACATGATCCGATTGTTGCGCTTGTCCCAAAGGGACAGGTCTTTCAGCACCTTCTCTATGTGATCGGGATTGGGTGCTTTCCCGAACAGACCGCGACTGAAGGATACGGCGTTCCAAACGGTTTCGAAGGAATCGGTGTTCAGCTCCTGCGGAACGAGGCCGATAGCCTGGCGGGCCTGCCGGTACTGCTTTTTGATGTCGAAGCCCGCGGCTTTAACCTCGCCGTCGGACAGGTTTACGATGCCACAGATGATGCTGATCAGAGTGGTTTTGCCGGCACCGTTTGGGCCGAGCAGCGCAAAAATTTCGCCGCGATAAATCTCCAGGTTGATGTCCTTCAGGGCCTGAAATCCATCGCCGTATTGTTTGCTGAGCTGTTTAACGGAAATGTCCGGTTCCACAGTCTTGCCCGCCATAAAAATGAATCCCTTGGAATGCCGCGTATTCTGTCATGACTCGCCCTGGATGAGAACGCTTTGCCAGCATGCAGATAAGCGGCATAATGCCGCCGACTTTGACAAAGGAAAGGACATGGTACGGGTATTCTTGGTTGCGGGTTTAATCCTCAGTGCATTAATTGTCGCGGTGTTTGGTCCTCGCTGGCTGAAGACCGGCGAATCAGAACGGGAGGAGCGTCAGGTAACCTGTGAGCTGGCCGAGAGATCCTGCCAGTGGATCGACGCAAAGGGCCGCTGGACCGTTCAGATACGCCCGATGAACGATGACGACGGCTCGAAGTACCTGTTGCTTGTGGAATCTCCGCAGGAATCTGGAAACCTGATGGCGGTACTGCGCGGGGTGGACATGTATATGGGTGAATACCCGATACCGTTGAGCCAGACGGGGGAGGGACGCTACGAAGCAATGTTTGCGGCTCCGTTCTGCAGCACCGGCGAAAAGATGCGCTGGCAGGTGGATTTACAAGGTAAGGCCGATTCGCCGCCGATCAATTCTGTGAAGTTGTTGTTTCAGCCGTTGAACGCGTGATCAGCCCGGATTGTGAGGCATCCCGCTGATAATATGCCGTCAATATGTACAATGCAGAGAGCCGTTCACACCATTAGCCAGGGAAGACACTATGGATTATGGCAAAAGCGTACAGCAGGTTCTGCTGAGAAAGATCTACAAGGCGGAACAGGATTTACTTCAGCTAAAGCTCGATTACTGTCGGTTCGTATTTGGCCTGACGCATCGAGCGCGCGTTGTTCATGATGGTAAGACCTACATCGTTCGCTCTGTTGATGTGGATACCATGAGACACCTGGAGGATGGTGGTTTTTCAAAGCCGGTAATCATGGGAACGCCTGCAATTCAACCTGAGCGGCCTGACACCGTCTCTTTGGGCTCAGACTGGACGCTGGAAACCAAAACCAATCAGACCGCCTAGACAAAGGCGTTGGATGTTACCGCTCCATGCAGACTGTGTTCTGGCGACACGTGTTGGTGCTGCTGCCAGAACTTCGCTCCTTCCAGACCCTCACGGTAGCAGGCAAGAGTGGCACTGCTTTCCGTCAGCGTTGCAATGACTTCGCAGGTTTCCTCCTCCTCAATTCCCAGTTTTAGCTTCGCAATGTGGGCCACCAACTCCGTCAGCTGTTCGGAACATCGCGCTCGCGGCTCACAGAGAGCAACTGCCGCCCCATACAGCCATGCGGCTGCGTAAGCCCGGACCACGGGTGGCGCATCATGGATGCAGACCCCGTTCGTTTTGCTGTCGCGATTTTGCAGCGCTGCAAGAATATGCAGCCTCGAAGTAAGCTCCGCCCGGTCACTGGCCAACAGATGTTGATTATGGAATGGCTGTGGCCGGTTCAAGCTAAGACTTGCGACGTCGTGCGATGCGGCGGCGTCCATCGCAGGCGCAGACCGCACCAGAGCAAGCACTCGAAAGGCCATGAGTAGCAACAAGGCAACCAAGGTAATTTCTGTCACAACAATCAGGCCACTTGTCATCTGCGTCACATTCCCTGTCAATTTCAGCGCACACGCGTACTGTAACTCAATGTAACCACTAAGGCCTCGGTTTTGCTTGGCAGTTCGAGCCAAATGACTGAGCGAATTGATGTTTCTGTGAACCCGATCAAACGTCTCACGAAAACCTGACCCGGATGCAAACGCAAACCATCATCCTGAAGCTTTCAGTTACCGCCTGTCTTGTTTCTAATTACTTACTAGGTCTGTCGGAATTTTTTACACCGTCATTGGCGACGCATTGCGCAGCCTCTCTCCCACGGGGCTTCGGCTTGATTGGCATGGTTCTCGCATTAGTCCAAGCGGATGGGTAAGGAAACCATCGCTGTAGCCAAACCATTCGAGAGAGTGGGACGGAAAGCCACGGGTCCATGTGAGACAGCCGGGTTGCACCTAAAAGCATTACCGCCTTCATGGAGAAAGATGGATGAACTTGAAAAGGACCGCACTTGGGTTTGTGTTTGCAGCATCAGCAAGTGCTGCATTCGCGACTCCCCAGTACACAGGGATAACGACCTCAAGCACAGGTTTGAATCTGGATAATGCGGGTTACTACATCTGGAACGATGAGAATAACACGCGTAACTGGTCTGTTCGCTGGACCGCGCCTGGCGTTGTTGACTCCGATAACATCGTTGAATGGTTTGGTGATCTGGAGTTCGAAAACCAGGATCTGGATTCCTACGAAACGTTCAAATTTGAAAGCTTGGGTACGCACGCCGATTCCATGGGATCGTTTAGCACCAGCACTTCAGACTTCCTGACGTGGACTGCGGCTACCAATGCAACCGGTGGAGTGGATGGATTTAATTTCACTCTCGAGGACGGCATTGAATTGCTGCAATTCTCGCTAGGGTCGAGTCTGTTTGCTGATCTCAGCACAACGATGTCGGATCCCGGCGTGGGGTCAACTGGCATCTACATTGGCAGCGGCTACTCATCGACCAATGTGCTGGTTCTGAGGAACGACGATGGTGGTGTCTACCAGCAGTTCGAAGTGTCCGTTCCGGAGCCCTCCACGCTGGCACTTCTGGGCGTCGGCCTGGTTGGCTTTGGCGCGTCGCGTCGCCGTCGCAAGTAATTCCTGCGGGATTACTCAGAAGCCGGGCTTATGCCCGGCTTTTTTTGTTTCCTGGCGATCAACTGTGGGTACCGGATTTCAGCAGGTGGGCATGGTTTGCAGCGCCAATTTTCGACGTATAAACCGGCCAAGGGCATCCACCCCTATATTGAGCATCGCTGTGATCAGAATGAGAACCATCGCCCGATCGAACTGGATGTTCTGAATAGCGCTATCGACATAAAAGCCGAGGGTGTAGATCCCGAGAATCCCGAGAATGGCCGTTTCCCGCATGATGATCTCCCACCGGTAAAACAAAAACGCCAGAAACGATCGGTAGATTCTCGGAACGAGCTCCCAGGTATAGCGGTTGAATCCCTCGATGGCATCCGACCTGAGCATTATGGTGTTGGTCTGCCGGCCGATGAGGTGTCCAATGATCGCCCCATTGTGCAGTGCCAGGGCCACTACTGCCGGGAGCATGGACGGCCCCCAGAGCTGCAACAGGATATACGCCAATATGTATTCGGGTGTTGATCGGGCGATGACCAGAAAAACATGTCCGGCAGTTCGCCGTACCGGGCCGCCAAAGTGATTTGAGATCAGAGGAAACGTCAGCAACGCGAGAATTCCGGTCGCCACGAGTGCGATCTGGGTGAGTACAACTGTGTTCCAGATGCCGGGCAGCGCCTCGGTCGCGAAGAGGTCTCCAAGCCAGGGCATTAAACCGCCGAGACCTTCACCATCACGAATAGGGCTTGGCACGATATCTTCGGTGAAAAAACGCTTCACATTGCCCCAGACAATAGGCAAGCCGTCGCCTAGGAAAAAGGGCGCAGCGAGCACGTACAAGGGCAACAGTCTGGGGCGAACCCAGAGTGGAATGGTCGCAATTAACACGTAGAACAGGATCAACATCGCCCCGGCATCGGAATATAGGCCTTGTGAGAATGACGATTCCAGATAAAAGCCGAGGGTTGGCAATCCAACAAAGCCCAGGATCGCGCTCGAGCGCATACCACATTCCAGCCGGTACGCGGTATAGGTTCGGATCTGGGCCCAGCAATCCGGTATCCGTGCGTATAAAAACGCGGAGATGACGCCGGTGCCCGGTGGCAGGAGTCGCCTTGGCTCTGGGTCGGCCTCGTCCAAAATCTCGGAATACACCTTGGCAAAGATTCCAGAGTAGGGAATAGCAATGGCCAGCACCCCGGTTAATGGGTGGAAGCCGAAAAACTGAAGAAAGATCAGTGCCCAGAATAACTCGTGAATGGCTCGAATAAAGGCGCAGAAAATGCGAACGGGCAGGAAGCGGTAGATGAGTGCGAGACCAAATCCAGCGAGACTGCCCAGCGCAACCCCCACGAAGGCGAAAGCAACGGTTCTCAGTAGCGCAGTTAGCAAGCCTTCTGTACTGAAAAAATTAGGGGTAACCACGCCCAGAAAGAAATTGCCAAGATCGCGCCAGGGCGAAGATGCGGTGATGGCAATGTCAGCTGCCAGCAGCCCCAGCAGTGCAATGCCGAGGAAAATAAAGCTGACTTTCACCGTCGGGTAGGAGAACATGGCGCGGCCGTATGCTAGTAAAGTGACACAATGTCCGAGGCGGTCAGCTTGTCGCTGCTCTCATCCAGAGCGACCTGTCCATCCTGAATACCTACAATCCTTGTACAGTAAGCCAATGCCAGCTCCACGTCATGTAAGGCAATAAGACTGGTGGGAAAATGCTGCTTGAGCCTCCGCATCACCAAGTGTGCCATCGGGCCATCGAGAGCGGACACGGGCTCATCCGCCAGCAGCAGTTCTGCCTTGCGGTACATGGCTCTGGCGATAGCGACCCGCTGCCGTTGACCGCCGGAAAGCGCCGCCGCTGGCGTCCAGAGTTTCTCTGGCATGTCGAGTTCGGTCAGCAGCGCGCGAATCGCTTTCTTATCTTCCGCAAAGGGCTTGATCAGCGTTACCGTGTTGTACCAGACCGAGTGCCGATCCAGTTGCCCCATAAACACATTGTGAAAAACGGGCAGGGCGTTCACCAACCCCAGTTCCTGGGGAACCAGGGAGGTATGGCGATTAACCTCTTCGTGAACAAGGCGGATCAGCGTGGACTTGCCTGCGCCGCTCTTGCCCACGAGAGCTACCTGTTCTCCTGGCCTGATCGCCAGGGACAGCGGGCCAACGACCCGGGTGCCCCCGAAAGATGCTGACAGGCCAGAGAGTTCGAATCCCGCCATCAATCGATGAGCCCAAGGTCTTCCGCCGTATTCAGGATGGGCTCAAAGTCCTCATTCGAGGCAGGGATAAAGCCTGAGCGCGGGAAACTCTGCAGCAGCGCTTCGTCGTCCATGCTGATGAGGGCTTCTTTCACCTTCTCTTTAAAGCCTTCACCAAAACGTTCATCAACATCACCGCGGATGGTCCACTGGTAGTCCGGATAGCCAGGGGTCTCCCAGATCAGCTGAACAGCGTCGGTGTCGACATTGCCCTGCTCAACTTCTTTCTCCCACACCTGGTAATTCAGTGCTCCCACCTCGTAGGTGCCTGCTTCGACCAGGCGCAGGGTCCGGGTGTGATTGCCACTGAACCCGACCCGGGAGAAAAGTTCATCAGGGGCTTGGTCAAAGGTTTCACGCAAGTGGTATTCAGGCATCAGGCGCCCTGAGGTAGAACCTTTCGAGCCGAACGTGAACGTCTTTCCTTTGAGATCTTCAGACAGGGAGGCAAGGTCGTCAGCAGGCTCAATGCCGGTGCTGGTGTTGGCGATGAAATACGTTTTGAAATCGGGGTCTTCAACGCCCTGCGCGATGGCTTCGGAGCCAGGTACCAGTCTGCGCGCCTGCACACCCGAAAGACCGCCGAACCAGGCCAGCTGAACCTGATTGTTTCGGAACGCTGACACGGCGGCCGCGTAAGACTTGACCGGTATGTAGCGAACCTCGGTGTCGAGCTCCTCCGAGAGGTAATCTGCAATGCCCTGGAAACGCTCTACCAGCTTGGTCTCGTCTTCATCAGGGATGGCGGTAAAAACGAAGGTTTCCGCTGAAGCGGTTGAACAGGCAATGCTCAGGGCTACGGATGAAAGCAACGTCCTTATAGGCTTTAGAGTCATTTGATTTCCTTGAACTTTAGGTGGATGGGTCAAGAAGAACAGTAGCGCAAGACAGCCATTTACGCATAGGATACCGCGAATAAAGGCAACTCTGAACAGCTATACGGGGGCCATATCTAAATGGCTCAACGCAAATAAATCATAGGCTTGAAAATGGCTTTTCGATGAGGGTTTGATGGATATCATCATAATCACGCCAGCACCACCCGGCTCGCGCTCTGGTAACAGGGCGACGGCCGAGCGCTGGGCACGCTTGTTGGGAGACGCGGGGCACAGCGTGACCACGGTAACCGAATACTCAGGCGGTCCCTGTGATGTTTTCATCGCCTTGCACGCCTGGCGCAGCCATGATGCCATCCAGTCGTTTCGGCGGGCTTGGCCCGAGACACCCCTGATCGTGGTGCTCACGGGAACCGATATCTACCATCACCAGCACGCATATCCACTGCCAACCCGGGCATCGATGGCTTCGGCTGATGTGCTCATTGGGCTGCACCACCTCGTGTACGAGGATATACCAGAAGAGTTCAGGTCGAAATTGGTAACAGTCTATCAGTCGGCGGATACTCTCGAGCGCACTGGCCCGGAGTCCGATTCGGGCGAATTCCGAGTCTGTGTTATTGGCCACCTCCGGGATGAGAAAGATTCTCTGCGCGCAGCCAGGGCAGCCCGACTTCTTCCGCCTGAATCTCGGGTTCGGATTCTTGGCGCCGGCAAACCCCACAACAAAGAGTGGCAAACACGAACCGAGCATGAGACGGCAGAGAATGAGCGGTTTCAATGGCTCGGTGAACTGGATCGGGAACGCACGGCGCAACTACTTCAGAGCTCCCATGCAATGGTGATCAGTTCGATCATGGAAGGCGGCGCGAACGTTGTGTCAGAAGCCTGCCGGGCCGGGCTTCCCATTCTGGCTTCGGATATTCCCGGTAACCGGGGGCTGCTGGGCGATGGCTACCAGGGCTATTTCCCGCCCGGTGATGAAGTTGTGTTGGCCGAACTCTTGGTTCGCGTCGAAAGTGACCCTGCGTTTCTCGCGACATTGACCCATCAGGTAGCGAATCTAGCGCCGCGTTTCACCCCCGAGAGAGAGCAGGCCGGGCTGGCGCAAGCTCTGGAGCTTGCGATCCAGCGCCGGACCGAACATGAGGGCTAGCAAATTTACTCCCGGAGCCTGATGGGCTCTATGGGGCCCTCGGGATCCTGCGGGAGCACACGGCCGATGATGGCTGTATGCGGATAACCCAGGGAACGGAGTTCCCGCACGCATGCTTCTGCCTGATCTGCGGCTACGCTGGCCAAGAGACCGCCGGCGGTCTGTGGATCGAAAACCAGTGGATACCGGGGGTGATTGACCCATTTTTCCTGATCCCGAATGCCCCGACGCAACCGAATGTTGGCCGGCTGCAGCGAGCTGAGAATGCCCGCTGCTGCAGTTTCCTCTGCACCGGGCAAGACGGGAATGGACGACAGATCGAGTTCCGCATCCACTCCGGACGGGCGCGTCATTTCGATCAGATGGCCAAGCAGCCCGAATCCGGTGACATCCGTGCACGCGCGTGAGCCGTAGCGCTGAAGGCATTCTGCGGCGACTTTGTTGGAGTGCATCATCGATGTAAGGGCGCTGTCGATCCATCGGCCGCGGGCCGCCAGGCGCATATGGGCTGCGAACAGGGTTCCTGTGCCGATCGGCTTGGTCAGGATCAGCGCATCACCGGCTTGCAGGCCGCCCTTGCTCATGACTTTGTCCGGATCAATCAGCCCGTTTACCGCGAAACCGAGCGCCAACTCCTTGCCTTCGCCGGTATGCCCGCCAACAAGGGCGCAGCCAGCTTCGTTCAGAACTTCAACTGCTCCGGACATCATCTGGAACACAACGTCCCGCACTTTGGATTCGATGCCGTAGGGAACGGTTGCCACTGCGGTGGCACTCTGCGCCTCGGCACCCATGGCAAACACATCGCCGAGGCTGTGGTTGGCGGCGACTCGACCGAAAACATAGGGATCGTCGATAAAGGCGCGGAAGAAATCGACGGTATGAACGACGGCCTTACCGGGGGGCACCCGAAGCACGGCCGCGTCATCCGGCGCGTGCAGACCGATAATTATATCCTCCCGCTCGATAGGGCGGAGTTCCCCGAGTGCCTGTGACAGCACGGTGCTGCCAACCTTGGCCCCGCACCCGCCGCATCTCATCGCGACGGCAGAGATCGCCTGGGTCGCTTCCTCAGGCGTTTGCGCCGCCGAGGTGTCCGGTAAACTGGCGTCTTCTTTCATTTTTGGCAGATCATTGAATTTCTTCATGAACCTGCGGTCGATCCAGTCTTTCCAGCGCCAAACCAGGCGACCATGAAATTCCGTCTCACCCCGTGACGCGACGGCGAACTTGTCGCCGGTGCTGATCAAAGCCAGCCACTTTTTCTGCGGCTTGAAAGGCTTGGGCGATTTTCCAAGCGCCATCCGTCTGAGATTATCTGCCAGAGGCGGGCCTTGCCGCACGGCGAACACGCCGGCTTTTTCCCTCGGATGGTTGATCGCATTGGCAATATCGCCAACCGCAAAGATATTGTCGTCGTTCTCCGTCTGCAGGGTGTCCCGTACGCGGATAAAGAGGCCGTCATCCAGGTTGATGCCGGTCTTATCGAGCCATTCGGGGCCTGACGCGCGAGTCACCCACAATACCTCGTCGGCCTGAAGGGTATCGCCCGCGTCTGTTATTACGATGCCGTCGGAAAGCCGCTGGACGGGTGAGCCGAGGTGCGTTTTGATGCCGCGCTCCGAAAGCTTGCGCTCGAAAACAGCGCGCACTTTGGGATTATGGGTCGGCAAAATTTCGTCAGACGCGTCGAACAGGTGGAAGTGTAATTCGTCGGGATCTTTGCCTCGCTGTCGCAATTCCTTTTGCAAGCGGAACTGCATGGCCAGGGTCAGTTCGGCGCCTCCGGCTCCCGCACCGACGACAGCAACGGTCAGTGGCCCGTCATGGCTTTCCACCCGCGACAGGAGAGACAGCCACCGGTTGTTGAACCCAGTGATGGGTTTAACAGGAACCGCATAGTCCGCTGCGCCCTCGACATCGTGAACCCGGGGCGAGGAGCCAATGTTGATTGATAACAGGTCGTAGGGGACGCTCGGCCGGCTCCGGCACAGCACCTGCTGCTGATCCCTATCGATACCGATGGCTTCATCACGATAGAAGCGGGCACCGGCGAACTCGGCGAGCCGGCTTAGATCGATGTGCACGTCATCGTAACTGTAGTGCCCGGCCACATAGCCAGGCAGCATTCCGGAGTAGGGGGTATGCGTGTCACGGCAGATGAGAGTCAGCCGAACGCCGGGTACCGGGTTCATCGCGAACCGCTTCAGAACACCGACGTGGCTGTGCCCTCCGCCTACCAGGACTATGTCCCGTAAGACAGGCTGGTCTGGCGTTCGCATCAGAGCAGTTTCTTGGCTTCAGTGCTGAACTGGTCAAACCCTTTTGCGCTGGAGAATGCCTCCAGCTTTTCCTGATCCGCCGCGCTGGGATTGGCGATCTGATCAATCGAGGTGATGCCGGCATCTTTCATCTTTTTGGCTGTGGCTGGGCCGATGCCTTTAATCGCTGTCAGGTCGCTCTTGTCGGTTGCTTTTGCCGGTTTAGCGGAAGCTCGCGGGCTCGGTGTCGCCTTTTTCTTGGCGGGCGTCGCCTTTTTGGGCGAGGCGGGTGACTTGGCTTTTGCCTGCTTGGTGGCCTTTTTAGCGCTCGACTCAAGCTCTTTTTTTGCTTGCTTGGCTTTTTTCTCCGTGGACTTGGCGGCAACGCCCAAACGGTCCAGTATGGATTCCTGCAATTCGCGGAACTCACCCATGCGGCGCTCAAACTCATCGTTGAAACGCTTCATTTCTCGTTCCCGCAGATCGTCCACCTCCTTCAGAAGTTTTCGAACCGGTTCCTGAACCTGTTGCTGCAGATGATCGAACTGCTTCAGCGCATCGTTAAACAGGCCTTCAATCTGGGATGAGGCTTTCTCGAATTCCTTGTTAACCTTGGTGACGACCTTGTCGACACTCGGTTTGGCTTTCTTGCCCATGCAGAGTCTCCTTGCAACTGAGAATGTGACGATAACGAAGAGTTAGGCGGATTGGCGGGCGCCCGGGACCGATCCGGGCGAGCGCCTGGATTTTAGAGATTGCTTTTTCAACACCACTTCGCGAATGCGGCGGAGTTTATCGGATGTCGGTGAGCTGTTATCCGATCCAATTCCTGGGAAATCAATGGAATAAAAGAAATTGCTGCAGTGCTTTGTTTTCTCTGTGATAAGCCCGGTAATGCCTTCGGCCCGTATTTCATTGAGCGGCATGTCCATCACCAGATCCAGAACAATGGTATCCCCGGGCTGGAAAATCTTGTCGGTCTTCATCACACAGCCATAGGCGTCCAGGTCATAGACGCCCGCTTCAACCAGTTCCTTTCGGAAGAAGCTCTGCTTGATATGAAATCGTGCGATGAGATCTGGTAACGGTTCACGCATGGAAACATTTCTCTAATGACATCCCTATCGACTGCAGCCCAATGCCTGGGCACCCGGGTCAGCTTGATTAAACCATAGACACTGAATCTGAGTTTGACAATATCTTCAGTAGCCTAGCGAGCCGCCCTCAGGCAATTTATCACCTGAAGGCGGATTGGCAATGCGGATTTTTTATCGTTTCAGCAGTTCGTACAAGTCCGTCCGGCGATCTTTCAGGTTTGTTACTGAACCTTCCGCGCGTACCAGAGTCAGTTTTTCCAGATCCATATCG
The DNA here is from genome assembly GCF_017301335.1 of Marinobacter salinisoli. NCBI lineage: Bacteria > Pseudomonadati > Pseudomonadota > Gammaproteobacteria > Pseudomonadales > Marinobacteraceae > Marinobacter > Marinobacter salinisoli. Next base: position 2,589,165 of record NZ_CP071247.1, read on the forward strand.
GAGAACATGATCATTTCCGTATTCGGGGTGGTTTCCGCCATCACCGCGTCGTGGGGGAAGGCAAAATCGGACGGTGAGAATACGGACGACTGCGCGTATTGGACGTCCAGGTTTTCCACTTTCGGCAGGTTGCCCACGCTGCCGGTGATCACCACATAGCACTCGTTCTCGATCGCCCGTGCCTGAGCGCACTGGCGCACGCGAAGGTACCCGTTCTTGGTGTCAGTCCAGAAGGGTACCATGATGATGTCGACTTCCTGAGCTGCCGCAATCCGCCCCAGTTCGGGAAATTCAATGTCGTAGCAGATCATGATCGCCACGCGTCCGGCGTCGGTTTCAAACACCTGAAAATCATTGCCGCCTTCAATGACCCAGTCCCGGCGTTCATGGGGCGTGATATGAATTTTGCGCTGCTCATCCACCCGGCCATCACGGTGGCAAAGGTAGGTCACGTTATAGAGCCGGTCGTTTTCCAGCAGTGGCATGGAGCCGGTGATGATGTTGATGTTGTAGCTCACCGCCATTTCCGACATCTGCTCCCGGAACTGGTCGGTAAAGCCGGCCAGGAAGCGAATCGCCCGGGTCTGGTCCATCTGATCGGTCAGTCCCATCAACGGTGCGTTAAAAAACTCCGGGAAGATTGCGAAATCACTCTTGTAGTCCGAAAGTGCATCGACGAAGTACTCCACCTGCTTGAGCACCTCCTCGACCGAATTGAACTCCCGCATCTGCCATTGAACCGCGCCGAGACGAACCTGGGTTTTCTTCGCATTCAATACCGCCGAAGGGGGCGTATAGAGAATGTTTCGCCATTCCAGGAGGGTGGCATAACCCAGGGACTTTTGGTCTTCCGGCAGGTATTTGTGCATCAGGCGGGTAACCTGGAAATCATTCGACAGCTGGAAGGTCAGGATGGGGTCGTAGATCTCCTTCCGGTCGACACGCTGGATGTACTCCGCCGGGGTGTACTGATCGGAATACTTGTAATAGTTCGGAATCCGGCCACCGGCGAGAATCGCTCGCAGGTTCATGGAGCGGCACAGTTCCTTGCGGGCTTCGTACAGCCGGCGGCCAAGCCGGTATCCCCGGTACTCGGGGTGAATGAATACATCCAGTCCATAGAGCGAGTCGCCGCCCGCGTTATGGAGGATTTTTTCGTTCTTCAGGATCAGGTCATCGTAGGTGTGCGGGTTGCTGAACTGGTCGTACTTCACGCACACCGTCAGAGCTACAGCGATGAGCTGGCCGCTGTCCTCGATGCAGATCTGGCCGTCCGGAAATTGTTCCACCAGTGCCTTGATGGTGTCTTTTGGCCAGGCACCGCCGATGTCGTCATAGATGCTGTCCATCAGTTCCTGGAGCTGGTCGTAGTCGTCCAGCTCCAGGTTGCGAAGATTGAGATGGAGTTCTTCGTGCGCCATACGGTACAGCTCCCATGTCCGGTGAAGTGATGAAAAAAGCGGGCATCTAGCTACAGATAAAAAATACTAACAGACAAGGCTAAAGACTTCCCCTAACAGACCGATACACAGCGCATCGCAATCACAACCGACCGCGGGGGCTGGCGTAGGTACTATCACTGACAGCACGCCCTTTATCATTATTACTGCTTGAGCTCAGAGAGGACCCGCTGTGAATCTAACCTTTGGCCAGAAGCTGCTCGTCGCATTTGGTGTTCTTATCGTCCTTATTATGGCGGCATTTACTTTTTCTGCGGACTGGCGCCTGCAAAAGACCACGGGAACCTACGTTGAAACCCTGATCGAAGACTCTGTCGCCGAGAGTACGGCCAGTGTGGCGGATTGGCTCAATACCCGGCTGGCGTTGACCGAAGCGGCCGCAAAGGCGCTGGAATCATCGCGCAGCGACAGTGAGGCGCGGGTCATACTGAGCTCGTTTACGGCAGGCGGGGGCTTTAAGGATGTATACGTTGGGCGTGGCAACGGTGCCATGCTCATGAAGACTGCCGAGGATAACGCAGCCTTGCCTGATGGCTATGATCCCCGCACCCGGCCCTGGTACAAGAAAGCCGAGCGTGAGGGCAGAGCGTCTTTCACCGAACCCTACGTGGATGCCAGCACCCGGGAGACCATTATCTCGACCCTGGCACCGGTTAAGCGGGGCGAATACACCGGTGTGGCCGGTGCTGACATCAGCCTGAAGGCGCTGGATAAAAAGCTGGAAGCCGTATCACTTGCGGGTGCCGGTTACGCGGGGCTTGTCAGTGCCGATGGGATGATCATCTACCACCCGAAAAGAGAGCTTGTCGGCAAGCAAATCCGGAGCCTGGTTGGCGAAACCGTCAAGCTGGATGGCACCCCCGTGCATTACGAGCGCGATGGCGATGCCTGGTATGCCCGTTTTTTCCCGATCTCCGACGCGCGGGGCGTGGAGTGGTACATGGGGATCTTTGTGAACGACGATCGCATCCATGCTCCGGTACGTGAAGCCCGGGTTACCGGCATCACGCTGGCACTCATTGGTTTGATCGTGTCTCTGCTGGTGCTTCATGTGGGTATCCGGGCATTACTGGTACCGGTTCGCCGGCTGAACGAAGCCATGGCGGACATCGCGTCCGGAGAAGCAGACCTGACCCGGAGATTGGATGTTGCCGGGCGGGATGAGTTCGCGCAGCTGGCGGACAGTTTCAACCGGTTCGTGGAGAACATCCAGACCGTGGTTCGGGACGTCCAGCAGGGTAGTGAGGACCTCAAGCAGCACGTCGCCTCTCTGCGGGAGACCGCCAGTAACAGCCGGTCCAGTGTGGAAATGCAGCAGGCCGAGGTGGATATGGTGGCGACTGCAATCAACGAAATGTCCGCGGCAGCGAGTGAAATTGCCGAAAATGCGCTGCGTACGGCGGATGCGGCCAACAACGCCGATATCGATAGCCGGGCCTCGCTGGAAACCGTGGCGGCATCCCGCGACGCAGTGCAGAAACTGGCGCGGGAAGTCACCTCGGCTGCCGAGGTGATCAACACGCTGGGGCAGGACGTTTCTTCCATCACCACCGTCCTGGAAGTGATCGAAAGCATCGCCGAGCAAACCAACCTGTTGGCTCTGAACGCCGCCATCGAAGCTGCACGGGCAGGCGAGGCCGGGCGCGGCTTTGCTGTCGTCGCGGACGAGGTTCGAAATCTGGCTCAGCGGACTCAGACCAGTACCGAAGAAATCAACAATATGATCGGCAAGCTCCAGCAGGGCGCGGATAACGCGGTCAGCGTGATGAAAGAGTCAACGGCGGTCTCGAATGTCAGTATGGAGAAGGCTCAGGATGCCATGGAGGCGCTGAATCGAATTGCCGAGTCAATTACCTCCATCAATGAAATGACCTCACAGATAGCCACCGCCTCGGAAGAGCAGACCTCAGTGACCGAGGAGCTGAATGCGTCGATCACCCGCATTGCCGATCAGGGTCAGGAAGCCTCGAAGTCTGCCAGTGAGAATGACGTCCACAGCGGCCAGATTCAGAGCATTGGGGACGCGCTTTCCGATAATGTATCCCGTTTCCGGGTGTGAGACGCCCAGAACCGTCGTCAGCGCCAGCGCTCCGGCGTTGGCAGCTGGCTGATTCAGTTGCCGGACTGGCGCAATGGCCTTATTCTGCTTCGATACGGCTGACGATGGCCGCCAGAACACAGGAGTAGCGCGATGGCGTTAATCGACTCGTTTATCGAAACCACCGGGAAATGGATCACGCAGACGGATTCCAGTGCCACGCTGGCAAACCCCCTTGCGTGGGCCCGAAAAACCAGCAGTTACGCGGCGGTCAACAGACTGATTGGCACCCTGATTCCCTTCGCGCCGCGCAACCGGTTCAGCGTGGTGGAGTTGGGGCCGGGTTATGTGCGGGCAAAAATTCGACTCAAGGGCAACAAGAACCACTTCGGCAGCCTGTATGCCGGCGCTTATTTTCTTGTTGCGGAAATTCCCGGCGGCGTTCTGACGCTGTTCGACCTTGGCCCTGCCTACACGCCTATTCTGAAGGAAATGACGCTGCAGTTTCACAAACCGAGCAATTCGGACGTGACAGTGGAATTTTCAATGCCCCCTGAAACTCTGGTTTCAATCCTGTCGGACGCCGACGCAACGGGACGAGCCAAGTTTACCCTCGAGGGGCATATGCATGACGAGGAGGGCAACCATGTCGCTACGTCGATTGCCCATTATCGGGTGAAGAAAAAAGGCTTCAGCCTGGCCGACTAACGAGGCCCCTGACCCTCGGGGTCAGGAGCGTCGAGGCCTTAGAGCTGCTGTAGTGTTTCGAGGAACTGCGCGCCGTACTTTTGCAGTTTCGCGGCGCCCACCCCCTGAACCTCCGCCATAGCCTCCAGCGAGTCCGGTTTACGCTCCAGCATTTCCAGCAAGGTGGCGTCGTGGAAAATCACGTAGGGTGGCACACCCTGCTGATCGGCGAGGGCCTTCCTGCAGGCGCGCAACGCCTCCCAGCCCGCCTGATCCGCCACCGAGTCCAGCGCGGCAGAGCGGCGGGAGCCCGAACTCCGGGAGCGAGACTTCCTGGCTGCCGGATCTTTGCGAAGCTGGATGGTTTGCTCACCTTTTAACAAGGCGCGGCAGGGCTCCGTCAGCTGCAACGAGCCAAAACCCTCCGGGTCGGCACGAAGAAAACCATTCGCTACAAGCTGCCGGAAAACGGATTTCCACTCGTTTGCGGACAGTTCCGTACCGATGCCAAAGGTGGAAATCGCGTGATGCCCGGCCTGGCGCAGGCGTTCGTTGTCACTGCCGCGCAGAACGTCGATCAGATAACTAACGCCGTAGCGTTGCCCGGTGCGGTAGACGCAGGACAGCGCCTTTTGCACGGCCACGGTGCCGTCCCAGGTCTCCGGAGGATTCAGGCAGGTGTCGCAATTTCCGCAGGGGGTTTCCAGCTGATCGCCGAAGTAGGTCAGCAAAACCTGGCGGCGGCAGCGGGTGACCTCGCATAGACCCAGCATGGCGTCCAGCTTCTGGCGCTCGATCCGTTTGAACTGGTCATTGCCCTGGGACGCTTCCAGCATCTGTCGTAGCTTGATCACATCCTGAAGCCCGTACACCATCCATGCGGTTGAGGGTTTGCCGTCTCGTCCGGCCCTTCCGGTTTCCTGGTAATAGGCTTCAAGGCTTTTGGGCAGATCGAGGTGGGCCACGAAGCGCACGTCGGGCTTGTCGATGCCCATGCCAAAGGCGATGGTTGCCACAATAATCACGCCATCCTCACGCAGAAAGCGCTCCTGGTGATGGGCCCGCTCTTCGGCGGATAACCCGGCGTGATAGGGCAGCGCGGTGTGGCCATTGCCCACCAGCAGCCTGGCGGTGGACTCCACTTTGTTGCGGGACAGGCAGTAAACAATCCCGCAATCACCTTGATGTTCCGCCTTTATAAAATCCAGTAACTGCTTGTTCGCATTTGTTTTTGGTGCAATTCTGTATTGAATGTTCGGACGATCAAAACCACTGACGAAGTGCCGTGCCTCGGTCAGGGACAGTCGTTCTGCGATTTCACGGCGCGTGCGTTCGTCGGCCGTTGCAGTCAGCGCAATGCGCGGTACGGCCGGAAACTCGGCGGCGAGCAAACCGAGCTGCAGATAATCGGAGCGGAAGTCGTGGCCCCACTGAGACACGCAATGGGCCTCATCGATGGCGAACAGCGCGATCGAAATTCGGTGCAACAGGTTCAGCGTGCGCGGCTGGGTCAATCTTTCTGGCGCGCAATAAAGCAGGTCTATTTCGCCTGCCAGCAATGCCTGTTCGGTCGCGCGGGCCTGATCCAGATCCATGGTGGAATTGAGAAACGCCGCGTTAACACCCAGTTCCTCCAGAGCGGCAACCTGATCCTGCATCAGGGCGATCAACGGCGAAATCACGATGGCAGTGCCAGGGCGAACCAGCGCGGGCACCTGGTAGCACAGTGATTTACCACCACCGGTGGGCATCAGCACCAAAGCATCATTGCCGGCAACCACTTCGCTGATGATGTCGCCTTGCAGGGGGCGGAAGGCCTGGTAGCCAAACACCTCTCGAAGCACATCTTCCGGTTTCCGGGCTGTTGTTGATGGGCGCTCGGTGGAGAGGTCTTCAAAGGCGGAATGAGCTTGCATAAGGTAACCGTTGATGTGGCAAATTGCCGGAAATAAATAGTCGTCGCTTTGGACCGCCGGGGGTGCCGGCGGCGGTGAATCATACCAGATTTCCGCCTGATCGACTTGAGGAGCACCTTCACAGAGAGACAGAATTGCCTGAGAAAGGCTACAATACGGCGCCTTTTAAGCGGTCCTCAGGGCCGCGCGAGTAGCTCGTTCGCCAGTGACTAACAAGAACAGGATTTGCATGCAGGAATTCGACGCCATCCGTCCGTATTCTGACGAAGAAACCGGACCCGCCATCCAGCGCCTGATCAACGATTCGGGGTTCCTGGATATGATTGGCCGGTTCAAAGCTCCGACGTTCGCGCGCTGGGCACCCGCCGTTTTGAGGGTATTTACCCGTCGTTGGCTGGCCGGGCATTTTGGCCACTTCCGCCGGGTTGATGATCTGCAAGCCGCGCTGGCCAAGTATGTGGATGAGCTGGTTCACAGCACCACCAGCCGGGTGACCGTGAGTGGGCTTGATAATCTGAGCAAAACCACTGCCCACCTGTTTATTTCCAATCATCGGGACATTGTCTTTGACCCAATGGTTGTGAACTACCTGCTGTACAAAAATGGCTTTCACACCACTCGCATCGCCATCGGCGACAACCTGCTATCCAACCGAGTGTTTGCCGAGATGATGCGGCTCAACAAGAGTTTTGTGGTGCGGCGCAGCATCAGCAGCCCCCGGGAAATGAGAGACGCCTACCTGACCTTGTCGGGCTTCATCAATCACAGCATAGACACCAACCACAGCATCTGGATTGCCCAGCGCGAGGGGCGTGCCAAAGATGGCCTGGACCTGACTGACCCGGCAATCATCAAGATGTTTTATATGAGCCGGAAAAAAAGCGGTCTGGGTTTTGCCGAAGCGATGAACCGACTTCATATGGTTCCGGTGTCGATCGCCTACGAATACGATCCATGCGATGCTGACAAGGCACGCACCCTCGAAATTCAGGCCAGAACCGGCAGCTATACCAAGGCGGAAGGTGAGGATACCGATCAGATCATGAAGGGGTTGACTGGCTACAAGGGGCATGTGCATGTCCATTTTGGCAGCCCGATTCACGACGCCCCGGACACTCCGAAAGAGCTCGCGGCCCGTATCGATCGGGAGATGCATGCCAATTATCACCTGCACCCGTCCAACCTGGTGGCCTACCAGAAGCGGGGCATTCACCCGCAGACGCACGATACGCCGGGCACGGTCAGCGAAGAGGTGGTCACCGCGGAGGCGTGGTCGCCGGCGGACCTGGAGGCCGCTGAAGCCGAGATGGAGCGCCGGATTGAGGCGGCAGCACCGGCCATACAGCCCTATCTTCTGGACATGTACGCGAACCCGGTGTCCAAGGCGCTGGTGGCAGCATCCGAACCGGCAGAATCGGTCTAACCAGGCGGAACAACCAAGCTGACAGGAGATGTTACATGGCCAGTCTTGAGTATCTTGAAATCGAAACGGCTCCGGAGCCCACTGCCGCAGTCATCTGGCTGCACGGTCTTGGAGCCAGCGGGCATGACTTCGAGCCCGTCATTCCGGAGCTGGGGCTGCCAGAACATGCGGCGGTTCGGTTTATCTTTCCGCATGCGCCGGAAATTCCGGTCACCATTAATGGTGGCATGGTGATGCCGGCCTGGTATGACATCAAGGCGATGGATATTGACCGCGTGATCGACACCGAACAACTGGTTGCCTCCGCGGAGGCCATTGCCGAGTTCGTGACACGTGAAATCGAGCGGGGCATACCACCCGAAAAAATTATTATTGCGGGGTTTTCCCAGGGTGGGGCGGTGGCCTACCAGCTGGCACTGACCTATCCCGAGCGGCTTGCTGGGGTCATCGGCCTCTCGACCTATTTCGCCACGGTGGACACCATCGAAGTGCCTGCGGCCAACACCGGCATGCCTATCAGCGTCTATCACGGAACCTTTGATCCGGTGGTCCCGGAATCGCTGGGCGTGCGTACCGTCGAAAGTCTGAAGTCCATGGGCTTCGACCCGGAATATAAAACCTTTCCGATGGAACACAGTGTCTGCCTGGAAGAAGTGCTGGATATCGGGCGCTTCATTCGGCGGCATGCGCTGATGTCCTAATTGCTGCTGGCCGCCTCGTTGATCCCCCTTGCAAGCGAGGCGACTATCAAAATGCTTGGCAGCCACTTTAACGAAGATTAAGATGACTGATGTGTGTTTTTTGACCAGTATTGGGCTGTGCGAATAAGTGGCCGGAAGACCGTGCCTACAAAAATAGCGATCCAAGCGCTATTTGCTCAAAACACAGGGGGAACACATGGAGCACCGGATCAGTAAGCGTGTACCGGGCAAGCTCGGGTCTTTGTTGTACAAGCGGGGTATGCCCGTAGCAACCGGACAGATTCGAGACGCCTCTAAGAGTGGCCTTTTTCTGGCGACGGATTACGCTGGTGCCCAAATTGACGAAACACTGGAACTGGAGTTCCGGTTTCCCAAGCGAAACGAGCGGCATTTCCGCAAGCTGGTGGCCCGGGTGGTCCGCCGAACCGATAACGGGTTGGGCGTAAAATTCGAGGGTAGTGGCAACGACGCCTTCACCATTTCCTATCTGTTGAACTGGCTACAACAGCACTATATGCCCAGCGCCTATTTCTCCGTACTTCGCCAGAAGCTGCGCTAAGCCTGTCGCCCGCGCCCCGGCTGGGATGGCGGCTTGATAGCGCCAGCGTCAGCTGCGCCAGAAGGTTGGTGACAGCACGATAATCACGCTCAGGATTTCCAGGCGCCCCATCAGCATCCCCACGGCCAACACCCACTTGGCCGCGTCCGGCAGGGGGCCGAAGTTTCCGGCCGGCCCGATGATGTCGCCAAGACCCGGACCCACATTCGTGAGCGAAGAGAGCGCGCCAGACAAGGCGGTAACGAAGTCCAGCTGCATGGCCGCCAGTGCGACGGTAATCAGCAGAAGGCATAACAGGAAAATAAACGTATACGCGATCATGGACGAGATAATTTCGTCACTCACCGTTCGCCCGTTGTAGTTTCGGGTGAGCACCGCGCGAGGGTGTAGCAGGCGCATGAACTGCTCCCGCAGCACGATCAGAGACAGCTGGAAGCGGAAGATTTTCATGCCGCCGGCGGTGGAGCCGGAACACCCGCCAACGAACATCAGGAAGAAGAAAAGAACAAACGCCAGCGGCCCCCAGGCGGAGTAATCTTCCGACGCATAGCCGGTGGTGGTGACGATAGACGTCACGTTAAACAGGGTGGCAGCGTAGTTATGAATCGGGTCGAACGGAACCGGGGATACGGCCCAGCGATACAGGGTCATGCCAAGGGGAACCACCAGCAAGATGGTCAGGAACAGGCGAACTTGCTGATCCCGGAACAGCACCCCTCGCTGCCCGTGCAGTTCTCGCACGAACAGGAAGAAGGGCAGGCTGCCGATAATCATAAACAGTGTTGCCTCCATCAGGATAAGGTCATTGAACTTACCCATAGACTGATCCGAGGTTGAAAAACCACCGGTGGCAATACTGGTGACACCATGATTGAAGGCATCGAACAATGTCATGCCCGACGCCCAGTAGGCGAGGACGGCAATGACTGAAAAAAGCACATAGACAAACAGCAGGCCCCGGCTCAGCGTCTTCATTCGCGGCAACGCTTTGTCCGTCCACTCGGAAGACTCGGTGGCAAACAAGCGCATACCACCAACCCGCAACAGTGGAAGAACGGCAACGAACATGCCGATGATGCCGATCCCGCCAATCCACTGCAGGATCGAACGCCACAGGAGCAGATCCCGGTCCATGGTATCCAGGCCGCTGAATACCGTGGCACCGGTGGTGGTGATACCGGAAGTACCTTCGAAAAAGGAATCGGCCGCCGAAATGTCGTTATCACTCAGGTAGAAGGGCAGCGACGAGAACAGCGCGATGATAAACCAGCTGGAGACCGTCAGGACGAACATGTACCTGGGCTTCAAGTCCCTGGGTTGTCGATAGGTGGCGAGTATCCCCAGAATCCCAAGGCCACAGACGATGGCCGCGGACTCGACAAATGCGTACGCATTCGGCGCGTTGGACCCGAACAGCAGCAATACCGGAAAGGTCATGAAAATGCTGAGCAGCACGAACATGACGCTGAGAATAAAGATAACGGGATTAAGGTTTTTCAAGGAATGCTCAAGCCAGCTGCAACGAGAGACGGCGTCAGAATACCTGCGGGTGCCGCTATCCGCAAGGAAGTGGCGCCGGGTTCGGGTGATAAACCTCTCATTAAATGACGTTTAGTTCAGGATTTATGACGTTGTCAGTGCTGGAATTCCTGCCGGGCTTGGTGCAATTTACGGTATCGGCAGTACATACCCCGCGTAAGGAGACTACGCCATGAAGAATTTTCGCTACTTGGCTGCAGCATTGGCTGCTGGCCTGCTCACCACCCAGGCGCAAGCCCAGGACATTTATAAATCCGGTGGCGGTGGTGCCTTCGCCGGGCTCAACTACACCTTCGTGAATCTTGATGTCGGCCCCGGGGAGGCGGATGTAGCTACGCTATCGGCCAAGGGGGGCGTCATGGTTACGCCGTTCATTGGCTTTGAGGCCAGGGCGGGATTTGGTGTGGATGACGACCGGATTGGCCTGGCGGACTATTCCCTCGACAACTTCTATGGCGCCTATGCGACCTTTCAGATGGCCAATGAGTCGCCGCTCACGCCCTACGCTGCGCTGGGCTTTACCCGGGTGGAAGTGGAGGCGGATTCGGTGCTGGGAACCTTTACCGAGGATGAGAGCGATATTTCCTACGGTATTGGCCTGAATGTTGACTTCGCCTCTTACGTATCCGGAAACCTGGAATACATGCGTTATTATGACGATAACGATCTGACGGTAGACGGTCTGGGGCTTGGGGTTCAGTTCAGCTTCTAACGCCCGAACCGCAAGCATGGAGAACGCGTGAATCACCTGGCCCATTTGTTTCTGGCTCCGGATTCGCCCAAGGCGAGAGTGGGAAGCGTGCTCGGTGATTTCACGCAGGGAGTGGCGATTGATCGCCTACCGGATGACGTGCTCCTGGGAGTTCGTCATCACCGGAGGGTGGACGCCTACACCGACGGGCACGCCGATGTACTGGCAAGCAAGCGGTGTTTTTCGTCGGCCCGGCGGCGATTCGCCGGGATCGCTCTGGATGTACTGTACGATCACTTTCTGTTAAGACACTGGCAATCTTTCAGTGAGGAAGACCCTGATAGCTTTATTGCCAGGATGTACCGTGAACTGGAAGAACACGAAGATCTGATGCCGGAACCGATGGTCAGGGTTACTCGGCGCATGGTGGGTCAAGACTGGTTTGGCGCCTACCAGGATCTGGATCAGATAGGTTTTGCACTGGATCGGATTTCGCAACGTATACGTTTCCCGAACCGGTTCAGTGGCATAATTGAAGAAATCAAGGCAAACGAGATGGAACTGGAGTCGAGATTTCTTAAATTTTTCCCTGAACTACAATGTGTTGCAGGAGATTTTGAATGAAGATTCTGGCTTTACTGTCATCTTTGCTTCTGGGGCTGGCCCCAGTGGCGTATGTACACGCCGAGGAAAGCAAGCAGCCGTCAGATCGCGTTCCGGAAACTCTTGGGTTTGTTGAGTGGGTAGTCATGAACGACACCATGTTGAGGCTGAAAGCGCGCCTAGACACCGGTGCCAAGACTTCATCCCTTCACGCCACAAACGTTGAAGAATTCACCCGCGGCGGCGAAGAGTGGGTTCGGTTTCAGCTCCCGCTGGGGGACCACGAGGATCAGCCAACCGAAGGCGAGGTTGATCATGATGAAGTGGTGCTCGAGTTTGAGCGCCCGATTCACCGAACCATCCGCATCAAGCGGAAAGGGGCTGATTCCCAGCGCCGTCACGTGGTCAAGATGGAGTTTTGCATTGCCGGCACCGTACACGAGACTCAGTTCTCTCTGACCGATCGCAGTAACTTCTCTTACCCCGTTCTGCTGGGGCGCCGGTTCATGCGCGACGACAACATACTGACCGATTCGGCCAACAGTTTTATCGCCCAGAAGGAGTGCGATTACAGCACCCTGGAAGAGATCGCAAAGCTGGACGTCGCAGAGTAATCTGAACAGGGTCCAAGATCAGAAAGAGACGGAAGGAAGCGTCAGATGTCGGCGCGACCTTCCGTTTTGCTTGCCACCAAATTCCCGCTCATCCAGCATCTCCAGTATATCGTCCAGCTCACGGCCAATCAGGGCTGCATTGCGAATCATGGCCAGCTTGGGCCAGGTGTTCCGCTTACCCGCCAGAACCAGGTTCTCGATTTCCTTATCGCGGTGGTAGCTGAACAACACGTTTCGCCACAGAAAATCCCGCTTGTTCAGAATAATGTTCACGTCGCCGGTGTAATTCTGTGTCAGCACCCCGTGGGCGAGCAAAATTGCCGGGCTGATAAAAGACGCGCCAAAGCGAGTCAGGTACTTCTCAAGTTGCGCCAGCACATCGGCGGCGCTGTCTATCATCAGCCCGCCGGCAATGGTGCGAATACCGGCGGCGGACCGGATCTTCGGATCCTGAACGAACGGTACAGCAATCGGGTTGATCATGCTGACGATGTAATGATTCACCCCGAACAGGCGGGATAAACGTTTCGCCGGCAGGTCCTCGGCAAACGAGCCGTCCACCCATTTACGGGTTGGCAGGTAGGGCTTGGGGCGGCCGTTTGCGCCTTTGGCGTAAAGCGTTACCGGAGGCACGACACCGGGAATGCTGCCGGACGCATCAATGGCGGAGCGGATGTACACGTTGGGCGAGGTGATTGCGTTCATCAGCCGGGAATTCTGGTGCTTTTCCGCCGGTGCAATGGAAATGTTGATGTATCGGCCGGTGTGTTCGTAGGCCTCCTGGAAGGTCATGTCGATATCAATGCCGTCCATCGCACTCTGCTTCACGGTCAATGGCGTTACGCCAGGCTCCATGCCCGCCAATACCCTGAGTGGATTGAGCAGCACCGGCATCTCGTAGCGGTATCGCTCGAAAAAACCGTCCCTCAGCTCGTCATCGGTGTGCTTGGCTAGCAGGGCAGACACCCACGCGCCCGCACTGGCTCCTGAAATGACGTGGGGCAGAAGCCCGTGTTCAATTAATGTCTGCACAACGCCATGGTGAAAATAGATCAGCCCGGCACCGCCGCTCATCATCAGTGCCGACCGTCCATAACAGTGGCTGGCCCTGCGGAAAAAATCGACTTTCTGCTGGATTGGAATCTGTGTCGCGGGCGCGTTCGCAACCACCCTCAATGCCCTGGTGATAGCGCTGACGTAATCGTCAATGACCTGTTTGGTTCCGGTGAGCGCATAGTTATAGAGAATGGGCCGCCCCATGCCACTCATGTTGCCGTGGATACCTTCGTTGAGCACATACAGCAACTCCTCATGGTTGTTTTCATCCAGGAGTTCGCGGAGCTGTTCGTAGCGGGAGCGGATATCGCAGTAGTCGTAGAACTGAGATTCATCCTGATGGCGCCATTTTTCCGCGCCGGACAGCTTGTCGAGGGCCTGCGCTGCCTCGTGCCACTGCTGGTAAGAGGTGGCCGTGTGAATGCTGCGCTGCAGTTCCTGCCGATAAAAACCACTCGGCATTTTAAGGGAAATCATTGGCGAGTACCGGCTAGCACCTCGGCGACGGGACTTCAAAAACCGCTGCGAGGCCGTGCAGTTAGGTGGTCCACACTTCACGCCACAGGTTTGGTTCGCAACCTGAGTATGTCAGCGGATTGCCAATCCCGCCAGTTCGCCCGGGCAAGGCGCTGATGTCACGATGGCCAGTATTGCTTTATTTCGACACCGGCGGCTTCACCAGTTCGGAGCGGATATGAATGTCCCGTTGCGGGAAGGGGATTTCGATGCCGTTGTCGTGCAGCGCTTTGGTAACCGCCGCGTGAAGTTCATGGGAAAGCGGCATCAGATCCGGCACCTCACGCACGAACACGCGGATTTCGAAATCAATACTGCTTTCACCCAGCTGCACGCAGAATACCGCAGGTGCCGGATCGTCAACGACTCGTTCATTCTGGGTGGCCGCTTCCATGAGGATATCCTGCACCTTGTCGACATCTGACCCGTAGGCGACGCCAACGCGAACAATCTGGCGAGTGATCGGGTCCGACAGGGTCCAGTTGGTAAGATCCTGAGTAACAAAGGTTTTGTTAGGAATGATCTGCTCCTTGCGGTCCCAGTCCACAAGCGTGGTGGCCCGAATCCGTATACGGGAAACCGTTCCGGTGATGCCGCCAATACTGACGGTATCGCCAACCCGAATCGGACGCTCGAACAGCAGAATAATGCCCGAAACGAAATTCGCGACGATTTCCTGAAGCCCGAAACCCAGCCCCACACCCAGCGCCGCGACCAGCCACTGAATCTTGGACCACTGGAAACCCAACCCCGCGAGGAAGGCTGCAATACCAATGAACACAATGAGGTAGGTGGCAAGGGTCGTGATAGCGTAACCGACACCTGGCTCCAGATTCATCCGGCTTAACAGGGTTACCTCAAGCGTGCCGGGAAGGTTGCGTGCCGCAAGGAAGGTTCCCACACCAATGGCCAGCGCCATCATCAGGTCCCAGAGATTGATCGGGATCGGATCCTCGCCCTCGGAACCGGTGGAGATGGTCCAGAGCGTTATCTCATCGAAAATCTTGAGTGCCGGAAAGATGTTCTCCCAGAGCATCCACAGCCCGACAACTGCGAATATCAGCGACACAATTTTGAGCAGCGCCTCACTTTGCTGGCTGATGTCGTGAATGTTTCGCTGTGGCTGATCAAGTGTTGGAGGAAGGCCGTGCCCGGACAATTCAGCCGCCTCGCGATTTTCTGCGTGTTTGCGCTCGGCCTCCCGCTGTTCGAGCTCCTGTTTCAGCGCCATACGCCGTTCCCGAACAGCCAGCCCGCGCAAGCCCAGATAGTGCAGCAGAATGATCAGCGCCACCCAGCAGATGCTGATGAACAGCAGCCCCTCAAACCGCACGGCGGTGTAGTGGTAACCCCAGAGCGATACGGCGGTCAGGACCAGAGGCGCGCCGACTGCCGCAATGTGCAGCAAAAGAAGTGTGCGGCTGCCGGATTGATCCGTTCGCACCGCAGACATGAATTTGTGCGCGAAAAAGGCCAGCGCAATGGAGGCAATGGCGAATAAAAACCGCCCGAAACTGTCGCTGTACGGCGATCCCTTCGAGGTATTCATGGTCGGCATGACAATCAGAATCGGAACCAGAACCGCCAGCAACATCGGGATGTGCTTTCTGAGTGCCTGCAAGGTGTTAGGGTTCCACTGGAAGTGCCGCTCACCCAGCCCCCGGGGGTAGGCAACGGTATAAACGCCCCTCAGGAGGAAGGTGGAGAAGGCAGCATTGAAGAACCCTCGAGACATGGCACTGAGGAAACTGTTGCCACTTTCCAGAAGCAGGTGGGCCAACCCCAGAATCACCACGCCCGGCAGCGCGAGCAACAAACTGAAAAACAGTGCCCAGAAGGTGAATTGCCAGCGATCTTTTCGGACGTTGCCGACGTTCTCTCCAGTGGCGGTGAGCGCTTTTCGGATCCGGCGGCGGCGAAACCAAAGCCAGCCGAGGACGATCAGGAACAGAGCAATCAGAGGCCAGCGGTCCTCAAGCGAGCGCTCGGCCGCACGCTTGATGGATTTAAACTTGATCTCGGAGACAAACCAGCTCGCACCCCGGAAAAGGTCTTGCAGATGAGCGAGTTCGACCGGTTCTGTGCTGGGCAGCCAGAACAGGCGCTGTTGAAGCAGCTCCTGATAGGCGTCGAGTCGTGTCAGCAGCTTCCTGACGATGCTGTAGTACTCATTCAGTACTTCGATGTGCTTGGTCACGGTGGCGTGCAGCTGGCGCAGGAGCTTGGAGCGTGCCACCTCCATCCGGCCGACCGCATCGTCTTCAGGTTCAATCACCGCTTCGAACTCTTCCAGCCTCAGCTGTTCCTCCCTGGCCGCGGACAGCTGTGCACTGATCCCCTGCGTGAGACCGGAGGCAATGGTCTGGCTCTTCAGGCGATCGAGCCGCTGGCGCAACAGATTGGCGTAATCATCGGTGAGGTTTAGGCCGGCCTTTTCCAGCCGAAGCTCGAAACTTTCGTACTCGTTTTCAAGCCGCGCAAGCAACGACTCCGCGAAGGCCAGGCGCTGCTCGCTCAGCTCCAGAACGTGCTGGCGGTTATCAAGCGCTTCGCGCAGCTTCTGGATTTGCTGCTGAATATCGGCGGTTTCAGGGGCTGGCAGTGAGCTCACCAGCGGTTCGTCGGGCGCTTCGATTTCCGGTTTTACCGGCTCGGGATCGGGTTCCGGCTCTTCTTCCTCTTCGTCCTTCTCTGGTTCCTCCTCTGATTCCTTTTTGCCGGATTCGCTGCCGCCTTCGGCAGCCTCTTCGGTTTCCTCTTCTTCGGCAGGCAGGAATTGTTCGGTGTCTGTTTGCACAGGTGGCAACAGGTCGTCCAGCGCAGCGACGACATTACTGGCCTGGCTGGCGCCGGCCCAGATTGCCAGGGCAAAAAACGTCAGAATAAGGTGATGCCATTTCATTGCACGCAAAAGGCCTCGAATTGGCTTTCGGTAAGTTTAGTCAGCGCGCAGAGCCAGGGCACGGTATCTGACCGCATTGTAATAGGCCGTTTACCTTGATGTACCGAGGCACGGATGCTAGGTGATAAAAGATCAGGCCGTTTGTTCGCTGGAGACTCTCATGCATTCCCGTTGCCGGAATTATTCCGTCGCCGATTTGAAAGATAGCTGTCATGACGCAAAAGAGTGAGTGCGGAGCCAGCGCCATGTTTCGGATAGCACGGGTTTTTCTGCTCGCTTCACTGACGTATCCGATACCTTCAGCGGTGTGGGCTTTTGAGCATGGCGATCAGTCCAATCGGTTAGACGATGGAGTCAGTCGGCTGCCAGCGCAGATGCCTCCATCCTCCTTGCATGAAAAAACGTTCCAGATTTCGTTGTTCGATCCGCAGCGCGGTGAGGACAGGGAGCGACTCTGGTCTCAAACCAAGCTCCTATTCGGTTTGGGGGTAGGGGCCGGCGCGATCGTTGCCTCGCTGCCGCGTAATCGCGACGACGGCGCGCTGGCCAGTGAATGGTGGAAGAACGTGTCATCCGGTCCTGTCTGGGACCGTGATGTCTGGTACGTCAATTACATTGGCCACCCTTATTTTGGCGCTGTTTACTACCAGGTTGCCCGGAAATCCGGCTATCGGCAGTGGGATGCGTTCGTGTACTCCTTACTGATGTCGACGTTTTACTGGGAATACGGTCTGGAAGCCTTCGCTGAAGTTCCCTCCATTCAGGATCTGGTGACAACGCCGGTCGGCGGCTGGCTCTGGGGCGAGTGGGCCTACCACAAAGAACGCGAGATTCGTCAGCGAGGGGGTACGGTCATGGGGTCGCACACCTGGGGCGACATTTCCCTGTTTTTTCTCGACCCGGTTGACGCCATCGCGGTCGGAATCAACCGGGTGATGGGGCGCGAGGTGGTGAAATCCGGAGTAGCCTCCCTGTCTGCAAGACCGGTCGAACCCGGAACCGGCGGCTCAAAAGACTACGTCTGGAGCGTGAACCTTGTTTATCAGTTCTGAACGGTGGCGACTCATTGTATTCAGCGTGTTGCTCGTCGCAGCAACCGCAGCGCAGTGCGCCGACCCGGTAACCCGTCGCATCATTTATTTTGGTGCAACCTACGGCCAATACGACTTTGCCTCGAAGCGGGGGCTGGACGATCGTCAGTTTCCGGGGGTGTCTCTGGGCCTTCAGTTCACGGAACAGGTCTCGATGGCGTTGTTTTACACCCGCGCTGACGTCACGGCCAACGACGGCCGGCCCCGGTATCGGTTGGAAAATTACTTTCTTGAAGGGGCCTGGTATTTCAATATCGCCGAGAGGTTCCGGCCTTACGTGGTTGCCGGAATTGGCGAGACCCAGGAAGCGAAGGGCGATATTTCCGCGGCGACCACCGTGAATGGCGGTGCCGGCATCAAATGGCGATTCAACCAGCACTGGGCGGCCAAGCTGGATGGCCGGGCGCTTTTCAGCCTGGATGATGACTTGACTGACAAGGCCATCATGACCTCCATCGAGTACCACTTTGGCCGGGACTGATCAGCCGCCACCGAGGGCGGCTTTCTCCATCTCCAGAAACACCCGGTAGGCATTGGCTTTATTGGACGCATCAAACGCCGGCATGGTCTCGTAGCGTGACCAGTCCGTCTGCTCATAGGCGTCTTCGAACGGGATCCAGTTGTCGACCGCATTGCCCATTTCCTCGCGAACAAAGGACAGGTAATCGTGGGTGAACTGCAGCGCCTCCATAGCATTGGAGGACGCCGGACCGTGCCCCGGCACAAGGTAGGTGGGAGCCAGCTCTCGAACCCGTTCAATGGCGTTCAGCCAGTTGGCGGAATCCACCTCCGAGCTGGCCAGATAGGGTATGCGGCCATTCTGGATGATGTCGCCGGAAAACAGCACTCCGGCCGGCTGGACCATCATCAGAGTATCATCGGACGCATGGGCCGGCCCTGCATGTACAAGGCTGAACTGGTAACTTCCGGATTCGAACGTCTGGTGACTCTCGAACGTCATATCGGGGCCAATGATCCGTGTGCTGTCATTAACCCAGGGTGCCAGAGCCTCCTGACGCTGACTTAAACGCTGGTTTGCGTCGGGGCTGTCCAGGTAATGACGGGCATGCTGGTGCGCCACCACCTTTGCCTCCGTCAACTCCTTGAACGCCTGAAGTCCGTAAACGTGGTCCGCGTGGTAATGGCTGACCACCACGTGCGAAATTGGCAATGGGGACGTATCGCGAATCTTTTCGATCATGGCTGCCCCAAGACTTGGCGTACCCAGGGCGTCGAATACCACCACACTGTCTTCGGTAATCACAAAGCCGGCGTTGGCTGTAAAACCCTGATTCTGGTTATCGGGCACCCCGGACATGCCCTGAAAATAGAAAACCCCAGTGTCTGTGACAGCCTCTGCTTGAAAGGGAATAGTGAGCTCAGGGTAGGTGGTATCGCTTTGCCCGTGCGCGATCTGAGCGATACCCGGCAGCCCGCCAACCAAGCCGGCAATTAACCCGTGAACTCCTCTCCTTGCGTGTTTCATATCGCCTCCCTCACACGCGGTTTGGCTATGCCCTAAAGCGTAGTCCGGGAAAACCGGCGGGGGGCATAAAAAATGAACGCGGCTTCACCAAAAGCTTGCAGTCCGGTGAAAAGTGTCTATACCTGAGTTATATCCTTATAACTTTTACAACAAGACCGCCATACAGTCCTGAACTGTTTGCCGGCCGACTGCCCAAGGCATCGAAGGAGGACAGCGCATGTTCGGCAAGCTTCGCCGGCTCAGTCTCGACGTGTCTAAAACGGCACTAGAAGAATCCCAGAAGTTACCATCGTCGGAGCGCCGACAGTTTCTACGGAGTGGCCTCTTCACTGCCGGTGGTGCGATGGTTGGCGGTGCCCTGGCAGGCCTCGCACCCGGCGCCCTCGCAAAATCCAAATACCCACCGGAAAACCCGTCCTGGACCCTGTCTCTCGGGCCCGGCGTCGTTGCCGACCCATACGGCATGCCCTCGCCGTTTGAAAGCGAGGTGATTCGCCGGAATGTGCCCTGGCTGACCGCCGACAAGGTTTCCTCCATCAGCTTTACACCGCTGCAGCACCTCAAGGGCATCATTACTCCGAACGGCCTGTTCTTCGAGCGCCATCATGCGGGGCGCCCGGAGGTCGATCCGCAACAGCATCGGCTTATGATTCACGGCCTGGTGGAGCGCCCCATCATTCTCTCCATGGCAGACCTGCAGCGCTTGCCCAGCGTGTCCCAGATCAACTTCATCGAGTGTCCGGCCAATGGCGGTATGGAGTGGCGCGGGGCACAGCTGAATTCGCTTCAGTTTCTGCATGGCATGGTCAGTTGCGCCGAATGGACCGGTGTTCGGTTATCCACGCTGCTGCAGGAAGTGGGCATGAAGCCGGAAGGCAAATGGGTATTGGCCGAGGGCGCAGATGGCGCGGCCATGACCCGAAGCATTCCCATGGCTAAGGCGCTGGACGATGTGATCGTTGCTTACGCCCAGAACGGCGAGGCGCTTCGCCGGGAACAAGGGTATCCCATTCGTCTTGTGGTTCCCGGCTGGGAGGGCAACACCCACGTCAAATGGCTGCGCCGGCTCGAAGTGGGCGACAAGCCCTGGATGCAACGGGAGGAAACCTCCAAGTACACCGATCTGATGGCGGATGGCTCCGCCCGTGGCTTCACCTGGGTGATGGAGGCCAAGTCGGTTATTACCTCGCCATGCCCGGAAATGCCGCTCGGGCAGAAAGGTGTCTATCAGATCGAGGGACTGGCCTGGAGCGGCAACGGCAAGGTCAAAGCGGTGGATGTGTCGGTGGACGGTGGCATGAACTGGCAGCAGGCCCCGCTTCGTGAACCCGTGCTGTCCAAATCACTGACCCGCTTCGCTCTGGAGTGGGCCTGGGATGGCAATCCGGCATTGCTGCAGTCACGGGTCATTGATGAGACCGGCTATGTCCAGCCAACGCTTCACCAGCTGCGTAAGGCCCGGGGCAGCAACTCGATCTACCACAAGAACGCCATTCAGACCTGGAAAGTCAACGCAGACGGGAGTGTGATCAATGTTCAGCTTTCGTAAATGCGGCCCAACTCTGGCGCTGATCTGCTCGGCAGCGGTTTTGATGCCGTTCAGCCAGCGCGCCTTCGCTGAATCTGCCGGCTATTACGGAGTGGGCGAAACACCCACCGAAGAGCAGATCGCGGCATGGGATATCGACATCCGCCCCGACGGTGCCGGTCTGCCAGAGGGCAGCGGCAGTGTCGATGAGGGAATGGCGGTTTATGAAACCTACTGCGCATCCTGTCACGGCGCTTTCGGCGAGGGCATGGGGCGTTATCCGAAGCTGAGCGGAGGCGAGGGTACGCTCGCTGAAGACCGCCCGGAGAAGACCATCGGCAGCTACTGGCCTTACGCATCGACCCTGTGGGATTACATTCACCGGGCCATGCCCTTCTTTGCACCGCAATCGCTCACCGATGACCAGGTGTATGCAGTGACCGCCTACGTGCTGAACCTCAACTACATCGTCGATGGTGACTTTGTTGCCAATAAGGACACCCTGCCCAAGGTTGAAATGCCCAATAGCGGGAATTTCGTCTGGGAGGACCCGCGGCCGGATATTCAGAACGAGCGTTGTATGAGCGACTGCAAGGATGAGGAGGTAAGCGTTGCCGATTCCTCGCAAGGGAAGAACCTGACCCCCAGTACCACCGGCCCGCTGGATGAAGGGCTAATCGAATAATAAACCGCATCAAAACCCACGTTTTGGTGCTTGAACACAGCCTGGGAGGATTGTGAGATGCGAAAGGGACTGGTTTCAGTGTGCTTGACCGCACTTGCACTGACGGCAATGCCGCCGGTGTACGCCGAACCCACGCAGGCGGATATCGATCGGGGCAAGGAGCTGGCCTTCAGCCGGAAGGACGGCAACTGCCTGGCGTGCCACAAGATAGACGACGGCCAACTGACCGGCACGGTAGGGCCGGAACTCGCCGACATGAAGAGCCGTTACCCCGATCGGGACATTCTGTTCAAAAGGATCTGGGATGAAACCCAGTTCAATCCGGTGACGGTGATGCCGCCATTCGGACGGAACATGATTCTGAACGAAGAGCAGATCAATCGAATCGTTGATTACCTGTACACGCTGTAAAAGGCCAAGGAGGAATAACCGTGATTGACCAAAGGCGTAGAGGATTCCTTAAAGGTGTGTTGGGGGCCAGCGTTGTTGGCCTGACTGTGGGCTCCGGTTTGATTCCACTGCGGGCGCAGGCAGCGGCGGAAGTGGCTAACTGGCCGGAAACAGCCTTCAAAACCCCGGGGGTCGACGCAACCATCTCCGAATTGTATGGCATGGAAGCGGCCGAATCTGACCAGATCTCCATGGATCTGCCGACCATCGCCCAGAATGGTGCCGTGGTGCCGGTGAGCGTCGAAACCACGCTGCCGAATGTCACCGCTATCGCGCTGCTGGTTGCCAAGAACCCCAATGCCCTGGCGGCCGCGTTCGACATTCCCGAAGGCACAGTTCCGTTCGTGTCCAACCGCCTGAAAATGGCTGAAACCACCGATGTCGTGGCGGTCGTGATTTCGGACGGCAAGGCTTACAAGGCAACCCAGAACGTGAAAGTTACCGTTGGCGGCTGCGGCGGCTGATTTTGACCGGACAGGAGAAGAAACATGGCATCCAGTATCAGAGTTCGAGCCGTTGAAAGCGGTGGCGTTACCTCCCTTAAAGCCCTGGTCCGGCACCCGATGGATTCCGGCTTTGCCAAGGATTCCTCGGGCAATGTGATTCCGGCCTATTTCATCAAACTTCTGACCATTACCCATCAGGGCAAGGAAGTGTTTGTGGCGCACTGGGGGCCGGCGGTATCGAAAGATCCGTTCCTTGAGTGCCGGTTCAAAGGCGCAAAAAAAGGCGACGAAATTACCATCAGCTGGGTCGACAGCAAGGGTGAGAGCGACTCAACCAAGGCAACCATTGGCTAAAGGTTGGGCGAGGCGGGGCAGCAGCCCCGGCGCACAGGAGGATAGGACATGCGTATAGCAAAGGCCATTCTGGTCGTAGTAGGGGCGACGCTGGCCGTGCCGCAGGCGCTGGCCGGCGCTACCCCGGAGGCAGACCGCAAGGAAACGGTGGAGTATTTCCAGCAGAAATTCCCGGACATTCCGCTGGATGAATTCGTCAACGGGCAATACGCGCTGGATGACGATCGGCGCAAGCAGTGGGAGGCGATGAGCGATTTTCCGCCGTTCGAATTTGCCGTGGCGGAAGGTCAGGAGATGTTTGAAAAGCCCTTTGCCAATGGCAAGACCTACGCCAGCTGTTTTGAGAACGGAGGCATCGGCGTGCGTCAGAATTACCCGTATTTCGACACTGAAACGAACGAGGTCGTGACGCTGGAGCTGGCGATCAACCGGTGCCGGGAAGCCAACGGTGAAAAGCCGTTAGGCTGGAAAAAGGGCCCGATTGCGTCCATTTCCGCCTATATGGCATCCACCTCCGCAGGCAAGCCCTTCAATATCGAGGTACCGAACGACGACGCGCTCGAGGCCTACAAAGCGGGCAAGGAGTTTTACTACACCCGCCGGGGGCAGCTGAACTTTTCCTGCGCCAGCTGCCACGTCCAGAACCCGGGCAACTGGATTCGCGCGGATTTGCTCTCGCCAATGCTCGGGCAGGTCGCGAATTTCCCGGTTCATCGGGCCAAGTGGGGTGAAATGGGCACGCTGCACCGGCGGTTCGTTGGCTGTAACCGAAATGTCCGGGCGGTGCCTCAGGAAGCCCAGAGTGAGGAGTACCGGAATCTGGAGTACTTCATGACCTACTTGAACAACGGCCTTCCGGTCGTCGGCCCGGCCACGCGGCCTTAACCGAACAGGATAAGGGAGAATTGTCGTGAACAAGCCGTTATTGATCCTTGCAGCGTCGTTCGTCTTGTCGCTGCCTGCAGTGTCGCAGGCGGGGGCAAAAGAGGACTTCAGCGAAATCTACCAGCAGGCTGAGAACACCCACAACCAGGCCGGAACCTTCCAGTGGACCACCACCGCCAATCAGCTGTCTGCGGCCAATGAAGCCGCCGAAAGCGGTGACTACGACAAGGCGCTGGAGATGGCCAAAAAAGCCCTGGCGTATGCGGAACAGTCATTGGCACAGCGCAAACAGCAGGAAGAAAACTGGCCCGCGGTTGCCATCGGCAACTAACCCCTCACCAGCGGCCTCCGCAACAGGAGGCCTAACCCCTCCGGTGACAACGGATAGGAGATACCCGTGTCGATTTCCCGCAGAGATTTCCTGTTTGCCATGCAGGCCGCCGCGCTGGCAGGACTGGCGCCGCGCCTGGCACTGGCGAAGAGTGGTGAGAAGCTTTACGACGCGCCAGCCTTCGGAAATGTCCGCCTGCTGCACCTGACGGATATCCACGCCCAGCTTCATCCGGTTCACTTCAGAGAGCCCAACGTCAATCTGGGCGTTGGCCCCAGCCAGGGCAAGGTGCCGCATGTGGTGGGGCAGCATTTTCTGGATCACTTTGGCGTTGCCGCCGGTTCCCCACGTGCCCACGCCTATACCTACCTGAATTACACGGAAGCGGCGCAGGAGTTTGGCCGCATGGGGGGATTTGCTCACCTGAAGACGTTAATCGACCAACTCCGGGATCAGGCGGGCAGCGGCAATTCCCTGTTACTGGATGGCGGTGATCTGTGGCAGGGCTCGGGAACCGCTTTCTGGACTCAGGGGGAGGATATGGTTGAAGCCAGCAACTTGCTGGGCATCGACATTATGACCGGGCACTGGGAATTCACTTACCCGGAGGCTCAGATCCGGAAGAACATCGGCGGCTTCAAGGGGGAGTTCCTGGCACAGAATATTTTCCTGTCCGAAGAAGCCATGTTTATGGGTGCCGAGGCGTTTGATGAATTCAGCGGTCGCGTGTTCAAGCCGTACACGGTGCGTGAACTCGGAGGCAAACGCATCGCCGTCATCGGGCAGGCTTTCCCGTACACCCCGATCGCGAATCCATCCTATTTTATTCCGGATTGGCGTTTTGGTATTCGCGAATCGGAAATGCAGCAGCTGGTTGATGAGATCCGTGCAACCGAGCAGGTTCACGCGGTGGTGGTGCTGTCGCACAATGGCATGGATGTCGATCTCAAAATGGCCAGCCGGGTAACCGGCATCGACGCCATCCTCGGCGGGCATACTCACGATGCGGTTCCGCAGCCAACCGTTGTGACCAACCCGGGTGGGAAAACACTGGTCAGCAACGCCGGTACCAACGGCAAGTATGTTGCGGTTCTGGATCTGGATATTGGTGACAGCGGGCTGCGCGATTACCAATACAAGCTGTTGCCGGTGTTCTCGGACCTGATACCGGCGGATGCCGGCATGGCCGAGTTCATTCAGACGATCCGGGCACCCTATGCTGGCAAACTCGCCGAAGAACTGGCGGTAACCGACGAACTCCTGTACCGGCGAGGCAATTTCAACGGCACGCTGGATCAGCTTATTTGCGATGCGCAGCGCAAGGTGCTGGATGCCCAGATTGCTTTGTCGCCCGGCTTCCGCTGGGGCACCAGTATTTTGCCGGGTGAAGCCATCACCATGGACGATGTCATGAACGCAACGGCGATCACCTATCCGGAAACCTACGTTCGGGAGATGTCCGGCGCCGATCTGAAACTCATCATGGAGGATGTGGCGGACAACCTGTTTAACAAGGACCCCTACTACCAGCAGGGTGGTGACATGGTTCGCGTTGGTGGCATGGATTACACCTGTGACCCCACAGCCAGCATGAATGGTCGGATCACTGATATGCGCCTGGATAACGGCGCTGCCATCGAGGCAGACAAAATGTACAAGGTCGCGGGGTGGGCAACGGTGAACTCCCGGGCACCGGGTAAACCCATCTGGGATGTGGTGGCCGATTACCTGAGGTCTGAAAAAACCGTGAAGATCGACAAGTTCAACACCCCAAAGCTCAAGAACGTCGCGGGCAATCCCGGGCTTGAAGACTATGCCGGTTAACAAAGGGGTGACGGGACTGGTCCTCGGATTGGCCATCCTGATGGCTGGCCTGGGTACCGGTGTGCAGGGGGAGCCCCTGAACGAGGATAAGCCGTTTGCGGAACAGTTCCTCCTGCTTCAGCTCAGTGATGATCAGCCCGAGAAACAGAACATGGTGCTCAGCGTGGCGGCCAACCTGTTGCAGCACTACGGGCCCGACAGCATCGACATTGAAATCACCACTTTTGGCCCGGGTGTGGCGTTGCTGGTAAATGGCAATAGCCGTACCGAACTGATCAGCAGCCTGATGGCGCAGGGGGTGCGGTTCAGTGTGTGCATGAATACGGTTGAAACCATCGAGCGCAGTACCGGGCGCGCGCCGGATCTGCACCCGGATAGCGTGCGCGTTCAGGTGGGCGTTGCCCACATCCTCGATCAGGTTAAAAAAGGCTACGTGCTGGTTCGCCCGTAGACTGCTGGACAGAATGGAGGTCGGCATGAAGAACAAAGCACTGAAAGTGATCCTGCTCACTGCTTCCGTGGCACTGTCGCCTGGTGCCATAGCTCAGGAGTCCGACCAGCCTTTGCTGGTTGAAATACGGCGAATGTCGATGGATGTAGCCCTGGCCATCGCCAAAACCGCGATTGATCACTGCCGGGAGCAAGGCGTTCAGGTTGCCGTAACCGTGGTGGACCGTGGCGGCCACCCCCAGGTTGTCCTGCGAGATGTGCTGGCCATGGACCTGGCACTGGATGTCAGCTTTCGGAAAGCCTATACGGCAATGACGTTCACCAGTGCCACCTCGGCACTGGAAGATCGGTTCACCGGTCCGTTCTCGGTCGGCAAGCTCGACAAGGTGTTGCTGTCGGCAGGGGGCATGCCGGTGCAGGCCAGTGGCGAAACCATTGGCGGTGTGGGTGTCAGTGGGGCGCCGTCCGGGCAGATCGATGAGAGCTGCGCTCAGGCCGGTGTGGCCGCGGTGGAAATGGACCTGGAAATGGCACCGTTCTGACCTACCGCTGGCTCGAGTGCGTGAAAACATGACACCAAAGTGGCTTTTAATCGTAATCCTGAATGCCTCTCTGTGGCCTTCACTCGCTTTCGGGCAATACCCGGACGCGCTTCAGGTGTTCATTGCCGAAGGCTTTAAAGCGGAAGCCAGTTTTGATGCCGGCGCAGGGGTGCAGGGGTTTGTGGGGCGTAAAGACGGCCGCCCGGTGACCTTGTATCTGCTACCGGACAAAGAACATGTCATCATTGGCGACATGTTCGATGGATTTGGACGAAACCTGAGCGCAGAGCACGTGCGCACCTGGCTGCCGGCCCCGGATCTGAGTCACGCCTGGAAAAAACTGGAGGCGGCGAGCTGGGTTGCCGAGGGACCCCCGGAAGCAAACCGAATTGTCTATGCCTTCACCGATCCCAACTGCGGATACTGCCTGGTTCTGCGCCAGAAGGCTCGGGACTATTTGAGCCGCGGGATTCAGCTTCGGCACATCATGGTTGGCATTATCCAGCCCTCCAGTCTGGCCAAGTCGGCGGGCGTGATCAGTGCCAGTGATCCGGTCAGCCAGCTGGATTTTCATGAAACCGAGTACCCGGATTCGTGGCTGGTGTCGGACGACAACATACCGGGGGACATTCGCGAACGCATCCTGGCGAACCATCGGTTAATGGAAGAACTCGGCGCCTCCGTTACGCCGACCGTGTTCTATCGCGACCAAAACGGTGTGGTCCAGCGAATCGATGGATTGCCGGATGACTCAGCGCTTGCCGAAGCGGTATTTCGTGGCGAAACAGCGGAGGAATAAAGCATGTTGCTGAAACGTTTTGCCACACTTGCTGGCCTGGCGCTGACTGCAGCGGCCGCGTTGGCCCAGCCGATTCCTGAGCAGCTGGAGCTCGTCAAGGTCACCGACCGGGTGTATTCCGCTATCGGCGCGACCGCGCCCGGAACCTACGAGAACCACGGCCATAATAACAACCTCAGTGTTGTTGTCGGTTCGGAGGGCGTGGTCGTCTTCAACGGCGGTGATAACTACAAACTTGCAGAATCCTTCCATAACGCGATCAAGCGCATTACCGACCAACCGGTGACGTACGTGGCCAACGAAAACGCCCAGGGGCATTCCATGCTGGGAAATAGCTACTGGCGCGACCAGGGTGTGCCGATCATTGCGCAGGATCACGCGGTTGAGGAGTTCTCTGCCCACGGCGAGGCCAAGCTGGCCAGGATGAAGGTTCGAAGCAAAGATAAGGCGGAAGGCACATACGTAGCTGTGCCTGACATCAGCTTTACCGACCGTTATGAGCTGGATATCGGCGATCTTACCGTTCAGCTTCTCTATTTTGGCGCAGGTCACGCCCCCGGCGACATCGCCCTTTGGGTACCCGAAGAACAGCTGCTGATTACCGGCGATCTGGGGTTTCATCAACGTTTGCTGGCGGTGTTTGAGGATACCGACGTCGGTGCGTGGATCGAGTCGTTCGACAAAATGACCCGGCAACTCGCTCCGGCGATCGTCATTCCGGGGCACGGCGAGCCAACCACGATCGATGTCGTCGAAAAAGAGACCCGCGGCTATCTGGTGTTTCTCCGGGATTCGGTGAGTCGGATTCTCGAGCAGGGCGGTGGGCTGGATGACGCCTACAATCTTGATCAGTCCCAGTGGTCGTACCTGGATACGTTTGAAGAGCTGGCGGCCAAGAATGCAGGGCGCGTGTATCAGGATCTGGAATTCGACTTCTTTTAGGAGCCGGTATCCAAGATGTCTGATGCGCGCATGCTAAGCTGAATTGGCCCCTCCATCATATAAAAGACCAGTCTATGAGCATGAAAGGCCTGACTTCCTCTCAGCCGTCGCGTGCATTAATCACCGGTTCCGCTCTCTGTTTCGTCCTTCTCGCCATCCCCGCGACGGTCGCCGCGCAAACCCCGGGTGCGGCGAGCAAAGAGCAGGCTCAGGAGGAGGAATCACCCTGGCTGCTGGTCCCGACAGTAAGCAGCGATCCCAAGGTGGGTACCACGCTGGGTGCCCTCGGTGGTTACGTTACCCGGCTGGATGAGCAGTCTACCCCGTCCATGCTCCTGTTGAGCGGCAAGTACAGCAACACCGACTCCTGGACGGGCGCCCTGTTTGGCCAGATGTTCTTTGATAGCAATCGCCAGCGCCTGACCGTCGGGTACGTCCAGGGGTTGATACGTAATGACTATGATGACTTTCTCGGATCCGGCCAGCCCGCCCAGACCACCGACAACCTCAATGCCCTGGCGGTGCGTTACATGCGCAGTGCTGGTAGCCACTGGTACCTTGGGGTTCAGGCGCTTTCCTCGAACTACTCGATCGGGGCCGATCAGCTGTTGGAGGGCATCCTTGAGAAAATCGGGCTCACCGGCTTTGACTCCAACGGTCTGGGCCTGATCGCTGAGTACGATGCTCGCGACCATCCACGCAATCCGGCCAGCGGCACTCTGTTTCGGGTCAGCAATATCGCCTACCGGCAGACGTTTGGCGGTGACGAGTCCTTTGATGTCTATAACATCCAGTATAACGATTACCGCACACTGAGCCTGGAGAACACGGTGGTGGCGACTCAGCTGTCCGGTCGCGCCACCCATAACGCACCGGTGGGCGGCTATTCATCAGTCAACCTTCGCGGCTATGTGCGCGGGCAGTCGTTAGCACCCCATTTTACCAGCGTTCAAACCGACGCGCGGATTCCTCTTGGGCCGCGCTGGGGCGCCAGTGCTTTTGCCGGAGTGGGATGTCTGTACGAAAATCCGGGCGACTGTGGCGACAGTGAGAGCCTCTATCCCATGGCAGGGGGAGGCGCTATTTTCCTGATCAAGAAAGACGCGGGGTTGGTGCTGCGGGCTGAGTACGCGCAGGGCAAAAGCGGCAATTCCGGGTTCTACCTGGCGCTGGGTCACCCGTTCTGACTGCCCCCGTGTTGCAACGAGCGTCATCACTTCCGATACAGAGGGGCAGTGACGCAAACGGCACGCTTACTGAACCGTGAATTGGCCAACAGCCAGGCGCTCACCTTCTTCGGTCACGATTTCAACCCGCCAATCTCCCAGCATGTGACGGTCGATAAATTTGGCCGAGGATGCGCGCATCGGGTCAACAAAGGGTGTGATCTCAACCCTTGCCACGCGCTCATCCTGCAGGTACCAGTCGTGAAAGTGCTTTTTGTTTATCATTTGCCGCACTTCGGTGAACAGAAA
The DNA here is from genome assembly GCF_017301335.1 of Marinobacter salinisoli. NCBI lineage: Bacteria > Pseudomonadati > Pseudomonadota > Gammaproteobacteria > Pseudomonadales > Marinobacteraceae > Marinobacter > Marinobacter salinisoli. Next base: position 2,619,158 of record NZ_CP071247.1, read on the forward strand.
GACGCGAATCAGTCCGTCTGCCTCCATGTCGATGGTTGCTGTAAGTTGGTCGATGGGCTCTTTCTCTTCGAGTCCCGAACTGAGTTGGGCGCGGGTGAGGTTGTCGGAAAAGATCTGAATGGGTGAGGTCGGTTCGTTTTCGGGCTCCGGTTCCACGGCTTGCGCGTTGGTGGGCGCTGCGTTCACTGATCCGGCGTCGTGGGAGGCTGGAGCAGCCGATTCTTTCGGCGGTGCGGTATCTGGTAGTTCAATGTCCATCGCTGCAGTCGCCGGGGCGAAGGTTTCCGGGCTGGAAATTGTTGTTGAGGAGGGAGCTTCTCCGGCCGCTGTGGGTTCCAGTTCGTCGATAAAAACGGGGCCGTCGGGTTGTTCCGAGGGTTTTAACGCCTCAGTCTTTACCTCCGGGCTTTGTGCTTCCGTTACTGTCGTTTCATCCGTCGCTGTAAAGCGCAGCACTCCCCAGGCGATGACGCTTGCCAATATTGCAAGGATTGTGAGCGCAAAGAATATCCTCCCCCAGTAGTACACAACCATTTCCTGAGGTTCTTCGGGTTCGGGAAGTTGGCCGGGCCGGTCAAGAATTGAATAATCGTGCGCCTGGGGTTGTGTGTCTTTCACGCCTTGGTCTTCCTTGAGGTGATTTTTGACGACTCCAATTAACCGGAAAGCATAGCAAAAACCTTACGTTCCACATGGGATTTCAGGCCTTTCCGGCCATTTTTCTGTTTCTCGGCTTTGGTGGTGGGCCAGTTACTGGCGTGGGGTAGTGGTCGTGCCAGAATTTGGCGCCAGTTTTCGTGGGTGCCACAAAGTGGCATGGGTGTAAGCTTGTGCCACGAACTGGCCCCGCTATAATGGCGCGCCAAAACCTGGCACCTCCCGCCCGCAGAGCCCTATGTATCGCGATTTCAAAACCACGCTTGAGCTTGTTGTTACCGTTCTGGATAACAAAAGCCTGACCTCCGAACAGTTAAGAAAGCGCTTCGGCAACATGCCGGACCGAACCTTCAAGCGACATATGGCGACAGCCCGAAAGCATGGCGCCCAGATGGAATGCGCTACCGATGCCAGAGGGCGTTATGTCTGGTCCTGCCGTAACAAAGTGATGATCGAGCAACGGGTTCGGACATGGCTGCTGTTCGAACAGGAACGGACGCTGGTCGGGGATTCCCAGCTGGATCTGTTGCATCAGGCGCTTTGAACGGTAGTTGCGTCAGCGCTCTTGCGCTCCACGCACGCAGGCGGCGGCTTGGTGCTCTTCGAAATCCGCTAAAGTTAAAGCTTAGTCTGGCGTTTTGAGACACTCCTTTTCAAAGGAGGGCTGGGTTATGAATGATCCTTTCCAAATGCAACCAGAATTGCGTTACGGCGCGCCGGTGTGCGACGAGATACTAACCGGCCGGCACTTCACCATTGGTTACTCCTATTATTTTCGCCAAGCCAAGTGGACGCTGGAAATCATCAATAGAAACGAGTATCTGCTGACCGAGACGGAACGATTCGACAACTTCAGGGCGGATACCCGGGTGCCGACCCGGTTCCGGGCAGGGCTGAGTGCCTATAAAGGTAGCGGCTATGATCGCGGGCACCTGGTGGCCAGTGCGAATCAGGATATTCAGGAGATTCAGAACAGCGAAACCTTCCTGTTATCCAATATGTCTCCCCAACAGCCAGGATTTAACCGGCATATTTGGCGGCGACTTGAATTTGCCATTCGGGATCTGAATAACCGCGATGACATTCTCGAAACCTACGTGCTGACCGCGCCGGTGTTCTATTTTGGTATCCCCATCGAAACCATCGGCTCGGCGGATGATGACTACGGCATTTATATCCCGGTGCCGCATGGTTTTATCAAAAGCGTTCTCGCTGAAGACCGGCGCGGGAAACTCTCGCTCTGGACGTTTGAGATGAAGAACGAATCGCTGCAGGGTGGCCTGGGCGAGTACCTGGTCAGCACCTACGACGCGGAGCAGATGATCGGAGGGCGGTTCTGGGATCGGGTAAGTGGTGAGGATTTGCACCAGCAAAAGAAAAAACCCCGCCCGATGTGGTAGGCGCTGGTTTTGTTGCTTGCGTAGCGATCCGTTGGTATCGGCAGGACTTCAGGTCTCCACCAGGGTGCTGGCCCAGGCTGGCAGCGTTGGTGTGATTTGATCCCAGCGATGGGTGCGATACGCGGCAACCAGTTGGTAGGGGTGTTCGGCGCTGGAGTTATCGAATAAATACACCTCATCGCACAGTGGAGTTGCGGCCTGGATGTGCTTCAGGGTCCTCGGAATCCGGCTGCGGACTTTGTCTTCGGGAACGGAATGGCCGCCTTCGCGGATGCGTTGACTGATTCGCGCAAGATTAAGATCGGCATGTTCGACATGAAACGCGAACACCTTGATGACGTAGCCATGGGCTTTTGCCTTGGCGATGAAGTCGACCTTTGACGGGTGGGAGAAGACCGTCTCGTAGCAGAACGATTGGCCGCAGGTGAGAATGCGATCTCGCTCGCGCGCCGCCAATAGCGCGGCTTCATAACTGTTCGCCTCCGGATTGTCTGGAAAAAAACGGGCCGCGATCTGATCGGCATTCACCAGAGGCAAGCCGTGTTTGGCCAGGAACTGACGGTAGAACGTCGATTTGCCGGATCCATTCCCGCCAACCAGTACCCACAGTTCAGGCGGCGTCGTCCTTTTCAACGAAGGCTCCATTTTCGAAGTAACCAACTCGTACGGTTCCGCTGGGCTGTATCTGCTCCAGATAGCCTGGATGGCTGAGCGAGGCCTGATAGATGGTGCCGGATGCGGTCAGTCGCCGGGTCAGCTCGCCGGATTGCCCCAGCTGTGCCACGTCAGCGAGCACCTGGTCAGAGGAGGGTGGCTGCACACGGACGCGCTCAGGCTTGAGCTCCAGTAATCCCTGGCTGAGTGCCACAAGATCCTCCTGGGACAGCGAGTCAGCGACGATCTGGCCGATTTCGGCCCAGTATTGAATTTGCTGGGGTGTCGAGCGCCGGGCTGCCTTGCCAATGGCGGCGGCTTCTTTCAATAGTTTGGCGTCGAGCCGGATGGGTGAGGGCATGGTTGGTACCTCAGGTTTGGCGATTACTGTTCGATTGTAGTAAAAAGCAGCAAATGTAGCAAAATGCAGCAAATGTAGCAAAATGCAGCAAGCTTTATTGGAGTGGCCGTTCGCCGTGCCTGAGACCAAGAAGTTAAGCCTGTCGGACACATGCAGTCATCAGCGCAGGGCAAACACAAGAAGCATCAGACACAATGTGAGGTTCAGCACCCAGATGATCCAGGGAGTCCGCCCCCGGCTTTTGCGTTTTTGAGCTTTAGTCATAGTCAAACCGCTCCGACAGGATGCGATGAGAGGGCGTTCCGCGTTCGATCAGGTGGTCCTCAACGGCATCCATCATCGCCGCCGGCCCGCACATGACAAACACCCACTCCCCGAATTCTTGCTCTGAAAAGATGCGATCCATAAGCGCGCCATCAATGAAGCCGGCTTCTCCCTGCCAGGCTTCGGGCGGTTCTGACAGCACATAGACCACGTCCTCCGAGCCCAGTTCCTCGCGATAGGCAATTTGCTCGACCGCCCGATTCCCATAGAACACCTTCACCTTGCGCGAATCACCGCTCAGACGCAGTTGCCTGAGTATGCTCAGCAGCGGCGCAAGGCCGACACCACCTGCGATGAGGGCAATTCCCGGTTCCGGGCGATTGTCGACAGACAGATTTCCGTAAGGGCCGTCCAGGTAGGCAGTGGTGCCGGCTTCGATCTGGCCAATGCTGCAAGTGAAGTCGCCACGCTCCTTAACCATGAACGATATTTCCGGACCGGCTGCAGGTGCGGAACAGATCGAGAACGGATTTTCTTTCATAGAGAACGTATTGTGGCCCACATTAAGCCAGACAAATTGACCCGCCTTGAACGCGAGGCCTTGATGCCCATCTGGCGTCACGGTCACCTCCCATTGCCTGGGTGTCAGCTGGACCACCGAACTGACACGCCATGGGCGCGCCTTTTGCAGAAGTGGGACTACCAGATAAACCTTCAGCAGAGATCCGGCAGCCAAACCTGTTAAGGCCAGCCACACCCAGGTCATGACAGGTTCAGATCCGTAACGGCCTGCATATACTGTGTGGTGCAGCAAAAGCAGTGCGATCAGGAGCGCGCCAATGCCGTGCAAAAGTCGCCATGTCTCGTATTTGTACCCGAGTTGAGTGCGCCCGATGGCCAGCAGAACAAGGCTTGGAAGCAGGAGGTAAGCGGCTATCCCTGTCGATAGCGCGGAGAAGTCGGTCGTGATCGTCAGCGCCCTCGTGGGGTCCCACGGGCGTTGGCCACCGGACGGCGTTCCCAGGTAGAGAAACGGATGCAGCAGAGCAAAGACCAGAGCTGTGCGTGCCATGAGCTGGTGAAATCTCATGGTCACATCCATTCCGATGCCTCTCGAGATGGTCTTGGAACGGCCAGACAGGACGAACTCGATAAGGATCATGGAGAAGGCGAGAATGCCAAGGCCCGATGCCAGTTCCTGGTGAAACGCCCGCGGCGGCCCTCCGACCCACGCGGACACAGCCAGTGGCAGTGTGACAGCGACAAGGTAAGCAACGATCAGCAAGAGCGGTTTCATTTGTCTCGTCTGTTTCACTTCCTGTGGCCCTTCAATTTAGCCCTCTGCTGAGCCTCCGGCAACGCAATAACGACGAGAAAGCCTTGATGCAGCTCTGGTGATTCGATTTTTCGTGTGGCCCACAGCAGCGGACCCGGTCAAAAACCGGGTCCGCGCTTGGTTTGGATTCAAGGTTCGCTGCTCAGGCAGCGTTTTGCTCTCGCCAGGCCAGTTCGTTCTTGATTGTCGCTTTGGGTTGGAGCATCGCGAAATCGAGTTCGGCCACGGCTTTGCCGTCTTTGAGTCTCTGCACGAAATCGGGGTTCGCGAGGGCTTTTTTGCCAACCGCGAGCAGGGCGCCCGGATACCGGTTTGCCAGATCCTGATAGCTGTTTTCGTCAATACCACCGTTCAGGATGAGCGAAACGCCGTCGATCTCAGCCGCAACATCCGCCAGTGACAGGTTTCCTTCCAGAAAGTGATCGCGCTCTACGTGATTGTCCGTTGTGTGGACAAAGTCTGCTCCGGCGTCACGGACCGCGGTAACGATCTGTCTGAAGCCTGCTTCGCCTTCGGGCAACTGGTAGTCCGGATCGGTCACGGTAATCTGTGACAGGCGAATACCGACCGGATAATCCGGGCCTACGGCGGTGCGAACAGCGCGCACCACGTCAGTGACGAGGCGCAGGCGGTTTTCCAGTGTGCCGCCATACTCGTCGCTGCGCTGGTTGAAATGCGTGCTCAGGAATTCATTGAGCAGGTAGCCATTCGCGCCGTGCAATTCAATGCCGTCGAATCCAGCGCTCTTGGCATTCAGTGCGGCCTGAACGAACCCCTGGATGACGGTACCGATGTCATCGCCGGTCATTGCTCTGGGCGTTTTCCATTCACTTTGGTCACCATAAAAGCCAAGTGGTGCGCCCTTTGGCTGCACTGCGCTGGGCGAGATGGGCTGATCGGTAAACCGGTTGGCCTGGAATTGGGCGCCGGCGTGCATCAGCTGGATGAACATTTTGCTGCCTGCGGCGTGCACCCGTTCCGTAATGCGTCGCCAGCCCTCAACCTGGTGCTGATTGATTATGCCCGGCTGGTTGCTGTAACCCTGGCTGGCAAACTCGTCTGTGTAAACGCCTTCAGAAATGAGTAACCCAAAACCGCCCTTGGCATAGGCTTCGTAGTGGTCCGCCATCAGCTGGTTGGGGGTGCCATCCGCATCTGCGCTCGTTCTGGTCATCGGTGCCAGCGCGAACCGGTTGTCGACGCTCAGATTTCCGAAGCTCACGGACTGCATTACATCGGACATATAAAAACCTCCCTCGGTTTGAAGTTGCCCGCAGGATAGGAGGGAAAGGGAGGGCTGGATAGCGGATTCTTCAGAACGGGACGTTCAACAGGTTTGAACGACTGACTGGCTGCCCGGGTGTTTTCTGGGCAAAGCCCTTATCTCAGGCTGTATGGCCGCAGCGACCTCTCATGGGTAAGTTTTTCTTTTGGGATCAGATGTGTGTACACAAAATGTAACATTTATATGTAGCCAAAGGAGATAGGATGCGCTGAGAAAGTAAGCCGAAAGTCTAAGATGCCAGGCCGTCCTGGTTGGTGTGAATCAGAATTAAAAGAAGTGTAGAACTCATCAATGGGCGTTACCCGCAGCATCCAGTTCAAGCTGGTCACAATTCTGATTCTCTGCGCCTTGCTGTTCGTGTTGGCGTTGGCGCCCATTCTCAGCTACATCAGTTTCACCAATAAACAGGCAGAGGCCAGTCAGCAGCAAGCGCGCCTGGTGGGGGCCGTTACTCTGTCCGCCTCCATCGCAGCCTTTGTTGAGAACGAGCAAATTGCCGAAGATGTCATCAATGGCCTGCTTCTGGATGACGAGATATCGCAGGTTCGTCTTACCGGCGCCGAAGGCTTTGTGGTCGAATCAGGCGCTCCGACTGCGGCAGTCAGTCCCAGCGAAGCGCCAATGGAATATGTGTTGCGCTCTCCGCTCAGTGGGAATCAGGAGGTGGGCGCACTCCATGTTTGGCCGAATAACGAGCTGATTAATGCCCGGGCTATCCATTCAGTAACGAACAATATCATCTGGCTGGTCGTGCTGTGTTTGGTGTTTTTACTGGTTTCCATTCTGGCGGCGAGCAAGCTCGTCGGCATCCCGCTGCGTGACCTGGCGAGACAGTTGGCCGGTGCAACGCCAGGGTCGGATTTGCAGGTTCAGGTTGCGCACTCCCACCGGAAAGATGAGATCGGCTTGCTGGCTCACCGCGTTAACTCGTTTCTCAAGGTCACCCGTGAGGCCATCGAGACAGAGCGGAATCTGCGGCTCCAGATAGAGAAGCTGGATCGCCGCTATCGCAATATTTTTGCCTCCACTCACGTTGGGATCATGGTGCTGGATGGCAATGGGTTTCTTCTGCACGGAAATCCGGTTTTGCTCGACCGGATCGTGAAGCTTGATGACTCCCAAAAACAGCGGGTGGCTCAGGAAGAGTTCTTTAACCTCGCATTCAAAAAGCCGGACGACGCCTGGGGCCTGGTGGCCAGGGCAAGAAAGCAGGGTGAGACCGTCAGCGCAGATCTTGAGCTGAATTCCGCGGCTGCTTGCTCGTCGTGGGTGCACTGCCTTGTGTCGGGCACGCGAGACGAGGAAACCAACGAGGAATTGATTGAAGCGGTTCTCTACGATGTCACCTCGCGCGTCGTTGAAGCAACCGAAGCCCAGAAACTGGCTGAAGAGGACCCGCTCACCGGTCTTAAAAACCGTCGGGGTTGCCAGCAGTTCTTTGAACAGAGAGTCGGGCAGGGGCGCAAGATCCGGGACATGGCGGTTATGCTGCTTGATCTTGATGGGTTCAAGTCAGTTAACGACTCCCTCGGGCATGCGGCGGGCGATTATCTGCTGCAACTCATCGCTGAGCGCCTCCAGTCTTGCGTCCGCTCCAATACCGATTTGGTTGGCCGTTTTGGTGGTGATGAGTTTGTCGTGATGGTGGAAGTTGGCAATAACACGCAGGAAGCCATCGATCGGGTAGCGCGACAAATTCTTAAGGAAGTTTCGAGCCCGGTTTGTATTGATGGTGCCGCGCCTGTTCAGGTTGGCGTCAGCATTGGAATCGCACTGACCAGTCAGTTTAAGTCGTTTGATGAGCTGATTGATGGCGCAGACAAGGCGATGTATCAGGTAAAAGCTGCCGGAAAGCACAGTTATGGTTTTTCTGATGCATCCGGTTGGTGACCCCTCGAAGGAAAAAGCAGTTCTCTCATGTTGAAACACCCCAGATTCATTTTTTGTGCGTGCCTGATGGCGTTTTCGTGCCCGATTCAGGCGGATTTTGCAGGGCTCAAGGTTTCCGGCTTTGCATCTGTTGGGTTCAGTTTCGAGGGCGAAGAGGAGCTTGGGGCCTTTCGCGATAACACGCAACGCAAGCGTCCGGACAGCGACTTCTCGCTGGCGCCTGATTCCCAGGCCGGTGTGCAGTTTTCCTACCGCATTAGCCCGAAGTGGCAGGCAACCACTCAATTCGTTCTGGCCGATAAGGCAAAGTACGACCTGGATTCGGCGACCGAATGGGCTTTCATCGGGTATTCGCCAGCCCCCGATATCGATATCCGTGCCGGAAGAATGGCCGTTGATATCTTCAAGCTGTCAGAGGTGCGCCGGGTGGACTACACCTATCTCTGGGTACGCCCACCGCTGGAGCTTTATGGCTGGATTACCCCGTATTCCATTGACGGGGTTGATGTCGCCAAGTCCTTCTCGGCTGGCTCTGTCTATCTCAGAGCGAAGCTGCAATACGGCTCAGCCAGGGCGGACATTGAGCCTCCGGACGCAAGTCGGTTGCTGCAAACCAGGTTCAACGATCTGTTCACCGCATCGCTCACCGGTGATTACCGGTTCTGGTCAGCCAGGCTGAGTTACGCCCAGTTCAAGATTCCTGAGGCTACAGAAGGTCAGCGTGGGCTGTTCGATGCTGTAGCCGGTATTGGTAATTTCCCGGGCCCGCTGGGCGCAGAGGCGAATCAGTTTGCGACCCGGCTGGCCGACTCTTACGGGGCAACGGCCAGGTACTACCAGGCTGGCTTGAGCTACGACGATGGAGCCTATGTTCTTGATCTTGAGCTGGCGCGCATGAACAGTGACTCATACGTTTTGCCAACTGGCAATGCCGGCTATATCAGCCTGGGCTATCGGGTTGGTGCTTTAACACCGTATGTTGTGTACTCGGCGTTTGAACCGGACAGGGATTTGGTGACAAGCACTGCTGATTGGTCCGTCCTGGGGCCCGGCGGCGACGGCCTGAAGGATTTTTCGGTCGCGTTTTTGAATGGTGCCCGGATCGATCAGCACACAACGTCGGCTGGCGTGCGCTGGGATTTTGAGCAACGGCTCGCGCTCAAGGCTCAGTGGGATCGCACAAAGGTTGAATCTCAGGCTTATGGGTTATGGGCTTTCGATGAAAGCCCATCCGTTGACTCGACAGTCAACGTATTTTCGCTCTCTTTGAATTACATATTCTGAGGTGGTGGCGATGATGCGTGTACTGGTTTTTTTGTTGCTGCTCGCCATAAACAATGTGTCGGGCGCTGATATCTATGTTGTGGCGAATGCCAAGAGCCCGATTGAACAGATCTCTCGCGAGGCGTTGCGCGATCTTTACCTCGGCAGAACCAAGGCGTTACCCAACGGTGAGTTTGCCTCGGTTTATGATCGTGAGGAGAGCAGCGATCTTCGTGCTCGTTTCTACCGGCATGTAACTGGAATGGAGTTGAGGCAGGTCGATGCCTTCTGGGCTCGACTGGTTTTTGCAGGGCGAATGCTGCCGCTGGAAGAAGTGACCGATCAACAAAGGCTCGTGTCGCTGATCAAAAGCGACGTAAATGCAATCAGTTATCTTGAGGCGGCGCCAGAGAGCTCGGAGCTCAAAGTTATCTACCGGGTGCCAGATGGGGGTTAGAGCTGATGAGTTGGATCGCGGATGGGGAGCGGAGCTGTGCTTGGAATTGGTGTGCGTCCAGTGAAACCTAATACTGCATTTAACATAATATACATTATGCGCAGTTGGTGATCGGGACTCTTATGGGTGAATGTTCGCTAGACGTCCACATAAAGTGCTAAAAATTTCCACACAAAGTACTTAAAACGGCGTATAGCCCTGAATCAGGATTCGTTCACTGCGCTTCGGCAGGGAGATTGCGGTCTCCGATATTTCTCAACAAAAAATCTCGATATGGGTGCGATGGACTACTCTCTAGATGGAAGTAAAGGCTCGGGATAATTCACTGCTCTCAAGGAGAGACTCATGATTCGTTCCATCGTTACCCTCATTATTGCAGCCGTAGCAATGACCGCCCATGCCGACAACCACATGAAGAAGGCGAGCGCTGATCTGATTAATTCGTCTGGCGAAGTGATCGGTATGGCCAACCTGATGCAAGGTCCCAATGGCGTTCTGATCCATGTCCGTGTCACTGGCCTTGAGCCTGGCAAGCATGGACTTCACCTGCACAGTCACGGTGACTGCCTGCCGGATACTGGCTTTGAATCAGCAAAAGGACATGTTGGAAAAGTAGAAGGCGCCCACGGCCTGATGAACCCAAAAGGCCCTGAGCCAGGTGACCTGCCAAATATATTCGTCGGTGAAGACGGTGTGGGCGAGATGGAAGCATTCACCTCGATGGTATCACTGGATGACAGCAAACATGGCCTGCTTGATGAAGATGGTTCGACGTTCATCATCCATCAGAATGCCGACGACCACATCACTCAACCGATTGGCGGAGCGGGCCCAAGAGTTGCCTGCGGTACAATCGAAGCCAACTAAGCTACGCAGCGCTATTCGTACCTGAAAGCCGGTGTAAAGCTTTGGGGACCAATGTAGTCGCGTGTGATTTTTGCGGCGGCCACAGGCCTGCGCGACCATGACGAACCGGCCAAAGTGGTGCGACACGAAAACTGATGGTCATGCCACCATAATGTGGCCGCGCCGGTCGCAAAGCGGACATTCAGATCTGGGGACCATAGTCACTTGTTAAGCAGAAAGCTCCACCACGATACCGCCCATTCGCGCCTCGCCCGCATGACACTTTCTGCCTTTAATAAAGCAGGTGTGGCCTTGGCGCTTCTCGTTCGTGTCTGAATAAATAGCCTCGAAACCACCATAAATATCGGTATTAAAAAACTTCAGAGGGCGGCCATTTTTATCGGTTGCATTGGCGACACAAGAGTCACAAACATAGTTCGGATTTCGGGAGTAATACGCGAGCTCAATAGCGCAGATTGGACAGCTATAGTCGGGCTCTCTCACTTGATCATCCTTGATGCTTAACATCGCTGTGCCTGGCCTTGTTAGCACTAAACCACTTTGTAGGTACGGTGTTCACCTGGCCCACTCCAGGTTATTGCTGTAAATGGCTTCTGGACCAACCCCTTATTTGAGTGCCCTATTCTAGAATCTACTTTAAGTTTGTTTAGCACTTTGTGTGGAATTTGGCAGGTAAGTTACTGATATCTCGTTTCGGAGATTTAGTGCTTTCTGTGGTCGTCCACTATGAGTGTCATCAGGGCCGAAAAAATCCGACCCAGCGTTACTCGTTGGTGGCCGGTGCAGAAACTGATCGCGACGCCCCCAGCGGATTACAGTTCTTCAGCACGACACGCCCTTGCAACAGGTCACCCCGAGAGTATTCCCGGAAAATGCATTCGTTAGTTTCCGGGTTGTAGTCCTCAATCCAGAGGTTGTCGTCCTTCCAGGTGGAGCCGATATGCTGCAGGCCCTGAGGGATAGTAATACTCATCACGCCGCCATAGCGCTTCACGAATATCTGCTGCAGCCAGAAGTAATAAGTCATGGCGCCGACCACCGCGATGACCGCCGCCAGGATCACTGCCAGTTGCCACCTCCCTAGCCTGGCACCGATTCCAAACAGGGCGCCACACGCGAGGGCAAGAATAATGAACCAATACAGGTAGGTAACCATGGATAGGGACATCCTTGTAACAATGAATGACTATGACAGGATAGCAGTCCATCGCTCGTTCAGCGCAATTAGCCAGAGCCAATCCGCTGGGCGATTTACTTCCGAGAGCTCGCAGACACGCCTAGATAACCCGCTTGAATTTCGGGGTTGGTGTGGATTTACGCGACACAGCCGGTGCTGTTTGATAGGGCTGCTCGCGAAACCAGAAATTGCAGGCCCATTTTTCCCCTTTCAGTACCGGCATGCCGCCATGCAGGCTGTCGGGATGGCGGACAGTACTGCCCCGATGACAATTGTGAAACAGCACCATACGGCCTTTTAGGGCCCTGACTTCCATGTCCAGATTGGGAAAGGAAGTACTACCGCCCTGCTCCGGATCATTGAGGTACAGCAGGCAGGTAATCAGGCGCTGCCCGCCCCGGGCCATGCAGCGCTGGCCACGTTCAGTGCCTGCATCCCAGGCATCATAATGGGGCGCGTACTGCTGATCTTCACCATAGTGAACGACTTGCAGGGATTCGGCATGCTGAAGCGGCAAGCCAACGATATCGGCAACACGCAGGGCCAGATCTTCGACGATTGGATTGTGGTCATGGGGTATCCAGCAATTACTGCCGGTGCGGCCGGGGCTTTGGACTCCGGATGTTGCTGCACTGACCAGGGCCTGCTTCATTTTGGATTGTGCGGCGCTGATCAGCTGTTCGACTTCCCTGGGCTCAAGGAAGTCCTCGAAGACCACAATCATGGGGTCTTCGTTCACCGGGTTTCCGGTTTCGTAGCAATCTCGAAGGCGAATATCCATTGTAGAAATGAGTCTAGTCGATTCAAAACCTGTTAGAAATTCTTCAGCAAAGCCCCCATATCAAACGGTATGAGGGCTTTTTTTCTCTACGATTAGCTAGCGCTTGTCGCCACAGCTACTGTGTGCGGCCAACGTTTGGAGTTGACCTTTCTCGAATTCGGTAAGCACGCCTTTTTCGACAAAGCTGCTCGTAGCTTTTGCGTGGCACGAAACGTACGTACCCTTGTTCCTCCAGGCTGTGCTGTAACCGCTTGGACCCTCACACGGACAGATTTGCGCAATAGAGCATCCTGAGTCTGGGTCTACAAGGGTTCCGCGCTCTGTAAACTCGCATGCGTCATTGCCTGTTTCTACGCCGTCACCATCTATGTCGCTGTCACAGGCGTCACCTTGCCCATCACCGTCAAAATCTGTCTGCGAAGCATTGGAAACAAGCGGGCAATTATCAAACTCGTTGTCTATACCGTCGGCATCATCGTCGGTATCACAAGCGTCCCCAAACTGGTCACCGTCAAGGTTTTCCTGCCCTGAGTTCGGGGTAAGCGGGCAATTGTCGAGGCTATCCTGCACCCCGTCATTGTCGTCATCGGCATCGCATAGATCCCCTGCACCATCACCGTCTGCATCGTCTTGCTGTAAGTTCGGAACTAATGGGCAGTTGTCGACATCATCCAACACAAAGTCGTTGTCGTTATCGCTATCGCACGCATCTCCAATGTCATCGTTGTCTCTGTCTTGCTGCCCGGAGTTCACCGCATAGACACAATTATCAACGCTGTCGTCAACGCCATCGTTATCGTCGTCAGGGTCGCACGCATCGCCTTGGTTATCGCCATCAAAGTCTTCCTGGTCTGGATTTGCGACCACGGGGCAGTTATCGTCGGCGTCATTGAGGCCGTCATTATCCGGATCCAGATTAGGGCCCTGAACCAGGACAGGGATAACGTCGATGTAGTTCGTTACCCCATCGCTCTTGACCAATGGGCTTTGCAAAATGATTGAGATTTCTGCAAGCGTCAGCTTGAGTGCTGTATCCAGCGCTTGGGGCTGCATCAGCAGATCCGGTTCACTGTCGCAGGTTAGATAAATCTGGGAATTCGGGTCGTCACAGTGACGAAGCCCAAGCAGGTGGCCGATTTCATGCGCTTGGATTTGATACCCCAGCTCTCCGCCGGGAAGCAACCCATCGGAGACTTCTGACTCCACGACTAAAACATTGCCGCCCGCAATGCCAACAAGACCATCCGAGTCGGGTGTCGCAAGGGTATCGACAAAGTACATAAAGATGACGTCAGGGTTAGTGGCCAGTCGCAGGTCGATAAGAGGTTCAAGTTCATCAACGCCAACGTCTCCGTAAGCTACGATCAAATCGAGCAAGGAAGCATCTTCAACAATCTCCACTTCGCCATAGCGCACGTCAATGGCGTTATTACCAAAACCCTCTTGCGCAAAGACCGCTTCAATTTCAGCTTCGTTCAAGTTCACCGATGCCGCATGGATTTGCAAAGAGAGCGTCGAAATAAAGGCAAACAAAAGGCCCAAATATTCAGGTGTATTCTTCAGGGGGCATCTCATAATTATTCTTCTCATGACCGTAAAAAGGATGTGCAGCGTTCAGGCACGCCATTTGAGTTGCCACTGATTCAATCTTGCTGCCCGATCAGCCACCTTCTGCCAGCACCAAAGTGCGAAACCGTTTCTGCTGCCACTGAGGCACTGCATTGCGCAGTCAGTATTGCGGGGGATACAAGTCGGTGGAGGAAGAGGCTAGGCGGCTCTTTTACATTCAATACCGGCGTCGGATAACTAGTGCTGTAAGGCATTGGTGGCTCCGTGCTTCCTCGTAGGGAGCGCGTCTTCTGGCCCATAGCACCAACCAAATTCCTTGTTGATGTCTATGACAATTCAAATGAGCCCTGCTCCGTGTTCCTGAGAAGCACGCATCGGCTTCCTGGGTCATCAGTGACCGTAAAGGGACTCGGCGGCAAGTATCGCGCCAGTTATAAACCTTTGCATATAAACCATTCACATCGAGCCATCGGCGTTTCACCTGGAAGCTATTCATGTAAACAAAGCTGACATATCTGGCTATTGAACTATTGTGACGCTCAAAGCCTGAGCCATGAATGAGAGTCCGGAGGTTGAATGGCCTTTCTCCCTGAGACAAAACATGCTGTTTGGCTGTCACGGCAAGTCCCGATCAAGAAATTGCATAATTTCTCTCGTTACATCCGCATGTTGCAGAAGTCGGCTGTGGCCAAGCCCATTGGTTCGAAATGAGCGACTCTGAGAAAAAGCGCGTTGTAGAGCCATGGATTCAGCAGCGGGCACCTCTGCATCACTCTCATCGTGAATGACCAGCACTGGTGTGCTGACCGCATGGGCCAGCGCGACCAGGTCCAGCCGGTCCACACCCAGTCCAACCGTTTCCTCCATGGCGCTGATGAAGTGACTTGTGCTCCTGTCGCCAAGATTCAGGAAGCGGGCAAATCTTCTCAGAACGCCCTCAATGGTCGCGGGGCTGGATACGAGCACCAGGTGCTTGATGTCGCCTCTGAGCGCTTGAGCATAAATCAAGGCGGCGGCGCCCAGCGAATGCCCCACAGCGACGTCAAACGGCGCATCAACAAAGTCCAGGGTTTCGAGTGCGGCCTCTATAAACCGCCCCGGATGTGATTGGGGCGCATTGGATTCTCCGTGCCCAAGAGGTTGGACCGCATAAACGGTGTATTCAGTTGGATCGATCTCACTGATCAAAGCCTGAAACTGTCCAACCCACCCGGACCATCCGTGCAGCAGCAACATCTTTTTAGGCCCTGTCCCAAAAGTGGCCAGCAGGCCACCGCTCGGCAGAGCAATGCGCTCGCTAAACAGGTCTTTTGGCAACCTTCGTCGCTCTGCCTTGATTCGCGGGCTCGTCATCCATTCGACGGCCTTCACGGCTGCACGAGAAGGAAGGATCCGGCTGTAAATTCCGAAAGCTGCCTGAAACAGGTTGAGCTGAAAATTCATGTTTGTTCTCCTCTTTGAAGGCAATCGCCTTTAGCGTTTGTCCCAGATGCCGGTCTTTGCGACTTGCTCTGCGAACGCAGCGAAGTCTTTCGGTTCGCGACCAAGTGCCTGCTGGACACCGTCAGTCAAATGGGCGTTGCGGCCATCAAGCACCGTCGCGAAAAGATAATCCAGCATCCAGACCACATCCTCGGGCGTTCCGGAGCTCTCCATCTCAGCGATGAAGCTCGTGTGAGGGACGTCAATGAACGCAACTTCGCGGCCGGTTGCGCGGGAGATGTCGCTGGCCACGTCCGCAAAGGTCATCAGTCTTGGCCCCGTTACTTCATAGATGCGGCGGTTGTGGTGGTCCTGAGTCAGAGCGGCGACAGCCACGTCCGCGATGTCATCGACATCCACAAAAGGCTCGACCTGATTGCCTGCCGACAGAGTGATAGCGCCATTCAGCACCATGTCGATGAATGCGCCCTCCGAAAAGTTCTGGTTGAACCAGCTTGCGCGGACGATTGTCCACTCCAGGCCTGAGTCCTGCACAATCTTTTCGCAGGCTTGTGCCTCGGCCTCGCCACGCCCTGATAACAGGACGAGTCGGTTCACTCCGTGACGTTTGGCCAAGCCAACAAAGGCCTGGATGGCGTCGGTTGCGCCCGGCATGGCCAGGTCTGGCGAGTAAGTGATGTAAACGGAAGTGACACCGTTGAGGCACGGCGCCCAGCTTTTCTCGTTGCCCCAATCAAAAGACGGGATGGCTGAGCGGGATCCGACCCGAACCTGATGGCCGCTGGCTTTCAGTTGTTCAGCGACACGCTTGCCGGTCTTTCCGGTACCGCCGACAACGAGAATGGATTGGCGTGTCTGATTGGTATGTTTCATTGACTTGCTCCTTTTACCGTGTGTGCAAGTCAATTTTCCTGAAGTACCGTCGCTTGTTATTGCCTCAGCGTGCCAGAGTTTTCGCCGAGGGCGACAATGTCAAACTCAGCGAGCCGAGAGTCGATAGGATCGCGGAGTCTGCCCGGCCCAGCGCTTGAAGGCTCTTGTGAACCCACTCTGCTCCGCAAATCCCGTCAGGAAGGCTACCTCTGCAAGGCTGTAGTCTGTTTCCCGCAGCAGTCTTTGGGCGAGATCCTTTTGCGCCATATCAACGACGCTTTGGAAGGAATAACCCTGCTCCGACAATCGCCTCTGCAACGTCCGTGTGCCTATTTTCAATTCGGATGCAATCCGTGAGAGCTTCGGTACGCCCTCACTGAGCACGTTGCCGACGGCGTGTCGGACTTGCTGTTGCAGGTCGATATCACCTTTGAGCGAATTCAGCTGTTGTTCCAGGTGTCGGTCAAAAAACCGGGCGATGGATTCGTCGCCGAGTTTGTTGGGAGTATCGATGCTTTCTTTGCTCACAAGCACCGCGTCTCGTCCCGACTCGAAATGAACGGGGCAACCAAAATGCGATTCGTACACGCTGGTATCGCCTCTCGGCGCATGCCTGAAATAGATGGCCAATGGCGTAAAGCTTGAGGAGCAAACCTCATTGCTGATGGTGACGACCGCCGACATGCTCGCCTCGTTAGAAAGCAGCATGCCCGGGCTGCCATCTCCTGCTTTCTCAAGGTTGAAGAAGAAGCCCAGGGCCGATTCTTCCAGCGAATAGGTTTCTGCGCTGCCCAGAACATGCCCGTACCGCTCTGCCCTTTTGAAGGAGCCGCGCAAGGTCGGCGCGGATTTCCACGCCAGGCCGAAAGCACCGTACTCGTCGCTTCGCATGGCCGCACCAATCTTCAGTGGCAATGAGAGGCCACTGGGATCCCGATCAATCAGCTCAGCAAAAAAGTCGTAATACTCTGATGAAGACACCATCTGGCCGGGATCGATGGGGCCGTCCACGGGGAGGCCAAGCCCCCGTATCAAGTCCCGCGTTTCGACGCCGGGGCTAGCCTGACTGACCACCTTGTAGACATACAGTGACGTTATTTGAGCCATAGCAACATAGATAATCCGGATTCGGCGGGTTGCGCAACTTCTTGTGCTCGGTTGGCTGAAATTGCCGACACCCATGTATTCGGTTTTTCCATACGGTTCGGTGTGGTTTTTTTTCGTACAATTAGCCTAACAATGTGTTGCAAGCTAAGAAGTTTCGCAACTCAACGTATCTTGAATTTATGGAGGCATACAAACCGATGGTAAATGTGATCCCAGTCGTTACTTTGTTTGGCGGTCTTGCGGGATTTTTCACTCTGGCTCTCATGCTTGGCTTTGCGGTCGGTAAAGCACCGGCGATGCAATCTCAGGATGAGGATCAGTCAGGCGCCGCGTGATTGCCTTCCTACAGAAATAGAGCCCGACCGACTCGATTGGCCGGGCTTTATTTGTGGTCATGAGCTGCGCTCTGCAGTGTTCCCTTCCGGGCCACTCCCGCACTTATTGTAATCCGGTAACCCCTGCGTAACTGACGCCGGAGAGCAACGCCATATCCCGGTGCCATGTGGTCAGGTCTGCTACCGTAAAGCTGGTCAAGGAGTGATGGCCGCAGGCTCTGGCAAGAACTTGCATTAATTCAGTGGATGCCTCGAGAAAGTTCTTGAGCTGCTCGGCAGATTGGTCGACGTTCAGGCGCTGGCGCAGATCGGCGTTCTGGGTGGCTATGCCGGCCGGGCAATTGTTGGTGTTGCAGATTCGAGCTGCAACGCAACCGATGGATTGCATCGCGCTATTGGCGATGGCGACAGCGTCGGCGCCCAGGGCAAGCGCTTTGACAAAATCGGTGGGCACCCGAAGTCCGCCCGTGATGATCAGAGTCACTTTGCCGGTGGCGTCGTGCTGGTCCAGATACTTTCTCGCCCGTGCCAGCGCGGGGATGGTTGGCACGCTGATGTGATCGCGAAAGAGCTCGGGCGCCGCGCCAGTGCCGCCACCCCGGCCGTCCAGGATGATGTAGTCGGCACTTGCATCCAGTGCGAACTGTATGTCCTCTTCAATGTGATTGGCGCTCAGTTTGAAGCCGATGGGGATGCCGCCGGTGAGTTCACGTACCCGGTCGGCGAACGCTCGGAAATCATCGACGGTGTGAAGGTCGGTAAAGGTTGGTGGTGATATGGCCGGTTCCCCTTCCGGAATGCCGCGTACCTCTGAGATCCGGCCGACATTTTTATTTCCCGGCAAGTGCCCGCCGGTGCCGGTCTTGGCGCCCTGTCCGCCTTTGAAATGAAAGGCCTGCACGCGGCAGAGTTGTGATTCGTCATACCCGAATCTGGCGCTCGCGAGCTCATAAAAATATCGGGAGTTTGCCTGCTGTTCATCGGGTAACATGCCGCCTT
Organism: Marinobacter salinisoli; assembly: GCF_017301335.1. NCBI lineage: Bacteria > Pseudomonadati > Pseudomonadota > Gammaproteobacteria > Pseudomonadales > Marinobacteraceae > Marinobacter > Marinobacter salinisoli. The sequence goes on from NZ_CP071247.1 coordinate 2,637,876, forward strand.
CCCCGGAACAGATGCCAGTGCCTGCCATTTCGGCCCCTTTCGCGAGCGCCAGTTTCGCCTCCTCACTCAGCGCACCAAAGCTCATGTCGGACACGAACAGGGGAATTTTGAGCGTGAGCGGTTTTTGCGCGTTTGCACCAATCACCACGCCTGTCTCAACGTTTGCATCCTCCATCAGTGGCTTTTTTGCCATCTGGGCGGTCAGAAGCTGAAGGTCGTCCCAGTGCGGCAGTTTATGGCGAGGCACCCCCATTGCCGTCATCGGGCCGTGATGCCCCATCTTGGACAATCCTTCACGCGCTAACTGGTGAATGAATTCAACCGTTGGTTCTTCCTGTGTGGCCTTAACTGAAGGCGTGCCAGACCCCGATTGCTCATTGCCCGGGCCTTCCTGGCCCTTGTCCGATTCACTGAACTTTCTGTGGGTCCCATCGCAATACGGCAGTGAAGAAGAGTGTTTGCACTGGCAGAGGAAGGCCTCTGTGTCGTCATCCGCCTTGAAGCTCTTGGGCTTGAATCCGGTGCCCGCATGGGAGCCGTCACAAAAGGGCTGGTTCGAGGACTGGCCACAGGCACAGAAATAGTATTCTTTACCTTTTTTCAGCGATACTTTTGCCGGTTTAATATCGGCAATGACAGGTTTCATCGGTAGCAATCCTCCGCAGGCCCGGCGTCGATACGCGTTTTGGTCATTCACAGCTTAGACCACCCCGTACCCATGCCGGGTTGGAGTTGAGGATTTTACAGTCGTGTTTCGCGGCCCCGAAGTGCCTTCAGCGACGACTCCGAGAGCGAGCAACTCTATGGCTTTGCAGGATCACCCAATGTGGCGGAAGCCGCAGCATCACAAGGATCTCCGCCAACCAAACGATCACGTTCACTGGGCCGAGTTGTTTTATGACCTGATTCATGTCGTTACTATTTTTCTTCTGGGCAACTATTTGTCCGCGAACCTGACTGTCGATGGTTTTCTGATCTTTACCGGGCTTTTTGTTGCGCTCTGGTATGCGTGGGGCGAGCTCAGCATTTTCAACTCGATCTATGTGAGCACCGACATTTGGCACCGCATCATCATGTCCGTGATGATGTGCACCGTGATGTTCATGGCCGCCGCCATTCCATCAATCGAAGGTGAGGGCTGGAGCTATTTTGCGGTGGGTTTTGCGCTGAACCGCGCCTTGCTTGCCCTCTTTTACCTCAGGGCTCAGAGAGCCAATGGTTCAACGTGTCCGATGTGTTCCGAGCAGATCCGGAACTTCTTCGTTTTTGCGGTGATTTTCGGAATAAGCGCATTTCTTCCAAGGCCCTACTGCTACTGGGCTTTCGCCACTGCAATGGTTGCCACGCAACTGGTCTACATGATCCCGGGTATTTCGGTACTCCGCTTCGAGCGGTTCGTGCCGCGCCTTGGGCATATGGCAGAGCGTTTTTCGCTGCTGACGCTGATTGTGCTTGGTGAGGGGTTCTTCAAGCTGGTAGTGACCCTGTCGGAGAAAGGAATTCACAAAGTCACACCGGACGTTTTGGTTAATTACACGCTGGGTGGCATTGCCATGTTCGTGATGTGCTGGCTCTACTTTGATTTTGTCGGCAATGGAAGGCCCAGGAACCAGAGGTTAGCGACCCTGGTCGCGTGGTGGCTTGCGCATCTCGTGCTCATGCTTTGTGGCGTTATGGTCGGAGTTGCGCTGGCTGCGCAGGTAAAGGTCGGGTTCTGGCAGCCGTATCCGACCGACTATGCGGCAATCGGTTGTTTTGGTCTGGCCGGCTACATTGCCATGCTCTGGGTGCTCAAATCGGTGATCGAGCATCGCATTCCATCGGAGCATGGCAGCTGGGAAGTCCGCTTTGTCGGAATCGTTATCGCGGTGGCGTGCTTTTTCGTCGTTCCCTATGTGCCGGCGTTGATCGGCAACCTGATCTGGAGTACGGCGCTCATTTCCCAGATAGCAATCCCCGTATTTCGTGGCTGGAAACAGTTCAGCCGGGAGTGAGCGTGCGCCAGGGTGCCTGCTTACGGCTTTCTGCTATGGCGAAGCCGTCGAAAACCGGCGAGACTATTGGCCGCTGAGCAAGGCGGATTTCTGAATCCGCTTCCCCCATCTTGAGGACGACCTCACCCAGCCAGGGATTTCATTTCGGGACGCCCCGAATTCCGGAGAAGCGATCATGCGTACTACCGCCGACCGAATTCGTCAGGCCGTCAGTTTTGAGCTGATAGGCATCGCCCTGAGCACCCTCTTTGGCGCTCTGCTCTTTGATATGTCCATGGCCAGCATTGGTGTCCTGGCGGTGATTGGCGCCAGCCTGGCGACCGGATGGAATTATGTCTTCAACCTGATCTTCGATCGCGCCTTGTTGCGTTACCGCGGTACCGTCCGCAAAACTCTGCCGTTGCGCCTGGTGCATGCGCTGTGTTTCGAGTTGGCACTGATGCTGGCTTTCCTGCCGATCATTGCCTGGTGGTTGGAGATAACGCTGCTCGAAGCGCTTGTTATGGATATTGCGTTCGTACTCTTCTATCTCGTCTACGCGTTCGTGTTTACCTGGGCGTATGACACCCTGTTCCCGGTGTCCGATACCAGAGGGTGTGCCGGGCGCGAAGCCAGCGCGGTCCACTCACGCTAGATTGCCCTCATCCGCATTCGCCACGCAGGGTTACTGGCCTAACGGCGGGTAACCCAGTGTCTCGCGAATGCGGTTGATGTGTGTCTCGAGCCATTCCGGGTTGATGGCGCCCCACTCTTTCAGTTCGTAATGCCCCGCCTTGGTGGAACCGACGTGCTCAACCGCAACGTCAATTTCATGGAGCGCGTTAATGGTGTCTTGAGCGGTTCGCCGTGGCATTCCAGTGGCTTGCATGATCGAGGGTACGTTATTGATTCCGCAGTTAATCAGCCACGCAAGGTAAATGCGCCGGTAAAAGCTGGTTTTTGTTTTCGAGGGGCTTCCGCTCACAATTGGGTGTCTCCTGCTCCGGTTCGGTCCTGTGTGTTTTGTGGTCATGGTTTTCTGAAGCTGCTCAAAAATAGCAGTGACAACGCTGGTGACCAAGGGCTATCAGTACTTCCGGATCAGCTGTCCCACCCGACGGACACAATGTCCGGCATCCCGGACGGTGTAGCGAGCTTTCGGGCTTTTCTGTTCAGAGTTCCGAACGTTTTGCGCGCTACTGTCCGATGTTCTTCAGTGCCGCCTCAAAAAAACGTCGGAAAAACAATGATGTGTCGGTTAGGCATGGTTTGTGCTGCAGTGTGCCCGGTCGAAAAATACCGATAAAAAGACCCGACAAACAAGCTGTTAACAGCAGCTCCTGTTTATTTCGCTCGGATAATAAGGAAAAGATATGCGTGTTTTTCTTCTGGCGCTTCTGCTGGTCAGCCCGCTGTGTTTCGGAAAAACAGTTGTTGTCGTGCAAAGCTACCACCTCGAATACAAATGGGACGCCGATTATCTGGAGGCGATTCAAACGGTTCTGGGCAAGGAGCACGACATTCATGCCTTTGAGCTTGATACAAAACGGTTGCCCAAGTCTGAGTGGTTCGGTCGGGCCAGCGACATCCGGCGTTCGATCGCGGAACTCGGCCCCGACGTGGTCATTCTGGGCGACGACAATGCCTTTGCGCTCATGGCCGAACCTCTGGTTCACCAGGGTATTCCGGTTGTCTTCCTGGGCGTGAATGGTGGGCCGGCGCAGCACCCTGCCCTGAAGCATCCCCTGGTTACGGGCATTCTTGAGCGCCCGTTCTTCACCGAAAGTATCCGGCACCTGAAAAAGATTCTCCGCAAGAAGGACCGGTTCCTGGTGCTGATGGACGATTCGCCCACCATGCGCAACGCAGTGACAGAGCATTTCGGTGATAAACGCGAGGCCAAGGTTCATGGTGCCCAGCTGGAGATTGTATTGACCAACAACAAGAGCGAATGGCTCAGTCAGATCATTCAGGGCCATCAGACTTACGACGCCATTGTCGTGGGTACGCATCACACCATTCGTGACGACGCTGGTAACTACGCACCACCGAACGAACTGATGGATGAGGCCTTCGCGAAAGCCCAGATCCCGATTTTTTCGTTCTGGGACATTTTTGTCGGAAAGAACCAGGGTATCGGCGGGTTTACGGTGTCCGCCCATCAGGAAGGGCTGACGGCTGCCCGGTTGGCGTCTCTGGTGCTCAACGGTATCGCACCCGGACGAATCCCCCAGCTGAAATCGCTCAGTGGCCACTATGTCTACAGTCAGAGCGGCTTGCAGCATTGGGATCTCACGCTGTCGCCGATGATTGCCAGTCAAGCGAAGTTTGTTGAATAAACCCGAACCGGCCTTCAGGAAGCGGCCCGTGCCGGTGATGCCGGCCGTGGGTTTTCGGAAGTCGGAGACGAGCTTCGGGGTTTGCCAAACGACTGCAGAACGCTGAGAAGCTGATTCGGAATAGGAGTGGGCGCTTGGCAGAAGACCATCCAGGCGCCCTTTCGTGACCTGCAGGCTCAGCGTGCCCCGCTGGATTCCTTCAGTTTTTCAACGATCGCTTCAAGATTGAAGGAGCCTGGCTTCTGACTTGGCGGGTATTCAATAAAGGTCTGTGCGAACTGCGCCGCGGCGGCCTGCATTGGCACCAGCACGAAGGCCCGATCCAGGAACCAGTCGTTGTAGGTGTTGGAGTTATGCTGGGCTTTTTCAAACGGATCGCGGCGCAGGTTGAACAACAGCGGTACGCGCAATTCGGTGAACGGCTCCCGCCAGACCTCAAAGGCCGTGCCCCGATTCTCCAGGAAGACACCTTTCCAGTCGGCCAGTCGCATGGCAACTACCTGGCTGTCGTCATTGAAGTACCAGAACTCCTTGCGCGGTGAGGCGGCAATGTCTTCGTCGATGGTTTCGAAGCTGCCTGCCTTGGACAGGTAGCCGGTCATGTCGTAGCCATCAAGATGGGTCTTGTAGTCGCGGCCGATTGCTTCATAGCCGTCCAGAAGATCTTCCTTGATGTCGTCCTTGCCGGCAGCGGCGGCAAACGTTGGCAACCAATCTTCGTGAGCAACGATGCCGTTGACGGTTTCACCTGCCGGGAATTTGGCCGGCCAGCGCACGAAGGCCGGAACACGGTACGCGCCCTCCCAGTTAGAGTTTTTCTCACTGCGGAATGGCGTGGTACCGGCATCTGGCCAGGTGTTGAAGTGAGGGCCGTTATCCGTGGAATAGAACACAATGGTGTTGTCAGCAATGCCGAGTTCGTCGAGCTGTTTCAGTAACTCGCCGACATGGCGATCATGTTCAACCATGCCATCGTGGTATTCGTTCCCCCTTGGCCCGCTAATGCCAGTATTTTCCTCTTTCACGTGGGTGCGGAAATGCATACGTGTGGCATTCCACCAGGTAAAGAAGGGTTTGCCGGCTTCGTGCTGACGTTTAATGAAGTCTTTCGCCGCCTCGAGGGTTTCCTCATCGACGGTTTCCATCCGCTTTTTGGTCAGAGGGCCGGTGTTTTCGATGGATTGCTCACCATCGTCGTTCACGGTCACTTTCAGAACGCCCCGCGGCCCCCACTTTTCTTCAAAGGTTTCACCGCTTGGCAGCACATAGTCACCCGGGTAATCCCGGTGCTCTGGCTCCTCCTCGGCATTCAGGTGGTACAGATTGCCAAAGAACTCATCAAAACCGTGGTTGGTGGGCAGATGCTCGTCCCGGTCGCCGAAATGGTTTTTGCCAAACTGGCCAGTGGCATAACCCAGCGACTTGAGGACGGCGGCGATGGTGATGTCCGATTCCTGCCAGCCTTCAGGTGCGCCGGGCAGCCCGACTTTGGTCATGCCGGTGCGCGCGGGTACGGTTCCGCCGACAAAGGCAGCCCGGCCGGCAGTACAGGATTGTTGGCCGTAATAATCGGTGAAAGCGATGCCTTCGTCCGCAATTCTGTCGATGTTCGGGGTTCGATAACCCATCAGGCCGCGGTTGTTATGGCTGATGTTGGTGATCCCGATGTCATCGCCCCAGATCACCAGAATATTCGGTTTGTCTCCATTGTTGTCCTGGGCTGACGCCATCATGGACAGTCCCATGCCGGCCACCATTCCCAGCAAGCATCCCATTTGCCTGTTTCGCCAAGCGTTCATTCGGTTTTCTCCCGGTTTCAATCAGCTATCGTTCCCCGACACTGCCGAATGACGCCAGCCCAATCCTGATTGGGGCTTGATCCGGTCAAGAACGTCCATCTTCATGTTTGTAATCTAGTGCACCAAGCCTGTTCTGCAATTTTTTTGAGCAAGGTTCCGATAGCTTTCCCCACAAAAACCGGCCATGTGCCGGCTGATTGGCTGCCACCTTTCTGCGGCCCCCGTGTACTAGACTGAATGGGCGCGTTGTTCAGACGTTTCGGTGAGCTCCAGTCCTCGCTGTAACGTTTTCAGCCCCTGATAGTGACCTTGATTAAAAAAGAGATCATCAATGCGAGTACCAAGCGCCCTGTTCCTCTTTCTTGCATGCATCCTCCTGGCCCTCAATCCGGCTCTGGCCCAGGAGCCTTCGGGACCCGCTGCCAAATCGGCGGACTATACGGCCCTGGCAGATCCGGACATTCCCATTGATGAGCTCTCCCATCGCACCGTGCCGATGACCAAGGAAGAGCTGAAGCCCCTTGCGTTGGCCTGGCAGCAAGTCGTCAAATCCGAGACCGAGAAGATTTCCGAAACGAAAATCAGGCTGAGAAAAGATCCTGAGGCGGATGCCAAGGAGGGTTATAAGGAAGTCGCTTCGATGGTTGAGGCGCGCATGGAGGTGCTGGAGCGCTTCAATCTGGTCGTGAGTGCCTATGAGGCGAAAGGCGGTGATCCTGAGTTGGTGCGTGATCTGCGCACCTACCGGGAAGCCATCCTGTTCAGCGAGACCGTTCTGGCCAGCCCCAAGGCCATTCTGGTTGCGATTCTGGATTGGTCGACCCGGCGTGATGGCGGAATTGCCGTGATGATAAATTTTGGAATCGCCCTGCTTGCCGTACTGGGCTTGCTCGCGGTGGCACGCATGGCCGGAGCCGCGGCCCGAAAATGGATTGGACGGGTGCCCACCATCTCAAAGCTTCTGGAAACGTTTCTGGTTGGGCTGGTTTTCTGGCTCGTTCTTACTCTGGGTATTTTGCTTGTGCTGGCCGGGCTGGGCGTCAACATTGCGCCGATCTTCGCCATGATTGGCGGCGCGTCCTTCATTTTGGCGTTTGCGCTTCAGGACACGTTGGGTAACCTCGCGAGCGGGTTGATGATCATGGTTAACCAGCCGTTCGATGAGGGCGATTACGTCGAGGTCGGCGGTGTCGGTGGCACGGTGAAGTCAGTCAGTATTGTTGCCACGACGATCGCCACGCCGGACAACCAGCTCATCGTGATTCCCAATAAAAATGTTTGGGGCAATGTCATCACCAACGTCACGGCGAGCAAGGTGCGGCGGGTGGATATGGTGTTTGGCATCTCCTACGAAGATTCCATTCCCGATGCGCTCGCGGTTATGCAGCGCGTGGTCAAGAGTCATCCTGCGATCCTAAGCAAGCCTGAGCCCACGTTGCGCGTCCATCAGCTTGCCGACAGCTCGGTGAACTTTGTCTGCCGGCCATGGGTGAAGTCGGCTGATTACTGGGATGTGTACTGGGATCTGACGCATCAAATGAAGGAGGCATTTGATGATGCGGGTATATCCATCCCCTACCCGCATCGCGATGTTCGCATTCGGAGGTAAGCCTCCGCCGTCAGCCGATATGGTGTGAGGGAGCAAGTTCCGTTATCGCAGGACGCGAAACAACGCGATTGGCGGACAGGCAGGATATGCCGTTCATTGCCGCCAATCGCTTTCTGTGCAATTCCCCTCAACTACCGCCTTTCGTGCCGCAGTTGCATCCGGAGTGATGGCAGCCTTTTCCCTCAGAGCACTCCTTGCAGCAGAAGATACCGGTTGCCGTTTTGTAGTGTGTTTCGTCATCGGCCACTCTGCAGTTGCATTCTTCCCGTGCGCACTGATAGGTGCCGTCAGCACTGGCATCAGTCATAGCGGTTCCCCCCAAAAATTGCCGTCGTGGGTATGGTGTTAGCGCAGCAGCCAATGGCTCTTGCTGCGACGTTATTACCATAGTCGTTTTTTGGCGGGTTGCCGCTTGATTGTGATGCTTTCAGCCGGATGTTGTTGGTTTTGCTTCGGCCCCTTGAGCGGTGATGCCGAGGATTTCGTTGGCCGCATCGCGCACCTCCCGATAGCGGGCGGCATTGGTGGTCAGTGTCTCCAGCTCTGGCTCTGGGAATATGTCCCGGATTTTTTGCTTGGCCTGATCGGAAAAAGCCAGCTCCGGCAGCAGGCGCTCCACGCAATGCAGCATGACTTCCGGTGAAACGGATGCCCCGGGCGATGCGCCCAGCAGGGTTCCGTAGGTCTTGTCGGTGGATACGATCACTTCGGTGCCCATTTGCAGGTCGCCGTCCTTGATGATTTGCACCCGCTGGCCGGCCTCAATGGCTTTCCATTGGAATTTTTTGCTCAGTCCCGGCGCAAAATCCTCCAGCTCTTCGAGCATGCTCTTCTCGCCCTTGAAGGTTTCTGACACCAGATACTTCACCAGCGGAAAGTGTTCAATGGCGACGTTCAGCATGCTTGGGATGTCGTGAAAGCGCATGGCTTTGAGGTAATCGAAGAAGCCTCGACCTTTCTCAAGAACCGGCTTGAACGAAGCGAAAGGGCCGAAAAGCAGGTAATGCTGTCCATCCGCCACGCGCAGATCGAGGTGTGGCACAGACATGGGGGGTGCGCCAACTTTGGCCTTGCCGTAGGTCTTGGCGCGGTACTGATCGGCTTCTTCCCTGGATATGTTGGCTTTCAGGAATCGGCCGCCCACCGGAAATCCTGTAAAACGCCGCCCAAAGGGTAAATGACTTTTTTTCAGCAGCGGGAATGCACCACCGCCTGCGCCGACAAACAGTTTGTCGGCCTTGAACTGGGTCGCTGAGCCCCGGCTCTCGGTTTCGATCAGCCAGCTGCCGGAGGGGCTTTTGTGTACCCGGCGCACGTGGGTGTTGTATTCGATCTTCACGCCAAGCGTGTTAACGGCATACTCTGCCATTTGGGCGGTCAGGGCGCCGAAGTTGACGTCTGTTCCGGTTTCAATGGCTGTGGCGGCCATTTTTTCCGTTCGGGAGCGTCCCTCCATCAGGAAGGGGATCCAGCTTTTAATTTCGTCGAAGTCTTCTGAGTATTTCATGTTTTCAAAGAAATGATGGGCGGACATTTCCTTGAACCGAAGGCGAAGCTCGTTGACGGAGGCTTCCGATACGATGGTGCAGTGTTTGGTCTGGTTGATGAATGTTTTCGGGTCTTTGATCGCCCCCGTTTTCACCAGGTGGGCCCAGAACTGTTTGGCAATATTGAACTGGGCGTGGATTTTCAGGGCTTTCTCGACCGAAATAACCTCTTCATCGACAGGCGTGTAGTTGAGTTCGCAATTGGCCTCGTGCCCTGTCCCGGCGTTGTTGAACGCCCATGAGTTGCCACCCCCGGCTTCGCCGAGTCGCTCCAGAATGGTGACGTCCAGCTCGGGTGCCAGCTCCTTGGCCAGCACAGCAAAGGTGGTGCCCATGATGCCGGCGCCGATGATGATCAGATTCATAAGGTTTCCTTGCCTTTTTCCAGAGGTCTATCAAGCAGATTGGTTCGCGGTATCTCTATAGGATAGTGCTTTGAGGGCCGTGTTTGATAGGCCGGCGAACGAAACCGGGCGTTTTTCAACTTGCCCTGTTGGTCAGCATTCGGTGGTATTTACGGCCAGCCCGCCACGGGACGTTTCTTTGTACTTGTCCTGCATGTCCTTCCCGGTTTCCCGCATGGTTCCAATCACTTTATCGAGTGATATGAAATGCTTGCCGCTTCCTCTTAAAGCCATTTGCGCGGCATTTATGGCTTTGACGGCGGCAATGGCGTTGCGTTCTATGCAGGGTACCTGAACCAGCCCGCCCACGGGATCGCAGGTCAGTCCAAGGTTATGCTCCAGGCCGATCTCTGCGGCGTTCTCCACCTGCTCCGGGGAGCCACCCAGCACCTCGCACAGCCCTGCTGCTGCCATGGCGCAGGCTGACCCCACTTCCCCCTGGCAGCCGACTTCGGCGCCGGAAATGGAGGCATTCTCCTTGCACAGGGCGCCGATGGCCGAGGCGGCCAGAAGGAAATCCACCACATGGTCCTCGGAGGCTGTCGGCTCAAACTCCATGTAGTACATGAGCACCGCGGGAATGATGCCGGCCGCTCCGTTGGTGGGTGCCGTCACCATGCGGCCGCCGCAGGCGTTTTCTTCGTTCACCGCCAGTGCGTACAGGTTGACCCAGTCCATGGCGCCGAGTGTCGAGCTGATCACGTTGGGATTGCGGCTGTTAAGCAATGATTCGTGCAGGTTCTTGGCGCGGCGCTCCACCCCCAGGCCGCCCGGCAGCGGACCCTCTTTGCTTAATCCGGTGGCTACGCAGTCTTTGATTGCGGCCCAGATGGTCATCAGCCCCTGCCGGATTTCAGGTTCAGGGCGCCAGGTTTTTTCGTTCTCCAGCACCAGTTGGCTGATGCGGAGCCCTTTCTTGTTACACAGCGCCAGCAGTTCGGCGCAGTGGTTGAACGGGAAAGGCACGGATGACTGCGGGACCAGTCTGGCGTCTTTGGTGGCCTCATGTTCTTCAATCACGAAGCCACCGCCGATGGAGTAAAAGGTGTTGCTGAGGAGCGTTTGGTTGTTCTTGTCCAGGGCGTGAAATCGAAGCCCGTTGGGGTGGTACGGCAGCGCCGCCTCCTCGAAACAGAGGTCGTGGTGCCAGTCAAAGGCCAGCGAATGGCGGCCCAGAAGGCTTAACACGCTGCTCTGTTTCAGTTTTTCCACCGTGGGCGCAATGATGTCGGGGTCGACGGTGTCGGGCCGATAGCCCATCAGACCCATCACCACGGCATGATCAGTACCGTGACCAACGCCTGTGGCGCTCAGTGAACCAAACAACTGCACCTGAATTTTGTGCACATTCGGCAGGGCATCGCTGGCTTCTAACTGCTCGGCAAACCGGGCCCCTGCGACCATCGGTCCGGTCGTGTGGGAACTGGATGGGCCAATTCCGATTTTGAAAAGATCGAACACGGAAATAGACATGGCATCACCCGGTAAATCTGTTATTTCAGAGGCTGGCTATTGGCTGGCCTCTTTCTTTAGTTTAGGTCTGTCTGAGTCAGTTGATTCAGCATTTGCAGAAAAAGATCCCGGGGCCGGTTCGCCCGGCCATGGGTTCGGGTTATTGCGGCGATTTCCAGTGAATAATGTTTGATTTCCGGTATCAGCGGCTTGAGCTCCCCGGTTGCCACCTGGGATTCGACGTAGGCGTCGGGCATGAAGCCGACATAGGCGCCGGACAGAATCATGGCCAGGCGCGCCTCGTAGAAATAGGAAATGGCGGCCTTGTTCATGTCGGCCAACTGACTACCCACTTCCGGGCTGGTATGAATCCCGGCGTGGACCACCTTGCTGGCGAGCACCTTATCCTGCAGGTCGTCTGAGGGCTCGGCGTCATACAATGGATGGGTTCGGCTGCAGTACAGGTGGAAATGATCCGCGTACAGTGAGGAGTAATTCAGTCCGGACAGTTGGCGGTGAAACGGAATCAGACCGATATCGGCTTCGTCATTCAGTACCATCCGCTCGATATCGTTGAGTGCCTTGACGTCCAGCAGTACATTCACTTCCGGAGCTGCGTCGGAGAACCGGGCAATGGCATCCGGTAGCCGTGACTGGGGGTCCATACAGATGGCATCGCTGACGATGATGCGCAGCTCACCGGTCAGCCGGACATGCAGCGCGTTGACACCGGCGCGAAATCCCTCGATGGCCGAAAACAGCCCCTTCATCAGTTCGTAGACCTCAACGCCCTCCTCGGTCAGCGAGAATCCGCCGCGCCCCCGCCGGCAAAGTTTCAGGTCCAGGCGTTCCTCCAGGTTGGCGATGTGAGTGCTGATGGTCGAACGTCCGATGCTCAGCTCGCTCTCCGCCGCCGAGAATCCGCCGCTTTCAACGACCGCCTCGAATACCTTGAGCAGTCGGATTTCATAATCGCCCACCTGGCCAAGGCTGACCCTCAGGTCTTTCTTCATTGTTTGATCGCTCTCAACGTTAACGCCTAATGCGCCACATTTATCACACAAACCCTTCCGTTTACCATCCTCCCAAACTGTATAGGCCCTGTTTTTAGGCTGTTAGGAGCGATTTATGACGCCAGAACTTAATGCCCCCGAGCTGTTTCGGGACCGCGCATACATTAACGGCGAGTGGGTTTCCGCTGCCAAAGCCCATACGTTTCCGGTCTTCAATCCCAGTACCGGCCAAACCATCGCCCAGGTTCCGGATCTAGGTGGCGATGAAACCCGCGCGGCGATCGACGCGGCGGAAGCTGCGATGCCTGCATGGCAGGCGCTGACGGCGAAGGAGCGTGCGGCTCGTTTGCGCAACTGGTTCAACCTGATCATGCAGCACCAGGACGACCTGGCCCGCATCATGACCAGCGAGCAAGGCAAGCCCTTCGCTGAAGCCAAGGGCGAAGTAGCCTACGGTGCGTCTTTCGTTGAGTGGTTCGCCGAGGAATCCAAGCGGATTTACGGGGATGTGATTCCGGCCCACGGCGCCGACAAGCGGTTGGTAACCATCAAGCAGCCGATTGGTGTTGTGGCAGCAATTACGCCCTGGAACTTCCCGATCGCCATGATTACCCGCAAAGTAGCGCCCGCACTCGCAGCCGGTTGCACGGTGGTCATCAAGCCCGGTGAAGATACTCCGCTGAGTGCCCTCGCCCTGGCGGAGCTGAGTGCCCAGGCCGGCATTCCGGCAGGTGTCTTGAACGTGGTGACCACCCTTCAGGCGCCGGAAGTTGGCCGGACCCTGTGCGAGGATTCCCGCGTTCGAAAGCTGTCGTTCACCGGCTCAACGCCGGTTGGCAAATTGCTGATGCGCCAGTGCGCCGACACCGTTAAGAAGGTGTCGCTGGAACTGGGTGGTAACGCGCCCTTCATCGTGTTCGACGATGCGGATATCGATGCCGCCATCACCGGTTTGATGGCCTCCAAGTTCCGTAATGCCGGGCAAACCTGTGTTTGCACCAACCGAATTCTGGTTCAGGACAGCGTTCACGATGAATTCGTGGAAAAGCTGAATGCCGCGGTTGCCGCCCTGACTGTCGGGGATGGCTTTGGAGACGGTGTCACCATCGGCCCTCTGATCAACGACAAAGCGGTCGCCAAGGTGCGCGGTTTGGTAGACGACGCCGTGTCTGCCGGTGCCCGGGTCGCGCAAGAGCATACCAGCACCCCTGACAACCCCAATTTCTATCCGCCCACCGTGGTTACCGGTGTTACCGCGTCTATGCGTATCGCCCAGGAGGAGATCTTCGGCCCTGTCGCCACGGTGTTCCGTTTCAATGAGGAGTCGGAAGCCATTGCGTTGGCGAATGACACGCCGTTTGGCCTGGCAGCCTATTTCTACAGCCGCGATATCGGCCGCGTATGGCGCGTTGCCGAAGCCCTGGAATACGGCATGGTGGGCATCAACGAAGGCCTGATCTCAAATGAGGTGGCGCCGTTCGGAGGCATCAAGGAATCCGGTATTGGTCGCGAGGGCTCTCGCTACGGTATCGATGACTTTGTGGAAATCAAATACCTGTGCATGGGCGGCATTCGCTGACCCGTCATTTACTACAAGGAGACACGCTCATGTCCAATCAATCTCTTCATCAGCGCCGTTCTGCCGCTATGGCACAGGGCCAGGGCGCTCTGCATCCGGTCTACGTAGACAAGGCCCGCAACGCGGAAATCTGGGACGTTGAGGGTAACCGTTTCATTGATCTGGGTGCCGGCATTGCCGTCAACAACACCGGGCACAGCCATCCTCGTATCCAGGCCGCTGTACAGGCTCAGCTCGAGCGTTTCAGCCACACCTGTCTGATGGTGACACCTTACGAGTCCGCGGTTGAACTGGCCGAGAAGCTCAACGACATTGCGCCCGGCACTACCCCGAAAAAGAGCGTATTCGTCACCTCCGGTGCGGAAGCCGTTGAAAACTGTGTCAAGATCGCGCGCTCCTACACCGGCCGTCCGGGTGTTATCGCCTTCAAGGGCGGTTTCCATGGCCGTACCAATCTGACCATGGGGCTGACTGGCAAGGTTAAGCCGTATAAAGCAGGGTTTGGCCCATTCCCGGCCGACATCTTCCATGCGCCGTACCCGAATGCGTATCACGGGGTGTCCGTTGAGGAATCACTGGCGGCTCTGGACGATCTGTTCGTGTGTGATATCGAGCCGAACCGTGTGGCGGCCATAATCATCGAGCCGGTTCAGGGCGAAGGTGGTTTCTATCCGGCACCGGCGGAATTCATGCAGGCGCTGCGCGAGCGTTGCGACCAGCACGGCATCCTGCTGATTGCCGATGAAATTCAGACCGGTTTTGCCCGCACAGGCCGCATGTTCGCCACTGAATACTCCGGTGTCGAGCCCGACCTGATGACCATGGCCAAAGGCATCGCCGGCGGCTTCCCGATTGCTGCGGTAGTCGGCAAGGCTGAGATCATGGATCACCCCGGCCCCGGTGGCTTGGGCGGCACCTACGGTGGTTCCCCCATTGGTTGCGCGGCAGCGCTGACGGTGCTGGATATCATCAAGGAAGAAAACCTTTGCGAGCGTGCCCTGTCCATCGGCGAGCGGATGACCGCGCGTCTGCGTCAGTTGCAGCAGCGCTTCCCTGCCCGTATCGGCGATGTGCGCAACCTGGGTGCGATGATTGCCATGGAACTGGTGGTGGACGGCAACGTCAACTGTCCGGATCCGGAGCTGACCAAGGCACTCATCACCGAAGCCGGCCAGAACGGCTTGATCCTGCTGTCCTGCGGTATTCGCGGCAACGTTGTGCGCTTCCTGCCCGCACTCACCATCAGCGACGAGCTGATCGACGAGAGCATGGATATTCTGGATCGCTGTTTTGCGACCCTGAGCTAAGCTGGTTTCCGCCAGTCTGCGGCGCCACCCTTTGGGGTGGCGTTTTTGTTTTCTGCACCAAAGTTGGGCCTTTGAACGCAAAATATACCCTGGGGGGTATATAGGCGTTTCCACGGATCTCGTAACGTTACAGGCATTGTAAGACCTATAACTCATGCGATTCCGGGAGCGACATCGTGCAAACACCGTCACACACCTCTTCCTATTACGCGGCCTCCGCCAATGACACGCGGATGCGCCCGCCCCTGAAAGAGCACATCAAAACCGATGTCTGCATTATTGGTGCGGGCTATACCGGCATGTCGACCGCCCTCCACCTCGCCGAGGCCGGCTACCGAGTAACGGTTCTTGAAGCAAGCCGGATCGGCTTCGGTGCGTCCGGTCGGAACGGCGGCCAGATCGTGAACAGCTACAGCCGCGATATCGACTTCATCGAAAAGCACTACGGCAAGGACGTTGGCAAGCAGATGGGCCAGATGGCCTTTGAAGGCGGCCGTATCCTGCGCCGCTTCGTTCGCGACTACAACATCCAGTGTGATCTGAAAGAAGGCGGTATCTTCGCCGCCTGCAATCGCCGGCAGTTCAACGAGCTGGAGGAGAAGAAAGCGCTGTGGGAGTCCCATGGCCACGAGGGGCTTGAGCTGCTGGACAGCAAGCAAACCATGGAACACATCGGCACCGACCGTTACACCGGTGCACTTATCGATCATACCGGTGGCCATTTCCATCCGCTGAACCTGGTTCTCGGTGAGGCTGCAGCGGTCGAGTCACTGGGTGGAACCATCTACGAAGCCACGCCTGCCATCAGTATTGAGGAAGGCTCAATGGCCGTCGTGAAAACCGAGCACGGCAGCGTGACCGCTGATTATGTGTTGGTGGCCGGTAACGCTTACCTCAACGGTCTGTTGCCGAAGCTGGAGTCCAAAGCGATGCCGTGCGGCACCCAGGTGATTGCGACCGAACCACTGCCAGAGGATGTTCAGAAGCGCCTGCTGCCGAAAGACAACTGCGTTGAAGACTGCAATTACCTGCTGGATTACTATCGCCTGTCCGGTGATGGCCGCCTTATCTATGGTGGCGGCGTCACCTATGGGGCGCGCGAACCCTCAAAGGTTGAGTCTCTGATTGTTCCGAACATGCTCAAGACCTTCCCCGAGCTGCGCGGCACCAAGGTGGATTACGCCTGGACCGGCAACTTCCTGCTGACGCTGATGCGCCTGCCGCAGTTTGGCCGCATCGGTAGCAACGTGTACTACGCCCAGGGCTACAGCGGCCATGGCGTCACCTGTTCGCATCTGGCCGGAAAGGTTATCAGCGATGCCATTCGTGGCCAGGCTGAGCGCTTCGATGTGTTTGCCGGTCTGCCGCAATACCGGTTCCCGGGCGGTCGACTGTTCCGGATTCCGTTCACCGCCATGGGCGCCTGGTACTACAACATGCGCGACCAGCTGGGCGTCTGAGGAAATCACCTGAGAGACGGGCCATTGAGAGCCCGGCGCACGGCATTGACCTGTAGTTACTGCGGCGAGCAAGTCGCCGCAATTCCTTAAAAAAATAAATCATGGGTATAGAAATGACACAAGACGCTTCCCAAACCCTGACTGAATACCCCTCGATGGAGGATCAAGCGAAGGAGACTCGAGAGCGCGGACCGCTTTACTCCATCGGCATCTACGGCGCGATCATGGCCGGCTTTGCTTATTTGTCGTCGCAGTATGGGGATGTGGATTCCTATGGCTTTGTCAGCCTGCTGCCTTCTTTGCTGATCGTACTTGTCGCGATCAAAACCAAGAAACCCCTTGAGTCGATTTTTGCCGGTATCATCGCCGGTCTGCTCCTGCTTGACCCGACCTCGCTGGTCACCAGCCTTGGCGATTTGTCCATGGGTGTGGTTCAGAACGAAACGATTGCCTGGATTGTGCTGGTGTGCGGCATGATGGGCGGTTTGATCAACATCCTTGAGCGTGGCGGCAGCGTGCTGAGCTTTGGTGACTTCCTGGCGAAACGTGTGAAGACCAAGCGCGGCACCATGTTGACCACATCTTTCCTTGGCCTGGCAGTCTTCATCGACGATTATCTGAACTCGCTGGCCGTGTCGGCCTCCATGAAAAACCTGACCGATCGCTTCCGCATCTCCCGTGAGAAGCTGGCGTTCCTGGTGGATTCCACGGCCGCACCGGTTTGTATTCTGGTACCGCTGTCTACCTGGGCGGTGTATTTCGGCGCCCTGCTTGAAGAAAACGGTGCCGTGGCTGAGGGTCAGGGCATGTCCCTGTACATCGAGTCCATTCCTTACATGGCGTATGGTTGGGCTGCGCTGATCGTGGTGCTGCTGGTCGCCACTGGCAAGCTCAAAGACATGGGCGCGATGAAAGAGGCAGAGCTGCGGGCCCAGAAAGGTCAGCCGATTCCCGATGGCGTTGAGTCCATTGGTTTTGATACCACTCACGTCAAGCGTCCGCCGGTACTGGTCGGCATGATGAACTTCGTTCTGCCGATGGCCGTACTGGTTACGGCCAGCATCTACTATGAAATTGACCTGCTTCTGGGTGCTCTGGTGGCGTCCTGCTTCACCATGGTGCTGTATTTCTGGCAGCGGTTGATGAGCTTTGGTCAGCTGGCTGATGCCATGCTGGATGGCTTCAAGGTTATGTTGCACCCGATTGCCGTTGTCGCGGCGGGCTTCATGATCAAGGAAATCAATGACCAGCTGGGCATGACCACATACATCATTGAAACACTGACGCCTTACCTGTCTGTCGAGCTGCTGCCGGCGCTGGTATTCGTGTCCATGGCTGCCGTGGTGTTTGCGACCGGTTCAAGCTGGGGTGTGTTCGTGGTATCCCTGCCGATCGTCATTCCGCTGGCCCTGTCCATGGGTGTATCCATGCCGCTGACCGTGGGCGCCCTGCTGTCTGCCTCCGCCTTCGGCAGCCATGCCTGCTTCTTCAGTGATTCAACGGTTCTGTCGTCTACCGGTTCCGGCTGTACACCAATGCAGCACGCCCTGACGCAGATTCCTTACGCATTGATTGGCGCGACACTGGCCTTCATTTCTCTGGTAGTGCTTGGCTACGCGGTCGCCTGATCGCTAGCCACTTCGCCAGGCAGGGCAAGGCTCTGCCTGGCACATTCCCCTTCCCTTATTTCCAGCCTCCGCTTTAACGAACTTCGTCCCTCCGCCGGGCCGGTTACTCGGGAAGATAGTCCCGGATGATCTCGTAGATGGCGGGGCGGTTTTCAGCGATCTCTTCCCGCGTCAGCCCCTCCAGCGAATGGGGGTACTTGAGCCAGGCTTCGGTTTCGTGAATGTAGTAGTCGGGGATTCGGTCGGTCTGATTCCGGCTCGGCTTGTAATACGGAACGGCAACCCGGATGTCGGCCGGCGTGTTGAGGCGGGCACGGGTGCGTAACTCATCGATAATCGCCTCGATCGATCGCCCGGTGTCATAGACATCGTCGACAATCAGCAGGCGATCCTCGTGTCGCACATTCTTTACCAGGTAGTTCAGGCCGAATACCTTGACCTCCCGGCTCTGTTCATCAATCCCGCTGTAGGACGAGGTACGAATGGCAATGTTGTCCGTGGTAATGCCATGGAAGTCGAGAAACTCCTGCACCGCGGTTCCGATCGGGGCACCGCCACGCCACACGGCAATCATGAAGGTAGGCTGAAATCCGCTGGCGACGATTTTGGCGGCCAGGCGATAGGAGTCTTCCAGCAGACCCTGGGCGGTCAGGTGTTGTTTCTTACTCATGGAGTATTACGCCTCTCGCGGGTCGCACTTTTCGGGCAATCGGGTATATTCTCTTGCTCGTTCCCTCTTGGCAACCGGGGTCAGTATGAAAAAGCACTATCTCGAAGAAGAAGATTTGATCCTCGATGCGTTCAGGCTGGGCGTAGAGATATTCAAAAGCGGATTTCGCCCCACGTTTATTGTCGGGCTGTGGCGCGGGGGCAGCTCCATCGGGATCTACGTGCAGGAGTGCCTGCAGACCCTTGGCGTCATGACCGATCATATCGCGCTGCGTACCTCCTACCGTGGGCAGCCCTACTATCACAACATGGTGGCGTCGCCGAATTCGGAAATCCGTGTTCATGGCACCCAGTACCTGCTGGAAAACCTGAACGCGGATGATGGTCTGCTGATCGTAGATGATGTCTTCAGCACCGGTCTGAACATCAAGGCGGTGATCGACAAGCTGGAGCGTAACTGCAAGCGGAACATGCCCAGGGACGTGAAAGTCGCCACATTGTGGCAGCGACCTGCGTTCAACAAAACGACGCTGCAGCCAGACTACTGCCTGCATCGCACCGATGACTGGCTGGTGTTTCCGTACGAGCTGAACGGTCTGACCATGGACGAGATTCGGGAACATAAACCGTTTGTGGTGCCGATTCTGGAGTCCTGCAGCCCTGACCCTGACCGCAGGGGCTAGTCGGTCATGCCACCTTAATGTGGCTGGAGATTGTCATCAGAATTTGGCCGGGCGGTCGCAAAGCGGACATTGGATTCGCGGGCCACAGTCACTTGTTATGTGTTTTGTCTGACCAACTCAAGGTCTACATCTCCGGGCTTGAAGGTTGCCGCCCATTTAGTGCTTCCATCGGATGCCACGCACTCCAAATCGTATGCAAGCGAGGGCTGTTCATACACCTCGATTACTGTGACTTCATCACCCACAGTTGGCGCATTAGATCCAAGCCAGACACTCGAACTGCTGAATTGGTCGTAGAGCGCTGTGATTCGCACGACATCATATTGCTGAAGCGCGTCATTACCCTTACACATAACGCTAAGCTTTGCGGCTGACGGTGCGTAGCACCGGCAGTCCGCAACAGTGGCTTGTTAAGTTTCGAGTTTTTCACAGGCGGTCTGCTGGAAATCGATGAACGACTCAATGTCGTCTGTAAACTCTTGGGTCTTCCAGTACTTGTTGACAGTTCGGACAGTAAAGCTGGTTACAACGCCGTTCTTCACTTTTTCATCTTCAACTGACATGTCCTTCCAGAACATCCGAAAGGATTGCCGCTCCGGGCTCGTGTGAATTCGGATGCCATCACTTGTGGTAACAAATCTTATGTCCCTCCGGATTTTTCGAACGCAACCGTATGCCCCCTTAGCTCACTGGCACCGAGGAGCAGAAGCACCAGGGATGGAATCAGGCTGAAATACCACGCGATCGGAAATAACAGTAACGCAGCCAAAACCATAGCTAAAAGAATAAACCCGAAGCCTCGTCTCTTTGCCTTTCTTTCAGCTGACATCAACGATTCGGGAGAAAAACGGTATTCCATTGATTGCGCTCGAAACTTAACTAAGCTGCTATTGAAGCCCCATTAACAGGGAGCGGTATATGTATCCTCTAAAACAGATCTCGAATTACTTCATGCTTGGCTGCCTTGCCCTCTTGCTCATTGGGTGTGGCGGTGGCGGTGGCGGTGGTGGCGGTTCTCAAAGCAGTCGCTTTGATCCTGGAACTGGATTTGATGGCTTTGTTTTCAGCATTGCTATCGCCACCGACGGCAGTGGCGACATCTACGTGGGTGGAGCTTTTGCGAATTTCGACGGTACTGAAATAAACCGTATTGCCCGACTCAACAATGACGGAACCCTCGATACCGGGTTCGACCCGGGAGCAGGGATTATGCGCTATGTTAGTGATGTCACTCCGACAACTGACGGTAGCGGTGACATTTACATCGGTGGGAATTTCACAGATTTCATTAAGCGGCTGAACAGCGATGGTTCCAACGATGCCGGGTTTATTACGGGTACGAGTGCTAATGACGAAGTTCTGTCCATCGCACTGGCAACCGATGGCAGTGGCGATATCTATGTTGGCGGAAATTTTACCCTTTACCGCGGCAATGCCAGGGATTACATCACACGCATCAACAACGATGGGTCCAACGATGCCGGATTTGTAACGGGTACCGGTTTTAACGCAGTTGTTACTAGTGTTGCACTGGCAAATGATGGCAGTGGCGATATCTACGCTGGAGGACCTTTTAGCCTTTACCGCGGCAATGCCAGGGATCGTATCGTGCGTGTTAATAGTAGTGGTTCCAACGATGCCGGATTCGATCCGGGTACGGGATTTAATTTTGCTGTTTTTAGCATTGTACCGGCTGCCGATGGCAGTGGTGACCTCTACGTTGGTGGACGGTTCACGGATTACGACGGCACTACCAGAAATCGCATCGTCCGACTCAACAGTGACGGCTCCCACGATGCCGGGTTTGATTCAGGCCTGGGATTTAACGACGTCGTACTTAGTATCGCACTGGCAACCGATGGCAGTGGTGATATTTATGTTGGCGGAGATTTCACAGACTATCATGGCACCGCCAGGCGCCGTATCGCCCGGCTCAACAGTGATGGTTCCCTCGACGCCGGGTTTGATCCTGGTACAGGATTTGACCAGGCGGTATGGAGTATCGCCCCCGTTAGTGGTGGCAGCATCTACGTTGGCGGGGGATTTGCCAGTTATCGATCAGCCAGCGCAAACGGAATCATTCGCCTGGATTCAACGGGTACCCCGAATTAACGGCAATCAATAGGGTCAGACTCTAAGTTTAAGGGGAAAGAGGGGTTTATTTTTAACCATTTTGCGTGTTGGTCAATTTTAAATCACTCCGTCCCCTTTTACGCCTTTTACGCTCCCCCCCCTTTTTGTTTAAAAGGCGGAAATCATCGAGGCGGCCAAAACTGGTGGGCTATGTCAGCGTATCGTGGCCGGAACGGCCAAAATATCGTGACAAAAACACTGGTTCTTTAGCCGTAAGTAATTTCTGTGGCCGGGCGCATTGAACATGCTGGGCATCCTGGAAAGGCAGCGTCCCTTCGATCGAAGGCACAAAAAAGCCGGCTGCTTGGCCGGCTCTTTCGTTGGCGGTGGGCGGCACGGCGTCAGCAGGCGCTCGCGACTTCCTGCCGGGGCTTGGTGGTGCTGGTCTCAGCCTTATCGCGCCGCAGGAATCCCGCCATCCATCTGGCAATCGCCATGGAGTCTGTCGCCGCGTCCGGCTTTGAAAGCCCTTCCAGTGCCTGATCGGCATCAGCCTCTGGGACCGACTGGCCGCGCAAATGCTTCACCAGCCGGGTCTCGAAAGTGACATCAAATTCCGGGTGCGCCTGGAACGTCAGGATGCGGTTGTCGTACTGAAGGACGGCGTACGGGCAGAAAGCGGATTCAGCGAGCACCTCAGCGGCGGCCGGTTTTTCCAGCACTTGATCCTGATGCATGACGCTCAGCGTGAATGTTGAGGCGCTCAGATCCAGCCCTTCAATCTCTCTGGTCAGGGTGTATTCGTGCAGCCCTACTCCCCACCCGCCGGAATACTTGTGCACGTGCGCATCGAACGCATCGGCAATGATCTGATGGCCAAAACAGATGCCGAGCATCGGACGGTCTGCCTGGTAAATGTCGCGAATCAGGACCTTGAGCCTCTGCATCCAGGGCAGGTTTTCGTACACGTTAGATTTCGAGCCGGTTACGATCCAGCCGTCACAGGCGGTGGCTGACTCGGGAAATTCACCGTCACGAACGTCGTAGTTGACGTAATCAAACGTTTGGCCGGCCTGCTTGAACAGGCGCTGGAACATGTCGGCGAAAGAGCCAAACTCGCCAATCAGTGGGTCCGGTGTGATGCCGGTGGCCAGAATACCAATCTTCAAGGTCATCCGTGTTCTCCAGTTCAAAGCGTCTGCCGCCCTCCGGTTTGCCTGGCCGGTTGCCAGTCGGGCCGGAGGTTGGGCAGGTTGTCGGGTATCTCAGAAATGGGCTCAGAGCAGCCCGAGGTAAGCTTCGTATTCCACGTCAGTGATGCGCTCGCTCAACAGACGCTGTTCCTGGCGCTTGGCGGCGCTGTAGACGCGCTGAAACTCCTCGCCCAGATAGTCTTTCAGCACGGTGCTGTGTTCGAACGCGTGGGTGGCATCTTCCCATTTGTTTGGCAGCACCAGCGATTCGTCGCTTTCCGCATAGGCATCGCCTTCGGTCGGGGCGGCCGGCTCCAGGTTGTGTTCGATGCCGTAGAGCGCGCCGGCAAGGACCGATGCCAGAACCAGGTAGGGGTTCGCGTCGGCGCCGGCTACGCGGTGCTCAATCCGTCGGGCGGCACAGGGGCTTTCCGGGATGCGCAATGCAACGGTGCGGTTTTCATAGCCCCAGCTGGCCACGGTTGGTGCGTGGGCGCCCGGCATGAAACGACGGTAAGAGTTCAGGTTTGGCGCCAGCGCTAGCATGGTGTCGGGCATGGTTTTCATCATGCCGGCGACCGCTTGTTTCATCATCTGACTGCCCTCTTCGGTGCCGTTGTCGAAGACGTTGCGGCCGGATTCGTCAAGCAGGCTGAAGTGGACATGGAAGCCATTGCCGCTCTGGTCGGCGTAGGGTTTGGCCATAAAGGTTGCGCCGTAACCGTGGCGGCGGGAAACGCCACGAACCAGACGTTTGAACAGGATGGCCTGGTCGCCGGCCAGCAACGGGTCATCAACGTGGTTGAGGTTGATCTCAAACTGTCCCGGGCCCATTTCGGCAATGATGGTGTCGGCCTCAATCCCCTGCGCTTCGCACGCTTTGCGGATGTCAGCAAAGAACGCATCGAACCCATCCATTTCCTCGACCGCATACCCCTCAGTATTGGAGAGTCGGCGGCCGCGCCCGTCAGCCAACAAAGGCGGAATCGGGCGTTGCGTGGTTTCGGATTTTCCATCCATCAGGTAGAACTCGAGTTCCGTCGCCATAACCGGGCGCAAGCCACGCGCTTTGAACCGGTCGACCACGCGTTTCAGTACCTGACGCGGATCGGCCCCGAACGGAGAACCGTCCGAGTTAAACATCATGGCGAGGATCTGGTGCCGGGGAATATCTGACCAGGGCACGGGAAGCGGTGTTTCGGAGACCGGGAAACATACGCCATCGCTGTCGCCGGTCTCAAAGACCAGGCCATTGTCGAGTACGTCTGCGCCCCAGAAATCGAACCCGACAACAGATCGGGGCAGTTTGATGCCTTCGTTCAGCACTTTCTTCAAGGCGCCGGCAGGCATTCTTTTTCCACGTAAGTTGCCGTTCAGGTCGGTAATAAAAAAGTCGAATTCGGTGTTTTTGTTGACTGTCATACGTCTCTCTCTGGAACGCTGCCGTTTCTATCAATGCTTCAACACTAAACCATCGCCGATTCCCCTGTAACTATCACCCAGGGGGTATACGATGCGGGCGCGCCGGTCTGTTCTTGGAATCAGATATTGATGTTCGAACCGTTTGCCGCGATCATTGCCGCCGCCAAGGTCAGGTCGTCTGCGCCTCTGGCAGTCACAGGATGTCTTGCCGTCTCTGGTCATCATCCTGCCGACGCCGATCACGGGGTGGAAGGGCTGAAAAAAGACACTCCGCTGCGTTGATCTGACCTACGCTGAGTTAACGCAGGAACGCTGAATCGAGCGCAGGCCGGACGGCGCTCAACAATCCGAAAGCCCGCGATCGAACGGGCCTTCTGCACCATCCATGTACGGGTTTGAAAGGTCGCGCCACGGGCATCTATGCGAGAACGAGTCAGTCGAATTAACGCCAACGACAGCTGGCAGAAGAGTGTTGCGGTTCTGATAGAGCATCAGCGCCTTCGAAGCTTTCCAGCTGTGCTTGAAGAGTTTCTTTCAACGATCTGTTTTTACGACACCTTCATTATGGTGGCGTACAAATCATCTTTGCGCCCTATCCTGCTTCACCCGACAGATTCTGAAGAGCAAAGCGACACTCTGAGGCTCTACATCAATCATGCCTATGTGATCGACCCGCTGTTTCACGCCATTAAATCCGGCATTGCCCCCGGCGTGGTTCGGCTCGCGGACATCATGCCCGACTCGTTCAGAGAGACGGAATATTTTCAGACCTGTTACCAGGATTTTGGCCTGGTCGATGAAATCAACCTGATTATTCAGCTGGATGATGAGGTGACCTGCACCCTGACGCTGGGCCGCAAGGCGGCGCTGGACAGTATTTCGCGCAGCGAGCTGAAAGCGTTAAGTGATTTCTACCCGATTCTGGCTGCCCTGGTTCGTCAGTTCTGGCTATCGCAGTCGCGGGAATATCTGCAGCATGGCCGTTCGGATGGCCCCATGAAGCGGGCGTTGAAAACTTTTGCCAGCGGTGTGCTGACTCAGCGGGAGCGGGAAATTACTGACCTGATACTTCGGGGGTATTCATCACAAGCCATCGCCGACCAGTTGAAAATCAGCGTTGGGACGGTGAAAGTGCACCGGAAGAATATTCACAATCGCCTGAATACATCCACTCAGGCCGAAATCTTTACCCAGTTTATCGCCCATCTGAATAGTCTGGACGATTAACCGGCTTTTGCTGCTCAGACACGGGCGCACTCCCTGCGCCCGCCCTGGCCGAAGCGTCAGAGGCTGATCCAGACCGTCTTAAGGTCGGTGTACTTCTCAATCGAGTGCAGCGACTTGTCGCGCCCGTTACCAGAGGCCTTAACGCCGCCGAAAGGCATCGTGGAGTCTCCGCCGCCCCAGCCATTCACCCAGACCATGCCGCTCTGGATTTCCCGGCTCACCCGGTGGGCGCGCGAGAGGTTGTCGGTCCAGACCGATGCGCCCAGGCCGTAGCGGTTGTCATTTGCAAGCTCAATGGCCTCGGCTTCATCGTCAAATTCGCCAACCGCCAGTACCGGTCCGAAGATTTCTTCCTGCACGAACGTCATGGAATTTTTGGCGTCACCGATGATGGTGGGTTCGACGTAAAAACCGCGCCCCGGAATGTACTCTGGCAGTCCGCCTGTCAGCACGGTGGCACCATCATCCATTGCGGATTTGATGTAGCGCGACACGGTGTCCAGCTGAGCCTTGTCCACCAATGCGCCCATCCGGGTATCGGGATCAAGCGGATCGCCGCCCTGGTAAGCCGATGCCGCTTCGAGCAGGGCCGTCAGGAACCGGTCCTTGATAGACCGCTGTAAATAAAGCCGTGAGCAGGCAATGCAGACTTCACCCTGGTTGGAGAAAATTGCTGCGGCTGCGGTTTGGGCGGCTTTTTCGATGTTACTGCAGTCGTCAAAGACCACCATGGGTGACTTGCCGCCAGCCTCAAGCCAGACCTTCTTCAGGTTCGACTGCCCGGCGTATTCCATCAGCATTCCCCCGACCCGGCTGGAGCCGGTGAATGCCAGCACATCCACGCCGTGGTGCAGTGCCAGTGCTTTGCCCGCGGTGTGACCGTAACCCGGCAGTACGTTCAGTACGCCATCGGGGATGCCTGCCTCAGTGGCCAGTTCCGCCAGACGCAAGACGCTGAGCGGCGATTTTTCGGATGGCTTGAGGATCACGGAATTGCCCGCGGCCAGAGCCGGCGCGAGCTTCCAGGTGGCCATCATCAGCGGGTAGTTCCAGGGTGTGATGGCTGCGACCACGCCAACGGGTTCGTGGCTGATCAGGCCCAACGTGTCATTGCCTGTGGGGGCAATCTCGCCATAAACCTTGTCGATGGATTCTGCCGTCCAGCGGAAGCAATCGATGGAATCCGGAAGATCGATGGAGACCATCTCAGAAATGGATTTCCCCATGTCCATGGTGTCAGTGACGGCAAGTTCATCACGGTGCTGTTCCATCAAGTCTGCAAGACGCAGAAGAACGGCTTTGCGCTCTGCCGGCGACTTGCGGGACCACACGCCGGCCTGGAACGCCTTACGAGCCGCTGTAACCGCCAAATCAACGTCGGCCTGATCGCAGCTGGCTACCTCAGCCAGGACTTCTTCAGTGGCCGGGTTGATGGAGGGGAATGTCTCACCGGAAGCTGAAGGCTGGAAACGCCCGTTAATATAGGCAAGGTTCCGGAAGTTGAGGCTCTGGCCAAGTTCTTGCCATTGCGATTTTGTCTTCATATCAGGCTACCTGGGTAAGTCATTGGTTGCACAAGGCTATCCCTCCGGTCGTAACCAGTGCCATATCCCCAAGGGGGTAGGCTCGGGTCCGTGTCAGACGGACTGGCAACGTAACATGGAGGTCTCGAGCGCGACACGCGATCACCAGGCTGACAAAGCCACTCCATTCAGGCCGGCTCACCTTGCCTGAGTCGCGCTTTATTTCTTGGGTAGATTGTCGCCGATATCGATCACCCGCCGAGCATAGAAGAAATGACCGGTTGGTTCGAATCCAGCGGGCAGTTCGTCGCCATGACACTTTTTGAACAAGAGCTGCGAAACGAGTTTCCAGCCCATTTTGTTGGTGTTGTAGAGAACCTCACCGCAATGCTTGCAAAACACCCGTGTCATTTGCTTTTCGGGGTGCTTGAACTCCACGGTATCGGCTTCTCCGGAGCTGAACCCTACTTTGTCGCCCTCCCAGGCCAGCACCGAGTGGTACGGCACCTGGAGAAGTTCCCGGCAATCTTCGCAGTGACAATAGCCATGTACTCGCGGTTGGCCCAGCATAGTCACCTCCACCGCCCCGCAATCGCAATGGACTGTGTGTTGGTCGCTCATAAGTCTGTCGTCCTCTGCCACCAGAGCCATGCGCATTCCTTGCGCTCTGGCTCCTTCGGCCGGATTCTGTTGGTTCAGAAGTTTTCGTTCAGATGAGCCAGGAAGCGCTCAAAATCCCGCTCCGGTTCAGCGTTTTTCATAACGTCATAGCAGGCGAAGGTCGGCATCGCCTGCATGCCAAAGAATCTGAAATTCATGTGCATGGGGAAGAATAGATCATCCACGCCTTTGCCCTGGAACAGGTATTCGTTGTCATCGTTGAATGCTTCTTCAGGGGCGTTGAAGGTGAGCGATAGCATGTAACGCTTACCGGTGAGCGTTCCCCCGGCGCCGTAGTTTTTCTTGGGCGCTTCCTCGTGGCGGCCATCGCCATTACACAGTGCGCCGCCCATGCCGGCGGTGTAGATCTCGTCCATGTATTTCTTGAAGGTCCAGGGGACCCCCATCCAGTTCACCGGGGATTGCAGCAGAATAATGTCCGCCCACTGATGGTTATCAAGCTCAGTGTTTACATCCCAGCCTGCGTCGACTTCTACCACCCGCGTGCTGTGGCCCTTG
Organism: Marinobacter salinisoli; assembly: GCF_017301335.1. NCBI lineage: Bacteria > Pseudomonadati > Pseudomonadota > Gammaproteobacteria > Pseudomonadales > Marinobacteraceae > Marinobacter > Marinobacter salinisoli. The sequence continues at coordinate 2,665,955 of NZ_CP071247.1, forward strand.
GCTGTGAGGATCTCGCTGGCCATCTGGGTCAGGGTGGCGTTGAGCCGCCCTTCGGCAAACGGATATTTGTGGTGTGCGTTGATAATCAGGATGTTGCTCATAAATTTCCGTTCCTCTTTCGGATGGTTACCACTTGATACCTGGTATATTATGGTTACCTAAAAATTTGCGGCAATTAGTCTCTTTTTGGTAACCACCCGGGTGATCCATGGACCTCACGAAAAGAAGTTACGTTGAAACAGATGCAGCTGGCCGGAAGACGGTGATCAATAGTTGTGCCGAGCCTTGCGCCATCGAAAAAGGCATGCGAATGATTGGCGGAAAATGGACCGGCTCGATCATCTTTCATCTGAAGGATGGACCGGTTCGCTTCAATGATCTGAATCGCATGCTGGGAGGCGCCAGCAAGAAGATGATTGACCAGCGCCTGAAGGAGCTGGAAGCCCGCGGCATGGTGACCAGAACGGTGATCAGTGAGCGGCCGGTCGCGGTCAGCTATGCACTCACCAATTTCGGCAAAAGCGCGCTCAAGGTGCTGGATGACCTGCGGCAGTGGTCGGAATCCAACAATCTGTGATGGCCCCCTTCCGTCTCGGTTGCGCTGTAGTTCCCACCAATACTGCAGCAAGCCTTGAGGAACAAACTCCGTCAGGAATGAGCCCGGCCCTAACTTGTCGTGCAAAAAAATTGTTGGTGTCCGTGCTGCTGATGGCTGGTGGACGTTCTTTGCGTTGACTAGATTTCCCGTTAAACAACCTGTCGCGCAGGGACGGCGTGTTTTCCGTGGGGGTGGCGCAATGTTTCAACATACCAGGTCGTTTGTTCGGCGGATGGGAGCGGTGCCGCCTATTCAAAAAATGCTTGATGGTTGGTACGCTAGGGATTTTGCGCAGGCCATCCACGTTAACTGGTTCCGGGGCGTTTACCCCGATTTCGCTTCGGCACGCGATGCCGCGCCAACCAACAAACCCCTTGGCTATAACAACCCGGAACCGGCATCAGCGGAAATGTATCGTTTCCGAATGCAGGCCATCGCCCCCTGCGACTATCCGGTCGCGTTCTGGCTTTCCCGGCTGATGTTACCGGGTCAATCTCTATTGGATTTTGGTGGTCATAGCGGGGTGCTGTTTTACGCCCTGAATAAATACCTGACGTTCCCTGAGGGGTTTTCCTGGCAGGTCTACGATTTGCCGGTGGTGCTTGAGGAAGCCCGGCGCTTTGCCGAAGTGAATAATGCACCGAAAACCCTCTCCTTCTGTGACGACTATAAGAACGCCGGTCCCTGGGATTACGTTTTGTTTTCCGGCTCACTGCAATATCTGGAAGAGTCCCTGAGCGCCATTATTCTGAAGATGAAAGCGCCGCCTGATCGCCTGCTCATAAATATGCTGCCTGTTCACCCTGAGCAGAGCTACTACACCCTCCAAAACATCAGCACAGCTTTCTGTCCTTATCGTATCTACAGCGCCAACGAACTGATGAATGAAATTGACGGACTGAACGGTACTGTCATCGATGAGTGGCGCAACACCGATAAACGCTGCGAAATCCCCTATCACCCCAGCCAATCCCTGGGTTTCTACCGCGGGCTTCTGGTTGATCTTGTACCCTAGCTATTGCTGGCAATCCGTTGTTTTCACCGCGTGATTCGTTGTGTTAACCCGTTCAAAGGGTTTTGTCAGGAATGCTGATATGTTGCTGCCATAACTATACGTATTGAAGCGTGAAAATAACGATCAGGGAGAGTACCTCATGGGCTGTTTCAGCTCCGGCATGTTCAGAAACGGTATTGTGTTTTCTTTGGCCATTTCGGCCAGCGCAATAGCTCAGGGCAACAACGTCAAGCTCATTTTTGCGGCTGAAAACGCCCTGTACGGTGCCGGTTATGACATCGGGCAGGCGGATGGCTGGATGGACGATGCGCTTCGTGCAGCCGTCAAGCGCTATCAGGGTCAGAGTCCGGGGCTGACAGCGACAGGCACTCTGGACGCGCAGACTCTCAAGTCGCTGGGCGTTTCAGCGGGTTCGGATAAAAAGGTTTCAGGCAATGACGTTGCTTCACCGGAAGCCGCTTTGGCCGAACTGGGGCTCACCAAAACGAAGACGCGTTCTTCGAAGCAAGTGCGGACTGAATCTCGGCCAGTAGCGAGGACAAAAGACCAGCCCAAGGCAAAGAAACCAGAGGTCGCCGTCAAGCCTGAGCCCAAGGCGGTCCCCGAACCGATTACCAAAGCCGTGAAGGTTGCCGAGACTAAGCCTGATCCGGAAAAACCAGTAAAAGCAGTGGCTAAACCCGCTCAGCCAAAACCTCAGGTGGTCACCAAGGCTGAAACGAAATTGCCTGCCCCAGCCCCTCAACCCGAACCAGTCGTTGCAGTGCCTAAGCCTGCAACTGCTCCCTCAACTGCGGCAGCGCAACAAATTGCTGTCGCGAACCCGGGCCAGCCCGACGCGGCAGATGAGAGTGACGGTGTTGCAACCAAGTCTCGCTATGAGCTGAAAGCCGATGGTACTCAGTCGTCGCTGGAAAAACTGGGCGTCATCACGGGTAATCCGGTTGCGCCCAGCGCCGACGCGACAACAACGGCAGAAACGACCGACGCCAATGGGCCCGAGGAAGATCAGGCCGGTGCTTCAGGAGGGTCCGGCGTATCCAACTTCTTCTCCAACTTGTTCGACTTTCTGTTTGGCTGGATTGTCTAGCCGGCGTCGTCCGTGTTCGTCATTGGCAAGCCTTGTCCGGAGCCACCGGCAAGGCTTTTTTTATGTCTGGTTGTGCGAGTGGTTCCCTGAGTCGCCGCAGATTTCCGTCTTCAGAGTGCACTTCGCCAAGTTGCGTCACGCTTCAGTGGTGCTAACTTTAATTTTGGGTTCCGCCCAACCGCCAAGGCCGCCTGCTCCGGCGGCAAAACTGCTTCCCATACCCTGACACTCACACTGGAAAACATGGCCAATGAAGCTCTCACGACTCGCGGTAATTCCTGCACTGGCACTCTCGGCCGGGCTTTGCAGCGCCCAAGATGCACAAGATCTGGCAAAGGCGCTCGCCAATCCGGTATCGAGTCTGGTGTCGGTTCCGTTTCAGGCCAACTTTGACCGGAACCTGGGCCCGGACGATCGGGGTGACAAATTCACCCTGAACATTCAGCCGGTAATCCCCTTCGCACTGAACGATAACTGGAATCTGATTAGCCGCACCATTCTCCCGGTGGTCGATCAGGATAATGTGTTTGGCCGGTCGGGCTCCCAAACCGGTTTGGGCGACACCGTTCAGAGCCTGTTTTTCTCGCCGGTGGAGCCGACGTCCGGGGGATGGATCTTGGGTGCGGGCCCGGTGTTTCTGATCCCGACAGCCACCGATGATCTGCTCGGCGCCGATCAGTGGGGGGTGGGGCCAACCGGTGTAGCGCTTACCCAGCGAGGCCCGTGGACCGTGGGTAGCCTGGGGAATCATATTTGGTCAGTGGCCGGCGACAGCGACCGCCCGGACATCAGTCAAACCTTTTTGCAACCGTTCGTGTCGTACAACACCCCGACAGCCGTGAGCTACACGATAAATACTGAGGCCACTTATAACTGGAAAACAAAGGACTGGACGGTGCCGATCGGTGCCTTTATTGGCAAGATCTTGGTGGTAGGCGGCCAGTCCTTGCAGGTTCAAGCCGGGCCGCGTTATTACGCGCAGGCCCCGGATTCGGGGCCTGAAGGCTGGGGGGCTCGGTTCGGTGTCGTGCTGATGTTTCCCAAATAACATCACCCGTTACTGGGTGGTGCCCTCCTGGCGTTTCTGGATGTCTTTTTTCGCGTCTTCCAGAAACGACTCCACCGTTTCCCCTGGCAGCAGTAGTTGCTGCTCGATCATGGTGTCCCGCCACTCTGATTCGGCGAAAATGCAGCGATACTGGTCAGGGAATTCGACGTAGAGCTGCTTGAAGTACTCTCGGGCCTGTGCGCGATTGGGCTCCAGTTTTCGCGAATTCAGAACGGCCATGTTGTATAGCGCAGCCGCCCGGACGCTCTCTTTCTGCGTGGGATCGCTGTATATGCCGTTCAGACGATCCATCACTTCGCCGTATCCAGTGAGGCGGTGACGCTTGAGGATTTCCACGGCCGAGCCGATGACTTCGTCCTCACCGTTTGTGCAAGGAGAGTTCGCGTGATCGGCGATGTACCGGTCGACCGCGCGCTCGACCTCGTGCTGGTATTCGTATTTGTTTTTTTGCTCTACCACCGTACCTGTGCCAACGGCTGTTGCGAGGGTTCCCGGCAAGGGAGCGCAAGCGGAGAGCGAGATGGTGAAGAGTGTAAGCAGTGGTAATAGAGTGCGGGGAATCCGAAAGCCGGAATAGCTCATCGTATCAGTCCTTGGGATCGGGGAACGTCCTTTGATCACGGCATTATGACGCACCTGAGTCGAATGGTGCTATGACGTGCCTCTACCAAGTTATCAAAACGTGATGGAAATCAGTTGCTACCAGAAAGGTGCCGAAGAAGCTTTGAACACAGAGGGATGGTTAAAGGGAGGGCTCATAGCCAGCCCGGGGCTCGATTGCCGCCGATGATGGGAATAACCCCGGGCCTCGATCAGTGACTCAGAACTTCCAGAACGGAGTTGAGAGTCTCTGGTGAATCACATCGGGTGAAAAACCGACGTCGTTCAGCAAATGCCGATCCATGGTGCTTACCATACGAACGAAATCACGCTTCATTCGCCATCCTTTATACAGAGTTGTCGCCCGCTTCACTTTCTACCTCCAATCGCCGCTTGGTCGGAAGCTCAAGCAAAATGTTTGAACTCCCTTAATCAATATGCGGCTATTCTAGGCCTGTAAAGCGGGCGACTAAATACCTGAAACCACGTAGAAAAATACCCTTATACGGCGCCTCCGTTCTGGACCAGTGTTTGGTACAGCTCGTCCTTCAGCTCAACCCTTTTCTGCTTCAAACGATGCAATTTGTCGTCACCTATCGGAGAGTCCCGCCGTTCAAGCCCCTCGATTTCCTGATCCAGCTCTGAATACCGCTGTAGTGCTTCACCAAATTTCGGATTGCTGTCTTTCAGTTCCCTGATCAGATCGCTGTACTGAGGAAACTCTTTCTGCAGTTCGTGGCTGGAAATGCCCATTGATGTGCCCTCCTTATGATTCCTGGGTGACGAACTACTGGCCTATTCATAATAGACGAGGGTTGGTAATTCGCTGGCCTTTGACAAACCGCTAATAACACCACCGTCACTACCGGTATAGCATGAGCCCTCAAGACACACTCGGATCATGAGACAGACAATAATGACGTTTGCACGAATTGCCGGAACAGGCTCTTACCTGCCGGAAAACATTGTCACCAACAAAGACCTGGAGCGGCGGGTAGATACCACGGATCAATGGATCCGCGAACGCACGGGCATCGAGCAACGCCATATTGCCGCCGAAGACCAGAGCACGGTTGATCTGGCGGAGCCTGCGTCCCGGCGTGCGCTGGAGGCTGCCGGTATCGATGCCAGCGAGCTCGACCTGATTATTGTTGCCACCACCACCCCGGACAAAATCTTCCCGAGCAGTGCCTGTCTGCTTCAGGCTCGCCTCGGTGTTGGTGGTTGCCCTGCCTTTGATGTCCAGGCGGTCTGCAGTGGTTTTATCTACGCGCTGGCCACCGCCGAAAAATTCATTCGCTCCGGGAGCAGTAAAAAAGCTCTGGTTGTGGGTGCTGAAGTGTTTTCGCGGATTCTTAACTGGGATGACCGCACTACCTGTGTCCTGTTTGGCGACGGCGCCGGAGCGGTGGTTCTGGAAGCCAGTGAAGAGGCCGGTGTCTTGTCGACCCACCTGCATGCCGATGGCAACTACGCGGACCTGCTTCAAGTGCCCTGTGGCATTTCCCATCACTACGAGCAAGTCAAAGCGGGCCAGGCCTTCGTGGAAATGAGGGGTAACGAGGTGTTCAAGGTGGCGGTGAATACCCTCGGCAAAATCGTGGACGAAACTCTTGAGGCCACCCAGATGAGCAAGTCCGACATCGATTGGCTGGTGCCGCATCAGGCCAATCTCAGGATTATTTCCGCCACCGCCAAAAAGCTGGATATGCCGATGGATCAGGTGGTGGTTACTGTTAATCGGCATGGCAACACCTCCGCAGCTTCCATTCCGCTGGCGCTTGATGTGGCCGTTCGGGATGGCCGCATCAAGCGCGGGCAGGTGCTGCTTCTGGAAGCGTTTGGTGGCGGTTTTACCTGGGGGTCTGCGCTCATACGCTATTGATTCGGGGTCATATTCGGTTGCCAGAGTACCGGACTGTTCCGTATACTGTATTTTTATACAGCTTCATTTCGCTCACTGCGAGGAACAACCATGGCGGTACAAGCAGTCTATTTTTCCGATAGGGACGGCCTGGATATGGCACTGAAACATCCTGACACCATGCTTTTCACTTCCAAAGCCGAGGCGGATGCCCGGGATCGCATTTTGGAACTGGCCGAGGAAATCCAGGTCTTCCTCAGTAAGAAAGTGGAAGGGTTAAGTGATGAGCAGGCGGAAGCCTGTGCCATGGCGATCGCGGAAGAGCGCGACCTGTTCCAGAAAGCCCTGAAAAAGCCGGAGCTTCTGAATTCCGCTGAGGGTTAAGGCCGCCCGGCCTGGCGGATTGCCCCTCTCACCTACCCGCCTGTCACCGCTGCCAACCCCGGCATGACAGGCGTGCTTTATACTCAGTGCCATCAGACCACAACAAAAAACAATTGGAACTGAGGCATGTCCGATCGCACCGATTCAAACAGTCCCTCCATCCTGATCATTGGCGCAGGTTTCGGCGGCCTCGGTATGGCCATCACCCTCAAAAAAGCAGGTTTCGAAAACTTTCGCATTCTTGAAAAGGCGGCTGATGTCGGCGGCACCTGGCGCGACAACACCTATCCCGGCGCGGCCTGCGACGTGCAGTCGCATCTTTACTCTTACTCCTTTGAGCCAAAACACGACTGGAGCCGGAAGTTCGGCCATCAGGCTGAAATTCTTGGGTACATGAAGCATTGCGTACTCAAATACGGCCTCTCGAACCATCTCCAGTTCAACAGCGAGATATCGGAAGCCGCGTTTGACGAATCCCATAACCGTTGGCGCGTTGAGTTGACGTGCGGCGAAATCCTGGAAGCCGATGTCCTGATCAGTGCAACCGGACAACTCAACCGGCCGGCCTGGCCTTCGCTGCCCGGAATGGAACGATTTGCCGGCCAGCGGTTCCACTCTGCCCGCTGGGATCATGATTATGATCTGAAAGACAAGCGTGTCGCGGTGATCGGAACCGGAGCAAGTGCGATTCAGTTTGTTCCGGAGATTGCCGGCAAAGTGAAATCCCTGATGCTGTTCCAGCGCTCCGCGCCCTGGGTGCTCCCCAAGCCAGACCGGCCATTTCATTCCTGGGAGCAAAAACTGTTTAGAGCTGTACCGGCCTGGGATCGGCTTTACCGAAGCCTGATTTACTGGAAAAACGAAAGTCGCGCACTGGCGTTCACCAAGTTCAGCTGGTTGCTCGAGGTGTTTGCCTGGCAGGCTCGGCGAGAAGCCCGAAAGCACGTTAGCGACCCGGAAAAGTTCAAGCATGTTATCCCCGATTACCAGATCGGTTGTAAACGGGTATTGATCTCCAATGATTGGTACCCCGCCATCAACCAGCCCAACGTAACGCTGATTACTGAGCGTATCGAGCGAATAAACGACTCCGGCATTGTCACTCGCGGCGGAACCCACCACACGGTTGACGCCATCATCTATGGAACGGGCTTCAAAGCGTCCGAGTTCTTAGCGCCCATCACCATCAGGGGGCGCTCAGGGGTAACCCTTGATGAGGCCTGGACGGGTGGCGCGTCCGCCTTCAAGGGAATCGCTGTAAACGGGTTCCCCAACTTTTTTATGCTGTATGGCCCCAATACCAATCTGGCCCATAACTCCATCATTTTTATGCTCGAGTCTCAGTTTCGCTACATTCTTGACGCCGTCCGGCTGCTGAGCGACAGGCGTGGAACCGCCATGGAAGTACAGGGTCATCAACAGAAGCAGTACGCCTCGGTCATACAAAGTGGCCTTGAGGGCAGTGTCTGGTCGTCTGGTTGTCACTCCTGGTACCTGGATGCGAGCGGAAAAAACACCGTGAACTGGCCCGGGTTTACGTTTACCTACCGCTGGCAAACGCGACGCGTCGATCCCGACGACTACGCTTTTACCGCCCCAACGAACTAAGCCTCAAGGAGTAAGCGCAGCGGCAGGCGCCGGAGCTTGTTGCTCTGTGCATTCAAACATAGGATGATTGGAGGACCAATAACGGGATCATGCTATGTTGAAACCAATCAAGAAAGGCTCGCTGGTGCAGGCGGCCATTGACGGCCTCCGTCAGGCAATTGAATCTGGCTTATGGCCGATTGGCGAAAGGCTCCCGGTTGAATCGGAACTGGCGGAAAAGCTGGGTGTGAGCCGGAATACGGTTCGCGAAGCGGTACGGGTGCTGGCGTACAGTGGCATGCTGGAAACGCGTCAGGGCGATGGCACCTATGTGCGCGCGACCAAGGACAGCGGAGATGCGTTAAAACGCATTTCCGCCTCTGCCCTGGCCGATCAGATGGAAGTTCGTATTATGCTGGAATCAGAAGCGGCTTTTCTGGCGGCTGGACGCCGGAACGCGCAAGATCTCCAGCGGATGTCCGACGCGCTCGACGCCCGCGCGAATGCGGTCGATGATCTCGAGCGCCGGGTTCGGCACGATAAAGCGTTTCACCTTGCGCTCGTAAAATCCGCTCACAACTCGGCGCTTTCGGAGCTTTATACTTTCTTTGCCGACGGCATCACCGAAACCATTCGTCGCACGGAAACCGACCCGGATTTGCCCGAACCCTCCCAGGAAGATCACGAGCTTTTGCTGGCTGCGGTGCGCCGTGGCGATTCAAACAAAGCCCGGCAGTTGGCCGGCAAACTGTTGAATCCCAGCTTGCGTGTCTTGAGAAGCAGAGACGCTGACCAATGAAGCTTCGGCTCGATCGCTTTACCTTGCTATTGCTGGGCGCCATTGTGCTCGCCTCTATTCTACCGGTAACCGGTCGCATCGCCGACTGGGTCAGTACCGGGGGCACTTTGGCCGTGGCGCTGCTGTTCTTCTTCCACGGCGCTGCTCTTTCCCGGGAGCAGATCATTGCCGGTGCGACCCACTGGCGTCTGCACATACTGATCACCACCCTCACCTTCGTCTTTTTTCCGCTGGCGGTTCTGCCTATTAACAGCCTGAATGCCATCGCTCCTTCCTGGATGCCAGCAGACCTGGGGGTTGGGTTCCTTTATCTGGGGGTTCTTCCCTCGGCGGTTTCGTCTTCCATCGCCTACACCGCGATGGCGAAAGGCAATGTGCCGGCGGCCATCTGCAGCGCGGCGGCGTCGAATGTTTTTGGCATGATGCTGACCCCATTTCTGCTGTTATTGCTGGTCAGCACCTCCGGAGGCGGACATTTCTCTGTCGCGGAAGCGCTAAAGGATATTGTTCTGCAGTTGCTTCTGCCGTTCGCGCTGGGGCACGCCGCCCGACCCTGGCTCGGCGGTTACCTGGCACGAAATGAAAGTTTAATGGCCAGATACGATCAGTGCGTTATCTGGTTGATTGTCTATTCCGCGTTCTCTCATTCCGTGGAAAGCGGGCTGTGGGACAAATTGCCGGCCCAAGCCATTGGGCTGACCGTGATTCTTTGCGTCGTCTTGCTTGCGTTGTTTATGCTGCTGGCACGCTTTCTGGTTCGGCGCTTCGGCTTCAGTCTGGAAGACGAGGCCGCTGTGGTATTTTGCGGCTCCAAGAAAAGCCTGGCGTCGGGGTTGCCCATGGCAAAGGTACTGTTTTCCGGGCATCCCGGCTTCGGCATGATTGTTTTGCCGATCATGTGCTACAACCAGATTCAGGTCATCGTAGGGGCGATTCTGGCGCAGAAATACCGGCAGAAAATAGAGTCAGTAGCGGCAGAGCGGCGTTAACCCCCGCCCCCCATTCCACCGAAGAAACTCGTCAGGACGACCAGTGCCACGATCCAGCCAATCACCGCCGGCCAGAAATTGGTCATTTGCGGTGCCTGTTTGGTCTGTTCAGGCGCGGAGTCAGTCGGCTCCTCCTGATGTGCATCCTGAGTTTCGGAAACTTCTCTCAGGCTGAACCAGCCAAACCAATTGCCAATAAACTCCGTAACCGGCGCGGCAAAGTTTCCATTTTCTGCCAACGGACGAAGCTGGGATTCGAGCCGCTGGCCAATAGCTCTGCGCAGCGCCGTCTGATCGGCTGGGGGCTCACACAGAATGGCCTTCCAGACTGCCGCGTCACGAGCCCTGTTCGGGTCGTTGAGCAAGGCTTTCACCTGAATGATGACTTCGCGAACCACCTGTTCGTCCGCTGCGCTCAACACCTCATCCCCCCCGCTTGTCGCGGATACTTCCGGACCTTGGTTGCGCGCCTGCTCTGGCCGTTCATGCACCGGACTCCCTGCAGGCATGGGTTGGCCTGAGGCTTCCCGATAAGCGCTTTCCAGCCGCGAGGCTTCCTCTCCAGAGGCGAACTTCATCTGCTGCTCATAGGCCTCGCGGATGCGTTGTTGATCACCGGTCGGCTCAATGCCCAGAATCTCCCAGCATGTCATGGATCTGTTTTTCTCCCACCACTATGAAATTTCACAATATTTGCAAAGACAAAAGTCTTGGCTTTCCTTAGGATATCCGGGATATTGAAAATAATTTCAAGACTCCGGCACGGCAAATTATCACCAATCCAATGTCTATCAAAACAAAAACAGAAACTGCTCGTTTTTCCCGGTCCGCGCTCTCAGTGGCTATTGCGATCGGATTCGCATCCAGCCAAGTCTGGGCCGATGACAAACTGGCACCCGTTTATCCCAGCCTCATTACGGCTGATGGCGAATTCGCCACACCCACCGAAGTTCTGACCACAACCCGTTTACGCCAATCCAAACTGAAAGTGCCCGGCTCCACGACGGTTATTACCGGAGACATGATTCGCCAGCTCGGCATCATGAACCTGGTCGAGGTCTTTCGTCTTGTACCGGGCATGGTGGTCGGTGAATATGGTAGTAACAATCCGGTAACGAGCTATCACGGTACTTCTCAATACGAACAGCGCCGCCTTCAGGTTCAGATCGATGGCCGAACAGCCTACCGGGCCAGCCTGGCAGACGTGGACTGGATCGCAATGCCGGTAGCGCTCGAGAACATCGAGCGGATTGAGGTAAGCCGGGGGCCAAACTCCGCTGCCTACGGAATCAATGCATTTCTGGGTAGTATCAACATCATTACCCGCTCCCCGGAAGATACAGCAGGCGTTGAACTCTACGGATCAGCCGGTTCCCGCGATCACCTCAGGGCCTTTAGCTCCGTTGGAGACGCCGGACGCGATGGCAGCTGGCGATTATCTTACGAAAAACGGAAATCCGCGGGTTTTGATCGCCAGGTGGATGGCGGTGAACGACTGCCGTTTCATGACGGCTACGACATCAACAATGTCAATCTTGACGGCATTGTGAACTTTAGCAATCTCAGCAACCTTGAATTGCGCGCCGGTGTGCTTGGTGGCGTCAATGAAGAAGATCGCCTGAAAAGCGGAAATTTCGGTGCGATCACCAACCCTGATATCGAGCAGGACAACTATTATCTGCAGGCCCGTTTTAACGGCGCGACCTCCAGCTCACATTTCTATCATCTTCAGGCCAGTTTCCAGAACCGGAAACGCCAGCAAAGCTGGACGATTTCCAGCGCGGATGAGGAGTTTCCGGAGGCCCTGCGACCCCTTCTTGGCGAGGAAGTGTTCTTCGCCGACCTGAACGAAGATGCCACGGAGTCGCGCCTAGAGTTCGAACTGCAGGATACACTGATCCTGGGGTCAACTTTGAAACTGGTATCCGGCCTGGGTTATCGGGAAGACAGGTACGAATCGGAAACCTTCTTCAATGGCACGGGCCATAATTACCAGAGCCGAATATTTGCCAATGCGGAATACTCGCCATTTGAGTGGGTGACCTTCAATGCCGGCGGTAACTGGGAAAAAACTACGACCACCGGTGAGGATTACTTCTCACCCCGCGTCGCCTCCAACTTTATCTTCGGTGACGATCACGTCGTTCGCTTCGTCTTTTCGCGGGCCGTTCGCACCCCCGATGCGTTTGAGCAGGACCCCGACTGGTCATACACGTTCAGAAACGTCTCGGAACCCTACGAATCGCTGGAGGGGCTTCGGATTCCCGCCGTATCACCCAACAACGACCTTAGTGAGGAAAAGATAACGTCGCGGGAAGTCAGCTATTTTGGGCAATTCCACTTTGAGCGCGCACTGATGAGCGTTGAAGTAAGGTATTTCAACGACTATCTTCGGGACATGATCAGCGGTTTCATCAGCCCGGACGAATGGAACCTGGACAATAATGTTGCACTGGAGCAGGAAGGGGTCGAACTGGAGGCTGCACTGCAATTGTCCGGCACGATGCTGAGAGCCACCTACGGCTACCTGGATCAGGAAGGTCGGTATACCGGTGCTCCGGATCAATTCTTCAGTAAGGCTGTCGATTTGCTGGGCCGTCTGTCTGCCCAGCATTCAGGTAGTTTTGCGTGGATTCAGGAGCTCCCCTTTCAGCTGACGTCGTCGGCTGCTTTCTATATGGCAGAAGAAGTGCGGGACACGCGATTCAAACGGGCGGATTTCCGTTTGGCGCGGAAAGTGGATCACCAGAAATACAGTTACATGCTGGCACTGACCCTTCAGCATTATTTGGAGCGGGCGCCCTGGATTAGCCCCGACAACATCATCGCGGATCATAATCAGTACTTCATCGAAGCAGGCATTCGCTTCTAGGCTTTTACCAAGGAACCCAAGTGACCCGGGACGGTAGCAAAGGATTCAGCAGTTCCAAGTCAGACGGTCGATACGCTCGGCCTGTTGTACTTGGCTGGCTTATGTTCCTGCTGGGTTTGCTCGCGCCAGGATGGCTGTGCGCACAACATGCCGATCCGGAGCGAGTCGCCTACTTCGCGGGAACCGGCAATCCTGCCCTCGATCAGCATGTTCAGGACCTTCTGCAGGCCGAACTCGGCGATTCGGTCGTCCTGCAGCCCATTTCGGATGATAACCTGTCCTCTGTTGCCGATGCGCCGGTGGTGGCGCTGGGTCCGTCTGCGTTTTCCAGAGTCCGGCAGGGCAATCGATCAACACCGATTCTTGCCCTGCTTGTTGAAAAGAGCTTTCTGGATGGATTCCAGTCCCCGGGGCAGATTTCGGGTATCTATTTTGATGTCCCGCTGCTCAGGCAGGCACTCACCGGCAAGGTAATTTTACCGCACGCAAATACCGTTTCGCTTCTGGCCACACCGGATTCTGTATTTCGCTATGAGCCCCTGGTTGATGAACTCACAGACTACGGGATGAAGGCCAAAGTTTTCATTGTTGCCAATGAAGAAGAGTTGATCCCCTCACTGGTGCGAGCGCTCGTTTATGGTGATTTTCTGCTTGCCACCCCGGAAGAGGAAATTTACAACCCTCGCACCATCAAGCACGTTCTGCTGACCGCCTACCGACGCAACCGCATTGTCATAGGCCCCAGCCAAGCCTATGTGCGGGCCGGAGCGCTGGCCTCCAGCTATACCCCCTTCCCTGCAATGGCAAGGCACGGGGCGCAATTTTTGCAGCAATATTTTAGAACCGGGGCTTTCCCCGCCCCTGCCTATCCTGACGCCTATGCGGTGGAAGTTAACGAACAGGTGGCCCGTTCCCTCAATATTCCGGTTCCGGAGAACGAGTACATCCGCCAGTCAGTGGAGGATGCCCTGACGGGTGAAGGAGGACTTCAGAGTGAGCAGTAGATCCACGTCGACGCCGGGCTCTTTGTCACGGAAGCTGCTGATCCTGGGAGCACTGCCAGCGACAGTGATGTTTGTTGTTTTAATCGTGTTTTTCACCTCAGCGAGAATTGAGGACGCCCGACGTGAAGTGACAGCCAACGGACAGTTATTGGCCGACAGCCTCTCTCCCGCGCTCGAATACGCCGTCGTTTCAGGCAACACCCGAGCGCTAGAAAATGTGCTCAGCCAGGCGCTCCGACACAGTGCCGCAGCGTGGATTCGGGTGACCGACGTGGTTGGAGAGCAGGTCGGCTTCGCATCCGATGGCCCGCTCGAAGAGCCGGCCAGCTCCGACCAGTATCAGGTTTACAAGGCGGAAATCCTTCAGCAACCTCTGGAGCTCAACTCCGATGATGCGCAGATCTGGTTTGCCCCCGAATATGGCTTTGGAGCCGGTGCCCTGCGTGTGGGCACAGTGGAAGTCGGTGTTGACACCGAGGTCTTCGCGAGCCGGCGACAGGACATCCTGTGGACCTCAATTGCCGTGGGCCTGGCATTACTGTTGTTCACGCTCCTGCTTGCCAGTCACTATCTCAACGTCATCCTGTCACCCATCCGCCAATTATCGGAACGCGTCGCCCGCCTGCTCCAGCGGGATTATTCCGAACACCCCATCCAGCGCTCAGGGAGCTCAGGAGAAGTTGTTGAAATCGAGGAAAACCTGAACCGGCTCGCCTCTCACCTTGCTGAATTGCGCGAGAAGCACGAGTCTGCTCTGGCAGCGTCTGAGGCAGCGCGGCAGCGAACGGATAACGCGAATCAGGCCAAGTCCGAATTCCTTGCCACCATGAGTCACGAACTCCGGACCCCGCTTAATGGCGTACTGGGTATGCTCGAATTGGTGGACGATGAGCCGCTAACCCCTCGTCAGGCTGACTACCTGTCCACGGCGCGCCAATCAACGGAGGACCTGCTGACCGTTATTGGCGACATTCTGGATTACTCTCGTATGGACGGTGGCCATCTTAAGCTCGATCACCAGCCGTTTGACCTTCGTAAGGTGATCAATAACTGCGTTGCAACCTACCGTCACGTTGCCGCAGGCCAGGGCTTGTCACTCAATCTGAGCTTTAGTGGGAGCTGGCCGGCGACCGATCAGGTTCTGGGGGATGCTCCTCGCCTACGCCAGGTTTTGGCAGGTTTGATTGAAAATGCCGTCAAGTACACAAGTGATGGATTCGTCAACGTTCAGGTAAGTTCCTCCCTTCAGAGCGAGCAGTGCATGATCCTGAGCTGTACCGTTACTGACTCCGGTACGGGCCTACCCTCTGAACGGCTGACCGACATCTTCAATTCCGCTGAGCCGGTGGATCAGTCTCATTCGCGCCAGCATGAGGCGACTGGACTCGGTTTGTCGATTACCCAGCGGTTGATCGAGTTGATGGGCGGCCATATCCAGGTGGATTCTGAGCCTGACGGCGGCTCTTCATTCCGCTTTGAGTTGCCCTTTGAGCTCGCTGACCAAGCCACCGCACCACCACTTCGCGCCGTTCGCCCCCCACACGGTGATTCAATTCACGCGCTGGTGGTCGAGGATAATCCGGTCAACCAAAAGGTGGCATCAGCCATGCTCTCTCGGCTTGGGTTCGACACAGACTCGGCCAGCAATGGCAGTGAAGCCTTGGAAAAAATCAAAGGTAATCATGCGGGTTACGACGTAATCTTGATGGACTGTCACATGCCAGTGATGGATGGTTATGAAGCGACGCGTCAGATTCGGGAGTGGGAAAAAGATGTCGGTCAGCATGGCACGCCCATCGTCGCACTGACCGCAGATGTGCTTCCGGAAACCCAGGAGAACTGTCTGAAAAGCGGTATGAACGACTACCTGGCCAAGCCAGTAAAAAGAGAACGCCTTGAAGAAGTGCTCGGCCAGTGGTTCGAGGTGTGAGAACCACTGGCTCGGGCTTTAGAAACCAGTTTCGATCAGGCGACGGGCTCGCGCATGGTAACGAACTCCTCGGCCGAAGTTGGGTGAATTCCCAACGTCGAGTCAAACTGGGCCTTGGTTGCGCCGGCTTTGATCGCCACGGCCAGCCCCTGAATGATTTCCCCCGCGTCCGGGCCAACCATATGGGCGCCCAAAACGCGATCGGTCTGATCATCCACCACCAGTTTCATCAGCGAGCGTTCATCCCGACCACTCAGCGTATGCCTCATGGGGCGAAATTCCGATCGGTACAGCCGGATCTCGTGCCCGGCTTGTCTGGCCTCTTCTTCGGTTAGGCCGACCGTTCCGATATTTGGATGGCAAAAGACCGCCGTGGGTATGGCGCTGTAATCCATCTCGCCCTGGCCGTCTCCGAACAATCGACGCGACAAAACCATGCCTTGCGCCAAAGCAACTGGCGTCAACTGGGGGGTGCCGATGACGTCCCCCAGCGCGTAAATACCCGGTACCGAAGTCTGGAAATGCTCGTCCACGGCGACGTTTCCGGCCGCATCCAGCTTTACGCCCACTTCGTCCAGTCCCATGCCGTCGGTCAAGGCTTTGCGTCCCGTAGCCGCCATGACCAGTCCGGTTTCCAGACTTTCGCCATTGCTGAGATTCAAGCGATAGTGCGTGCCCTTGGTTTCAACCGAATTAATGGTGACACCGAAGCGAAGCTGAACACCCTTCTTGGCGATTTCCTGTTTGGTAAACTGCCGAATGTCATCGTCGAATCCGCGCAAGAACAGATCACCACGGTAGATTAATGTGGTCTCTACCCCCAGACCGGCGAGAATTCCGGCAAACTCTACCGCGATGTAACCACCACCCCAGACCACGGCCTGCTTGGGCAGCTGAGGCAGATAGAACATGTCATTGGACGTGAGAATGCAGTCCTTACCGGGAATGTCCGGAACCACGGGCCAGCTTCCGGTGGCAATAGTAATGTGCCTGGTCGTGTAGGAGTGCCCCCCCACAACCACGGTATTCGCATCTTTAAGGCTTGCCGTGCCGTGGATAATAGTCACGCCGGCATTGGTGAGCATTCGATCGTAGATTCCGTTGAGCCGCTCAATCTCCGTATTTTTATTCGCCACCAGCGTCGGCCAGTCGAACTCCACCTTATCCATCGGAACGTGCCAGCCGTAGCCCGCCGCATTCTCGATATCTTCCTGCACGTGCGAGCCATAAACGAACAGCTTTTTTGGCACACATCCGACGTTGACGCAGGTTCCGCCCAGTTGCCTGGACTCAACCACCGCCACACGCGCACCACGCTGGGCTGACATTCGCGCCAAGCGCACGCCGCCGGATCCGGCGCCAATTACGATGAGATCAAACTGCGGGTTATCAGACACGGCATCTCCTGTGTTGACTGCGGACACTTAGTTCTCCTGCTGTGCTGCCGTTTCTTTGGTTTCGGGATGCACTTCCCTGAACAGGACGTGATCTTCGAAGTTGCCCAGGCGAATCTTACCGAGGCTTCGGAAGCCTTCAGATTCATAGAACGGCAGGTAGCGACTGTTGCCCGTATCCAGAACGATCCCACTACCCCTGGGATTCTCCGCGCACAGCTTTTCAACGGTTTTGAGCAACAAACGCCCGTAGCCACGGTTTTGATGTTTGGGTTGAACGCCCATTAACGGAAGTTGATGGGCCAGGGGTTGAGGCAGCATTTCGCGAATTTTTTCATGGTAGTCCAGGTAGCGGCGGGTCGCTGCGAACCCGGTTGTCAGTACCATTCGGATGCGCCAGCTTAACTGATCGGCAAGGTTCATGCGAAGTTCGGGGTCACCGATAAAGGCAACGGCAACCAGGACATCGTCGGCCATTATTCCGATGGCTTCCTGGTCCAGGCTAAAGTACAGATCAATCAGTTCGCGAATCGTCGCCCTGACACGTTGCTCGTATCCGGGCCGACGATGATCGAACAAATACTGGAAGGTGGGCTCATCGCGGTAAGCATGGAAGAGAATGGACCTGGCCTCATTGGCGGCGGTCTCATCCAGGCGAACAACAACAGGCTCTGGCGTTTGGTTCTCGTTTTTCACCTTGCTCATCCGCTTCCCCTTTTTTCTTACCAGGACTGGCTCACCCCGGCTTCAAGGTCAGATTGTCAGCGTAAGCCGAACAGAGACGCGTCCGGGTTCGTCAGACCGATCCATCGCCGCCTGATCCACAATAACTGCATGCCCGGTATTCAGGCGCTCCAGCCAGGCCGCCACCTCCGCAAAGGGGGCATCCTCCAGCCAAACCCGAATGCTATTTTGCCCACTCGGTTCAAAACGCTGTAACGATAACCCGGCCTCGCGCGCAGACCCGGTCACCAGCGCCATCAGAGCGCGTCCGTCAGCCACGGCAACCGCACCCTCGCCCTGTTCACCATCCGAGCCTCCCAGGCGTTTGATCGTGGCTTCGTTGGCCTTCATCCAGGCCAGCAAATCAGCCGAGTTCTCGTGGTTGGCGACAGCGCGATCGTGGAAGTCCGAAGCCGGCTGCCACACCAGGAAATACAACACGCCTAGCACAATCGCTATCGACAGCACCATAAGGGCTTGTTGGTCCCTGCGGGGCATTTGGTCGTATTGTGCGATCAGTTTGCCAACGGCCGGCTGTTCTTTAATTTTTCCCAACATGGCTTAGCCTCCGGACACAGTGAGACGGCCGCGCGCGCCATCGGATTCATTCACAACGGACCCGATCTGTGCTTCCAGACCCTGATTGGACAGGCCATTGCGCAGTGCGCTCAGTCGATCGTAGCTGTCGGCGCGAACGTCTACCACCAGTTCCCCGCGGGAGCGACTGAAGTTGACCGAGTTGAAACGAACCGAACCCGGAGATGGCAGTTCCGAATATTCCTGGCCGGTGTATTTCATAAGGGTGATGAAATCCAATGCTGGCCCCTCCGCTCCGGCCGTTCTCAGCTGTCCCTCGATGACTCGCCGTACATTGCCGGCATGGGTCCGACGGTCGCCGGGGAAGGCCTCGCGGTAGATCGACATCGCCTGATCCTTGAGTTTGCTGGCCTCGCGCTCATGGTAGTAGCCCATGCCAATCTCAAGGGCGACCTGAAGACCAAACCAGACCGCCGCGACGGCAATCAGTGGTTTCCATGGTTTAAAACGACTGGCTTGACCGGACTTCGGATTGAAGGCGCCCTGACAAAGATTGATCGGATGGGAAAGATGGTGGTGGTGGCTATGCGCCAGCAGCTCCAGTGGCGTAACTTCCAGACTCTCCTGCCGAACCGCCATGCGCCCCTCAGCCTTGAGCTCGCTGATAACCGGCTGCTGGAAGCTGAAGTCGTCCTCGGTGCCGTAAAGCGAAACAGGCACTTCTGCGACCACCTCCTCACTGGGTGGCAGCGCCAGGGTTTTGGCAAACATTCCCAGGTTTGAGGCCTGAACGCTGAACCATTCTTCACGCTCATTCATTAACAGAGCGGCGTCTCCATCAAGACAAATCGACCAGCCGCCCTCGGTAACCGGGAGCAGAGACGCATCCGGATACAGGGCGTCCAGCCGGACATGATCCCAGTTTCGGAATAGCGCCACCCACTGCTGCATGCGCTCATCATCTACCGCAGCGACACGGTAGCCGGCCTCGGTACGTGGGCCGAGCGCCAGGTGAACCGTATCGATGTCCTGGGCAATCTGCTCTTCCACGGCAAACGGCAACGCCTGCTGGATGAACCGGCTTTGCTTGGCGGGAATGTCGGCGACACAGAACAAAACTTCCTCGCCGGGAATCAGGCCAATCAGTAAAACGTTATCCAGCGCATTCTGGGCCAGCGTGTGTTCGATGGTTTCCCGGGTATCAGCCGTTCCACGAGCCTGGGTGTCGCCACTTGCATCCTGCAGGGCCCAGCTGAACAACTGGGCTTCGGGGCTTTGTCTCAAGTCGGCCAAAGGAGCAACGGGCCGCACGTATAAACGATAAGACATGGTTATCCTTCTGAAAAATTGACAGGCTCTTTGGTAAGCCGGTTTTTCTGGCCGGTGTCACGAGCCACGGTTTGCATCTCCCCTTCCGAATTCCGGTAAACCGTGCTCACCATGTTCACGACCCGGTTATCGTAGGTAATCCGGGAGACAACCTCAAAAAAACGCGTTCTGAGAACCAGTCCCGATGCGTTCAGGCCAAGCCCGGCAAATTCGGGCAGCGCCAGGAAATCCTGAATTTCAGTGAACGGTTCTTCCTGACGTTTTTCGACAACAGTCTCAGCGCTGCGGGCAGTCACCTCTTCGTGCAGGGATCGCAAGACCTCTGCCGAGGCAGTATTTACGTTAATGCCCAACCCAGAAACCGGAAGTGCCGCGACATGGGGTTTCAGTTTCTGGTAAATCTCTTCGGTCATACTGTCAATGAGGCGCAACTCCGACACACTGACGAAAGGCTGATTAGCCGCCCGGTAACCCGGCTCGGCGGTCAGGTACTGACCATCTTCAGCACCGTATGCACTGACGGTTTGGTCATTGCTGTCGACCCAGTCAATCAGTGTGTCGACATTGACTGCCGTGATATCCAGCGCTGCCAGCAGTCGCGTCATTCGCTCCTTGGCCAGCGGGTCAACTTCACCGTTATCAGTGATCAGGTCGTTCAGATTGAAACGACCGCCGAGATCGTCGATCTGGACTTCCACCACACCTATGTTGTCGTCCAATGGCAGTATGGCCGAATTTTTCGCCCAAAACTCATCCAACGTATCGACAAACTCGTTATCTTCTTTGTCTTGCTCGAAGTCCCGAAACAGAATCTGTCGGGCAAAAGCCTCAGCTCCCAGAGCAATACTGGTGCCTTGCTGCTGAGCAAGGTAATGCCCGGCTTTGAATACTCTTATGCTTTGCTGCTGCGTCATGCCGGCTGAGAGCATAACGACCAGGGCCATCGCGAGGAGCACCATGATCAGAGCGATGCCCTGCTGGTTCCGTCCAAGGATCCTCATCAGCCAGCCCCTCCCGGTTGCCCGGCGCTGGGATCCGGTTCTGGTTCGCCCTCGGTGCCCTCGTCATCTTCCGCCGGCTGTTCTGCCGCCTGATTTGCCTGATTCAGCCTGCCTTGAGCGGTTGCAAAATCGAAGTCAGGCAGCACGAACGTGCGAACCAGTCTACCGAAACGCTCATGCTCAAGAGTTATTTCAATGCCGATGGGTAATGGGATATCCGGCCTCGCTGATGGGTCCAGTCCGGCAAGAATCTCATCCGTGGGCCACTCCGCACGCCACGCCCGATCCTCTCCCATCAAGCGAACGTCAAAAGCCTTCACATCCTCCAGTAGCAGCACTTCGGTACCAGCGTCTTCCTGTCCCTGATCAACCGTTGGCCAGAACCGGCGCCTCAGTTCGTCACCCGTGTACTCCCACGCGACCCTTTGTAATTCGCTTCGACGAATTCCTAGAGGGTTTCGCCAGCCCTGTCGTGTCAGCACGAGCGCGAAGTCTTCCTGGCGGGTTGTGAGCGAGGCCTGGAAGTCGCCGTATACATCCCTCGAAGGTCGATTAACCAGTTGGGTAAGGTCTCGCTCTAACAGCAGTATTGTGCGTTGCAGGTTGTCGAAACGTTGCGCCAGCTCGTTTACCCGCTCACGGGAAGTCACGATTCCGTTCAATACCTGCCACACCCCCAGCCCGATAACCGCGGTAATGGTCACCGCGATCAGCACTTCCATAAGGGTAAAGCCGCGCTGACGTCCTACTGACAGACCGAAGCGATGCTGCATCAATGCTCCCCCAAAAACGCCATCAGCGTATGGATAGGAGCAGGTTCAGTGCCCGCATCCCGGTAGCGCGCAACGACAACCTCGACGCGACGAATGGACGGGTCTTCAGTAGCGAGAACTCGGGTGGTTACCTGCCACTCATAGGGACCGTAATCAAGGTCCTGAGCGTTTTCCGAAATCCCCGGCAAGTCTTCCTGTAGCCGAAGTTGACTAATCCGGTTGTCGGCCAGCCAGGCCGCGAGTGTTTTGTCTCGGATGCGTTCGAAACTGCTGATGTATTGCCCGCCCACATCCGCGGCTGCCGTCGCAACCAAGGCAAACACCAGCAGTGCGACGAGCACCTCGATCAGTGTAAAACCCGCTTGTCGCTTCACGGCTCATCCTCGTCACCGGGCCTGCGCCATTCGATTGGTGATACACCATCCGACGCCAGCACGTGGAGGTAATCTGCGTCTCTGCCAATGTTGAATTCGAGCTCGAATGGCGTCGTTTCACCACTGGAAAAGAACACAACGTCGGGACGCACCTTGTCTTCCCCGGAAGAAAGCCTCGGGGCGTCGCTCTCAATGTATTCGGTTACGACTAGCCACTCCGGGAAAGATCGCGAGCGAAACATTCGTTCCTCAGACGGCGCCCATTCCTGGGATTCGTCCTCGTAAACCAGGAACTGATAACCGTCCGCTTCAAGTTGCAGGCCTACTTCGGAATTATTGAAAACCGCCTGCTCGGCTGCCGTCTGCATCAGCAAGTACAGCTCCCGTACTTCGCCCTCGAGCTCTCGCTGCTGAGAGCCCCCGCCAAGCGTCATGACAGCCAGTGATGCCAGTAGCCCTACGACAACGAGGACTACCAGTATCTCAATCAGTGTGAAGCCCTTTGGTAGCCTCCTCGGCTGCACAAGCGTTTATTCCTTGGTTTCCCAGACGCTGATATCTTCGGCATCTCCGTCACCGCCTTCCTGGCCATCGGCGCCGAACGAATACAGATCGTAAGGGCCTTCAGTGCCCGGGCTGACGTACTGGTATTCGGTACCCCACGGATCTTCGGGGACGCTCTTCAGGTAGCCGTCCGGGTTCCAGTTTTTTGGCTCCGGGCTGCCACTGGGCTTGGTTACCAGTGCCTCAAGACCCTGCTGTGTTGACGGGTACTGGCTGTTATCCAGGCGATACAGGTCGAGGGCGTTTGCGATGTTGCTCAGTTGTGTTTCGGCCACCGTGACTTTCGCCTGGTCGCTTCGCCCCATGATGTTGGGTGCGACGATGGCGACCAGAAGGCCGAGAATGACCATGACCACCATGATTTCGATCAGCGTGAAGCCGCCCTGACGGCCACGGGCTTGGGATTTGTGGTGTGTCACTGTTGCATTTGTCATTGCTTTGGGGTCCTTTTTTTTGCATGGAGGGATGGCGTGCCGCGCCCTAACCCACCAGGTTGCTCATGTTGAGTATCGGAAGCATGATGGCCAGCACAATGATCAGAACCACCACACCCATTACCAGTAGCATCAGGGGCTCGAACAGCCCAACGATTGCCGCTATTTTGGACTGCAAGGTGTTTTCTTGCATCCTCGCTGTCCGCTCAAGCATGCTATCCAGTTCACCACTGGCCTCCCCGCTGGCAATCATGTGCAGCATCATGGGGGGAAAGTAGCCGGTCTGATCCAGTGAGCGGTGCAAGGAACCGCCCTCGCTAACCGTCTTGGCCGCTGACCGGAGTTCAGCGCGCAGAAAGTCGTTGGACAAGACTTCACCGGCGATACGCATTGCTTCCACGAGTGGTACACCGCTTGTCGTCAAAATGCTCAGTGTGCTGGCGTAGCGAGCGGTATTCACCCCGCGTACCATTCCGGAAAACAGAGGCATGTGAAGTAGGCTCTTGTGGAACCGTTCCCGGAACGCGGGTTTTCGCAACGCAATTCGAAAGGCTATAAACGCGATAACCAGCAAGATCAGAAGGTAGATTCCGTAGTCCGCCAGGAATTCCGAGACCGAGAGCATGGCCATGGTAAGCGCCGGCAATTCCTGCCCCTGCCTGAGGAATACGTCGATGATGTCAGGGACCACGTAGGTCAGCAGGAAAACGACAATCGCGATGGCCACGAAACTGAGGATGATCGGGTAAATGGCGGCGAGCTGAATTTTCTGCCGGGCTTCCTGCCTTCCCTCGGTGTAATCCGCCAGCCGGTTCAGAACCAGATCCAGATGTCCGGCGTGTTCACCAGCTGCCACGGTTGAGCGATACAGCCTTGGAAACGCCCGGGGGAACTCGCCCAGGCTTTCGGCAAGGCTATAGCCTTCCATTACCTTGGCGCGAATCGCAATAAGCATGCTTCGGATGCGGGGTTTGCTTGACTGCTGTGCCGCCGCCGACAGCGCCTGTTCGATGGGAATGCCGGACTGGATGAGGGTGGCCAACTGGCGGGTAACCAGAGCCAGATCAGCGGCAGCAAGACTGCCCCGGCTGCTCAGCGGATTGCTGCGCGCCTGTTTCTGAACGGCCGGTTCCACTGAGAGCGGTGTAAGACCTTTTTCCCGCAGTTGCTGTCGCACAGCACGCGCGGCATCACCCTCCAGAACCCCCTGTTTTTGT
The DNA here is from genome assembly GCF_017301335.1 of Marinobacter salinisoli. NCBI lineage: Bacteria > Pseudomonadati > Pseudomonadota > Gammaproteobacteria > Pseudomonadales > Marinobacteraceae > Marinobacter > Marinobacter salinisoli. Next base: position 2,690,102 of record NZ_CP071247.1, read on the forward strand.
TTGCCGCGGGAATCGAGCGCCTTGTATTCGAATGCGGGCATGGCTTATTGGCTCCGGTGGGTGACGCGCAAGACCTCTTCCACGGTGGTCACCCCCTCCAGAATCTTCCGTACGCCGTCCGCATGAATGCTGGGCCCACGTTTGCGCGCCTCGTGTTCCAGTTCCAGTTCCCCCGCACGTCTGTGAATCAGCGCCCGAACCTCGTCGGTCACTTCCACTACCTCGTAGATGCCGATACGTCCGCGGTAGCCGAGCTCATTGCAGTGTTCGCAGCCTTTGGCCCGATAGATCTGCGGAGGCATTTCAGGATCCAGTTGCAGGAATTCGCAGTGCTCGCGAGTCGGCGTGTAGGGCTCCCGGCATTCTTTGCAGAGCACCCGGACCAATCGCTGCGCGACAATGCCCACCAAAGAGGATGAAATCAGGAAGGGTTCGATGCCCATATCCATCAAGCGCGTGATGGCACCGACGGCGGAATTGGTATGCAACGTAGATAACACCAGGTGGCCCGTTAAACTGGCCTGAACCGCGATTTCACCGGTTTCAAGGTCGCGAATTTCCCCGATCATCACCACATCCGGGTCTTGACGCAGGATGGCCCGAAGGCCGCGCGCGAAGGTCATATCGACCTTCGGATTCACCTGGGTCTGCCCTATGCCCGGCAGGTCATACTCGATCGGATCTTCGACGGTGAGAATATTTCTGGTACGGTCGTTGATCTCCTGCAACGACGCATACAACGTGGTGGACTTACCAGAACCGGTTGGCCCTGTGACCAGCAGGATCCCGTAAGGCCGCTGAATCAGTTTGCGCAAAACCTTGAGGTCTTCGCCGGTCATCCCCAGCGACTCCAGCCGGATTGCGCCTGCCTGTTTATCCAGAAGACGGAGAACGACCCGCTCACCATTCGAGGACGGCATGGTGGACACCCGGATATCCACTTCACGGCCCGCCACTCTCAGCGCAATACGGCCATCCTGGGGCACCCGCTTCTCAGCGATATCCAGTTTCGCCATGACTTTGATACGGGAAACAAGAAGAGGCGCCAGCGCACGCTTGGGCTGAACCACTTCCCTGAGAACCCCATCGACCCGGAACCGGACAACCAGCCGCTTCTCGTAGGTTTCGATATGAACGTCCGATGCACTGCTTTTGACCGCTTCGGTCAGGATTGCGTTGATCAATCGTATGATCGGAGCGTCGTCTTCCTGTTCCAGGAGGTCTTCGGTTTCGGGAACCGACTCCGCCAGGGAGGCCAGATCCATATCGTCACCGATGCCTTCGACCATCTGCATGGCTTCTGCCGAATCGTTCTGGTAGGCAATGTTCAGGGCGTGATCAAAGCGGTCGGGATCAATGGTCGAGAACTGCGCCCGACCACCACTGACCCGGTTGGCTTCGGCCAGTGCGGAGTGGGAAGCACCCGGCCTGACGAGAATGACCGGTTCGCCCTCTTCCGAGCGTGTCAGGATGACACCATTGCGCTTGGCAAAGGTGAAAGGAAGACGGCCGAGAGGAGCATCCTGCTGCTGGGTGTCGGTTTCAGTAGTCAAGGTCTTCCCCGTTTACAAAAATCTTTTGGGATTCAAATAATTCAGAAAGGCTACCACAGGAATGGGAACCGCTGAACAACTCTATACACTATACTGCGATTTATGTTTTGCAGTCTGATAACCTGTGAGCCTTTTACAGGTGAATCGCATTATTCCAGGATAATCAATGCCCTTACACAACGAACGACTCCCGCTTCTGTTAGCTGTTATCGCGGGCGCCGCCATGGTCATTGTGACCGCCTGGCAGGCGTATAGTTTCTGGCAATCCAGCCAGCAGACGGTTACCAGTCCGAGCCAGCAGGAAAGCATAAATGCAGGCTCCGAAGCCCGCCAGCGCCCGGAGGTAAACCTGGGTTCACTGGAGTTTTTCGGAACAGCCTCCAAGGACGGCGAAGCAAAAGCGGTTAGCACCGAGAATCTGCCAAAAACCAATCTTCGCCTGTTTCTTCGCGGTGTGCTGGCCGCGGAAGGCGAGTTCCCCGGCAGTGCGTTGATCGAAGACCAGAAAGGCAACACGGATGCTTACCTGGTGGGCGATGAACTTCCCGGCAACGCGACACTGCGCTCCGTGCATCCGAATCGCGTCATTATTGAGCGCAGCGGAAAACTCGAAAACCTCTTCTTCCCTGAGGATGACAACCGTTCAGGACTCTCTGTCGCAGCCAACAGCGACACACGCTCCTCACCCTCACCCTCATCGCGATCATCCACGAGTCGTTCCCAGCCTGCCTCGCAGTCAGGCAGCTCCGGACAGAACGACGAAGCGAGACGTGAAGAAATCCGGCGCCGCCTGGAACAATTGCGGGAGCGGCTGCGGAATAACAGTAACTGAGGCGTCGGATGATCACGGCTGCCCCCGCTCCCCGCCGCCGTGCCAGACTGGTTCCAGTGCTCATGATGTTTGCAGCGCTGGCTGGGGCAATTGAGCTCAGCTCCCGGCTCATGGATTACGTACAAAATGAGTTCGGGGCGGAGGCCTATGAACGCCTGGAAAACTGGCAGCGCCTGCATAGCCTTGCCAAGAATGCGCCAATCAAACGACAGCTGAAACTGGTCAACACGTTCTTCAATCGGGTCCGGTTCATTAATGACATCCATCACTGGGGCGAGGAAGACTACTGGGCGACACCGATCGAATTACTGACAACCAATGGCGGCGATTGCGAAGACTTTTCCATCGCAAAATACCTCACACTCAAGGCCATGGGCGTTCCGGATGCCCAGCTCCGAATTGTTTACGTGAAAGCGCTGGAGCTGAATCAGGCTCATATGGTCTTGGCCTGGTACGAACACCCGGAAGACGATCCACTGATCCTCGATAACCTTATAAACGACATCAAGCCAGCCTCTCAAAGAACTGATTTAGAACCCGTTTATAGCTTTAACGGTGACGGTCTTTGGTTGACGAAGTCTGGCGGCAGAAACGAACGGATTGGGGAGCCGGAAAAGCTGAAGCGATGGCAGGCGCTCAACGAAAGGCTTACAGAATCGTTGAATCTCTGAGTGTTCGGGCAAGACAGTGGGTAAGTTGCCTCCCCCGGCCGAAAAGACTGCCGAGGGAGGGCGGCATGTTAAATGACGCCGTTACAACGGAATGCCAGCCTTGGCGGCTCGCGCCGCGTGGAGCTTCCTGTAGCTGTCAACCAGGCGCAAGTGCTTGTCGAGGCCCTCAAGGTTCATGTTCGTCGGCGTCAAACCGTGGAAGCGAACTTCACCGGTTACCGAACCAATCACGGCGCCCAGGGTCTCGGTGCCAAACATCCGCTGCAGGTTGTACTGGTAGTCATCCAGTTCCAGCTCCTCATCGAGAACGATTTCCAGCACGGCATTCATCGCCTGATAGAACAACCCTCTTTCAACGGTGTTGTCGTTGAACTGCAGAAAAGCTTCCACCCGTTCCAGGGCTTCTTCATGCTGCTGCAGCGCCAGGTTGATCAGAAGCTTCAGTTCCAGAACCGTAAGCTGACCCCACACGGTGTTTTCATCAAACTCAATGCCAATCAGTGTGATGATATCGGTGTATTCATCGATCTGGCTCTCTTCGAGCCGGTCAAGCAGTGCCTGCAGCTGGTTGTCACTCAGGCGGTGAAGGTTCAGGATATCCTCGCGGTAATCCAGGGCCTTATTGGTGTTATCCCAAATCAGATCCTCAACGGGATAAACTTCCGAGTAGCCGGGCACAAGGATGCGGCAGGCGGGTGCGCCCAGCTCTTCGTACACGGCGACATACACCTCTTTACCCTGCTCCTTCAGAATATCGAGCAGGGTGTGCGCCTCCTGCTCGTTGGTGCCAGAGAAATCCCATTCGCAGAAATCGTAATCGGCTTTGGCGCTGAAGAAACGCCAGGAGACAACGCCCGTCGAATCGATAAAGTGTTCGACAAAGTTGTTCGGCTCAGATACCGCCAGGCTGTTGAATGTGGGAGGAGGAACGTCGTTCAGCCCTTCAAAACTCCGCCCCTGAAGCAGCTCCGTCAGGCTCCGCTCCAGCGCAACGGCCATGCTGGGGTGCGCACCAAACGAGGCAAACACACCGCCTGTTCGCGGGTTCATGAGGGTGACGCAAGCGACCGGGAACTGCCCTCCGAGCGAGGCGTCTTTCACCAGAACAGGGAAGCCCTGTGCTTCCAGCGCGCGAATGCCTTCAACCAGGTCAGGGTACTTTGCAAGTACCTGTTGCGGAACATCCGGCAGCGCGATTTCCTCTTCAAGAATTTGCCGTTTGACCGCCCGCTCGAAAATTTCCGATAAACACTGCACCTGAGCCTCATATACCGTGTTACCAGCGCTCATGCCGTTGCTGAGGTACAGGTTTTCAATGAGATTCGACGGAAAATACACCGTTTCGCCATCCGAGTGGCGAACGAACGGCAATGCGCACACACCTCGTCCTGCATTGCCGGAGTTGGTGTCGATCAGATTGGAGCCGCCAAGCTCACCTTCCGGGTCGTAAATCGGAAGGCAATAGTCATCAAGGATGCCTTCGGGCAGCTCATCGTTTGGCCCCGGCTGGAACCAGCGTTCATTCGGATAGTGCACAAAGGGAGCGTTCGCGATCTCTTCGCCAAAGTACTGGTCGTTATAGAAGAAGTTGCAATTTAACCGCTCAATGAACTCGCCCAGCGCGGAACACAAGGCACTTTCTTTGGTAGCGCCTTTGCCGTTGGTGAAACACATGGGCGAGGCCGCATCCCGGATATGAAGCGACCAGACGTGGGGAACGATGTTCCGCCAGGAGGCAATTTCAATTTTCATGCCCAGGTCTTCCAGGATCCGCGTCATCGTGGCAATGGTTTGCTCCAGCGGGAGATCCTTGCCCTCGATAAAGGTTCTGTGGTCGGCGTCTGCCTCCACCATCAGCAGGGCTTGTGCATCTTCGTCCAGGCTTTCAACCACTTCAATCTGGAAATCCGGCCCGGTCTGAACGACTTTCTTCACCGTGCAGCGGTCTATCGAGCGGAGAATGCCCTGCCGGTCTTTCTCCGAAATGTCTTCAGGCAGTTCTACCTGAATCCGGAAAATCTGGTTGTAACGATTTTCCGGGTCGACAATGTTGTTTTGAGACAAGCGGATGTTTTCCGTTGGAATGTCTCGAGCCAAACAATACACGCGCACAAAGTAGGCGGCACACAGCGCTGACGACGCCAGGAAATAATCAAAGGGGCTGGGTGCCGAACCATCGCCTTTGTAACGAATCGGCTGGTCGGTAATGACGGTGAAGTCGTCAAACTTGGCTTCAAGTCTGAGATTGTCGAGAAAGTTAACTTTGATTTCCATGGCGAATGCACCGGATATGAAGTATTTGGCGGGTATTTAAATCAGGGGGCCATTATCCAGTTTTCGGACCTTTACGTCTCGGTGGATTCGCCATTCCCCTACGCCTGCGGCCCGCGTCCATGCGGCCACCCTGTGGTTTCGCCTCTAGTCCGTTTTCTGGAATCCCAGCAGTTCGCCACCCGCTTCATCAAGCAGGAATAATTTAGTCCCTTTCAGGGTGTAACCGCGCACCTGGTTCAGGCTCTGGTTAAACTGGCCCGATATCCGCATGTCGACACAGGCCTTTCGTGTACCGGCAATGGGGCCGAAAACGATCTCGGAAGAATCAAGGCGCTCAATGGCGCCACGGAAATTGTTGCAGCCATCGAATCCCATCACGGACATTTTGGCGAGATCAAGCTCCATCCGCGGTCGCTGCCGCTCATCGTCAAGCGCCAGGGCAATCCCCCCCATGCTCTCCAGCACCCAGAGGTCATTGAGCCTCAGCTTGGTATCGGGTTCCTTGTCCAGAATGCGAACCAGCGTATACCGGATTGAAGAGGCATCCGCAGGCACTTGCTCTGCAGGAATCGACTCTTCCTTCACGACCAGCCGGTAGAGATAGCCCGCTTCATAGTCAAAACCTTCAATGGGCGCGTAGAAAAGCGTCCACCCGTCTGGCTCAAAGGTTTCTCCTTTCTGCACTTGCAGGCAATGCATAGGCCCAACGCCAACGCACTCGGCTTTCAAGCTGTTTACCCAATACACCGCTTCGCCTTCGTTTAGTTCAGTGGTCATGGTTTCAGAGCCTCCCGCTGTGTCATTGTGTGCAGTCAAAGAGCAGCCGGCCAGTAAGGCAATCAAAGGCAATAGATAAGCAATTCTTGGCATTATGTGATTCCTGTTTCATTCCCCCTAGGGCTTGGCCAGAATCCTAGTTCCATGAAGACAACAACACCAGAGCTGAGCGCACTAAACTTTTCAGCGAAATCCTCGTAAGTTAAGAGCTGCATTAACCGGATAAGGAGAAAAAGATGATCGGCTACGTAACGATTGGTGTCAGTGACATGGCGCGGGCCAAAGCCTTCTATACTGACTTATTGGGCGATTTCGGCGCCAAGGTGCTCCTTGATCTGGATCGGATTGCGTTTATCGGAAAGAGTATGGACACTCCGATGCTGGCGGTTTGCACGCCCTACAATGGCGAACCCAATCACCCGGGTAACGGGAATATGTTTGCGATTCCGATGGGCTCCAAGGATGCCGTGGATCAGCACTACAAAAAAGCGATCGAGCTGGGAGCAACTTGTGATGGCGAGCCGGGCCAACGAATTCCCGGGCAGTTTTATGGAGCCTATGTTAAGGACCTGGATGGCAACAAAGTTGCGTTCTTCTATTTTGGTTGATCACCTCCGGTTCACGGCTGGCAAACAAGGGAGTGGCGCACCCTTTCCGGGGCGGGTGGCTTGTTTGCTCTGCGGCTTGGTTATGGGCTTCTCCGCTCAGACAGCTCACGCGGCTGATCTGTCCGTGAACGTTCGGAATCTCCCGGACGAGGGAACCGTCGTGTTGCAGGTATACGACGACGCGGATGCTTTTGGCGATTTCCGCAATCCAGCCCGGGAGGTTCGGTATCCCATCGCTCCCGGCGATTCTTACCTCATCCCCGATGTTCCCGAGGGCGAAATTGCAGTTCTGGTCTATCTGGACGAAAACGACAATCGGGCACTGGACCGAAATTTCATTGGTATCCCCCGTGAGCCGGTGGGGCTGTCCAACAACTACCAGCCCAAGGGGCCGCCCACTTTCAAGCAGGCGAGCTTCATGATGGAGGCAGGCGCAACCACCAACCTGGATATCGAGCTTTATAAGGTGCTGGGGGAGTCCGGGCAATGGGGGGTGGGCCTCGGGGTTATCGGCCGGAGCAGTCCCTATGTGGGTTCAAACGCCAATGTCATTCAACCGATTCCCGCCATCACGTACTTTGGCGAGCGCCTGCAATGGATCGGCCCGGAACTTCGCTTCGGCATCCTCGGTAGTGATGATCTGCGACTTGCCCTCACGGCGTCTTACCGAGTGGGTGCGTACGAGGAAAAAGACAGTCCCGCTCTTGCGGGCCTGGGCGACCGCGAAAGCACATTGATGGCCGGCCTGGGCCTGATCTACGAATGGGCCTACGGCATCGAATTTGACCTGGGCTACGAGCACGATGCTCTCGATCGGATTGGTGGCGGTTCGGCGATGGCGAGAGTTTCCAGAGGGTTTCAATTCGGCAGCCTCCGGCTGACGCCGGAGCTGGGGCTGAACTGGCTCAGCAGCGACCTTGCCAACCATGATTTCGGGGTGCCCGCTTCGGCTTCATTGATCGGCTTGCCTGAGTATGATGTCGGAAGTACGTTGACCGCAGAGCTCGGCGTCAGTGGTTTCTACGAAATAACGGAACGTTGGCGGGTTGTCCTCAATGTCGCGGTAGAGGAGCTTGGCAGTGATATTACTGACAGCCCCATCGTAGACAGCGACCGAGTTCTGAAAGGCTTTGGCGCCATTACTTACGCTTTCTAGCTCACAAAAGCCGATAACAGCAGGCGAGAACAAAACAATAATCGAGTTTATTGGCAGAAAAATAAAAAAGCCTGGCTTCTCAGGTAAAGCCAGGCTTCTTCGAGTGCGCAATTTGGCCAGCGGCTAAATCACGCTTGTTCGACTATATCCGCAATCATGTGGGCAGTGATCGCGGAAAGCGTCCAGCCGAGATGGCCATGACCTGTGTTGTAGAAGACAGTCGGCAGCTTGCCGCCCCCTACCCTGGGCATCATATTCGGCAGCATCGGCCGAAGCCCGGCCCAAGGTACCACTCGACGGGTACATACTCCCGGGAAGCACTCTTCAACCCAGCGCGTCAGAGGTCGAATACGGTCGTCACGAATATCGCGGTTGTAGCCACTGAATTCGGCCGTGCCTGCCACCCGGAACCGACCATCGCCAAGGCGACTCGTCACAATTTTTGTTTCGTCGTCCAGCAGGCTTACCGTCGGTGCCGCCTTCTGCGATGCCTCGTCATCAAGTTCAACCGTGATCGAGTAACCCTTCACAGGATAGATATTGACGCGGTCCCCAAGCTTTGCCGCCAGCGAGCGACTGCCGACGCCGGCACAGATCACCACGCCATCAAAGGTATCGCGGGTCTGGTCATCGCCATCGTGCGCGGTAATCCAGGCATGTTGATCGTCTGCGCTGACTTCGATCACTGAATGGCCATAATTGGTTTTCACGCCAAGGCGTTTGATAGCCTCCGCCAAGCCATTGGTGAACTTGTGAATATCGCCGGTGGAGTCGCTCTCGGTATAGAAGCCTCCGTAATAGGTGCCGGCCAGAGTGGGCTCGATAGCGCGCATTTCATCTGGCGTGACCGGGCGGCGCTCGAGGCCGCCAGCCGCGAGCAGGCGGGAAACATTCGAAGCGTGATCAAAACCTTCTTTATTACGGTAAATATGAAGGATGCCCTGCTTCTTGAGGTCGAAGTCAATGCCCTCTTCTTCCGCCCAGGCAAACAGATAATCGCGAGCCGCAATCGCCAGCCTGGTGGTTTCAGTGGTGTTCTTTTCGTACTGGGGAATCGCCGCAATGAACTCCGCGAACCAGCTCATTTTATGCCAGGACGGCTTCGGGTTTACCAGCAAGGGGGCATCCCGGCGGGACATCCATTTAATGCCCTTCATGACCGTGCCCCAGTTGTTCCAAACCTCGGCGTTTGATGCAGACAACTGGCCACCGTTGGCGAAGGAAGTCTCCATCGCGGCATAACGGTGCTTTTCGTAAACGGTAACATCGAGTCCGCGCTTGGCGAGGGAATAGGCCGTGGTGATACCCGTTATACCACCACCAATAACAGCTATACGTTTCATAACAGTCTCCGTGACGCGCCCAGGGTTACCTCTCTGCCAAGAAAAGCAGAAAGCACCCCTTCCGTCACGGAACCTGAGAGATTCACGGGCCGCCAATACCGTGCGGCTCGCTTGCTCCTTCGGTGTGCCGGATGACGCTGTCGCCGGCAACTCTTCGGAAGTTCTTCACGCTAGCGGTCCTTTTGCCTGAGAGTTTCCGGGGCAGTTGCTCCTTCGGCGCCGGCCTCTAATGAAAGTAAACCGATCTCTCCCGCAAGCGTGTGTGGCGCACCCAGGCACCACAGTACGGTCGAACCTTACCAAATTACAGTCAGTTGAGGAACTGTTCCTGTCAGATAGCCCGAGGATCGGGTCAAGCCCGCGCAACTCAAGATGCGAGCTGAGCACCGCGGAAATATGGCGCAAAGTTTTCACTGCTAGTCGGCCGCCCCGTGAAGAAGCCTTGAACTGAATCGCACCCCAGTTCTTTCAGGCAGGCAAGCTGATCTGCCGTCTCGACACCTTCAACGACCAGGTGCAGGCCTATATCGTGCCCAACGGTAATGACGGCCCTGGCGATGGCCTGTGCCGTCGGATCCCTGTGAATGGACTGGATAAAACTGCGATCAATCTTCAGGCAATCGATCGGAAGTTTACGAAGATAGCTGAACGAAGAGTAACCGGTTCCAAAATCGTCGATGGCTACCCTGACGCCCATTTGCCGTAGCTCATTCAAGTTTCTGAGCGCCTTACTGCCTTTGTCGACCATGATGCTTTCGGTCACTTCAAGCTCGACCAGGTGAGGGTCGATATTCCTCTGGACCATGCCCGCGCGAAATTCATCGACGATAGAGCGCGTGTTTAAATGAATACCCGAAATGTTGAGAGAGATGGGCACCTCTGGATATCCGGCCTCTCGCCACTCCACCATTTGATCAAACACTTTGTCCAGCACCAGATGGCTTAGCGGAACAATGAGGCCTGTCTGCTCAGCCATGGGAATAAACTGCGAGGGAGGGATCGGCCCCAGCTCGTCACTGTTCCAGCGTATCAGCGCTTCAACGCCCACAAGTGACAAACCAGCGAGGTCGAACTTTGGCTGATAATGCATTTCCAGGGCCCCATCCGCGATATCCCGGTGAAGCAGACGTTCAATTTCTAGGCCCCGGTAGATTTGTTGCTTTAGTTTTTGGCAGTAACGACGAACGCGCTTGCCCTCGTTTTCCAAATTTGGTGAGTGAATGGCACAGGCGGTGGCGCCGATGAACTCTTCAGCAGAAGCAGCCCCTTCACGACTGTCAGCGACGCCAGCGATCCACTCTAGTTTGCAGGTGAACCCACTAATTTCATAGCAGTTGCTCAGGCGCCGAACCAGGATATCGGCAAAATCTGTCGCAAAGCCTACAGAGCTCAATCCAGAGAGCACAACGACAAAGTCAGACTCGGATATTCGCGCAATCAACGGAGGCTCATCCAGCTCGCCGACCTCCGATGCGGTAACGAATGTGTCGACTTCTGTGTCAATCCGCTCGACGATCATCCGCGCCAGCGTTTCTATTCCCTGACGTCCCGCTCTGGGTTCCACCAGGCGAAGGTCTGAGCCGGCAAGTCGGATCAGTACCGTGTGTCGGTTAAGTCGCTTGCCGTTTCTTAAACGCAAACTGAGTTCGGACAAGAGATGCTTTGCATTGGAGACTCCCGTTTCAGGGTCCCTGAATGTGAGTTGCAACATGTGTCTCTGAGTCAGAAAAGCCTCGCTATGATCTTGCAAGAGGCAAAGTAGCTCACTTTCCATGCCTCCGATAAATCGTCCCTCAAGGGTGTGAGAGCCTTTTTGCGCCCCGAACTCCAGGAGGAACTTGTGTATCTGCTGTTCCGTGAGTGCCGATTGCCAGGCCCGCATCGCAGAAGGAACGCAGGATTTCGGAATGCACTCGAAGAAACATCGGTCTTCGGTCAGGGTTTCTGCAACCACCAATGGCAGACGTTCCATTTGATGAGCGCCTCTTATGACGCACTCGCGATCCAGAACCAGTATTGCTTCGGAGGAGCTACGAAGTAGCGAGGAGATCTGAAAACTGCGGCTGACCAGGTGCTTGTTGGCAGTACTGGCGCGAATTAGAGAGAAGAGCCGCTGAGCAAGGATTCGCCAGTTCAGGGGCTTCGGAGCGAAGTCTGTAGCGCCCGATGCGAAGGCGGCGTCGATGGATTCATCGTCTTCCTGACCGGTAGCGATAATAATGGGGGTCGAATCTTCGCCCAGAAAGTCACGCATTTGCCGGCAAGTGCTGAATCCATCAAGCCCCGGCATACGGGCATCCAGCAGAATTGCGTCGAATCTATGGGTTTCAAGCCAACTCAGGGCAGTATAGCCATCCGATGCCTCAGTGACGCCGAATCCTGCTTTCTCTAGGGCCAGCCGGTAAGCCGTTCGCATGAAGTGATCGTCGTCTACGACGAGTAACCTGTATGGCTCTTGCTTGCAGGTCGACTCGGGAATCTGGGCTGTACTGGCTGGGTAAAGCATGGTCTGCTTCCTCAATGCACATGGCTTCTTCCGAGTCAGCAGATTACATGCCAGATTTTTTTTGAATTATTTTTCAGTGAGTTAGTGGCTGTCCGAGCCGAATTCTCTGAGTTCTTGCAAAATGCAACTCAAACTGACGCTCGCAATGAGTCCATTTTTTCCCACTGTTGCTTTTTGCGATAAATCGTCGATGGACTGATTTCCAGAAAAGCCGCCGCCTTCGGCACATTGCCGCCACATTTCTCGATGGCGGATTCGATAATACGTTTTTCCTCAAGCCACAGCGGAATTATGGCCTTCAGCTCAGACCGGGTGTTATCACCAGTCTTAGGGCCGCTCGGCTGTTGCTGGCTGGGCGGCAGTTCTTTTGATACCCCCGGGATCTCGCTACCCGGCTGGCGGGGAAGCCCAGCGCTGGCTGCGCGAAGGTCAGGCAGCATGGACATTTCAACGATCTTCCCATCATGGAGCACCACAACATTCCGGATCACGTTACTTAACTCACGCACATTACCCGGCCAGGAGTGTTGCATGAAAAATTGCTCAACGTCCGGGCTGAATGATTCAAACGCCTTGTGCTCATCTTTCGCGTATTGCAGCAGCAGTGAATGAGCTATGAGCATGATGTCATTGCCCCGCTCTCGCAGTGCCGGCATATGAATGGGTATGACATGAAGCCTGTAGTAGAGGTCTTCACGAAATCTGCCTTCCTGTACCTCCAGGAGCGGGTCCCGATTGGTCGCGCAGATAAAGCGCACATCGACTTTGAGTTCTTTGCTGCTACCCACGGGCTGAAACGTGCCGGACTGAATCAAACGCAGCAGTTTGCTCTGCAGATCAAGCGGCATTTCGCCGATTTCGTCGAGGAACAGCGTCCCGCCAGAAGCTCTCAATGCTGCCCCCTCGCGCGCAGCCGACGCGCCGGTGAATGCGCCTTTCACATGCCCGAAAATCTCGCTTTCAATGAGTTCGCGGGGAATCGCGGCACAATTAATGGCAACAAACGGCTTATCTGAACGGTTGCTTTCTGCGTGCAAAGCTTCCGAGCACAACTCTTTCCCGGTGCCGCTCTCGCCGGTAATGAAAACCGAAGCCCGACTCTTGCTGGCACTCTCAATGATTCGATAAACATTCTGCATCGGCAGGGAGGCGCCGATCATCTTGTGGAACTGTTCTCTGACGAACGTTTTCTCGTACTCTTCGACAACGGCTTTCAGTTTCTGTTCTTTGAGAATGTTCGCCAGAGTGACGCACAGGCGCGCCTTGTCGAAAGGCTTGGAGATGAAATCACTTGCCCCGCGCTGCATGGCGTCGACAACCATATCCACCGAGCCATGGCCGGTGATCACAACAACCGGAAGTGCTGGTTGCTCTTTCTGCATGCGATCGAGAATGTCCAGCCCACTCATGTCGGGCAAGCGGACATCAGTGACCAAAGCATTGAAGCTGGTCGCGGAAAGACTCTGGAGAGCGTCATGCCCCGTGTGGACTACCTCGACCTCGTAGTCCTGTTCCAGATAACTGCGGTATACGAGGGCATTTGAGGGGCTGTCCTCAACGAGCAAAACCCGGGGCCGTGAGTCATTCGGCATTCATTCTTCCTTTCCGGACGTTACAGGGACTGTTCAGGAGTCTGCTGAAGCTGCTCATAGTACTGAGAGTATTTCATCAGGGTTTGCTCCGCCACTGTCTGCAACAACTCCAGCAAGGCCTGATCAGAACCGGCGGCATGCCCGATGGCCGCATCCTCAACTTGTTTCGCAATGGATTGCAGATGCAGGCCGCCGAACGTCCCGGCACAGCTCTTCAGCGCATGGGCCTGCTCTCTAATCTCATCTTCGTCATTTTTTACTGACGCATTTTCAATGTGTTGAAGCCTTTTTTTCACTTCATTTATAAATACCGAAATCATCATCGGTATTGTTTCGGGTGACGTGTCGGCAGCCAGTTGATCAAGTACCTCCATGGACATGATCTCAGGCTGGCTGGCCTGCGGTTTACTCGGTTCCATTGTCGTACCCCTGGTTTCTGTTGCACATTGCTCGATCGCATTGACCAATCGATCGATTTTGAAGGGTTTGCTGATAAAGTCACACATCCCTCCTTTGAGGCAGCGGTCAATTTCAGATGTTTCGGCATTCGCCGTCAGGGCGATAATCGGCGTACTCGCATTCAAGCCCCCCGATTGTTGTATTCGGGCACTCGCCTCCAGGCCATTAAGTCGAGGCATGCGCATGTCCATCAGAATCACTGCATATTGTCGCTCCGCTGCCCGCTCACAGGCCTCGATTCCATCTTTGGCTGTATCGACAGAGTATCCTCTACCCTGCAGCATTTCCGAACCAATCAGAAGATTTGCTTCAACATCATCGACCAGCAACACCCGTTTGCCCGGAGCAGGATGAGACGCTTCGTCTTCAACATCACATTGCGGATCATCGACCGGGACTTGATTGTAGTGGGCTTGATCGGGCTCCGCCGTCTCATCCGCCTTGCCAAACGGAAACTTCACGGTGAATGTGGTGCCCACCCCGACTTTACTTTTTACGGCGATCGATCCACCCATGCCATCCAGTAACTTTCGAGCAATGGCGAGGCCCAGGCCAGATCCACCATAACCGGAATCCCGCATCGCATCGACCTGCTCGAACTCGGAAAAAATCGTATCAACCAGGTCCTCAGGTATTCCGGCCCCGGTATCACTGACCTCGATGCAAGCCCACTCGTCAGTTTCCCCGTCCACCTGAGCCGCACAGGTGACTTCAACCCAAACCCGACCCTCGTGGGTAAATTTGCACGCATTATCCAGAAGAATGGTGAGGATCTGGCGGAGATGATTCGGGTCCGCTTTTATCAACTCGGGAAGAGACTCATCGATTGTGCAGCCCAGATCGACGTCAGGATTGCTGTGCTGGGCACGGATCCCTTCCTGTACGTCATTTAACAACTGCCGAACATCAAAATCCCGTCGATTAAACGAAATGTACCCTGCCTCGATTTTTGAGAAGTCCAGGATTTCATTGACCACGGCAAGAAGGGCATCTCCGGAGCGTTGCGCCAGAGCGAGATAGCGGCTGCCGTGGTCATTCAGCTGCACCCGCTCTTCCAAAAGCGACAGAGAGCCCAGAACGGCGTTGAGTGGTGAACGTATTTCATGACTCATATAGGACAGGAATCGGGATTTCGCTTGAGACGCCTGCTCGGCTTCTGCCTTGGAATTCAACAGTTGCCGCTCCCAGACTTTGCGTTCGCTGATGTCGCGCAAGGCAGCATTCACAAATATTTCATCATCCACCTCTATGGCGGTCAGCGCCAATTCCACAGGGAAGGTTTCGCCGGTGCGCCTCAGAGCCATCGTTTCAACCCGTTTGCCAATCAGCGGTCCCTCGCCCGTGGCAAGAAAATGTGCCATGCCCTTGTTGTGGGCAGAGCGGAGGTCTTCGGGAATCAAATACTGCGCCATGGGCTGGCCGATCAGTTCCTCGCGCTTCCAGCCAAAGAGCACCTCAGCAGACTGACTGAAATCCGTGACATGCCCCTCTTTATTAATCGTGATTAAAGCGTCCAGACTGCAGTCGAACAAATTGGCCTTCAGGCGCTCGCTGATTCTCACCGAACGCTCCAACTCCTGCTCCTGCGTGCGGTCCCGCAGGGTCAGGACAAACATATCCTTGTCACCGGCCGCAAACGGCACGACCGACGCCTGGGCATAGACCCTGCGACCTGACTGGCACCTCAGGCTGAAGTCGATTCTGCTGCCCAGGGTCATGCGATCCGCCTGGAACCGCTCCGCATTCTCCACGTCCAGACTGCTGAGCACCTCAACCAACTGCCGGTCACTGAGATCCGCTTCAGACAGCTCCGTCATGGTTTCCATCGCCTTATTCGCCAAAACAACACGCCAGCGGCTATCCAGCATGGCGAAGCCATCGGGAGCAGCTCTGAACAGCGATTTGATCTCAGTTTCACGCTCCTGTAGCCGGCTGTTCGCAATCTGGAGTGCAGCGTTACTTTGCTCCAACGCTCGTTCACGTTCCTTCAAGATTCGGGACATGGAGTTGAACGCTTCCATCGTCTCGGCCAACTCATCATTGCCAGTGACTGGTATAGACTCACCCAGCGCGCCCGCCTGGAGTTTTTGACTGGCATCCCTCAAATCGAGAATGCGTTTGGTCAGAAAATTGGCCAACACCAGAGAACAGAGGGCCACCAGCACGAGCTCCAGTCCCGCAATGGTATACAGTCGGACATTCGCCTGAGCAGCCAGACTTTTCAGTTCCTCGATCGAAAAGCCCAGATACAAGGTACCGAGAACCTGGTCCCCGACTGCCAGATCACTGCGGACATCGAAGATTCCATCGTCAACACTGCCCACGTCGTAATCCTGAGCAGACAAGGTCTCGGGCTGAGCGCCCACCGAAACCAGAATGCGCTCATAACCCTGAAGCTGCGCGTAATGGACCCCCTCCAGCGAGCCAATTTGTTCAACCTGTTCTTTCAGGGAGGCCAGGTCGTAGGAGATCAGAGCGTCCAACAGAACCGAACTGGCGAGCTGAACGGTATCGTTGGCGCGCTTGAGTACCGCTTTTTCCGCCGAGGTTTCCAGAAAGCTGAGTGCTTGCCAGATCAGCAAAGACAGGAACACCACTTCAATGAATGCGATGCCCAGAATCGTTTTCCAGCGAAACGACATAACAAGCTCCTCCCCTTAGCCCGCAGCCGACACACACAAGGACGACGGAGTCACTGCGCGTTAATCCCCAGGTCGCGAACGTCGTCCCAGTCTGTATTGGCAGCGGCCTGAAATCCCTTCATATCCAGCTCTTCCAGTATTGAGCGCCCGCGTTCAGATTCATGCATTTGACTCAATGCCTGTTCCACCAAGGCTTTAGTTTGTGGCGTGACCCGCGGATGAGCTGCGATCGCGTGCCCGGTGTATCCCGGCGATAACCAGAGCACTTCCAGTTGCTCGCGAATCTCGGGTTCTACTTCGTTCAGGGTTCTGACAATCCCGCCACCGGCTGCGAACAGCCCCTTAGCCACAGAGCGGTAGACCGAATCGTGTGATTTCACGAACTCAGCCTGATAGCCCGGCGCAGCTTCATCAAGGTGGGCGCGGGTAATCAGCGTGGCGGCGAAGGCATTGGGCGCCGGAAATGCCACTGATTGACCTGCCAACTCCTCCACGGCGCCGATTTTGAGATCCGATGACACGACGATGATTCCGCGAATGACGTGGTTACTCTGGCGAGCCACCGCTGAATATCCGGGATCTTCGCTGAACACAGTAAAGTGATACGGGTTCATGTACGCGAAGTCATAGACACCATCTGCCAGCCGGCGCTCGAATTCCGGGATATTGGGGGCGGTCGCAAACCTTACGGTGGAGCCGGTCTTTTCCGTCAGGTAAGCCATCAAAGGCAGCCACTGCCGCGCCAGTTTCTCGCTGGCCTGCTGCGGAACAACGCCGAAGGTATACACCTTGGGCGCAGACTGCTGCGCGCTCGCCACGCCGGGCACCGAGACCAGTATTGCCGACAGTAAAAATATTACCCGCAAGGAACATGTCATCTCCCGTATCTCCTTTTGAGTGGTTCGTGGCTTCAACCAATGAAAAACTTCACACAGGTTTACCCAAGCATTTTTCACACCAATAAAGGTTGATCGGCGACGTACCGGCTGGTTACCAGCACTGCACGTTCGCGAAAACGGTCCTCAGACTCAATCTGTTTTGCAAAATGCAACGCACTTTGCGATCTAACAGCTCTTGCCTGCGCTAAGTGTTGAACATCGCTGGTTCTTGCGCAGCTGGCACCGTATTTGCGAACACGTTCAGTAGTTCCGGGTTCAAGGCTCACATTGGCCACTTTGAAAGGAAAAAACTTATGTCGGCAAACGCTAATCCAGCTCAGGCTTCCCAGCACAGCTGCCGGGCGCTGATCGTTGAAGACAGCGCACCAGAGAGGATGCGGCTGAGTGCAGTGCTGGCGAAGCTGGGTTATCAAGTGTCTGAAGCTTCGGACGGATTGGAGGCACTGGCCCACCTGGAAGACAGTGGTCAGCCTGTGAACATCGTCATCAGCGACTGGCGAATGCCCGCTGTGGACGGCATCGAGCTTTGCCGACGCATCAAGACGTCCTCAGAACTTGCGCCCTATTTCATTTTGCTGACGGGCCAACGCACCGTAAACGATCTGGTCGCCGCCATGGATGCCGGCGCGGATGATTTCATCGCCAAGCCCTTCGCTGTAGAGGAACTCAGGGTCCGCCTGGCCGCCGGCCGCCGGGTGACAGATCTCCGGGAATCGTTGTGCCAGAACAATCGGGAACTCAAAAAGGCATTGGCCGAAAAACAGAATGCACTGACGCAAATCCGCGACGATCTGGCGGCTGCCGAAACACTGCAAAGGGCTCTCTTGCCAGACCCATCCTCCTTGCCGGGCAGCATAAGCGTTCTTCACTATTTTCGCGGCGCAAGTGGCGTTGCCGGCGACGCCTACAACATCGTTCCTGTGTCAGAAAACACCATTGCGTTCTATCTTATCGACGTGTCTGGCCATGGCATTAAATCGGCCATGCTGTCCTTTTACGCCACACAGCTTTTAACCAACGCCTCCAAGCAACCGGGCAGCATAGTCTCGCGCGTTCCGAGCCGTGTGGCAGCCGCACTCAATGAGCGCTTGCTGGCTGAGGTCGGCGGAACCGACTACCTGACCATGATCTATGGGATCCTCAACACGGAGACAGGTCACGGAACCTTCTGCCAGGCCGGGCACCCCAATCCGTTCATCACATCTCCGGAGAATCCCTCACCCCGCCCGTTGGGCACCAATGGATTCGCCATCGGAATGTTCGAACACGCAACCTATGATGACGTTTGCTTCCACCTGGGGGCCAGGGAAAGCCTGGTGATCACCTCAGACGGAATCTTCGCGCACCAGACAGATTCTGGACAGCCACTCACCACGAACCATCTTTCAATGCTGCTAGACCGCATTGCTTACCTGCCTATCGAAGCACAACAGCAACAGCTTACGGCAACGTTAAATAACTTCCTCGAGGGTCAGGAGTTGGAGGACGACGTCTCAGTGATGGTGATACGCAGATCTGGTTCCTCCACCACCCGCCCGGCTGTATCCGAGAGCGAATGCGCCGAGGCCCAGCTATGAGAACGCTCATCATGACCTATCCGGTCACCACGGCAGCGATTGAGTTAGTCATGGAGGCGATTGAGGGAGCGCTGGACTCAGCAATCCACGACGCCCATGAGGTTTTCCAGATCATGACGTGCTGCCGCGAGGCGTTGAACAACATCGTCGAACACTCGGGCGGGTCTTGGTTTACCACACGATTTCGGTTAGCGAACTTCGGCGAGCGTAACGCCGTAGTCATCGCCTTCCGCTACCGGGGAACGGAATTCCAGCCGCCCTCACAAACAGAAACACCTTTGAACGCGGGATCTGGTCGAGGCTGGCCCATTATGCAGGCCTGGATGGATCGCGCCCACGCCACATGTCACCGCGACACTGTCCGAGTGACTTTAAGCAAGCGTTTGACGACCAATCAGACGTAACCACTGGAGAAAACGGTCATGTCCACTCAAAGCTCAACCCAATACGAAATATTCGATCTCCCGGAGATGCTGGTAATGGCAAACAGCAGCGAAGTCCGAAAGCAGCTGGAGAACAGAATCAAGTCAGGGGCCCATCATTTAATCCTGAACCTTGAAGACGTCCTGTTCATGGACTCCAGCGGACTGGCAGTGATGGTTTCGGCGTATAAAAAGACCCAGCCCATCTCCGGCAGCATCGTGCTTGCAGGGCCTGCCCCCAGCGTCCGTGCGTTACTGGAGCTGACACGGCTCCACGAAATGTTTGAGATCTATGCCGATCTAGATGCCGCCCTGCGGGATCTGGCTGCCTGACCCTTTCAGCCGGAGATTGGCCATGAGCATATCATCAGCGCCACTGAGACTGTGGCGCTCCTTCACCGCCAACCGTTTTTTGCGCAACATAGGCTGGCTGACCTTGAGCATGCTCGCAAGCCGCGTGCTTCGGCTCGCTGTCACGGTCGTTGTGGCGCGGACGTTCACACAGCTGGATTATGGCCAGATTGCTCTGATATTCACGACACACGAGATCATTTCGCTGTTCATTCAGCGCTGCACCCAGGTCAAGCTGATACAAGCGCCACCTAAGGAACTGCCCTCTCTTTGCCGAACCACCTTCGGCATGAACTGGCTTCTGGGATTTACCCTCGCGTTAGTGCAATGCGCGGTAGGGTATGTCGTCGCCACGATCTATGGCGCGGCCGAGCTATGGCTACCTATCAGTCTTCTGGGCCTGTGTCATTTGATATTACCCATGGCGATGGTGCCAGCCGCACTGAATGTCCGGGAGGGCAAAATGCACCTGGTGGCGAAAATCGAAGTCGGCCAGACGACCTTCGAGACCGTCAGCGTGCTGGTGCTGATTGCCAGTGGTGCCGGAATCTGGGCGCTTGTCATCCCAAAACTCCTTGCACCATTTATCTGGGTTTATTTCCACCGCGCTCACAACACGTGGAGATTTGACCGCAGCAAACCCCAAGCATCCAGGATAGACATCCTGAAATACAGTCTGAACCTGATGGTGATTGATGGTCTTAGCGTTATCCGGCAAAACCTCGACTATCTGCTGGTCGGATACGTTCTCGGCATTGAAGCGCTTGGCCTCTATTACTTCGCATTTAATGCCGGCCTGGGGATCGCCACCACTTTTGCCAACGCGATCAATAGCGCTTTCCTGCCGCATCTGTGCAACGCAGATCACGATCAATCGCCCTCTGAACGTGCGCAGAAGTACCGAAGCGGTGTCAAGTTGATCATCATGACCGTCGGGGGGGTGGTAGTGTTACAGGCAGCAACAGCCCCCCTGTATGTTCCCCTGGTGTTTGGCAGTTCCTGGGAGGAGGCCGGCAGTATCCCTCTGATTGTGATCCTCTGTTTGACGGCGTTTCCGAAAACGCTTTTCGAGGCCAACAGCCAGTATCTCAGAGCCCTGGATTTACCTCAGGTCGATCTGAAGAATCATTTCTGGCTTACCGTGGCATTGACCGTTGCGGTCGTCGTGAGCGTCTACCACAGCCTGTTCCTGTTGGCGCTGGCCACCCTGATCACCTACACCTTGGCCGCCCTCGTTCTGTTGGTTTTCTGCTATCGCCTTGCTCCTGTGTCCCCGGAGCCAGCGGCTTTGCCTCAGCAACAGGTGTCTTAGCATCCAACTCCGGGCTGGACCATGAAAGTTCAGCCCGGCCCTCCCCCCCAATTATCCAATCGCAAAACGCGAAATCGCGCATTGACCGAGTTTCAAACTGGTTTGCATTTTGCGAAAAATCCAACGTTCAAGAATTAAACCATTTATTTTCATACCTTTACGTCGACTCCAATAATGGCACGGCATTTGATACTGACCAGATAACGTCGGTAACCCATGGCCAACCGCCTACGGGGATTCAGGTCTTCCCAGATTGCGATTCGGAGCTTCCAACATGTTACTCAAGCCACTCAGTTCCTCTCTCGTTGCACTCGCCGTAGCTGCCGGTTGCGCGTCTCCCGACCTGAGCAGCAGCCGGGACGAACGGTCGCTTGAGGGCGGTCACTGGATGCATCTCACAAAAGGCAGTGAGATGGGACAGGCCACTTACGTGGGGCCGCGGGATGCGTTTGTTGGCTACGATCATGCCTCTGGCAACGGTTCGTCTGTCGACGTGCAGAGCCCCGACGAATCACGCCCCAAGACCACAGGGCTCCCGGGAACCCCGCCGTTATCACCCGGAGATCGCGTCCGTATTGATTTGCCACCGAAAGCGTTTTTCAAAGGCGTGTTCGACTCCTCAGACACGGCGCTCGCCGGGATTTACGAAGTCGGGTTTGATGGTCAGTTAAAGCTGCCTTACATCAAACCGGTGGCTGTCGCCGGGGTTCCAGTGTCAGAGGCTGAGGTGATGATCAACCAGGCCCTCGAAGCTGGCGGCTATTTCAAACCGGGCATGGCGCGCCTGAATCTTTCCATTCAGGAATGGGCACCGATCCAGGTGTCTGTCGCCGGAGCCGTCTTCACACCCGGGACCGTCTCGCTCAGTCCCCGAGACGCCAGTTTATCCGGTGACCAACTAAAGCTCCGCGGAGGCAGTGCATCACTGAACCGATTGCTCAGCACCGCCTTACAGTCCGCCGGGGGCGTTCGTCCGGACGCAGACATTCAGCGGGTTGAACTGATTCGGCACGGGGTCGTTCATACCTATGACCTCAGTGGCACCGTAGCCGGCCATCAGGTACAAGACGTGGCCTTGATCCAGGGCGACCAGATCCGGGTCACCAGCCTGGGTGTGCCGGACGCCCGCATCATTCGACCGAGCGCCATTACCCCACCGGGGATTCGAGTGTTCATCTCAAACCTCACCGTGCCGGCCTTTCACAATGCCTCGTCAGCCGTCGAACTCCATTCCACCAGCCTGCCCTACGGCGCTCAACTGCATACCGCTGTGGTGTCCGGCAACTGTGCCGGCGGTGCTGCGCTCACCAACAGTGACCGCTACGCCGTGCTGGTCACCACCGATCCGGTGACCCGTCGGCCGATTACGGTGGAGCGCCGGATTGAGCAGGTACTCAGCAATCCGGGCAGTCGGTCGATCAATCCCTACTTGATGCCCAATGACAGCGTTGTCTGTTACGACTCCGAGATCAGCAACATCCGGGATATTGGTCGGGCAATCAGCGATGTGCTGGCCCCAATAGGAGTGTTCTTCCGATGAACGCACCGGTACAGCAGGTGGAATCGCCGAAAAAAGGCTTCCTGTTCCGGGTCGTCGTTTACGGCAGCCACCTGCAGCCTGGCAAACGCCGGGCACTGTATATCGGCATCTTGCTCGCCTGTCTCGCGGTCATCTGGGTGCCGATTGTATTGCTCGTCACATTTAAGCCGGCAACCTATGTCAGCGAATGGACCCTGATTCTGCCGGGCACTGGCAATGGCCTCGCGGTCAGCCTCGAAAGCATCGGTCAGGCCAGTGCCAGTGTTGCTTCCCCGTTCACCAACAGTTCGGTTGATCCGGTAGCCAGTTACAAAGGAATCGCCACCAGCAAGCCTGTTCTGGCGCTGGCGGCAAGCAAACTTGGCATGAGCGTTGCCAAGTTCGGCGCCCCAAGAATTAAGCTCGTGGACCAGACCTCGCTGATGGAATTTCAGCTGAAGGCCCCGAACCCACAACTCGCTCAGAAAAAGTCCTATGCCCTGTACGAGGCTTTGCAAACTCAGCTTGATCAGCTTCGGGATGACGAAACGCGACACCTGACCGACTCCGGTCTTGCCATGATCTCAGACTTCAACGAGAAGCTCGAACAAGCCCAGCAAAGCAAACTGGAGTTCCAGATTGAGTCGGACATTGTCTCCTTTGAACAGTTCTCGGGGTTGATCACCCGCCTTGAAGACAGCCGCTATCGCAATCAGGAGCTTCAGTCCGATTACGAAGCGCTGCTGTTCCAGATCGCCACCATGCAACAGGGCCTGAACCTGACCGATGAAACGCTCAGGGCGGCGATTGCCCTTCGCAGCGACGAAGCCTTCCAGCAGCAACTCCAACGCCACGCCGAAGTCCACACCCAGATGTCGAGCATCGACGGCATCTGGGGCGACGACCATCCACAACTCAAGCAGCTCCATGCCGCACACGACACCGTCAACGGGGAGCTTACCCGCCGCGGTCGCCAGGTCACCAAGTCCACGGCATACACCACAGCCGAACTCATCGAGCTGGGCAATCACACCGCTCAGGACAAGGTCCTTTTAGAACTGCTGTCTTTGATCGCGGAGCGAAACGGTCTTGCCAAGCGGATTCAGACCGAAGCGCAATTTATTGAAAAGCTTCAGCAACGCATTGAAGAATCGGCCGAGGACTCTGTCGCCCTGGAAAACCTGAGTCGTAAACAGCAAGTGGCGACCGCTGTATTCTCAACCGCATTGGCCAAGCAGGATATCGGCAATGCTGACCGGTATTCGTCTTACCCTCTGGTGCAGATGCTGGCGCCACCCACACTCCCCGATCAGCCGGACCGTCTGACCCATAAGCTCGCCCTCATTGGCGGCGCTGGCGCGACCTTATCGCTGATCATGGGGCTGT
Source organism: Marinobacter salinisoli (assembly GCF_017301335.1). Classification (NCBI taxonomy): domain Bacteria; kingdom Pseudomonadati; phylum Pseudomonadota; class Gammaproteobacteria; order Pseudomonadales; family Marinobacteraceae; genus Marinobacter; species Marinobacter salinisoli. Next base: position 2,713,981 of record NZ_CP071247.1, read on the forward strand.
CACTCCTATGGATCAGAAAGCCATGGCTCCAGAAAATCCTGAAGAGCGCATAGTCTGGGTGGGTCTGAGCTGGACCTACGCTTTCTATGCCGTTGGCGGTCTCTACGTGGTTGGCCCCGTCATCGGGTGGTTGCTGGCCGGTGTGCTCGCTGCCCGGGTGCTGCGCGTGGAAAACAGAATTGTCATTCCGTTGCCAGTCTGGCTCTGGATTATCGGCATGCTCATGATGCTGGTGGCAGTTGTGGTCGGGCACCTGCAAAACAACCTGGGAACCGGACAGCTCATCAAGTCTTCCATTGGATGGGCCAAAGGCTGGGCGCTGCTGGCCCTGTTTATCCTCGCAGGTTCCAGTCTTCAAATCCGACCCGAGCTGATTGCGCGGGCCGCCATGCGCGTGTGCCTACACACGCTGTTATTGCTGCCCGTTTTTATTGGCGCATGGCTGCTGAGACTTCCGGAAACCGCGTACGTCTCACCCTTGAAGGCGGTTGGCGGGCCAGGTCCAGAGTTTTTTGCCGTCTCTCTGTATGAACTCGATCCTCAGTCCGGTCTGCCACGCTGGCGTCTGTTTACCCCTTGGGCTCCGGCCCTGGGATTCGTCGCCAACATTTTTTTCCTGCTTGCTCTTATCGAACGGGAACGGTCTTGGCGAATTATCGGAATATCGGCCAGTGTGCTGATGATTCTGATGTCCCAATCCCGCCTGGCACTGCTGGCGCTGCTGTTCGTGATCGGGGTGCGGTTCTGCCTTGTCTACCTTCGGGGTCCGATCCTGGCCTTTGCCTGTATGGTCGCCAGCCTGATCTTCGCCTACGCCGGCGCGTGGATTCTGGAAGGGCTCGAGACCGGCTATGAATCCATCAAGGCGGCCCGCGCAGATTCCACAAGGGTGCGGGAAGCCCTTGCCCGCATTGCCTTGCACCGTTGGCGAACCGAGGCGCCGGTATGGGGGCATGGCGTGGTGGAGCGCGGCCCACATCTGGTTGAGTACATGCCAATCGGCAGCCATCACAGCTGGTACGGGCTGTTATTCGTCAAGGGTATGGTGGGTTTTCTGGCGCTCGCCCTTCCCCTTATTTTCTCACTGCTGACCCTGGGCCTGAAGGCACTGCGGGGCGGCATTGTCGAGCTCACCGGTTTCTTCTGTGTGTTGCTTCTTTTTCTCTACACGTTCGGCGAAAACCTGGAAATCCTCGCCTATCTGATCTGGCCCGCCCTGATATTCATTGGACTTGCCCATGGCGCTCGCCCGGCGGCCCGTACCACCCCCGTTGAGGAGGCTTGCTCATGACCACTGCACTACGTTCCACCCTGGTGGTTCCAAGATACTGGCCGGCGAGAGGCGGCTCTGAAATGCACTCGCGGCATCTTGCCCAATGCCTGTCTGATGCGGGAATGGGAATCAACGTGGTCTGCCATAGCTCGACCGACGACTTGCCGACAGAAGTCGCACTGGCCAGCAAGACGGGGTTTTCCAAGTCCGATGGCGATTACCAGATTCACCAGGCCTGTCCCACCGGCGCAAGACGGCAGGCTCTAAACCTGCTGGCGGCTCAGCACGCAAAAAATCGCTTCGTTCGCCCGGTCTTTGATCGGCTTTTACGCCCTTTCAGTACCCAGGCCATACATCACTGTGCGGCCGACGCCCAGCTCATCCACAGTATCTACAACGGCCTGACCTGCATGGCCGAGGCTGCACTGGCCGCCGCGCGACGCCGCAAGATTCCCTTTATCTGGTCGCCTCTGGCAAATACCGACCTGCCTGAGGGCCAGGGGTGGTCTTCAAGGCGCTTCCGAAACCTTTACCGCCAGGCGGATGCGATCATTGCTCTGACACGACATGAGAAAAGCTGGCTTGAGCAACAGGGCGCCGACCCGCAACGCACCTTCGTCTGCCCGATGGGGCCCATGGTCACTCAGCCAACCCCCCGGCAAACCTTCCTTGAGGCCCATCGACTGACGGAAGGCCCTACGGTGCTCTTCCTCGGTCGCCACGACGAACCCAAAGGGTATCTCCGGCTGCTGCAGGCCGCCTCAACCATCTGGCGCGAACGCCCGGATGCCCAGCTGTTGTTTATCGGCCCCCAGACCGATGCATCCAGGCGCCATTTTCAGCGTTACTCCGACCCGCGCATCACAGTCCTGGAAGACATCAGTCAGGCCGACAAAAATGCCGCGCTGGCCGCATGCGATCTGCTGTGTGTGCCCTCCACCGCAGAATCGCTGGGGGTCGTTTACCTTGAAGCCTGGCACTACAAAAAGCCCGTCGTTGCCCTCGACATTCCGGTACTCCATTCGGTGATTAGTCATGAAATCGACGGACTCTTGTGCCCTGCAGATGCCTCGGAACTTGGCGGAAGCGTGGCTCGCCTGCTCAACGATTCCGAGCTGCGCCAAAGCATGGGTGAGTCCGGTCTCGAGAAGCTCCAGCGCGACTTCTCATGGTCGGCAATTACCCGACAACACATGAACATTTACGCCTACGCGATCGCCAATCCGCGAGGCTGACACCACCGGCTACGGCCAAGCCTTAGCCCGTGTCTTTCGATGCAATAGGAGCCATCACCATGCCCAAAGTCAGCGTCATCATGCCCGTGTACAACGTTGCCGACTTCGTCGGCCAGGCGATCACGTCCGTCCTGGAACAGACCTTCACAGATTTCGAGCTGATCATCGTGGACGACTGTTCCCCGGACCACAGTATCGAGATTTGCCGGTCATTCAGTGACCCCAGAATCAACATCATTCAACACACCGTGAACCGCGGCCTGGCCGGTGCTCGCAATTCCGGCATAAGAGAGGCCCAGGGCGACTACCTGGCGTTTCTGGATTCCGACGACTTCTGGCGTGCGGATAAACTGGAGTTGCACGTTCGCCACCTGGAAAACCAACCCCGTGTCGGGGTCTCTTTCAGTCGTTCGGCATTTGTGTCGGCCGATGGTCAACCAACCTCTTTTTTCCAGATGCCCAAACTCAAAGACATCACGGCCAGTCACCTGTTTTGCCGGAACCCGGTGGGTAACGGTTCTGCGCCAGTGATCCGCCGGGAAGTGTTTGAACAGATCGGGTACGAGGCAGCCTTCCAGGGCAGTCCTGAAGTGCGCTATTTCAATTCAGATCTGCGCCAGTCAGAAGATATCGAATGCTGGCTACGGATCGTCCTGACAACCGACTGGCAAATGGAAGGAATCCCGGAACCACTCACTTTTTACCGACTCAACGCGGGTGGCTTATCGGCCAACCTTCATAAACAGCTGGCGTCGTGGGAACAATTGGCTGTAGAAACCGCGAACTATGCGCCCGATTTCGTGACCGAGCATTACCCGCGGGCCAAATCTTACCAACTTCGCTATCTGGCCCGTCAGGCCATCCGCCTCGGCGATGGCAAAGCGGCTACTGGCTTCGTCAACAAATCCTTCGGCAGTAGCCTGCGCCCCCTCCGGGAAGAGGCTATGCGGACCATCACCACGTTCGCTGCCGCCTATTTACTCTGGTCCGTACCCTGGCTCTATCAACGAACCGAAAAGACCGCTTCCGAATTTATCGGCAAATTGCAGCAGCGACGCATCCAAAAGGACGTGGCCGGTTCCTGATTTTGAATTCCGGTCAGCCAAATGCGTTGCATTTTGCAATGCATTTGGTCACGGCCGCGCTTGCCGATCAATCAGTACCGCGGAAGTAGCTGGTTTGCGGCTTGGGCAAACTGGCACGAATAGTGTTTCCAGGAGTAAAACGCAGCAAAAAGGACAATCCATGTCTTTGTCATCCGATATTCGAACCAGGCCTTCCGCTTCCGTCCTCGAGACCTCGGGCAAAAGTTCACTGTTGGGCGTTTCCTTTGCCAACATTTCTCTGGAAGAGGCCTTGCAGCAGCTTGAGTCAGCCATGAACGGAAACCGGAGCGTCAACCTGTTTTTCGTCAACAGTCATTGCCTGAATGTCAGCTACCGCAACATTAACTACCGGCAGGCACTGGAGCAGGCTGACCTGGTATTCCCTGACGGCAGCGGCGTTGCCATGGGCTGCCAGCGCAAGGGTGAACAGCTTCAGCACAATCTCAATGGAACCGACCTGTTTCCGCAGCTTTGTGCGTTGGCCGCAAGAATGGGCCGCAGCGTGTTTTTCCTCGGGGCAAAACCTGGCATTGCAGCGCAGGTTGCGGATTGGGCGCGGGCGGAGTATCCCGGGTTGAAGGTTGCAGGCACTCAGGACGGCTATTTTTCCGAGGAGGAAGAGCCCGAGGTGATTGCGGGCATCAATCGCAGCAACGCTGACATTCTGCTGGTGGGCATGGGCGTCCCGGTGCAGGAGCTTTGGCTCAACCGAGTCCAGCCTCAGTTGAAGACCTCGCTCAACCTGGCGGTCGGCGGGTTATTCGATTATTACTCGGGTCGAATTCCGCGCGCCCCTCTCTGGATGCGCCAGCGGGGCCTGGAATGGGTATGGCGGCTGCGGCAGGAACCGGGACGAATGTGGCGTCGTTACCTGCTGGGCAATCCCCTCTATACACTGAGACTGAGGTACGAGTTAGGTACGCAGAGACTGGTTCGCGCCCTTCCGGAATCCATCACTACGCGCTCCAAACGCATGTATCTGTCACTGCGGGCTTCCTACCAGCGGCTGCGCCATCATCTACGCCCGATCGGACTGGATGGTGCCAAGCGAACCACAGACATCATCCTGGCCACCGGCGCACTGATTGTTGCCTCACCGCTTTTACTCATTGTGGCGATAGCGATAAAGCTGGACTCACCCGGCCCGGTATTCTTCGGTCAGGTTCGAGCAGGATGCCGGGCCCGACCGTTCCGGATGTGGAAGTTCCGCTCCATGGTGGTCAATGCCGAAGCCCTCAGGGCGGAGCTGGAACAGCAAAACGAAGTCAGCGACGGCGTAACGTTTAAGATCAAAGAGGATCCAAGAATCACCCGGGTCGGTCGCTTTATCCGGAAGTACTCCATTGATGAACTGCCTCAGCTTGCAAACGTCCTGATCGGGCAAATGTCGATTGTTGGGCCCCGTCCCGCACTCTATTCAGAGCTTACAAAGTATGAGCTGGAACAGCGCTACAGACTGGATTTGAAACCTGGTCTCACTTCGGAATGGGTGGTCGCGGGTCGCAATAATCTGAGTTTCCAGGAACAGGCGGCACTGGATGTAGCCTACCGAAAGAACCGGTCCTTCTGGGGTGACTTTAAAATCATGGTAAAAACAGTTCCCGCGCTATTGGCGGGTCGAGGTGCAAGCTAATGGCAACGTCCGTCGAACAGAAATCGGTGCATCAGGCCCTGGTATTTGCTGACCGGACCGGGGAAGAACTGGCGCCGGTAAACGAGCTTTACTGCCCGGCCATGCTGCCGGTCGGGGGAATACCAGTGCTCGAGCATACACTGGTTCAATTACAGGGTGCGGGCATCACGGAGGTTTTTCTGGTTGTGCCGACCGGGGACACCCATATCCGTAGCTATTTTGAGGACGGCGCCCGATGGAGCTTGCAACTTTATTACCTCGTCGCAAGCACCGCTGATACGCCGGACCGGGTACGCGCCCGGCTAGGCAGAAACCTGGCCGAACCTTTTGCAGCTTTAAGAGGGGATGTATGGCGCAAGGAACTAAGTGCGCCCGAAGAAAACTGTGCGCCATACTGCACGCTTTCCAACGCGAAAACCACCCGGTTCGAGCTATGGAACGTCCGGTCCAACTCGATCAATGCCCTGTGCTGGTCAGCGGCTTCCGATGCGCCAATGTCAGGCGCAAAGACTGACGATGATTTCAGCGAACTCGGCTCCCTGCGCGAGTATCACCGCATTGCTACTGCGACAGCCAATGTTTCTGCGGGGCAGTCCGGAGAAGCCGGCTCGCGCGGTTTACAGGTAGGCGCTCTGTCCAAGGCGCACGCGGTTAGCCTGCGTGATGGACGCACGCTGGTTGGTGACTCCTGTCAGCTCGAAGCGGGCGTTGAACTGAGCGGAAATAACGCGATCGGCAACGGGTGTGTCATTGCACGTGGGGCTTCAATCAAAAACTCCGTGATTCTCGACCACACATATATCGGGCATGGCATGCGGCTTGAGAACGCCATCGTTGTCAAACAACGCGTCATCAGAGTCGATATCGGTGCTACCCTTGATGTTCAGGACAGTTTCTTTCTCGCATCCAGTCAGTTCGATCTGGGGCAAGGTTTCTTCGGGAGGATGGTCGAGAGATTCATCGCACTTGCCTTGATTCCGCTATCGGTGCTTTGCCGCTTTTTCCCGCAATCCTCCGATCGGGTTCTTGCCAGACAACACACCCCGAAATTGCTTTGGCATGTGGTTGCGGGCCGCCTCCGCCTGTTCGGACGGCCGCAGAGTGCGCCAATCGCAGACCAGTTGGCGAAAGAAGGGCTTCCGTGGAGCGTTGAATATCAGCGGCTTGAGACCGGCGCCTTCAGTCCTGCTGAACTGCATTATCGGGGCTCCGAAGATGCCAATTTACTATCCCTGGCGGAAATCGAACTTGCGCAAATCCGTTTTTCTCGAAAATTAGCGATGAGTTTGCTCGATATGGCCTCAGATACCTTTAAACTGAGCCAGCATAAAGCGACAAGTGGCGCCCACTATCATCACCCGGAGTAAATGCGTCGATGCGAACCACAAGCTCATGAGTCAGCCAGGAGCCTCTTACCGTCCTGGCAGGGATTCCGTCGGCAGCTCTCTGCTGCGGCTAGGCCGGGTGCTATCCGACCGGTTTGTCTCCTTGGCGATAACTGGTACGGTTTTCCTCCTGGTCATGTTCTTAATGCAGGATCGCTTTCTAAGTGAGCTGGAAAGTAAACACCTGCAGATACAGGCATCCAAGGCCGAAACCTTATTCAATCTGCGCGGGCGCCTGGAAACGGAATTGAACGCCAGGCTCCATCTGACTCACGGGCTGGCTGGTTTTGTTCGGGCCGGTATCCATTCCATTGATCGCGAATCGTTCCAATCGTTTGCTCAGGATCTTGGCGTCAGCCTCACGGGCATTCGTAGCCTACAGTTGGCCCCGGAGGCTGTGGTCACTTACCTTTGGCCGGAAGAATCGAATCAGAAGGCGTTGGGGCACGACCTGATGGCGGATCCAGAGCGGCGCAAGGCCGCAAAAGCCGCAATCGAAGCTCGGAGACTCTGGGTCGCGGGACCGCTGGATCTCATTCAGGGTGGTACGGCATTGATTGGTCGCCACCCTGTTTTTGTCCGTGAGCCCGGCGCAACGTCAGCAGAAAACTCAGAAAAGTTCTGGGGATTCGCCACAGTGCTTGTAGACCTTCACGTTCTTCTGGAGGTGTCGGGTTTTTCTAGTGAAACCGAGCGCTCTGTTCTGGCCATAAGGGGGCGCAACGGCCTGGGGGCCGAGGGTGACGTTTTCTATGGCCCTGATTCCGTTTTCGATGGCCCGCATTTAACGGCGGAAGTGGCGCTGCCAGCCGGAAGCTGGCAGGTGGCCATTGATATACCGCCGGCGCCGGGACTCAGCGACATTCCCCTCCGCCAACAGCTGCTGGCGGTAACACTGACGACGGTGATCGCTTCTCTCGTTTACATGTTGCTGAGACTGCCTTACCGGTATACCCGCGCCGTCGATCACGCCCGCATGGAACTTGAGCGAAGCAATGCCCAGTTCAAAGACGCCATCGAATCACTGCCCGACGGCTTTGCCGTATTTGATGCCGACGACAAGCTCGTTCGCTGCAATCACAAATACCGCGATTTTTTCGAAACCGGGTCGATGACCATTCCTATGGGTATTTCATTCCCGGATCTGATCAGAGAATCCCTTAAGAACGGCGTTTATTCTCTGGACAACGACACGGAAGAAGGGCAGGAGGCATTTTTGTCGAGCCGGCTCGATCATCATCAAAACCCCAGCGACGAATGTATCGAGTTACAGCTCGCCTCCGGGCGATGGTTGCGTACCCAAGAATCCCGAGTGCCCTCTGGCGGCACAGTCATCTCTTATTCGGACATCTCAGAGCTCAAAACCAAAGAGTTCGAACTTGCCGCTGAGAAGCGTCGAGCCGAAAGTGCTAACGAAGCCAAAACGGCATTCCTCGCCACCGTCAGTCACGAACTTCGAACCCCGATGAACGCCATTCTCGGCCTGCTGAACCTGATCAAGGTCAGCGGTAGGCTCACTCCCAAGGACCAGCAGTACATCAACACAACCCATGAGTCTGCAGAGCATCTCCTGACCCTTCTCAACGAGTTACTGGATCTATCGAAGATGGAAGCCAACCGGCTGGAACTGGAGTTCGGAGATTTCAATCTGGCGGAAGTGGTCCGTAAAACACTAAAGCTCTCCAATGCCAAGGCCTTACAGAAACGTCTTGAGTTGATCGAAGACATCGGAGAAGACGTGAGCGTCATCGTCAATGGGGATGCCGGCCGCCTACAGCAGATTTTGCTGAACTTGCTCTCCAATGGCATTAAATTCACGGACAAAGGCTCCATCACCCTGGCAGTTCACCAAGCTGGATCTGACAATGGTCGGCAGTTATTTCGCTTTGTGGTAACCGACACAGGGGTCGGTTTCGACGATGCTCAGGCAGACAAGCTTTTTCTGCCGTTCTCACAGCTCGATTCAACCGCCGCTCGAAAACACGAAGGTACTGGACTGGGACTGGCCATTTGCAGAAGGCTGATTGAAAAGATGGGGGGTAGCATCCGTGCCCATGCACGTCCGGGATCGGGTGCGCAGTTCGAATTCGAGTTACCGCTTGAGATTCGGGCAAAAGAAACCCAGCTGCCAGAAGAGTCATCGGATTCCGTAGCGACACCTGCGGAAATGGGTCACCCCCCTATTCGAGTGCTGCTCGCTGAAGATTCACTGGCCAACCAAATCGTGTTTCGCGCCATGCTCGAAGGAACCGGGTACGTGGTGGATGTTGCCGGGAATGGTCTTGAGGCCCTAGAGCTAGCTAAAACCATGGATTACGACCTCATCCTGATGGACATTTTTATGCCCGAAATGGATGGTCTCCAAGCGGCCAGATTAATACGCGGAGAATCCCGGTTCAAAGACAAGCCTATAGTCGCACTCACCGCCAACGCGATGCCGGGAGACCAGGCCAAGTTCCTCGAGGCCGGCATGGACGATTACATCGCCAAACCCGTTGTCAAAGCCAATCTGATTCGTACGCTGAACAAATGGGCTTTGCCATCAGTGAAAGGTTGATAGCGGCTCAGTCAGCAAGTCGGAGAGCTTGTCGGTGTTCAGGGAAAATTGGAGGCGCGGGTCGGAATCGAACCGGCGTACACGGAGTTGCAGTCCGCTGCATAACCACTCTGCCACCGCGCCGGGGAAAAGCCTGAAGGATTAAGGCTTAGCTGCTCTCAGGTGGGCTGTGAGAGACTTTTGAATCAATTTCTACCCGGCGTGGGCCGGAGAAAAATTGGAGCGGGAAACGAGATTCGAACTCGCGACCCCAACCTTGGCAAGGTTGTGCTCTACCAACTGAGCTATTCCCGCTCTGCGTGCCGGTTCTTGCCGACAACGGAGGCGTATTCTACGGATTCGACCGGGTGCGTCAACCACTTTTTTCAACTTTTTGATTTGCCGGCGACAGTGGTTACTTTTTGTTCTGGCCTGCCAAAACCACCTGAGCTTTATGCCCGTTTAATCCTCCTAAACCCATGTTAGACTGTGCTTTTCTCAACGGGGTGCCCGACCTTCGCCAGGCTTGGGCTGAGACCATACCCGCGGAACCTGATCCGGATCATGCCGGCGAAGGGATTGAGTGCCGCTAACATGCCCGACTCCGGGCACCATGGTCGTACCCCACCGGTGTTTAGAGGATAACTGGTATGGCCATTCGTGCACTCAGCTTCATTATTGCGACCTCACTCTTCTGCTCCACTACAGCCCACGCTTCCGAGCTGAACATATACACCTACCCCTCGTTCGTTGCCGAATGGGGCCCCGGCCCAGCCATAAAAACAGCCTTCGAAGCCCGGTGCCAGTGCGTTGTTAATTTTGTGGCACTGGACAGCAGCGTTGATATTCTGCAGCGCCTGAGATTAGAAGGTGATTCTACCGAGGCTGATCTGGTTCTTGGCCTGGATAACGGGACCATGGAAGCGGCGCGCAAGACGGGTCTGCTCGACTCGCACGACACCGATCTGACAGCGTTAGAGCTGCCCATTGATTGGCAAGATGAGACGTTCGTGCCCTACGACTGGGGCTACTTTGCGTTCGTTTATGATACTGAGCAGCTATCAAGCCCTCCTCAAAGCATGGAAGCCCTTATTGACGCCCCCGATGATCTTAAAATCATCATTCAGGACCCGCGCACCAGCACGCCCGGTCTCGGCCTGTTGCTATGGATTCGTCATATTTACGGCGAACAGGCACCCGAGAAGTGGCAGGCGCTGAAAGGCAAGATCCTGACGACAACAAAGAGCTGGAGTGACGGCTACTTCTCACTGTTCATGAACGGGGAAGCTCCGATGATCCTGTCGTACAGCACCTCCCCGGCCTATCACATGGCCATCGACAACACCGAACGTTACCAGGCCGCGGAATTCGATGAGGGCCACTACCTGCAGGTGGAAGTCGCGGCCGTGGTCGCCAACAGCGATCAGCAGGCCCTGGCCCGTGAGTTCCTGGCATTCATGCTCACGCCAGCATTTCAAAATCACATCCCCCTGAAGAACGTTATGTATCCAGCGATCGACCTCGGTGACGACATGCCTGAGGTATTTGACCGTCTGATAGAGCCCGAAACCACCCGGTATTTCCCACCGGCAACGGTATCGGCCAACCGGCGAGCCTGGGTAGATGAATGGCTGAACGCCATGACGCGCTAAACGCGGCTGCTTGACGTGGAGCGGCCCGTCCATCCCCCGCTGAGTAACCCCCGTTGGCTGCGATGGCCTGGCATCGTGCTGGCGGCGGGCATACTGTGCGTCGCCTCTGTCGGGGTCGGTGCCCTGCTCTGGCAATCAGCGGATTTGCCGTTCCGAGATCTCTGGACCAGCCCTTACCTGCGTAACGTGGTGAGCTTCAGCATATGGCAAGCGACCCTCTCTACGCTGTTCAGTATTCTTCTGGCGATTCCTCTGGCGCGTGCGCTGGACCGGCATCGCGCCTTCCCGGGACGCTCACTGCTGCTTCGGCTGATGGAGTTAAGCCTGGTGATTCCCACCATTGTGGCGGTATCCGGCCTGGTTGGAATTTATGGCCGTCAAGGATGGCTCACGGGCTGGCTTTTTCCTGTCCATGGTCAACAAATCTGGAATCTCTATGGGCTGAACGGCATCGTGCTCGCCCATGTGTTCTTCAATGCGCCCCTGGCAGCCCGGATCTTCCTTGTCGCCCTTGAGAGCGTTCCCGAGCCTCAGCGACGCATCGCCAGCCAACTGGGGCTGGGTAACATCTGGCTCTGGCGTTCGCTGGAATGGCCGGCAGTGAAAGCCATTCTTCCGGGGTTGGCGACATTGGTGTTTACCCTCTGCTTTACCAGCTTCGCCATTGTCATGACACTGGGCGGCGGGCCCGGTTCGACAACGCTTGAGGTGGCGATCTACCAGGCGTTGCGGTTCGAATTTGATTTCTCACGAGCTGCCATGCTCGCCATCGTACAGATGCTGATTTGCGGCTCACTCTGGTATCTGGCTGTGCGTCGCGGCATGGATAGCGCGCTGGTTCCTGCCCGGCACCTCGCGATGGCGCCCAGGCGCAAAGACAGTGTGGGCCCGGGCCGCTTCGGAGATTATTTGCTGATCGCCGGATTCACGCTTTTCCTGTTGCTGCCATTGATCTTTGTGACCCTGAAAGGCGTGCCCGGCGTTGCTGGCGCCCTGAGCCCCTTACAGGACTCAGTGTTACTCAAGGCCACCCTTCGAAGTCTGTTGATTGCGCTACCCGCTGGACTGATCTCTGTAATCGCAGCGCTTCTAATACTGGGGGCCTACCGGGTTTCCGTCAGCCCTGTATTGGCCCGCCTTCCGGCGACCCTGGCCCACCTGCCCCTGTTTGTTCCCCCGCTAGTTCTCGGCACTGGCCTGTTCCTGGCCCTTCGGCCGAAACTGGGCATGAGCACCGAGGGCCTCGCTCTGGTAGCACTGATCAATGCATTAATGGCACTTCCATTCGTGCTTCAGCTTATCCGGGGCCCGCTCAACGCCATAGACCCCATGACCCTGCGACAGGCTGACCAACTGAATATCCGTGGCTGGTATCGCTGGCAACAGCTGTACTGGCCCCGCCTGCGTCGCCCCCTGGCACTGAGTCTTGCCTATGGTGTGGGGCTGTCCCTGGGAGACTTTGGCGTCATAGCGCTGTTTGGAGCGTCTAATCAGCCCACGATACCGGTGTTGCTCTATCAGCAGCTGGGTAGTTACCAGATGCAAGCCGCTGCAACCACAGGCCTTTGGCTCTTGATCCTGCTTCTGGGGCTCTTTGCTGTAGCCGCCACGTTTTCCCGCACACCTGCCCGTTCTTCGCCAAAGGACACCAAAGGAGTTCACCAGTGCTTGATGTAAAAAGCCTGAAGTTTGCGTATCAGTCGGCAGCGGAGCCGTGGTGCTTCGATTTCAAGGCCGAGCCCGGAGAATGCCTGGCGATCAGTGGGCCGAGCGGCTCGGGCAAGTCGACGCTGCTGGCTTTGCTGGCCGGCTTTCTTGCGCCCTCGTCAGGCCACATAGCCTGGAAAGGTGAGTCGATAATTTTGCTTCCACCCTGGCAGAGGCCCATGACCAGCGTCTTTCAGGAACATAACCTGTTTGAGCATCTGAACGTTGAAACCAACATTGGCCTTGGAATCCATCCCGGCCTCAAGCTCTCGGCTCGCCAGAAGCGGTCTATCGAGGAGCATCTGGAGAGAGTGGGGTTGCCCGGGCTTGGACGCCGCATGCCGGGCGAATTGTCTGGCGGCCAGCGCCAGAGAGTCGCTATTGTTCGGGCGGTCCTTCGGGAACAGCCAATCCTGCTCCTGGATGAGCCACTGACAGGTCTTGATGAGGCAACCCGGGCTACCGTGCGGGAGCTACTAATGGCCCAAAAAGCGAAGGGAGTCACACAGATACTGGCAAGCCACGACCAGGAGGACCGAAACATACTGGCGGACAAGCAGTTCAGTTTATAAGCTACAAGGAGGACAACGAAACAAACAACGGACTGTACCCATAACGTGACCAGCCATGCCAGCGATGAAAAGCCGGTGTTCGCGGCGCATCGGCCAACCCCGGGCGAAGCCGTCGTTTCCGGCAACACCCTATCCATTCGTGGTGACTGGACCCTGCCCGATTATGCCCAGCTGCAACAGGAAGTGAACCGAATCTCCGGACGGCATCCGGAGCGTTTAACCGTCGATTTTGCTGGACTGGGGCACGTTGATACTGCGGGTGCCGTGCAGCTGGCCGCCTTGCTTGGCAGACGGCGATTAGGTGAACTTATTGCGGCCGGTACACTCCCTCCGGAAAAATCGGCTTTAATGAGCGCGGTATGCAAGGCCTTGGAACAGGAGCCTGTCCCGCCTGTCGTCAAGGTATCGCCCCCTATCAGGTTTCTATCGGAGCTGGGTCAACGCACCGATGGTATTTTCCAACTCCTGAAACAGCTCAATGCTTTCATCGGGCAAACACTCGCTGCGATTTTCTGGTTGCTCCCGCGCCCCTGGCGCTGGCGCCTGACGCCCTTTGTTTCGGCCATTCAGGACACCGGATTCAACGCATTACCTATCGTTGCATTGCTGACCTTTCTGGTGGGTGCGGTGGTGGCGTTTCTGGGAGCGACCGTGTTGCAGGACTTTGGCGCCACGATCTATACCGTGAACCTGGTCGCCTTTTCCTTTCTGCGGGAATTCGGCGTGTTGCTGGCGGCAATCCTGCTGGCCGGCCGGACCGCCAGCTCCTTTACTGCCCATATTGGTGCCATGAAGGTTAACCAGGAAGTGGACGCAATACGCACCCTGGGTCTGAACCCCATTGAGCTGCTGGTCATCCCCAGAGTGCTGGCGATGATGGTCAGCCTGCCGATCCTCACGTTCGTTGGGATGATTGCCGGAATGGTGGGTGGCGCCACGGTATGCGCCCTGTCGCTTGATATCTATCCCCCGCAGTTCATGGCGATCGTAGAGCGTGACATTGAACTTCGGCACTTCCTTGTCGGTCTATCCAAGGCGCCCGTTTTCGCATTTCTTATTGCGGTAATTGGCTGCCTGGAGGGCTTCAAAGTCAGCGGCAGTGCACAATCGGTTGGCGAGCACACCACCTCGAGCGTGGTGCAGTCCATTTTCACGGTGATCCTGTTCGATTCCATCGCTGCTTTGTTCTTTATGGAAATGGGGTGGTAACCATGCTCAGACACCACCATCTTGAACCTCATCCTGACAGTCTGGGCAAAACCGTTATCGAGGTTCGCCAGTTATGCAATCAATTTGGCGCACAAGTGGTTCACGACCAGCTCGATCTTGATCTTCGGACTGGGGAAATTCTTGGGGTGGTCGGCGGTTCCGGCACCGGCAAAACCGTTCTGCTCAGAACCATCGTGGGGCTCAACAAACCAACATCCGGCCAGATTCGGCTGTTCGGTACCAACCTCGAAGACCTGTCGGCGGAAAAACGTTCACGGGTTAAGCAACGTGTGGGGGTGCTGTTTCAGGGCGGAGCACTGTTCACCTCACTGAACCTGCAGGACAACGTGGCTGTCCCGTTGATTGAACATGCAGGGCTGACGCGGGCAGACGCCCATCACCTCGCACGCATCAAGCTCGCGCTGACCGGACTGCCGCCCGATGCTGCCCGGAAATATCCTTCGGAACTGTCCGGCGGCATGATCAAACGCGCAGGCCTGGCCCGGGCACTGGCTCTGGATCCCGAGATCCTGTTTCTTGACGAGCCCACCGCCGGCCTTGACCCGATCAGTGCCGCAGGCTTCGACGAACTGATCGTCACCTTGCGGGATGCGCTGGGTTTGACCGTATTCCTGGTAACACACGATCTCGACACCCTTTACACCACCTGTGACCGGGTCGCAGTCCTCTCGCAAAAGAAGGTTCTGGTGGCTGACCAGCTCAAAAAAGTCGCAACCACGGACGACCCGTGGATTCAGCAATATTTTAACGGCCCCAGAGGCCGGGCAGCCGCGACAACCGTCGCGGCTCATTCGGAACACGGCCAGGAGTAACGCCATGGAACCCAGAGCCCATCACGTGATTATTGGCTTGTTCACCCTCACGGCATTCGCCGCAGCGCTGGGTTTCGCGCTGTGGCTGACGAAAACCGCCACCGACCGTGACTGGTCCTATTACCACATTGGCT
The DNA here is from genome assembly GCF_017301335.1 of Marinobacter salinisoli. Lineage (NCBI taxonomy): Bacteria > Pseudomonadati > Pseudomonadota > Gammaproteobacteria > Pseudomonadales > Marinobacteraceae > Marinobacter > Marinobacter salinisoli. The sequence goes on from NZ_CP071247.1 coordinate 2,729,256, forward strand.
TTGATCACCCCGTCAGCGGATTGTCCCGTGGCAATCCGGTGCTATACAGCGGAGTCCAGGTCGGCGATGTGGTGGACATGACCCTCGATATGAACAACCCGAGCCGGGTTCGGGTGCTGATCCGGGTTGATGACAACATCCCCATCCGTGAGAACAGTAAAGCCGGATTGGTTCTTGCGAACATCACCGGCAGCATGAGCATCCAGTTCACTGGCGGCACGCCAGACAGCCCCCGAATCCAGGGCAGCCAGGAAGATCCTCCCCTGATCACGGCTGAGCCATCGCCCTTCGATACACTGCTGTCCAGTGGACAGAATCTGCTTACCAAAGCCGATTCACTGCTCACCAACGCCAACCGGTTATTCTCCGATCAGAACACCGAAAATCTTACCGTGATTCTTGCGAACACCCGGGAAATGACGGGCGGGCTCATGGACCAGCGAGATCAGTTGACAGAGCTGCTGGAGAACATGCAGATCGCCACGCTTCGGGCACGGGAGGCCGCGGTCAAAGTATCGGCTGTCTCGGACAACGCCAATTCCCTCTTGGCGAATGAGGGCCTGGATGTTCTGCAAGCGCTCGACACCGCCCTGAAAACCATCCAGACCACGGCAACCCGTATCGACCGGCTCACGATCGAAAACGAGGGTGCCCTGGCGTCCGGGCTTCAGGGCATGGGGGAGCTGGCACCGGCACTGAGGGAGCTCAGATCGACCCTGCGCAATCTGAACCAGATTACCCAGCGCGTCGGTGAAGACCCAACCCGGGCTATCTGGGGCGGAGAATCAATGAAGGAGTATTCGGAGTGATAAGGAAGTTGACCCTCTGCGCCAGTATTCTGGTGCTGCTGCACGGATGCAGCGTCTTCCCGAATCCGGAAGCCCGCCGGGTGATGGATTTTTCCGCTGCCACCGTGGACTACCAGGCAAACGAAAGGCGACCTTTCAGCCTTCGTGTCGACACGCCCTACGCGTCAGATCCCTTCAATGGCAGTCGCATTCTTGCCAAACCCACACCGTGGGAGTTTCGAATTTACGAAGAAGTGCGCTGGCGGGACACCATCCCCGTGATTGTGCGAGACTTGCTGGTGCAGACACTACGCAAGGCAAAGGGCTTCGAATCCGTGGTCAGTGAGACCAATCCGGTCGACACCGACTGGACACTGATCAGCGAATTGAGCGCCTTTCACACCGAAAACGGAAGGCCAACACCGGCCATCCTGATCGAGTTACACAGCCAGATTGTTGCCAACCGCTCCCGGGAAAAGCTCTGCACACGGACATTCAGCGTGATGGAAATCTCGCCCACCGGCGACATCGAAGCCATTGTGCAGACCTTTAACCGTACGGGCGCAGCGATGGCCAGAGATGTCGCTGCCTGGGCGTCTCAATGCGGTGCGTCGGGAGATTCCGCCGCCGGGAAAAGGTCCGGCCAGGCAGCCTTAAGATAAAGCATCATAGACCAGAGCGTAAGCACTGCCGCCACGTAAAGCAGGCCGATAGAGACATTCGACCAGACGTTGCCCGGAGGGAACGCCAGCAGACCGACGATAGCCGCCATCTGTGCCGTCGTTTTAATCTTGCCGATGTAGGAGACCGCCACACTGGCGCGGCTGCCAATCTCGGCCATCCATTCCCTCAGCGCCGAGATGACAATTTCGCGGCCGATAATTACCGACGCAGGAATTGTCAGAATGATAGCCGCGTGTTCTTCGATCAACACCGCAAGGGCCACGGCGACCATCAGTTTATCTGCCACCGGATCAAGGAAAGCGCCAAATGGCGTGCTCTGATCGAGCTTGCGGGCCAGATACCCGTCCAACCAATCGGTCAGACCCGCGAGCGCGAAGATGCACGCACTGACCAGATAGCTCCAATCCACCGGCAGATAAAAGATCACCACGAAAACGGGGATCATAATAATCCGCGACAGGGTGAGGATATTGGGTAAGTTCATGGTTTCCTTACTCGTTATGTAATGCTGCGTAGATGGATTCCGCCAACGCCTTGCTGACCCCCTGCACCTTGGCGATCTCATCCACACTGGCTTTGCGGATTTCCTGTATGCCACCGAAATAGCGAATCAATTCCCGCCGACGCTTGGGGCCGACGCCCTCAATGCCCTCCAGGGTCGATTGCCGGCGTTTTTTATCACGGCGGGCCCTGTGGCCGGTGATGGCAAACCGGTGTGATTCGTCACGGATATGCTGAATCAGGTGCAGTGCCGCCGAATCCGCAGGAACCCGGAATACATCGCCGGTCATCGCGTCGATCAATTGTTCCATACCCGCGCGGCGAGTCACACCCTTGGCGACCCCAATGAGGGGAATATCGGAAATTCCGAGTTCGTCAAACACTTCCCGGGCAATGTTCAGCTGTCCTTTGCCCCCATCAATAAACACCAGGTCCGGGCGCTTTCCATCCCCCGAGATCAGGCGCTTGTAGCGCCGCGTCAGCACCTGGCGCATGGCGGCGTAATCGTCACCTGCGGTTATGCCTTCTATATTGTATAGCCGGTAGTCGCTTTTCAGGGGGCCATTGTCGTCAAAAACCACGCAGGATGCGACGGTATTTTCCCCGTGGCTGTGGCTGATGTCGAAACACTCCATGCGTGCCGGTGTCTCGGCCAGTTCAAGCAGGTCTCTGAGCGCCAGTAAACGCCGGTATACCGTTTCTTTGCTGGCCAGGTGGGTTATCAGGGTCTGACGGGCATTGGTCAATGCCAGGTCCAGCCATCGCCGCCGCTCCCCCCGCACATTGCCTCGGATTCGGGTTTCCCGGCCTGCTGCGTCGGATAGCGCCTCAGAAATCAGCGACTGCCCCTCAACCTCGGTTGGCACCAAGATCTCTTTTGGGATTTCCCGGTGGGTATCACCACCCAGATAATATTGCCCGAGAAACGCGCCCAGCAATTCTCCCTCGGTATCCTCGATTGAGAATCGAGGGAAGTAGTTCTTGGTTCCAAGCACCCGCCCACCACGCACCACAATCACCACCACGCAAACCACGCCGGCATCCTGCGCAATGGCGACCACATCGGCATCACCAGAGCCACCTTCCACGGACTGCTGCTCCTGAACGTGACGCAGGTGATTTATCTGATCCCGATATTCCGCGGCTTTTTCGAAATCCAGATTGCTGGACGCCTTTTCCATCGCATCCATCAGGTCGCGGATGATGGCCGGATTTTTCCCTTCCAGGAACATGGTCGCGTGACGGATATCCTCGAGGTATTCCTCCGGCGTGACATACCCCACGCACGGCGCGGTGCAGCGGTTGATCTGGTACTGCAGGCAGGGTCTCGTTCTGTTTCTGAAATAGCTTTCATTACAATTTCTTATCCGGAAAACCTTCTGCAAAACGTTAAGGCTTTCCTTGACTGCACCGGAGCTGGGAAACGGCCCGAACCAGGTGCCACCTCCTTTCTTTGTACGTCCGCGACGGAACGTCAACGACGGATAATCGCTGTGTGAAGAAAGGTAGATGTAGGGGTAGGACTTGTCGTCACGAAGCAGGATGTTGTAGGGCGGGCGCAGTGACTTGATCAGGTTTTGTTCAAGCAGAAGCGCTTCGGTTTCACTGCCGGTGATGGTGACTTCAATCGAGGCTATCCGGCCAACCAACGCCGCAGTTTTTGGCGCCAGGCCGCTCTTTCGAAAATAACTGCTGACCCGATTCTTCAGGTTGCGGGCTTTGCCCACATACAGCACATCACCGCCCCGGTCGTACATCCTGTATACGCCGGGCCGTTCAGTGAGTTGTTTGAGGTAGTTCTTGCTGTCGAACTCCGCTGAGAGCGGATCAGAATCAGACTTTGTCGGCATCCAGCAATCCGACCCGCACCGCCATCAACGCCAGCTCCACATCACTGGAGATCTCCAGCTTTTCGAAAATACGGTACCGGTAACTGTTGACGGTCTTCGGGCTCAGGCAAAGTTTGTCGGAAATATCCTGAACCTTCTGGCAATCCACAACCATCATGGCAATCTGCATCTCTCGCTCGGAAAGCCTCTCGAACAGAGATAAACCGCCCTCTTCGTGATCGCCGCTGAGCTGCTTCAAAGCCATTTTCTGTGCTATTTCAGGACTGATGTAACGTTGGCCAGAGTGGGCCATACGGATGGCGCGAACCATTTCTTTGATGTCCGCACCCTTGGTTATGTAGGCGGTTGCGCCGCTCTGCATGACTCTGGTCGGATAAGGATCATCCGCGCAGGCAGTGACAACGATAACGCGCACGCTGTCATCGATACGAAGAATCCTGCGGGTGGCCTCAAGCCCTCCAATCCCCGGCATCCGAATGTCCATCAGGACAATATCCGGGCGATCTTTTCGGACGAACTCGATCGCGTCTTCGCCAGAGGACACCTGCCCGATCACTTCCAGGTCCGGGTTATCCGCCAGCATCCGAGTTATGCCGGACCGTACCAGCTCATGGTCATCAACAACCAATACCCTGATCAAATCTCACCTCGCACACGGACTACGGTAAAACAGTGGCATCGTAACCCTAACCATACCATTGTTATAGGTAAAACCCGAAATCCTTAAGACGGGTACTTCTCAATTAGCCGGTACTCCCAGACCAGCGGTATTTTCAACCGGATCAAACCAGACTACCAGCTCCCCTCGCCGCACCGCAGCCAGCACACGAGTCCTTTCGTCCAGGGGGTTTTCGGAATCATTCAAGCCGTGAGATCGCGTGCAATACTCGTCCACCAGGCCGCTGATCTGGTCTTCGGTTAGTAGATCGGTGTCTACAACGAACCGCTCTTCTCTAGGGTCTGGCTGCGTCGAACTGATTTCGTCGTCGGTCATATCCGCTTCTTTTATACAACACAATCGTAAGGAGTGTGACCACCCCGGCGACATCATTTTGCAGAAGTTAACTGGGCTGGCCCTAAGCGCTTGAATGCCGGATCGGCACAATAAGGCGCCCGCCGCGGAATTCGTTTACCGGGCTTGTATCAGCGCCAGGTAGGCGTCTATGGACGGGTATCGCACCAGAACCACCTGATCCCACGATTCCTCCGGCGGAGCAACCAGAGCATCGGCGCCAGAGCCCCACCAGACCACTTCCGCACCAACCGCTCTAACGCAATCAGACGCTTTCTGGATACAGGCTTTGATGGGGTCACGAGCGGGTCGTTCTGCACCGGCCGGCTGACGGGAGTCTTCAACGAATTGTTTTAGATTGAGCATCACAACCGGTTGGTCTTTCGGGGTTTCTGCCAGCACTTTCTGCAGTGACTGAGGGTAGGCATTCAGGGCGCTCATCCGTATCCTCTTTTTTGTCGTGGTCTCCGGCGTCTCACTATAGCCCAGCCGAGACCTAACGGTACAAACCGTTTTCATTACCTTTCTTTCAGGCTTTCAAGGCACTGAAATTTTGGCATTCGTCGCAAGCAAGGCTACATTAAAACTACGATACCCGCTTCCATAATCAAAAAAGTAAAAAAATATGTTTGCTCTGAACATCAATGGTAAGACATACCAGATCGATGTTCCTGACCGCACGCCCCTGCCCTGGCGCGTGCAGGCAGCTATTGGCCTGAAAGGCGAGACGTTTTTGGCTGTAATCGCCCAACATCGCAGAGCCTGCACGTTCAACTTTGACAGGGTGGCCACCTCATACTGTACACCTCCCGTTTCCGCCTCAAGGCCACGCAAGCACGACACAATCAATGCCGTCGCTGGCAACCTACGCCGCTGCGGGAACGGCACCCTGTCCATTGACGCGACTGAGCGAGCATAACGCGAGGAGAATAACGCATGGAATCTGGGCCGAAGGACCGGCTAAAGCTCGCCAACGTCAGCCGAAGGCGCTTCCTCACCGGGCTCGCCGGCGGCGCAGCTCTGGTTATCGCGGCCCGATGGGATTTGGTTGAAACAGCGGAAAAGAGGAAGTACGGCGCTGCGGGCATGCCTGGCGGTTATACCGATAACCCCAATGTGTTTATCCACATTGATCCGGATGGCACGGTCACCATTGTGAACCATCGCTCCGAAATGGGCCAGGGCATCCGCACCAGCAATGTCATGGTAATTGCCGACGAACTCGGTGCTGACTGGGAGCGAGTCAGGGTCGAACAGGCTCAAGGCGACCACAACGTCTACGGCAACCAGTACACGGAAGCATCCCGCAGCATGCGGCAGTGGTTTGACCCGCTGCGCCGGGCCGGCGCCGCAGCTCGGCAAATGCTTGAGCAAGCCGCCGCGGATCAGTGGCAGGTGCCGGTCAGTGAAGTAAAAACCGGCATCCACGCAGTCAGCCATGCGCCAACAGGACGAACGCTCGGTTTCGGTGAGTTGGCAGCCGCCGCCCGCAATCTTGATGTCCCTGAGCCTGAATCACTGATCCTCAAGGACCCTCATGAACTCCGCTTTATAGGCAAGGAAACCGGACTCATCAACGGAACCCTGGCGTCGCCCCGACCAAAAGCCATCGATGGCGAGGACATGGTCTCTGGTGCAGCCGTATATGGGGCCGATGTCGCCTTTGATAACCCGCTGTACGCTGTCATCGCGCGCCCTCCGGTCTACGGTGCCGTATTGGGCAGATTCGACGAGAGTGATGCCCTAAAAGTACCCGGAGTCATAAAGGTGTTGCGGATCGATGGCTCTGGCTTACCTTCAGAATTCAATCCATTGGGCGGTCTTGCGGTGGTCGCAAACAACACCTGGGCAGCCATTCAGGGACGTAAGGCACTGAAGATATATTGGGACAACGGCCCAGCCGGTAACAACAGCGCTTACACCTCCACCGTCTTCCGCGAAAGGCTTGAAAAACAGGCGCGCTCAGCCGGCAAAGTGGTTCGGGAGGAAGGTAATTTCGAACAAGCCATAGCGGAGGCCAAGCAACGAATCTCCGCCACCTACTACATGCCGCACCTGGCCCAGGCGCCCATGGAACCTCCGGTAGCAACGGCTCGGGTCCGCAAGGGCAGCGCAGAAATCTGGGCGCCCACCCAAAACCCTCAGTCCACCCGAAGCAAGGTCGCGGGGCGACTTGGGCTGGATGAGGCCAACGTGACAGTAAACGTTACCTTGCTTGGCGGCGCCTTTGGCCGCAAAGCAAAGCCCGACTTTGCAATAGAAGCGGCGGCCATTGCTCAGTCCTTTGAAGGCCGCCCGGTAACCGTGCAGTGGACCCGCGAAGACGATTTGCAGCATGGTTATTATCACACGGTATCTGTCGACCACCTTGCAGCCGGGCTGAACGAACAGGGGCAAACAACGGCGTGGTTACACCGTTCACTCTCCCCGAGCACCATGTCCCTGCTTGAGTCGGATTTCGACCATAAATCGAAAGTTGAGCAAGGTATGGGCTTCAACACGACCCCCTTTGACATCCCCGCCATCCGGCTTGAAAATCCGCCAGCGCCAGCCCACGTTCGGATAGGCTGGATCCGATCTGTGTACAACCTGCCCCATGCCTGGGCGATACAGAGTTTTGCGCATGAACTGTCCGTAGCTGCGGGCAAGGACCACCGCGACTTCCTGCTGGAACTTCTGGGGCGCGACCGGAAAATCTCAAACCCTTCGGTGGGCGATACCTACAACTACGACGAGGATCCCGCAATCTATGTCATTAATACAGCGCGGATGCGGGGCGTAATCGAGCGTGTCACTGAAGAGGCTGGCTGGGGCAAGGAAATGCCTCGGGGCCGGGGTCTTGGTCTGGCGTTCCACCAAAGTTTCGGATCCTACGCCGCGGTCGTATTCGATGTTGAAGTGAATGATCGTGGGGCCTTGACCATACACCGCGCTGATATCGCCCTGGACTGCGGACCTCAAGCCAATCCTGAGCGTATCCGATCGCAACTGGAAGGCTCCTGCATCATGGGGATTGGCGTTGCCCTGATGAATGAAATCAGCTTCGAATACGGAGTGGCTCAGCAGGCAAATTTTGATCGCTACCAGTTACCCAGGATGACCGACGCCCCCAAAGACATCCGGGTGCATCTCATCGAGAATCCTGAAGAGCCCATGGGTGGCGTCGGAGAGCCTGGCCTGCCACCTGTCGCCCCGGCCCTGGTAAACGCCATTTACGCCGCAACAGGCAAACGCATTCGGAGGCTGCCGGTCGGGAACCAGTTAAAAGCCTGAGGCACTAGATCACTGTTCCCTCGCACCTTCCCCGCCCTCGTTTTATCAGCCTTTCTCTCCAAACTTTCAGGTTTCTGCCTTTGGCGTTTGTACCCTGCGGGACTACAGTGAAAGGGATCAAATCCGCAAACTGCTCAACCGTCGAGAAACGCTATGGTTACCCTTAATATCAATGGTCAGCAACACGAACTCGATGTTCCGGATGATATGCCCCTGCTCTGGGCGATTCGGGACGTTCTTGGCTTCAAAGGCACTAAATTCGGCTGTGGCATCGCTCAGTGTGGGGCCTGTACCGTGCATTTGAATGGCACCGCAATCCGGTCCTGTACCACCCCCGTTTCCGCTGCAGCCGGAGAAATCACCACCATTGAGGCGATCGACCAAGACCCTGTTGGCAAGCGCGTCCAGAAAGCCTGGCTTGACCTTGGGGTGGCCCAATGCGGCTACTGTCAGGGGGGGCAGATCATGAATGCCACATCCCTTCTGAAGCAGAACCCGGCTCCCAGCAAAGACGACATTGTCAGTGCCATGGCCGGCAACCTGTGCCGTTGTGGTACCTATAACCGCATCCTGGCCGCGATTGAACGGGCATCCGGCGAGGAGGAAAAGGCATGACCACTGACACCAAAAATGGCCTTAGGCTCGCCAACGTCAGCCGCCGCCAGTTTCTGATGGGCCTGGCCGGCGCATCCGCGTTTGTTCTTGCCGCACGCTGGGACTGGGTCCAGAGCTCCGAGAAGCAGGAATACGGGGCAGCTGGCATGCCCGGTGGCTGGACAGACGATCCCAACGTGTTCATTCAAATCGACACCGACGGCGCTGTAACCCTGGTAAACCACCGTTCCGAAATGGGCCAAGGCATTCGCACCAGCGTTGTGATGGTGATGGCGGATGAGCTGGGCGCTGACTGGGAGCGGGTCAAGGTGCAACAAGCGGAAGGCGATCATAGCCGGTACGGCAATCAGAATACCGACGGCTCCCGGAGCATGCGCCACTGGTACCAGCCTTTGCGCCGTGCCGCTGCCGCCGCACGTCAGATGCTGGAACGGGCCGCGGCAAATCAGTGGCAGGTGCCGGTCGACGAGGTCAAAACCGGCGTCCACGAGGTAGTACACGTGGCTTCTGGTCGCACGCTCGGCTTCGGTGAACTGGCAGAGGCAGCTCGCCAACTGGAAGTACCAGAGCGCAGCAAGCTGAATCTGAAAGCCGACGACGCCCTGCGGTTTATCGGCAAGGAGACAGGACTGATCAACGGTAAGCTGGAGTCCGCTCACCCCAAGGCCATTGACGGTGAGGACATCGTTTCCGGCAAAGCGGTTTTCGGTGCCGATGTCCCGCTGGATAATCGGCTGTATGCGGTGATTGCGAGGCCCCCCGTCTATGGCGCCAAGCTGAAAAGTTTTGACGACAGCGCAGCACTGAAAGTACCCGGGGTGAAAAAGGTCATGAAAATTGAGGGCACTGGCCAGCCCGCGGCATTTAAACCCCTGGGTGGCGTTGCGGTCGTGGCGACCAATACCTGGGCAGCGATTCAGGGCCGCGAAGCGCTGAGTATCGACTGGGATAACGGGCCCGCCGAAGATAACAGTGCTTACACCTCTGGATCTTATCGCGAAGCGCTGGAAAAACGGGCGCAATCCCCGGGAAAGATCATTCGTGATGAAGGCGATCTGGACAAGGCTATGAAGGCGGCCGCCAAAAAAGTATCAGCCACCTACTACATGCCCCATATGGCGCAGGCACCCATGGAGCCGCCGGTCGCCACGGCCCTGGTGCGCAAAGACAAGGCCGAGGTGTGGGGCCCGGTTCAGCACCCCGAGGCCACTCGCAACACCGTCTCCGAGCGACTGGGTTTCGATCCGGCAAACGTGACTGTCCACGTGACACTGCTCGGTGGTGGCTTCGGCCGGAAATCCAAGCCGGACTTCGCCATTGAGGCGGCCAGTATCGCTCAGTCCTTTGAGGGCCAGCCGGTAACCCTGCAATGGACCCGCGAAGATGACCTTCAGCACAGCTACTACCACGCGGTTTCGGTAGACCACCTGGAGGCCGGGCTGGACGAGAATGGCAAAACGATAGGCTGGTTGCACCGGTCGCTGTCCCCGAGCATTAGCTCACTGTTTGCACCGGATCCGGAGCACAAGGTCGATTTCGAGCTTGGCATGGGGCTCAATACCACGCCCTTCAATGTGCCTGCGCTGCGGATCGAAAATCCGCCAGCCTCTGCCCATGTTCGTATCGGTTGGTTCCGAGCGGTGTATAACCTGCCCCACGCCTGGGCGATTCAGAGTTTCGCCCACGAGCTTTCCGTGGCGGCCGGCAAGGATCACCGTGATTACTTGCTCGAACTCCTGGGCGAAGACCGGAAAATACCGAACCCCTCGGTCGGCGACTCCTGGAACTACGGTGAAGATCCCGACATTTACGCCATCAATACCGGCCGCATGCGCGGCGTAATTGAGCGCGCCACCGAGGAGGCTGGCTGGGGCAAAGAGCTGCCCAAAGGCCGCGGCATGGGCCTCGCTTTCCATCACAGCTTTGTCTCCTATACCGCCGTGGTATTCGACGTTGAAGTGGATGACGACGGCATGCTCACCATTCATCGCGCTGACATGGCCTTTGATTGCGGGCCCCAGGCCAATCCGGAACGGATTCGCTCGCAGATGGAAGGCGCTTGTGTCATGGGGATTGGAATTGCCCTGCAAAGCGAAATCTCTTTTCAGGACGGCGTGGCCCAGCAAGCCAATTTCGACCGCTATCTGGTACCCCGAATGACCGAGGCGCCGCGGGAGGTAAGAGTTCATCTGGTCAACAATCCGGATGTTCCCATGGGAGGGGTTGGTGAGCCGGGATTGCCACCGGTGGCGCCGGCCCTGTTGAACGCCATCTACGCCGCAACAGGCAAACGAATCCGAAGCCTGCCGGTGGGGGGCCAATTGAAAGCCTGAATAGTTTTGCATCAACTCAGCAGGGGCCAGTTGGCCCCTGTTTTTTTATGCTTACGATAGCTTGCTACCTAGCTGGCCGGTACACTACGCCATCGCCCTCCATCCACCTGCACTGACGACCGGCATGAACCTGACCACCATCTTCCTGCAAACCCTTGAGACCACCCTGCCCGTGTTTGTCATGGTGTTTATTGGCCTGGGTTTGCGCCGCATCGGGTGGATCGACGGAACCTTTGTCAACACCGCATCAAGCCTTGTTTTCAAGGGGACCCTGCCAACGCTGGTGTTCCTTGGAATTATCAGGGCGGATCTGCAAACCACCCTGAACCCCAGTTTGTTACTGTTCTATGCACTCGCAACCCTCGGTGGTTTTGCCCTTGCATGGCTGTGGGCCATCTGGCGGGTCCGACCCGAGGACCGCGGCGTCTACGTCCAGGGCGCTTTTCGGGGTAACTGCGGCATTGTGGGGCTGGCGCTGGCAGCCAGCCTGTACGGGGATTATGGGCTCTCGGCCGGCGCCCTGCTGCTCGGGCTGGTGATCGTGGCTTACAACGTGCTATCGGTCATCGTGCTCACGGCCTATCGACCGGGTCAATCCGCGAGCTGGCGGAAGATTCTGCGAGATATCGCGAGAAATCCGCTCATCCTCTCGGTCATTGTTGCCATCCCATTTGCCTGGTTTGAAGTGCAGCTGCCAACCTGGGTGTTAACCTCCGGGGACTACTTTGCATCGCTCACTCTGCCGTTGGCGCTGCTGTGCGTCGGCGCCACGATTTCACTCAGTTCGATCAGGGCGGACACCGCGACGGCAACCAGCAGCAGCCTGATGAAAATGATCGTTCTGCCCGTTCTGTGTACCGGCGCCGCCTGGCTACTCGGGTTTCGTGGCGAACAACTGGGCCTGATGTTTACCTTTTTTGCGAGCCCGACTGCGGCCGCGAGTTTCGTAATGGTCAAGGCCCTCGGAGGCAACGAACGTCTGGCTGCTAATATCATTGCGCTGTCGACCCTGATGGCCAGTGTGACCGTGACTCTTGGGGTATTTGCTCTGCGAAGCGCCGGGATGATTTAGCCGGCGATCCGTTCGATCACGGCAAAGCCACGCTCACATCCGGACAGATAGCCGGCACCGAACAGATTGTAGTGATTCAGATAGTGGTAGAGGTTGTAGATGTCACGTTTCCGGGGGTAAACCTCAGTGCGCGGGTTGATACGGTCATAGGCTTGATAAAACGCCGCCCCAAAACCGCTGAACATTTCGGTCATCGCCAGATCCGCTTCCCGATCCCCGCAATACACTGCTGGATCGATGAGCCACGGCCCATCGTCATCAAACAGGACATTGCCGTTCCAAAGGTCGCCGTGTAGCAAACTTGGCTGCGCACAATGCGTATCGAACCAAGCCGCCAACTCAACGCCATAGCGATCGAGCGACTCGCTGAACCGCTGCCGGAGGGTCGAATTACGGATTCTTCCAACCTGGAAACTCAGCCGCTGGTGGACAAAAAACGTACCCCAGGTCTGATGCCAGCCATTGGGCTGAGGCGCCAAACCGATGTAGTTATCGCGATGCCAGCCATACCGCGTTTGCTTAATGTGGTGTAATCGCGCCAAACCCTCGCCCAGCAAACGCAGGGACTCCTCCCGCGCCGGGCGGGAACCTATCGCCGTCATTGCCAGCTCTCTGTGACTAACAGAAAACACCTCGGGAATTCGCAGCGCTGAGACACCAGCCAATTGCAGGGCCGAGCGCAGGCTTTCCAGTCCTTCGGCTTCACACATCAATGCATCTGAATAACCGCTGGTATTGGCTTTCAGGTGTCGTCCTGCCATCACGGCGCTGCCCCCTTGAGTCACTCGCATCAGCGAACTACAGTCGTTATAGCGTGACATCCACTGGCCAGGGGAACAAATCATGGCAAACAAGCGCTGGACGCTGATTATCTCGGGCAAGGTTCAGGGGGTGTATTACCGCGCCTCGACCGAATCGACGGCTAACGAAATCGGCGTGACTGGATACGCAAGGAATTTGCCCGATGGCCGTGTTGAAGTTGTTGCCGAAGGCACCGAAGAGCAATTAGGCAAGCTGCGGGCCTGGTGTCAGAAAGGGCCGCCCGACGCTCGGGTCGAGGATATCGAAATGGCTGAACAGGTCGCCACCGGAGCGTTCTCGGGCTTTGGAATTCGACGCTAAATCAGCACGATGGCGCCAGCCGGCGTCCTTCTCGGTGACTTGTCAGCAAATAAAAAACCCCGCCATTTCTGACGGGGTTTTTAATTGGCGGAGAGGGAGGGATTCGAACCCTCGATACGCTCTCGGCTTCGAAGGCCACAACCTTCCTAACCAATTGAATTTCTGAGATTTTTGTCCGCCACCTTTACCCTAGACGACGGTAAATAACCGAAAGTTGTCAGTGCCAATGACAATAGTGCAACACCCCGTCGCCGTCAACGAAAAATGAACACCGATAGGCTCCGTTCGGGTCCAAATTATCGAGACAATTTTCTAAGGTGATGCAAATAAGCTTTATACCACATCACCGGAAAACGAGATTTAGTAAAAAGCCGAATATCAATCGCCAAATTGTTATCCAACAACTATCCGAACTCCATTTGTAACAGTTTGCACAAGCGTTTTTTTATATAAAAAAAGATAATATTTTTGGTCTCACCTTAATTTTTACTAATTCTAACAACTGAAGCTCTGCCTTAGGCCTTTCCCTTCTTCATAAATTCTGCTAAAATGATTTTTAGTCTTTAAATTCAGATACTTACGAAAAACAATGAGCTATTCAAACAGACCTCAACACCTAACCTTGCCCCTGCCGCGAAGCGGGCCCTCATCATATATTTTTGAATACAAATAAAGAGAAAAATTTGAAAAATTTTTCTCTAAGAAAATGCCACTTTTTTGTTTTTCCTTGACACGCTTCCGATTGAAAAACGTAAAATCACACTCGCTCACCAATCGTCCCACAAAGCCCGCTTTTCCTCTTCAATCTGCAAGCGATCGAATTCTGAATGATACTCTAGAAATTCTCTCGATCCGGGAGGAAAAGGATTCTCATCAATCGACAAACCATTCCTCCAATCTTGTTGCGCTTGAGCAATAGGTGAATATTTTTCTTTTGCCAATTATGTCACCAGTGAAATGAGATATAGATTTTCCTCAGGCCCACCGCTCGCCATCTAAAATATATAGGAGAATATCGTCAGGAACTCAAAGCCACCTATACATACTGAGGAAAAGCCCTACACCTCTCGATCGCGAACTGGAACTTGGCCCTAACTAACAAGAAACGCTATTACGTACTCTGCGATGGGGCCATGGATACGTTAAATAATGGGACCTTACGGCCAATGGAAGAAAAGACGGTTGTTTTTAACGAAGCACAACAATCTGTCGTCGACCTAAGTGACGGCTGGCATGCTTGTCAGGCGCCTGCGGGCAGTGGCAAAACCGAAATCTTGACAGAACGCGTAAGAAAGGCGCTTGAAGACGGCCTTCCACCTTCAAAAATGCTTTGCATTACGTTCACAAACCGCGCGGCGCGTTCCATGATAGAGCGAGTAACTGCACGAATGGGTGAACGTACCAAAAATGTCTTTATTGGAAATACCCACGCTTTTGCCCTGCGGTTTCTTGAGGAAAACGGATGCTTGCCACGGACCGCCTCATTAATTGAAGCATCCACCGAAACAACTCTGTGGAAGAATGCCCACAAACGCACTAAGGAGCGCCTTAGAGATCTGGGCGATGATGCTTGCCAAGAAATATTAGCGCCATTCATAAAGCGCCTGGAAAGCCTAATTCAGGCACCATTCAACGCCACATCTAAACACATAGAGCGCGTGTTTTGGTACGCCGAAAAAACCGAATGGGACGCCTGGAATCTTCGCAGTATTGCAAGCCTTCTCAAAACGGTCCTTGATCCTCGATTGCCGCCCAACATTGACAGCCTGCGCGAGCATACTAAATCCCGCCTACAGGTTGTTGACGCTAATATCTCTGAGAATGACCTTGGGCTTGCCTCCGCATTAGCACTAATGATCTGGGACCAATATGAGCAAGAAAAGCGCGAACTAGCTTTTTATGATTTTGATGACTTGCTCGTACTCGCATACAAAAAGCTTAGCTCTCCCGAGCCCTGCAAACTCAGAGGATTTACCTGGGCGCAGATTGATGAAGCTCAGGATCTGTCTCCAATTCAATGGATGATTCTCAAGGCGGCCCTCGCTCCCAATGCCCATGTGTTATTACTTGGCGACCTTGCACAATCTATTTATCGCTTCCTAGGTGCCAGCATCGAAGTAACAGAACATGAATTCGGCCATTCTATCTATACTCTCAGTGAGAATTATCGAAGTCCCGCTAACCTTGTTAATGCTGCGAATATCTTGCGCTCCACATTTCTCGGCGACTCATCAATCTCAACTTCAGTTCACCCAACAAACCCAACCGCAATGGTTTTGGTAACCCGAAGATTTGAGACCGAAACCCGGGACTTACTGATTAAACATGCATATAAGGTCACTCGAATTGACAACATAAACGCCGCCTTTCTGTGTCCGTCTAACCAAGGCGTAACGAACTGCTCAGACTCCTTGGCCGCAAAAGGAATCGACCATTTCACTGTCGGAAAAAACGATTTATTCACCAAAAGGCCTGCTTTGGATTTTCTCGCATTCATATCAGTACTACATAACCCGAGAAACCGCCTTGCATGGTCGAGATTGTTTTGGCGGTTCGGCGACCTTTCGAAAATCCCTTTGGCCGAGAGAAATAACTACCCCCCCTTGCTCGCATCAGCCCATTTATCTGCAAAACTCGCAAAAAACGGCAGCGAACTGAGGGACTTTTTAGTCCCGGATGTAAAACATCATTATCTAGCACAATTTTTAAATCATGCGAATCGTACCGTTACCTATTTTGATACTGAAACCACGGGGCTAGATCCGAATAAGGATTCAATAATTCAATTAGCCGGAGTAAAAATAAAGAGAGGAGAAGTTCGCAAAGAAATTGACCTTTATTGCAAAACGAATACGCCACTTGGCAACAGTGTCGAAGTGCACGGAATCACGCCAGATATATTAAACGAGAAGGGTAAGGAGATAGAGTCTCAGATCTACCACTTCTTACAGTTCAACGCGTCGCGTCCACTCGTTGCACACAATCTTCCGTTTGATGACGCAATGCTTCGACACCACCTGAAGAAACACTTCCCTCAAGCGTACTCTGCCTACAAAAAACTCCCCAAATATTGCACTCTCGACCTTGCCCGCCGCTTCTTTCCTGAACTCCCTTCTCACAAGTTAGGCTGGCTCCTCACCCATTTTGGATTAGAAGGCGAAAACTCACATAACGCCCTTGATGATGTGAAAGCAGGATCCGCTCTGATGGCGAAATTGGCCGAAACCGCGGAATCACACCTCGTAGAAATTTCGGAAATTACTAAACCATACGCCGACTCACTTCAACGGTTCAGCGATCGTTTTTCTACGCTTTACGCCCAGGCAACGGAAATGATCCAGGATGAAGTTGAAGTAAACATCAAAAATCTTATTGACCTTTATTTCAGTCATGTCGAAAAACTTTCTAACATCGACTATGACGACGTTGACAAGAAAGAGCTAATAACGAAGCTCATACGTCATGCTGAACAATCGTTTGAGCCAGCCCCATTGCGCGATTACCTCCAAGTAGCCATGCCATTTTATCAAACGGCGAAAGAGTCAGACTTGATAACAAAACTAGATCGACTTGTAGTGAGCACCATTCACCGATCGAAGGGGCTAGAGTTCGATTGTGTTCTGATCCCAAACGCAGTTGAGGCGAGCATTCCAAGCTACAGAATAATGGAACAATGCAAATCCCACTCTGAGAAGCACGCCGAAGAAGGAAGACACTTACTTAAGGAGCAAGCAAGACTTTTTTACGTCGCTTTTACCCGCGCCAAACATCAAGTTGTCGTTGGCTCACATCGCAAACAGATGATCAAAGGAAAAACTTTTGACCGCTACCTTACCCGCTACATGAATCCAATCGTGGCTTTCTTTGAAAAATATTAAAGAAAGACCATATGCTCCACCCAAGCCTTTAAGATTTTCGCGAACTTACCAAATAACGCCTCAAGCACCGAAGCTCACATCATGGCCAGCCGCGTGGCGCGACATCATATTTGGATCACCTCACATCAAGGCTTCAGGCATATCCCAAAACAAAAGAACCTAACTGCCCTCATGCCTTGCTCTGGGCCCAGCAACCCTTTTAGCGACTACGCTGCGAAAGGTGAGTCTGAGCCCCATCCAGCTAAATATTGATCCTGAGCGAGCCTATCGATGGAGCAAGTTGGTTCATTGTCACCACGCAGGCACCAATGAGGTTGGGCACCGTACGCCTACGCACACTCAGAACAAATGAAGCACAAGGCTTTTATCCCCAAACCACTTTTCAAGCTGAGCTGGGATCGCGAAGTTCAGTTTTTTTGATCTAACATTTGCTCGTTATTAGATTCATACCACCAATTAAAATATTACCAAAACACACTCCACCAAATGCACCAAAACAACAATTAAATGAAATAAAATTTGACATAATAAGATTAACCTATTGTTAAAAATACACCTTCATTAGCAGAGAAATATTTAACCATTTAAAATAAAAGCATTTAGCATTTAATCGCATGCGCCTGATTATATGACAAAAAATATCATCAGATATTTTATAAGATAGTATAACCTGAACGATCTTTCAAAATATCTATCCATTGTTTTCTTGCCATTCCAATCAAGCCCATTAACCTAGCCATTACCGTATAGGCAAGGTCCTCAAGAATTGGGGCAATTAAAATTGAAAAAAACCATAGGTGAAAGCAATGAAAAAAAAACAGAAAACAAAAGACCATCCGGTAATGAAGATATATTTCAACAACGGAGCAAACACACCCTCTGGCTATGGATTATCCATATGGAGCACAAATGAGATTCGATTGCGCTGCTTGGGTCCTGACTGCCCAGCCTATGAATATAGCCTCACTCAAACACCTAGACAGCTTCACGAATCACTAATTACTTGCCCTGCTGCCAATGACTGCTCGATATTGGCCCTCAAACTCCGCGGGCAAGCGAAACACGACAACTTCGTGCAAGCCAATGGCTCTCTTCAATACCACCATCCTGGTCTGGCAGCAGAATGGATGGTTGAGAAGAACGACTATTTATTGCCATCGGACATCGCCTTCCGCGGTGGGCGTAGCGAGGGCTGGTGGCATTGCACAAACATAGTTATCGATCCGAAAGACCCTAGATTTGGACTAGAGTGTGGATTCGAGTGGTATGCAACGGCTCGAGACCGCATAAAACTAAAATCGAACTGCCGAGCCTGCTCCAGAGCCGCACAACAACTACCACACATTCAAAAGGCCCGCTCACTGATAATCGATAGCGAGATTTTAAGCAAAGAATACGACACAGAACAAAATGGCCCGATGGAAACGAGCAAAATTTTTATGGATACGCCGCTCGTATGGAACTGTCATCGGCGCACGAATCACAAACCATGGAAGGCCACCCTAAAAGACAGAATTTCAGGAAAAAACGGTGACGACTTAATCATCCGGACGTGCAAGCAATGCTGCACTAGCTCAAATCCCCGCGTCCAAAGGGCCTTAACCAGAGTTATTAAAGAGGCGCTAGGAATAGAAGCACAGGACGAAGAGGAAATTTGCAACTATGAACCCGACTGCTATTTGCCTAAATATAAAGCAATCATTGAGTACGACGGTCGTTTCCACAATAAAGATAAGGACACAATGAAGGACCAACAGTGGTCAGCTGCTGGTTATCTGGTGTTAAGGCTGCGCGATGAGAGTCTACCAAGACTCACTGGAACGGGTTCAGTTACACAGGCAACACCCGAGTTAAGCATAGATGAGTTGAGCCGCTGTACTCGCGATCTAGGCTTGCTGCTTCTCAACCTACCCTTAAAAAAGTCGAAACACTCATTAGTCAAAAGACTGGCCCAGGGACGATTACTCACGGAGAAACAAATGATTAGGTACATGGCAACCCCAATTGACTTAGCGACCAACAAAAGCGCTGCTGTAACAGCTCCTTGGCTTCTAAAATATATTCGAGACGATCAGCGTCACTTACTCAAAGAGTACTCAGAAAAAGCAAATATAAAGGTGTGTTGGGTCTGCCCCCTTTGCAAATCCCAATACAAAATCTCGATTGCCAATCGGGTTCGCAACTATGTTTGCAACGATTGTAAGTATGTTTTGATGCACTCACCTAACAAAAAAGAAATCAAGAAATGGATAAGGTGCCCAGCCGGTACAGGCGCTGTCCCTAAGGAACTTGTTTAAGAACAAGCCTACCTAGACCGGGATTGTCGCTCTCGGGCGAGCAATTCCGGCAGCTTTAGCCCGCGGTTCGTGCCAGTTACACTTTGCCCCCCTAACGATCGACTGCAATTCCTCACATCAACGTAAAATCATTGATTGATGACAGATAATTGAGGTCTGGCTTGTAGAGGCATTCCACTGATTCGGCACGAGTTTCTCAAGCCACTCAATGCTTTAATTCCCGACAACAACCAACTCACACTTGTCCGTCAGCCAATTCAGAAATACGCACCTGCCGCCCCACCACCCCTTATTTGGCATCTGCCATCAATGTCTCAACAACCTCCCTACCAAGCTTTTAGAACCGCTGAAGGCGGCCGCCTGCACTCACAACAAACTTCTTGAACCGGATAGCATCTGACTGAAATTGAGGTGTTTTTGTTACCTTGAATGAAGCACAGAGAATTCACCAAAGGTAGAACCTACTAGACTTCGGCCCCCCTAAAGGGGCACGAAATCGACTAGGCGAAGGGAGGCTCCGCCCCCTTTCGAAACCCCTAAAAGACAAAGACACAACGTGCAAGGAACGCACTTATGAGTACAGCAGTCAGCACGCGAGTTAAACCTCTCAGCGTAACCAAGGCCGGCGGTGATCGTAAACACGATCTTCGCAGTGGCCAGCAGCCCGGCTACATAGACGGTAGCCGCACCTGCAACAACAGCACCATCGTTCCATATCGAACGCCAGGCGAGCTGAAGAAGCTTTGTCAGCAACGTCGCATCCACCGTACCGAACACCACGGCACCACCCCCCCGGGTCGTCTCCGCAAAGACGCATCCGTCGCAATCAGCGGCATCATCACCTTCGGCCGAGATGTGCAGCAGAAGATCCGGGACCTGCCCGTTAAAGAACAGGACCGCCTCTACCTTCGTGCAGCCAAGTCTGTGGCACGTCGCCTGAAGACACGGGTAGCCGGCCTGGTGGTTCACCGTGACGAAGCATCACCTCACGCTCACTACATTTTAGAAGGTTACGATCTTCATGGAGCACCGGTCAGCAAGAAGCTCACCCGGGGCATGCTCTCCAGCCTCCAAGATGTGATCGTGCCTGCTTATGAGCACCTCGGCATAACCCGCGGCGAGAAGATCGGGGTTCGAATTGCCCGGGGCGACGATCCATCAACGTACATCAACCGTTCTGTTCATCAGCTTCACCACGATCTTCCAAAAGAGATCAAGGAAATGGAGCAGAAGCTGGAAGACAATGTCCAGGAGCGTGAGAAGTCCGAGGCCGAACTGAATTCACTCAAGCTCGATATCGAGAACCTTGAGAAGAAGCATGAGAAGTCCGAGATCAAGTTGAATTCGATCGATCGCGAGATCGAGACAAAAGAGCAGGCAGTCGAAGCCCTCACCAAGCAGTTCGGCAGCGCCTGCAAGCAGGCCAAGAAAGGCATGGCTGATCTGGAAGCACTCAAAAAGAACAAGGCCAAAATCAAGAAGCGGACCGAAACCTACGAGAACCGCCTGAATAAGGCCCTGGCCGAACTGGAACAACTCGCCGGCATGGCCAAGGATGTTCCAGAGCCAGAAGAAATTTTGGTGGCAAAAGCGAGCGATTCGGTGCTCAGGAAGTATGATGTCGATGTGACGCCGAAGAAGTACGTGCCTCACGGCCAGCTGACGCACTGGTATGGCGCTGTGATGCACATGCGCAACAAAGCCTATGACAAGGTCAGGGACTACAAGACCGAGAATGAAGAGCTGAAGGAAGAGCTTGAGCTGATGCACAGAGTGGCAAACCAGCTGATTCACGACACTGCTCGACCAGACAGTTTGACCAAAGCGCCGAAAACGATCGCTAATGATATGGTAGACGCACTATCCGTACCGTATTACGGGGTCATCATGAAAATCTCTCCGAAAATCGTCGGCGTCTTGCCCCAGCAGCAGGTAACCAATCGCCAGAAAGCAGCTGCTCTTTACCGCGCATCGCGAGAGAAATGGAAAGATAAGGGGCTCACCACTTACCGTGTCCAGTCCGACGACACCGCCAAGGAAATCATTCTGATGGCAATCGAAGATGCAGTCGACATGACGATCTCCTTTGATAATCAGAAGTATCAAGAGCTGCTTATCAACACAGTCATCAAAGCAAAAAAAGAGGGTTGGTACGGCGAAGTGCAAGCTAAGGATCGTCCGGCAGTAGAGCGCTCAAAAGACCCTCGTGAGGCTCCCGAACGAACTCCGGCACACAATTTTCCGGGATTACCAAGTTAATTGGCTGGACGCCTACTGGGACGGCAAACGAAAAATCGAGGCAAAGCGGGCCTTCTTATTCCGGATTCGCTCCCATTCTAAGGGGGTGCTCCGCGCCATCCGACTACGTTCAACAAAGCGTCATCGCCCGTCTAGCGGTTCAGCAATCAGAGCCGGTATTTTTCGGGTAATAAGCTGAAATAAGATGGTGCTGAAATCGGAGTGTCCCCCCCCCTCTTTCAGTTGAACCACTTATAGAATTTTGGGCCCACTGCTGTTTCGCCGAATTTTTTGCGGGAATCAGGCTTTCCAGTTAACTCCGGGCGCGAGCGTCTGCTTTTGTTTAAGGAACCTCCTAACGCCTATGGCAAACGCTCACCTTATTAGCAAGGGCAGATCGTTCGATTCCAAAAACGTCACGAACCAGTCTTTAAAAATGCGTGGTTTTGGTTCTTATCATTTGTGTCGGAGTCTCACTTTCGCTTTTAGCTAGGCCGTTTAAAGCCCATTCAACGCAATAGAGTCTTCTCAATGCTACCAGTAGCTGGCTGTCTGGGCTCAAATCAACGCCACCCAAGCTTACAATCGACCATCTCCAACAGGCCACATTAAAATAAATATTTCAGAGACTTAAAAGATAGCTCCACTCGACCTTTAGCGATGACGCATACAATGGAAGAACCACTTTTCACACTTTTAAGTCCGGTGAACCAATTTCCACACTTTTCCCTCAGGACAGGAGAACCATTTTTCACACTTTAAGCCTCAAGAACCGAATTTCACGCTGCTAATCCCTTGCTCTATTACCGCTTTCTTCAAGGCGATGGAGCATGCAAGAGACGTGTCCGTTGGTACGAACCTTGATCCCAAACCTAAAGAGAGTCTTTGATACAGGCCAATCAGCCAGATTGATCGAAGCGGATTTTGTCACGAACTCAGCGGCAGGCTGATGCCCCCCCCAGTTGCAAACCCACCAGCTGGATTAGTAATTTGCCGACAAAGACATTGCGAATCTTGCCCAGAGAACTGCAATCAGCGAGGGCACAAAAGAATTACGCGGTGATCGACGTTCAGCAACTGATGCTCCCCGGCTTGCCCAAGAGGGTCCGACCAGTGTTTGTGGCCAAAGATGATCAAAGAGGAGCCGTGGCGCTCCAGCACTTCCCTCACGATATGCGACCCAGGCTGGCCTCGCGCCGGGTCGTCCGGGCCTTGGTGCAACAAAAGAATTTCGGGTGATTGAGCCAAAAGGTTCGTAAGGTGCTTTGCGAACGACGCTTCGCTACGACGTTGGTGTCGATCTTCCCGCCCTATGATTCCCGACAATCCGCCGATTTTGAGACCGGCGAATACATCTATCTGGCCATCTAGGGCGAGGGCATTGTTCGGTAATTCTTGCGCAATGAGGTCATGGTTTCCATGAACGCCAACCACCTTGGGGGCAAAAGACGAAAATGCTTTCCAAACTGATGTAACGTCACCCGTACCACCAAGCTTTCGACAGTCTTCGTAGTCGAACAAATCTCCTGACAGCAGCACGCCGCCAACGCGAGGAATTTCACCAAGGTCTTCGAGTAGTTCAAGGTCGTCGGCAATGGCTTCGCCGAGCAGACGATTCCTTTCTTGGTCAAGTTCGCGACCCTGAATATCCGACATCGCGACCATACACTGGACGCTTTCAGGGAGCGTATCTACCCAGGCGCGGTAGAACGGTAATACTGAGCGGCGCTCTACGCCGCCGGGGCCGGAGGATCGGTAATCTAATTCGTGAAACGGTGTTAGCTCAAAGTCGAGAATTTTCATTCCGGGGCGGCTATCGCGGGATTACAAAGGTGGGTCTTGATCGTCGTTCGATTTTCGTTTTTCACGATCGGGTGGCGATCCAAATACCTTCATGATCGGGCTCTTCCCCATTTCTTCTTTAAAGTCGTAACCTTCTTCGATGAGCTTGCTGATCTTTCGGCTTTCTGCCGCATGTGCATCCTGCAATTCCTTGTAGGTCGGCGTTGTCAGCGCCCGTACCTCATCAAGCCAATCCTGGAATGACGCTCGCTGCGCGTGGGCATCAACAAGCTCCTGCATTTCAGCTTGACGGTTTTCTTTGCGAAGTTCGGTGAGACGCTCGATGATCACTTCATCTGCTTCGTCGATCAGTGCAGTGGCTTTATCGAGTGCTTCTTTGCTTTTTTCGTCCATTGTCATCACTCCGTATCGACAACCCACGATTTGTAAATGGCGCTGCTAATTCTCACTAAATCTCCAAGCCACTGACCTAAATATCTATTTAATTGAATATCTTGGCCCAACCTCACGGCAACACCTCGATTATTTATCGATCAAATCGATAACAACAGCCGGATTCGTCGGCTCGTACCGCGAGGTACACGTAGACACGTTAGCAGAGATCACACCGTCCTTTTCCTGCTTTCCGTAGCCTTCGTGAATATGCCCGAAAATGTGCGCTCTAAGCTGTTTCAAGAACGGTAATCGAGCAGCGATGGATAAGCATCCTACATGCAGATCATCGGCCGGCACGTAATCGAAAAGCCTTCTGGGCGGCCCGTGTGTAATCAGCACTTGGGTGTCGTCAGGCACCAACTTCATTTTTTCCTGCATTAGCTTTGGCTTCGCGTTGAATGCCATGTCTCTGAATACAGGAGTCCAAGGGCTGCCATGAAACTTGACCCCATCAATCACTACAGAGCTGTCTTCGAGGTAAATTACGCCCTGATTTTCGCAATGCTCCTGCATCCATTCCGGATGATCCTCGAAACAGAAGTCGTGATTTCCGGCGATCAGAATCTTGTGTTCATGAGGCTGCGCAGCGAACCACTCCACGAACTCGAAACCACGTCTTAACTTCCCGGTGCCGGTGCAGTCACCGGCATGAACCAAGACATCACCAGCAGGAAGATCTGGAAGCTGATCATGCAGGCTGTGCGTGTCCGAAATACAAACGAGCCTCACAATACGAATACCATCATGCTGTACCTTTGCTTGATAAAACCGCTATCTTGACCACTATACTGGTCTGAATTTAATGTTTTTCACCTAAAACGCCATTAATTGACGAGTTTCTCATGCCTAAAATGCCTCGAGCGTTGAAAGGAGTAGATCGGCTCAAAGCACACTTGAAGCTCAAACATCGCATCGATCATCGAGAGCTGTCACTTGGCGATTCCATTCGTGAACTCCGCAAGATAGATGGACTGACTCAGACCGAGCTGGCGAAGCGAGCAAAGCTCTCGAAAACCACGATTTCAAAGATCGAGAACGATGACGATAGCGTAACAATTGGCCTGTTTCGCCGCGCGCTGCACGCACTCGGATACTCTCTTGCCGCAATGTCAACCAAGCCGCTGGAAATCGACAAGAGCGAGAAAATCGACAAAAATGACGAACGCTATTTACGTATGAAAGACTTCGAATTCTGGAAGCAGCACGTCATCACTCTCGATGACCTCCCCTATCTTTTCCCGGAAAATGATGACGAAGACGATCGCCCCAACGAGTGGTAATCAGTTAGTCATCCCCGGCCGGAAGCGATCCGACCTGGTCATGCAGGCTGTGTGTGTCTGAAATTCAAACGAGTCTCACAGTTCACCGCGCTCCAATCGACGCTTGAGGTCATCGATGCTGGCATCGGTATCTGGCAGGCAGCGCCAGAACTCCTCTTCGGCGATCGTGACCTCTCTACCGATGCCTTTGCACTCATAACGCAATTTCTGAGATACATAGATCCGTGTCTCCGGATGCTGAGGCACATCAATCAGGGACTCGCTGCATGCGATATCTCCGGTCTGATAGTCGTCAGTCAGGCACTGCTCCACAACACCGAACACGACCTTTTTTACGACCTCGCCAGCTTGCGTGAGGGTTGCCAGCGTCCACATCGATAGGACCACTTCCGGCTCATTGTTGGGATTTCTGGACCTCAGGTCTTCGCGCTTTTTTTGATCAAGTGCATCGATGTCGTTATCTCCCAGCCCTAATAGATCGTCGCTCATGCCGTTCTCCTGTTCATGCTATGCCTCGGATTAGTCATAAGGGCAGTCGGGCGATCCCCATTCAAGCCCGACCGGACCACCCACCGCACCTTGAAGCTTCCGCTTCTTAATCCAGTCAATCGCTATTCGGTCAAGCACCTCCGAGGAAATCTCAACAACTAGCTGTTCACGGACCTTTCCCTGGAAAGTCTCTTTCTCGAAATGGACTGCGGTGGGATTGTCGATCTGAAGAAACGCCGATTGCGGCTCGGCGCAGAGCAACTCCTCGAAATAGAGATAGAAACCGTCACCTTGTGATATCGGTGATTTGGCGCTCATGCGTCACCCCCTTTGGCTTCCCAGTCGCGCTCTGACCTCAATCAGAGCCTGCATTAAACCACGATCCCATTCGGAATACGGCGGCAGGAACTCTTCTATCGGAATCCACCAATCTTCTTCCCCTGGCACGATCACCGCTTTCTGATCATCGAGTAAGTAAGCGTCTTCTCGCCCGCACTTGGCCTTTGGCTTCAAAGTGGTCTCTGGCCGGATCACTGGCAGATCGGTAAACCAGAGAGGAGCAACGCCCTCGATGACCAAGAGGTTTCGAATGTTCTCTACACGACCATCGCTGACGCTCGTGTAGATCATCAGATCACAAAAACTCGCTACCTCTTCCAGAAAAAAGTAAAGCCCGGGCCTAGGAATTTGAGACACAGCGTTGCTGACCAATGTCCCCTCTAGGTCAAGACACAGCAAAGGTTTTGACATCTTCCTGTTAGCAACATTTGCCATCGCTCTTCCTTCACAAGACTCTTAAAACTTTGCTATCCCAAGCCTGACCAAACCAAGACAATCCCACACAACAGGATACATGTAAAGCATTGTTTTTAAAGCAATATAATTATCGACATGGAATACTTCGCCGGGAAAGATCGTCTTTTCGCACTGGCATTCGGTTTTTTTAGCGCAGCAAAAAAAGGCTTTACGCGCAGAAAGTTTGCGCGTGGACGACGGTAGATCCTCGCGTCGGTTTCAAAATAAGGAAAGGCAAGAGAGATTGGCGAAGATATAACCATCCCCGAACTAGGCCCAGCTAGAGTTGAAAAGTCCGGCTTCTGTCGCGGGAATAGCTCGATAACCTGCATTGCGAGACTTATTGCTAGTCCATGTTTTTGGAATACTTCTGGCTCCTAGCCCACCCCCGGCGCTCCCCCGGCGCTTGAATGCACTATAGAGCAGTGTCTAAGCGTGAGAAGAATGGACAAATTCGAAACGAGTCGAGAGCGGGCATATTCAAATGGGTAAAGAGCCAGAACAGTCAACCGAGGGTCCGCGGCCAATCATTCTGTGAGCATGTCATTCAGTCTGCTGAGGCGAACTGACAATTACGTGATACTCCAAAGAGTTCAGAATAGCGGCGGTCACATGGGCCATTGACCCTGACCTCGTTTCAGTACCGCTCATTATAAAAAAGATCCGGCTTTCATTGCCGCTACGGTAGACGGGAAATATCGTGTATTCGGGCATAGTCAGGCGGGGTTGACCACCCCAGTCCGGAGTGAGGTCTGACTTGATTGTAGAACGTTCTCCAGGAGCCAATCTTCTACTCGGCATCGATAAGTGACAGGACCCAGTTCTCGTTCAAACATTCCTGACGGAGTCTGCCGTTGAATGATTCCCAAATCGCATTGTCGGTGGGCTTGGCCAAGAGAAATCACTCTCTATCTGCTTCTCATAGGCCCAGCGCTCCCTGTCCTTGCTGGCATGCGGCCTCGATCGGTCCGCTGCTTAACAGAAGCGGACATTGGGGCCCATCTAATAGATGTGGCCAAGGCTCCTAAATTCGACGCCTTAGGGATGGCTATGGAGATTTTGCACTTGCTCAGCTCTCCATATTTGCTCACCTTCGTGGATCAGTAAGTATTTCAGCATTCCTTGGTTGCAGGCGAGCTTAAATCCTGAGCTTTTATCCCCATCTCCAAATGTCGACAAAAATGATACAGAGTCACACTTCACACCGAGTGTTCTGGCATTTATTACAACTAAATCTACGACCTTTTGATCAATGTGGGAGGGGAGGTTTTCCCAGTACTCAACCGGGACGTGTTTTGGCTGGGCAGAAGTGCAAAAAGGAAGTAAAAAGAAAATAATTCCCGCAAAGATACGTTGCATAAAATTCGGCCAACTGATTAATTTGTGAGCAGATAAAGGGTTTTGACTTACAGATTTGATTGAAATTTCTGGGTTGATAGCAAAATGCTTGGGGAAACTATGTGCGCATTTTAGGAGGTCAGAATAGAGAGGGCAGCGCTATGGCAAATAGTCTTGTCCGAAAAACTGAGGACTTGTTACCAATTGCTTTGCCACCCTTCTCCCAGATCAGTAAGCCACTATTTCGAGTGTAATGCCTCGTTTCCAACCCAAATTCTTCTACCAGTAAGCTTGATCTCAACCTCGGAAGGGCCAGTAAGGTTGGCGTCAATCAACTGAACCGGGGTATCTCCCATCGTTATTTCGCAACCGCGTATCACTGAGCGATAGCCATCGACTAAGTGCTTTATTTGGGCCCGGTACGTCTTTTCTGTGTCACACACCAGAGTGTCGTTCTCAACGAAGTATTCGGTTGCCAGGGTGGCAGCCGAGAACAGTGACAAACTGGCACCCAGTGTGAGGGTTTTTAGCAGCTTCAACATGCAATACATCCACTTTTGTTAAACATCAGCGCTCTTGGTAGAGTACTTTCTCATTTCCACTTAACACAAGGAGTTTTCATGAAGCGTATTACTGCTGTTGCGCTGGGAGTAGCTATTTCTTGTTCGGCATTTGCGGGGACGCCAAGCAAACCTGGATTGTGTAAAGGCGCGATCGCAACCATGATGTACAAAGATCCAGACATTATGACGGGAACCATGAAGGGGGAAGAGGCTTTCGTTAGCTATACGCGGTCTGACGGAGAACGCTTCGAAATGAAGTGCAAGTTCCCAAAGGACGGCTTGATAATCTGGGCTGGAAAAATTGATGGAAGCTGGGGCCGCTGGCGCGACAAGACCAGTGACTCGATTGTTACTTACACAGTTGCCGCTGACAAAACCACTTTTAAGGAAAACATGGGGAACAAGGTCGTCGGCTCCAAGGCCATTGAAAATACCCGTCTTCAGTGAGCGACAGATAATCCCCTATCTTATCTTGGAAAAGCTGGCTTTCTGGCCGGCTGGATTTAGATGAAGCAAATCTAGATTCACCCCCTCCATAGAAAAGCAGTCCTGGCGATGATCAGTCGCCAGGCTAAATTCTAGAATTTGTTTGGCTTGACCTTCCTTGATGAGTATTGCAGCTGCCCATGCCTCAATTTTTGTACGATAAAAGAGTCATCGGTAGAACCCATCGTTAATGCATGCGTTGATTACCGGTGGCCTGGCTGATTTGTGATCAGTTTGTGGCGTGAATATTTTCGTTACGCAAATGCCATTTAACTTGAGAACCCGAAAATATAGATTGGCTCCTTTCCGATTAGCTTATGGTCGCGAATACGAACAATCAGACCAGCCGCAAAATAACACATAAAGGTAAAAAAGGAGGTTCTCTCATGGCGGTTATCAACTGCGGGGAGTGTAAGGGTTTGGTGAGCACAAGCGCTAAGGCTTGCCCTCACTGCGGTGCCAAGCCTAAGGCATTTAAGCGAAATCCCATGTCAGCTAAGCAAAAACTCCAAGTGGTAGGAGTTGTCTTTGTGGTGCTGGTTCTATCTAATTTTATTCCAAAAGATAAAGGTCGCTCTGACGACTATGTGGATTATCGTGAGGATAAAGCTGTTGCATTACCAGACTTTCCAGCTTCGCCAAGCAAAGACTTGGAACAAAAGATTTGTAAGGCATCTATAGCAACCGCATTTACAAAGTCGCCAGATTCAATTTCGACTGAATTCAAATCAGGGATTGTAGAGTTATCTTATCGTAGAGAGTCAGATAATAGTTTATGGCGTTACCGGTGTAATGTTGAGCATGAAGTGGTGGTTTGGGCAGGATTTATTGACGGAGATTGGGGACGCTGGAGAAACGCCCGGGGAGACGCGAAGATTACCTACAGCATTGTAGGCTCAGAAATAGAAATATCCGAGCAGTACCCGGGAGCGAAGGCGTCCATAAACTCATACAAGATGGCCGAGCTTTAATATCTATTGTAGATAAGCCACGTTATTTGGTCAGCATACACTGGCTGCCAAGTTGCGTGGCGGTGCCTATTCTAAATGTCCGCTTTGCGACCGGTGCCTCCGCTTTTGCCCGGTAGAACCGCTTGCGGTTTAATGCGATTTCAACCTAATTAGCTGTTATGTGTCCAGATGATTGAATTTCCAATTTCACAGATGGCAGCGCTGGTTCTCGATGAGAACTTCAAGTTATCGAATTTGCTGAAGTCTCAGATAAATAGCGCGCCGTCGAAGGCGGATATTTGGCGCCTGCGGTGCGAGAAAGAAGAGTTGCTTAAGCTACGAACAGCCTTGTCCGAAATCATGAAACAAAATCTGGAATCACAAACTTCTCTGGCGTGGGTGCAGGAGGAGTTGGAAGAAGTTTGTGAGAAATACGCATAACAAGTGACTATGGTGACATTGTCCCATTTTAGGGATTGTTAGGGGTATTGGTTGCCCATTTTAAATGTCCGCTTTGCGACCGGTGCTTCCGTTTTTTGTGGCAAGGGACGTGGTTTCAATTGTGCAGTGATTCTGTTTGGACGCTGCGGGGTGATTGCTGCAAACTGCGAATTCAAATCAAAAGCTGTTCACTGAAAATGATTGATCGCAAAAAAATCGAAGGCGTACTCCCAGTCTTTCTCGAGTTAAGAGAAAAAGACGACTCAGCTATAAGCGTCGACCTGGAGCAAAGAGGCCTAAGCCGGGACGATGCCGAAAGAGTGTTGGCGTTTCTACCAAGTGCATTTTGCCGTATAGCTCTCAGTCATAAGTTCGACCTGAGCTTTCCTGATACTTATAAAGTCGAGGGGCTTGAGGGTGAGTTTCCATACAGGGATGAGCCCATATACAAGCTAGGAATCGAGATCGCCTCACAGATTTACCACGGTGAACCCGGCCTTTCAGAGGTCTTCAATAGCATCGTAACTCGGAGTGCTGAGTTCAATACAGTCAACAGCGCTTTAAACGAGGGAGCTGAGTTGGCCGGTGCCAGTCTTTCTCCAACCAACTATTTTGGATATAAAACTCTAGGGAAAAAGCGCGGCCGATTCTCTCGATTTTTCAGTTAGCAAGGTGCGTTGGAAACTGGCTTTGGCATAACCGCTAAAGTGCGCGACTCAGCTTTGTTTACAGTCGCCGCGCGGTTAAAGCGGTCACAAATTCCAGACGATAGGCGTGGATATGAAGGATATAAAAATTGGCGACTGGGTAACCTCGTATACCGCGGGGATCTGGCAAGTCTATCGTGTTATCGACGACTTCTATGAGTTGCGCTGGAGTCTACAAGAGGAGAAGAAAAAGTCTGATAGGACATTGATTTGTTCCAAGAGGTTGTTTAATAGCAAGTGGAAGCGTTCCTTCAGTTCTGAGTCATGCCATCATGTTTTTGTTGATTTGCTAAGTAGTGATGATGTTCGAAGAATCAGCGTGGAATTCAACAAAAATCCTAAGCTTCAAGAGGCGTTCGAAAAGTACGAGCCTAAAGACTCTAACCTTTTATCTGATATAGGTTTCAGCCTGCCTGAATCCTATGACTATGATGATTTTGCTAAGGAAGTTGAAAGTCTTTTAGCAGGGCGAATAGCGCATGGATTAATAATGGATGAAATTTTAGAGATTCTGGAAGGATCTGATGTTTTTCAATACAAAGGAAAGTATCCCCAGAACGCTAGAATCCAATTCTTCTGTCAGAATTACGAAATAAGTAGCTCTGAACTAATCTTTAGACGTTATCGAACTCTTAACTTTTAGAGTTCCCGCTCAGTCGATCGAGATGGGCCCAAGAATCTGAGAAGCTGAGCCTTGGCATTGAGCGTCTAGATCCAATGTCCGCTTTGCGACCTTCGGGCTCTCAATTTGACCCGATAGAAGTAGACTGGGGCATTACCGCGTAAATCTTTGCAAAACTTCCAGCTTTCGTGAGTTATTTCCTCCATCCTCCCCCGTGGTTCCTGCAAGCTATGACCGAAAGGTAACCAGTCCATTCGGTAGGTCTACACTGACTTCGGCGATGGCGGTGTGATCGGTTAAAAAAGGATGGAAACGGACGTGCTGTATCGAATTCTCACCACGGTTTTGTTGTACACATGCTCTGCTTACTTGCCAGCCGGCAATCTCTACCATTGCAAGCAAGCCGACGGAAATATGTCCTTCCAGGATCGTCCCTGTAATGGTGAAACGCTAAAGATAGAATCATCGGCAAGTGGAGGCCCTCTATCCGAAGAGCAGGTTATCGCGGTGGTGGCCCGATTGACCGGTCGGGATGAAAGCGCCCTCGACGATCCCAAACTCAGACAAGCCGCTGAAGTATTGGTCGCTGTTGATGCGGGTAAAGCTTATGCCTTTACCAAAATTTACGGAGCTGCTGAACCCTATTGCGGGAACCAGATCAGTCGGGCACTCATGCATTACAAAGACAAAGCCCACGACGTCATTTCTCTTGGTCAGTATTACTACAGCACGGGTCTGTACTTTCAAGTTGGGACAGACAGCGTAAGCCACTCGGGTAGTGAGTTAACGGCAGCGCTTAATGAAATGCTCGTTGAAGAACGCAAGAAGTATCAGTATGCCAATAAGATTGAGCTTGGTAAGCGTTGCAAGGCTGCCGTCCAGGCGCTTCGGTCCCTGACCACGATGTATGGCAATTAACACGATTAGCCCGCAAGGCCTAAAATTCGCGAAGTGGTGATGATGATTGATGCACTCAATGTCCGCTTTGCGACCGCTGGGGCCTCTCAGGTTTCTAAACAAAAGCGGGTACAGAGTAGGGTAACCCTAAAAACTCTTTGCGAGATCAGCTGGCTTGCGGAGATCCGAGAAACAGAGACAATCGGCGTTTTGCCGTGCATTGCTTTCAAAGACTAAGTTTTTGACCAATGATTAATGTTAAGAAATGGCGGATGATGTCCGTTTCTGCTCGGAGATATACGCCAATTGTCATCGAACTAGCTGTCAGCCAGCCAAGGGAGAGTTTAATGAAATGGATTTTTACGTTGTTAGTGTTGGTATCTTGGTCGATTCCGGTGGCTTCCGAGACTCTACTTGCAGCCATATGTGATGAGCCGATCGGCCCGCGTATCGATATTAGGAAAGAGCCCCCCAATGCAACAGAGGTTTCGATCCTCCGTTCAGAGGATAAGTATTCGGGAACCCATCCTTTCTTCACGATTGACTCGACTGATCCTAGAACGCTTCGATACAAGTGGGGTAATACAGATCTTGGTGGCGCAAGGCTGGATGAGCTAATCCCCCAAGCGGAGAAAACAGCCACTATCGTCATTGCAAATGAAAACGTGATATCTGGCGTTGAGGTATTCAGTAGCAACAGGGTTAGCGTTTTTACTCTACTCCCTAAAATGGGCAAAGGCGTGTTCACTGACCACTCATACACAACGGTATTGGGCGAAAATGTAAAAGCAGTTACTTTTACTTCCAACTGCCGGTTTATGAAATGAGCTAAGACCATAGATGATCACTGTTTTAGATTAACGGTGCAAAGCACCCTTAGCGACCGTAAGTTGCACGGTGATTGCATCGTGCCGTTAGTTTCCAGCGAAGCTTTTAGTGTCTCCATGAGCGGTCAACGGAATTTTCTACTCCCGAACCGGAAAACCTCATGGACCAGCACTGCGCATTCTCGACTACATTCCCGATGAAGAAATTCATGCAGGGAGCCATCCGATCCGGCAGCGCATTGAGGAGTTAGAGAATCTTAGGGCGCACGTCTGCGGTCACATACACGAAGGGTACGGCAGGATAGAACGCGATGGAGTGATCTACGCGAACGTGAGCGCATGCGGTCAGCACTTCAAGATCACGAACGCTCCCGTAGTCATCGATATATAGTTCTTTCGAGCAGATATCGGTGAACTTCCAGGCTAAGGGTTTGGCCGGGGCAAGCCCCCGGAATTTAGGGCGCATTGCGCCCCCTCTCTCAACTCAGGCCACACACCCGTCTTCTGACACGTCCCTCAGCTGTAGCTGCGCGCGGGCAATGATAGCCTCCACTACCCCACCCGGCAGCATACACATCAATCAGAGAGAAGACAGAGAACGACTCGGCCAGCGTCGCCCACGCCTCTAAGCCATTGCTCAAGCCAGTTCTGAGAACGATTACTCAAGGTTGTCCTAGAGCGAGAGTCTAAGCGACCGCAGCAAACACCTGTTCCTGCTGCTCAACGAAATCCGGCATATCTTGCTCAATGATCTTTCCATAATGGCGATAAATCATCTGCTCCGATGTGTGGCCCAGTTGTCTTGCAATCCACGCAGCCGGAACTCCCTGAGTAAGCATTTGACTGGCCCAGGTGTGCCGACAGTTGTTCGGCGATCGGTAACGAACCCCCGCTTTGTTGAGCAAAGGACCTAAGAAGTACCGCGCGTAGTGACTATCGGTTTTGATCGGCTCGCCGGTATTGCTGTTCAGAAAAACGATCCGCAACCGTTGACGAGACTGGGTCCGATTGTCCTCGAGCGTGA
This sequence comes from Marinobacter salinisoli, assembly GCF_017301335.1. Classification (NCBI taxonomy): domain Bacteria; kingdom Pseudomonadati; phylum Pseudomonadota; class Gammaproteobacteria; order Pseudomonadales; family Marinobacteraceae; genus Marinobacter; species Marinobacter salinisoli. The sequence continues at coordinate 2,763,576 of NZ_CP071247.1, forward strand.
CGGAATAACTTCTTGTTAAGCGTGGCTTACCCGACAACGGCTGGAGAGAAAGAAGAAGATCCGCCGCGTGCTGCGGGAGCGAAATCACCCGGTCACTTGCACGATTCTTTGGCGTCTTGAATATTCCGTTGACCCGGGCGCGCCGGACGTGGAGCGTACGCCGGGCAAGATCAACGTCCTCCCAGGCAAGCGCCAACAACTCACTCACACGCAGTCCCGTGTACAGTCCAAGCTTGAGCATCGCCATTTCAGACACTTGCGCCCCAGGAACCGAGGTCATTTTGGCAATTTCCTCGCGGGTAAAGGGATCCGGGCCGGTGATCACCGTCCGCAAGTTTTGCAGAGTCCGTGTGGGATCCTTGGGGATTTCTTCGTCTTCGACAAGCCCCCTGAAGACCCCTCGAAGCACAATCAGGTACTCGTTGATGGTTTTGTTGCTATACCCACGCTTGTGCAGTTTCTCAATGAATCCTCTCACACAACGCGGTCTGATTGAGCACAGCTCCTGACGCTTGAAGTGCTTGTCAATCAACTTGGCTTTTGAACGATAACCCTTCACGGTCGTTTCCGACAGCTCGAGCGATTTGTTGTTTAGCCAGTCAACCAAGGCGGCTCCGATAGGGGTGGCAGAAAAGCCCTCGGCACGAGTGAAGTGCTGAAGGCGCTTGGTGGTACGTTTCACTGAAGTTTCCTCATGTTTCAGCCAACACAGTAACCCCAAAAAAATGCCAACGCAACTTTTTCCCTTTTTTTTCAGCATGTTACGTAAAGCATTTCCTTGACCCACTCACGAAAGCGCCGACCTCTCTGAAGGTTACCGCCCCCTATCCTCCTTACCTACCACCAACGAGCTCAATCGAATTTATCACCTTGGCGCATTTCGCCAGACCAGAGGGTTTCCCGTACCGGCCAAACGTAATCGAGCGCTTGGAATGACCCGCAATTTCCGCGACCAAATACTCAGGTACGTCCTGTTGCTTCAGCGCATCAATAAAGGTATGACGCAGGCTGTGTGCGGTCGGACGGTTGCCCGTCTCATACCCCAGCTTGTTCGACAGAAAGCGATTGAAGCGCTGCGTGAAATTTCGCGACCAGTCGTTGTCTTTCCCGGTCGGCGTGCAGTTGAACAACTGAACTTTGCGTGCCGCCTTGCGGCGGCTCAGGTATTCCAGAAAGCCTCTCTGAAGCAAATCGTGATGAACGGGCACATGTCGGCGGGCATTCGCCGTCTTCACCCGCTGCCCGGGTCCCTCATCACTGACATTGAAGTACCAAATGCCCGACAAGGGGCACTGACGGACATCCGAGACACGAAGCTGGCAGGCCTCGCTGGGGCGAAGGCCTGAATGCAATAGAATCAGAGGGATCCACATGTCATCCGGGCCACCCCGGGTTGAAAAGCGCTCATGCGACAGCAAGTCCTGTAATTGAGCCGGCGTCCAGATTGCTCGCTGCTCATGAGCCGCCTTAGATTCTTGGAGAATTGCCTTGACCCCGTCAAAGGGATTGCGTCGCAGGTAGTCCATGCGAACACACCAGTCGCAGAGCTGGCGCGCGACGCTCATGTACTCCTTGGTGGTTTTGGCGCTCCAGTCGTTGCTAACCAGATCCTCCTGGTAACCCAACGCATCCGTCATCTTGAGGGTTCGCGGGTTCCGGTCATTAAAGTACCCCACCAGTGGTCGGAGCCGCCCCGCTACCTGCTGAAGATACTTCTCGGTGACCCCGGTTTTGCGCTTGTACTTCATGTAGCTCCGGATCAACCAGGCGAAATCCCGGTAAGCGGCCTTTTTATCGGACTTAGGTTCGAGCGTCTCCGTAGAGGTCGAAACAAGGGGGGTCTCCGGCGCGTTTGCCTGAGCAGGGGGATGGTTGAGGGTACCGTCGAAAAAACCGTGCAGACCCAGCCGAAGAGCCTTCAGATCGCGATCAAAATGGTCACGAGAAGAAAATGTGCCGGGCTGACCCAAATAATCCAACACACAGCCACTGACCAGCGCATTGCGCTGAACGGCAGTCTTTCGACACTTGGTTAATAGCGATACGCGAACGGCGTGGGGAAACCCGTCATCGCGGGCACATTTTGGAAGGGGGATGCGGGTGTAATAAACCCCGAAACTGCTACGCTGAAGGTACATATTGTTCCACCTGATTGTTCCACCAGACGGACGCAAACCTCAGCTCTTAGGGAACTTTTCGGGAGACCTTGCAGCGCAAGGCCTAGCCCCGAAAAATATATTGGCGGAGAGGGAGGGATTCGAACCCTCGATACGCTATTAACGTATACACACTTTCCAGGCGTGCGCCTTCAGCCACTCGGCCACCTCTCCAATAAACTGTTTCAAATCAGCGGTATCACCGCTCATTTGAGGGCGCAAACTTTAATGTTTTTGACGCGGTTTGGCAACTCCCTTTCGCAAATTCGGTCAAAACTTTTTGTGCCGCGGTCGATTCTGTTCAGCGATTAAACAAGTTAAACAGCAGTGTGAGCAAGACACTGACAACGACCATTGAGGTAATGGGGACAAATACGCGACCGCTTTCCGAGCGTATATCGACGTCACCCGGGAGTTTGCCGAACCAGCCCAAGGCAGAAGGCACAAAATGGAGGATCGCTCCAAGAAGAATCAGTAGTATGCCAGCAACAATAAACCAGCGGGCCATGGGGTTCCTCCCTCGTCCGCCCTTCGCCGATAACCAGGAGCATATCAATGCTGATGAAAGCCGATCAATCCACGCTGGTGCTCATTGACCTGCAAGAAAAACTGATGCCGGCGATCAGTCAGGGAGATGGCGTCATAGATCGATGCCTCACCCTGGCTACGATCGCCGGCCTGCTGGACGTTCCTACACTGTGCACGGAACAGCTGCCGGAAAAGCTGGGGCCGAACATTGAGCCCATCCGGGAGCTTTGCCAGCAGGTCGTGAACAAAAACCACTTTGATGCCTGCCCGGACGGTCTTATCGATTACCTGCCTGAAGGTCGCCAACAGGTGGTGATTGCCGGCTGCGAAACCCACGTCTGCATGCTGCAAACGGCGTTGAGTCTTTTGGATGCCGGCTTTAAAGTCTGGGTGGTTGCTGACGCCACCGGCTCCAGAAATGAATTTGATCGAGACGTGGCCCTGGACCGGCTCCACCAGAGCGGCGCCCGTATTGTGACGGTTGAAATGGCCGCCTTTGAATGGATGCGGGATTGCCGACATCCCCGTTTCAGGGACATTCAAAAACTGATCAAATAACCTATCAACACAAGCTCAGTAGCGGAAAACAGGTTCACTATGCTCAACATGGATTTCTCCGAACGCGTTGTCGTCGACTCAAATCAACGCGACTGGGTGCCAAGCCCGGCCGGCGGCGTGTTGCGAAAGCCTCTGGCACGAGAGGAGGCAGAACGCGGTCACGCAACGAGCGTGGTGCGTTATGAGCCGGGGGCTCGGTTTCAACGTCACGAGCACCCGAAGGGCGAGGAAATTCTGGTTCTGGACGGCGTGTTTTCAGACGAGACCGGAGACTACCCCGCCGGGACTTACCTGCGTAATCCGCCCGGCAGCGGCCACGCTCCCTTTAGCGAAGAAGGTTGTACGCTGCTGGTCAAGCTTCATCAGTTTGACCCCCGAGACACATCCACGGTCCGCATAGATACTACCCAGACCCCATGGCTGCCTGGCATTGGGGGGCTTGAGGTGATGCCGCTGCATGCATTCGAGCACGAACACGTGGCACTGGTGAAATGGCCTGCCAACGAGGTATTTCAACCTCACCGCCACTTCGGTGGCGAGGAAATTTTCGTGCTGAGCGGAGAGTTCTGTGACGAGCACGGTCGATACCCGGCGGGCAGCTGGATTCGTAGCCCACACCTGAGTCAGCATCATCCTTTCGTGGATCAGGAAACCGTCATCTGGGTCAAAACCGGCCACCTGCCCTTTTAGGCAAGATTCAGGTCATTCAGGCAGAGGGCTCTGGTCGACGATGATCAACTCGTCCAGATCAAAACCCTCCTCCCTCGCGCGCTCGCGGAAAGCTTCGAGCTGCCGCTCGCTCACCTCGGGGGTCCGGGACAAAAACCACAGGTAATCCCGGTTGTAGCCCGAAACATAGGCAAACTGATAGCCCGGCTGGTCCAGCTCGAAAATCACGTAGGAGCTGTAAAACGGGCCGAAAAAAGAAACTTCCAGATGGCCAATGCTGTCATCACCGGCGAATTTCGCTTTTCCCACCGCCTCGGACCACTCCTCTTTTTGAGCGTCATAACCACGGTTGACGACCTTGATCGTGCCATCGTCGGTCAAGCTGTATTCTGCAGTAACCCGGCTTAGCCCCTCCTCAAACGAATGATCCAGGCGGGCGATTTCATACCAGGTCCCCAGGTAGCGTTCCTTCTCCAAACCAGAAACGGGGTCAATGCCTTCTGGTAGCCCGGTGCAAGCCGAAAGCAACAGAATGGCTGGTAAAATCAGGTTACGTAACGATTTCACGGCTCGTCCTTTTATCCGGAGGCTAATAGGCGGGCACTCTGCCTTCGCCGGTATGTTCTGGAGTTCTAGTCGCTTCTTCCCGGAAATACAAACAAAAAACGGGCCCAAGGGCCCGTTTTCGTTGGTTTACTGGCTCATGACAGCCCTGCTGGAGAGCGCCAACCGGAGCCGTTACCCAGCTTGTGCGCGATGCTGTCGTCCCTTTTGGCATCGTTTCTTACATCGCTCCATGGATGTTCTGCTTTCGGGACTTCAAACACGTGGTACGCTTCTGGTCCGAAGGGGTCGAGCGCGGTGTCCACATACTCGTAATTGTCTGGCACGGGTTCGCCGGAAAAAGCGACCCGGAACTGCCGGTCGGTCAGTTTGGCACTGGCCTTGAGCGGCTGCTCTACCCAGATATAAACGGCTTTATCCGGCACCACGTATTCGCTTCTAACCACCCGACACCCTTCACACAGGGAGAGGGTTACAGGTTCCTTGCCCGCTTCCAGTCGAAATTTGTGAATCGTTTTCATGACCGCTGCTCCTTTTATTAAGCTCCGCCACACGATTCCATCTTCCCCTCGTTCACTGCTCGACTAAATAAGCTTTATACATCTGAATACATCGTTTTTTTCGATGCCTTGTTGTCGACGGAGAACCAGTCGCTGGTCTCACAGATTGCACGAACACCATCGTGGGCGGGATGCTTGCTACGTGTGATGGCAAAGAGCGCCTCCTTTACTTCGTCAATGGAGGCGATTTCTTCGACCTGGTATTGGCGGCAAACCTCATCACGGATTGCCGTAGGCGCGGCAAACACACCAAGACCCTGGCTGCCGAATACCTTTACCAGCGCGCTGTCATCAATACGCGCAACGATTTCCGGGGTAACACCGTTAATGGAAAGCCAGTCCATCAGGTTTTTGAAGTACGGCGCGTCGGCTGTGGTTGCCAGCATGGGGGCGCCATTCAACGACTGAGGGAATCCTTGCTTCAGCGGCTGCGCCAGGCAACTGGAACCAAACAGACTGACCGTCGACCCTGCCAGGGGATGAACTGCAAAGCCGCCTTGATCTTCAACCTGGGGTACCCAGTCCGTCAGGACGACATCCAGTTCCTTGCGTTTCAGGCGTAAAATCAAGTCTTCGGTATTGCCAGTCAGGCAATTCAGCCGGACCGGCCGCTGCAGATTCATCGCCGGCTGCAGCAGGCTGTAGGCAATGAGCTTATGAATGGAAGCAGAGACACCGGCAGAGAGCGTCAGAGGGCGATCCGAAGGGTCAAGCCGCACCACGTCGTTCAGTTCGCTGGTGAGCGCGAAGATCTCGTCCGCGTATCCCAGGACAGTACGCCCCAGATCGGTCAGGTGCAGCCGGCGCCGTTCCCTTTCGAACAACAACCCGCCGAGGGACGATTCGAAAGTCGCCAGCTGGCCACTTAATGTCTGCGGCGCCAGGTCCAGCACCTCACTGGCGCGGGCGATCGTACCTTCGCGGCTGATCATCCAGAAATAGTACAGGTGCCTGAGATTCAGCTGATCCACCCGGTTTCCCTCCCCGTCGTCAGCTCGGTCTTGGAATGGTAAGAATATCACCGAAGGTGACGTATTCATTGGCTCCCAGCCGGCCAATGGGATCAATTTCCCGCGCATCCATCACGGTTCGCGACTTTTCGTCCTTGCCGACCGCCCGATCCGCCACAAAAATGCTTTTTACCAGCCCAAAAACCAGACTTTGCGGCGCCGCACCAATTTCTTTTATTTCATGCAGCTCGCAGGCCAGTGCCACCGGGCAATCCTTCAGGCGGGGCAGCCGGAAACCGTCGAATTCCACCAGATCAAGATTGAGTCGCGCCAGCTCGGATTCGCCGTGCGGCAGTGTCCGGGAGGTCTCGGTCACCGCACTGGCCATCGCCCGGTTCGCGATATGGACAACAAACTCCTGCCGCTCCTCGATATTCACCCGAGTATCCTTGAATGACTTGTCGGTTGGCTTTCTGCCCACCGAGAGCATGATCAGTGGCGGGTTACTCGTAATCGGCGTGAAGAATGAAAAGGGGGCCAGGTTGAAGTCGCCCTCGGGATTCTCACTGAGCACCCACGCAACTGGCCTCGGAATGACCGTTTGCGTCAGCGCGTGGTAGACATCGGCGGAGTTCATGCCTTCAAAATCAATAATCATCCTTTGCTCCTTGCTTTGCCGGCTCCGGTGAGCGGGCATGAGTGAGCCACAGAGCCATTAACACGCCATGCAGGATCACAAACGGAATCGCCACCACCACCAGACCATCCCAGCCCATGGCGGCGAGCACGGCACCGGCCGACAATGCAGCGGTTGCCTGCGCTCCAAATACCACCGTATCGTTGATGCCCTGCACGCGGAAACGCTCTTCCTCTCTATAACCGTCAGGCAGCAATGCCGTCCCCCCGACGAACAGAAAATTCCAGCCAACCCCCAGCATCAGCAGCGCACCGAGATAATGGTGGAAACTGATGCCACTTGCCGCGAGCCCTATGCACCCGACGTACAGTAACAACCCCGTTATCATGAGAACGGGAATCCCGATGACACGGGTGAGCCAGCCGCTGACCAGCGAGGGCAAGTACATCGCCATGATGTGAAGCTGAATGACACGTTTGGCGTCGTCGAGATCGTGCTGGGCAATCTCCGTCATGCTCAGGGGGGTGGCGGTCATGATGAAGCTCATCACCGCATAACCCACGGCGGCGGAGCTCATCGCTGCCAGCACCAGAGGGCTTTTCAGGATTTCGAGCGTGGGACGACCGCCCGTAACGGATCCGTGCGAGGTCAGCTCAGCCTGACCTCGATATCCCGCACCGAGAACCATCAGTGCCGCAGCCTGAGCCGCGGCAAGTGCGAGCCAGCTGGTCAGAAAGGGAAAGGCCTCATTCCCGCCGGCACCCAGCCCGGCGATTTCCGGCCCCAACCAGGCGGCAATTAATCCCCCGAACAGAACCCTTGACGCGGCGCTGCCACCCAGCTCTGGCGGTACCGATTCCATGGCAGCAAAGCGGTACTGATGAACTACAGCCAAACCCGTTCCGGCGCCAAAAGCCGCAAAGCACAGCAGGCCGAAACTGCCCAGCCAGGAGGCCATCGCCCCAACGAGGCTGAAGCCGACCCCAATGGCCGCACCGAGCAACATGACCCGTTTTCTGCCCAGACGCGAGGTCAGCCAGGCGGCGGGCCGGACCGCCAGCACCGTGCCCACAACCACGAGCCCTACCGGCAGCGTGGCCCATTGAGGGTCTGAGGCCAGCAGTCGTCCCTGGATACTTCCGATGAAAACAATAAACGGCGCCGTGCACAGGGCCAAGGCCTGGCTTGCGACGAGGATCCAGACATTCAGCGGCATAGGCTTATTTCTTCCGGTAGATGATGCCCGGATGACACTGGACCATTTCGTACAGGTCTGACAGGCCATTGAGCGACTCGGAAGCCCCCAGTATCAGGTAACCTCCGGGGTTCAAGGTGGCGTGAATACGCTTGAGAATGTCTTTCTTGAGATCCGCCGAGAAGTAGATCAACACGTTCCGGCACAGCACAACGTCAAACTTGCCCAGCACAAAGCGGTCCAGAAGGTTAAGAAGCTTGAACTCGACCATGCCTTTGAGTTCGGGATTGATCTGCCAGCCGCCATTGGGTGACGGCTTGAAGAACAGTTTCTGACGGTCAGGTGACAAGCCCCGGCCGATGGCAAGCATTTCATATTCGCCCCGCCTGGCCACCTCGAGGACGCTTTTGGAAATGTCGGTTGCCGTAATCCTGACATCGCGCAACTTCCCGGGGCGCTGACGACGATACTCTGCCACCGTCATAGCAACTGAATACGGTTCCTGCCCGGTTGAACAGGCGGATGACCAGATGCGAATCGGTTGATTGCCTTTGCGGTCTGCCAGTTCTGGAAGTAGTTTGTCCTGGAGGATGCGAAACGGGTGATTGTCGCGAAACCAAAGGGTCTCGTTGGTTGTCATTGCATCAATCACCACCTCACGAAGCGCCCCCCGGCCGTAGCGCTGCAACTGCGACAGCAACTCGCCGAGTGATTCCAGTTCATGCTCTTCGAGGATCCTGCGCAGGCGGCTCTTGACCAGATACTGTTTGTTCTCGCCCAACAAAATACCGCAGGCATCCTGCAGGAATGTTTTGAACGCTTCGTATTCCTGAGGAGTAATGTCAGCTTTCATGTAAGCTCTGTAGTGTGGTCAGCCAGCGCCCATGCCATTCAACGCTGATCGACTATGTCCATCACCCGTTCGGCCAGTTCGTCCGGCCCGAACTTCGCAACAAAATCATCCGCACCCACCTTTTGCACCATGGCTTTGTTGAACACGCCACTCAAGGAGGTATGCAGCAGGATATACAGCCCATTGAGCGCTGAATCGTTCTTGCAGCGGCTAACCAGCGTGTAGCCGTCCATCTCAGGCATTTCCACGTCAGAAATCACCAGGGACAAATGATCCGTGGCCTTCGATCCGTCACGGGTAATTTCTTTCAGGTATGCCAATGCCTGCTTTCCGTCGTTCTTGGTCACCACCGGCATACCGATGGCGGCCAGACAACGCTCAATCTGCCGTCGAGCAACTGCCGAGTCATCAACGACAAGCACCGGAAGCTGGCCCGCGTCCTGCGCCGAACGCTTGCTCAAAACTTCGGGCGAAACATCTTCCCGCAGCGGCGATACTTCTGCAAGAATCTTCTCTACATCAATGATTTCGACCAGCTTTTCATTAAGCTTGGTGACCGCCGTCAGGTAAACGTCTTTACCACTCCCCCGGGGCGGAGGAACGATATCTTCCCAGTTAAGATTCTTGATCTCGTCCACACCCGCCACCAGCAGGCCCTGGGTCTTGCGATTGTACTCGGTAATAATCACAAAGCTGCTGGCGACGCTCTCCGGGGGTATCGGCGGCAGGCCGATTGCCATACTCAGGTCGATTACCGGCAAGGTCTGACCCCGAATGGAAGCCACACCACGAACCACGGATTGGCTTTTGGGAATTGAAAACAATTTCGGGCACAGCAGTACTTCTCTCACCTTGAAGACGTTAATGCCATACAGCTGCTGGCCACGAAGCCTGAACAGCAATAATTCAAGACGGTTCTGCCCCACCAGCTGAGTTCGCTGGTCAACGCTGTCCATTACCCCTGCCATGCCTGATCTCCAGCACTGCCGGTTTGCCCCGGCACACAAATTGCTTTTTCTTGTTTTGGTAAAACGGCAAGCGACAAAAATGCGTCGGTCCGTTGGCCACGATTCAATGTATCGGCCGATTTCTGTAAAGCCTTAATGTCGAAGCTGGCCCAATCAACGTGCCAGCACCAGCATAAAGTAAAGCGGGATCTATGCGCATCACTAAATTGAGCCTGACACTCCTTGCTTTCCTGATCGCCTCGCCGGCACACGGAAAGACCTCAGCGACGGAAATCCAGCACGCGGCGCAAGCCTTTCTGGAAAGGTTCGCCCTGGCCCAGGAAGAAAAAGGCTACTCAGTAACTTTCGCGACCGGCTCCGTCGATAATCGAGTGGCCCTCGCCGATTGCGACAGAGAGCTCGCCGTGGACTTCACCGGGGATCCCTGGAAGTCTGAACACCCCTCGGTGCAGGTCGCGTGTCACGGCGAGCGCCCCTGGCGAATGTTTGTGACAACCAAAGTATCCATACAGGGTCCGGCCCTGGTTGCTGCCCGCCCCTTGGCGCGCGGTGAACGTTTGTCCCGGGCATTGGTCACAACCAGGACGATGACCGTGAACGCCAGCCGTCGGGGCGTACTGAAAGATTTTTCCGATGTTGAGGGCATGAACATTCGGCGCGCGATGAATGCCGGCACACTGATCACCCCCGACATGCTATCAGCCCCGGATGCCATTCAGCGCGGTGATCACGTGGTGATTGTAGCCCGCAGTGGTAACTTCAGCGTGCGCTCCAGAGGCAAGGCGCTATCAAGTGGTGCCATCGGTGAACAGATAATGGTCGAAAACCTGACCTCGGCGCGCACCATTCGGGCTAACGTTGTGGCCCCCGGGCGTGTGCAAGTCACCATGTAAAGTATAAAAAGCAGGCAGAACGTTGCCGACCGGCAAGACACTGCCGCTTTATAAACAGTATTTTAAAATTTTTTCCTAAAGTTATCGCTTTTGCTGCCGTAACATAGGTTGATACTCCAATCATTCGCATAAGTTATGCGATTAAACAGGCAAGCAGGTACCCAATATGTCAGTTGACTTCAATGGAATTGGCCCCGGCCAGGTCAACACACAGAAGAACCCGGCCGACAAATCCACAGGCTCCGCCAAGGCACAGCCCACCGTCAACGAACAAGCCCGCAATCAGGGGGCCGCTGCAAGCGGTGACAGCGTGAGCCTGAGCAACCAGGCAAAGAACCTGAAGCAGATCGAACAGAGCCTGGCTGACCTCCCTGAGGTGGACGACAACCGTGTCGAGAAGATTCGCTCCGCCTTGGAAAACGGCACATATAAAGTCGACGCTGAAAAGCTGGCCCAGAAAATGCTTGAGATGGATAAAGGCATTTTTGGGTGAGTGAGCAATGGCCGCAACTGATGATCTGAAACATCTTCTGAACGAAGATGTCCGTCAACTCGATGAACTGGCGGACCTACTTGCGAATGAAAAGGCCTGCCTGGCCTCATCGGATGTGCCCGCCCTTCAGCCCCTCACCGAGGCCAAGTCGCGCCTTCTGGGAGAAATACGGGAACGCGCCAAGAAAAAGATCCACCTGCTGGTTGCCATGGGATACACGCCTCAGCACGGCGCGCCGTCCCAGTTTATTCAGGCAGCGGGGATGGCCGAGATCTTCGAACTCTGGAAGCAGGCTGACACTCAGATGAAAGCGTGCCAGGCCCTGAATCAACGCAACGGGCGTGTCGTGGGCCACCTTCAGAAGCGACTCGGCCGACTGAAGGATATCTTACGCGGCACGGCAACGCAGCCCAAACTTTACGGAGAGCGAGGCGAAAGGACGTCTGTTTCCAGCCGAACGGTACTGGCGAGCGCCTGACATCAAACCCGGACAGATCAAAACACGCCCGCAGCTGCGGGCGTTTTTTTGGTCTTTCGCTAGTGAGTGTAGATCGTCATATTTGATGCTGAATCAAAGCGGATGTCCGTCATGGTCACATTTCCCATCGACGGCCCCCGGCTTCCAGTGACCCGTATGTTCTCCAACCGAATCTGCTCGATCCTTTCTGGCAACGTCAGCGTCAAACCTCCATCCTCTCGCAGCGTAAATCGCGGTTCTCCTTCCCGATAATGAACGCCGTAAATGGAAAGGCTGGAATCGAGGAAGTTTAAAATAGGCACAAAGATATTCGCCGTGAACTTGAGGGCTTCAATGGCATCAGCATCAATCTCAACTCGATCGCTGGCCGCTTCGTCAACCATCGCAGAAATCGATGCGAGCTGGCCAATCAGCCGGTTGTCCGCCTGCCCCGAGATGCCCGCCATTTCATCCTCACTCATCGGCATCAGCCCGGTCGCGTGGAATTCGCCAACCTCATCCATCCGCGCTTGAGTGCCAGAGTTGTGATTGGCCGCAAAACTCACCAGAGGCTGAAGCGGGAGGGCGACGACAGCCACCAGGGCCGCCGCGTTGCGGTACCGTGACTGATGCTTGAGCACACGCTTGAGGTCTTTCTCGGTAATCCACCCCGCGTCCACGAGCACTTCACCGAGCCGCTCCCCGGTTTCCCGCTGTATATGGAGGGCATCGTCAAGCTGGCTGTCGGACAGATAACCCCGATTGACCAGAAGCCGACCCAGACGAGACTTTTCCTCAAATCCCCGGTGGATATTCACACGATTCTCCTTACCGCTCTGGAAACCGTACAACGCGGCCCGGTATGGATGTGTGTGGGTTTACCGCTGAATACACTCAGCAAATATAGGCCAGCCAGCGAAAACCGCTCAGCTTCTGCTAACATCGTGATTCCGACACCCATTGTCTGGATAATGTCTCCGCTACTGACAACTCAGCCAACAAGAGAGAGCCGCCAATATGCTGAACCACCTGATACCGGTGCAGAAACTCTTCACAACCCTGATCGCATTTTTTATCGCTTTCGTTCCGATCGGTGCAGCGCAGGCAGAAAACAACGAACCGGCGGGGAGTGAATCGCTGCCCCAAGTCCGGATTGTCACCAACCATGGCCCCATTTTGCTGCAGTTGAGGCCCGATGTAGCGCCTGAAACCGTCAAGAACTTTCTATCTTATGTAGCTGACGGGTTTTACGACGGTACAATCTTCCATCGTGTGATTCCCGGCTTCATGATCCAGGGCGGCGGGTTTACCGCAGCTCTGTCCCGCAAACAGACCCGCTCTCCGGTCGTGAATGAAGCCAGCCCTACCCTGAAAAACCTCCGCGGAACCGTTGCGATGGCCCGAACCAGCTCCCCGGACAGCGCGACCTCTCAGTTTTTCATCAACCAGGTCGACAACAACTTTCTGGATGCTGGCGTTCGTGGCCCCGGATACACCGTGTTTGGCAAGGTGATTGAAGGGATGGGCGTGGTCGACACCATTGCAGGCGTCGAGACCGGTTATTCCCGCGGCATGGGCGATGTTCCCGTTCAACCTGTCGTTATTGAATCAGCCTCCGTAGTGGAGACCGATCAGTAACACCATGCACGACAACACTCTCTTACCGGCGATCGAGTCCGCCGAACTGATATGGCGCGACGGCGTGCCGGAATCGGCACGCTTCGGGGACGTTTACTTCAGCCGCGACAACGGCCTCGAGGAAACCCGATACGTTTTCCTGCAGCACAATGGCCTTCCGGATCGGTTCAGAGCCGTTCCGCACCGGGGAAACTTCGTGATTGCCGAATCGGGGTTTGGCACAGGTCTCAACTTTCTTGCGGCCTGGCAGGCGTGGCGCGACTCTGCTCCTGACCACGCCGCGACTTTCCACTTCGTATCCGTCGAACGCTTCCCGCTGACGGCGGCCGATCTGAAAAAGGCGCTGGCGCTCTGGCCTGAGCTATCGGAGCTGGCCAATCAGTTGCTGGATGCCTACCCACCCCTCGTTCAGGGAACGCACCGCCTGATCTTCGACGGCGGCCGGGTTCGGCTCACGCTCTATTTCGGAGATGTGTTGGAGGCCTGGAACCTGCTGAACTTCCACGCAGACGCCTGGTTTCTGGACGGCTTTGCGCCCTCGCTCAACCCCGAGATGTGGTTAGAGGAAGCGATAAGCCTGATTCGAAAACACAGCAAACCCGGCACTACGCTCGCGACCTTTACCGCAGTGGGCCGAATCCGACGGGCGCTGATCGATGCCGGCTTTACCATGAGCAAACAGCCCGGATTTGGCCGCAAGCGTGACATGCTGGCCGGTCTTCTGCCAGGCGAGGCAGGGCGGCCTGGCTGCCATCGGCAGGGTGCTGTTGCCGTGATTGGAGCGGGAATTGCGGGCTGCTTGCTGGCGCGTAATCTCGCTGAGCGCGGGTTAGACGTCCTATTGTTCGATGGCGCAGCCGAGCCTGCCTCGGGCGCGTCCGGCAATCTACAGGGCGCCTCGTACGTCAAACTGGGCGTGGAATTCAACGACCAGACCCAGCTTGCATTAAGTGCCTTACTGTTCAGCCAGCACTACTACCAGCCTTTCACGGGTCGCTTCTGGCATCCCACGGGGCTGCTTCAACTGGCGTGGAATCCCAGGGAGGCAGACCGACAGAATCGTTTTATTGAACGGAATCAATACCCTGCCGACATATTGAGAGCGGTGTCCCGGCAAGAGGCCAGCACCTTAACGGGCCTTCAAACCTTTTCCGGAGGGCTGTGGTTCCCCGGCAGCGGCTGGCTTCAGCCCGGTCCGCTGTGCCGCGCGCTTGCAGACCACCCCCGGATACGCGCTGAGTTTGGCGCCAACGTCAGTCGATGCCTTAGGCAAGGCGAGCAATGGCTGGTGGAGACCGCGAATAACGCGCAATATGAAACGATCAGCGTCGTATTGTGTTGTGGCGACAAAACGCCCGAACTTCTGCCTGACGGCAAACGCTATCGATTCAAACGCATTCGCGGCCAGGTCAGCCACCTGGATGCCGAAACGGCTCGCCTGCCCAACGCGGTTATCTGTGGTCAGAAATACCTCAACCCTGGTCACGACGGCATCGCGGTGACCGGCGCCACCTTTGATCTGCACGACGACACGCCCGTGCCGACAACTCAGGGACACCTTGAGAACCTGACGAATGTCGGTGACATGGCGCACGACCTGTTTCAGCCAGACCAAGTACCGGAACGCATGGCCAAAGAGATTCAGGGCCGGGTTGCGTTCCGCTGCACCACGCACGATTACCAGCCAGTTGCTGGCCCGGTGGCCGACACCCGCAGAGATACAGTTCAGACCGGCCTCTATACGCTGACGGGGCTTGGCAGTAAAGGCCTTACCTACGCGCCCTTGCTGGCCGAATATCTCGCCGATCGATTGTCAGAACAGCCAGAATGCCTGCCCCAAAACCTCTCCCGCCGGCTCGCCAGCGAGCGGATGATAAAAAATTAATTGTAGATTGCAAGCATACGGCCGATATACAAAATCGAGGGATATCAACTCTAGGGCGAGGATATAGCTTCATGTCGATTTTCGTGAGTGAGCCAGGACGGCCGGGCGGACTGGCGGTCAGGCCTACACAGGCAAGAAAGGTAACCGACGTGACTCAAGTCGCTTCAAGCTCCGCTGTGAAAACCAGCGACAACACCAAATTGGGGTCACATCAGCCGGTTCACCGAAGAGCTCTTGAAGAATACGGAGCGTCCGATGACGGGCAAAGCCCTTTAACGCGAGATTACCTCCCCGTTCGCCGGCTGTTTTCCTCCCCGTGCTATTCAGTAGAAGCCATCGCCACCCTTGAGCAAGCCCTGTCGGTGATGGACGAGCACAAGGTCCGGCAGCTGGCGATCACGAATAACGGCCAGATTGCAGGGCTGCTGGAGAAAGCTCAAGCGCTGGAATCGATGTACCGAAGCAAAAACGGAAAATTACAGGTCGTGAACGTCGAGTTGCCGGCCTACATCACCGTAACGCCGGAAACCGACGCTCACCACCTTGCCCGTCTGATGCTATCCCACGAGCTTACCTCCGCTCTGGTGATCGACCAATCGGGCACACTGCAAGGTATCGTAACCAATACTGATTATCTTCGCTTTTTTGCCGGCCTAGCCAAAGATGACGCAATGGTTTAGGGGTTCAGCAAATCGCCTTGCGGGCCAAAAAGAAGGATATTCCAATTGTTCCCGAATCGAACCAGAGCGGTAATCTCATCGTCCCTGTAGTTGGCCAAATCCACAATCTCAGAATCCCCTGCAGCAACCTGATATCGCCAACTGCTGTCGAATTCGCTGGAATCCAGGTCGTCGGTGGCGTCCAGAGAAAGCCGCGCAATCGCACCATGCTGACCTGAAACTACCGCCCCGGGCGCGAACTCGCCCTCCGTTTTTCCAGCAACGACCAGATCGTTATCGAACAGATCTATGGCCACAAACCGATCGGCCTGGTTGTCCTGCTGATCATTCACGGTAAAGGCCCGCGTTACATTGCCAAACCGTGTGCCACCCAGAACGAATCCAGCCGAACTCCCGAGCGCATTGCGTTCGAAACTCGGCGCGGCACCATTCTGTTCATCCGTGCGGTTGTATTCTGTGGTGCCATTCCCCAGCAACCAGATATCTGTTCCACTCGAAACCCCCGCAATGATGCGGTCATCGAGTTCGGTTGCAATCTGGTTGACGGTAATATTGCTGGCGAGGCTGCTGGTGCTGTAAAAAAATGCGCCCGGCTCCCCTATCGCATTCGGGCCACCTTCGAGATCCGAACTCCAACCATAAACCAGAGGAACCGACTCATTCGAGCTAACCCCCGCAACATATTCGTCACCGCTATAACCCAGTTGACGCGTCCAGCTTACTTGGGGTTTTTCAGCCTGACCATCCAGTGTGGACTCGATGATTTGCACAAAACTGTCGAAATTCCCTGCGGGCAGTTCCTCTGGCCAGGCACCATCAGTGACGCCGGCAAGCACGAGCTGGCCAGAAGAATTGATATCCATCGCTTGCACCAGATCGGTGCCGGACGTGCCGGTGCGAATCTCCCAGTTTCTGAGGTATTCGCCCCCGTTGCTGTCAGAATCGAAGCTGTATTTTACGGCAACTACATCCGCTTGCTGGCCAGCCTCAACGTTATAAGCAACTCCGAGTTCGTACAGCGGTTGCTCTTGTCCGCTAATACCCGCACTCGCACCTCGTATGTAACGCTCCGATGTGGCCAGGACAGGGCCAATTCCATTTTCGACCACCAAGCCACTCCCGGACGGCGCTATCTCTATCTCCTGGAATAAACCACCGAGGCGATCCAGAATTCGGACAGAAATCCGATTTCCGTTTTGAGGCTCATAACCTGCGACAAAAATGTTGCCATTCTGCTCCACCGAAATATCCGTGGGCAGGAAGCTCTCTGCGCCGGTTTCGTTCACCAGAACTGCGCTTTGCAGCTCGTTGACACTGATCCGAAGTGGCGCTTCATCGTTTGCGCGAGCATGGTTCGGGCGCCCTGCCTGATATGCCTTGTCGATAGTGAGCGAAATAAACTTGTCGTCCGCAGACGAGTTTGAAAAAGACGGCGGCTCGTTAACCTGGACTCGAAAACTGAGCTCATTCGTTCCAACGGGAAATTGCAGCTCATTCGCCGCCTCCCATAAACCACTCGGGGACTGCAATTGTGTGGTGAAGTCTGAGCCTGAAACCGCCGTTGCCCCGGGTGTCGAGGTTAATCTGGCGGTAATGGGCGCGTTGTGTTTACCGGTAAGAACAGCGCTGTACTCCTGGAACTGTCCCGTGTTGAGGGTGTCCCGATCGCCACCTTTAAGTGTCTGGAGCGTCACCACCGGCTCGTTATCCTCTATCGACATCGCCTTGGCGTAGACCGATCTTCTACCAAGCGACGCCAGGCCGGAACGGACTTCCGTGAGCCTGACCGTGAACTGTTCTTTTTCCTCTGGAAATCCGTCTTCGATGACTTCGAGCCGGATGAAGCACTCCGTTGTACCTGGCGCCAAGGTCACAACGCCGGAGGTGGCTGCACCGGAGCCATCGGTTTCATAAGTCAGGTACTCCACCTCAGGGAGCAGTGATCCACTGCCGCTCCCCAGCGCAACAACATCCTGACCGATGCTGGAATCATCCTTGTTCGACGTGCCCTGATCACACCGTTGGTGAGGTTCAGCAAATCCGTCGTCGCAGTTGCTGCTATCGAAATTCGAATCCAGCTCAAAAGCGACGTTTATCTCCGTTACCGATGGCCGATCCAGCAACACCCGAACGAGTACCGGGCGGGTAGGCAAGATCGCCTGGCGCACTGCGACCACACTGCCATCTTCGGCATACTCATTGTATGAAATGCTGTGTTCACCGTTTCTGTCGAGTTCCGGGATTTCGCACTGCCCCTGTTCCAATTCAGCGGGTAGTTCCGGACCTGCACCCTCCGCGAAGGTCTCCGACTCAAGGCTCAGCTGATTATGCTTGACGTTGATATTGAATGGTCTGAAGCCAACCATCCGTCCGTCCGTTGTCAAAAGAGTTACGTCCTGAGTGATGCCCAGATCAGCTTCACCACGGCCGCCTCCGGTCAAACCCGGCACACCGCGCATGATTACACCCTGGCGCGCCTTGTTGTTGATATCCTCCAGCGCCAGCCACGACGGGGCGTTGGTCAGCGAGTAATCAAGAATTCCCTCGCCGCCGTAGGCACCAAAGTTGTAAAAGTATTCAACGCCCAGATAAGCAGTTTCAGGTGGGTTGCCAAGGACCGTCGCAGGATCCGGATCTTTTTCGGTTTTGCAGCCAGCCAGGATCAGAACAATCAGTAAGACGGCTGCGGCGCGGGTAGCGGACACAATGCGGGAGGGAATTTCGGCGCGCATGAATAAATCCGTTTAAGCGTTGTTGTTATGGCGGTGCCTTGCTTTCTCCTGAAAACAGATTACACACCGTTACAGAGCAACGTCATGGTAGCCAATTTGAGGGGGCATGGATCTGCGCAAGTTCTCAGATTCGCAGGCTGGGCGGCATCCCTGCCGCTATTTAGCGGAGTAAAACACACTCCGTATCAACGCGTTAGTTCAAATAATTGTATTCCGCGAGCAACGCCAGCAATCCCTGTTCGTCCAGAACCGGAACCCCCAGCTGTTCTGCCTTCGTCAGTTTCGAGCCGGCGGCTTCACCGGCGACCAAGGTCGCGGTTTTCTTCGACACGCTGCCAGCGACCTTGGCACCGAGAGCTTCGAGCTTCTCTTTGACCTGGTCCCGGGTCATCTCGGACAAGGTTCCCGTAACAACCCAGGTCTGCCCCAGCAGAGGCTTTTCACCCGCCTCAGTGGTGGCTTCGTCCTGCCATTTCACGCCCGCTGCCACAAGCGCATCCAGGGTTTCCTGATTGTGTGGCTGGTCGAAGAAACTGCGAATGTGCCCTGCGACGATCGGCCCAACATCGGGAACTTCCTGCAGCGCCTCTTCTGATGCCCTGGAAATCGCATCCAGCTTGCCAAAGTGGTTGGCGAGCGCCTTGGCCGTTGCCTCTCCCACCTCTCGAATCCCCAAGGCATAGAGAAACCGCCACAGCACAGGATTCCTTGAGCCTTCAATCGCGGAAATCAGATTACTGGCGGATTTGTCGCCCATACGGTCAAGACCAACCAGATCTTGTTTTTGCAAGTGATAGAGATCCGCAACGGTTTTGACCCGTTCGCTACTGATAAGGATGTCGATCCACTTATCACCCAGGCCTTCGATATCCATCGCTTTTCGGGACGCGTAGTGTCGGATGGCCTCTTTCCTCTGGGCAGGACAATAAAGCCCGCCGGAACAGCGTGCCACCGCCTCACCCTCAATCTGGATCACATCCGAATCGCACACCGGGCAATGACTGGGAAGCTCGACTTTGCGCGCCCCTTCAGGACGCTTTTCCGTGACAACCTTGACCACTTGCGGAATAACATCGCCGGCCCGCCGGATAAACACCGTGTCGCCGATGTGGGCATCCAGGCGGCGTATTTCGTCCATATTGTGCAAGGTGGCGTTACTGACAGTGACGCCACCGACAAAAACTGGTTTGAGGCGGGCCACCGGGGTGACCGCGCCAGTCCGACCGACCTGAAATTCCACATCTTCGATGACCGTCAGCTCTTCCTGAGCCGGGAATTTAAAGGCGATCGCCCACCGGGGTGCGCGAGAGACAAATCCGAGCGTGTTCTGCAGCTCCAGGCTATCGACCTTGAACACGATACCGTCGATCTCGTAAGGAAGACCGCCCCGCTTTTCAAGCAAGGAGTCATAGGCCTCCAGGCAACGCTCGACGCCCTTTACCCGGCTCATTTCCGGATTAATGCGGAAGCCCCAGTTTCTGACCGTTTGAAGGCCATCCCAATGGGTATCCGGAAGAAAACGTTCGTCGGTGACCGCAACGCTGTAGGCACACATTTCCAGAGGCCGCTTTGCCGTCACCGTGGATTTTTTCTGCCTCAGGCTTCCCGCAGCGGCGTTGCGCGGATTAACAAACGTTTTTTCACCCCGGTCGGCCAGCGTCCGGTTGAGTGACTCGAATCCGGCCTTGGGCATATAAACCTCGCCTCTGACCTCGACCAGTTCAGGGAAATCCGTTCCTCTGAGCTTGAGAGGCACCGAGGGAATAGTCCTGATGTTGTCCGTGATATCCTCACCAGCGTAGCCATCCCCTCGCGTCGCGGCTGTGGTGAGTATGCCATGTTCATAGGTGAGGCTAACCGCCAGCCCGTCGAGCTTGGGTTCGCATACGTACTCGATATCCTCTTCCGCGCCGAGCCGGGCCTTCAAACGCCGATCAAAATCCCGGAATTCCTCCTCGCTGAAGGCGTTATCCAGTGACAGCATCGGAATGCGGTGAACCACTTCGGCAAAGCTGGTATCACTGCGGCTGCCCACCCGCCGCGTCGGAGAGTCAGTGCTGGCGAGCTCTGGATGCTCTGCCTCCAGCCCCTGTAACTCGCGGAACAAACGATCGTATTCGCTGTCTGGAATGCGCGGGTCGTCAAGCACATAGTAGTGATAATTGTGATCCTCGATGAGGGATCGCAGTTCTTCGACACGCTTTTGAACAGCGGGCGTGGCTTTACTCATGAACCATTACTCTCGCTTGTAAAAAAATGCCCGGAACAATCCGGGCATCCATTCGATATCTGCCGCCGCCTGTCTGATCAGACCCGTTGCGACCGCTGTTTACGCTCAAATTCCCGGATACGCTGGCGGCAATGCTCGACCGTCTGTGGGGTCATCACACTTCGGCGCTCATCCTTCAGTTCGCCGCCGAGATTCCGGACAACACACTGAGCCGTTTCGAGCATGAAATCGAACGCCTGTAAGGCATTGTGAGGGCCTGGCATGCTCATAAAAAAGCTGATCCCGGGGGTAGACAGGGCCGGGATGTCTTTCGGCTTAAAAGTTCCGGGTTCCACGGCGCTGGCAACGCTAAACTGCACCGGGCTTGTGGTATCTGCCGATTCGTGCCGGTGATATATATCCATATCACCGTATTCCAAGCCACAAGCCTCGAACAGTTTCTGCAGGTCAGGGCCTTTGAATTCAGCGTTATCCCGAGCCAGAACATTGATCACAACGACTTCCCGGGCCTCGGGACGGTTGGCACCTGCCAGCGGCCGGCCCTCTTTTGGTTTGGCGGGTTCTCTGCGAGCGGTGTCTTCCTCTACTTCCGTGACGGTGGGAAGCTCTTCCTCGTCCGATGTTTTTGGCTCCGGCTTGGGCACAGGTTGCGGCGTCACCACCCGTGGCTCGCCAAGGATTTCATCATCAGCGACCGGCTCATCGTCCGTAGCCCCCCAGCCCGTATCCGGTTGCTCTAACGACGCGTCCTGACCGGCGACACCGTTGTCCCAGTCTGCCTCGGACTCTGATTCGCCGCGATCTTCCTCTGGCTCCGTTTTACCGACCACCGGACGGGTTGGTTTGGGCTTGGGACTGCCGAAACGATTGGATCGTTCCCGTTTCACATAGCCACGCTCTTCCAGAGTCTCCCTGGAGATGGTGCGAGCGCCCCCGTTCGGCAACTCAGGATTGTAGTCTTCATCCAGAGGCGATTCCTTTAATTCGTCTGCGCCCATTCCGGATGAAATAGCAATTGAGTCCTTGCGCGCCCGGTGAATTCGGCGAATTCCGTCAATAACAATACCGATAATCAAGAGGGCGCCGATGGCAAATAACCATTCCCTAAGTGACATAGTAGAGCTGTCCTGTTTGCGGCTCGGGTGACTGTATTACTCTAAGAAAACCCCGTTACGAATACAACGCACACCCGGGCCAGATGGCGTTATTGTCATCCTTGAACGTTTTTTCTATGGCCCTGAAAGCAACATCAGGCTTCGGCCAGAGCTGCGGCTTCCTCCACGTCGACCGAAACCAATCTCGAGCAACCGGGTTCGTGCATGGTGACCCCCATCAACTGATCTGCCATCTCCATGGCAATCTTGTTATGGGTAATGTAAATGAACTGCACCTGCTTGGACATTTCCTTAACCATGTTGGCATAACGGCCTACGTTGGCATCATCCAGGGGCGCATCCACCTCGTCCAACATACAGAAGGGCGCGGGATTGAGCTGGAAGATAGAAAACACCAGCGCAATGGCGGTGAGCGCTTTCTCGCCCCCGGACAGCAGGTGAATGGTACTGTTCTTTTTTCCGGGCGGCCGCGCCATGATTGCCACCCCGGTTTCAAGCAAATCCTCGCCAGTGAGTTCCAGATAAGCGTTTCCGCCGCCAAATACCTTGGGGAACAACGCCTGCAACCCACTGTTAATCTGATCAAAAGTTTCCTTGAAACGCTGACGGGTTTCCCGATCGATCTTGCGAATGGCATTTTCGAGCGTTTCCAGCGCCTCCATCAGATCATCATTCTGGGTATCCAGATACGTTTTGCGCTCGCTCTGAACCTGGTATTCCTCGATCGCAGCCAGGTTGATCGCACCCAGCCGTTGAATCCGGTTGCCAATTTTTTCCAGTTCGTCCGCCCAATCTTTTTCATTGGCGCCCTCTGGCAGCTGGGTCAGGATATCCTGGAGTTTAACGTCCAGCTCCTGCAACTGTTCAATCTGGTTGCTCGAGCGAATCTCCAGAGCCTGAGATTCCATTTTCAGCTTCTCGAGTGTTGAGCGAACATCCTGGATGACGTGATCAATTCGGCTTCTGCCCTGCTCGATATCCCGGACTTTTCGATCAATGTCCTCCAGCGCGTCACGGGCCGAGCCCAGCTTCTGCTCCTCGGCGAGTCGCCGGTCGAGCAGCCCTTCGAGCTGCATCTGAAGATCCTCCATGGGCTCTTCGGCGCTTTCCCGGGTTTCGCGGAGGATTTCCAGGCGCTCCTCATTGCGCTCTTTCTGCATTTGCATGCGTTCGAGGGTTTGACGCAAGCCATCCCGCTGACTGCGCAGCGACTGTAGCTGAAGCTGAAGCTGATGAGCGTGATCCCGGTCGTGGCGGGCCTCCTGACGCAGGCGATCAAGATCTTCCCGAAGCACGTCTCGGCGCTCCAGCAAGCGTTCTTTCTCCTCATCGCTATCTTCCGACGTTACCAGCGCCTGCTGCCATTCTTCCCGGGCCTGCTGCAGGACCTCGTTTTGATCGTCAAGGCTGAGAGACACGTCGGCCAAGTCGTCACCAATTCGTTGCAGACGCGCATCAATCTGCTCGGCACGGGCTCGCAGCCCACTGATCCGAGAACCGAGCGAACTCAGGTCACGCTCTGCATCGGTCAGCCTGGCTTGGGCATCCTCGCGCGACGCTTCCGCCCGTTCAGACCGCTCCAGGCACGCTTCCAACTGGTCACTGGCTGCTTGCAAGGCCTCTTCGGCCTCCTGCAGTTGCGCACTCAGCGCGCTGACTTTTTTCTGCCGCTCGATGACACCGATATGGCCGGCATCTGAGTCAGGCATTAATACCCAGTCCCGGGCCACCCATTCGCCAAGAGGCGTAATGACACTCTCGCCATCGGCCAGGCCAGCGCGATCGGCAAGCGCCCGATCAATATCCGGCGCCGTCTTGATGCCTGCCAGCAAAGAATTCAGCGCGGAGCTACCCGATACCTTGGCAGCCAGCGTGCCCGGTTGGGTGGTGCCAGATTCGGACCGGGAACTGACCAGTGCCAGACCTTTGGGTGCCGATCTCAACGAGTCGTTGAGGCTCTCCAGCTCGGTCAGCGTGACGGCCTGGGATAACCGCCCGATAACCTGCTCCAGCGCAAACTCCCAGCCATCGTCGATACGAAGCCGTCCGGCCAGCCGCGGCGCCTCCGCCAGGTTCTGCTCAAGCAGCCAGGTTTGCAGAGCGTCATCCTGGCCGCCAAGCTGCTCGTCCAGAAGTGATTGCTGGGAATCCAGTGACGCGCGCAGGCTTTGAACGTTTTGCCGTTCATCCGCCACCCGCTGTTCAGCCTGTTTCTGATTCTGACGCGCCGCATAGAGGTCATCCTGGATGGAACCGATTTGCTCTGCGGCGTCTTCCCTCCGAAGCTCCAGAGATTCCTGCTGCTCCAGCAACTCCTCCAATTCGGCCCGGTCTAACTGGCCGTCCAGAAGTTCGCGCTCGTCTTCAAGTTTCTGCTTGCGGTTTCGCAGTTGCTCAATGGCATCTTCAACCGAGCGGATGCGGGATTGCGCCAATTCCGCTTCCCGACGTGCGTCCGACGAACGGCTACTGAACTCTTCCCAGCGTTGTTGCCAGTCGGCCATGGCCTCTTCGGCCATCTGCAGCTTTTCGCCGGATTCTTCCGACCGGATACTCAGGGATTCCAGCTCTGGTTCGAGCATGTCCAGCTCTTCCTGGACGCCAGTCAGCTTCTGCTCATCCTGGCTCAGTTCCCGGGCCAGCTCCGTTTGGCTGGCCAGCGCCTGGTCCAGTTCAGCAGCGGTTTGCCGGCTTCGCTCTTTCTGATGTTCCAGGCTCTGCTCGATACGGGCAATGTCGGCTCCGGCTTCATAATAACGAGCCTGGGCCTTGTTAAAATGATCGTTGCGTTCGTGGTGGTCTTCACGAAGGGTTTCCAGCGACGTCTCCAGGTTCACGCGCTCGGTCAGGAACTTCTCGAGTTCCAGTTCGGTGTCGCGGATTTTTTCCCGCCAACTCTGCAGATCGTTGTCCAGGGTCTGCCACCGAAGTACCGTCAGTTCTGCTTTCTTCTGCCGCTCTTCCTGCTTGAAGGTCTTATACTTTTCCGCCGCGGCGGCCTGGCGCTCCAGGTGCTGCAGCTGCCGACCCAGCTCATCCCGCAAGTCGGTCAGTCGTTCCAGGTTTTCCTGGGTACGCCGGATACGGTTTTCGGTTTCCTTGCGCCGCTCCTTGTATTTCGAGATCCCCGCAGCCTCTTCGATGTAAACCCGCAATTCCTCGGGCTTGGCTTCAATCAAACGGGAAATCATGCCCTGCTCAATAATGGCGTAACTGCGTGGCCCAAGACCGGTGCCCAGAAAAAGATCGGTAATATCGCGACGCCGACACTTGGAGCCGTTCAGAAAATACTCCGACTGCCCTTCCCGCGACACCCTCCGGCGCACCGATATTTCGTTAAAACGGACAAATTCGCCCGGGGCTGAGCCGTCGCTGTTGTCGAAAACCAGCTCAATAGAGGCCTGGCCGACGGGCTTGCGAGCACTGGAGCCATTGAAGATAACGTCGGTCATGGATTCGCCCCGCAGGTATTTTGCGGAGCTTTCGCCCATCACCCAGCGAACCGCATCGATGATATTGGACTTACCACAACCGTTGGGCCCCACCACCGCAGTCATGTTGGAGGGGAACGGCACAGTCGTCGGATCGACGAACGATTTGAAGCCAGCAAGCTTGATGGATTTCAGCCGCATATCAGCCGATTGCCTCTTCCTTTAGGATACTGAGAACCTGCTGGCGCTGGTGCTCGCCAAAGGCTTCGATGGCCTTCTCCAGCCGTTCGCCATCGTCGGACAGAATGGCTTCACCCAGCTCGCTAAAGAAGCGTTCGGTTTCGCCAATGCCCTCCCTGAAATGCTCAAGGGCGACGTAATAGGTGCGGCTGATGGCGGGCCGGAAATTCTCCAGGGTTTCTTCCAGAAACGGGTTTTCAACCAGACCGTAGGCGTAACGCATCAATCCGAAACCGGCTTCCATCACCTTCTGCGCGGCATCGGCGTTGTTCGACGACACGCCATCGATGACACCCTGGATCTGCTTCACCTGAGCAACCACGCCCGTCAGGTTTTCGCCGGACCAGCGTTCCATTACCTTGCGGCCCAACATGCAGAGTAAATTGATGTATATGTCGTAAAGGCTGTTGATGCGTTCTGTGGTCAAGCTCGATACGACTGCGCCGCGACGAGGGAAAATTTCAACCAGATGCCGTCGCTCAAGAATCAGCAACGCCTCGCGAACAGAGCCCCGACTGACATTGAGTTCGCCGGATACCTTCAACTCCTGAATCCGCTCACCTGGCTTCAAATCACGAGTGATAATCCGATGGCCAAGATGCTGGGCGATTTGTTCAGAAAGACTTTCCGGGGCCTGAAACCTCATAGGTATCCTTGCTCACTTCTTCGGACGCGACACACAAGCGCAAAAGTTTACCACAGCCAAGACGCCGCCCAATCCCCCGGACGCCAGATTTTACGTTCTTGATGCGTGTGAACCGGCATTTTTGCGCCGGGATTTTGGCGCCGGCCCATACCGAACATCGATCGCCCACCAAATTAACTCATTATCTATCTGTTTTTTATGTTTTTTTAGCCATTAGGCATGGTTTCCGCTTTCGGTGTATCCAGAGCAAATCGGATGCCCCTAAACCAGAATGGCGAACTGACGTGAAAAACATTCCCTCAATTCAGGCAACACCTTCCCAACCGCGAAAGCTGGCCGCCCTGAAACAGGCGCACCAGGACTGGAGCAGCGCCTCAAACGTAATTACTCGCCTGACCCAGCGTCTGAGTACGACGCTTGCGCTGGAAGAACAACTGGGAATCCTGGCCGAGGAACTGTCTGACATCGTACCGTTCGATACTCTCACCTACCGCCACCGTATCGCGCGTCAAGAATTCGTCTATTCCACCGGGCTCGGTGGACAGCACCGGTGTGAGTATCGCCTGAATCTGGAGGGGGATTTCTACGGCACGCTCACCATATGCCGACGCCAACGCTTTTCCGAGGAAGAATTACAGGGTATTGAAACACTGATCGGCGCGGCGATTTACTCGGTCCGAAATGCCTGTCGCTATATCGCGATTGAGCAGGCTGCCCTGACCGACTCGCTGACCGGCATCCCCAATAAGCGCGCGCTGGACGACAATCTGTTGCGCGCCAGCAGTCTGTCCGATCGCCACGGACAGGCGTATTCGCTGATCCTCGTCGACCTCGATCACTTTAAACAGGTCAACGATACCTACGGCCATGTCGCAGGGGATCATCTGCTGCGTCGGGTTGGAGAGTGTCTTGAGCGTGCCCTACGAACTTCCGATAGCGTTTACCGGTTTGGCGGGGAAGAGTTCGCAGTACTGCTGCCTCATACCGGCGAGCAGGACGCCCGGGACGTCGCCGAACGGATTCGTCGTACGGTTTCAGAGATCACCGTGGATGCAGGCGGAGAACGGATTACTGCAACAGCCAGCTTTGGCGTTGCTACCCACCTCAAGGGAGAACAGCCCGAGCAGTGGGTTGCCCGGGCTGATGAGGCCCTGTATCGGGCCAAGCAGAAAGGCCGGAATCGGACCGAGGTGTTTGCGGCGATTGCCTAACCGGGCTTGCGGGACGTACGCCCTTTCCCGCGCGGACTCGGACTCTGGCGCCTCGATTTCTCCGGGGCCGAATCGCTGACGTCCCAGCGACCACCTTTTGCCTTCTGACTTTTGAGCCCCGGGCTCTTGCGGCGCTGACGATCTTGAGCCGCTTTTTCGTTTGGTGTTTTCTTGGGAATGGCCACCGGCGTCAAACCTACAGCCCGGCTGAGCGCATCCACACCCTTCTGATCCAGTTCTTCCCACTTCCCGAGGGTCAGACGGCTGGGCAGGAACACTGGCCCGTAACGCACACGTTTCAGACGGCTAACCCGAACCCCCTGGGACTCCCACAGGCGGCGAACCTCTCGATTACGGCCCTCCAGCAAGGTGACATGGAACCAGCGATTGATGCCGCTGCCACCGGCCGGAGAAATGTCGCTGAATTTCGCCATGCCGTCATCAAGCAGCACACCTTCAAGCAGTCGTTCAATCATGGCGTCGTCCACCTCGCCAAAAATCCGAACCGCGTATTCCCGGTCGATTTCGTTCGAAGGGTGCATCAGACGGTTCGCCAATTCGCCGTCGGTGGTAAACAGGACCAGACCGGTCGTATTGATGTCCAACCGGCCAATTGAGATCCAGCGCTGTTCTTTCAGTCGGGGCAAGCGATCGAACACCGTTCGACGACCTTCCGGATCCTTTCGGCTGGTAACCTCACCTTCGGGCTTGTTGTAAATCAGCACGCGCCGGACGAGATCAGCAGCGGCAGCGACTTCCAGGCGCTTGCCATCCAGTTCGAAGCGGTCTGCAACCGTCGCTTTCTGCCCCGGAGACACAGGCTGCCCGTTGACGACAAGCCGGCCTTCAGTCATCCAGGCTTCGATTTCCCTGCGCGACCCGACACCCGCACGGGCAAGAAGCTTCTGGATGCGCTCCGGGCCACCCTCGCCAGGTGCATTGGCGGCCGCGTGTTTGCCGTGCTTCGGGTGTTCTGATGACATAGTGTATCCTTCAAGCCTGCCTGAACTCCGAATGATCGGAGTTAATGAATAGTTTGGTCTTCCGACTCGGTGTTGGAGGCGGAATTAAAATCGATCTCGGCCTGTATGTTTTTCTCGATTTCCCGACCAATCTCTTCCAAGTCTCGGATTTCCGACAACGGCGGCAACTGATCCAGCCCCGTCAGGTTAAAGTAGTCGAGAAATTGTTTGGTCGTTGCGTACATCGCCGGCCTTCCGGGCACATCGCGATGCCCGACAACACGCACCCACTCTCGCTCAAGAAGCGTCCGAATGATATTGCTGCTTACCGTGACGCCACGGATATCTTCAATTTCCCCCCGGGTGATCGGTTGCCGATAAGCGATCAAGGCCAGGGTTTCCAGCAAAGCCCGGGAATAGCGCTGAGGTTTCTCCTCGAACAGGCGCCCCACCCAGGGTCCGAATTCTTCCCGAACCTGCAGCCGATAGCCACTTGCGACCTTTTTCAGTTCAAAGCCACGACCGACACAGGCACCGTCAAGCATGACCATTACATGCTCCATGACCTGTCGAGCGGGACGCTCCGCTTCAGGAAACAACTCCCGCAGCTGCTCGAGACTCAACGGTTTGGCTGCCGCCAGCAATGCGGCTTCAGTAATGGCCTGGATTCGTAACAGTTGTTCTTGGTTCATAAGCGATAACGCATGATCTGGTTGGGACCGGAACTGTGCCGGTTGTTATCGTTAACTCGCTGCGCGGGCCCGCATGTGGATAGGCCCCAGCACCTCTGCCTGAACCACTTCCACGAGCTGTTCTTTGACCAGCTCAAGGGTGGCGAGAAAGGTAACGACCACCCCCAGCCGACCCTCCTCCGGCGTGAACAAGCTCTCGAAGGTGACAAACGCATCGTCCTGCAAAATCGACAGAATCGCTGACATACGCTCCCGGGTGGAGAGTTTTTCCCGCTCAACGTGGTGACTGGTGAACAGATCAGCCCTTCGCAGCACGCCCTGCAGCGCCAGAAGCATCTCTTTCAGATCGACATCGGGATGAGGCTGACTCGAGGGAAGTTTGGGTAACGCCGCCGATACGAGGAAATTCTCCCGCTCCAGCCGGGGCATTTCGTCAATATCTTCAGCCGCCTTCTTGAACCGCTCGTACTGCTGGAGTCGGCGGATAAGCTCTGCCCGGGGATCCAGGTCGTCTTCATCCTCACTTTCCTGGCGTGGCAGTAACATCCGCGACTTAATCTCGGCGAGCGTAGCCGCCATCACCAGATACTCGGCCGCCAATTCGAAACGCATTGCTTCAGCCGCAGTAATGTAATCCATGTACTGGCGAGTAATTTCGCTGACATCCACCTCCAGAATGTTCATATTCTGGCGACGGATCAGGTAAAGCAGCAAATCAAGCGGCCCTTCAAACGCCTCGAGAAAAACCGCCAGCGCATCGGGCGGGATATAGAGATCCTTGGGCAGATCGACGACCGGTTTTCCCGACACACGCGCCAGTGGCTCGGCCTCTGGCGAGGCTGCTGCAGGCTCTTCTATTGCGACTGCACCGGACGTATCGTCGGTCATGAATCTGCCCTTCAGAAAACTGGATCTGCCACCTCAGCAACAGATGCGTTTATCGATAATGCAGACCCATGGCTGCACGAACCTCTTCCAGAGTATCACGGGCAGCATCCCGGGCGTGTTCCCGGCCTTCCTGAAGGATAGAGTGAACGAGGTCCGGATTGCTTTCGTATTCCCGCGCTCGCTCATGCAGTGGGCGCTGCTCCTCAACGATGGCATCCATCAGCGGCTTCTTGCAGTCCAGGCATCCGATGCCAGCACTGCGACATCCGTTCTGAACCCACTCCTGAGTATCGCCATCGGAGTAAATCTTATGCATTTCCCACACCGGGCATTTTTCTGGCTCGCCCGGATCGGTCCGGCGTACCCGCTGCGGATCCGTTTGCATGGTACGGATTTTCTGCACGACGCTGTCAGGCTCTTCCCGCAGCCCAATCGTGTTGTTGTAGGACTTGGACATCTTCTGGCCATCAAGACCCGGCATCTTGGATTCCTGCGTCAGTAAAGGCTGAGGCTCGGGAAGAATCACTTTGCCGCCGCCCTCAATGTAGCCGTACAGGCGCTCGCGGTCGCCAAGAGATATATTCTGCTGCTCTTTCAGCAGGGCTCGGGCGGTTTCCAGCGCTTCGAGATCGCCTTCCTCCTGGTACCGTTTTTTCAGGGTGCGATAGAGCTTCCCGTTTTTCTTGCCCATCTTGACGATGGCAGCCTCGGCCTGTTCCTCAAAGCCGGGCTCACGGCCGTAGATGTGATTGAATCGGCGGGCGATCTCGCGAGTGATTTCCACGTGGGACACCTGGTCGGCACCGACCGGCACCTTTCCGGCCCGATAGATCAGAATGTCGGCCGACTGAAGCAAGGGGTACCCCAGAAAGCCATAGGTCGCCAGGTCTTTTTCACGAAGCTTTTCTTGCTGGTCTTTAAAGGTAGGAACCCGCTCCAGCCAACCCAACGGCGTAATCATTGACAAAAGCAGGTGCAATTCGGCGTGCTCGGGCACCTGCGACTGAATGAACATCGTCGACGAGCCCGGGTTAACGCCCGCAGCAAGCCAGTCAATCACCATGTCCCAGGTACTCTGCTCAATCTTGCTTGGGTCTTCATAATCCGTGGTCAATGCATGCCAATCTGCCACGAAGAAGAAACATTCAAATTCGTGCTGGAGCTTAACCCAGTTTTTCAGCACACCATGGTAGTGGCCAAGATGTAGCTTGCCGGTAGGACGCATTCCGGACAATACCCGCTGCTGGGAATCTACAGAACTCAAAGCACGAACTCCTTCATTTGTTTGGGAACGCCATGATAAATCAGGCGGTCAGGCATTATAAATAAAAAACCCCCGCCCTGCAGTGCAGAAACGGGGGCTTTTCAGAGGGGAAGGCTTACCAGCCCGTCGCCTCTTTCAGCGCCTTGCCAATATCGGCCAGGCTGCGAACGGTCTTGACGCCCGCCGCTTCCAGCGCAGCAAACTTGTCGTCCGCGGTGCCCTTGCCACCGGCAATGATGGCGCCAGCGTGGCCCATACGCTTGCCCGGAGGCGCCGTAACACCGGCGATGTAGGACACAACCGGTTTGGTTACGTTGTCCTTGATAAAGGCCGCGGCTTCTTCTTCAGCGGTACCACCGATTTCGCCGATCATTACGATCGCCTCGGTTTCCGGATCTTCCTGAAGCAACTTCAGGATATCGATGAAGTTGGAGCCCGGAATCGGGTCACCACCGATGCCGACACAGGTGGACTGACCGTAACCGAAATCAGTGGTCTGCTTGACCGCTTCGTAAGTCAGGGTACCGGAGCGGGAAACAATACCCACCTTACCCTTCTTGTGAATGTGGCCAGGCATGATGCCGATCTTGCACTCGTCCGGAGTAATCAGACCCGGGCAGTTCGGCCCGATCATGCGAACGCCTTTACGATCAACGTATTCTTTGGCGTACAGCATGTCGATGGTCGGAATGCCTTCGGTGATGCAGACAATCAGCTGAATACCAGCGTCAGCGGCTTCGATGATGGCGTCTTTACAGAACGGTGCCGGAACGTAGATAACGGTGGCTTCCGCTCCGGTCTTCTCAACCGCTTCGCGAACGGTGTTGAAAACCGGAAGTCCGAGGTGCTCGGTTCCACCCTTACCAGGGCTTACACCGCCAACCATCTGGGTACCGTACTCAATGGCCTGCTCGGAGTGGAAGGTGCCCTGAGAGCCGGTAAAGCCCTGACAGATAACCTTGGTGTCTTTATTGATCAGGATGCTCATTACTTACCCCCTGCGGCTTTAACGACTTGCTCTGCGGCGTTGGAGAGGCTGGTAGCGGCGATGATGTTCAAACCACTCTCTGCCAGCACTTTAGTGCCCAACTCAGCGTTGTTACCTTCCAGACGAACCACAACAGGTACTTTTACGCCAACTTCCTTAACAGCACCGATGATGCCCTCTGCGATCATGTCGCAGCGAACGATACCACCGAAGATGTTCACCAGAACGGCCTGCACATTGTCGTCAGACAGGATGATCTTGAACGCTTCAGACACGCGCTCTTTGGTCGCGCCGCCACCTACGTCCAGGAAGTTTGCCGGCTGGCCACCAGACAGCTTGATGATGTCCATAGTGCCCATTGCAAGGCCAGCACCGTTCACCATGCAACCAATGTTACCTTCCAGAGCGACGTAGTTCAGCTCCCACTTGGCCGCTTCGGCTTCACGCGAATCTTCCTGAGACGGATCGTGCATCTCGTGAATCTTCTTCTGGCGATACAGGGCGTTGCCGTCCACGCCTACTTTCGCGTCTAGGCAGTGCAGATCACCGGCCGGTGTAATAACCAACGGGTTGATTTCAACCAGAGCCAGGTCGCACTCTTCGAACAACTTGGCCAGGCCCATGAAGATCTTGGTGAACTGACCGATCTGCTTACCTTCCAGACCCAGCTTGAACGCCAATTCGCGGCCCTGATATGGCTGCGCGCCAACCAGCGGATCGATTTCGGCCTTCAGGATCTTTTCGGGAGTCTCTTCCGCGACTTTTTCGATTTCCACACCGCCCTCGGTGGACGCCATGAATACGACGCGACGGCTTCCTCGGTCAACGACAGCACCCAGGTAAAGTTCCTGATCAATGTCAGTGAGGGATTCCACCAGAATCTTGCTAACCGGCTGGCCGTTTTCGTCGGTCTGGTAAGTAACCAGATTGTTGCCCAGCCACTTTTCAGCAAACTCGCGGATTTCGTCTTTGCTCTTGACCAGCTTTACACCGCCGGCCTTACCGCGACCACCTGCGTGAACCTGGGCTTTTACCACCCAGCCGTCACCGCCGATCTCGTCCGCTGCTGCTGCAGCTTCTTTAGGGGTATCACAGGCAATGCCCTTGGATACGGGCAGGCCGTACTCAGCGAACAGCTGCTTGCCCTGATATTCGTGCAAATTCATAGTTAATGTCCCGCTTTCTGATGGAGGATAACCACATACGGAAAATGAACCCGCGCCGACTCCGGTCTCCGGAGCGGCTATTGCGAATTCGATGTGGCAGGCCGGGGATCACCTCAACCTGCCGTACGCAGCCGGAATCCAGCCGTTTAAAGGCAGTGGGGCGCCGTCATTGGCGCCCCTGATTCCTGTTCTGCGTTACTTCTTTTTGCGGCGGTTGGCGACATGGATCGCGCCACCACCTACGGCCAGAGCTGCTTCGTGCACGGACTCCGACAGAGTCGGATGTGCGAAACAGGTCAAAGCCAGATCTTCAGCGCTGGAACCGAATTCCATGGCAATAACGCCTTGGGCGACGATTTCAGACGCCTGAGGGCCAATCACATGGAAGCCCAAAATGCGATCGGTCTTCGCGTCGGCGACAATCTTCACCATGCCGGACGCCGCGTTTGCGGCCATGGCACGGCCATTGGCCGCGAACGGGAAAACACCCACATTGTACTCTTCACCCTCGGCCTTCAACTGCTCCTCAGTTTTGCCAACCCAGGCAACTTCCGGCGCCGTGTAGATGACATTCGGGATGCAATCGTAGTTCACCTGAGGCTTGTGCCCGGCGATCCGCTCGGCAACCATAACGCCCTCTTCGGACGCCTTGTGTGCCAGCATCGGACCACGGACGACGTCGCCGATTGCCCAGACACCCGGTGCTTCGGTCTTGCACGTATCGTCAACGAAGATGAATCCGCGCTCATCCATCTGCACACCGGAATCTTCGGCCAGAAGGTTGTCGGTATACGGGCGACGACCAACCGCGACAATCAGCTTGTCGAACTTCTCTTCGTGCTTGCCCTTGCTGTCTTCATAGGTGACGTTAACCAGCTTACGCTTGACTTCAGCTCCCGTCATGCGTGCGCCCATGACGATGTTCAGCCCCTGCTTCTGGAACTGCTTCATGGCGTCTTTTGCAATTTGCTGGTCAATCGCCGGCAGGAAAGTGTCCTGCGCTTCGATTACCGTTACTTCAGCACCCAGACGAGCCCACACGCTGCCCAGTTCGAGCCCGATAACGCCGGCACCGATTACGCCCAGACGCTTGGGCACTTCGTCAAACTCAAGCGCACCCTCGGAATCCACGATGTGCTCACCGTCGAACGGTGCGGGTGGGATTTCAATCGGCTTGGACCCGGATGCCAGAATGACATTCTCGGCTTCATACACCGAGGTATTACCATCCTTGTCGGTTACCTCAACCTTCCGGTTCGCCAGCAGCTTACCGTGGCCGTGAATGGAGGTAACACCATTGCTCTTGAACAGACCGGCGATTCCTCCGGTCAACTGGTTCACGATGCCACTTTTGCGCTCCATCATCTTGGCGATATCCATCTTGATATCTTTGGCGATGATGCCCTGCATTTCGTAGTCGTGGCTGGCTTCCTCATACTTGTGGGAAATTTCCAACAAAGCCTTGGAAGGAATGCAGCCCACATTAAGACAGGTACCGCCCAGCACCTGCTTTTTGCCGTCTTTGGACGTCCAGGATTCAACACAGGCCGTTTTCAGGCCAAGTTGTGCGGCCTTGATAGCGGCCACATAACCGCCCGGACCAGCACCGATAACAATGACGTCGAACTTATCAGACATAATTTATCCCGTTTTGTGATTCGTTAATGGTCCGTTCACACGTCCAGCAGAATACGCGCCGGGTCTTCCAGCATCTCTTTAATAGCAACCAGGAACTGTACCGCTTCCTTGCCATCGATCATGCGGTGATCGTAGGACAACGCCAGGTACATCATAGGCAGGATTTCTACCTGCCCGTTCACTGCCATCGGACGCTCTTGAATCTTGTGCATGCCAAGGATTGCGGTCTGCGGCGGATTCAGGATCGGCGTAGAGATCAGCGAGCCAAAAATACCACCGTTGGTGATGGTAAAGGTGCCGCCAGTCATATCTTCGATGCCCAGCTTGCCATCGCGAGCCTTGGTGCCGTATTCGATGATTTTCTTCTCAATATCAGCCAGACCCAATGCATCGACGTCACGCACAACCGGAACAACCAGGCCACGATCGGTGGAAACGGCCACACCGATGTCCTGGTAACCGTGGTAAACCATGTCGTTACCATCGATGGACGCGTTCACCGCCGGGAAACGCTTGAGCGCTTCGGTAGCAGCCTTGGCGAAGAAAGACATAAAGCCCAGCTTGACACCGTGACGCTTCTCGAAGCTGTCTTTGTACTGCTTGCGCAGCTCCATGACCGGCTTCATGTTCACTTCGTTGAACGTCGTCAGCATGGCGGCGTTCTGCTGAGCGTCGACAAGGCGCTTGGCGATGCTCGCGCGCAGACGGGTCATCGGAACACGCTTTTCAGCCCGCTCACCAGCAGCAACATTCACTTCCGGCATCGCCGCAGCTGCCGCTGCGGGCTTGGCACTGGACTTGGCGCCATCGATGTGGGCCTGAACGTCTTCTTTGGTGACACGGCCGTCTTTGCCTGTGCCCTTGATGGCATTCGGATCAACGTTGTTTTCCTCAGCCAGTTTCCGTGCTGCCGGGCTCAGGATGGCATCACCGGACGCGGACTCAGATGAAGCTGGGGCGCTTTCAGCTTCGGGCTGCTGCGCTTCAGCTTTCGGTTCGGCCGGCTTGGCCGCGCCAGTAGCGCCTTCCTTGAACTTTCCGATTACTTCACCGCTCTCACAGGTGTCGCCTTCACCCTTGAGGATTTCCTCAATCACACCATCAGCGGGTGCAACCACCTCAAGAACCACCTTGTCGGTTTCGATATCGACAATCAGTTCGTCGCGTGAACAGGCTTCGCCCGGCTGCTTGTGCCAGGTCGCAACGGTGCCTTCTGCGACCGACTCCGGGAAAACGGGGGCTTTAATCTCAGTTGACATTACGGATCCTTAGTTCGGTAGCTCGTCAGATTTCAAACGCATCGTTAACCAGCTTTTTCTGCTCCTCTATGTGGACAGACATATGTCCACAGGCAGGGGCAGCAGACGCCTCACGACCGGCATACTGGAGATAGAGTTTTGGATTCAGGCGCTGAAGCGCGTTACGCATGTGATGCTGGCTCGGGTACCAGGCGCCCTGGTTCATCGGTTCCTCCTGACACCAGACCACATGCTTCAGCTTGGTGTACGGTGCCAGCAACGCATCCAGGTCGTCTGCTGGGAACGGATACAGCTGCTCGATCCGCAGAATCACGACATCGTCGCGCTCTTCGGCTTTCTTCTTTTCAAGAAGATCGAAATACACCTTGCCGCTGCACATGATCAGGCGGGTCACCTTCTTGGGATCGGAAGGTTCCTTCTCTGGCAGAACCGTCTGGAAGGTGCCAGTGGTCAGATCATCCAGCTCTGACGTCGCCTCCTTATGGCGAAGCAGACTCTTTGGCGTGATCGCAACCAGCGGCTTGCGCAGCGGACGCTTGACCTGGCGACGCAGCATATGGAACACCTGCGACGGCGTGGTGGGCACGCACACCTGGATGTTGTGTTCCGCACACATCTGCAGAAAACGCTCCAATCGAGCAGAACTGTGCTCTGGCCCCTGACCTTCATAGCCGTGTGGCAGCAGCAGAGTCAGGCCACACAGCCGACCCCATTTATGCTCACCACTGGTCAGGAACTGATCAATAACAACCTGTGCACCGTTGGCGAAGTCACCAAACTGGGCCTCCCAGACCACCAGTCCATCGGGTGCCGTGGTTGCGTATCCGTATTCGAAGGCCATGACTGCCTCTTCCGACAGGAAAGAGTCATAAATTTCGAATTTCGGCTGGTCATCCGAGAGTTTCGCCAGCGCGATATGCTGGGACCCGTCTTTCTGGTTGTGCAGAACCGCGTGCCGGTGTGAGAAAGTACCCCGACCCACGTCCTGACCTGTAATGCGGATCGGATGCCCCTCATCCAGCAGCGTGGCGTACGCCATCACCTCAGCGTAACCCCAGTTCAGGGAAAGCGCGCCTGCGGTCATCTTTTCGCGGTCGCTGACAATCTTGGATACCTGGCGCTGAATTGCAAAACCTTCAGGGACCGATGTCAGTTTCTTGCCCAACGCCTGAATCTTCTTGAGTGGCACACTGCTCTTGCACTTGGCAGTCCACTCGTGCCCGAGGTAGGGAGTCCAGTCTACGTAGAGCTTTTTGTTCGGCTCCTTGACCAGCGATTTGACCACGTGGCCGCCATCGTCAAGCGCGTCACGGTAGTCGCCCTCCATCTGCTTGGCTTCTTCCTCCGCGATCACACCCTCAGCGACCAGGTACTCCGCATACAGCGCGCGGGTCGTCTTGAGCTTTCGGATTTTCTCGTACATCTGCGGCTGCGTCGCGGCCGGCTCGTCGGCCTCGTTGTGACCTCGACGCCGGTAACAAACCAGATCAATGACCACGTCACCCTTGAACTCGTTTCGGTAGTCCATGGCCATTTGGGTTGCGAAAACAACCGCTTCAGGATCGTCCGCGTTCACGTGCAGAATCGGCGCCTGAACCATCTTGGCAATGTCGGTGCAGTACTCTGTTGAACGCGCGTCTTCCTGCTTGCTGGTGGTAAAACCAACCTGATTGTTGACCACGATATGAATGGTGCCGCCAACGCCGTAGCCCCGGGTCTGGGACGCCTGGAAGGTTTCCATGACCACGCCCTGGCCGGCAAACGCCGCGTCACCGTGCATGATAATCGGCACAACCTGGCTGCCGTCATTATCATCACGCCGCGTCTGGCGGGCCCGAACGGAGCCTTCGACAACAGGAGACACAATTTCAAGGTGAGACGGGTTAAACGCCATGGCCAAATGGACTTCGCCACCCGGCGTCATTACGTTTGACGAGAAGCCCTGGTGATACTTGACGTCGCCGGAACCGGAGTCGGCCAGCTTGCGACCCTCAAATTCATCAAACAGTTCTTTCGGGCTTTTACCCAAGGTGTTGACCAGAACGTTCAGGCGACCACGGTGCGCCATACCCAGAACAATTTCTTTCGCACCATAAGAGCCGGCCCGCTGAATCAGTTCATCCAGGCACGGGATCAGACTCTCACCGCCCTCAAGACCAAAGCGCTTCACACCCGGATAACGTGAGCCGAGATATTTCTCCAGGCCTTCCGCAGCCGTGAGGCGCTCAAGGATATGTTTCCGCGTGCCCGCTTCATAACCAGGACGGGAGCGCACCGGTTCCATACGATGCTGGAACCAGCGCTTGATGCGGGTATCGACCACGTGCATGTATTCGGCACCGATACTCTCGCAATACGTGGCGCGAAGCCCGTCAACGATATCCCGGAGCTTCAGCGTTTCGGCACCAAAATTAAGTGACCCGGTCTGGAACTCCAGATCGAGATCAGAGTCGGTGAGTTCATGGAACGCTATATTGAGATCTTCGACACGAGGCCGCTGCCACACGCCCAGCGGATCCAGCTTGGCTTCCTGGTGCCCCCGAAAGCGGTACGCATTAATAAGCTGCAGGACGCGAATTTGCTTCCGATCCGCGTGGCTGGTGGCACTGGCAGGTACGCCCTGCCCCGAAAGAAAACGCTGGTTCCGGGAAATGTGCTCAAATTGCTCGCGAATGGACGAATGAATAATGTCTCGCCCATGCTGGCCATCAACACTGGGCAGTTTGTCGAAATAATTTCGCCATTCTTCCGGAACGGCATTGGGATCAGTCAGGTAGGTCTCAAAAAGCTGTTCAACGTAGGCAAGATTTCCTCCTTGAAGATGGGAGGTCTGCCATAGCTGCTCCATGATGCTTTCGTGCATTTTGAATAGCTCACCTTGGGCTGGTGTGGGGGGTGTCCGGAATGGTGGGCCAGGGGTAACTTTCAGTCAATACGGGTTTTACGGACTCAACTTTGGCCACCGACCGGACCTGGATGTTTTCCATTCCCCATCAGTTTGATACTCGTCAAGCCGAGACACAGCCTTGTAAGCTCCATCTCCGGCTCGCGTAGTGTGCACCCGAGTTCGACTTTTGACTATAAGCCTTTGGTTGAAAGCCCTGCGTCATTGCAGGGCCTTCAGGGTGCAAATTAATCAGAACAGTATAGCGTTTGGCAAAACTTCTGCTGCTTATGTCGCCCGCTGCAGCAGGAGGTTACGAATGTGGCCGATAGCCCTTGTGGGGTTCAGACCTTTCGGGCAAACACTTACACAGTTCATGATACCCCGGCAGCGGAATACACTGAACGGGTCATCCAGATTTGCCAGTCGCTCTGCCTGGGCAGTGTCTCGGCTGTCCGCGAGGAACCGGTACGCCTGAAGCAAGCCGGCCGGCCCGATAAACTTATCGGGGTTCCACCAGAAAGAAGGACAAGAGGTGGAGCAGCATGCGCAGAGAATACACTCGTACAATCCATCCAGCTTCTCGCGATCTTCCGGGCTTTGCAGGCGCTCAATGGCCGGTGCGGGCGTATTGTTCACCAGGTAAGGCATGACCTTCTCGTACTGCTGGTAGAACAGGCTCATATCAACCACGAGGTCGCGAATGACCGGCAGCCCGGGCAGCGGACGCAGAACCAGCTTATCCCCTTTCACCACCTGAGAAACCGGGGTAATACAGGCCAAGCCGTTCTTGCCGTTCATGTTCATGCCATCGGAACCGCAAACACCTTCCCGACAGGAACGGCGGTAAGACACGCTCGGGTCTTTTTCCTTGAGCAGATTCAGAACGTCCAGCACCATCAGGTCTTTACCCTCAGGCAACTCAAGATTCACGTCCTGCATATAAGGGGCGTTATCGGTTTCCGGATTATAGCGGTACAGGCTTACCAACATTGTCTTTACCCCCTTAATAAGTCCGAATCTTCGGTTCAAAGGTATCCACGGTCTTCGGCGCAAAGTTTACATCGCGCTTGCCCACCCGTTGCTCCAGCGGGAAGTACAGCGAGTGCTTCAGCCAGTTCTCGTCGTCACGTTCGGTGAAATCATTACGGGCGTGAGCGCCACGACTTTCTTTGCGTTCAAACGCCGACTTGGCAGTCGCCACGGCAACCTCGTAGAGGTTATCCAGTTCGAGCGCTTCGATCCGCGCAGTGTTGAAGGCCTTGCTGGTGTCGGCCAACTTGGTCTTCTTCACCCGGTCGCCAATCTCTTCCAGCTTTTTCAGACCTTCTTCCATGCTGTCGCCATCACGGAATACGCCGAAATAGAGCTGCATGACGTTCTGAAGATC
This sequence comes from Marinobacter salinisoli, assembly GCF_017301335.1. Classification (NCBI taxonomy): domain Bacteria; kingdom Pseudomonadati; phylum Pseudomonadota; class Gammaproteobacteria; order Pseudomonadales; family Marinobacteraceae; genus Marinobacter; species Marinobacter salinisoli. Next base: position 2,803,996 of record NZ_CP071247.1, read on the forward strand.
CTTGCGAACTTCAGCAACGCTCTCACCCTCGGACGCCGCATCCAGACGATCAAGGCGGGCCATCGCACGCTGGATATCTTCTTCGCTGGCTTCATCCACTTCGAAACCGTTACGGAGCTGCTCTTCAATGTGAAGGCCAGCCGCACGACCAAAGACCACCAGATCCAGCAGGGAGTTGCCACCCAGACGGTTGGCACCATGAACAGATACACAGGCCGCCTCACCGCACGCGAACAGACCTGGAATCGGCTGATCGTTGCCGCTTTCATCCTGGGTCAGCGCCTGGCCGCCCACGTTCGTCGGGATACCACCCATCATGTAGTGACAGGTCGGAACCACCGGAATCGGCTCTTTGACCGGATCTACGTGTGCAAAGGTGCGAGACAGCTCACAGATACCCGGCAGACGCAGGTTCAGGGTTTCCTCACCCAGGTGATCCAGCTTCAGCAGTACGTGATCCTTGTCAGGTCCGCAGCCGCGACCTTCCAGAATCTCGATAACCATGGAGCGAGCAACCACATCCCGGCCCGCCAAATCTTTAGCGTTCGGGGCGTAACGCTCCATGAAACGCTCGCCTTCGGAGTTGATCAGGTAACCACCCTCACCACGGCAACCCTCGGTCACCAGGGTACCGGCTCCGTGGATGCCGGTCGGGTGGAATTGCCACATCTCCATATCCTGCATCGGGAAGCCCGCCCGCAACGCCATTCCGATCCCGTCGCCGGTATTAATCAGGGCGTTGGTGGTGGAGGCGTAAATGCGACCGGCACCACCAGTTGCCAGTACGGTTGCCTTGGACTTGATGTAAGCCACTTCGCCGGTTTCAATTTCGATGGCGACAACACCAACCACTTCATTCTTGGAGTTTTTCACCAGATCGACGGCGTACCACTCGTTCAGGAACGTGGTGCCACCTTTCAGGTTGGCCTGATACAGAGTATGCAGCAGGGCGTGACCTGTACGGTCCGCAGCCGCGCAGGTGCGCGCAGCCTGACCGCCCTTCCCATAGTCCTTGGACTGACCACCGAACGGACGCTGATAAATGCGCCCCTGCTCTGTCCGGGAGAATGGCAGCCCCATATGCTCGAGCTCAAACACAGCCTGAGGCCCTACCGAGCACATGTACTCGATCGCGTCCTGGTCACCGATGTAGTCAGAACCCTTGACGGTGTCATACATGTGCCAGCGCCAGTCATCATTGGGATCTGCGCTGGCAATGGCACAGGTTATGCCACCCTGGGCCGAAACCGTGTGAGAACGGGTGGGAAATACTTTAGTGATACACGCCGTGTTGACGCCGGACTCGGTCAACTGAAGGGCGGCCCGCATACCGGCACCGCCGCCACCGATAACGATCGCGTCGTAAGACATGGTCTTGATGTTAGCCATTAATTAAAGCCCCCAAAGAATCTGAATACCCCAGACCAGGTACACGAACATGGTCAGGCCACACGCCGCCTGGACCAGAAAACGCGGACCCACTGCCTTGATATAGTCGGTTGTGACCGTCCACAGCCCCACCCATGCGTGAGCGCCGATAGAAAGCAGCGCCAGGAGCGTAAAGATTCGGAACCAGGTTTGGCCGAACAAGGCAGACCAGGTTTCATAGTTGACGTCCGTCGTAACCATGAAGCCCAGCAAAAAGATTGTATAGAGCGCCAAAACATAGGCAGTTACGCGCTGAATCAGCCAGTCGTAGACGCCGCTACGACCCAGATTGGTAACACTGTTTACCATACCCAAACTCCTGCCAGAACAATAAGAACGACGGAAACACCGATGGTGATCTTGGAGGCGAGACGACCGGTCTCAAGCTCTTCACCAATACCCACATCCATAAGCAGGTGCTTGATACCTGCAACCAAGTGGTAAAGAAGAGCAGACAAAATGCCCCAGACAATCAGCTTGGCTAGAAAACTGTCCAGCAACTCACTTACACGACTGAAGCCGGCTTCCCCGGACAGGGAAAGCTGCAGTCCGTACAACATGAAGGCGACACCGACAAAAATGATGATGCCACTGATACGATGCAGGATGGACGTTATGGCTGGCAGCGGAAAATGGAACTTGCCGAGATCGAGATTTACTGGTCGATTATTATTCACAGCGCTCTCACACTCTCTCTTAAAGTGGCCGCGTGACCGGAAAACCGGTTGCGGAGTTGGTATATAGAAACGTTTGCCGACTCGATGGGCATACGCTTGATGCTGGAGGAAGGATGACCACAGTTGGCGCCGATGCGTCGTCGACACCTAAACGGCGTACATCCCCAATTCCGGGCTACGGATTATAAGGAGTACCCTTTCTAATTACAAACGGAGCAATTTTGTTAGGCCCCGGCAATTCAGTAGGTTAAAGAACAACCAAATATTCTGACGGCGGGCCAGGCGGTAACACAGGACCCATCGGTGGTTTCACTGATTTACAACCAGGGCAAAAAATTATGATTTCCGGACTCTTCCATTGACAAAAAAAGCCAACGCCCTATATTTTGCCGCCAGTTTTGCGATAATACGCGCCTTCCTTAGCGCATTTTTTCATGCATAAAGAGCTGACAAGCTGACATATCCATATAGGAGAGTCCCATGACCGACAGGAAAGCCACGCTCTCGGTGGGAGATAAGTCCATTGAGTTACCGGTGTATTCTGGCACCGTCGGCCCTGACGTAATTGACGTTCGCGCCTTGGTTCAGGAAGGTGTTTTCACTTACGACCCAGGTTTCGTATCTACCGCAGCCTGCGAATCAGCCATCACCTATATCGATGGCGCCAATGGCGTTCTCCTTCATCGCGGCTACCCCATTGACCAGCTGGCAGAGCACTCGGACTACCTCGAAGTGTGCTACCTGCTGCTGAAGGGACGCCTGCCGACCAAAGAAGAGAACCAGCAGTTCCACAGCACCATTAAAAATCACACCATGCTTCACGATCAGATGCGCAACTTCTTCCACGGCTTCCGCCGTGACGCGCATCCGATGGCCATTATGTGTGGTGTTGTGGGCGCCCTGTCTGCGTTCTATCACGACCAGATGGATGTCGCCGACGAGCGCCAGCGTGAAATCACGGCGCATCGCCTGATTGCCAAGATGCCAACCATTGCCGCCTGGTGTTACAAGTACAGCATTGGTCAGCCATTTATGTATCCTCGCAACGATCTGACCTATGCCGAGAACTTCCTGTACATGATGTTTGGTGTGCCCTGCGAGGAGTACAAGCCGAATCCGGTTCTGGCCAAGGCTATGGATCGGATCTTCATTCTTCACGCCGACCACGAGCAGAACGCCTCTACCTCTACGGTTCGCTTGGCGGGCTCAACCGGTGCCAACCCATACGCCTGCATCGCTTCCGGCATTGCAGCCCTGTGGGGGCCGGCTCACGGCGGCGCGAACGAGGCCGTACTGGATATGCTTGCCGAAATTGGCGACGAGTCCAACATTGAGACGTTCATCGCCAAGGCCAAGGACAAGAACGATCCCTTCCGCCTGATGGGCTTCGGGCACCGGGTGTACAAGAACTTTGATCCGCGCGCCAAGGTGATGCGTGAGACCGCTCATGAAGTTCTTCAGGAACTGGGCCTGGAAAACGATCCCCTGCTGAAGATCGCCCAGCGGCTTGAAAAGATTGCCCTTGAAGACGACTATTTCGTGCAGCGAAAGCTGTATCCGAACGTCGACTTCTACTCCGGCATCATCCTGAAAGCCATGGGTATCCCAACCTCGATGTTCACGGTCATCTTCGCCCTGTCCCGCACCATTGGCTGGTTCTCGCACTGGAACGAAATGGTCAGCGGCGACTACCGGATCGGGCGTCCGCGCCAGCTTTACACTGGCCCTGAAAAACAGGATTATCCGGGATAATATCGCCGGAAAACGAAGTACCAAAAAAGGCCGCTGATTTAGCGGCCTTTTTTGTGCCTAGCGCATTGCTTAAGGATCTTTTGATGCTAACCCGGGCCAAGCCCCCAAAGACAAACTATCCTTCAAGGTGAACCCATCAGGGAGAACAAGCCATGCGCTACTTAATAGCACTAGTACTCAGCACGTTGCTCATCGGAACAGCCTCAGCCGGGCAGTGCCCTGCACTGGTCTCCGAGATCGATCAAAAACTCGAGACCGCTCAACTCGATCCCGAAACAGAACAGAACGTTAAATCCCTGCGGGACGAGGGAGAACGACTGCATGAGCAAGGCGACCATTCCGAGTCTGTACGCACCCTTAAGGAAGCACTGGAGATGATCCGCGTAGCTTCCTGAATTCCAGTTGGATACGCCAGCCCTTTTAGGGCTGGCAGCTCAGAACTGCCGGCAGCTTTGCCTTGCCCTGAGAGTCGGCGACCCTCACCGCGAAATCCCTCGACCCCGACGATCAGACAGTTATCCTCGCCCTCCTTCCTGTTGTAGTCTTGGATGATTCATTACTCACAAAAGCAATAACTAGCCAGGGAGAATAATATGACAGTGACTGCCGCTTTTATCGGTTTGGGTGTGATGGGCTATCCGATGGCCGGCCATTTGGCAAAAGCCGGCCTGAACGTTCGGGTATGGAACCGCACCCAGCAAAAAGCCGAACAATGGGCGAAGGATTTTGACGGCAAAGCCTGCGCATCCATTGCCGAAGCTGTCGCTGACGCCGACTTCGTCATGACCTGCGTCGGTGCCGACAAAGATCTGATTGAAGTGTTTGAGGGCGACGCCGGCATCATCGCCAACGCTCCCGAAGGCGCCATCCTGATCGACCACACCACTGCTTCATCGGGCATCGCAGAGCGCCTTGCGAAAAACGCGGCCGCCCGGCATCAGGGTTTCATCGATGCGCCCGTGTCCGGAGGACAACAGGGTGCAGAAAACGGCATGCTTACCATTATGTGTGGTGGCGATCAGGGAGGGTTCACGAAAGCTGAGCCAATCATGAATCATTACGCCCGGGCAGTTAATCTCATGGGCCCTGCAGGAAGTGGCCAGAAGACCAAGATGGTCAACCAGATTGCCATCGCCGGTCTGGTTCAGGGTCTGTCTGAGGCTCTGCATTTTGCCGAGCAGGCCGGACTCGATGCACAGAAAGTTGTGGATGTCATCTCCAAGGGAGCCGCACAGAGCTGGCAGATGGAGAACCGCTCAGGCACCATGATTGCCGGTGAATTCGAGCACGGCTTTGCCGTGGACTGGATGCGAAAAGATCTGGGAATCTGCCTGCAAGAGGCGCGCCGAAATCATGCTCGCCTGCCCGTCACCGCATTGGTGGACCAGTTTTATGGCGACGTGCAGGAAATGGGCGGCCATCGTTGGGACACCTCCTCACTCATTCAACGGCTTAGGAAAAAGTAACAGCCGGTTGCGCCAAGATAGCGCAGCTCCTGCGCTATCTGCCCTATCCTGGGCCCAAAGCAATCCCCTTCAACCAAGCAGCCATTGCTCCAAAAAAGCTTCAGCTTACTGAAAAATATAGCTTTTATTTTAGCTTGGCACGGACACTGCTGTGTAAGCCTTACATGCCAATGATGGCAAGCCAGATGTTTCGCGGGCACAGCACAGTCTCTCCCGCAGAACTCGCAATCTCGACAACGTATCAAGGACAAAAGGGTCCAGTCCGGTTTCCGGAGTGGACCCTTTTTTGTTTTCAAAGGACGAGTACGCAAACGCATGGGCACAAAATTTCCTGCACAGCAGGCGCTGTACGCCCCCGCTCAGTCGCTCCCAGATGAGCCAATCATCATTGTTGGCAACGGTCCTGCTGGCGTTCATCTGTTAAAAGAGCTAAAGCGGCTCGGGGTCGATCGGCCCATCATCCAGTTCGGCAGGGAACAAAGCCAACCCTATGACCGGGTAGCACTATCCAACCTCTTACAGGGCAAAGTCACTGCCGATTCCCTGCTTGCGTCACTCGGGGACTTTTCGAACGTCAATTTTCAGTCTGGAAACGCGATCGTGTCCATTCAGACTGACTTGCGTACCGTCACAGACCAACAGGGATTGAGCTATCCCTATGGCGCCCTGGTTCTTGCTCTGGGCTCCCGGCCCCACGTGCCCGGTATACCGGGCCGTAAACTTTCTGGCGTTTTTACCTTCCGCAGCATCAACGATGTGGAACGATTGCGCTCACGGCATTTTCGCAGTCGACATTGCGTGGTTCTGGGTGGAGGACTTCTGGGGATTGAGGCGGCAAGGGGCATGCTGCGGTACGGCACGAAAGTGACCGTGATTCACCACGCCCCTTTCCTGATGAACCGACAACTTGAACCACAAAGCGGTGACAGGCTTCGCCATGAACTGGAAGACAAAGGCCTGAAGGTCCTGCTGAATTCAACCATCACCGACATCCTGGGTCACGACCGTGTGGAGCAAGTTCGTCTACGAGGCGGCGAAATCCTTGATTGCGACACTGTGATCTTCTCCACGGGCATCCGCCCCAACATCGAGCTGGCGCGACATGCCGGGATTGTTGTTGGGCAGGGCATTCAGATAAATGATCAACTGCAGACCTCCGCTCCTGATGTCTACGCCATTGGCGAATGCTCTGAACACAGGGGCGAAATCTACGGATTGGTATCACCGGGCCTTGAACAAGCCGCCGTACTTGCCAGCAGACTGAGCGGCGCCAACGTGTGTTATCAGGGTTCTGCGCTTGCCAGTTCACTCAAGGTCTCCGATATCCCGGTCAACAGTGCCGGCACGGTGAGCGAATACGGCCCTGCGCTGATTGACTGTACGCTCAGACACGCCTCCGATCAGCACTCTAGGGCTATTACGTTGTATCGGGGCAAGCTTGTCGGCGCTGCCGGAACCGGAGAATGGCCGGAATTTCACAGGTTGCAGGAGGCGATCAGCAAACAGTTGCCAGTGTACCCGTGGCAACGCCGGCGATTTGTCCGGGACGGCCGGCTGTACACGGATGATCAGATATTGCCCGACAGTGCGATCCTGTGTAACTGCCGTCGCCTGACCGCCGGTGAGATTCGCGGCCACATGCAAGAAGGGATGACTACCCGACAACTGTGTGAGGCCTCGGGTGCGGCTCAGGTTTGTGGGAGCTGCGAGCCCCTGGTGGCCAGAGTGGCAGCCTCTCCGGTTGAAGCCAAGCCGATCAGCAGCTTCCCTCTCATTGCCGGGCTAATTGCTCTGGCTTACGCCCTGCTTTTTTACCTGGTGCCGCCATTCCCAATCCAACAAAGCGTGCTGGAGCCGGCGTGGCCCAAACTCTGGACGAGCAACGTGGCGAGGCAATGGACCGGCTATACCCTTTTGAGCCTGATAGCGCTCGGCATGGTAGTCAGCCTTGCCAAGCGAGGACCTCAGGGGCTCTTAAAGCGATTCAAACTGGCCCGCAACGCCCACCTCTTGCTGACCCTTTTAATGGCCTCCGTCCTGCTCGTCCATACCGGCCTCCAGCAGAGCACCAACCTCAATTTCGCCCTGCTTAGCTGCGCCATCGCTTTGATCACCCTTGGTGGAGTGACCTCTATCATGGTTGCGCTTGAGCCGCGTATTCAAAGCCTCGCGTTCAAATCTTGGAAGCGACGCCTGGCCAGCCTACACCTCTTCCTGGCGTGGCCACTTCCGGTGTTGCTTGGGTTTCACATTGTCTCGGTGTACTACTTCTAAGGCGCAGTATGGGAAAGAAAACGATTTGGCTCCTCTGGCTTAGCTCAAGCATCGTGTTATCGAGCGTGCTCGGATACGAACTGTTCGCAAAAGACCAGAAACCCCACTTCCTTCCCGGGCAGACCACGGCCGGCCACTTCCAGATCGAGCTGGAATGCAGCACCTGCCACACCGAATCGTTCGCAGATCAGCAAGCCATCCAACAGGCCTGTATCGATTGCCACGGTGCCGAGCTTGACGCGGTCCGCGATAGCCACCCCAAAAGCAAGTTCACCGATCCGCGAAATGCCGACCGCCTTGCACAGATCGACGCCCGCTATTGTGTCAGTTGCCACAGCGAGCATACGCCAGAAATAACTCTGGCCATGGGCGTCACTCAGCCCGAGGATTTCTGCGTCCACTGTCACCAGGAGATCGCAGCGGACCGCCCCAGTCACGAGGGCATGGGCTTTGAAACCTGCGCATCAGCCGGCTGCCACAATTACCACGACAATCAGGCCTTATACGAAGATTTCCTGCTCGAACACGCCGATGAACCAGCGCTCATCGTCGCCGGAAAGCTTCCGGTAAGCAGCATGGAAGCGCTGATGGAAGTGTCGGGCCTATCCTGGGCCCCCTACGATCCTGCCAGCAACGCTTTTGACGACCAACAAGCCTGGCAGAGCGCTCACGACGAGTGGGCCGGTAGCGCCCATGGCGCGTCAGATGTGGGGTGCGAAAATTGCCACCAGCCGGAGCCGCAGACCGACTGGATTGAGCATCCCGGCACGGATACCTGCGCCCGCTGCCACGAAGCAGAATCCCAAGGCTTTATATCTGGACGGCATGGAATGCGCCTGTCTCAGGGCCTGCCGCCCATGACTCCGGGCGAGGCCCGACTTCCCATGAAGAATGATGCGGCTCACCGGCAACTCACGTGTAACAGCTGCCACGCCCCCCACGAACAAAACACCGTGACGGCGGCGGTGGAGGCTTGCCTGGGCTGCCATAACGACAACCACTCCCTGGCGTTCAAGCAGTCACCGCATCATCAGACCTGGAAACGTTTTCTTGATGGGAAGGTCGCCAGAGAGGAGGCCGTCAGCTGCGCCACCTGTCATTTGCCACGAACCGAGACCAAGCAGTTCAGCACCACCACTGTTCGAGTGGATCACAATCAGAACAACACCTTGCGCCCGAACGAAAAAATGATCCGAACCACTTGCATGCATTGCCATGGTTTGGGTTTCTCCCTCGATGCTCTGGCATCCGAGGCTCTTATTCAGTCCAATTTCACAGGCCTGCCGCCAACCCACATACCAAGCATCGACATGGCACTGGATCGGATTGAACCAAGCACTACCACCCCGTAAAAACGATGGAGAGAGACCATGAAAAAAGGAATCACCACCAGCGCCTTAGTTGCCACTGCACTGCTCGCCGGTTGCGGAGGCTCGGAAGAGCCTCCGCAGACCGGCATTGAACCCAAGATATTCACCGACTCCCTGTTTGCCGTCATGAACTCGGACCGAGCCAACTACACCAAGCTCATCGTTCAACGTCTCGGGCCGAATGGCGCAGACGCCATCAAGCCCAATGAGCACTGGGAAGACATGGAGGGCTCTGCCCCGCTCCCGGCCCAAATGTTCCGCTATGGCGCAGAAGGTGTAGCGGACGTAACCGATGCGTTCAGCTACTCACTGCAGTCGCTGTGGCCGGTCAACAAGCAAAATGCCCCGAAAACGGAAGTAGAACAAGAAGGCTTGCAGTTTATTGCCGACAACCCCGGCCAGAATTTCTATGGGGAGGAAACGCTCGGAGATACGACCTACTTTACCGCGGTTTACCCGGACGTAGCGGTGTCCCCGGCGTGCACGTCCTGTCATAACGACCACAAGGATTCCCCCAGAAGCGACTTCGAGATCGGCGAAGTCATGGGCGGCGTGGTCATTCGCCTTCCCCTGCCAAAGAGCTAACTCAAAGCCCATCAGCGAGGCAATACCATGAATGCACAACAAATCACCCTCGTTCAGGATTCCTTTGCCAAGGTAGTTCCTATCGCGGATCAGGCAGCGGCGATGTTTTACAGCAAGCTGTTTGAAATGGACCCGGAACTGAAGCCCCTGTTCAAAGGCGACATGAAAGAACAGGGCCAGAAGTTAATGAAAATGATCGGTATGGCCGTCAACAGCCTGGGGCGGCTTGATGAGATCGTGCCGGCAGTACAACAGCTTGGTGTGCGACACGCCGGTTACGGCGTCAAGGACTCCGACTACGACACGGTAGGCGGTGCGCTGCTCTGGACCCTGGAACAAGGGCTTGGTGAAAACTTCACGCCAGATTGCAAAGCTGCCTGGACTGAAACCTACACGGTGCTGGCAACCACTATGAAAGACGCCACCAAAGCACCGGCGTAAGATCGAAAACTGGAGATCATATCGAGAAAAAGGGGCAGATCTCTGCCCCTTTTTTACTCAACGTCTGTGCGATGCCTCGATCATTTGCTTTTCGGCACCCACTTGCCGTCGCGATAATGAGCCGTCCAGCCGGTGGCCTTGCCATCCTTTTCGGACATCACATACTGCTCTTTCATCTTCCGACTGTAACGAATCACCGTTGGATTACCCTCAGGATCCGCTGCAGGCGCCTCGAAAAGGAAGGCGTACTTCGGATCAACTTCGTTCTTGTGCGGCAGAATTTCCTTTACCAGTGGCGGACGGGTTTCCCGGTTCTTGGGAAACTTGCTCGCCGCCAGGAATAGGCCGGAAGCACCATCCCTGAGCACATAGGTATCGTCAACCTTCTGACACTGCAGTTCGGGCATTGGCACCGGGTCCATCTTAGGCGGTGCGGGCTCGCCATTTTTGAGCAGTTTGCGCGTATTCTTGCAATCGTCGTTGGTGCAACCGAAGTATTTACCAAAGCGCCCCGTCTTGAGCTGCATCTCGGACCCACACTTATCACACTCAAGCGTGGGGCCGTCGTAGCCTTTGATCCGGAACGTACCCTTCTCCACCTCGTAACCGGAGCAGTCCGGGTTATTACCGCAAATATGTAACTTGCGGCCCTCGTCCACCAGATAGCTATCCATGGCGGTTCCGCATTTCGGGCACCGACGCTTCATGCGCAGCAGGCGAGTTTCACCCTCGCCCTCTACATCGTCGTCGGCTCCGACCACCTCGTCGCCCGACACCAGGTTGATGGTGGTCTTGCAGCGTTCTTTTGGCGGTAACGCATACCCGGAACATCCCAGGAACACACCGGTGCTGGCGACGCGAATCTGCATGTTGCGGCCGCAGCTTGGACACGGAATATCCGTTTCGGTGGGGGTGTTGGCCCGCATACTGCCTTCATCCGAGCTTTCCGCGGTTTCCAGCTGGGAACGGAATTTGCCGTAGAAGTCGTTCAGGACTTTCTTCCAGTCCACATCGCCCTCAGCAATCTCATCCAGCTCGTCTTCCATGCGTGCCGTGAAGTCGTAATCCATGAGGTTCGGGAAGGATTCCGACAAGCGCTCGTTGACGATCTCGCCCATCTTTTCAGCATAGAAGCGCCGACTCTCTAGCCGGACATAACCGCGGTCCTGAATGGTCGAGATAATAGACGCATAGGTCGACGGCCGACCAATACCCTGCTTCTCCAGCTCCTTGACCAGGCTCGCTTCCGTATAGCGTGGCGCGGGTTTGGTGAAATGCTGGCTCGGGTCCAGCTTTTCGAGGCCAAGAACCTCATCCACCCGAATGTCCGGAAGCGCGACGTCTTCTTCTTTCTTGGCCTGCGGAGCAGCCTTCAGGAAACCATCAAACTTGATGATCCGGCCGCGGGTACGGAGTTCGTATTCGCCGTTAGCCACCATGATGGATGTACTGAGAAACTCAGCATCGGCCATCTGGCAGGCAACGAACTGTCGCCAGATCAGCTCGTAGAGCTTCTCAGCGTCCTTTTCAAGACCACTGATATCGGAGGAGCGCCGGCTGACATCGGTCGGACGAATAGCTTCGTGAGCTTCCTGAGCTCCTTCTTTGCTGCCATAGACCCGGGGCTTTTCCGGCAGATAACGGTCACCGAACTGATCTTTGATATATTCCCGGCAGCCTGCCACCGCATCCTGACTCAGATTGGTCGAATCAGTACGCATGTAAGTGATGAAACCCGCTTCGTAAAGCCGTTGTGCCAGCATCATCGTCTTCTTGACGCTGAAGCCCATACGGTTACTGGCGGCCTGCTGCAACGTCGAGGTGATAAACGGTGCCGATGGACGGGAGCGCGTCGGCTTGTCTTCTCGCTTGGCAACCCTGAACGCCCCAGCCTTGAGCCGCTCCAGATGTTCTTTGCTCTCGGCTTCGTTGACCGGTCGGTAGGTTTTATCGGCGTACTTGGTGACTTCAAAGCGGACCGGCCGGTTTCCTTGCCCGGGCGCCAAGTCAGCATGCATCTGCCAGAATTCTTCCGGGACGAATTTCCGGATCTCTTTTTCGCGCTCTACAATCAAGCGTACCGCCACCGACTGTACCCGGCCGGCAGACAGGCCTCGGGCTATTTTTGCCCAGAGTAGCGGCGAAACCATGTAACCAACCACCCGGTCGAGGAATCGACGGGCCTGCTGCGCATTCACCCGGTTCACATCAACGGTTCCGGGATCCTTGAAGGCTTCCTTGATTGCGCGCTTGGTAATTTCGTTGAACACCACCCGCCGGTACTTGTCAGGTTCACCACCGATCGTTTGTTGCAGGTGCCACGCGATGGCTTCCCCCTCGCGGTCCAAATCCGTCGCGAGGTAGACGTGCTCGGCGGATTTGGCCAGACGCTTGAGCTCACTGACGACTTTTTCCTTGCCGGGAAGAATCTCGTAACGCGCCGACCAATCCTGATCAGGGTCCACACCCATGCGGGCCACCAGCTGCTCTCGGGCCTTACGCTTTTTATGGGCCGCTTTTTCTTCGGGGCTCATTTTTCGGGTCAGCGCAGCTTGCCGGGCTCGTTCCTTGGGGTCTGTCTGGGAACCACCGCCACTGACAGGAAGATCCCGAATATGGCCCACACTCGACTTAACAATGAAATCTGAGCCCAGGTACTTGTTGATGGTCTTCGCTTTCGCTGGTGACTCGACAATTACGAGACTTTTACCCATAGCAGAGATATGTATCCTTGGCGAAAAAACAGTCAGAAAATCAGCAGACCGTAAACTCGTTGAAAAATCAATCGGCTAGAAAACAAACAGCTTGCCAACTCATATAGGCTCACTGTTTTACAGGGTCAAGAATAGCAAGACAACCCATTCTTTCACTTACGATCGGCTTTTTTTCGGGATTCCTAAATAAAGAAGGCCCGGCATAAAGCCGGGCCTTGCTGTGACGCATCACAGATACCATCGAGAAATTTAGACCAATTCCCAAACGGTGGCGATGCCCTGCCCAAGGCCGATACACATGGTGGAAACACCAAGCTTACCGCCCTTGTCACGCATGACGTTCAGCAGGGTTGTGGAGATACGTGCACCAGAACAGCCCAGCGGATGGCCCAAGGCAATCGCGCCGCCGTTCAGATTCACTTTCTCTTCCATAACGTCCAGCAGTTTCAGGTCTTTCAGGACCGGCAGAGACTGACCAGCAAACGCTTCGTTCAGTTCCCAGAAGTCGATATCTTCGACTTTCAGGCCTGCACGCTTGAGCGCTTTCTTGGTCGCCGGAACCGGGCCGTAGCCCATGATCGCGGGATCACAGCCAGCTACTGCCATGGAGCGGATCTTGGCGATCGGCTTCAGACCGAGAGCTTCAGCGCGCTCCGCAGACATCAGCAGCATCGCGGCAGCGCCGTCAGTCAGCTGTGAGGACGTGCCGGCAGTCACCGTACCGTTCTTCGGATCAAACGCCGGACGCAGCTGGCCCAAGGACTCAGCGGTTGTCTCGGGACGAATGGTCTCGTCCTGCTCAATCAGAGTCTTGAAGCCGTTCTCGTCATGACCCTCGATAGGTACGATTTCGTTCTTGAAGCGGCCTTCGACGGTTGCTTCGTGGGCCTTGCGGTGAGACCGCGCGCCGAACTCGTCCTGCTGCTGACGGGTGATGCCATGCATTTTCGCCAGCATTTCTGCGGTCAGGCCCATCATGTTGGACGCTTTGGCAGAGTATTTGGACGCAGCCGGGTTGTGGTCGAAGCCTTCAGTCATCGGTACGTGGCCCATGTGCTCTACACCACCAACCATGAACACATCACCGTTACCGGTCATGATGGCCTGGGCGGCAGTGTGGATAGCAGTCATGGCGGAACCACACAGACGGTTGACGGTCTGTGCTGCAGACTCATGAGGGATCTTGGTCAGCAGGGAAATCTGCCGCGCCACGTTGAAGCCCTGCTCTTTGGTCTGGTTTACACAGCCCCAGATGACGTCTTCTACTTCTTTCGGGTTGAGCTCAGGGTTGCGCTCGAACAGTGCATCGATAAGAGCGGCGGACAGAGTCTCTGCACGCACATTACGGAAGCAACCATTCTTGGCACGACCCATCGGAGTCCGCACGCAATCGACGACGACAACGTCTCTCGGATTAAGGCTCATAGATCTTTCTCCGTTCGGAAATCTCGTTCAGGGTTAGCCAAAAAACTTTTTGCCAGTCTTGGCCATTTCACGCAGCTTCTCGGTCGGGTGGTACAGAGGACCCAGATCTGCATACTTGTCTGCCAGCTCGACGAACTTGTCGACACCCATGTCGTCGATGTAACGCAGGGCGCCACCACGGAACGGAGGGAATCCGATGCCGTAGATCAGACCCATATCCGCATCGGCAGGATCTTCAACAATGCCGTCTTCCAGGCAGCGTACGGTTTCCAGACACAGAGGAATCATCATACGAGCGATGATGTCTTCTTCCTCGAAGTCCTTCTTACCCTGAACCACAGGCTCAATCAGCTTGTAGGTTTCTTCGTCGACAACCTTCTTCGGCTTGCCGCGCTTGTCGGTTTCGTACTTGTAGAAACCAACGTTGTTCTTCTGACCGTAACGCTTGTTCTCGAACATCACGTCGATCGCGGACTTGTTCTCGTCCTTCATGCGGTCCGGGAAGCCTTCAGCCATTACTTCGTTGGCGTGCTTGGCGGTATCCATGCCCACTACGTCGAGCAGGTACGCCGGGCCCATCGGCCAGCCAAACTTCTCCATCACCTTATCGATCTTCTGGAAGTCCGCACCGTCACGAACCAGGCCGGCAAAGCCGCCGAAGTACGGGAACAGAACGCGGTTAACCAGGAAGCCCGGGCAGTCGTTAACCACGATCGGAGTCTTGCCCATCGCCTTGGCATAAGCCACGGTCGTGGCAATCGCACGATCGGAAGTCTTCTCGCCACGAATAACCTCAACCAGCGGCATCATGTGTACCGGGTTGAAGAAATGCATACCGCAGAAGTTTTCCGGGCGCTTCAGGTTCTTCGCCAGCAGATTGATGGAAATCGTGGAGGTGTTGGAAGTCAGGATGGCGTCTTCACGCACCGCATCTTCGGTTTCACGCAGAACCGCGTCTTTCACCTTCGGGTTCTCAACAACCGCTTCAACAACCAGATCTACGTTTTTGAAATCACCGTAGTTCAAAGTCGGCGTGATGCTGTTAAGCACGTCCGCCATCTTGTTGGCGTCCATCTTACCCTTGGACACGCGCTTGGCCAGCAGCTTCTTGGCCTCATCCAGACCCAGCTTGATGCCGTCCTGGTTGATGTCCTTCATGATGATCGGGGTGCCCTTCAGTGCAGACTGATAAGCCACACCGCCGCCCATGATACCGGCACCGAGTACGGCAGCCAGATCAACCTTGGCAGCTTCTTTCTCCCACGCAGACGCCTTCTTTTTCAGCGCCTGATCGTTCAGGAACAGGCCTACCAGGCAAGCCGCAACATTGGTCTTGGCCATCTTGGCGAAGCCTTTGGCTTCAACTTCGATTGCCTTGTCGCGGGTCATGCTGGCGTGCTTCTGCATCACCTTGATGGCTTCAACAGGAGCCGGGTAGTTCTTGCCAGCCTTGCCACCAACAAACGCCTTGGAGATCTCGAACGCCATCATGCTTTCCATGGCATTCAGTTTGATCTTGCCCTTCTTCTCTTCACGACGAGCTTGATTGTCGAGCTTGCCTTCGTTGCACTGATTGATAATCGCGATAGCCGCGTCAACCAGCTTGTCGGACTCAACCACGGCATCAACCGCACCGACCTTCAGGGCGGCGTCAGCACGGTTCTCAGTGCCGCCACAAATCCACTCAACCGCGTTATCAACGCCGACCAGGCGAGACAGGCGCACGGTACCGCCGAAGCCCGGGAAGATACCCAGTTTAACTTCTGGCAGACCAACCTTGGCCTTTTTGTCCATGACCCGGTAGTCGGTCGCCAGGCACATTTCAAAGCCGCCACCCAGCGCGATGCCGTTGATGGCAGTCACGGTTGGGAATGGCAGGTCTTCAACCGCGTTGAAAACCTCGTTAGCTCGCAGGTTGTTTGCGACCAGGTCCTCTTCGGAACCGGCAAACAAATCCGTAAATTCAGTAATGTCAGCACCAACAATAAAGCTATCCTTGGAGCTGGTTACAACCAGACCCTTCAGATTCTTTTGTGCTTTCAGTGCGTCAGTCGCGGCGCCGAGCTCTTCAATAGTGAGACGGTTGAACTTGTTCACTGACTCGCCCTGCAAGTCAAAGTTCAACTGAGCGATCCCGCCTTCGATCTCTTTAACCGTGATGGCTTTACCTTCGTAAATCATCAACTGATCTCCAGTCTGTGTTTGGAACTGCTTCCAGCTTCCCTGACTGCGGTTCCAGGTCGCAACCAAGGGGTGTCTGTGCAGCGAAACTACCGTCACTGCCTGATTATCCGACTCAAAATTCATACAGTCGTTTGAATCGTGACGGCACACGATGAAAAAAATTCGGGCATTTGTCAATTTGTTTCTTCAGCGGAATTGGGAATTCGAGGATGTACTCATGCGCCTCAATCGCTGATTGATTCAATTCGACGCACTCCCCGGACAGGCCCGCACAAGCCGTACTCGAACACGTCTGACAGGCCCGCGCCCGATAAAGTCCGCACAATCCGGGTTCATTTTATACTTGTTGACTATTGAAGGACTCCGGGCGGGCAAAACCGCTTGATTGGCCGCCAAAGTTACTTTAAGTTCAAGCAATGAGCTGTGATTCACAATAATAAAACCGTATTACGGAGACATATCCGATGAAAGACTCTCGCCTCCAGGTCCGCTCCCTGGTTGTTGCGCTTATCCTGCTCGCCCTCACCTCGATGAGTGTCCGTGCCCAGGAAGCGTCCGGCAACTTCCTCTCCAATCTTCACGATTTCCGCATCAACAACTATATGGCGATGGACGCCTACTACCGATTCAGCGCCAGCGCTGACAACGAGACGCTCAATGAAATTGTCGCCGGCATCAATGCAGCCAATGACGCCATGAACTCAGTTATCGAAAGCACCAGCGGCATCCTGTCGAAAGAGCAGATCGAGTCTTTGAATCAGGAGTTCGACAGCTTTAAAGATCTCATGCGCAGTAACGTGAACGATGTGCGAAAGACCGGCTACCCGGACCTTCGACTGGTGTCAGATATGGCCAACCAGGCGTTAACGATGAACGAGATCGCCACCGAATTGTACGCCATTGCGCAGGAAAGCACACAGACGGAAACCAATCCGCGTGTCGAGGCGGCCCGTTCCGCGTCTGTGATGATGGCCCAAATGATGGCCAAGTACTCGGCTCGCTCCAACTCGTCTGTCTATCAACTGTTTCAGGGCGCGGAAACAGAAAAGCCTCTGGATGAGCAGGCCCGCGAATTTGATCAGTTGCTGTCCGCTGTCAGCCGCGGAAACACCGAAGGTGACGTGAAAAGCACCATTGAGACCGTATCGTCCAAGTGGGAGTTTATTCGCGGTTCCTACATCAATTTCAACGAGCGCAACGTCAGCTTCATTATCGATCGTTACTCAAAAGGCATCATCGAAGGCCTTACCACAACGATTGATCTGCTCCAGAAAAACGCCTGATCGCCTTCACGCCTGGCGGGTCTAATTGCCCGTCAGGCTTCGCATTTTCCCCTTCCTTTATTGATCCGCATCAGTTTCCCGCTACACTTGCAGGATTAGACTGGTTCACGACCCTGAGCCTATCCACGTACACGAAGGAGTGATGCGATGACCACCTACAAAAACATTCTGGTAGCCATCGATCTGACAGAAGAAGCCCCGCAGGTTCTTGAGAAAGCCAAGTCGCTCGCCCAGACCCACGGCGCACAACTGACCCTGATTCATGTCGTTGAGCCTGTGGGCTACGCCTACGGCGGCGACATCCCCATGGACCTCACCGAACTGCAGGACCAGCTTGATAAGGCTGCTCACGAACAGCTAGCGGCGTACGGGGACCAATACGGCATCAGCAAGGACCAGCAAATCGTGACGGTTGGCCGGCCCGAATCCGAAATTCACCGACTGGCGAAGGAAATGAATGGCGATCTGGTCATCGTTGGCAGCCACGGGCGAAAAGGCTTTCAACTGTTGCTGGGCTCCACAGCGAACGGTGTCCTGCACGGAAGCGAGTGCGATGTACTCGCCGTAAGGATCCAGCAGGACTGACAAAAAAGCCGGAGCACCCTCAGAGGCTCCGGCTTTTTTCGTGGCGCTCGCGCTGATCGTTATGCAGGCTCCCCTTCCAGCTTGCCTTCCAGCTTTCTCAACTGAGTTTCGAGTGAAAAACTCACACTCGACGCCATGGAGAAAAAGTTCAGCAGAGCCTTCAGGTTGCTGTCGCCCTTACACACCGAATGAATTCGCTGCCAAAGTGCCTGATTTACCAACTGCAACCGCTGATTGCGCTCAACCAGCCCCCGCAGTTCCCAATCAGGTTCCCGATGATTGCGCTTGGCGAAATATTGCTGCAGGAGGTAGTGAGAAACACTGCGCGCGATAAACTCATCCGAGCTCGCGAACGGCAGGTGATGAATCGCCATCGGCTTCAACTCACCCAGGACAGGGCAACCACTGGTGGCCATTTTCAATCCCAGAAGGGAGCGAAGGGCTTCCTCCAGGGCAGTATGTTTGGAATAACTGCGACGGTCGTCGGTTACCCGGACCTCAACCTTCTCGTATGCGCTGTCGGACTGAAAGGCCTCAACCACGGGCTGGATCTGGGTGGCTGCAGGACAATACGCCGCATCTCCCGGTTTCAGCGGGCAATTGGAACACTGGCAATGTTCCAGCTTCGCCCAGGAAGGCTGCTTACCCGCCGGCACCTCGGGCTGGTCCGACACCTTGAACTCGACCGTTCGCCCATCCTGAAACTCAAAGCTGTACGCTACATTCATTGATTTTTCTGCTCCTCGAGCTCCACCCACCGTTCAATCACTGTTTCCAGCTGAGACTGCTTTTCAGTCAGATCATCCAGAGTAGCCGACACCTGATCGGGCGGCCCTGAATAGAAATCAGACTTGGCGATTGTACGCTCCAATGTCGCGATTTCCTGTTCCAATGCCTCAATTTTGGCGGGCAATTGCTCAAGCTCTAGTTTCAGTTTGTAACTAAGTTTTCCAGACGTCGCTTTTGTGCGCTTCGCCTCAGACTCAGCCTTGACCTCAGACTTCTGAACTGGGCCACCAGCACCCTTCCGAGAATCCTGGCGGTCTGGTCGATTGCCGGTCCGCTCGGAGGGAAACACCCCACCCTGATGACGCCAGTCACTGTATCCACCCACAAACGACCGAACGCTACCGGAACCATCCAGAAACAGCGTTTCGGTGACCACATTGTCCAGGAATTCACGATCGTGACTGATGACGATGACGGTTCCTTTAAACTCCGCCAACTGCTCTTCCAGCAATTCGAGCGTCTCCACATCCAGATCATTGGTGGGCTCATCCAGAACCAGAACGTTGGCCGGTTTGCTAAACAGTTTCGCGAGCAGCAACCGCGCACGCTCTCCGCCGGAGAACACGCTCACCGGGGACCGTGCCCTTTCTGGCGTAAAGAGAAACTCCTGCAAATAGCCAAGGACGTGCTTGCTGCGGCCATTGATGTCAATAAACTCGCGCCCTTCTGAGAGGTTATCGAGGGCGTTGCGGGTCAGATCCAGCTCTCCCCGAAGCTGATCAAAGTAAGCCACTTCCAGGTTGGTACCCAATCGGACGTTACCTTCGGTCGGTTCGAGCCCACCAAGCATCAAGCGAACCAACGTAGTTTTACCGGTACCATTTTCACCCACCAGGCCAATTTTATCGCCGCGTCGCACGGTGAGATCCAGATGACGAATAATCTCGCTGCCTGGAGACCAACCAAATCCAGCGTCGCGGGTTTCGACCACCAGATTGCCGGACCGGGCCGCATCCTCAACCGCAAAACTTGCGTTGCCAGTGCGCTCCCGGCGCTGACGACGTTCGTCACGCATGGCCCGCAGCGCCCGAACTCGCCCCATGTTCCGCGTGCGACGGGCTTTAATACCCTGCCGAATCCAGGCCTCTTCCTGCTTCAGCCGTTTATCAAACAGCGCGTTCTGGCGCTCTTCCTCCTCCAGCGCCTTCGCTTTCAGCTCCAGATACCGATCATAAGTCTCGGCAAAGCTGATCAACTGCCCCCGATCCAGTTCAACAACGCGGGTGGCCATGCGACGAATAAATGCACGATCGTGGCTTACGAACAGAATGGCACCCCGGAATTGACTCAGCGCGTCTTCCAGCCAGGCAATCGCGGGAACATCCAGATGGTTGGTAGGCTCATCTAACAAAAGAATATCCGGCTCTGATACCAGCGCCCGGGCCAGAAGCACTCTTCGCTGCCATCCTCCTGAGAGGGTGTTGAGCGTCCGGTCGGGTTCGATGCCGTACTGCGCCAGAATCGTTGTAACCCGCTGATCAAGCCGCCAGCCATCAAGCGCTTCCAGGCGCTCCTGAACCTTCATCAAACGATCAAGGCTGGCCTCGTCAGCCTGCTGGGACAGCCGATGGAACTCGGCCAGCAGTTCACCGGTTTCCGGGAAAGCGCCAGCAACAACGTCATAGGCTGTTCGCGTGTCTTCCGACGGCAAATTTTGCGGCAGAACCGCCAGCGCAGCGCCGTCGTCCAGGCGAACCTGGCCACCGTCCGGCACCACATCACCACTGACGATCTTCAGCAGGGTCGATTTCCCCTCACCATTGCGACCAAGCAAACAGACCCGCTCACCCGCTTCCATCGTGAGGTTTGCACCGTCCAGGAGCGGGTGCATCCCGTATGCCAGCGAAATCGATTCCAGCGTTAACAAGGGCACAGGCGCCTCTCTCCTTAATTAGTTACCGAGACTGCATCACCGACACGAACCAATCCGTGAGACAGATGTATCGCATTCATGCCGAATATCACCCCGTCCGCTTTACGGCGATACCCGGCCAGGGTTTTCAATGGCTGACCATCAGCCGCCTTTACCCCTGCGTCCGGATCAACGGTGGTCATTACGCAACGACTGCAGGGTTTGACCAAACGAAACTCTGTTGTGCCAATAGATACCCTCCGCCAATTATCCTCGGCCCAGGGTTCGGCACCGCTGACGACCACATTGGGGCGGAACTGACGAATCTCTGCCGGGGCACCCAGACGATCATTCAACTCGTCGAGAGATGCCTGATTGGCAATCAGAAGCGGGTATCCGTCCGCAAAGCCAACTCGGCGATGCTCTGACACGTAGTCAGGATCGATCTGACGAAATGACTCAGCGGGCATAAACACGAAGCGAAGAGAACGGTTGCAGAATTTACTCACAGCGTTGTTAGCTGGCTCGCCACCCATCACTGCACTGACGCTGTCGCCCCACACCTCAACGGCCACTGACTCGCCCATTGCTTCCAGCCTGAACGCACCCTGGTGAGGGATATCGACAACGACCTCTCGCCCTTCCAGCGCGGTTGTTATACGAGCCAGTTCCGGGTGATCCCGCTGAGAAACGAAACATCCGGCGTCATCAACAAGCATCCACCGTCGATCGCCTCTCGGGCCGAACTCGTCAAGCTCAAACGCCTCAACCTCGATTCCGGCAAGGGATTTAACGGGATAGATCCAGAGGGCTTGCACATTCATGGGACACGCTTCCGATCCGGAGAAATTTTACGAGGCTGATTATATCCGACCCCTGAGACCTGCATCGGTTTATTCGGCACAAAAACGAAAAAACCCGGCCTCCTGAGAAGCCGGGTTTCTTAAGATCTGGAGCGGGAAACGAGATTCGAACTCGCGACCCCAACCTTGGCAAGGTTGTGCTCTACCAACTGAGCTATTCCCGCAATTCGTGTCGGTTGATGCCGACAACGGAAGCGTATTCTACGGATCACGGAGCGGTCGTCAACCACTTTTCCAGAAGTTTTTTTAACTCTTTTTCCAGGCCAGAAAATTTGATGAAAAACCGATCAGTCCGGCCATAAATCGAACAGCTTTCAACCGGGATTTTCGCCAACCCCAGACAACTCCGCAACCGTGCCCGCCTTGCAGTTCAAAAACGAGGAACGCTCAACCCAGTGCTGATCCGGATAGTATTTGAACACCAACTGCCCCCCCTTCAGGCTATCAACCACTCGGCGAACCACCTGGTTGTCGACAGCCGGACAACCATGGCTGCGCCCAATTCGCCCATATTCAGCGACCCAGGCATCACTGACGTAGTCGGCCCCGTGGATGACAATAGCGCGCTGGCGGGCAAGATGATTGAAGCCCGGCTCCAAGCCGTCCAATCGGAGGGAATAGCCGTGCTTACCGTAATAGGATTCACTGCCCCGGAACAGCCCTACACTGGATTGATGACTGCCCTCCACATTCGAGAATGAGTCAGACCGAAAGAAACCCGAATTCTTTCCGTGTGCCACCAAATCCCGAAGAATCAGTTCACCGGTGGCCAAGTCAAAGATCCACAACCGCTCTTCACTGGAAGGCAGTGAAAAATCGATGACAGCGAGGCGCTCCGGAACGGCCACGCCGTTAATCACAGCGCATTGGGACGCAGTCACCGCCTGCCGCAGTACCGCCTGATCAAGCCTGGGAGCTGATTGAGCCAAGTGCTCAACCAACACCTCATCGAAAGAAAAGCCATGGGAGGGGAAGGAAAAAGAAATACCAGTCACTGCCAAAGCAGAAAAACAAACCAACCGTAATGCCAATCGCATTCAGAATCCCCGAGCATTTGAGGCCGGTCCGATTGGGCGCCGGCAAAGCGTTGACGCGGATTCTATCAATCGGGGAACACAGAGAGGCCCGGCTGTACATCTTTCCTACAAAACGCAAAATAACGAAAGCGTTCCATGCTATTGGTAACCAACCCCAAGGACGAGGTCGACCATACGCTTGACACTTCGTTGCAGCGATGAAGCATCGCTGCCATGCAGGCCCAGCAACTGGTCATACCCCATACCAAAAGCGAGATCGACCACCAGTGCCGCATCCTGGTGGGGCTGGGGCGAATCAAGCCGCTGGAATATGCCTGTGAGACCGACAATCCACAGCTGCCGGTGTCGGCGGGCCAGTTCAGCGAGCCGGGGCTCCCTCAGTGCTTCAATCAGAAAGACCTGTTCGACCAGAATGTGGTCTCGACCCTCGACGAGATGACTCTCAAGAAAGGCATTGGCGATGACGGCCAGGCGCCTGGCAAGCAAATTCCGCCGCGGACTGTTCCGAACAAGATCTTCCGGAGGCTGGTGATCAAGGACCAGGTTGAGCGTGTCGCAAAACGACTGTATATCCTGACTGGCTCTCTCGGCGAACAGCAGGAAGGCATCGCTGATCAGCTCATTAATATCGCGAAAATAATAGGTCGTCGCGGCGAGGGGAACACCCGCTTCGCGGGCAACGGAGCGATGCTTTACGCCCCGTATTCCCTCTCGCGCCGCAAGCCTGAGCGTAGCCTCGAGGATGGCTTTTCGGCGGGCGGCGCTTTTTGCTCTGGCGACTTTTCGTCCCTGGTACGCCGGGAAGGTTTTAGCGAGCTCCCTCTGAGGCTTGATGCTGACGCTCGAGGCTGGTTCCATTTGTCCCATGCTGGCGCTCCTTCCCTGTTGACCATATGCCGACCAACAGTATGAAGAATGGAGCGCACGGAAACCTTGACGAAATCGTCAAAACGGGTGGGCTCGGTGCCGATTCAGCAGCCTTACTGGCCAAAGCGCCGCCCGGACTTCAGATACTCCAACTCTTCGGGGGTGGACGTGCGACCCAAGATGCGATTGCGATGAGGGAAGCGGCCAAAACGGCCCACGATATCCCGATGGTCGCGGGCCGACTGGGCGAAACTCTGCATAAACGTCTGAAGCATTCCCGATGTTGACGCCGCTAGTTGCTCATAGCACTCCACCGAAACTTGCTGATCTTGCTCTCGCTCGGAGTGCTGAAGCGGCATGTAGATAAAAGCACGCTGAACCGGTGGCAGCTGCATATCGAGCCCCTCCCGCATCGCCCGATAACACAACTTTTTCGCCTGGGCATCCTGCGCGAAAGCCAGAGCCGAGCCACGAAAGACATTCCGGGAAAACTGGTCGAGCAAGAGGATCTCTGCGAGTACGCCGCCAGCCTTGTCCCTCCAGTGGTCCAGCCCCTGCTCGGACGCGAACAGAATCATCGACATAAATCGCCGCCGAAGCTCCTGGTCAAACTTTCGATCAGAGCGGAACCAGCGGTTGCGATGGAAGTGGTCCGGCAAACCATTTTCGTCTAACTCACCAAACCAGAAATCCAGAATCTCTTTCCAATCGAACATTCACATCCACCCTGCTATGTTAGATCTCGATTCGCTCACCATGGTCGCGATCAATGGCAGTTACGACACGCACGGTAAATATGATTAACCGGGAGGTTCAATGAGCAACCGCATTATTCTGTTGGCACACGGGAGTAGTGACAGGCACTGGTGCGAGACCTTCGAAAAACTCGCGACACCAACGCTGGAGGCTGTCGACGGCTCGCGGATCGCTTACATGGAGCTCGCGTCCCCCTCACTGGAAGACGTCATAGCCGAAGGAGCCAACGCCGGGTGTACATCATTCACCATCGTTCCGCTGTTTCTCGCTGCCGGCCGTCATCTCCGTAAAGACGTTCCCGTGATGGTCAAGACATTAGAAGCGGCCCATAATGTGTCCATACAGCTCGCGCCTCCGATCGGAGAAAGTCCCCAGCTGGGCCACGCTATCCGCGATGCCGTTGTCACGGAGCTGCAGGCTGATACACAGTAAGATACTGTAAAAGGACCAGCAACCTCCCACACGGATTGTCATCTGGAGGATTGAACCATGCCTCAGCGCATACTCTTGACGGGCGGTACCGGCTTCATCGGCCAGGAACTCTGCCCAGTGCTTATTAACCGAGGCTACGAGCTCACGGTACTCAGCCGCCAGCCAGCCAGCACGGTCATGTCACTGTGCGGCCCAGTCGAAACGACTCGAGATCTGTCGCAGTTGCGATCCCACCCTGGCTTTGACGCCATTATCAATCTCGCCGGAGAAGGCATTGCTGACCAGCGCTGGAGCAATGCCAGGAAGAAGGCACTGAGGGATAGCCGCATAGGACTGACCCAAACACTGGTCGAGGTGGTCCGCAGCTGGGAAGCACCTCCCCAGGTTCTGGTTTCCGGCTCGGCAGTCGGCTACTACGGCGACCAGGGAGACATGGACGTAACAGAGACCACTGCGCCCCACGACGAATTCACCCACCAGCTGTGCCGGGACTGGGAGAACGCTGCGCTCGCGCTGACGGCCGACAATGTGCGGGTTTGCCTGTCACGAACAGGCATCGTAGCTGGCCCCGATGGCGGATTTCTGAAGCGGATGAGTCTTCCCTTCAAGCTTGGGCTGGGCGGCAGACTCGGCAGCGGACAGCAGTACATGCCCTGGATACACCGCACTGACGTGGTTGGCGCTCTGACCTGGATGCTCGAGAACGCCGACGCCAATGGCCCCTACAATGTGGTGAGTCCGAATCCCGTCTCTAACAGCGAATTTACCCGGTGCCTTGGGGACGTTCTTCATCGACCCACCCTATTGCCGGCGCCGGAGACCGCACTCAAAGTGGCGCTGGGTGATATGTCCCGGCTGCTGCTCACCGGGCAAAAGGCACGCCCAGAAAAACTCCTGCAAGAGGGATTCACTTTCCAGTTTCCGGACCTGCGCACAGCACTTGAAGATATTTTTCAGAAAGGGCATTGAAATGGCCAGGCACAATGCTTCAAAGATGTGCAGGCTGGGCATCTTGACACTCTTTATGGCCAATTTGGCCAGTGGCGCCCAGTCTGACGAAGCGAATGCCCTCCAGAGTTACGAGTCTTGCAGCCTCATAACCAGTGAATACCTGACTATCCTTCAGCTGGCCGACCGGGGTTTGGATATGGAAACCCTCAAGGCGTCCCTGCCTGACTTGACCGATCCGGGCGCTCGCCGCCTCGAAGCCTTGCTGAGCTTTGCCGACAGCGAGGGCATCGTCGAAGCCCATTCCACGGTTCACTCGCAGTATGCTCAGTGCGCAAAGGGCGTGTTCGACAGACGGGGCGTGCCTGAACCAGGTACTCGTGAAAATTACTTTCACCAGTGTGCCGGGGAAAGCAAATTGCGTTATGAGTTCAGCCTTGCAGCGACCCTGAACACCGACGTGAGCGACGTCGTAGCGCAGGTACCACCCCAGCACCATGCCACGGCGGCGAGAATCTTTGAAATTCATCATAACCAGGGCACCTCAGCCCTGTTTGACGTTCTGGCATCCGAGCTTAAGCAGTGCCTGAAACAGGCCGGACAATTTTTCTGAAAAAAGCGTTGACACACCAAATGGGCTTCACTAATATACGCGCCACCTCGACGAGGCAAGGTTAAAGAAACGTTGCGTCCCCTTCGTCTAGTGGCCTAGGACTCCGCCCTTTCACGGCGGCAACAGGGGTTCGAACCCCCTAGGGGACGCCATTTTTTTCTCCTGCTCTTGCTCGCAGACTATCCCGCTTTTGCTTACTGAAAGCCTTCCAGTCAGACCTAGAGTTTATGCCCGGCATGATCTGACTTGGCACTGGCCCCCGGCCCATGTTGCTTCTGGTCTTTAGCCACAAACACAGCAACACCGCCAAAGAAACCAACCACCAGCAAAACCACAACCAACCCGGCAATTACAACCGCGTCCATATACATAAGTCACCTCCACAGGCACATTGATATCCGATAGGTCTAACCTACGCCCGCTTGCCCTGCGAGTTATTGACCCATATCAAACCCGCCTTCCCTGCCCACGGAAAAATCCTGACCACCGGTACATTTCTTTCCAGATATCCAATATTTGCGGGACATAGGCAAAACACTACTGCTATATTCGGTCCATCGGATCATAACTATTCCCGACATTGACTGGACTTCAGAAGTAACAGGCATGCCAACACTGTCGAACCGACTCCAACGATTCCGCCAGAGCTCGCCACTTTCATTCCGACTCCTCGCATGGATACTGCTGTTCAGCTCTGTCTTTTCGCTCGTTGCCTCTGCCATACAGATCTATTCCGACTATCGGGAAGACCTCCATCAGATTGAGTATCACCTGGAAGTAGTGGAATCGGGCTACGGGTCGAGTTTGTCGAAAAGCCTCTGGTCCCTGGACGGCGCCCTGCTCAGAACCCAGATGGAGGGTATTCTGAGCCTGCCAGACATCGTGCAATTGCGACTCCGCCAGCCCGACTCCGAGGTGGTCATGGGGGAACTCTCCCAAGGCGCCAAAACGCGGTCCCACCGTTTCGAGCTCACTCATGAAAGCGACCGCTCTATCAAGCTCGGAGAACTGACGGTAACCGCCGATCTAACCCGGCTTTACGATGATCTTGAGCGCAAGGTCTGGGTCATTCTGGCGACCCAATTCCTGAAGACGTTCTTTGTCTCCATACTCGTTATCTGGATTTTCAGATACCTGGTGACCCGTCATCTTTCCCATATGGCGAATTACACCCAGAATTTTTCTCTCAGTAACCTGTCTCGGCCGCTTGAACTTGATCGGCCCAATACCTCCGCCAACCAGCGGGATGAGCTCGGCCAGGTCACCGACGCGATCAATCAGATGCGCGAGCGGTTGAACGAAGATCTGCAGCGCCAGGAACGAGACGCTGCGGAAATACGCAAGTTCTCGAAGGTCATCGAACAAAGCCCTTCGTCGGTACTGATTTGCGACCGTCAGTGGCGTATTGAGTTCGCCAACCACAAGTTCACCCAGTTAACCGGTTACGCGCCCGAGACAATTGTCGGCAAACATCCCGGCAACCTGGACCCAAGCGCGTTTAACAGTCGTGAAAATCAGCAGCTTTGGCAATCCATTCGGCTCCAGGTTCAGCGCGTCGGGGTATGGCAAGGCGAAGTGAACAGCGCACGGAAAAATGGCGAACGCTTCTGGGAACAGCTGATCGTCACCCCCATCAAGGACAACGCCGGCGATACATCCGGGTACCTGATCCTTGGTGAAGATATCAGTATCCGCAAGCGGTACGAGCAACAATTGCTGCGGCAGGCCAATTACGACGTTCTTACGGGGCTGCCCAACCGGATGCTCGCACTGGATCGCCTGAAACTGGCACTGGCCCAGGCGCACCGGGAAGCGTCGATGGTCGGTGTAATGTTCCTTGATCTCGACAACTTCAAACACATCAATGACACCCTGGGGCATGACGCTGGCGACAACCTCCTGGTGGAAGCGGCCCGGCGTATTTCCAGCTGCCTGCGCGGCACCAGCACAGTGGCCCGCTTGGGCGGCGACGAGTTCCTGGTCATTCTGCCGGGATTGCCGGAAAAGGAGTCGGCGGACCAGGTTGCTGAACGTATCCTTCAGACGTTTATACCGCCCTACGTGTTGAGCGGGCAGGAGGTGTTTGTCACCACCAGTATCGGGATCGCTACCTTTCCAGAGGATTCAAATAACAGCGGCACCCTGCTCCAGCACGCAGATGCCGCCATGTACCAGGCCAAGAGCAAAGGCAAGAGCGCCTATGCCCATTTCACACCCGAGATGACCGAGGTTTCCCAGGACCGCCTGCAGATGGAATCTCGCTTGCGTCGCGCCCTGGAGCTGAAAGAGCTGGAGTTGAATTTCCAGCCCATCGTTCATACCGATTCGGGCAACTTGTGCGCCGTGGAAGCGCTGTTACGCTGGCGCAATCCGGCCATGGGCCTTGTGATGCCGGACCGGTTTATCCCGTTGGCGGAAGATACCGGGTTGATCATCCCCATCGGAGAGTGGGTACTTGAGCAAGCCTGCCAGGCTGCCGTTCGCTGGAAAGCAGTCACCGGGCGGGACATTGGCATATCGGTCAATGTATCGCCACGGCAGTTCCGTGATCCCGGCTTCCCCGACGCTGTAATGCGCACGCTTGCAGACTGTGGCCTGGCTCCGGCACTGCTTGAACTTGAGGTCACCGAACGACTCATTCTGGATAACTCCATCGAGACCGCCGAAATCCTGCGCCGCCTGGATCGGGCTGGCGTCCGACTGTCCGTAGATGACTTTGGCACCGGCTATTCCGCGCTGAGCTACCTGAAGAGTTATCCCTTCGACACACTCAAGATCGACAAATCCTTCGTTCAGGATGTGATGAAGGAGCCTGAAGACGCTTCGCTGGTCAAAGCCATTATCAATATGGCTCATAGCCTCGGCCTGCGCGTGATAGCGGAGGGCGTTGAAGAGGAAGCCCAGACCCACTTCCTCAAGCAGGAGGGCTGTGATTTTTCGCAGGGTTACTTCTACAGCCGCCCTCTTCCCCACCAGAAATTCGAGGAATGGCTCGAATCTAACGAGCGCGTTCAGGCCTGATACTCAGGAAACAAACAGTTATGGAACCAACCACTCTCGTCGTGAATTGCGGCAGCTCATCCCTCAAGCTTGCCCTGTTCGATCGCAAGGACCAGAAGCTTGCCACGGTTCTTGTTGAACGCCTGAATACGCCGCATGCGGTTGCCCGCATTCAGGGCCTGGAAACCCAGATCACCATCCCCGCCGAGGGCGGCTACGAGGCTGCCCTGCAAGCTGTGCTCGCAGCCCTGAAAGAAGAGGGTCTGATGACATCCGACCCAACCGCGGTCGGCCATCGGGTCGTGCACGGTGGCGAAACCTTTCGGGAAGCGGTTCTGGTCGATGATGACGTGCTTGAAAGTATTCAGGCGTGCTCGGGGCTGGCGCCGCTGCACAACCCTGTTAACCTCGCCGGCATTGAGGCCATGCGCAAGCTCTACCCGACGGTGCCCCAGATTGCGGTTTTCGATACCGCATTTCACCAGACACTCCCGCCCAGAGCCTATCGGTATGCCTTGCCCGACCACTATTACCGCCAGTGGGCCGTGCGACGGTATGGCTTTCATGGCACCAGTCATTACTACATGACGAGGGAAGCCGCCCGCCGGCTTGATCGCACCCCAGCCACCACCTCCCTGATTTCCGCTCACCTGGGCAACGGCTGCAGCATTACTGCCATTCGGGATGGCAACAGTGTCGACACCAGCATGGGGCTGACGCCACTGGAAGGTCTGGTAATGGGCACCCGTAGTGGTGATGTCGACCCCGGGCTATTCGATTACCTGAGTACCAAAGGCATCACCGCCAACCAACTGAGCAAGGTGCTCAATCAGGAAAGCGGTTTGCTGGGGCTGTCCGGCCAGACCAACGACATGCGCACGCTGTGTGACCTGGCGGATCATGGCCACGAACCCTCCCGTCTCGCCGTTGACGTTTTCTGTTTCAGGCTGGCCAAGTACATTGGCGCCATGATGGCATCGCTGAGCCAGCTTGATGCCCTGGTGTTTACCGGCGGCATTGGCGAAAACAGCAGCCGGATCCGCCAGCAGACCTGTAGCCACCTCGGCCTCCTCGGGTTTGATCTGGATGCTGAACTGAACCACGCCCACGGCGGATTCAGCGACGGCATTATCAGCAACCCCGATTCCCGGTTTCCAGTGATAGTAATCCCCACCAACGAAGAACTGGTCATCGCCAATGAAGCCACACGCCTGGCGGGAAGCCCTATGGCTCGCGACGGCGCCCAATAACAAGGATTCGTGTTATGGCAAAAAGTCTCTTTATTGCCCCCACCTCTATGCACTCCGGCCTGACCTCGGTGTGCCTTGGCCTTCATCGTGCGCTGGAACGTGTGGGGGTCAGTGTCGGCTTTTACAAGCCTTTCCAGCAAGCTGTCCACCATGGTGAATCCGTTCACAACGAAGGCAAGGACGCATCGGTGGAATTTGTCCGGCAACACAGCAGGGTCGAGACACCGGAACCGGTCAGCCTGAAAAAAGCGCAGCAACTGCTCAACAGGGGCAAGTCCGACTACCTGATGGAACTGATTGTCGGTGAATACCAGAAAGTGGCCGAACAGGTGGATGTGGTGGTTATTGAAGGCCTGGTGCCGGACCGGAGCGAGGCCTATATTGCCCGCCTCAACGTTGAGGTAGCCCGCAACCTCGGCTCTGAAGTGATCCTGGTTGCAGCGCCGGAAGACGCTGAGCCGGCCGCACTGGATGAGGAACTCGATTTTTCCGCACGCCTCTACGCCGACCCATCAGACCCGGATGTGATTGCGGTTATCCTCAACAAGGTGGGCCAGCCCGTAAACTCCAGACTGTCGCTGAAAGGCGCTCCGGAGAAGCCGCCGGAAGACAATGATTACCAAAGCGCCTGCAAGGTGTTCAGCGAAAATCGCTTCAGACTGCTGGCGCAGATTCCGTGGCAGCCGGAACTGCTGGCACCGCGAGTCTCGGACATTGCCCGGGAGCTGGACATTCATGTGCTCAACGACGGCCAGATGCACACGCGCAGAATCCAGAAAGTGGCGGTGGTTGCCCAGAGCCTGCGCAATGTGGTCGATACTCTGACCGCGGGCACCCTGCTGGTCACGCCCGGGGATCGGGAAGACATCATTGTGGCCACTGCCGTGGCCGCCCTCAACGGCGTTCCGCTGGCTGGCCTGATGCTCACCGGTGGACTGATGCCCCACGACCGGGTCATTGATCTGTGCCGGAGGGCGGTTGAGACTGGCCTTCCCGTGCTCTCGGCCGAGAGTAACACCTATGAAACTGCGCATCGGCTGGCCAACTTGTCAGCCGCTATACCGGTGGATGACAGGGAGCGAATCGAGCTGGCCATGGAAGCTGTCGCCACGCGAATCGACACCGACTGGCTGCAACGGCATCTGAAAGTTGAGCGTCAGCGCCGCCTGTCTCCGCCAGCATTTCGACACCAGCTTTCCGAACGCGCCAGAGCCGCCCAGAAACGGATTGTTCTGCCTGAAGGTAGCGAGCCCAGAACCGTGCAGGCCGCGATTATCTGCCACCAACGCCATCTGGCTCACTGCGTGCTTATCGGCCACCGGGCGGACATTGAGGACGTGGCTCGATCACAGGGGCTTGAGTTACCAGCCGACATCGAGGTTATCGAACCTTCAGAGGTTCGCCACAACTACATCCATGCCATGGTGGAGCTGCGAAAACACAAGGGTCTGGCCCCGGATATGGCCGAAGCGATGCTCGAAGACAACGTAGTTCTTGGCACTATGATGGTGGCGCTGGATGAAGCTGACGGGTTGGTTTCGGGCGCAATCCACACCACTGCAAACACGGTCCGTCCTGCCCTGCAGCTGATCAAGACCCATGAACACGCCAAGGTGGTGTCGTCTGTCTTTTTCATGCTGCTGCCGGAGCAGGTGCTGGTGTACGGCGACTGCGCGATCAATCCAGACCCGAACGCCGAAGAACTCGCTGACATCGCGATTCAGAGCGCCGAATCCGCAGAGGCCTTCGGCATCGAGCCGGTGGTTGCCATGATCAGCTACAGCACCGGCGAATCCGGCAGCGGCCAGGACGTCGACAAGGTTCGTGAGGCCACACGCATTGCCCGCGACCGGCGGCCTGACTTGCTTATTGACGGTCCTTTGCAGTACGACGCTGCGGCCATCGAAAGCGTGGCTAAGAGCAAGGCGCCGGGCAGTCAGGTGGCCGGAAAGGCCACAGTGTTTGTATTTCCGGATCTGAACACGGGCAATACTACCTACAAGGCCGTTCAGCGCAGTGCCAACGTGGTGAGTATTGGCCCGATGCTTCAGGGCCTGAGAAAGCCGGTGAATGATCTGTCTCGGGGAGCGTTGGTTGAAGACATTGTCTTTACTATTGCCCTGACCGCGGTACAGGCCAAGCAGGCAGAAGACGCTAAACGGGGCTAAGCCCCGTCGCGGCTTTCTTTCATAATCAGCGCTTTACACTCTTCTGACGTGTCTTCTTGACCTGGCGTCCCTTCTTCAGGTCATTGTCCTTTTTAACCCGCTGCCGCGGCGTCATACGCTCGACTTTGTTGGCGTAAGGGTTTTCGCCGGATTTGAACTCGAAACGAATGGGCGAGCCGGTCACATCCAGAACTTTTCGAAAGGTGTTTTCAAGAAACCGTTTGTAGGAACCTGGCAAAGCATCCACCTGATTCCCGTGCACCACAATGCGGGGAGGATTCGATCCACCCTGGTGAGCAAAACGCAACTTAATGCGCCGGCCCTGCACCATCGGGGGTTGGTGTTGAGATACGGCATCCTGCAGGATCGCGGTGAGTCGATTGGTTGGCCACTTGGCCATGGCCGAGTCGTAGCAAGCCTGGACAGATTCATACATGACGCCAACACCGGAGCCGTGCAGAGCGGAAATATAGTGTTTGTCCGCATAATCGAGGAAATCCAGACGGCGCCGCACCTGCTCTTTCACTCGCGCGCGCTCCTCCGGGTCCATGCCATCCCACTTGTTGACAGCAATGACCAGCGAACGACCGGCATCAAGGACAAACCCGATGAGGTGCAAATCCTGATCCACGAGCCCTTCACGGGCATCGATGACCAAAATCACAACGTGAGCGTCCTCGATAGCCTGAAGCGTCTTGATGATGGAAAACTTCTCGACGGTTTCACGGACATTCTTCCGTCGACGAACGCCCGCGGTATCAATCAAAGTGTACTCTTTGCCGTGCCGCTCATAGGGTATATAAACGCTGTCACGTGTGGTTCCCGGCATGTCATAAACCACCACCCGGTCCTCACCCAACATTCGGTTGACAAGAGTCGACTTGCCAACGTTCGGACGACCGACAACGCCAATACGAATACCCGGGTACTTGCTGGCACTATCCTGCTCCGCAGTTTCCTCAGGCGTTGGCAGCAGTTCTTCCAGCAACGACCGTATGCCCCGGTTATGGGATGCCGCAATCAGGAAGGTCGACTCGAATCCAAGACTGTAGAAATCTGCCGCCGCAATGTCGGGGTCCTGACCGTCGGTCTTGTTCACCACCAAATGGGCCTGTTTCCCGGAACGACGCAGATGGTTGGCGATGGTTTCGTCTCCGGCGGTCAGGCCTGCCCGGCCATCCACCAGGAACAGAACGATGTCCGCCTCTTCCACCGCTTGCAGGGATTGCCGCGCCATTTCGGCATCCAGACCCTCTTCATCTCCGGTCAGACCGCCGGTATCAATAACGATGAAACGCTGCCCCTCGTAGTTGCCATCACCGTATTTCCTGTCACGTGTCAGACCGGGAAAGTCCGCAACCAGGGCGTCACGGGACCGGGTCATTTGGTTGAACAGGGTCGACTTACCAACGTTGGGACGGCCGACAAGTGCAATTACTGGGGTCATATGTTTCGCTACTTGAAAAAGAAAAACAGCCCGGACTGGGAGCCGGGCTGCGGGTTTATTCGCTGGGCTGTATTTGCAGGACTGACATCCTGCCGCCGTTACCATAGATCAACAGGTTACCATTCTCCAGCCGCTGTGCCGGTACGCGGATACCGTCATCATCGAAATCCAACTGGCCCTGCAGGCTGCCATCCTCACGGGAAAACACGTGCAGGTAGCCTTCGTAATCTCCTGCCACGAGATAGTCACCGGAAATCACAGGCTGGGTCAGCTGACGCCAGGCCAGGCGATCTTGAGTCCAGAGTTCACGCCGGTCCGAGCCACGAAGCGCAACCACGTTCCCGTTGGCCGACGCCAGGTAGATGTTTCCACCGCCAATCGTGGGGGAATAGAGACTGGAAGCCTTGCGATTCCAGATTTCCTGTCCGGTGCGCACATCCACCAACGCCAGCTTGCCCTGATACCCAACCGCCATGATGGCGGTATCCACTACAATGGGTTGTCCGGAGATATCAACGAGTCGCTCGAGTTCGGTTCTGCCCTGAGGCTCGCCCACCGCGTATTGCCAAAGCGGCTGGCCGCTATCCGCTGACAACGCAATCAGCTTGCCGTTGGAGAACGATGCAATGACCACATCCCCGCCAACCAGCGGTGCGGCAGCGGCTCGCATCGACAGGACCGGAACCACTCCGTCGTAACGCCAGAGTTTGTCACCGGTGGCGGCATCAAAGGCGAGCACACGCCCATCGGTCGTCTGGGCAACAACCATTCGGCCATTGGATTGAGGCGCCGAGAGTACCTCAGTGGGTAGCTCAACCCGCCAGGCTTCCGCACCATCTTCCCGCGAAAGCGCAACAAGATCCGCCTCCTGAGTGGTCAGGTAAAGACGTTCAGCGTCTCCTCCTACACCGGAGAAAATCCGATCCTTCAGTGTTTTTTTCCAAACCACCTTGCCCTGGTCCGCACCAACGGCATACACCGTGCCATCGGCCGACGCGGCATACAGTACATCACCGGTATTGAGCGGCGAGAGGTACAGATACTCATCATCATGGCCGTCGCCGACCGACATGCTCCAGACCGGCTCCAGCTCGACAGAGGCTTCGATGTCGGGTACCGGCCGCGGCTGTTCGAACGTATCCGTGGTGCTGCAACCAGCCGCGCCAAGCAGGACGGCGAGCCCCAGTAATCCGGGCGCTGATAGTCTGTTGCGAGAGCGCCGCATCAGGCCCCCTCTCCAACGCCGAGGTCAGACAGCTTCAGCTCCAGGATGCCGGTTCGGCCAGCGTCACTTTGTTCGCGCGCAGCCAGATAGGCTTCCTTCGCCCCCGCTTCGTCGCCCTTGGCCAGCAGGATGTCGCCTCGCAATTCGGAGAAGATCGGCGCAAAGGGGCCAGCGTCGCTCGCCCCGTCAATCGTGGCAAGCGCTTCGTCGTGAAGGCCGGCATCAAACTGGGCCCGGGCGAGGCGATTCTGGATCACAAGCTTAAGTGCCTGATGGTCGCCGGCCTGATCCTGAGCCCACTTCAGCGCTTCGATGGCGGCTTCCGCCTCACCGTCCACCAGATGCTGCTTTGCCAGAATCAGATTGCCGTATACCGCGTAGGCACTGTCACCATGATCTTCCCGCAGCGCCTTGGCAACGAAATCGACGGTTTCGCCAGTGGTTTCATCAGACTGGTTGCCGAAAGCATTCAGAAGGTTGGCAAACTGGGCCGCGGCTTCAGCACGTTGCTGCGTCTCATGGTTCTGCCAAGCCTGCCAGCCAAAGACAATCGCCAGGGCAGCACCGATACCAATCAGCAAAGAACTACCGTTTTTCTTCCACCAGTCCTTAATTGCCTGGATCTGTTCTTCTTCGGTGCGCAATTCAGCCATTGTGACTCCTGTAAATCAGTTTTACGTTGTTGTTCGAGGTAATTTCAGTGATTAAAAACGTTGCTCAGCGTGGTGGCCAGTTTCGCCTGCTCGATTTCCTGCTGGCCTTCATCGGAACGCAACGGCTTCAGTGCAACGGTGCCATTTGCAAGTTCGTTTTCGCCGATGATCAGAGCATAACGGGCCCCGCTTTTGTCAGCCTTTTTCATCTGGCTCTTGAAGCTGCCCCCCCCACAATGGGACACAATGGTCAGCCCGGGTAACGCGCTGCGAAGCGATTCAGCCAGAACCATGGCCTGCGGGACTGCCGCCTCGCCCATCGCGGTGACATAGATATCGGCATTACTGGTGACGTGCGCCGGGATGAGATCAAGGGTTTCAAGCAACAAAATCAGGCGCTCCAATCCCATTGCGAAACCGACCGCGGGCGTGGCCTTGCCGCCGAGCTGCTCAACCAGTCCGTCGTAACGACCTCCCGCACAGACGGTGCCTTGGGCGCCAAGGCTGTCAGTGACCCACTCAAAAACCGTCTTCCCGTAGTAATCGAGGCCACGTACCAGTGCCGGGTTTACGGTGTAAGCCACATCCGCCGCGTCCAGCAATGCCTTCAGCTGCTCAAAGTGAGCACGAGATTCATCGTCAAGGTAATCGTCGAAGCTCGGCGCGCCTTCAAGAATCGCCCGGGTAGACGCATCCTTGCTGTCCAGGATCCGCAAGGGATTAGTTTCCAGACGGCGCTTGCTGTCCTCGTCCAGCTGATCTTTGTACTGGCCCAGGTAAGCCACCAGCGCTTCGCGGTAGACCTTTCGAGCCTGCGAGGTGCCGAGGGAGTTGATTTCCAGACGAGTGTGGCCGCCGAGCCCCAACGACTTCCAGAGTCTCGCGGTAAGAATCAGCAGTTCGGCATCGATATCCGGGCCGGTCATGCCGAAGCACTCCACGCCGATTTGATGGAACTGACGGTATCGACCTTTCTGAGGGCGTTCGTGGCGAAACATCGGCCCGATGTACCAGAGCCGGCGGGTCTGATTGAACAGCAGTCCATGTTCCTCAGCAGCACGCACACACCCGGCAGTGCCCTCTGGGCGAAGCGTCAGGCTGTCGCCATTGCGGTCTTCAAAGGTGTACATTTCCTTTTCAACGATATCGGTCACTTCACCGATGGAGCGCTTGAAAAGGTCAGTCTGCTCGACGATCGGCATACGGATTTCCTGATAGCCGTATTGCCCGAGCACGTTACGAACGGTGTCCTCGACAAACTGCCACACCGGTGACTGCTCCGGCAGGATGTCGTTCATGCCTCGAATTGCCTGAATCTTAGCCAAGTGAAACCCTTAAACCTATTGCTATCAACTGGAATCAATGAACCGAACGGGCTCAACCCTAGGAACGGGCGATGATCGCTTCGTCCTGCTCCTGCCGCCGCGCTACTTCGTCACGTATCAGACGCTCAAGATCGTCGGTTAGCGTGGCATTATCCAGCTTTTGGTTGGGCTTGCCAGACAGATAAAACAGGTTTTTCGGACTGCCCCCGGTCAGGCCGATATCGGCCTCTTTCGCTTCACCCGGGCCGTTGACAATACAGCCAATGATGGCCACGTCCATTGCGGTATTAACGTCCTCAAGGCGAGCCTCGAGGTCGTTCATGGTCTGGATAACATCGAAGTTCTGACGCGAACAACTCGGGCAGGCAATAAAGTTGATGCCACGGCTGCGCAATCTAAGGCTTTTCAGGATGTCGTAACCAACCTTGATCTCCTGTACCGGATCCGCCGCGAGGGATACCCGGATGGTGTCACCAATGCCGTCCATCAGCAGCATGCCCAGCCCGATCGAGGACTTGACGGTACCGGAGCGGAACCCGCCAGCCTCGGTGATCCCCAAATGCAGCGGCTGTTCAATCTGGCTGGCAATATTGCGGTAGGCAGCGACGGTCATGAATACTTCGGAAGCCTTGAGGCTCACCTTGAAGTTCTGGAAATCGTGACGATCGAGGATGTCGATGTGGCGCATGGCCGACTCCACCAATGCCTCGGGAGTCGGTTCACCGTACTTGCGCTGGAGCTCTTTTTCCAGAGACCCGGCATTCACACCGATGCGGATCGGAATGTTTCGATCCCGCGCAGCACTGATCACCGCACTGACCCGATCCTCACGCCCGATGTTGCCCGGGTTGATGCGCAGGCAATCAACGCCCAGCTCAGCAACACGGAGGGCGATTTTGTAGTCAAAATGAATATCTGCAACCAGTGGCAGGTTGACCTTATCGCGAATCTGGCCGAACGCTTCCGCTGCTTCCATCGTTGGAACGGAAACACGGACGATGTCGGCGCCGGCCTCTTCAAGCGCCTTGACCTGTTGAACCGTTGCCTCGACGTCGCAGGTATTGGTGTTGGTCATACTCTGCACCGCAATCGGCGCATCACCACCAACGGGAACATTGCCCACCATGATTTGACGGGATTTGCGTCTTACGATCGGGGATTCCTGTTTCATAGGGTATTGACCGATAACTCTTGGTTTATGGTGTTCACAACGACAGAGTGAACTCCGAACGATTGTTTACAACGCGGAAATTGCTGAGGTCCACGGGCTGGCCGGCAAACTGGATGGCACTAACCGCATCGACGGCACCAACAACTACGCTCAACGGCGCCGTTCCGGAAACTTCAAGGCGGTCGCCGCTGCGGCGAAGCGCGCTCACCAGCCGGTCACCGTCCGCATCGGTAACCTGAATCCAGCAATCGCCGATAAAACTGATCTCCAGGCTTACGGTGGTACCGGCGGAGTCCTCGGTTGCCTGAACCGGCGCCGCTTCCGTTAACTCCGGGGCCGCTGAGTCTGTCTCTGACTCCAGCCCCGGTTCGCCGACCACCGGCTCCTGAGTCATGGTTTCCGAGACCTCGCCGTCGCCGACTGCCGCCTGTTGTTGCGTGCTGGTTTCTGTAGCTACCGATTCGGACTCTGTGATATCAGCCACACTTTCAGACAGCAATGGCTCCTCAACTGAGGCCTCGTCCGAGGCATCCGATACCGGCACTTCAGAACTCGTGTCAGCAACTCTGTCGTCAAGTGGTCGCTCATCCTGCTCAGCTGTCCCACCAGCGGCTTGCTCCCGGGCGGCGGAATCGAGCTCAGGCGCACCACCTGCCTCAGACACCGTTGCTGTCGCCGGGCTTTCTTCCGCGCTGCCGGTTCCTTCTGGAGAAGTCAGTTCCGGTTCCAGCGTTTGCTGCTCCAGAGTGCTTTCGCTGTCCGGTCCTGCGCTCGTTTCGGGATCTTCCAGAGCCCCTTCGGTATCACCCGGGGCGGAGGCGTTAAACAGCTCTGACGGGAATTCAAAATCGGTTTTCGGCAAAATGAACGCAAACGCCAGGTAGCCGGCCAACACCAGAATCCCGGTAAAAAAGAGACCACGAGCCACACGGCGTTTCTTTTCACGACGCCGCTCAATATTGATCAGCGGGTTTGCCTCAACCGCCTCCTGTTTGGCCGCCCGCAGAGGCTCGAGTTCCTCATCCAGGTCGCTGATGATCTCATCTGCGCCCAGGCCGACCATGCGAGCGTAGGCCCTGACGTAGCCTTTCAAGAAGAGCTCGCTGTCGATTTTCTTGAATTCACCAGCCTCAATAGCCTGAATAACGCCGGTTCTCAGGTGCTGGGCATTGGCAACGTCGGTCTCGCTCAAGCCAAGTTGCTCACGCGCCCTTTTCAACTTTTGCCCAACCGACTCCCTGGGTTCCGGCTGAGATACTTCATCATTGGCCATTGGAAATCAGCACCTTATATTGTTGGTATTCGACTGACTCTGGGTAGTTATTCTTCAGCTGCAGCGCAAGACTGGCCGCCTGGTCATGGTCGTTCATGTTATGTGCGATACGAATCCCCGTGAGCAGACTCTCCGGAGAATGGCGCAGTCGCTGGTTTCTCTGCATCACTGAGGTAAGACGTGAGTAGTATCTAGAGGCATTGCTGTAGTCGCCCTGATCGGCTAACACACGAGACAGTGCCAACAATGAACGGGCGTCCCCGCGGGACAGCTCAACCGCCCTTCGGTACGCGGCTTCGGCCTGTTCTGACTGGTCAAGCTGCTCTTCGGTCATCCCCAGGTTATAGAACACCGAGCCCCGCTCCTTGTAATCGGTATCCCGTGAGGCGGCCCTGAACTGGTCACGCGCCTCTTCCATCCGGTTCTGTCCGAACAGAAACGCGCCGTAATAAACCCTGCCCCGGGTGTAGTCCGGATCTGCATCGATGGCTCGCTCAAAACTGGATTCTGCCAGTTCGGTCTCGCCCTCCGTGTTGTAGACCAGGCCCATAGCGGCCCTGGCGGAGGCACTGTCGGCATCAAGCTCCAGCGCCCGATCAAGGTGGTGACGGGCGCGCTCAAGGTTGCCCTGTCCGATATAGGCGGTTGCCAGCTGAACGTAATCCTCGATGGCTTCCTGGCGATCAGCCTCCCGGGAAAAACGGCTATCTACCGTGGTCACGCAACCTGTGACAAACAAAGCAGCCAGCAGCATGGCTACAGCCTCTAAACGCCAATTTGCCTTTCCGGATGTCACAGTGTCACCTACCTCATACAGGCTTGTTGCTGGTTATCGGATCAGGGATTAACCTGCTGAACATCAATATATCGCTGACTTCGCCGAGTCCTGTCCTCTACGCGCCCGACCAACTGACCGCACGCGGC
The DNA here is from genome assembly GCF_017301335.1 of Marinobacter salinisoli. Taxonomy (NCBI): domain Bacteria; kingdom Pseudomonadati; phylum Pseudomonadota; class Gammaproteobacteria; order Pseudomonadales; family Marinobacteraceae; genus Marinobacter; species Marinobacter salinisoli. The sequence goes on from NZ_CP071247.1 coordinate 2,844,773, forward strand.
ATCAATGTCGTCGCCGCGAGTGGTACGAATCGTCGTCACATAACCCGCCTCATTCAGTACCGCCTGGAACCGGCGGGTTGCATTCATGCTCGGGCGTTTGAAATCGCTCTCCGGGAAAGGATTGAACGGAATCAGATTGATCTTGCACGGCAGCCCCCTCAGCAGGCTAACCAGCTGCGTGGCGTGTTCGGGCTGATCATTCATTCCTTCGATAACCGTGTACTCGATCGTTGCCTTTCGCTTGTCAGGGAGGCGGGCAAGATACCGGCGCGTGGCAGCCAGAAGCTCGGAGATCGGGTACTTCTTGTTCAACGGCACAAGCTTGTTACGCAGTTCGTCGTTCGGCGCATGCAGTGAGATGGCCAGAGACACATCAGTCACCTCGCCCAGGCGATCAATAGCGGGAACAACACCCGAGGTACTGAGCGTCACGCGACGCTTGGAAAGACCATACGCCAGGTCTTCCATCATCAGGTTCATGGCGTCGACAACGTTATCGAAGTTCAGCAGCGGTTCGCCCATTCCCATCATCACCACATTGGTGATGGGGCGGTCCGAGCCGTTTTCAAACGGCATGAATGATTTGCGCGCTACCCAGACCTGCCCGATAATCTCGGCGGCGGTGAGGTTGCGGTTGAAGCCCCGCTTTCCCGTAGAGCAGAACGTGCAATCCAGGCTGCAACCGATCTGCGAAGACACACACAAGGTGCCACGTTCGCCATCCGGAATCAGAACAGTCTCAACGCTGTTGCCGTTGTCCATCCGCATAACCCACTTGCGGGTCCCGTCCTTCGAGGTTTCGTCATACACCACCTCTGGACCACGAATTTCGGCAATCTCTTTCAGTTTTTCACGCAATGCCTTACTGACATTGGTCATTTGATCGAAGTCATCCACACCAGACTGGTGCATCCACTTCAGGATCTGAGTGGCACGAAAACGTTTTTCCCCCAGGGATTCGAAAAAAGCCTCCAGCTTCGTCTTTGGCATCCCTAGCAGATTCGTTTTTTCAGCGGCCGCCGTCATTACATAACCTCGATCAAATAACCAATGCGGAGGCGGCTTATCGCCGCCTCCAGACAAACCAATCAGCCGCGCGGGCAGATCTCGTTGTCATTGAAGAAGTAAGCTACTTCGCGCTCAGCAGATGCTGCGGAGTCCGAACCGTGAACAGCGTTCGCATCGATAGAAGAGGCAAAGTCCGCACGGATAGTGCCGGCCTCAGCTTCTTTCGGGTTGGTTGCACCCATCAGATCACGGTTCTTCAGGATGGCACCCTCGCCTTCCAGTACCTGAACCACAACCGGGCCAGAGGTCATAAAGGCAACCAGGTCGTTGAAGAACGGACGCTCTTTGTGCTCAGCGTAAAAGCCTTCGGCCTGCTCCTGAGTCAGGTGCATCATTTTGGCAGCAACAATTTTCAGGTCAGCTTTTTCAAAGCGGCTGTAGATTTCGCCGATCACGTTCTTTGCTACCGCGTCGGGCTTGATAATAGAGAGCGTACGCTCAGTTGCCATGGTGTTTCTCCATTAAGTTCAGGGTTAAAATTCAGGCCTGCGATTATACGCAGTCCTAAGCCGGCTGCCTACCGCACCGCGCGCAGGCGAGATACAACGTCAATAATATGTTTGCTGGCGAACTTCACATCATCAGAGGACGTGAAACGACCAAACGAAAAGCGCAGGGCCCGGTGAGCCTGCTCGTCGTTCAGCCCTATGCCTCGCAGCACAAAAGAGGGCTCCATAGTCGCCGAGGCGCAGGCAGAACCAGAGGACACCGCCAGCTCTCGCAACCCCAACATCAGGGATTCCGCTTCCACCCTGTCAAACGAAAGGTTTACGATACCCGGCACACGATGCTGCGCACTGCCATTGAGCGTGACCCCGTCAAGGTCAGCAAGCTGCGCAAGAAAGTCCGCCCGCAGCTGCTCTAGGCTGCCCATTTCTTCCTCAAGAAGGTCCCCGGCCAGCGCGAAGGCTTTCCCCATGCCCACAATCTGATGAGTGGGCAGCGTGCCCGAACGCATGCCCCGCTCATGACCGCCACCATGAATCTGCGCCTCAATCCGAACGTCCGGAGATCGGCGAACGTAGAGTGCGCCCACCCCCTTGGGGCCGTATACCTTGTGGCCAGACAGTGACATCAGGTCAACCGACAACTCGGCCACATTCAGCGGCAGCTTGCCGGCGGCCTGAGCCGCGTCAACATGAAACAGAACCCCTCGATCGCGAAGTAATGCGCCGATGGCTGCCACATCGGTGACACAGCCCAGCTCGTTGTTCACCAACATCAGGCTCACCAGCACGGTGTTGCCCTGGAGGGCATTCTCAACCTGATCCGGAAGAATCCGCCCATCTCCCTGCGGCTGCAACCAGGTCACCTCAACGCCACGCTGCTCCAGCCATTTGCAGGTATCCAACACCGCCTTATGTTCGATAAGCGAAGTAATGATGTGAGGCCGCTCCCAGCCGCCAACGGCACCCTTGATGGCCAGGTTGTCGGATTCGGTGGCGCCGGAGGTCCAGACGATTTCCCGCGGATCGGCCCCGATCAGCTGGGCGACCTGCCGCCGGGCTTGCTCAACGGCAGCCTCAGCCTGCCAGCCATACATGTGCGAACGTGACGCAGGATTGCCGAACACGCCATCCAGGGTCAGGTATTTGGTCATTTCTTCTGCAACAGAAGGATCAACGGGCGTCGTCGCCGCGTAATCCAGGTAGACGGGCTTATTCATGGTGTTTCTGGGCTTGGAGTTCAGGCCGGCGCCTGACTCGACAGGCGGTCGGTATTGATCGTATCAGAAGCACCGTCCGACTGACGGCGATTCTGCCGGTCCGCAACCTGGCGGATTTCATGCTTCTTCATCAGATCGCCCAGGCTGATTTCGCTCAGGAACTGATGAATCTGATCACTGAGATCGGACCACAGGTGATGAGTCAGGCACTTTTCGCCTTTCTGGCAATCACCTTTGTTACCGCAACGCGTAGTATCGAGCGATTCGCTCACCGCATCGACCACCTCGGCGATATACACGTCATCGGGTGTTCGGCTCAGGCGGTAGCCGCCCCCCGGTCCGCGAATACTGATTACCAGATTCTCCCGGCGCAGCCGGGCAAATAGCTGCTCAAGGTAAGACAGCGAGATCTCCTGCCGGGAGGAAATGTCGGCAAGACTCACCGGCCCCTGGTCTCCATGCAGAGCCAGATCCAGCATCGCCGTAACGGCATAGCGGCCTTTCGTCGTGAGTTTCATAACCTCTGCCCGAGCGTGGATATCAATCCGGTAAAGCAGGAGCGAGTATGAATTGACCTACTAAAACAGTCAAGTATTAGCCCTGGCGCTGGCTAGGCTCGTCCCGCACACAGTCAAAGTCCTCTTCGGCCAGCGGCGGCAACTCTCCGTTCGGATAATCGGCATTCAATTTCTTCAGTGCCTGGCACATGTTTTCGATGCGATCATCCACCGCATGCATGTGATCAAGCAAGGCTCGAACCGAACGCGCCACCGGGTCAGGCATTTCTTCCGTAACGCCGTAGGCGTCGAAGCCCATGCGTTGTTCCATTTCCTTACGCCGAACTTCTTCTCCGCCCTCTTCAGGACGCTTGACGATGACACGACCGGGAATGCCAACCACCGTCGCTCCGGCCGGCACCTCTTTGGTGACCACCGAATTGGAGCCCACTTTGGCGCCCTCGCCAACTTCAAACGGCCCGAGAATCTTCGCGCCGGCACCGACCACCACCCCATTGCCTATGGTGGGATGCCGCTTGCCCTTGTTCCAGCTGGTACCACCCAGTGTGACGCCCTGATAAAGGGTTACGTCATCGCCAATGATCGTGGTCTCGCCAATGACCACACCCATGCCATGATCGATAAAGAACCGACGCCCAATGGTTGCCCCCGGATGAATCTCAACCCCGGTAAACCAGCGGGCAAGCGTGGAAAGGGTTCGAGCTACCCACTTGAGGCCGTGACACCACAGCCAATGAGCCATGCGATGAAACAGAAGCGCATGCAGCCCCGGGTAGTTGGTCAGAACCTCGAAGGTATTCCGGGCTGCCGGGTCTCGGTGAAAAACGCTATTAATGTCTTCCCTTAATCGCTCGAACATCGCCATCTCTATTCCTTATCCGGGGCCCCGGTTTTTGCCGAAGCCGGCGTCACAGAGCCCTTGGTACCGACTGCTTTCTGAACGGAGGACAGAATGCCCCGCAGGATATTAACTTCCATCTGGTCCAGCTTGGCCCGCTGAAACAGTCGACGCAAACGGGTCATCAACTGACGAGGATTCTCCCGCCGATGGAACGAGACGTCCACCAACACCTGTTCCAGGTGACTGAAAAATCCTTCCACATCCTTTACTGACGCCAGATCCACGTCCCAACCCTCGTCACCGGGCATGGTCATGGGTTTAAGATTGGGGTTAGCGTCACCACCTTCAAGGCCTCGCAGGTAATGCATCCGCAACTCATAGCATATCACCTGCACGGCCATCGCCAGATTCAGCGAGCTGTAATCAGGGTTCGAGGGGATATGAATGTGGTAATGGCAGCGCTGAAGCTCTTCGTTGTTCAGCCCGGAACTCTCGCGACCGAACACCAGAGCTACCGAGCCTTTGGCCGCATGTACGCCTGCCGTCGCGGCGGCCTCAGGCGGTGCGATAACCGGCCAGGGAACCTTGCGTCCGCGGGCACTGGTGCCCATCACCAGCACACAGTCCTCCAGCGCCTCATCGAGTGAGGCCACAACCTGCGCCCGATCAAGTACATCTGAAGCACCCGATGAGCGCGCGTACGAAGCCTCATCCGGAAACGAGCCGGGATTCACCAACCAAAGGTTGCCCAGCCCCATATTCTTCATGGCACGGGCCACCGCACCGATATTGCCCGAGTGGGATGTTTCCACCAGAACAATACGGATCTGGTTCTGAAAAGTGTCAGTGCCTTCCTGGGGAAGCGCCGGTTTATGCATCGCTACGAAATCCACGCCAGATTAAGAAAGCGGCAATAGTACCAGAAAACTGAGTAGCTTCGAGGCTTCGAAGTTGCCGCAACCCGTTGCTATCCGTGCTATTGCTGAGTCAAAAAACGTACAAGCAGCAGTAACTTTTGCTATGATAGCCGGCCTTCACACACTCGGACATTGAACACTCAGATGCAACCAGCGATTAAAATGGCCCTGCGCGTTGCGCGCCAGGGTTCTGACTATCTGAAAGCCCACTTCGAGCGTCAGGAACCCAACAGCACGGAGGATGGCGAGCGCCGCCGGCAGCTGGATCGGGTCGAACAGTCGATTTATGACAACTTCAGCGAACAATTGGAAAAGGCCTACAAGGACCACACCATCGCACCGCTGAACGAAACTGACGCAGGCACCGCCGAGCGAAGCTGGCACATTTACCCACTGCTAGGAAGCGAAAATTTTCTCCGGGGCATTCCTGACTTTGTCATCGCCCTGGCACAGAAGAAAAACAACCGCACCGAAAACCTGCTGATCATCAACCCGATTACAGGTGAGGAATACTCTGCCAGCCGCGGCCACGGCGCCGCCCTGAACAGTCGTCGCGTTCGTACGTCTCAGGTAAAGGGCATCAATCAGGCAGCGATTGCATCCAACCTGCTTCAGCAGGCCCGCAAAAGCGAAGACGCCCAGCTTTGGGGCGAGATGACGGCCGTTCTGGCCAGCGAAGCGGCCATGATGCGCACCTCCGGCTGCCCGGTACTGGACATTGCCCGGGTTTCTGCCGGCCATCTCGATTCTGCCATCTTCTTCCGCCCGCAAGCAGTGGAGCTGGAGCTTGGCGGCACGCTGGCCATGGAGTCCGGCGCACTGGTCGGCGATTTCTCCGGTAACCCGTCGACCGGCAGCAATGCCCGCCAACTGGTTGTCGCCAACCCCAAGCTGTTCCGCGAAGTACTCAAGGCGCTGCATCCGTTCCGGGGCCGCCTGCCCCGCTGATTGAAAATCAGCCACAAAAAAAACCGCCATCCCTCGGGAGTGGCGGTTTTTTTGTGCGCCTTGAAACAGCTCAATCACATACGATTGAGCCACTCGGGCGGCTCCTCTTCTTCCGGAGCTTCACCGACACCCTCTTTGGCAGGCAACTGAAGGTCCTCACGAGACACGTTCAGTGCCAGCAACATATTCGCCGCGACGTAAATCGACGAATACGTACCCACAACCACACCGATGATCAGCGCCAGCGAGAAGTTATTAATCGCCTCACCGCCGAACAGATACAGCGCGATCAGCACCACCAAGGTGGTACCGGAGGTATTAATGGTCCGGCGAATCGTCTGATGAATCGAGGTGTTGATGATGTGCCAGGAGTCGCCTTCGCGCATTACCCGGAAATTCTCCCGGATACGGTCCGCCACAACGATGGTGTCATTCAGCGAGTAGCCGATAACCGCCAGCAACGCCGCCAGCACCGACAGGTCGAAAGTCCACTGGAACAGCGCAAACATGCCCAGCACGATGATGACATCGTGGGCCAGAGGCACAACCGAAGCGATACCGAATTTGAACTGGAAGCGCATGCCGACGTAGATCAACACGACCGCCAGCGCCAACAACATGCCCAGACCGCCATCCTCGCGCAACTCTTCACCCACCTGGGAACCGATAAACTCGGAACTGATAAGTTCGAGACGATCGCCATCAGCCTTCAGCGCATCCGCCACTTCCTGACCAAGCTTGTCGTTATCGGCCGCTGCAAGACGCACCAGTACCGTGGTGTCGGAACCAAAGTTCTGCACCACGAACTGCTCGTATCCTGCCTCAGTCAGCGTGGTCCGAACATCCTCCAGAACAGGCGCCTGCTCGTATTCGAATTCCACCGAGGTACCCCCGGTGAAATCGAGCCCAAGGTTCAGGCCGCGAACCGCCAGCAAAACGATGGAGACAATCACCAGACCAATCGAGAGCATGGAAGCAAGCTTCCGAAGCCCCATAAAATCAAATGGCTTTTTCTCTTGATCAGACATTTGCGAGCTTTCCTCCGATCGACAACTTTTCGACCTTTCGACCGCCATACACGAAGTTCACAATGGCCCGACTGACCATCAGTCCCGAGAACATGGACGTCAGAATCCCCAGACAAAGAGTCACGGCAAAGCCTTTCACCGGACCGGAACCCATAGCGAACAGAATGACCGCCACCAGCAAGGTGGTGATGTTTGCGTCGAAGATAGACACAAAGGCCCGGGAATAACCTGCGTTAATGGCTGACTGAGGCGGCGCACCGCTCTTCAATTCTTCCCGGATGCGCTCAAATATCAGGACGTTTGCATCCACCGCCATACCGACAGTCAACACGATACCGGCGATACCGGGCAGCGTCAGCGTAGCCGACAAAATGGACATACACGCCATCAACAGCATCAGGTTCAGCGTCAGCGCCACGTTGGCGATCAGGCCAAAGCCGCGGTAGTAAACCAGCATGTACAGCAGCACCAGGCCAAAACCGAGCGCAACGGACATCACGCCGGCATCAATGTTTTTCTGCCCCAGGCTTGGCCCAATCGTGCGCTCTTGCACGAAGTACATTGGCGCCGCCAACGCACCGGCCCTGAGCAGCAACGCCAGTTCCGCGGCTTCCGGAATGGAATCCAGGCCAGTGATACGGAAACTGCTGCCGAGCGCAGACTGAATGGTTGCCAGGCTGATAATACTCTTCTCTACCACGCGCTTATCAACGGCCGTCATCTCGCCGTCAACCATGCGGTTTTCAGTCTCGGTACGGAACTCGATGAAAAGTACTGCCATCCGACGACCAACCGCGGTGCGAGTGGCACGATGCATCTGATCACCACCGATGGAGTCCATGGTGATGTTGACCTGCGGCTGGCCATTTTCATCGAACGCCTGCTGGGCATTCGACACATTATTACCGGTGGTAATCACCTCGCGCTCGAGGCGAGCGGTACGACGTGGATTATCCCGGAAACCGAATTCCTCGACTTCACTGGCGCTGGTGTCAGACCTGGCTTCGAGACGGAACTCCAGGTTTGCGGTGGCACCCAGAACCCGCTTGGCCTGCGCCGTATCCTGAACACCGGGCAACTCGACGATGATTCGGTCGGAACCCTGACGCTGAACCAGCGGCTCGGCTACACCCAGCTCATTGACCCGGTTACGGATGGTGGTCAGGTTCTGCTCCAGGGCATATTCCTGAATGGATTTCACCTCAAGCTCAGAAAGCGACAGCACAATCTGACGCTCGCCATCCACAGTGCGCTCATCCATCAGGAACTGGTTGTAGCGATCACGAATCAGGTCAAAGGCTTCGGAGCGCTGCTCCTCGTCGCGGAAGCTCAGCACGATCTGGCGCTGACCTTCTACATCACCGCCGCGGTAGCGGATACGTTCTTCGCGCAGCTCGCGCTTGATTTCGCCGGACATCGCCTCGAGGCGCTGGTTGACAGCGGTATCCATATCCACTTCCAGCAGGAAGTGAACACCACCGCGCAAGTCCAGGCCCAGTTTCATCGGGCCCGCACCCAGGCTTCTCAACCAGTCAGGTGTTGACGGGGCCATATTCAGAGCCACCAGGTAGTCGCCGCCCAGTGCAGACTGGACCACAGGACGCGCCTGCAACTGGTCTTCGGCACCGTTCAGGCGAATCAGGGCATCCCGATCCTGAAGCGAACTGCTTTTAACCTCTATACCTTCAGATTCCAGCGCCTTCACCGCACGCTCCAGTACCGAGGCGTCTACCTCCGTGCTGCTGCGCGAGCCGGTGATCTGGACAGCGTAATCGTCCGGGAAGAGGTTGGGTAATGCGTAGACAAACCCGATCACAAGCGCGATCAGGATTATCAGGTTTTTCCAGAGGGGGTACTTGTTCAGCATGGGATCCCTTTAAGCCGGCCCGCAGGCCGGCCGTGGTGTTTCTGCCAGTTGATCTTGTTCTGCGGTAGGACCTGGCTTAGATGTCCTTCAGGGTACCTTTCGGCAAGGCAGCGGCTACAGCCACTTTCTGAACCTTGATCTCAACGTTGTCGGCAATTTCAACCACGATAAAATCATCCGTCACCTTGGTGATCTTGCCAGCCACGCCACCAGAAGTGACTACTTCGTCGCCCTTGTTCAGGCCAGCCATCAGAGCCTTATGCTCCTTCGCGCGCTTGGACTGCGGGCGCCAGATCAGGAAGTAGAAAATCAGGATGAAACCGGCGAAAAAGATGATCTGGCCCATCGCGCCCATACCCTGAGGAGCAGGCTCCTGTGCCATGGCGATTGCAGGCATCAGGGCCATCAGGCCAGCGATGAGCGTTTTCAGTACTTTCATTGAAATTCTCCGTTGGTTTTTTTCTGGATTCGTCAGGCGGAGCCCAGCGGCGGCACTTGTTCGCCGCGCAGGGCGTAGAAGTCGGCTACAAAGTCGGACAATGTACCTGCTTCAATGGCTCCACGCAATCCGGCCATCAGGTTCTGGTAGAACCTCAGATTGTGGATAGTGTTCAGCTGCGAGCCCAGCATTTCTCCACATTTATCCAGATGATGCAGATAGCTTCTCGAAAAATTCTGGCAGGTGTAGCAGTCACAGCGATGGTCCACCGGGCCGGTATCATGACGGTGCTTGGCGTTGCGGATCTTGACGATACCTTCCGAGGTGAAGAGGTAACCGTTGCGAGCGTTCCGGGTCGGCATGACGCAATCGAACATATCCACGCCACGACGCACCGCTTCCACGATGTCTTCCGGACGCCCTACCCCCATCAAATAACGAGGCTTGTCTTCAGGCATCTTGGGCGGGAGGTGGTCCAGAATTCGGAGCATGTCTTCTTTGGGCTCACCAACAGAAAGACCACCGATGGCGTAGCCGTCGAATCCGATATCAGTCAGACCGTTAAGGGACTGATCCCTGAGCGGCTCATACATGCCGCCCTGAACAATCCCGAACAGCGCGGCAGGATTACCGTCATGGGCTTTCTTGCTTCGGGCCGCCCAGCGCAGGGACAACTCCATCGACTCTTTGGCTTCTTTTTCGGTGGCCGGATACGGCGTGCATTCGTCAAATATCATGACAATGTCCGAACCCAGATCGCGCTGCACCTGAATCGCAATTTCAGGATTCAAGGTCACCGGAGAGCCATCGACTGGTGACTGGAAGGTCACCCCCTCCTCGGTAATCTTGCGCATTTCGCCAAGACTGAACACCTGGAAACCACCGGAATCGGTCAGGATCGGGCCACTCCACTGGGTAAAGTCGTGCAGATCGCCGTGTGCCTTGATGACTTCAGTTCCCGGGCGAAGCATCAGGTGAAAGGTGTTGCCGAGGATAATCTCGGCACCGATTTCGTGAATATCACGAGGCAGCATACCCTTGACGGTGCCGTAGGTGCCTACGGGCATGAACGCCGGCGTTTCGACAGTGCCCCGGGGAAAGGTCAAGCGACCCCGACGGGCCCGACCGTCCTCCCCGAGCTTTTCAAAAGACATAAAGCAGGATGTGCTCAAAATGGCTCCCCGAATCAATCTGAAAGAGTGCTGTCAGTGGCATCCGCCGGGCCGAGCAGCATTCCACGGCTGGGCTCCTGACAGCTGATGAACATGGCGTCGCCATAGCTGAAGAAACGATATTTCTCGGCGACAGCTTCCCGGTAAGCTTCCATTACATTTTCATAGCCGGCGAACGCACTGACCAGCATGATCAGGGTAGATTCCGGCAAATGGAAGTTAGTGATCAATGCATCCACGGTTTCGAACCGGTAGCCCGGACTGATAAAGATATCGGTTTCACCCCGGAAGGTTCGCAGACGCCCTCCCCGGCTGGCAGATTCCAGTGACCGGACCGATGTCGTACCTACCGCTATAACCCGCCCGCCGCGCCGTCTGGCACGCTCAACCGCCTCGACTGCGGCCTGCGGCACATGTACGACTTCGCTGTGCATAACGTGATCTTCTACCCGGTCCACTCGGACCGGCTGAAACGTGCCAGCCCCGACATGCAGGGTCACGAATGCCGTTTCCACCCCCATGGCGCGCACTTCATCCAGCAATGCCTCATCGAAATGAAGGCCAGCGGTGGGCGCTGCCACGGCACCGGGCTCTCTGGCATAGACGGTCTGGTAGCGTTCCCGATCGGTAGCCTCGTCCGGCCTGTCGACATAAGGCGGCAACGGCATGTGCCCGATGCGCTCAAGCACGTCCAGAACCGGTTCGCTGGCTTCGCAGGTAAGATGAAACAAGGCATCCTGGCGGCTGGTCATCCGAATGCGGGAGCCGTCTTCCAGGACGATTACCTGCCCGGCTTTCGGCGATTTTGATGCCCGCACGTGCGCAAGCAGCTCATGCTCGCCCAGCACCCGTTCCACCAGAATCTCTACCTTACCACCGGTTTCTTTGGTGCCGAACAGGCGTGCGGGAATGACCCGGGTATCGTTGAACACCAGAAGATCGCCCGGCTGGAGCAGCGCGGTAATATCGGAGAATTGACGGTGAACCGTTTGGCCGGACATACCATCCAGGCACAAAAGTCGTGAAGCCGATCGCTCACTGAGTGGGTAGCGAGCGATCAGTTCGTCAGGTAAATCAAAATAAAAGTCAGAAACGTTCATAGAGAAGGCGTGGTTGGGGCACTACACGATTAAGAAAGTGGTGCGGAATTTACCATGGAATGCCCCGAGCCTAAAGCGCAAGAACGTTTAATCCGGTTTCGGAGTGCGCTCTTCCGTGCCAATGTACAGGTAATTGCTTCGCAGTGACCGGTAGGAGCCCGGAGGAACGATATTCTGGACCGAGATCACCATGCCCGCATGCGCCTCAGATGAAAATTGCGTCGCAACACCAAGATAGCGGCCATCCCGCTCACGTTGCACGGCTTTCTCCTCCCAGCTTTCGCCCAGGCACTGCTGGACGAACTCGAGACTGGTCCGGTAACGATGGGCCGCGATCTCGCCATCAGGCGTATTGGCGGAACAGACATAGGCACTGTCGCCATCATTCCACAGCCAGATTTCACAGTGGCCCTTGATCAGTTCCTCCCTGACGCTGAATACCGTCAGTGAGGCAAAGTCATTCCGCTTTCCCCGCAGGCTGGCGAACCCCCTGTCGTAATCGGCAATGATGCCCTGAAGGCTCTGACAGGGATCGGCGGTGCCAACTTTGAGGTTGCGGTCGCTAGCGCAGCCGGCCAGGGACAGCACGAGCACACAAACGGCGCCCTTGCCAAAGCTCATCTGGCTCATTATTCCTTCCCCGGCTGCGGAAGTGTTTTGCGCAGGGCCTTTACCACCGCCTCACCGAAATCCTCGGCCGCCTTGCCCAGGGAGTCAGGGTCGACTGTGGTCGAGTACATCTGCCAGACCGGATTGGTGGTTTCAGTGTCAAACAGGGTGGATTTCAGAACGTAATTGGTGGTTTCCTCATAGGATTTCGGGACAACCGTGGTATCCATGTAGGTCGTCGATGCCAGGGGGCCAACCGATGTGGTGATGGGCTGATAGACGACCTGCTCGGGAACGTAGCGAGCGTCGCGGTCCTTACTCATCAACGAAATCACCAGGACGCCGTCATATTGTCCCGCTGAGGCGTTCTCTGCAACCAGGGCGCCAAGCTCTTCCTCGTCTTCCCAGGGGACATCGGAATTCGCCATTCCGAAGCGAGCGGACTGAAATTCGCTCTCGTTCATTTTCGTGACAATCTTGGTTTCAACCACGTCCCTGACGTTTTGCTTGGCACTGACCACAAACACCAGCACCTTCTCGTAATTCTTGTCGACCGTCGGTGCCGCTTCAATCCTGTCCACCCGGGTACTCGATGACCCTCCACACCCCACAAGTAACAGCGAAACTAAAAGGCCGGCGACTTTCCACATGATGTTCCCTCTCAGACGTTTGCTGACAAATCCCTTGGCTAACACCAATTTAAGATAGATCAATTCGACCCTGGCGCAACGCAGGTAAAGGCGTTACACCCTGAAAAGCGCACAACCGAAGGACATCAGCGCCAAACGCGCACAGCAAAGCGATCGAACAGCCGTTTTCGGATAACGGTGGGTTCGACAAGCGGTAACCAAAGGAAGAGGAAAAAGAGATGGTAGCGGCGGGCGGACTCGAACCGCCACGGGTTTTACCCCAACGGATTTTGAATCCGTCGTGTCTACCAATTTCACCACGCCGCCATGGGAAAGTGTGGGCGATTATACTGAGCCTACGGCTGAAAGCAACTGACCGGCGGAGGAAATTTCCTACCGGCCTCGCTGCTTAGAGTCGATCGAAGAGCGAGAGCCGGGACACCTGCGCAAACGACTGCTGGGCCGCCTGCAGGACAAAGCTCTGGAAGCTCAGATTGCTGATTGCCTCAGCATAATCCACGTCCTGTAACTGGGAACGAATCTGGTTGGTGTAGACCGACGAATCTTCCAGGAAGGCCCGGGTGGATTGCACCGCATTCATTCGACCCCCGAGCTCGGTCTGTGTGAGCACGATCTCTTCCTGCGCGTAATCCAGGTTTTGCAGCGAGTCAGAAATCAGGGTATCGAACTGAGCCTGCCCTTGCCCCGAGGTTTTGTCTGCGCCTTCCAAGCCGGCGATTAGGGTTTCGATGGTCTTGAACACGGATTGTTTATCACTGATGGCAAGTGTGAACTCATCACCGGCCGCCGCATCATTAACCGTAGCTTTGATACCCGCGACCTCGAACTCCTCGCCCACAAGGGCAGGTGCCGGACTGGTTGGGAGCACTGTGGCGGGCACCGTGCCAGGATTCTCCGCAATCACTTCGCCCGCAGCATTCACGGTCAGGCGGATGTCGTTGGGTACCGCGCCAGCAAAAGCGTTTTGCAGGGCAGCTTTATCCGTTAACGCCACGCCGGAAACGTAGGCGTTTGCCGAGTTCCCGGGCGCAGCCACTCCAGTGATTGCTTTGGGAACCGACACGAAAATGCCCTTGCCATGGTCAGAGATGGCAACCGTCACGCCGTCATCTACTTCCAGCCTACGCTGGCCCTCATCGCCCTGATACTGCCAGGCCCCGGTGGCGTCCTGAACAAACGCCTGCGTCGAGCCCTGGAAACCGCTGAAGATGTATTCACCGGACGCATCTCTGGTATTGGCCACCTGAGCCAGCTGATCAAGCCGCTCTTTCAGCTCCGATGAGATCGAGCGCAAATCATTCTGCGACAACGACCCGTTGCCCGCCTGAACCGTCAGTTCCCTCACCCGCTGAATGATATCAACGGCACTTTCAAGGGCGCTTTCTTCCTGACTAAGGCGGTTGTCCGCCAGATCCACGTTGCGCTGGTAGGTTTCCGTGCGCGCCAACTCCTGATCCAGCTTGAGTATCCGGGCCGCGGCCACCGGATCATCGGAGGGTGTGTTCACCCGCTTGCCGGTGGAAATTTGTTGCTGGGTGTTGTTCAGGTTACCGTTCAATTCCTGCAGGCGATTGATCCCGCCGGTAAAAATTTGCTGTGATGAAATCCGAATCATGTCACATCACCTCACGCTGTCATCATCACCGCTACCAGTCCCTATCGGAAACTCTGCAGCAACGTATTAAATAGATCCTGTGCCACCGACATAACCTGTGCCGAGGCGTTGTACGCGGCCTGATACTGAATAAGCTTTCCAGCCTCTTCATCCAGATTGACCCCGGATACCGATTCCCGCTGATTGGTCGACTGCTCAAGCAGGGTTTTTCCCGCTTCCTTGTCGAGCTGGCTTTGACGGGTTTGGACACCAATTTCCTCGACCAACCCGGCATAGCCCTCAGAGAAGCTCTGGCTGCCATTGTTCAGGGTGTTGGCGGTCCCCAACGCAGCCAGGAATTCCACGTTCCGGTTGTCGGATACGCCGTTGCGATTGAAATCGATGGTAAAGCTGTCACCGGGTGCAGGCTGCCCGCTGATTTCAAACTGGAAGCCCCGGTAGCCGGGGTCGGCCGGGTCTTCTGGGAACAGCGCGTTGGACACACCGGACGTAAAGGTATTGACCGGCGGCGCCGCTGAGGCATCACCGGCCTCCAACAGCGTACCGCTGCTGGCATCGTACAGGTCGTAAACCAGCGTACCGCCATCATCGCGGAAACGAACCTCCAGCGGGGGCGACAGCTGCCCCTGCTGGGCGAACTCCGGCAGCACCGAATTGGTGAACGGGTTCCGGACATTGAGCATGGTGCCCTGGTCGATCTGGCCACCGCCGATGTTCTGGTCGCCGGCCGCGGCACGGATCGGGCTGGCAAAGGCCAGGTCCTCCTCGCGATTCACCACCATGCCAATGTTTTGCGCCGCGTTACGGGTCGGCTGAATCAGATACTTGTCACCGGGATTAAAGTCGCCCCCTTCAATACGAATGTTGAAGCCAGGCATGGAAATCTCGGACTGCACCGGATCGGGCAGACGCCCCTGATTAACGATCTTGCCGGACATCTGGTCGATCAACTCGAAATTGCGGCCGTCGCCGCTGAACTGCAGGCTATAACTGCTGGCCGCCAGCACGCTGCTGTCGGTAATTTCGACCGCCAGCCGCCCGGTTTGAGGAGGCTGGTTGCTGGCGCTGGCAATGACCCGGCTACGCTGCAGCGTGAGATCGTTTACATCCTGGAAGAACAGGCCGCCAAGGTCGCCTTCAAGGTCCATTCCGATTTCGTGCTGTTGATTAACAGAGGCAGACAGCGCAATCGCGATGCGACCCAGCTCATCAGCCGCCGGCTTCAGGGCTTCCTGGTCGAAGCGCCGAAGACCACCGAGCTTTCCGCCCACAATCTGCTCATCAATGTTGAGGGTGCGCCCGCCATTGCTCAGCGTAAACGACAGCCGCGTCGGGTCTTCGGCATTTTCAGTGGTGCCAAAGGCAGCGGCATTGTTGCCCACGACCAGGGACAGACCGTTGGACAGAGCCACATTCACCTGGCTGCCTTCTGCTTCAGACACCTTGATGCTGACCAGTTCCGACAGCTGCCGGAGGGCCTCGTCCCGCTGATCCAGCAATTCATTCGGCATCTTGCCCTGAGCAAGCCCCGGCGATTCAGAAATCGCCAGATTCAGTTCTGCAATTGTTTTCAGCAGCGCGTTGGCGTCCTTCACACCCTGCTGCATCTGGGTCTTGATCGACTCGCGCTGCTGGATGAATTCCTGATGGAGCGACTGGAAGCGGTTAACCACCTGCTCCGCTTCGCTGAGAACCAGCTGGCGCTGCGGCAGGGAGGTCGGATCTTCAGCGGCGTTCTGAAGCGCCGCAAAGAAATTGTTCAGGGCATCACTAAGCCCGGTGGCTTCGCCACCGAGCAGATTATCCAGCCGGCTCAGCTCCGCGTTCAGCGCCTGTTGCTCACCATAGAGCGTGCTGTCTTCCCGAACCTGCTGCACCAAAAACTCATTCGCCAACCGACGGATGTTGGTCACATTCACACCACTGCCAATGGTGCCAGCACCGGTACGTTGCCCCTCTTGGGTTTCGAACAACACCTCCTGGCGGCTGTAACCATCGGTATTAGCGTTGGTGATGTTGTTGCCAGTGGTGTTCAGGGCTGTCTGGTGACTCAAGATGCCGCTCAGACCAATACCAAGCAGTCCTGCCATCAGAAGTTCTCCTCTGTATCGCTAGCGCCCAATGACAGAGTCATAAGCGAATCGCGATTCATGATCTGGCGGATCTTGTCGCCATAGTTCGGGTCCGTGGCGTAGCCCGCTTCCTGCAGTTTTTCTGCAAACAGCTCTGGCTTGTCGGCGACCGCCAGCACCTCGCGGTAGCGGGGGTTCGATTCCAGAAACGCGACATAATCCCGGAAGCTGGATTCGTAGTCGGGGTATGCACGGAACGCCGCCTGCTCTTTCATTGGCAGGCCATCCCGGTACTCGGTGGTGGTGATGCTGACCGCTTCACCCTGCCAGCGGCTGTCAGCCTTGATGCCAAACAGGTTGTGACTGGGCTGATGGTTGTCGCCCTTGATCATGTAGCGCCCCCAGCCGGTTTCCAGTGCCGCCTGTGCCACCATCAGCTTCGGATCAATTCCGCTGTCGCCGGCAACCTGCTCGGCCAGCGGCAGCAACGCGTGAACGAACTGCTCCGGGGAATCAAACTGATCCGGCAAGGACTTGCCGGCCTCAGCCGACGCGACGTTGACCGTATCGGCGACCGACTTCACCTGCTCCACCCGCTCCGGCAGCCGGGACGACAGTGCCGGCAGGTTTCGATCGTAATCCGCGAGGCTGCGCTTCAGACGCTCAGCGCCCGGCGCATCAACTCCCGGAACCTGCTGGCCGAGCTGGCGCACAAGCGCTTCAGCAATGCCAGTGCCATGGCCATGGCCTTTTGCCATGCTGAGGCTGATCTGGCTGTCAAACATGTCCCGGTAAAACTCAGACTGACTGCTGTTCAGGTGATTCCCCTCGGCAAACACAGCACCGGCCTTGCGCATAGACTTGAGCATTTCGGACAGGAACAGACTTTCAAACTGCTTGGCAACTTGCTCAAGCGCGGCCTGTTTGTCGGTGCGAGCCTGGGCCTTCAAGGCGTTCAAACCATTGAAGTCGGTGTATACCTGGGCCTGCTGCAGCTGATAATCCTTCATCGCGCCCCTAGATGACAATCAGCTCGGCGCGCAGAGCGCCCGCCTGTTTCAGGGCTTCGAGAACCGCCATCACATCACCGGGCGCCGCACCGACCTGGTTTACCGCCTGGACAATCTCGTTCAAGGTGACCGCCGGACCGAACTTGAACATGCGCGCCGGCTCTTCGGTGACAGCAATCTGGGTATCCTGCTGAAGCGCCGTCTCGCCTTGGGCAAACGGATTCGGCTGCACCACTTCCGGGTTTTCCTGAATGGTCACTGTCAGGTTGCCATGGGTAACCGCGGCCGGGCTGACCTGAACGTTCTGGCCCACCACAATGGTGCCGGTGCGGCTGTTAATCACTACTTTCGCCGCTTCCTGAGCCGGGTCAACGTTTATATTTTCGAGAATGGACAAGAAGCTCACACGCTGGGACGGGTCCCGGGGTGCACGCACTGAAATGGAGGTTGCGTCATGGGCATACGCCATATCGGGGCCAAGGTGGCCGTTAATTGCCTCTACGACGCGACGGGCCGTGGTGAAATCCGACCGGAGCAGGTTGAACGTGATGGTGTCGCCCTCGGTAAACGGCGACACGACTTCCCGCTCAATGGTGGCGCCATTGGGAATCCGGCCAACGCTGGGAACGTTTACCGTTATCTTGGAACCATCCTGCCCCTGGGCACCAAAACCACCCACCACCAGGCTTCCCTGCGCAATGGCGTAGATATTGCCATCGGCACCTTTCAGCGGAGTCATCAGCAACGTGCCACCACGAAGGCTGCTGGCATTGCCGATGGACGAGACGGTGATATCCATCTCCTGCCCTGGCTTGGCGAACGGCGGCAAGGTTGCGCTCACGGTGACCGCCGCGACGTTCTTCAGATTCGGGTTCACGCCTTCTGGCAGGGTAACCCCGAACTGATTCATCATGTTCCGGAACGTCTGATTGGTGAATGGCGCTTTATCGCCAGTGCCATCCAGGCCGACCACCAGGCCATAACCGACCAACTGGTTGTTACGCACGCCTTTAATCCGGGCCAGATCCTTCAGGCGATCCGCCAGTACTGGCTGGGCGCACACCGCCAGCATGACCACCATTGCCAATACGCGTTTCATGCTCATAGCGGCCACCATTCACTGTTAAAGAAGCGCCCGACCCAGCCCATCTGGTTGGCCTGATCGAAGTCTCCGGTACCGCCATAGGCGATGCGGGCATCGGCGATCCGATTCGAGACCACACTGTTGTCCGGCTGGATGTCCTGGGGCCGGACCAGTCCGGTCAGACGGATGAACTCCGAGCCATTGGTCAGGGTCAACCACTTTTCGCCCCGGATGCGCAGCACACCATTGGGCAGCACTTCCGTGACCGTGACGGTGATATCACCCGCCAGGCTGTTGCTCTGGTCTGCCTCGGCAGAACCCTCAAAATCCCGGTCCTGGCGGAAAGCGGAATTAATGCCCAGATTGTTTTTGCCGAACAGGGTGGGCTCTGGCAAGGTCATATCGCTTTCCTTGCTGATGCTGGTTTCGGCGTTCTTGCTGGCGCGCGTGGACTCCTCCAGCTTCACCGTGAGTACATCACCGACGTTCAGCGCAGTGGTATCTCCGTAGAAATTGTAGTTACGGGACGCCTGGTAAATGGAGCCGGAGTTGGGTTCCTGTTGCATCATTGCCTGAGCACGAACCGGCGCATAGTGGGGGTCATCCGGCACCGGGCGCGGCCGGTCCATCGCGGTACACCCCTGCAGCAGTATCAAAGCCCCCATCAGTCCCAGTGAGGGCCGGTGCGCCGGTTTCGTGGTTCGAATGATGCGTTTCATGGCTTAACCAATATTCTGAGTGATGAACTGCAGCATCTGATCGGTGGTGGAAACCACCTTCGAGTTCATTTCATAGGCCCGCTGGGTGGTAATCATATTCACCAACTCTTCCACCACCTCAACGTTCGAGGACTCGATGGAACCCTGCTCCACGGTGCCGAGGCCGGCCAGCCCCGGTTCTCCGGCAGCCGGATCACCACTGGCGTTGGTCGCCTTGAACAGGTTGTTGCCGATCGCCTGCAAGCCCTGAGGATTGACGAAGTCCACCAGCGTAACCTGACCGAGGTTCACCGGCGCCGCCTGGTCGTCGGTAATTGCCGTCACGGTGCCGTCCTTGCCGATGGTCACACTGGTGGCGTTTTCCGGTACGTTGATGGCCGGCTCCAGGGCGTAACCATCCGGATTCACAACGTCACCGTTGGCATTCAACTGGAACTGGCCGTCACGGGTGTACGCCACCTGACCATCGGGCATCTGAATCTGGAAAAAGCCGCGACCATTCACCGCCATATCCAGTGGCTGTTCGGTGACTTGCAGGTTGCCCTGGGAAAACTGCTTGGCGGTGCCCACAACCCGCACGCCAGTGCCCAGCTGGAGGCCGGAAGGCAGTTCGGAGTTCTGGCTGCTCATGCCACCGGGCTGACGATTGATCTGGTAGAGCAGGTCCTGAAACACAGCGCGATCACGCTTGAACCCGGTCGTGTTCACGTTGGCCAGGTTGTTTGAAATGGTGGACATGTTGGTGTCCTGCGCGCTCAACCCGGTTTTGCTAACCCAAAGTGCTGGATGCATGGATACTCTCCTCGCCGGGGCGGAATCCTGCGGCGATGTTTTGCCGCTTTCCGCCCTTCAAGCCATTGATTCAGTCGTTATTAGAGGTTCTGCAACAGTCGTGCCGTGGCTTCGGAATTTTCATTGGCCGTGGTCATCACCTTCACCTGCATCTCGTACTGTCGCGACAGCTGCAGGTTGGCAATCATTTCTTCCACCGCATTGACGTTGGAGCTTTCCAGAAACCCGGTTGCTACCCGCAGCGTGCCGTCCACCGGCTCTGCGCCACCAATCGCCTGATCCGGTTTGCGACGCATAAAACCGTCCGGACCTTTTTCCAGGGCCTCGGCCGGCGGGTTCACCAGCTTCAGGCGGTCAACCTCGATTAACTCGCCTGGCGCTCCTCCGACAGGAACCACAGAGATGGTTCCGTCCGCCCCGATCTGAACGTTATCAAACGGCGGCAACGCCACCGGGCCGCCGTTGCCCAACACCAACTCACCACCCGGCATGCGCACCAGACCGTTCACATCAACCTGCAAGCTGCCAGTGCGGGTAAAGACTTCTTGGCCAAGATCGTTCTGAATAGCCAGCCAACCATTCCCATCCAGTGCCACGTCCATTTTCCGGCCGGTTGCCATCAGCGGGCCGGCGGATAAATCGGTACCGGGATTTTCGGTCATGGCGTATGCCCGGGTCGGGTGATGCTCCCCGAAAACCGGCATGCTTCGGGCCTGGGCAAAGTCTTTCTTGAATCCGGCGGTGTTGACGTTCGCCAGGTTGTTGGCATGAGCACGCTGGGCAAACATATTCTGCTTGGCGCCAGACATGCCGATGTAGAGGGCTTTATCCATGGGCAAACTCCTGCCGGAATTTTGACTGTTTACAGTCTTCCTGCAGGAGTTGTGCCAGATTGAGGGGCTAGTTTTTAACGAAGGTTGATGATGGTCTGCGTCACCGCATCAGAGGTTTCAATGGTCTTGGCATTGGCCTGATAGTTACGCTGGGCAATGATCAGATTCACAAGTTCCGCCGATAGATCCACGTTGGACTCTTCGACCGAACTGGCGGTAATCGAGCCAAGGGTGCCGGTGTTCGGCGCGCCAATGACCGGCTGCCCGGATTCAAAGGTTTCCACCCACGAGGTTTCGCCAACCGGCGACAAGCCATTGGTGTTATTGAACGATGCCAAAGCCACCTGGCCCAGCGCCTTGGACTGCCCGTTGGTATAGCGGGCGAACAACACACCTTCATTCGAGACATCGAGACCGGACAGTCGGCCGGTGGTGTAACCATTCTGGCGCTGATCATTAACACCGAAGACGGCGCCGTACTGGGTCGTGTCGCCCAGGTCGATCACGAACGCGGAGCTCGTCGGCGGCTCGGGAATCGGCGTTACAACCTGGGCGCCGGCCAGCGGCGGACCATCGGCGCCGTTCGGCTGGCCACTTTCATCCTTGGGAATCCAGTCGGAAACCACGATTTCCCCTTCCGGATCGCCATCAATGGACTGCAGATTGCCATCCTGGTCGAACCGAGCCGTATAGGGTGTCTGGTCGGTGCCTGCCACCATTTCACCGTCAACCTGAAGGTAGATAGACCATTCGCTGACACCCACACCGTTGCCTGGTGCCGGCTCTTTCACAAAGAACTGGGTCAGTTCGTGGGGATTACCCAGGCTGTCGTAGATGGTGGTCGACGTGGCATGGTTGTAGGTGCGCTGATCCAGAGGATTGAACGCATTGGTGATCCGGATCGGCGAAGCATTGAAAGCGGTCTCGAAATTGCCATCCGCCGGGTCGTCGATCCCGGCGACAATCCGGTCCGCGGTCACGTTCACATCACCGACAACCTGAACCGGACCTACATTTGTGGCGCCATCACTGTAGGAGTAATCCAGCGTCTCGCCCTGATTGTGAATAATCCGCAGCACATCGTTACCGGCACCGTCATCCACGACGGATGCCGAAATGGCCGTTTCGCTGGAATCGTTGATAGCGCCTGCCAGATCCTGCAGCGACGACACACCACTGGTATCCAGGGTCAGCGGGCTACCGTTGATATTCAGGCTGAAAGAGAATGAGCCGCCACTGATGTAGGCATCAGTCAACCCGTTGAGCTCAGCAGTTGTGGTCGCCGATGCACTCAGCCCGTTAACAGCATTCAACGCCGAAACCGCGTCACGGGCGGAGGCCGCCGGGTCAATCGCCACCGAGTCAGCCGGTGTGCCGTCAGAGTACTGGACCGTGAAAGTTTCGCCCTGCAAACCGGTCACGCTCAACGGGCCGATATCCCTTACCCGGTTCTCAAGCACAGATTCACGGGAATCCAGATTCAGATCGGACTGCAAATTCGTGGTACGACGCGGTGCCAGGTTGTCGGTCTGAACCTGCAGATCGCCACGAACCCCGGACAGATTGCCGTCGTCATCGGCAACGTAACCCTGCACACGCATGTTCTGGTTGTTGGTGACGTAGCCATTCTTGTCGATACCGAACTGACCGGCACGGGAATAACGGATTTCGCCACCATTATTGAGCACGAAAAAACCATCACCACTGATGGCCATATCCAGACCATTGTCAGTGAAACTGATGTTGCCTTGACCGAAGGATTGCGCCACGTCCTGCACCCGCACACCACCACCAATGGCGTTGCTGCCGGCACTCAGGAAGCCACTGGCGTAGAGGTCGCCGAACTGCACGTCGCTGCTTTTAAAACCGACGGTACTGGCGTTTGCGATGTTGTTGCCAGTGACATCAAGATCGACCGATGCCGCCCGAAGGCCGCTGAGCCCCGTGTTAAAAGCCATAATTCACCTCTTTTCTGACACCGGTTATTAGTTGATTTGTTGTACTTCAGAGAGGGCAATGGAGCCCATGCCAGCCAGATTCAAAGTCACCGAGCCGTTACGCCCCAGCGAGACGCTGTCGACATTGGCGCTGACCATAGTGCCGAGCTGAAGGGTACCTTCCGGGTAGGAAGCCTCAGCCACGATCCGGTAGGGTCCGGGCGGCAATGGGTTGCCGTTACCATCCTGGCCATCCCAGCTAAAGGACGTTACGCCGGCCGGCGCGCTGCCCAGATCCATCTGCCGGACAAGCTCCCCACTCTGGCTCTGAACAGACAGGCGCAGGCCTCCCGTGGAAGCCGGCACCTGAATGGTGCCACTGACCTCACCTTCCGCCCCCAGCACACCCACACCCGAGGGCGCGAGCACTGATTTGCCCACCATCGCAGAGGCCTGCAGCGCCTGGGTGGAACGGAACTGGCCGACCACATCATCAACCCGGCCCGAGAGTTTCTGCATTTCCTCAAGGGAGCTGAACTGTGCCAGCTGAGAAATAAACTCACCGTTATCCTGCGGCTCCAGCGGATTCTGGTTCTTCAGCTGCGCGAGCATCAGTTCCATGAACTCGTTGCGCCCCAGCTCACTGTTTCCGCCTGCGTCATCACGCCGCTGCAGCTGGTACTGGCTCAGGACATCCGATGCGTTACCTACATTACCTACGCTCATTTTGTTGGTCCTCGCCGACTCACTGCTGACCCAGGGTCAGAATTCGCTGCATCATGGACTTGGCGGCATTCATGACGTCCACATTCATCTGAAAGCTGCGGGACGACGACATCATGTCCGCCATTTCGTCAACCACATTCACATTTGGATAGAACACATATCCATCTTCGTTTGCCGCCGGATGATTCGGCTCATAACGCATCTGCAGATCTTCCTGACTTTCAACAATGCCTTCGACCCGTACCCCGGCTCCCTGCTCCGGGTTCAAAACCCCAAACCCCGCTCCATTTGGGTTCAGCATGGCCTGATGAACGGCAGAAAATACCGGTTTTCTGGCCCGATAGGTGGTTTCAGTGCTTGAGCTGGCCGTTTCGGCATTGGCAATATTCGAAGCCGTGGTGTTCAGCCGCAGGGACTGGGCGGTCATGCCAGAACCGGCGATGTCGAAAATGCTACCCAATGACATGTTTGCTCTCCTTAATCATTCGCGTCGCTGCGGCTCATTCGCCTTTCAGAGCCTTGGTAAGGCCGCTGAACTTGCTGTTCAGAAACTGGAAACTCGCCTGGAAATCCATGGCGTTGCGCATGAACCGGCTTTGCTCTGCCTGGGCATCCACGGTGTTGCCATCGATCGAGGGCTGTTGCGGGTTGCGATACATCAGGCTGCTATCCGAAGCACTCAGGGAAGTGTCCATGTGCCGGTCGTCGGTGCGATTCATCGCAAAGCCACTGGTCGATTCCTGCGCCCGCTGCATCATTGCCTTGAAATCGACATCTCTGGCCTTGAAGCCCGGCGTGTCGGCATTCGCAAGGTTGTTTGCCAGCACTTCAGCCCGCTTTACCCGGGTTTGCAACGCCTGCTCGTGAATACCGAGCGCCTTGTCAAAGGAAATTGCCATAAAGCCTCCTGAATCTGCATCCGCATGCCGACAAGCCTTGCCGGTGATGCGCTTTGCTTAGACTCAAGCAATCAGAATGCCAAAACTTCCAAAAGAGCGAGAGCTCACTAATTCCGGGGCTTTGACAGGGATAGGGCGCGGAGCAGATCAACTCTGAAAGAGGAAATGGATTGGAAAAACGGCAAACTGGTGCCCTTGCCGCCACAGCCGAATCATCAGCGCCGGCGGCAAGTCAGCGGACCAACTCTAGCCCGGCCACCGGCTAACGAATTCATCAACCTCCGGCCGGGGCACCCTGGGCTTCTCAGCGACAACAGTACCGGTGTAGAGGAAGCCGATAATCTTCTCTTCGGAGGCCAGACCCAGGCCCCCGGCAACCTCCGGGTTATAGGCCACATCTCCGGTTCGCCACATCACCCCAAATCCGGCCTCCTGCAGCGCCAGGGCCAGGAAACTCATACCGGTCGCCGCTGACATCACCTGCTCGATTTCCGGAACCTTCGGATGAACCTTCGGCGAGGCAATGCCGACAATCACCATCGGCGCGCGCCCCGGCGCCTTGCGAAGCTTCGCCAGTTTCGCGGCATCGTCAGGATCGCCGCACGATGAGGCAAACAACTCACCAAGCGCGCCCAACCCATCACCCTCTATCACCAGGTAACGCCAGGGACGCAACAGTGCATGATCCGGAGCCCTGGCAGCACAGGCGAATGCTCGGTCCAAAACCTGCTGGTCCGGGGCCGGCGCCTGCAGCCTCGGTTCGGAAGATCGGTTAAGAAGAAATTCACTTACTGAAGTCATATCGTCTCGCCGGTTACTAAAGGATCAAATTCAACAACACGACAACACATGAATGCCGATTGCGTAAATTGTGAGTTACTTGTAATGCTGATAATCTTTAAACAATAGAAAATCAATCCAAAAAAAATATAAGCAGCCCGGACATAGCCCCATGAGTGACGCTCAGAGTTTCCGCAATTTTGCAGAATTCTATCCGTACTATCTGGAAGAGCACAGCGATGTCACCTGCCGGAGGCTGCACTTTGTCGGTAGCTTGCTGGTTCTGATCGTTGGTGCCTGGGCGCTGGTAACTGGCAAGTTTATCTGGTTGCTCAGCTTACCGTTAATTGGCTATGGCTTTGCCTGGGTTGGGCACTTCAAGTTCGAGAAAAACCGCCCTGCAACCTTCAAGCATCCCTTTTATAGCCTGATGGGAGACTGGGTAATGTTCAAGGATATGCTGGTTGGCAGGATTCGTTTCTAACATGCTCAGTACTCCGGCAGAATTACGGGCCACGACCAGCGCCCCCAGCAAACCCATGGGCTCCGACCATCATACGGTCGCGATTCCGCCGATGCCGGATTACAACGGCCGGGCCTTGGCCTACACAGCTGCGGCAGCCATGATCGTTACAGGCGTGCTGCAAAATGCCTTTCACCAATGGCAGCT
Source organism: Marinobacter salinisoli (assembly GCF_017301335.1). Taxonomy (NCBI): domain Bacteria; kingdom Pseudomonadati; phylum Pseudomonadota; class Gammaproteobacteria; order Pseudomonadales; family Marinobacteraceae; genus Marinobacter; species Marinobacter salinisoli. Next base: position 2,870,733 of record NZ_CP071247.1, read on the forward strand.
GTGGCTGGTGGTTGCCGCCTTCGTCTGGCCGCACCTGGCCTACCTGCTTACCCGTCGCACGTTTTTACGGAAGTCGCCGCGCATTCGGCAGAAGATGCTGATTTTTGACTGCGTGGTGGGCGGTGCCTTTGTTGGCTGCATTGGCCTCGTTGCCATTCCATCGGCGTCCGTCGCACTGATGCTTATGTTCAGTTGCCTGATCGTCGGGGGCATTCGCCAGTGGATGCTGGGCACCGGCTTTCTTGTCGCAACCACGGCAGCAACCCTGGCGGTTGCCGGTGGCCCGGCGGAGAACTTTCATGCCCCGCTGTTAACCAGCATCGTTTCAATATTGGCAACGGGCATCTACATCTGCGTCACTGCCTACTACTCTCATCAGCAGGCCCAGGCCCTGATGCTGGCCAAAACCCAGATCCAGAATCAGCGAGAGCAGTCCATCGCCCTGTCCCATAAGTTGTCCAAGTACCTGTCTCCTCAGGTCTGGCAGTCCATCTTTACCGGGGAACGGGATGTTCGCCTCGAAACCCAGCGCAAAAAACTGGTCGTGTTCTTTTCCGACATCAAGGGCTTCACGGAGCTGTCCGAAGAGATGGAGCCCGAGGCGCTGACCGAACTGCTCAATCACTACTTCAATGAAATGTCCGAAGTGGCCCTCAAATATGGCGGCACCATCGACAAATTCGTGGGCGACTCCATCATGGTGTTCTTTGGCGACCCCACCAGCCGGGGGCAACGAGAAGACGCCATGGCATGCGTCTCCATGGCCATCGAGATGCGCAAGCACATGAAGATCATGCGCCAGAAATGGCGCAGCCAGGGTATCAAAACCCCGTTGGAAATCCGCATGGGTATCAGTACCGGTTACACCACCGTGGGTAACTTCGGTGCAGAGAACCGCATGGATTACACCATTATCGGCAAGGAAGTGAACCTGGCGAGCCGCCTTGAGTCTCTGGCTGAACCGGGAGAAATCCTTGTCTCCTACGAGACTTTCTCCCTGATCAAGGACCGGATCATGTGCCGGGACAAGGGCGAGATTACCGTAAAAGGTTTCGCCAAACCCGTCCCCATCTATGAGGTCGTCGATTTTCGCCGGGACATGGGGCCGAACCGAAGCTTCCTTGAACATGAGCACAGCGGTTTCGCCATGTACCTGGATTCGGAGAAGATTACCGAGAAAGAACGCCGGACCATACTGGCGGCCCTCGAAGACGCCGCAGACCGGCTTCGCCATGAAGAGGACGCAACCTGAGGCTTGGGCCCCGCCTTGCCCATCACTGGCGAATCAGACGAGGCCCTGCCCCCTGCTCTGGCTCGGTACTGCGCCAGGGATTGATATCAAGCCCCCCCCTGCGGGTGTAGCGAGCACAAACGGTCAACCTGGCTGGCTGGCACCGCGCCATCAAATCGGTAAACAGGGTTTCGACACAGTGCTCATGGAAGTCCTGTTTTTGCCGGAATCCGACGATGTACTCCAGCAATCCGGACCGGTCTATTTTCGGCCCGGTGTAACTGATCAGTACGGTCGCCCAGTCGGGCTGCCCTGTCACCGGGCAATTGCTTTTCAAAAGATGAGAGCACAGCCGCTCGGTGACTTCCGGCCCGCCCGCAGTGAGCGCATCCGGACGGTACTCGTAACCGATCTCAGTTACCGGCTCATCGTCAATGAGCTCGTATCCATCGGGCCGGCCGACCGCCTCGGCCGAACTATCCACACTGTTCATCGTCACATGCACGGCTGCACCGCAGGCGCTGGACAGGTCGCGGACAATCGTATCTTCCACTTGCTGAGCTGAAGAAAAAACGCTCTGATTGAACGAGTTAAGGTAGAGCTTCAGCGATTTGGACTCAATAATCGCCGGCGACGCTGCCGGGAAATGAATTTCTGCCCAAGCCACCTGCGGAACACCGTTGGGGCGAAGCCAGGACAATTCCCAGGCCTGCCAGACATCCTCGCCAAACCAGGGCCAGCGACCATCACTCAAACCGATGCGGCGACGGTTTTCATCCCGCGCAACCGGAAATAACAGGCCCGGATCGTAGCGTTCCGGGTATTCACTGGCCTTTCCCAGGGGTGCATCATGTAATGCCATAAAATTTCCTGAAATCAGTGTCGGATGCCCTTGCCTCGGGCAAGCATTCTCAACGCAACAAAAGCGAGGGCGGCGATGAATACCACAATCATGCCGAGCGAGACATACGGATTTACGTCTGATACTCCCAGAATGCCGTAACGGAAACCGTTAACCATATAAAGGATGGGATTGAGCAAGGAAACACCCTGCCAGAACTCCGGTAACAGATCGATGCTGTAAAACACGCCGCCCAGATAGGTCAAAGGAGTCAGGACGAAGGTTGGCACAATGGAAATATCGTCGAATTTGGTGGCCAACATCGCATTGATAAATCCCCCCAGTGAGAAAAGCGCGGAGGTCAGGAACACGATGACCATCATCATGGGCAAGCTGTGAATCGACAGATCAGTGAACGCAAGAGACAGGATGGTCACCAGAAGGCCAATGCTGAGCCCCCGGGCCATGCCACCGCTCACGTATCCTGCGAGTATCACCCAGTTAGGCACCGGCGATACCAGCAGCTCCTCGATGCTGCGCTGAAACTTCATGGAAAAGAAAGACGAGACGACGTTTGCGTAGGAGTTGGTGATCACAGCCATCATGATCAGACCCGGCACAATGAAGGCCATGTAATCGAAGCCTCCCATTTCCCCAATCCGGGACCCGATCAGGTTGCCGAAAATGATGAAATAGAGGGTCATGGTCACCACCGGAGGTAAAAGCGTCTGCGCCCAGATTCGGGTAAACCGGCGCACCTCCCGGGTCACGATGGTGGAGTAGGCGGTAAACATGGCGCTGGTTTTCATGCCACACCCTCCGAGCCCGCTTGGGCGTTTTCTTCGACCATACGAATAAACAGCTCCTCCAGTCGGTTCGCTTTGGTCCTCATGCTGATCACTTTGATGCCGAGCCGATCCAGTTGCACAAACACCGGGTTCAGGCCCTGCCCCTTTTCCACATCTACTTCCAGAGCTCCCTCACCATCGAGCCGACAGAGGAAGCCATCCAGTTCGGGCGCAGACTCCAGCGGAGCATCGGTATCCAGCACAAAGGTTTCGAGGCTTAACTCCTGCAGCAAGTCCCGTTTACTGGTGTTTTTCAAAATCCGGCCCTGGTCGATGATTGCGATATTTCGGCACAAAGCCTCGGCTTCCTCCAGGTAATGCGTCGTCAGAATGATGGTGGTTCCCTGACGATTCATCTCCTCAAGAAAGCCCCACATTGAGCGGCGCAGCTCGATATCCACACCAGCCGTGGGTTCATCAAGGATGAGCAGACGCGGCTCATGCACCAACGCCCTGGCAATCATCAGCCGGCGCTTCATTCCGCCGGATAGCATCCGGGCCGGCGTATTACGCTTATCCCACAAACCCAGTTTCTTGAGATACTTTTCTGCAGATACGGACGCCTGCCGAAGAGGAATGCCGTAATACCCGGCTTGTGTGGTGACGATGTCGAAGACCTTCTCAAACTGATTGAAATTGAACTCCTGGGGCACAACCCCGAGATTCATCTTCGCCTCGGACAACTTCGTATCGAGGTCACAACCAAACACACTGACCGTACCGGCCGTCTTGTTAACCAGTGACGACACGATGCCGAGGGTCGTGGATTTTCCGGCGCCGTTGGGGCCAAGCAATGCAAAAAAATCCCCTTCGGCCACCGAAAGATCAATCCCTTTCAGGGCCTGAAAGCCATCTCCGTAGGTTTTGGTAAGCCCGCGAATATCCAATGCGTGGGTCATAGGTGGTCCTGAGAGTCCTGGGCCGGGCACTTTACATCTCCGGCGCGTTTTGAATTCAGAGTCCCAATGATTGTGGCAAGCCTCGGAAATTCAAGGCTATGGGGATCAAAAGGGCCACCGTGTGAAGGTCAGAACTGAGACAGATTTCCCGATATAAAGATACTCCCGCCTTTATAATCCCGTTACAACAAATTACAAACGAACAGTCTGGCCTACGCTATTGCCAGCTGACTCGAAGGAAACGCGAGCACCACCATGAGATTTGTTCGACTGAACCTTTTTTCTCTCACCCTGGTTTCCACTCTGCTTCTGGCCGGCTGCCTTGACGTGAACAGCTCCGATGAAGCCAAGGATGACCGAAGCGTCGGTCAACTCAACTTTCATGGCATCAGCGGCCTGAGCTACCAAACCCAGAGCCAGAGCGGTGAGGTTACCGAGGAAGGCAAGTTCAAATACTACCCGGGCGAGACCCTGACCTTTTGGGTGGGCGATTTGCGAATCGCTCAGGATGTCCCGGCTCAGGAATTCGTAACTCTGATGGAGTTCTTGCCAGAAGTCAGAGCCCAATTAACCAATGCGGCAGCAGATGAAACCGGCCTCACCACACACAAGATTACCGAACAAGCGCTGTTAGAAAATAGCGCGCAACAGAACCTAATCAGATTCATTTTGGCTTTGAACTGGACATCCGAACTACCAAGAGGGCAACGAATCGACATCAGACAGCGAGTGATTGACCAACTCAACGCCATTCTGCCAACAGTAGAGGGAGGAGTTGACTTCAATATTCCCCAAAATGAGTTTGCCAATCGGGACAGCGAAAATCTCTCGCCGGCGAACCAGATTATTTCCCAGATTTGTTTTCACCCCGAGGATGACGAGCGCTGCGACACACCTCCTACATTGGCAGAAATTGAGAACGCTGATCCAGTTCCCGATGACCCCACCCTGATAGAGGAAGACAAAATCTACAAAGAGGATCTTCAAGCCAAGAGAAGCAGAATATTGCTTGCCAAACGGTACGTTGATCAAATCAAACTTGATGCGGCAAAAAGCTATATGACTGGAGAGCTAAACGGCATCACCACGGTGATCAGCAACCGTTACTACCTTGATGCTTATGTCGCCAATCATCTCGCTTCAGATACCGATATCAAGACTATCAAAATCCGGCCGATAGACGGCAGCGCCGACATCAGCGATTTAGACGCCCTGAGCACTCGCCCCAACGATGTCGTGCTCCACTCAACCAGCTGGCAAGAGGCGGAGGTAGAGTACTTCGTAGCGGGAAATCCGGAGGGGGAATCTGAGCTGCTCGTCAGTTTCCGCCCGGAAGACACCTACCGGTGGATCAAGAAGCAGCTCCGAGTAATTATCGAATAATCAGCCACTCAGAAGTCTGGCGAGACTCCAGCGGGACTCTCCGCCGGTCACATCGTAACGGGACGGATCAAGATTCTCGGTCCCGTTCGGCAAACACTCGCGGACAGTCAGCGACTCACTCGCATCACGATCCTCATTGAACCGAGCCAGATCAATCACCTTGGCGGATTTCAACGACTGGTGATGCGAATCGGTCATCACCATGACTCTTGGCCACAGACGCCGCTCCGGAGAGTGGGACATAACAATACCACGGCGCCCGTCTGTCAGCTCCACGAGGCTGCCTGTCGGGTAAATACCGATCGCTCGGATAAAGCCCTCTACCAGATCTTCCTGAAACTCGATGTTCCGCATTTCGTACAGCATGGCCACGGCCTTGGCCGGAGTCATCGGTTCGTAGGCCCCGCGCGGCGCAATCAATGATTCGAAAAACTCACCAATACCGGCAACCTTGGCCAGCAGAGGAATCCGGTCACCACGAATACCCCCTGGAAAACCGGACCCATTGTGACGCTCGCGATGGTTTTGAACCACGCTCATCACGGCCCTGGAAAGACCACAGTCGGCCAGTTTAGCGACACCTCGCGCAACATATTCTCGATATTGCGCATATTCATCGGCACTCATGTGCCCTTCGCGCTCAAGCAGCTCCTGAGGCAGAAAGCATTTGCCGACCTGGGACAAAAGGCATCCGAGGCCAAGATGGTTCAGAAGGGTTTCATTAAGGCCGAGGTGACGACCACATACCAGCGCCCACACCGCCGTGTTCATTGAGTGACGGTAAACGTAGTCGTCGTTTTCACGGATTCGGCTCAACCAGAGCAGAGCGTCCGGCTGCCGAACCACACTTGCGACCATCCTGCGCGCAATATCTGCAACCGGGCGAATGTCTGCTACCCCGCCATCGCGAATGGTGGCAAACAACCGCTGAAGCGCCATCTCAGCGTCGTCGAGTAAACGCCGGGAGGCTTTGATCTCTTTATCGAGGGGCACGTCTCTCGAATAGCTGACGGGCTCACGGATGCTCAGGGGGGGCAATTGAATCTCTTCCCGGCCACGGCGCTTTGCACTGCGACCAAAAACGGGAAGATTGCTCTCGGTCATCTCTTTGGGCTGACGAATTTCCGCAACGTCGATCATCACCCATTTGCAGTGGGAAGACAGCGCGCGAACGTCATCCTGAGAGCGAATGTAAAAGCCTTGAATGGGGAAAGGGGTCTGGTGCCAGGGCCGGTCCAGGTCGGACACATACATGCCCACTTCCAGATCCTGAACCATGATTTTCCGCTGCTGGACGCCCACACATCACCTCATTAAGAAATTTTCCTTACATAGCATTGTCGGCAATTGCCCGGAATACTCCACAACAATTCGGTAGCACATCGTAACTCCAGGACAACAAAGTGTTCCAATGCCGCTCGAAAAGAAACAAAGTGTAGCTTTGTGATACCAGTCACGCAGACAATTGTCCGTCACTCATCATCACAAACCGATTCGTCCAATTCCGGCAAACGAGCCCGCAACGAGCCTCGCGGCGCGGTGCGGACATAAACACGATAAGGCACGGGAGACGCCCTGATATAATCAATGTTTTTTTCTTCCTCGCCATCCGGCAGTGAGACCAGCAGCGGAGAACAGGAAACCAGCAACTGCAATTCTTCACCGAGCTCAGGAATCGTTATTTCCGGCTGACCAGGCTCGATAGCAAGACATTGCACCCCCTCCCCCTTCACCGGAACACCGGTTGGCGCATGCAGATCCAAACCCTGCTCTCCACAGGCGCGAATGCCGGCACCGCAGGCACCGGCGCCAGAATCGCCATCATCCCTCAAGCGCCAGATCCGGTCACTGCACTGGGCTTCCATCTTTATGGCAGTTGCCTTGTCATCAACGAACCACCAACTCGGATAATCCGCGGTTTGCCAGGAAAGGCGTATTTGGCGGGTCTCTCCGGCAGATACCTCGGCAGGGAACATTGCGTAGTGGGAATAGTAAGAGGCACAACCCTGCAGCATCAGGGGGAAAAGGAGCCAGCAACAGCGTTTCATCACATCTTCCATTATTCGAACTGCAGTCCATAACCATCAGCGGTTCGGCGAACGATTTCCATAGAAAGAACCGGGGCCGGAATCGGAAGCCCCTGCACCTGCACGGTCACATGGTCACCTATCGCTGCCTCAAAGGCCTGCTCTTCAACAACGATGAAAACGCCGCCATCGGAGATGTCACGAGTCGCAAAAAGGTATTCCCCAAGTTCCGGATGCACAACCTTCACTTTGGCGTTCATGGCGGTACGAATGTGCTGTCTTCGATCTTGGCCTGCCATACTGCAATTCCTGAGATTTCTGTATTGTTTTTAAAAGCTTCCGAAGCATACCACCATTTCAAAAAAAATATGCGAACCAGCTATTGACTCCAACACAAATACAAATGAGAATGGTTGGCGTTTCCAGTTGGCCCGGGCAACCCCTGGTCAGGCACTTTGATTTTGACAAGGATCCATACATGAAAAAGACACTGACCGCGACCGCACTCGCTGCGCTCGCATCGCTGCCGCTTCAAGCAACCGCTGATGGTGAAGTCAATATTTATTCATACCGCCAGGCGTACCTTCTGGAGCCCCTTCTTGACGCGTTTAAACAAGAAACCGGCATCGACACCAATGTTGTGTTTGCCAAGCAAGGTTTGGCCGAACGCCTCGAGCGCGAGGGCCGCAACAGCCCGGCGGACGTTGTCATGACCGTGGACATTTCCCGTATTAACGAGCTGGTCGAGCGGGATTTGGTGCAGGGCGTAGACAACGAAACCCTGAACGAGAACATCCCGGAAAACCTGAGACATCCCGAAGGCAAATGGTTCGCCCTAACGACCCGCGGCAGACTTATCTTCGCCTCCAAAGAGCGCGTTGAAGAAGGCGAAATCACCACCTACGAGCAGCTGGCCGATGACAAATGGGAAGGCCGGATCTGCACCCGCAGTGGTAAGCACCCGTACAACATCGCTCTGATCTCCTCAATGATTGCACACCACGGCGAGGCAGAAACCGAGGAGTGGCTGAAGAATGTGAAAGACAACCTGGCCCGTAAGCCTCAGGGCGGAGACCGGGATCAGATCAAAGCGATCGCCGAAGGTGTATGCGATCTGTCCATCGGCAACAGCTACTATTACGGCAACATGCTTCAGGATGAAAACCAGCGTCCGATTGCCGAACAGGTTCGCCTGGTGTTCCCCAATGCCGAGGACCGCGGCACCCACGTGAACATTAGCGGTATCTCGCTCACCAAGAGCGCACCAAATCGAGACAACGCCATCAAGCTGATGGAGTTCCTGTCTTCCGAAAAAGCCCAGCAGGTATACGCGGAGGCCAACACCGAATACCCTGCGAACCCGAGCGTGACACCCTCTGGGCTCGTGGCGGAGTGGGGCCCGATCAATCCTGACGACCTGTCTCTGCAAGAGATCGCCACCAACCGGGAAGCTGCCGTGAAAATGGTGGACCGGGTCGATTACGACGGCGAGTAAGATGGCGCGATGCCGCAGGGCAACCCCGGGTTGGGGTTGCCCTGCGGCTCTGTCATTGCAGGCAATGAGCGACCTGTCTACAATCCCAACTCCGCTCATTTCGACGTATCAGGATCACTATGACCGAGGCCGTTTCCAGCACTGACGCCGGGCTCCACCAGCCCCTGCTGGCAAAACGCACCTCACGCCGGTGGCTCTTTTCCGCACTGGCCACCACGGCCATCGTCGCCCTGCCCGTACTCTCTGTCATTTTCCTGGCGTTTTTCCCGGAAGAAAACATCTGGCCTCACTTACTCGAGACCACGCTTCCGCGGTATCTCGTGACCACCGGCAAGCTAATGCTCGGCGTTGGCGTTCTCACACTCGTGATTGGGCTCGCAACAGCCTGGACGGTCACGATGTGCGATTTTCCCGGCCGAAAATTCTTTGAGTGGGCCCTGCTACTACCTTTTGCCGTTCCTGCCTACGTCATTGCCTATGTCTACACCAGCCTTCTGGACTATGCCGGACCGGTGCAGTCCGCACTACGGGATTGGTTCGATTGGTCCAGCGCCGGTGACTACTGGTTTCCGGAGATCCGGAGTCTCGAGGGCGCCGTGCTGATGATTGGGCTGGTGCTGTATCCTTATGTCTACCTTTTGGGACGCGCCGCCTTCCTTGAGCAGTCTCCATCCCTGTTTGCCGTTAGCCGCAGCCTCGGCCACTCCGCAGTCAGCACCTTTTTCCGCGTCGTACTGCCCATCGCCCGCCCTGCCGTCGCAGTCGGCCTCTCTCTTGTGTTGATGGAGACCCTCAACGATTTCGGAACGGTAGATTTCTTTGCCGTGCAAACCCTCACCGCCGGGCTTTTCGATACCTGGATGAACCTGGGAAACCTTGGCGGGGCGGCGCAAATTGCCACCACCATGCTGGTGTTCGTGGTACTGCTGGTCACTCTTGAACGCTATTCCCGCCGGCGCCAGCAGCAATTTGCAGCGCGGGACAATCGTGACCCGATCCAGCGTTTTACCATGTCATTTCCGCGTCAACTGGTGTGTGTCGGAGTCTGCCTGCTGCCCGTTCTCTTCGGCTTTATTATTCCGGGCGCCACCCTGGGGCTCTACGCATGGGAATACTTTGAAGAGAGCTGGAACCCGGATTTCGTTCAGAACACTTTGAACAGTCTGTTTCTGTCCGGAACGGCCGCACTGACGACCCTACTGATCGGTATCACCCTCGCCTACAGCCGCCGGCTGCATAACACTCGTGGCATGCGTGTTTTAATGCGCCTGTCCAGCCTGGGCTACGCGATGCCCGGCGCCGTGCTCGCGGTGGGGGTGATTGTGCCATTGGCCGGTTTTGATAACTGGCTGGACAGCTGGTCCCGGGAAGTCTTTGGTTTCAGCACCGGCCTGTTATTGAGCGGATCGGCTTTCGCCGTTGTGTTTGCCTACACGGTGCGCTTCCTCGCCGTGTCTGCAGGTAGCGTCGAAAGCGCCCTGCAGAAGATTACTCCGAGTATGGATATGGCCTCGCGTTCCCTCGGTCACTCGCCGGGCCAAACACTGGTAAAGGTGCATCTGCCAATGCTGCGCGGAACCTTGCTGACGGCGGCTCTGGTGGTATTCGTGGATTGCATGAAAGAACTGCCCGCGACACTGATCCTGCGGCCGTTCAATTTCGAAACGCTGGCCACCTACGTCTACCAGTTTGCATCAGACGAACGCCTCTATCACAGCGCGCTCCCGGCACTGATTATCGTATTGGCCGGGATCATCCCGATTATTGTCATGAGCCGATCAATCTCCAATACCCGTTCCATTGGCTAGGAAACCGTTCCCGGCAGCAGCACTTCAGAACGACAGCTTTGAGCGTGCATCCTGAACCACCAGCCGGCCACTCAAGACCGCGCAGGCATCTCCGGTCGGGTTTCGGGTAGGACGCCCGCAAAAGACTTCGGCAACCAGCTCAAGACGGCCTTTGCCGTATCGGGCGAGACTTTTACGAAATCGCTCCGACACCTCGCCCTGCGGCAACCGGCACACCGCATAGAAATCGCCATCGACGGGCAACCGGTAATCAATATCCCCATGCTGAATGACAACCGCGCCACTCAGTCCGAGATCCGCCAGAGCTAGCTCGGTCAACCCCCAGGCAGCGGTCACCGCTACCGAATAGACGCTCCCGCCAAACCCCGTGTGCTGATGATTTCGGTTGGGGGCCAGCGGCGCTGACAACACGAACGTGCGGCCATCCCAAGACTCCAGCCTTATCCCCAGTGCCCGGCTGAGCGGTATCTCTTGATGAATTCGTTTTTGCAGCAGGTCCAGCTGACTCATTTCACCCTCCTGTACCAGACAACAGCTTAAGCCTCTGGCTTCACGTCACCAATCAGACTTATGTCGGCTCTAACGAACTGAGGCCCGGCAATGCCGGGCCTCTGCTTACCACGAGGTCTCGTCGCCAATCATTGCCAGATGACAGGCTGGCGCTTGGCGTACCAGTTATCCACTTTTTCCTGGTATGCATCTTCAACAACGTTACGCTTCAACTTCAGCGTCGGCGTCAGGAAGCTGTTCTCCACCGACCATTCATCGCTAACCACCGTGATGAACGCCAGTTGCTCATGCGGATCAACGCTTTTATTCACTTCCTGAATCAGGTCCTTGAAACTTGCCTCCAATTCCTTCCGGAAGTTTTCATCCGCCGCCTTCGGACGGATCTCTTCCCCCAGCACCACCAGCGCGTGCGGCTGAGTCTGGTTTGCGCCGGAGACGCACACCATTTCAATCGCATCGTGCGACATCAGTCGGTTTTCAATCGGTGCCGGCGCGATGTACTTGCCTTTGCTGGTCTTGAAGATTTCCTTAATCCGCCCGGTCAGCTTCAGACGACCAAGCTCATCAATTTCGCCCTTGTCACCGGTTTTCAGGTAACCGTCTTCCGTGAAGGTTTCACGGGTTTTTTCCTCATCTTTGTAATAACCCATCATGGTCGCCGGGCTCTTTACCAGTACCTCTCCGTTTTCGGCAATTTTCACATCAACGCCCGGCAGCGCTTCGCCGACATAGCCAGTGCGGGAACGGCCTGGACGATTCATGTGCGAGTACGCGAAGTTTTCAGACATTCCGTAGCCCTCAAGCAACTCCAGCCCGAGCGCGCGATACCAGTCCAGCACGTCGTTGGAAAGCGGTGCGGAGCCGCTGCCCGCCAGTTTGACCTTGTTCAAACCAAGACCTTTCAGAATCTTCTTTTTGATCAGTTTGTTCACCACCGGCATGCGCATCAGGCGCTCCAGCTTCTGCTTGGGCACCTTCTGCAGAACACCGTGCTGGAACTTCACCCAAAGGCGCGGCACCGAAAGGAACAACGTCGGACGCGCGCGCTGAAGATCCTGAACAAAGGTATCCAGTGATTCGGCAAAATAGAGCTCGAAACCGGCATACAGCGAGCCCAACTCGACAAAGGTACGCTCGAAGACGTGCGCCAGCGGCAGGTAGGACAACATGCGCTCTTTCGGACCCAGGTTCAGGACCTGGGTACCCCCGGCTGCGGAAAACGCCATGTTCCGGAAACTCAGCATGACGCCCTTAGGCCGCCCAGTGCTACCCGAGGTGTACACAATGGTCGCGAGCTCGTCCGGATCGCGTTGGGTTTTGCCCTCTAACGGTGGGAAGGACGCAACGATATCATCCCAGGTTTCAAAATCGTTGGGAGGGCTCAACGGATAGGAAATACAACGCACAGACTCAGGCACGCCAGGCTTCATCATATCCCAGTCGTCCAGCTTGCCAACGAACAGAACATCGCATTCGGCATGGTTCAGGATGTAATTGACCGTATCGGCGTTCAGGGTCGGGTACAGGGGCACCGAAATATGGCCCGCCATCCAGATCGCCCAGTCGGTCATGATCCACTGTGCGCAGTTTTTTGAAATCAAACCAATGCGGCTCTTTTCCGGAAGATTGAGTGATTTCAGGTAGGATGCCACGCGCCGCGCCTCGTCAACGGCCCGTCCCCAGGTGTACTCCGCCACCTTGCCATCGCCGAGGGGCTGAGTCATATAGAGGGAATCGCCTTGAGTGGCCTCCCGTTGATACACCAAATCCAGGGGAAGTCTGTTGGTTGTGTCCATGAATCTTCCTTTTATTCGTCCATGTGTTAGAGCGGGTAATTTTTTATAAGACTTTCGTAGCGTATTTGACCACAGTATGGAATAGCAAAGTGTGACGAAGCCAAAACTATTCGGCTTGGGCGCCTCGTTACACAGCCCCTGAGATTCCGCACCCCCAAGCCCAAACGCCTGTGGTAAACTTGCCGCCTTTCGTCATTCTGAGTTTTGTAAATCCACCCATCCAGACAAAAATTCGGAGACAGGTACATGGCCAAACGAAGCCTGCGCACCCTGATCGGTGCCTCACTGCTGGCAGCAGCAAGCCTGGTGCAAGCACAGGAATCCCGCACCGTTGCAATCACGCAGATTGTTGAACATCCCGCCCTGGATGCCGTTTATCAAGGTGTTAAGGATGAATTGGCAGAGCGCGGGTTCAAAGAAGGTGAAAACCTGACCGTCATGCACGAAAGCGCTCAGGGTAACTCGGCTATCGCAGCCCAGATTGCCCGAAAGTTTGTCGGTGAAAGCCCGGATGTGATCGTTGCCATCGCCACGCCTTCCGCGCAGACCGTTGCTGCTGCAGCGCGGGAGATTCCGGTGGTGTTTTCTGCCGTGACCGACCCCGTCGGCGCCAAGCTAGTCAGTAACCTGGAAGCGCCGGGCGCAAACATTTCAGGTGTCAGCGATATGTTACCTATCGACAAGCATCTGGATATGGTGAACAAGGCCCTGCCCGACGCAAAGCGGATCGGCACCGTGTATAACCCCGGTGAAGCCAACGCGGTGTCTCTGGTGAATCTGCTGGAAGAGCGACTGGAAGCCCGGGGCATGACCCTGGAGAAAGCTGCGGCAACCAAAACATCCGAAGTTCTCGGTGCAACCCGTTCGCTGGTTGGAAAGGTCGATGCTATCTACCTCACCACGGACAACACCGTCATCAGCGCGGTTGAAGCCGTTATTTCGGTTGGTGAGCGCACCGACATGCCGGTATTTGCCGCAGATACCGCAACCGTTGATCGCGGTGCAGTAGCCGCGATGGGCTTCAACTACTACAATCACGGCCGTCAGACTGGCGCCATGGTTGCCCGGGTACTTGAAGGCAAGGCACCCGGCGACATGCCAGTCGAAACCATGGAAACACTCGACCTTCACGTGAACCCTTCTGCAGCGGAACGCATGGGCATGACCCTGCCTCAAACGCTGATCGACGAGGCACAGAAGGTTATCCAGAACGACGAGTAAAAATCCGATGACAGCGGGCGGAGTCCCCTTCAATGGGGCCCGCCCGCTTTTTATTTATAGTGATACAGACCCATGCTCAGTGAAATCGCACTTTATGGCGCCATTGAAACCGGCTTGATCTACGGCCTGGTGGCGTTCGGCATCTACATCTCATTCCGCGTACTCGATTTTCCAGACCTGACGGTTGACGGCAGCTTCCCGCTCGGTGCGGCCGTTGCCGCCATGCTGATCATCAGCGGCTGGAACCCCTGGCTTGCCACCGGTGCTGCGGTGCTGGCGGGTATGGCTGCTGGCGCGGTCACCGCGCTGCTGAACGTCAAGCTCAAAATTCTGAACCTTCTGGCCTCCATTCTGACCATGATCGCGCTCTACTCGATCAATCTACGGGTCATGGGCCGCCCGAACGTCGCCCTGCTCAGCGAGGAAACCGTACTGACGCCCTGGTACGATCTGGGCCTGGCCTTTCATCAGGTGCCCGTTGTCCTGTTCCTGATCGTGGTGGGTGTCAGCCTGGTATTGTTGTGGCGCTTTATGAAATCGGAAACGGGATTGGCCATGCGTGCGACCGGCGCCAACCCCAGAATGGCCCGGGCACAGGGTATCGCCACCGGCGCCATGATCGTACTTGGCATTGCCGTTTCCAACGGGCTTGTAGGCCTGGCCGGCGCGCTGTTCGCGCAAAGCCAGGGGGCGGCGGACGTCACCATGGGCGTGGGCGTCATTATCATCGGCTTGGCCTCCCTGATTGGCGGTGAAGCAGTGATCACACCCTCCAGCGTTCTGCGCGCGCTGTTTGCCTGCGTTATCGGCGCCATCGTTTATCGACTCGCGATTGCCTTTGCGCTCAACGCAGACGTGCTGGGCCTGCAGGCGCAAGACCTCAACCTGATCACCGCCATTCTCGTCACCCTGGCGATTGTCCTGCCGGGCGTACGCAGCTCTGTGGTCAGCAAATTCACCCGTAATAAGGCCTGAGGAGGCAACATGATTAGTGCAAGCGATCTCCGACTGACCTTTGGGAAAGGCACCCCGCTGGAGAACCCCGCGCTTCGGGGTATGAGCCTGACAGTTAACCAGGGTGAATTTGTTACTGTCATCGGCAGTAACGGCGCAGGAAAATCGACCTTCCTCAACGCGCTGTCTGGTGAGGTCATGGTCGATAGCGGCGAAATCATTGTCGATAACGTCGATGTCACCAAGCTGCCCACCCACAAGCGTGCCGGAATGGTTGCCCGGGTGTTTCAGGACCCACTGGCCGGAACCTGCGAAGCCCTCAGCATCGAGGAAAACCTCGCCCTGGCGATCAAGCGAGGCCAGCGCCGGGGGCTGACATCTGCCGTCAAAAAGCAGTACCTCGAACAGTTCCGGGACAGTCTCTCCTCCCTCAAGCTGGGTCTGGAAAATCGCCTGGGCGATAAAATGGGTCTGCTCTCCGGTGGACAGCGCCAGGCCGTAAGTTTGCTGATGGCGAGCCTGACCCCCTCCAGCATACTTTTGCTGGATGAACACACCGCAGCGCTCGACCCCAAAACCGCCGCCTTCGTGCTTGAGCTGACCACCAAAATCATCGACGAGCAAAAACTGACCGCGTTGATGGTAACTCACAGCATGAAGCAGGCACTGGAAGTGGGCACTCGCACGGTGATGCTCCATCAGGGCCAGGTTGTCTTCGACATTGAAGGTGAACAACGAGAAGGCCTCGAAGTCAAAGACCTGCTCGGACTGTTCGAGAAGCAGCGCGGCCTGGAAGTCGATGATGACAGCCTGCTTTTAGGCTAGCGATTGGGCCAGCGCTCGAACAGAAGAGGCGGGGTAATTCCCGCCTCTTTTCGTTGGGAAACCGCAACAACTGTAACCCGATGGTGAGCTTTGTTTGGATATTTTTTAACCACAACATATAGTGGTTTCTACTCAAGAGCCGGGAGCCTAGATTTCATCGGGGTTTCAGCCATGCAAGCCTTTCATGATTTATTTTTTTGCTTCTAGCCCCCTCTTCAATAGTTCCGATCTTCTTCACAGAACACTATATCCTGTTATACTTCTTTCAAATTCGACCCATATATGGGGTCAGCCCACTTTCTGGACACAATCCTCCGGGCAGCCCTGAAGGCGGCTCCACACGGGCCTTCGAAGATGAATCTGACCAGGATTCATCCCCGAGACAGCAACACCAACCACTACATATTGTGGTCTTCGCACTGCTCGGACCGACAGACATTTGAAGTTAAAAGGGCGCAGTACGGTCCAAAAATATCGGCTGCGCATACAAAGACGCGTACATACTGGCATTATCAAAGGGGTGGCAATGAACGCTAAGGCACAAGCTGTGGTTACAACAATTCCGATGCAGGAAGCTTCGCTGGACATCTGGAACAGCAAATACCAACTAAAAACAAAAACCGGCGAAGCCGTCGATAAGGACATCAACGCAACCTACGAGCGTGTTGCCAAGGCTCTGGCCGAGGTCGAAAAGAAAGCCGATCGCACCAAACATATGAAGGACTTCATCTGGGCCCTTCAGAACGGAGCTATTCCCGCTGGCCGTATCACGTCCAATGCGGGCGCGGAAGCGCACAAGCCGGCCACCTCCACCATCAACTGCACCGTATCTGGTTCTATCAATGACTCCATGAACGATATCCTGGAGAAGAACCACGAGGCAGGCCTGACTCTGAAAGCCGGCTGCGGCATCGGTTACGAGTTCTCTACCCTGCGCCCGAAAGGTGCCTACGTTGCCGGTGCCGGTGCCACCACCTCTGGCCCGCTGTCGTTCATGGATATCTTTGACCGCATGTGCTTCACGGTGTCCTCTGCCGGTGGTCGCCGCGGTGCGCAGATGGCGACCTTTGACGTTCACCACCCGGACGTAATCGACTTCATTCAGGCCAAGCGTGAAGACGGCCGCCTGCGCCAGTTCAATCTGTCACTGCTGATCACCGAAGACTTTATCGAAGCCGTTCGCAACGGCGACGACTGGCATCTGTCCTTCCCGGTGACCCAGAAAGAAGTGGCAGACGAGCAGCTTGACCTCACTGATAGCAGCCAGTTTGTCTACCGCGACTTCCCGGTGCTGGATGGCTACGTGATGAACGACGAGGGCAAGGTAGCGTGCCGCATCTACCGAACCCTGAAAGCCCAGTTCATCTGGGACACCATCATGACCTCGACCTACGACTACGCCGAACCAGGTTTCATCCTGATCGACAAAGTGAACCAGATGAACAACAACTGGTTCTGCGAGGATATCCGGGCCACCAACCCGTGTGGCGAGCAGCCCCTGCCCCCTTACGGCAGCTGCCTGTTGGGCTCGGTCAACCTGACCAAGTTCGTGGACTACCCGTTCACCGACAAGGCCAGCTTCAACTACGAGAAGTACCGTAAGGTAGTGGGTATCTTCACCCGCATGCTGGACAACGTGGTAGAGATCAATGGCCTGCCGCTCGAAGAGCAGCGTCACGAAATCACCCACAAGCGCCGTCACGGCATGGGTATCCTGGGCCTGGGTTCCACCCTGGCGATGCTCCGCATGCCATACGGCTCTGAAGAGTCGGTACAGTTCACCGAGGAAGTCGTTCGTGAAATGGCGGTAGAGGGCTGGCGCCAGTCCCTGACCCTGGCTGAAGAAAAAGGCCCGGCCCCAATCATGAACGAAGAGTTCGAAATTACACCGAAAATGATGCGTAAGTGCCCGGAGCTGGCCAACGATGGCTACAAGCTGGGTGATAAAGTAAAAGGCCGCATCCTGCACGCAAAGTACAGCAAGTACATGCAGCAGATTGCGAACCTGGAGCCTGAGCTGATCAAGGAATTGGCGGAGAAAGGGGGTCGGTTCACCCACCACACCTCCATCGCGCCGACGGGGACCATCAGCCTGTCGCTGGCCAACAACGCCAGTAACGGGATCGAGCCGAGCTTTTCGCACCACTATGCACGTAACATCATCCGTGAAGGCCGCAAGACCAAAGAGAAAGTCGACGTATTCTCGTTCGAATTGCTGGCCTACCGTCAGCTGGTGAATGCGGGCGCGATGCCGTTCTCAGATGAAGAGGACAAGAAGCTTCCGTCTTACTTCACCACCTCTGACGACGTAACGCCGCAGCAGCATGTGGACATCCAGGCCGCCGCTCAGAAGTGGGTAGATTCCTCGATTTCCAAGACGGCCAATGTTCCGACAGACTTCGAATATCAAGATTTCAAAGATATCTACCTGTACGCCTATGATAAGGGCCTGAAAGGTTGCACAACCTTCCGCTTCAACCCGGAGGCGTTCCAGGGCGTACTGGTCAAAGAAAAAGATCTTGAGAACACGATGTACGAGTTCACCCTGGACGATGGCAGCAAAGTTACCCTGAAGGGTAACGAACAGGTTGAGTACGATGGCGAAATCCACACCGCCGCGAACCTGTTTGACGCGCTGAAAGAAGGCACTTACGGCAAGTACTGATCCGGGAACCCGACTAAGGAACACGAACATGACAGTGAAAATCAGCAACAAAATCGTCGGCTACCGCGTAAAGAAAGCCGATGCAGACGCCAACAACGCCGCGGTTGCTGCCCAGCCGCAGGAACAAGCGCCCGTCAAGATGAATGAGAACATCGAGCGGCCAGACTTCCTGCTGGGCACGACCTACAAGATCAAGCCGCCGGTGGCTGAGCATGCGATGTACATCACCATTAACGACATCCTGCTCAACGAAGATACCGACCATGAGAGCCGGCAGCCCTACGAAGTGTTCATTAACTCCAAGTCCATGGAGCACTTCCAGTGGGTTATCGCCCTCACCCGCGTTATCTCCGCGGTGTTCCGAAAGGGTGGTGACGTGACCTTCCTGGTCGAAGAGCTGCGCTCTGTTTACGATCCGAACGGCGGTTACTTCAAGAAAGGCGGCGTATTCATGCCATCGCTGGTCGCCGAAATCGGCGCGGTGATCGAGAAGCACCTGAAGGCTATCGGTTTGCTGGAAAGCGAAGAGATGAGCGAAACCACCAAGCGCATCCTTGCTGAAAAGCGTGCCGAGTTCGAGGCCAGCCAAAGCGCGGCTACCAATGATGAGAAAAGCAGTGACTACCCTGCCAACGCCACCATGTGCGGCAAGTGCAGCACCAAGGCTGTAATCGTGATGGACGGCTGCGCTACTTGCCTATCCTGCGGAGACAGCAAGTGCGGTTAAGGTGACAACCTGACGCACTAACGGAAAAGCCCGACAGCGAACGCTGTCGGGCTTTTTTATTGAGTGAACCAAAAAATCTGTTCAATGCCCCCAAAGACCAGCCTCGATCAGTCGCTGTCTCTTACCCATCGGTCGCCTTCCTTGTGATATTCCTTTTTTACGGCGGCCCAGGCGACCTTGTGCGCCGTCTCCTCACGACCTGCATCACCCCTCCGGTCGGACCGGTCCTTGTATTCCTCCCAGGCCGAATTAAACGCTTTTCGGTAAATCTCCTGAGCATGTTCGGGCAGGTTGTCTTGCACCCCTTTGGGCAGCTCAGAATTGCTGGCATACGGCATGAACTCATACTCCTTTTCAATCCATTTCTGGGGAGAATTATGGATCAACGTCGATTATCTGCTTAATCCCGGGCTCCTCGTCACACAAGCGACCTTTTGCAACAACCGCGTCCTCAAGAGCCCCGATAGCCCACTCCTGTCGGTGCTGGTTGTTGTGGCCGTGCTCTGGCTGCTAGCAGGGGTTGCGCTTTCCTTCCTGTGAGAGATGCGCACACCCCTGCCAGCACCCATCCGGATGAGCATCAGGGGCTTTCGGCAGCCACAACGGTCATCTCAACCAAAATCTCAGGCCTAGCCATGCGAGCCTCGACACACGCACGGGCGGGCTTGGGCAGATCTTTCACCCATTCATCCCAGACCGCGTTCATCGCAGCGAAATCCTTCATATCACGGATATAAATCGTAACTGAAAGAATGCGATCCGAAGAGCTGCCCGCGTCAGCGAGCAGATTCTCGACCTTCTTGAGGCATTCCGCAGTTTGCCTGCCGATATCCCAGTCCGCCTCGCCGGCGGTCTGACCGCACAGATATACGGTTCCGTTATGCTTCACAATACGGCTCATTCTGTCGGTCGACTGGATGCGCTGAATGTCTGACATGGTTGTTCTCCTCAAAAGCGGGCAAGTTTCTCAAGACCGCCTAGTTTACACCGCCTCCGTACCAGGCAACCATCCGGATCAAGCACACTCGCCCCAGACCCTTCCCGTCCACAAATTCACGACCAGGTCGAGCTTTACTCGCAAGGCCACGTGCTACCATCGTTGAATCACTGTAATCGCCAGATTCAAAAAAACATAAACATCAGAGAGGTATAGAGGTGTCCAGCTTCACCGTTGAGTACTCGTTCAGTGTGCCGCAATCACCCGTCAAGCGGTTTCTTCTGAAGCAACTTATCCGTTACATCGGCTATGTGCTGACAACGGCCTCAATCGTGTTTTGGGGCGGAACGTTTCTCACGCTGACAGGCTTCTACTCTCAAGACACCGTCGCCGCTATCATGGACCTGCTTGTGGCATGGGGAGGCGATATGTTTGCGCCATTGGCTCAGGGTGGCCACCTGGTTTTGGGCACCGATCCAAACCAGGTGGGCGCAAACGATGTCAACGGTAATGACGCGTTACTTTATATTGCCGGGTGGATTTCATTATTGCTGTATTTTCTTGATTCATTGTGGGCGGGTGTTTCCGGTAAAACGATTTCTGTATCTCCGACGACCAAATTCCGTATCGTTCGACACCTCTCAGCCTTGGCATTCCTGGCGATTCTATTCAGTAGCGTATTGCGATTTGAATCGGGCATGGCGCCGGACTCCCTGTTTATGTCCGGTTTTATCGCCGTTTTTATTTCGCCGATGCTCTTGCTGAGCGGCTATTTCCTGGTCTTTATCAATGAACTCGCTGCCAAGGCCGTTGAGTACGTGGACAATGGGGCTTAAGTGTTAATCACTGCCACCCGCTGCCGTTTATCTTCCAAACGCTTCCAAACCGGCAGCATCACTAACTTGATCACAGTGGGCAAAAACCTTTGCCCGCTGCGATCACCCAACAGCACGAAGGGACCTTGCCCCCCACTTACCCCTGCGCCTTCTTTTTTGCTTGGCCCTTTACGGGTTCATCCTTCTCTGCCGCCAACTGACGAACCCGCTCGAAATCTTCCTCGCTGAACACACCGTTCACGCCAGAAATGGCCGCCAGTTTCATACCGTGTTTCAGGCCCATCTTGTAGATTTCGCGGACTTTCTCCCATTCGATATTGCGCCCCAACGTGAAGTTTTCAAAACGCCCTTCCAGGGCCAGCACGATGGTTTCCGCAAGGCACGCATAGGCGATGCCATCGGGCAGGCCAATGTCTTTCATATGTACTCGACCTGGCAGCTGAATTTCGCCGGACTCGATGACCAGCACATCGGGACGCTTGGCCACATCCTCCGCCGGAATATCCAGCGGGCGAGCCACATCGGTGATCACGCAGCCGGGTTTCACCTTCATGATATCCAGGATACGTTTACCCGCACCTGAGGTAGCGGTAACAATCATGTCCATGTCGGCAAGATTCCGATCGGCTGATCCGGCGATGTGTACCGTTGCCCCGGGCGTTTCCGCTTCGATGCTTTCTTTCAGCGCCAGCAACTTGGCCGGTTCTGGCGCGGCCAGATATATTTCATCTACCGCCTTTGCCAGCAGGCGGGCGCACACCGAACCAATGGCACCGGTAGCACCCACAACCATTGCCTTGCCGGCCATCTTGCCACTCTTGCCGACGCGCACGCGGCCGATCTTCTTGACTGCATCGTGGGCGGCCCACAGGGCGCCAGAGGCGCTGTAGCTATTCCCGGTGGTAATTGGAAGCGGGGCGCGCTTGGCCACGGTAATACCCGCATCCCCCACCACCTTGGTGAAAGCGCCCAGCCCCATCACCTGAGCACCGAGCTTCTTGGCCAGTTTGGCGGCCTGTAACAATCGGCTGTAGGTGAATTCAGGGTCGTGGGCCATGATTTCCTTGGGCGTGCCACCGACAGTAATCAGCCAGCCTTCCACCTCGTCCCCGGTTGGCGAAGTGATGCCACTGACCTTGGAATAAAGGAACGGCGGCGTGTAAGCCACGGCTTTTTCCACCAGGTTCATGACGCCTTTGGGGGAGACATTGGCAATCCAGTCCAGCGGCGGAGTCTTGGTCAGGTACTGTTGGGACAACGGGTGGATGACGAAAGCGAATCGATTCACCCGCCGATAGGCATTTGGGTAAATTATCCGCGGCTCAATGCCCAGTTTCTGAATCACGCTCAGGTAATCATCGGCGGCCAGCTGCTCTGGGGTACGGGCCAGCGCGGCACTGATCATCGCCTCCATGACGTTCGTGCCCACCGGGCGGTCTTCCAGCCAGGGACTGTAATCCACCACCATGGCCACATTCCGGGCCTTCAGCCAGTCGAGCGACGAGTCAGTCACGCGGGAAGTAATAA
Source organism: Marinobacter salinisoli (assembly GCF_017301335.1). Taxonomy (NCBI): domain Bacteria; kingdom Pseudomonadati; phylum Pseudomonadota; class Gammaproteobacteria; order Pseudomonadales; family Marinobacteraceae; genus Marinobacter; species Marinobacter salinisoli. The sequence continues at coordinate 2,893,263 of NZ_CP071247.1, forward strand.
TCGTTTTGCCATCAAGCTGTTTCTGCCCCATGCCCTCAAGATCGCCAATCGAGGCCACAATCACGTGAGCAGATTCCACCGCATCACTCAGAGAGCTTTTCACCATGCCCTCGGCAAGGCGATACAGCGGATTGTGTAGGGCCATCTCTACAGCACGGGCCGCCACCGGACGGTACATAAACGGAGCGCTGATGCGGGTGTAGGTTTCCAGCTGGCTGAGAGAGGTAAGCAGGTAAGGAACACCAAAATCGGTATACGGATCAGCAAAAAACAGGTTGTCCGTATGCTCTTCCAGCGCACGGGCAATGCGGTAACTGGCCTGGCCGTTAAAGCACAACACCCGGGCGTTGTCGAAGAAGTGTCCGAGCTCCGACTGGGTATGCCGGACCGCCCATTCCTGCAGAATACCGCGCAACCCCGAACCGGTGGTGACCGGCTTGTCCGGTATGCAATCTTCCAGTCGGGCCGTATCGGGATGCAGCAGCTGCTCCTTCCCGACCTGGTAATGATCGTGAATCATGCTCAGGCCAATGGCATCGGCCTGCTCGCGCACCGACTCCAGCAGGGTTTCGGCCCGGCCGAGGTCACCGTCCGACCCCAGACGTATCACCCGGAAAGGCTGACCCAGGAATTCCGTCTCCAGCTGGTAATCGTATTCCGAAGAGCCTTGGCTGACGCTGACGACCGTTTTCATAGTTCTTACCTGTGCAAATTATGTTTGTTGTGCTGAAACGAAGGGTAAAACACTATGCCGCCGCTTTCCTTTGCCCAGATCAAATTTCAGACCCTCAACTTGGGTCTACAATGAAAGCGAAAATTCCACATTTCCGACAACCAATGCATCAGCCAGGAGCGTCCATGACCATTCAGGATGAGCTTTCATCAACTATTGCGGATCTTGTGGGTCCGGATCGGGGCATTCTGGCCGCCGACGAAAGCGCGCCAACCATCGAGAAACGGTTTCGTGCCATCGATGTCGAATCCACCGAAGACAGCCGCCGGGAATACCGCAGCCTGATCCTGTCTGCACCCGGGCTGGGTGAGTTCATCAGTGGCGTGATTCTATTTGAAGAAACCCTCGGCCAGACCAGCCTCGAAGGTCAGCCCATCCCAGAGCTGTTAAAAAGCCAGCATATTGTGCCCGGCATCAAGGTGGACAAGGGCAAGAAGCCCATGGTCAACGCCCCCGGCGATGAAATCACATTCGGGCTGGATGGCCTGCATGACCGGCTGGAAAGCTACAAGGCCCAGGGGGCTCGCTTCGCAAAATGGCGCGACGTGTTCCATATCTCCGATACCCTGCCGTCGCGCACAGCCGTCGAAGCCAATGCCGAGGTGCTGGCACGATATGCGGCCGTATGTCAGTCCTGCGGCATTGTGCCAATTGTAGAGCCGGAAGTGCTGATGGACGGCCACCACAGCCTTGCGCGCTGCGCCGAAGTGAGCGAAGAGGTGCTCCGTGAGGTGTTCAATGCCCTCGCCCGCCACAGAATCCAGCTTGAACACATGATTCTCAAGCCCAGCATGGTGACACCCGGCAAGGACAACCCTCATGCTGCACCGAGTGAAGTCGCGGACGCCACCTTGACGATCTTCAAGCGCGTGGTGCCGGCGGCGGTCCCGGGGATATTCTTCCTATCCGGCGGGCAAACGCCGGAAGAAGCCACCGCCAACCTGAATGCCCTCAACAGCCACGGGCCCCAACCCTGGGCGTTAAGTTTTTCCTACGGCCGGGCCCTGCAGGAACCGGCCCAGAAGGCCTGGGCAGGCAAGCTGGAAAACCGCGAAGCGGCGCAGGAGGCACTGCTCAAACGCGCCCGATTGAACAGCGGAGCGCGCTCCGGCAAATATCAGGCGGCACTGGAAGACTAGCCCCTATTCGCAGCCCTGAGTACACCGGCCGTTTCCGTCAAAGGTCATGCTCTGACCACTCAGTGGCACATGCACGGGCACCCGCACCATCTCAGCAAACTGGGCGGTTCGGGTGCCATCAATCACTTTACCGTTGGCGGTAGCTGCCTCGTTGGCATGAGAGGCAATGACCGCCTTCGGTTTAATCAGATCGTTGATGACGTAGGCGGCTTCCTTCGGCCCGGTGGTGAAGGTATCGCCGATATTCATCACCGCGAGCTCAGCACCGTAATGATCCCCGACCACCCGTTCCTGCTCCGCGGTAATCCCCGTATCGCCGGACAAGTACACCACCAGGCCATTCGTAAATGTCAGGACATAGCCCGTGGGCGGTCCGACGCTCGCGCCAACCCCGGCGGCCTTCAGATATTCCGCCAGCGGGCCGGTCAGGAATGAGGGGGACACACCGTTGCTGTGCACGGCCGGCACGGTGGTCATGGCCACCTCTCCCACCTGGATCTCGGCGCCAAAGCGCACAAGCAGCGAGTTGGCCGGATCGCCGCCGGCTGCCTTCAGCTTAGCGGCGAAGAACGCGGGCATTTCACTGCCAGTAACAATCTTCGCACCTTTTCCGACCGCTATATCGACGGAGTTCGATTGCGGCAGCGTCGACACGGATGTCTCGGGTGACCCACAGGTACCGGCGTTTACTTTCGGGATACGACTGTCGCCGACATGATCCCCATGCATGTGAGAGACGAGGATCACATCGATGTCGCCCAGGCGCGGGTCGTCGGGCCCTGCCACGGTTCGGCCGGCGTCATAAAGAATTCGGGTGCCACTGGGATCTTCGAAGACCAGTGCGCGATCTCGCCCGCAAAACTCGCCGTCGTGACTACCCAGCGGAGTAACGGTGACCACGCTTTCGTCGGCAAGCACACTGAAACTGACCACCGCGGTAACGAATACTGCGGCAATCCCGATTCGACTCCCGGAGCGGAACGATCGTGTAGGCATCGTGTTTCCCTTCCTGTCCGTGATGTTAAACCTGCATTGGTGTCCGACTCGCGGTCGTTACTTACCAATGTAGTTGGCAATTTCGGAAGGGAGGAAAACGATCGATATCAGGCCGCCCGGGTAGAGGCGTCGCGGGTTACCGGGCGCTGCTCAAGGCAAGCCAGCATGGGGGCAACTTCGCGAATTTTACGCGCCTGGGGCCACAGGGTTTCCGCTTCGGTAAAACCCTGACGGAGAAAGTTCATCCACTGCTTGATTCGGCCGGTAACGTAGCGATCCTCCAGCCAACCCTGCAAAACTTCCGCGTATTCGCGCACCAGGGCGACCGCTTCAGGCCAGGTCATATCGGGAATGTCTTCGCCTGCCTGACTGGCTTTGATTTTTCGCGCCAGGTCCGGCCGGGCGATCAGCCCCCGGCCAATCATCACATCATCGCAACCAGAGACCTTGCGGCAGCGCCAGTAATCGTCCACCGTCCAGATCTCGCCGTTGGCGATGACATGGGTGGATACCGCTTCCCTGACCTTGGCGATTTCTTCCCAATAGGCCGGGGGCTTGTAGCCATCCACCTTGCTTCGGGCATGAATAACGATTTCCGCCGCACCGGCCGCTTCCAGCGCCTGCCCACAGGCCACAGCCATGGAACGGTCGTCATAACCGAGGCGCATTTTGGCGGTAACGGGAATGTGTTCCGGCACGTGTCGGCGGACGGCGGCAGTGATTTCGTGCATGAGTTCCGGCTCGCGCATCAGGACACAGCCGCCTTTGTGGCGATTTACTGTCTTGGCCGGGCAACCAAAGTTGATATCCACCTGGCAGGCGCCGAGCTCTGCAGCCTTGGCGCCGTGGAGCCCCATCTGCTCGGGGTCAGACCCCAGTAACTGAAGCGCCACCGGTGTGCCTACCCGGGTCAGCGAATGATTATGCAGTTCAGGCGCATACTTGTAGAAGATACGTGGTGGCAGCATGCCCTGAGTAACGCGAACAAACTCGGTAACACACCGGTCAATGCCCCCTACCTTGGTCAGGGTTTCGCGTATGGGTGCATCAACGAGCCCTTCCATAGGGGCAAGGATGATTCGCATGTTGGCTCCGGGCTGTTCAATCTTTAAGCGGGGCCGGCATTGTAGTCAGTTTCGGGGTTGGATAGAAGAGCGCGCTGGTAGTCAGTTTCACGGGCTCAGGCGTTGCACCGACTGAAACTTGCCCTGCTCATCAAACAGGATTCGGAAGCTGCCCTGCACGCCATCGTGCAGGGCGAACCTCGACAGGATGCGGGCAGGGAAACGAACCAAACGTCCGTCCCGGGCCCGGGTGTGAACATCCTGAGCAGCGCCCTGATACAGCTTTATCCACTCATCAGGGCCGATGCTCAGATCCACATCGATCTGCTGCACAGGACTTAGTTCGCCAGTTCCAGCAGCAGACGGTTCAGACGGGACACGTAAGCGCCGGGATCCGCCAGCTGCTCACCACTGGCCAGCGTGGCCTGATCCAGCAAGACAGCCGCCAGCTCGCCGAAACGCTCGTCGCCGTTTTCACTTTCCAGACGTTGAACGAGCGGGTGCTCGACGTTGATCTCGAAGATCGGCTTGCTGTCCGGCACTTTCTGGCCAGCGGCCTCCATGATTTTCTTCATCTGGGCGCCCATATCGAACTCGCCTACCACGAGGCAAGCCGGAGAGTCGGTCAGTCGATTGGTCGCGCGAACGTCCTGAACCTTGTCCTCAAGCGCTTTCTTGATGCGCTCCAGCAGCTCTTTGTGTTCTTCAGCAGCCGCTTCTTTCTGCTTCTTGTCTTCCTCGGTCTCTACGTCACCGAGGTCAAGGTCGCCGCGGGCTACATCCTGGAACTGCTTGCTGTCATATTCGCTCAGGTAGCCCATCATCCACTCGTCAATACGGTCAGAGAGGATCAGCACCTCGATGCCCTTCTTGCGGAACACCTCCAGATGCGGGCTGCTCTTGGCGGCCATAAAGTTGTCGGCAGTGATGTAGAAGATCTTCTTCTGGCCTTCCTTCATGCGGCCAATGTACTCATCCAGCGATACCTTCTGGCTTTCCTCACCGGTATGAGTAGAGGCAAAGCGCAGCAGGCCAGCGATTTTCTCACGGTTGCTGAAGTCTTCCGCCGGGCCTTCTTTCAGAACGGTACCGAACTCACCCCAGAACTTCTGGTACTGCTCCGGGTCCTTCTTGGCCAGCTTGGACAGCATGTCCAGCACACGCTTGGTCAGCGCTGTGCGGATGCTTTCCACGGTGCTGTCGTTCTGCAGAATCTCACGGGAGACGTTCAGTGACAGATCGTTGGAATCCACCACACCCTTGGCGAAACGCAGATACAGCGGCAGGAACTGCTCGGCGTCGTCCATGATGAACACACGCTGAACATACAGTTTCAGGCCGCGAGGCGCCTCACGGTTGTACAGGTCAAACGGCGCGCGGGCCGGGATGTACAGCAGGCTGGTGTAGTCGAGCTTGCCCTCAACCTTGTTGTGGGACCAGGTCAGTGGGTCTTCGAAGTCGTGGGCGATGTGCTTGTAGAACTCTTTGTACTCGTCGTCCTTGATCTCGGTGCGTGGCAGCGTCCACAACGCAGTCGCGTCGTTGACGGTCTCGTCCTCGCCCTTCTTGCCCTCTTCCTCAGACTCGGATTGCATGACCACCGGGAACGAAATGTGGTCAGAGTATTTTTTCACCAGGCCGCGCAGACGGAAACCATCCGCAAACTCGTTGGCATCGCTCTTCAGGTGCAGAACGATTTCGGTACCACGCTGTTCCCGGTCTACCTGCGCGATGGTGAACTCACCGTCGCCCTTGGATTCCCAGTGCACCCCTTCGGCCACAGGCGCGCCGGCGCGACGAGTGAAGACTTCAACCCGGTCTGCAACGATAAACGCGGAGTAGAAACCAACACCGAACTGGCCGATCAGCTTGCTGTCTTTCTTTTCGTCACCGGAGAGCTGCTTCAGGAACTCGGCGGTGCCGGACTTGGCGATAGTACCCAGGTTCTGGATCACATCGTCACGGGTCATACCGATACCGTTATCGGCAATGGTGACGGTATTGGCGTCTTTGTCGTAAGACAGCCGGATCCGAAGCTCGGAATCACCCTCATAGAGGCTGTCGTCCTTCAGTGCGGCAAACCGCAGCTTGTCCTCGGCATCCGAGGCGTTTGAGATCAGCTCACGAAGGAAGATTTCTTTGTTGGAATACAGGGAGTGGATCATCAGTTGAAGCAGCTGCTTCACTTCGGTCTGAAAACCCAGGGTCTCTTTTTGCGACTCAACCGTCATGACGTCTTTATCTCCTGACTAAATGCTCAGTTCAGAAAAGCAGGCATCCGAAGCATGCTGACGCAATGCCTTACCGACGGCACAACAGCCTTCCAGTCAGGGCGGTCAAGGCACTTGCAGCAACGGTTCCGTGCCCGCTTCAATACGGATTCGTTACCTTGCTGCAATGAGTGGGGGCGTGCCGGAGCATTTCAAGCCCTGGCATGGGCGTGATTTAACCTTCGATCAGAAAATGGGCCCGGGCGGTGGCGATCGGCTGCGCGCGTGATTTTTGCCAGGCCGTGACCATCACGTTGGCCACCCGGTTGCCCTGACGGGTTAGGTGACATTCTGCGTAGGTTTCCCGGTTCAGTCCGGCACGCAGATAATCCAGCGAAAAGTCCACGATTCGCGGCATGCGTGGCGTTTCCTGGGACATCATCAGGTAAATGGCCGCAGACAGTTCCATGAAGCCACCAATAACGCCACCGTGAATGGCCGGAAGAATCGGATTGCCCAGGTTCTGTTCTTTCTTGGGCAAGCGAAAAATCAGGTCATCACCGAACCGGTCGCACTCGAGGCCAATAAAGTCCGCATAGGGAATGCTGCTGAGCATTCGGGAAAAGTCACCGGTGTCTCGGGTGTACTGCAGCAGTTCCGAATCGGTCATTCCTCACCTCCCGTAATCAGATCGCGGTAACTTTTTGGCGTGGCCTCCTGGCCGATGCGCATAAAGGTACCTACGCAGTTGGCAATGGTTTCGCCGTTTTCCTGAAAGGCCTCACAACGAGTGAAGATGATGTTCCGGGTTATCTTGTAGGTTTCGGCCCGGGCAAATACCGGTTTACGCGGTTCCGCCGGGCGCATGTAGTCCACCCGAAGATCGAGTGTTGGGCACAATTCGAATTCATCCAGCGCGCACAGAATGACCGACCCGGATGCGGTATCCATCAGGGTGGTGATCGCGCCCCCATGGATAACGCCGGTTTCGGGATTACCGATGATCTGGTCACTGTAAGGAAGGCAAAGCACCAGCTGCCCTTCCCGGGCATCTTCCACAGACAACCGGAGTTCCTGGGCCTGGTTGAGAGTTCCAATGAACCGGGTTACCCGGTTTCTTCGGATGGTATCGTTCATTCAGTAAAAGCCTGTTGATCGGGGTAGAGTGACATTATTGGGGATCGGTCTTCGCCGGCGATGGTTCTTCAAAGACTTTACCGGCGCGCAACGCGCCCAGCGCATCGGAGCAGAATTCCCGCCGGTAAAGCACCACCACAACCAGGGTCGAGCATGCGATAAAGACAATCGGATGGATGAACCAGCCAACCACGGCCAGCGCGTAGTAATAAGACCGCAACCCCAGGTTGAAAGCGTCGCCCGCCAGATTACAGATATTGCCAGCGCTGCGGGCAAACGCCTCACGGGCAGCCGGGCTGGTTTTGGTGTCATCCGGCGGCGGCGCACTGCCCACCATGACCGACACGAAATTATACATCCGCATCGACCAGGTGAATTTGAAGAAGGCGTAAATGAACACCACCAGCAGGACAATCATTCGAAGTTCCCAGACTTCCCGCGTCGGCAGGGTACCGAATGGCAAGGTGCTGAACACCTCCATCACCTCCTGGGTATAACCCAGTGCGGTGATGATACCGGCCAGAATCAGCAGGCAGCTGGATGCAAAAAACGCCCCGTTGCGCTCCAGATTTCCCACCACAGAGGCATCGGCAATGCGATTCTCGCGGCGCAACATGACCCGCATCCAGTCTTCACGGTACAGGTCAAGCGTGTTGGACAGACAGGGACGGTCACTCGCCCGCCGCCTCGAATACAAGGTGTATCCCATCCAGCAAATCAGAAACCAGAGCAGCGCGACGAGTTCAAGAACATAGCCCATAGTGGCCCCGAGACAAGTGTGAATTGGTGGAACGAAAGTGCGCTGTAACAGTCACTTATGATACGCCATGGCGTTTATTGTCTCCAGAATTCATGATCGAACCGGCAGACGCCACGGGCATTTACTGTGGTATAACAGCAGGACACACGACCCACTGACGGACCATAGGGGAGTTTTACGTGATTCACTCCGTGTTTTATCGCTGTCTGAGCCTGGTTTTCCTTGCCCTGGCTCTGGCCGGGTGCGCCAAAAATCCGGTCACCGGTGAGAGCCAATTGTCTCTGATCGCCGAAGACCAGGAGCTGGCCATGGGCGCCGAGCAATACACTCCCACGCAACAGACTCAGGGCGGCCAGTTTTACCTAGACCCGGAGTTGACGCTGTACGTGAAGGAAGTTGGCCAGAAGCTGGCGCGGGTCAGCGACCGCCCGGACCTTCCCTACGAATTTGTCGTCCTGAACAGCAGCGTGCCCAATGCCTGGGCCCTGCCCGGCGGGAAAATCGCCATTAACCGGGGCCTACTGGCCAAGCTTCAGGACGAAGCTCAGCTGGCGTCGGTAATCGGCCACGAAATCGTGCATGCGGCGGCTCGCCACAGCGTCCAGCGCATGCAGCAAGGTATGTTGATCAGCGCGGGCGTTGCCGGCCTTGGCATTGCCCTGTCGGACAACGAGTGGGCCGGCCTGTTGATGGGCGGCGCCGCGGTGGGTGCGCAGTTGGCGCTGGCCCAATACAGCCAGGGTGATGAGCTGGAATCAGACTACTACGGCATTCTTTACATGCGCCGCGCCGGCTACGACCCGACCGCAGCGGTGGAGCTGCAGAAAATTTTCCTGGAACTCTCGAAGGGCCAGAATCCGGATTTCATCCAGGGGCTGTTCGCGACCCACCCACCCTCAGCGGCGCGGGTGAAGGCAAACCAGGCGTTGGTGGACAAGGTTGGCGCCGGCGGTTACCGGGGTGAGGATGTCTTCGAACGCAAACTCGCGACACTCCGGAAGCTACAGCCGGCCTACGATGCCCACGACAAGGCCCGAAAACTCGCCTCTGAGGGCAAAACCGACGAAGCGCTCAAGGAAATCAACAAAGCGATAAAGCTCGCTCCCGACGAAGCTCTGTTCTATTCCCTGCGCGGACAGATTTACAAGGAACAGGAAAAGACCGAGCAAGCCGGTGCCGATTTCGACAAGGCCGTGTCGCTGTACCCGGAGATGTTTCTGTACCGCTTGTATAACGGGCTCAATGCGCTGGAAATGAATAATCTTGATCAGGCCAGGGAAAATCTGACGCGCGCCAATGAAGTTGTACCAACGTCCATTGGTTACCTGCGCCTGGGTGACGTAGCGGCGAAACAAAGCCGACGTGACGAAGCCATGGCCTACTATCGAAAAGCCGCAGAGGCCGGCGGCGAGGTAGGTAACGAAGCCCGCCGCAAGTACGAGGCTCTGGCCAAACAGGGTTAACAGCCGAAGAAAAGCCGGAGCCCGCCCAGTCTCCGGCTTTTTTGTGTCCTGCCGCCCAGTTTTCGCCCGCGACCGGAGCAGACTGGCACAGCTTTAATTGACTTTTAGAGCAATAACTCTAAAAATCAAAGCAGACTAACAACCAACGGATGACGGCAATGCTAGTGAAACGGATTCAGCCGATGATTTTTCAGGCTCGCCGGCTCTACGTGGAAGTAATGTTCCAGGTAATGGGTCGGGCCCTGCAGGCAGTCAGTGAAGTGGATAAAACGGTCAATCAGGAGGCCGAAGCCCTGCCTGATGGATTTCTCTTTGAAATGATGGTGATGCCGAACGGCTCTCGTCTGATTGTCGAGCACACAGGGCTCGGACGGTTCAAGTACCACGGCGATTCCGCACCCCGGCCGGTCGATCTGTCGATCCAGTTCAAACACATCGCTCACGCCTTTCTGGTGCTGTCGTTCCAGGAAAAGACCTCGGTGGCCTTTGCCAACGACCGGATGCTGGTGGACGGCGACATCAGTTACGCCGTGCGCATGACCCGGGTGCTGAACCGGCTCGAGTCTTTCATTCTGCCCAAGCTGATTGCCCAGCGCGCCGTGAAGGAATACCCGGCCGACCTCGGCCTGCCGGAAAAGCTGATCAGTGCTGCCAGGATTTACCTGAAAGTTGCAACCAACTTCGTTGAGACGGTGAGAGCGTAATGACCAACAAATTCTATGAGTTTTTCTGCCCGGTCAAAGTCATTGCCGGCAAATCCGCCCTGGAACACATTCCCTACGAACTGACGGGGCTTGGCGCCAAGCGCCCCATGATCGTAACCGACAAGGGCGTGCGAGCCGCTGGCCTTCTGGACCCAGTGATTGCCGCTTGCGAAGAGAGCGGACTGGACATCGTCAGCATCTACGACGACGTTCCCCCGGATTCCTCGACGTCGGTAGTGCGCGACATCGCCGGTGTGTACCGACAGGAAAAATGCGACTCCATCATTGCCGTTGGCGGTGGCTCCGCCATTGATACCGGCAAGGCCGTGAACATTCTGGTGTCCGAAGGCGGTAACGATCTGTCCAAGTACAGCGGTGCTGGTGTGCTCAAGCACCCGCTGAAACCGTTCTTTGTGGTTCCGACCACCGCCGGCACGGGTTCTGAGGTAACGTCCATCGCGGTGATCACCGATGAGTCCAAGGGAGTGAAACTGCCCTTTTCCTCCTCGTTCCTTCTGCCAAACGCGGCGATCATTGATCCGAGGATGACCCTGACTCTGCCGGCTCACATCACCGCAGCCACCGCAATGGACGCGATGACCCACGCGACCGAAGCCTTCACCTGCATGGCCAAGAACCCGCTGAGCGACGCCTACGCCACGGCAGCGATCAAGAAAATCAGCAATTCCCTGCTGCAGGTGATGGACAACCCGAAGGATGCCGACGGCCGGCTGGAGCTGGCTCAGGCTTCGACCATGGCCGGTATCGCCTTCTCCAACTCGATGGTTGGCCTGGTGCATGCCCTTGGTCATGCCACCGGTGCGATCTGCCACCTGCCCCACGGCCTGTGCATGAGCCTGTACCTGCCTTACGTGCTGGAGTTCAATCTGGAAGATATTCGCGAGCCACTGGGCGAGTTGTTGCTTTACCTGGAAGGCCCGGAAGTCTACGCCAACACTCCCGCCAGCCGCCGCGCCGAAGGCAGTATTTCGGCCATCCGGAAACTGCGTGATCAGCTACATCGTCGCTGCAAACTGCCGCGCACCCTGAAGGAAACCGGAAAGGTTGAGGAAGCCCAGCTGGACCAGATCGCCGAGATGGCACTGGATGACGGCTCCATTATGTTCAATCCGAAAGAGGTCAGTCTGGAAGATGCCCGCGCAGTGCTGCGACGAGCCTGGGCCTGACCCGAATAAAAAAAGGGCTCCTGCGGGAGCCCTTTTTGCTTGCCGGCCAAACACTCAAGGTACCGGCTACTCAAGACGCCGCAGCAAAAGCATGGGAGAGACATTCAATACCGGGCCGAGTTGCCACCGGCCAAATAAGGCCAGCACGACCGCACTCACCAGCGGAACGAAAGTCACAATGGGCCAGTGCCACTGAAAGCTGCCCTCAAACATGCCATATTGCAGGGCCCACACGGCCGCTTCCGCCGCCACCACACCAATCAGACCGGCAAACCCGCCCAGCAGTGCAAATTCCAGCATGGTACTGCGCACCAGCAAGGACTGGCGCCCACCCAGAGTCCGCAGTAAGGCGCCCTCCCGCTGTCGGTCTTTGAGCGTGGCACTGACCACGGCCGCCATCACCACCAGCGCAGCAGCCAGAATCAGTGCCAGAATCGCTTCGATCGCCCGGGTGACCTGGCCGACGATCATCTGGATACGGTCAATAATGTGGTCAATCTCCAGCACCGAAATGGTCGGGAAACGGCGGGAAAATTCATTCAACGCCTGTTTGTTCTGCTCCGGCAGGAAGAAACTGGTAATCCAGGTTGCCGGCATATCCGTCAGCCCGCCGTTGGGTGGAAACGCCATGTAAAAATTGGGTTTCATGCTATCCCACTGGACTGTCCGGATGCTGGTGACCGGTTCAGTCACCTTGGCCGAGCCGATGGTAAAGGTCAGACGATCGCCAATCTTCAACCCTAACCTTCCGGCAAGCTGGGCCTCGACAGAAACGCCCTCTGTCTGCCCGGCCTCGAACCAGGCACCTTCCACGATTTCATTATCCGATGGCAAGGTTGCCATCCAGGTCAGGTTCAGTTCGCGGTTCAAGGCATTGATACGCTCATCCTTGCTGACCGCTTCTTTGATCGGGCGTCCGTTCAGTTCGGTCAGTCGACCGCGAACCATTGGATACAGCTGATCCAGGGAGTGACCGCTTTGTGCCCAGAAATCACCCACCTCGTCCACCGCGTCCGGGGCGATGTTGATCAGGAAATGATTCGGAGCATCGTCCGGTAACTGGGCCTGCCAGTCGTCCAGTAACGAGGAACGCACCAGAACCAGCGTCGCCGCCAGCATCAGGGTCATTGAAAACACGGCCATCTGCGACAGGCTGGCGCGACGATGGCGATACAGCCCAACCAACGCCAGCCGCCACGAATTTCCACCGCCCTTCACGCGCCGCAGCAGCGACATCAGCACGCCGCCCAGCAACCCCAGCACCGCCAGCAACAGAACCAGCCCGCCCAGCAGTGCCACCACCAACACCAACTCGCCGGCATACAGCCAGACCAGGCCGAACACCGCCAGAATCGCAATCACGCTATCGGGGATCGCTTCCCGGCCACGTTCACCCGGCTGACTGCGCAGCACCCTCATGGCCGGCACCTGCCGGAGCCGGCGAATTGGCGGGTAGGCAAAGGCAAACAGCGACACCAGTGCCGTCAAAAGTGCCGGGGTTAATGCTGCGGGGTCCAACTGAAAATCCACCGGCCGCTCCAGCACATCACTGAGTATTCGGGTCAGCAGCCAGAAAAGCGGTAGAGCAACCAGCAAGCCACCGACAACACCTGCTACGCCCCACAGCGCCAGCCGCCGCAGGTAAAGCTTGCCAATTCCGGAGCCGTTCAGCCCCAGGGTTTTCAGCAAAGCCACGGTATCCCTCTGGGACAGCGAATACTGCCGGCTGGCGACAGCGACTGCGACAGAAGCCAGGAGGACGGCAAGGCTACCACCCAGTAGCAGGAACCGTTCTGCACGCTGGAGAGACCGTGAGAAGGTTTCACCGTCCCGCACCCCTTCCCACTCGTGACTGGGATGAAGCTGTGGTTTCAGCCACTCGTGGTAGCGGTTCAGCGCCTCTTCCTCGCCGGCGAACAGGTAGACATATTCAACCCGGCTGCCTTCTTGTATCACCCCGGTGGACGGCACATCATCAACGTGCATCATCACGCGCGGCGCCAGTGCAGACAGGCGAAAGCCACCGTCCGGTTCACGAATCAAAAGCCCGGAAACAGTCAGGCTTCGGCTGCCGACTTCCAGAGAGTCCCCGATCTCCAGCTCCAGCAAGCGCAGCAATCTGGGATTGATCCAGACCTCTCCTGGCGCAGGCCCGGAACCAACCAGAGATCTGTCATCGTCGGGCGCATTCTGGAATTCAATCTCACCCCGCAACGGATATTCATCGCTGACCGCTTTGACAGACACCAGCTGAAAGCCGCCTGTGCCGAAGACCATGGTGGAGAACTCAATCATCCGGCCCGTGGACAGGCCACGGTTCGCCGCTTCATCCATCCATTCAGGCGGAATCTCCCTCCCATTCTCCGCTTCCAGTTGTCGGTCCGCTGCCAGGAAGGAGCTTGCCGAGGTCACCAGGGTTCTTTGTAACTGACTGGCGAACAGCGCAATGGTAGCCACGGTGGCCACCGCGATGATCAGGGCGACGAGAACCACCCGCACATCCCGTTCGCGCCAATCCCGGCGCACGGACATCAGTTTCTCAGCCGCCAGCATCAGTCCGCGGCCTCCCGAGCCAGTTCCGGCTCCGTCAGCTCACCGGCCTCGATATGAAATTGCCGGCCACACCGGGCTGCCAGGTGTTCGTCGTGGGTGACCATCACCAGGGTGGTGCCCTGCTCCCGGTTCAACGCCATCAGCAGGTCCGACACCGCCTGGCCAGTGCGGTTGTCCAGGTTGCCCGTGGGCTCATCCGCAAACAGAACCACAGGCTCCGAGGCAAACGCCCGTGCAATCGCCACTCGTTGCTGCTCCCCGCCCGATAACTGACGGGGTGTGTGGTTCAGCCGCTCACCCAGTCCGACTCGCTCAAGCAACTCCCTGGCTCTCGCCTCCGGCCGGTCGAAACCTGCGAGCTCCAACGGCAGCATGACGTTTTCCAACGCCGTCAACGCCGGCAACAGTTGGAACGACTGGAACACGAAGCCTACACGTCGGGCCCTGAGCTGGGCTCGCTCATCCTCGCTCAGATCGCTGATCACTGCGCCGTCGAGTTCCACCTTGCCTTCGCTCGGCGTGTCGAGGCCCGCCAGCAAACCGAGCAAGGTGGTCTTGCCGGAACCAGACCGGCCGACAATGGCTACCGACTCGCCACGATTGATTTCCAGATTGACCCCCTGCAAGATCGTTAGCGTATCGCTTTCCAGGCTCACCCGGTGGGTCAGGTGTGACACCCGCAGCATCGGGCGGCGTTGGTCGGAATTGGGATGGACCATCTGATTCACTGAAACTCCCGGTTCTGTCAACTGGTTTATTTAATGCAGCACAGAGTAAACAATGCTTCTATGAATACGGCACAAGTGACCGCCAGATCAATAGTTTTCCTCTTATTCGTGGGCTTCGCGCTGCCTGTTTTCAGCAAGCAGAGCACCGTTCTGATCGTCGGAGACAGCCTCAGCGCTGCCTATGGTGTTCCCTCGGAGCAAGCGTGGGTGCAGTTGCTGCAGCAGCGCCTGAACAGCAATGGCTTGTCGCAGTGGCAGGTGGTGAATGCCAGCATCAGCGGCGAAACCACCGACGGCGGTGCACGCCGATTACCAAAGCTGCTGCAAGAGCACGAACCGGACGTCGTGGTGATTGAATTGGGCGGCAACGATGGATTGCGGGGCTTCCCACCAAACGTCATCGAGTCCAACCTGGAGAACATGATCCAGAGGGTACAGGAATTCGGGGCAGACGCGGTGCTGGTGGGCATTCAGATTCCGCCCAATTACGGTCAACGCTACACCCAGATGTTTGCCGAGATTTTCCCGAAATTATCTGAGCGTTACGGCACGGCTCTGGTGCCTTTTTTCCTGGAGGGGATATACGACGCGGAAGGCCTGATGCAGGACGACGGGATTCATCCGACTGTCGAGGCCCAGCCGAAGATGCTCGATAATGTCTGGCCAGTCTTGCGCCCCCGGTTAGAGTGACGCCCCTGGCCTATTGGCCTCTAGATCTCGTTCTGGAGGAAGGCAATCGCTCGCCGTTCGGACCAGTACAATCCGTCCCGGGCATGCTCAACAAACCCCACATGGCCGCCCCATCGGGGGTATTCCGCCCGGACATGCCCGCCCAGGATTCCATCAGCCTGCGGATAACACTGGCCAGACAAAAACGGATCATCCTGCGCATTGACCATCAGCGCGGGAACCCGTATGTCTCTGAGCCGGTGCAGCGCAGAGGCCTGGCGCCAATAATCATCGGCATCGCGGAAACCATGCAGTGGCGCGGTGTACCGATCATCAAACTGGCGAAAGTTACGGATCGATTCGAAGTCGGAAATATCGATAAGATCGGGAAACTTCTCCGACTTTTCCTTCATTTTTACATGAAGATCCCGTAAAAAACGGGTCATGTAGACCTTCCGGCTAGGGCGTGCCAGCACCTCCGCGCTGCCCGCCAGGTCACAGGGGACCGAATAGGTCACGGCGCCACAAATTCGGCTATCGAGGCGTTCTCCCTGTTCGGCCAGGTAGAGCAAGGTCAGGTTGCCACCCATGCTAAAACCCGACAGCGCAATCTGACCGTAGGGCCTGGCGAGCACATGCCCCAACACCCGATCCAGATCCTCTGTGGAACCGCTGTGGTAGAAGCGCGGTTGCCGGTTCATCACTCCGCCACAGGAGCGGTAATTCCAGGCCAGCACATCCCAGCCCGCATTCATTAACGCCCGGGCCAATCCAAGCACATAGGGCCGCTTGCTGTGGCCCTCAAGGCCGTGCGAAATAACCGCCAGGCGGCCGCTGCCCTGCCGATACCAGTCGAGGTGAAGTTCGTCATCATCGTCCGTGGTCAACACCTCCCGCTCGGGTTCAAAGATGCTGACCGTTCGGAACAAAGTGGGCCAGACCGATTGCACGTGCCCATTTCGAAGCCAGTGTGGAGGGCGGTATGCCATGCCATCGAGCCGGATATCATCGGGTAAAGGTTGAGGGTTGAATTCCATCGCCGTCATAACAACGTCTCCCTGTCACTACGAACGTCTGCAGAGCATGTTTTGTACAATTTTTAACCTGCCAAATCAGGGGGTTGACCCGGCCTCTTAAAGTCCTTAATATGCGCGCCACTTCGACGATGTTCCCCGATAGCTCAGTTGGTAGAGCAACGGACTGTTAATCCGTTTGTCGCTGGTTCGAGCCCAGCTCGGGGAGCCACTTATTTCAAAATGCCGCTGCTTCTTACGAACAGCGGCATTTTTCGTTTCAGGCCTACAAGACCCTTTCCCGCTGCATAAATTCGGTCAGCACCCGAAAAAGAGTATAGCCATCTTCGGCGCCGATGAGCTCACGAATCGAATGCATACCAAATTGGGGCACGCCAATATCGAGAGTGGTTACGCCAAGGTTACCCGCCGTCAACGGGCCGATCGTACTGCCGCAAGCCATGTCACTACGCACCACAAAGCTCTGATGCGGCAAGCCAAGCTCATCGCTGATATGGCGATACAGCCCGGCCGATCGGCTGTTGGTGGCATAGCGCTGATTATGATTAATCTTGATGACCGGGCCCTGATTCAGGATTGGCCCATGGTTCTGATCATGGCGATCCGCGTAATTCGGGTGGATGCCGTGGGCATTGTCCGCGGAGATCATCATTGAATGGGCAATCGCCCTTGCCTTACCTGCTCCGCACCACCGATCGAGCACAGCCGACAGGAATGGCCCCTGGGCACCTTCGGCCGATACACTTCCCACTTCCTCATGATCATTACACACCAGCAGCGCGGCTTCGTCGCCAGTGGTGTTGAGCAAGGACTGCAATCCGATATAACAGCTCAACAAGTTGTCCATTCGAGCAGAGGCAATGAACTCATCGCGCAAACCGACGAAGGACGCACTCGCGGTGTCATAGAAACTCAGCTCATAACCCAGTACCTTTTTGGCAATGATCCCGGACTGTTCTTGGATCTGACCCTTCAGTAACTCCGGGAAACTTGTGCTGTCACCATCGGCAACCTGCATGATCACCGGTGGCAGATCGGTCTGCGGGTTCACAGCGCGGCTGTTGTTGGCCTCCCGATCAAGATGGATGGCAAGGCTGGGAATAAACGCCACTGGCTTTGTGAAATCGATCAGCGTGTCCCTGACCTCGCCGTTGTCGTCCAGAATTGTGACTCGCCCAGCCAAAGACAGATCACGATCAAACCACGGGTTCAGTAACACACCGCCATAAACTTCCACGCCAAGCTGGAAGTAACCCTTCCGGCGAAGCTCCGGGTTGGGTTTCACTTTCAGGCAGGGACTATCGGTATGAGCGCCCACCATACGGATACCGGAGGTGGTCACGTCTTTACTGCCGGTGCGGAACGCCACCATAGAGGTACCGTTGCGGGTAACGTAGTAACCCTGCCGGCTTTCCAGGGTCCAGTCTTCCCGCTCGTCGAGCTCCTTGAAGCCAGCTTCATCCAGCCGGGCTTTCATGGTCGCCACAGCGTGCCATGGTGTTGGCGACCCATTCAGAAACGCCAGAAGTTCTTTGTTGAATTCAATGTGTTCCATGATGTTCCTGATTGAATGATAATGACCGGCACAGTATCGCACGAAGCCGTTTGGGCTCATACCGGCCCTACGGACATCCACCACCTAATCCGGTGCTGAGCCCTCAGGAGCCTACCGTGTCCATACCCAGATTCCTTGATATTGAATATTGCCAGACCGACGACGCCCTCTTCCCCACCGCCATTGCCTGGTCCCTTGAAGATGGCCGGATGAAAACGGTGATTATCACCCCTGACGAAGACTGGCTGCCCGCCGATGGTGACCTGGGTGACATCGACCTGCGTTACCTTGAAGAACAGGGTGTGCCGCTGCTGGATGTGGTTAGGGAGCTCCATGAGGACCTGCCCGACCAGACGGTATACGTCGATGGGCTGGACCCGGACGAAATCCTGGTAGACAAGTTGTTTTCAGCTGTGGCCCAGGAAGCTCCGTTTGAAATTGCGCCCATCAGTGAGCTGATCACCGGGCTGGACACTGACACACTGGAAGACCAGCGACGGCAGCTGATGATTGACGAAGGCCTGGAACCGCAGCTGCCGGAAAACGGCGTCTATGCGCTATTGCTGATGGCCCGAAATGAGGGCCTGATGGACGACTAACACTCTTCCCGCCAATTTCGCCCGACACAGGGAAGTGTGACACGGGTCGACGTAACAGTCGGTTACAAAAGGCAAAATCGGGCCCGTATCCGCTGAAGTCAGGAAGCCCGATAACAATGAACCAGGTCCTGCGAACCGCCCTGCTCGCTGCATTGATCACCTCCACGCTGTCTGCCGCACCGGCCGCTTCCGCGCAGGAACAGTTCCGCGAAGATCTTCACTACGTGGGCCTCATGGGAACCCTGTTTAATCACCGTTCGGTGCTGGAGCGAGTGCCTGTTGAGGGTGGCGGGAGAACCTCGCAGTATCAGGAAGGCTGGGGATCGGGTGTCACCCTGGTTGCAGGCGACCATCTCAGCGACCTTTTCCATGTCGAATTCCGGCTTGGCGGCGGCTTCAAGGACGCCGATATTGGCAGCACCGGCGCGTCACTGGCTATCGACTATTTCGCCAGCTGGTACATCGGCCTGCATTACCCGCTTGGCGAGGCCGCTAACGTTTACGGGCAGTTTGGTTTTTCCTACATAGCAGGGGATGCAGACTTGCCGAATGAGGACGCGATGAACGCCTTCCCGCAGCTGCAAAAAGAGTTCCCGGAAAGCGCCTTCAGCATGAGCTGGGTGGCGGGCCTGGATTACGAAGTGGTCGACAACGTCTACGTCGTGCTGGAAGGCGGCAACCTGTTCGAGGACACCCTAACCGAGGTTAATACCTTCCAGTTCTCAAGCGGCGTGCGCTACGAATTCTAACCTTTAGGCCCTGTGGCGAATGTGCCAGCAGCGATGGATCCGCTGATTCCGCTGAAAGTCCCGATCAATGGTGCTGGCACTTACCTCTTCGACCTCGAATTCCGCCTCCAGATCCGCGTCCAGCTTGAAGCGGCGGAAATTGTTCGAAAAGATGAGCAGCCCATCGGCCGACAAGCGCGCCATTGCCTGCCGCACCATCGCACCGTGATCCCTCTGAATATCCAGCACGCCCGCCATCCTGGCAGAATTCGAGAACGTTGGCGGATCCAAGAAAATCAGATCGAAGCACTCGTCACTGGCCGGTTTCTCAGCCAGCCACGCCATACAGTCCGCCTGCTCGACACGATGCTTGCGCCGATCCGCACTATTAAGGGCAAGATTGTCCCGCGCCCAGTTCACATAGGTTTTCGACATATCCAGGCTCAGGGAGCGAGTCGCTCCGCCGACTGCCGCATGCACAGTCGCCGCCCCGGTGTAACAGAACAAGTTCAGGAATCGCTTACCCTGCGCATGGTTCTGAATCCAGTGCCGAACAGGGCGATGATCCAGGAACAAGCCGGTGTCCAGATAATCTTTCAGGTTGACCTTAAGCAAACAACCATGTTCCTGGACCTGAATGAACTCGTCGGAAGCGCCCTGCTTTTCATATTGCTGGGTACCGGTCTGGCGCTGACGCTGCTTCAGAACCACAAGCTCAGGATCGACATTCAGGGCTTCCGGGATTACCACCATGGCCTCCGCGAGGCGTTCCCTTGCTGAGCGCTCGTCAATCGATTTTGGGGCGGCGTATTCCTGCACGTGAACCCGGTCCTCGTAGAGATCGATCGCCAGCGCGTACTCTGGCATGTCAGCGTCATACAGCCGATAGCAACCAATGCCCTGCTTCCGCGCCCATTGACCCACCGACTTCAGGTTCTTGCGCAGCCGATTCCTCAGCATCGCTGCCCGTTCTTCATTGGCAATCCGCGGGGTCAGCTTGCCTGGCTCGTGGGGCTCATGAGGGACCATTTCACTGGCTTCATCAACGGAAAACAACAACAGCTGCGCCGGCAACTTACCGTTAAACAGGCGGTACTGTTTGTAGCTGCGCAAACCGATGGAGCGACCAAACTCCGGTGCTCCGGTAAACACCCCCAGGCGCCAGCCCGGCACGGCCTGCTTTGCCGCCTCACCGAGCGCACGGTACAGGCCACCCAGCTCCCGGCGCTCACTCAAGCGCTCACCGTACGGAGGGTTTGTCAGCATCAACCCCTTCGCTGCCCACTCGCCATCCAGAACCAGCGCCTCGACCGGTCGGCACTCGACATGGACCACACCTTCGAGACCGGCGCGCTGAATATTTTTCCAGGCCGTTGAGATAACGCGGCTATCCTTGTCGAAGCCTGCAATGCGCGGTAGCCGCCCCTGCTTACCTTCATGGGCCCGGCGCTCGGCCTCCTGGCGAAGTTCCAGCCAAACGTCCGGCTGGTGCCCGGGCCAGCGTTCGAAGCCAAAACCCTCCCGCTTTCGACCGGGCGCCAGATCAAGCGCCATCATGGCAGCTTCAATGGCGAGCGTCCCGGAACCACACATCGGGTCCACGAAATCGCCACCTTCCTGCGCCATGTCTGGCCAACCGGCGCGCATCAACAAAGCCGCAGCAAGGTTTTCTTTCAGTGGCGCTACCCCCTTATCCGTCCGATAGCCCCTCATATGGAGACTCTGGCCACTGAGGTCGATGCCCAGAGACAACCGACCACGGTTCAAACGCGCTGATATCGTGATGTCCGGGGTCTTCGGATTTACCGACGGCCGCTGCCAACCCGCGGCCCGGAACGCATCCACAATGCCATCTTTCACGCGCTGGGCGCCGAACTGCGTGTTGCGGATGGCGCTATTCTGGCCGAGAAAAGTCACCTTGAAGCTGCCACTGGCGGGCACATGCTCGGGCCAGTCGACCTTGAGCACACCTTCGTAAAGCTGATCTCCGCTGGATGCGGCGATTTCACCGATATGCAGGATGACGCGATTAGCCAGACGTGACCACAAACAAGCCCGGTAACCCGCCTCAAGGGCACCTTCCGCCCACACCCCCGCCGGCGCATTGCGAATCGGCGTCATACCGAACGTACGGAGTTCGTCTTCCAGAAGGTATTCAACACCCTTTGGACAGGTTACGAAAAAGACAGAAGTGGACAAGGTTGGCTCCCGGTCGGAAAAAGGGTTCTTGTAAGTTACTGGAATAAAAACTTTTCACCGTTATGTCGGAAAAGTTTATTGCACAAAACTATAAGAATTACGTCACATAGATTAAATAATTAGTGTACATCCGCACGACGTTCGACTTACCTTTTATGTGACGCGTCGTTCAGGAGGGTAACGTTTCACCTCCTTTAACAGGATCCTGACTGCTCTGGCTTTTTGTGACAATAAGGACTTATCCCGGACAGGGTAGCCATTGTCGCAGCCACTGCAGATGTGTACACGCTTGTTCTGTTAATCCATTAGTGAGGAACGGCATGAAAAGACAGAAAAGAGACATGTATGCTCGTGCATTCAAGCGGGGTTATCTCGCTGGCGTGTCAGGAAAACCGAAAGACAGCTGCCCGAACGAACAAGCCGAAATCCGCCAGGAGTGGCTGAACGGCTGGCGAGAAGGCCGCACCGACAACTGGGAGGGCATGACCGGCGTCTCCGGCATACACAGGCTCTCAAACGTCACATCGGCATGACAAGTCTAATTTGACCCCGGATCTTAATCTGGTCTTTTAGTACACAAACCAAGTTTAAACCGTCTACAATTTGATGTAGTACTTCGAATAACCGAAACGGGGCCTCCCGCCCCGTACCAAGCGAAGAAGCGCAACGGGGTTTATTCCCCGCACGGGCCCGCTAAGCGGGCCCATCTTATTTCTGCCCCCTCACTTTACCGAACCTGCTCTTTACGGATTGCATCCACCGCTTCCCGGATCAACTGGGGCCCGCGATAGATGAACCCCGTGTAGATCTGAACCAGCTTTGCGCCAGCGCGGATTTTTTCTGCCGCACTTTCACCGTCTGTAATTCCGCCCACGCCGATGATCGGCAGGCTCTCCCCCAGCTCGGCATAGAGCGCCTGAATCACCCGGAGCGACGGTTCGCGAACGGGGGCCCCACTGAGTCCGCCAGCTTCAGTAGCCAGCCGGTGATTGCTCACGGCATCCCGACTGATGGTCGTATTGGTGGCAATAACGCCATCCAGGCCTGAGTCCCTGAGCGCCTTCCCCACAAACTGAATGCCCTGATCGTCCATATCCGGCGCAATCTTTACGGCTATCGGCACATAACGCCCGTGTTCTTTTTCTTGCCGCGCCTGCTCGTCCTTGATCGCATCCAGCAGACTTTTCAAGGAATCCCCGAACTGGAGATCCCGCAATCCCGGCGTATTCGGAGAAGATACATTGACGGTGATGTAATCTGCCCGATCATAAACCGCCGCAATACCCTTCCGGTAATCGGACTCAGACTCTTCATTGGGGGTATCTTTGTTCTTGCCCACGTTGATACCGAGCACGCCGTCATAGCGGCGCTGATCGACGCGCGCTACGAGGTGAGCCAGGCCTTCATTATTGAAGCCCATGCGATTGATGATGGCCTGGTGCTCAGGCAACCGGAACATACGGGGTTTAGGGTTGCCCGGCTGCGCCAGGGGCGTCACCGTGCCTACCTCAATGAAACCGAAGCCAAGCGCGCCAAGCGCATCGAGATGATCAGCATTTTTATCAAGGCCTGCGGCGAGGCCCACCGGATTGGGGAAGTCCAGTCCCATGACTCGAACCGGCAGCGGCTCAACCCTGGCAGAAACGGCATTCAACACGCCAAGGCGGTATAACGCATCCAGGCCGCCGAGCGCTATGTTATGAGCCTGCTCTGGCGGAAGACGAAACAGCAGGCTTCGAATCAGTCCATACATCGAAAAACTCCTCGCAAATGGGTGGGCGGAGTATACCGAAACTTTTCCACAGCATCGCTGTGCAAAGACAATCTGACCCTAACTTGTTATGCCACGGGGCTCTCAGATGCTTTTCCACGAAATCTGTGGATAACTCTGTTGAAAAATGCGGGGCAACGTTCGCCACCCCTTGATAACTGCGCCAGCCTACAAATTGATCATTTTTTAACCAGTTATTTTATTGTTTATTTTCAACAACTTAAAATACATAAAACAAATTATTGCCGTTAGATGAACAAAATGTTAGCCAGACACATTTTGGTAATATTGTGCATAAATGGTGCAACAGGTCCGGTTTTTTTGGTACAGATGCCCTGAAAACGACAATACGGGTATACTGCAATTCCCGCCCCGGATCGGAGCACCTTTAATGACTGAAATTTCCAAGCCCGATTCAGTGCGCTCTGACGACTATTCGGCAGAAGCCAGAGCTGCGTCGAAAGTCACCATTATCGGGATGATTCTGGATGCGGTGCTCGGCGTCATTAAAGTGATTGCCGGCGCCATTTTCCACTCTCAGGCGCTGCTGGTCGACGGCATTCACTCCTTCAGCGATGTCGCTTCCGATCTGGTAGTGCTCGGGGTGATGCGTCTGTCCAGGCAGGCCCCTGACGAAGAGCACCCCTACGGCCACCAACGTATAGAAACTCTTGGGACACTGATACTCGGCAGCATTCTAATTGCTGTGGGCGCCGCATTGGCCTGGGAAAACACACTGCGCCTGATGCAGGGCGAGGCCGACATCATACCAGCGTGGCCAGTGCTGGCCGCCGCTGCACTCTCGGTAGTGGGCAAGGAATGGATTTATCACTACACAAGACGGGTAGGTTTGGAAATTCGCTCGGACCTTATTATCGCCAACGCCTGGCACAGTCGAACGGATGCCTTTTCGTCCGTGGTGGTGCTGATTTCCACATTGGGTGCGATGGCGGGCATGATCTGGCTGGATGTACTGGCCGCGATCGTCATCGCCGCCATCATCATTCATATTGGCTGGAAGTTCACCTGGGACAGCGTCAAGGAACTGGTGGACACGAGCATCTCAGCGGAAGACACCGAAATGCTCAAGACCATCGCGCGCAATACCGATGGCGTGCGTAACATTCACGAACTGCGCAGCCGGAAGATGGGCCAGGATATCCTGCTTGACGTCCACCTCGTGGTACGGCCGGACATCAGCGTATCGGAAGGTCATCAGATCGGTGTCCAGGTGGCGAGCGGCATGCGCGAGGCTCTGGACAACATCCGCGACATCAATTTCCACATAGACGCCGAAAATGACGAAGAAATGCCCCCCACCTCGGAGGAACTCCCCTCTCGATCGGGCATACAGCGTATCCTGGAGCGCCACCTGGGCCGTTATCCGGCCAACACCCGACTCCGCCTTCACTATCTCGAAAACAAGGTACACCTCGAGCTGTTCCTTGAAGCCGGTGCGGATACCGTCAGTGAAACGCAGCTGGAAAAAGCGTTGGCGGACTACCCCTGGTTCGGCAGCGTTCGGGTTTGGGTCAGCAATCCCTGACCCGCCCTATTTCTCCCGATTCTGTTCCATGCGCGCCAGAAACTCCTGCATAATCAGCGTGTACAGTTCTCCGCCCAGAAAACGGTCTTCAATGCCGGCGTCAATGCTTGGGTTGTCATTCACCTCAATCACCGCAACCCGGTTACCTGACTGCTTGATATCCACCCCGTACAAACCGTTGCCGATCAGCTTGGTGGCATTGAGCGCCGCCTGGATGACGTTGCGAGGCACTTCGTAAGTGGGCAGGGTTTCAAAGTCACCGCTTTCACTGCTGGACTCACCGTGCTGGTATATCTGCCAGTGTCCTTTCACCATCATATACTTGCAGGCATAAATCGCGCGTCCACCAAGCACTCCGATTCGCCAGTCATAGTCGGTGTACAGGTATTCCTGTGCCAGTACCAGGGCGGACTGCTTGAACAATGCTTTCAGCCCGGCCCGAAGAGACGCCTCGTCCTCTGCTTTGGTGACACCCCGTGAAAACGCACCGTCCGGGATTTTAATCACGACCGGAAAACCGATTTCCTGCACCACCTGCTCTACAGCCTTTTTCTGGTCCCTCGACAGAATGAGGGTTTTGGGCGTAGGCACCTTGTTGGTTCTCAACAGATCTGCCAGAAAGACCTTATTCGTGCACCGCAGAATTGACACCGGGTCATCGATCACGACCAGACCTTCCGCCTCCGCCTTGCGGGCAAATCGATAGGTATGGTGGTCAATAGCCGTGGTCTCGCGGATAAACAGGCCGTCGTACTCTGGCAGGCGCAGGAAATCCTTCCGGGTAATCTGCTCCACGTTGATGCCAAGCTTCTTACCAGCTTTCTCAAACCGGCGTAAGGCCTCCTGATCGCTCGGCGGCATTTCCTCGTCGGGGTTAACCAGCACCGCCAAATCGTAGCGATATCGCTGGCGCCCTCGCGGCTTGCGCCAAACCATGCTGCTAAACCGGTCCAGGGCCGTTGCGAACAAGTCTTGCTCATGATCACTCAGGTCGGCGGGCGACGCCGGTTTCATGGATTCAATCTGCCAGCCTTTCCCTTTCCGACGGCGAAAAACCACCTCGAGGATCGGGCACGGAAAACGCTCGAACAGCAGTCTGGCAACCTGCTTCAGCGCCGGCTGCTCCACCTGCCCGAAAAACGTCCGGACCCTCAACTCATGGGTGGCCTGCCGATCGTCAGACGCCGGCGCTATCTCAGAACCAGCGCTAGTCAGCCACTGAGTGACGCTGTCATCCAGCGAATCGAGCTGGAGGGAAAACAGCCCTTTGCGACTGAGATCGTTCAACGTCATCACCGATGGCACAACGTGGTGTCCCCTCGCCTCGGCAAGGAGCGAACAATAGTAGCCACGACTAAGGTATTTCGCGCTCTGGCAAAGGTTGATAACGCGGACACGCCGGGAGGCAGGAACCGACATTTCAAGGTACTGGTCGAAGGTAAGCACATCCTCGCTGGGGTAGTACGGCGCCCAGTCTTTGGATTGATCAACCACGATAAACAAGCGGGACATGCAGTTCGTTCCTCCGTGAAGGCGTTTTCTTGGTTATTTTGCTGCACGATATGCCAGTCCGCGCAACTCCACAACCTTCTGATAATCCGTTTTTTTACGCATACATCAAGCACTTGTCACAGCACCGTTTTAGCCGATAATGTGCCAGCCGGGCTACCTTTTTTGTGGCCCCATCACCATAACCCAGGCGCACGCCATGCCAGAAATAACCTTACGTCAGGCCGTCCTTGCCGATCTCGATTCTCTCGTTCGCCTTGAGCAGGACTGCTTCCGGGAGGATCGCTTGTCCCGGCGCAGCTTTCGACGCTTTCTGGAACAACCCCGGGATCGGCTGATCGTTGCAACAGTCGGCTCTGAACTGATCGGATACTGCCTGGTGCTCATGCATGCCGCCACGCGTCTGGCCAGAATTTACTCCATCGCCGTATCGCCCAGCGTACGAGGCCAGGGTGCAGGCGAAAAACTGATACGACAGGCTGAGCAAGACGCCGCTGACGCTGGCCGAATCCTCATGCGTCTGGAAGTTCGGGAAGATAACCACGCCGCGATCAAGCTGTACAAACGATTGGGGTATCGCCAATTTGGCACCTACCGCGACTATTACGAGGACCACGGCAACGCCCTGCGCTTCGAACGACGCATCCTGTTTTACCAGCCAAAGGCGACTGCGCCCGGAGTCCCCTATTACCCGCAAACCACCGACTTTTCCTGTGGACCGGCGGGACTGATGATGGCGATGGCCGCGCTGGATAAACAACAAGCCCTGACCACTCTCGAGGAGCTCAGGATCTGGCGCGAAGCAACCACTATTTTCATGCTTGCCGGACACGGTGGCTGTGGCCCCCATGGGCTGGCACTGGCAGCCTGGAATCGCGGATTCCATTGTCAGGCGTGGATCAGCAAGGAGGGCCCGCTGTTTAAGGACACGGTCCGAAATGAGGAGAAAAAGCGGGTTCTGGAACTGGTTCACGAAGGCTTCCTGCACGACATCGGCCGAACCGATATCGAACTTCACCACGATCCGCTGACTCTGGCTGGCATGGAGGCTGCCCTGCAAGCGGGCAGCGTTCCTTTGATACTGATCAGCACCTGGCAACTGAATCGCAGCCGGATTCCCCACTGGGTCACCGTATGCGCAATCGATGATCAGTTTGTTTACCTGCACGACCCGGAGATCGACGTCGAAGCCGGAGAGACGGTGGCGGACAAACAGTATCTGCCGATCGACCGCCGGGTGTTTGAGAAAATGTCACGCTACGGAAGCCAACAACCTCTTCAGGCCGCGGTGATTGTCGGCCCCAAACGTACCACCTGACTCAGGCGGTACGGATTGCCGCCTCCTTGAGTTCCGCGATTTCATCACGCAGCCGTGCCGCCGTTTCAAAGTCCAGATCCGAGGCGGCTTTGTACATCTCGTCTTCCAATCTGGATACTTCCTTGAGCACCTCTTCCGGTGATCGGTTACCAGCTTTCGCCCGGTATTGCTCGGCCTCTTCCGCCGCCTTCTGCCCCGGCCGCTCCGCCTTGCGCCGGCCCCGGCCGCCACCGCCGGCCCCTTCCATGATATCGGCGATCTTTTTGTTCAGCCCCTGGGGGGTAATGCCATGCTCTTCATTGAATGCCATCTGCTTGACCCGCCGGCGCTCGGTTTCATCAATCGCCCTCTGCATGGAGCCCGTGATTTTGTCGCCGTACAAGATGGCTTTGCCGTTCACGTTGCGAGCCGCGCGCCCGATGGTCTGAATCAGTGAGCGCTCTGAGCGCAGGAACCCTTCCTTGTCCGCATCGAGAATGGCGACCAGTGACACTTCCGGCATATCCAGACCTTCTCGCAACAGATTAATCCCGACCAGCACATCGAATTCACCCCGGCGGAGATCCCGGATAATCTCAACCCGCTCCACCGTGTCGATGTCCGAATGCAGATAACGAACGCGGATGTCGTGCTCCATCAAAAAGTCGGTCAGGTCCTCGGCCATGCGCTTGGTCAGCGTGGTGACCAGTACGCGCTCTTTGACCTCAAGGCGTGCGTGGATTTCCGACAACAGGTCATCCACCTGGGTGGACGCCGGCCGAACTTCAATTTCAGGATCGAGCAAGCCGGTGGGCCTGGCCACCTGCTCCACTACCTGGCCCGCGTGCTCCGCTTCATAGACCGACGGCGTTGCCGATACAAAAATCATCTGCGGCGCGATGCGCTCCCACTCTTCAAAGCGCATCGGTCGGTTGTCCAGCGCCGATGGCAAACGGAAGCCATACTCCACCAGCGTTTCCTTGCGCGATCGATCCCCCTTGTACATGGCGCCGATCTGGGGAATGGTGACGTGGGACTCGTCCACCACCAGCAACGCATTTGGCGGAAGGTAATCAAAGAGCGTCGGTGGTGCCTCTCCCGGACGCCGGCCGGACAGGTAACGGGAGTAGTTCTCGATACCGTTGCAATAGCCCAGCTCCATCATCATTTCCATGTCGTAGCGGGTACGTTCCTCCAGGCGCTGGGCCTCGACCAGTCGATTGTTGTCCCGCAGCTGTTTGAGCCGCTGCTCCAGCTCCGCACGAATGTCCTCTACCGCATCGAGGATGGTCTGCCGGGGTGTCACATAGTGGGACTTGGGGTAAATGGTTACCCTTGGAACACGCCGTAAAACTTCACCGGTGAGCGGGTCGAAATAGCTGAGGTTTTCCACCTCGTCATCGAACAGCTCGATCCGGATCGCTTCTTTTTCGGATTCCGCCGGGAAAACATCAATGACATCGCCACGCACCCGATAATTGGCACGGTGAAACTCGATATCGTTGCGGGTGTACTGCAGCTCAGCCAGGCGGCGCAGTATGTAACGCTGATCGATCTGATCACCCCGGTCGAGGTGCAGCATCATCTTCAGATACGACTGAGGATCACCGAGGCCGTAGATGGAAGACACCGTTGCCACGATGATGGCGTCCGGACGCTCCAGCAGCGCTTTGGTGGCCGACAGACGCATCTGCTCAATGTGTTCGTTGATGGAGGCGTCTTTTTCAATGAAAGTGTCAGACGAAGGCACATAGGCTTCTGGCTGGTAGTAGTCGTAGTAAGACACAAAATACTCGACCGCGTTGTTCGGAAAAAACTCTTTGAACTCGCCATAAAGCTGCGCGGCAAGCGTTTTGTTATGGGCCATAATGATGGTCGGGCGCTGAATACGCTCCACCACATTGGCAATCGTGAACGTCTTACCAGAACCGGTCACCCCGAGCAGCGTCTGATGCGCAAGGCCCGATTCGATACCGTCCACCAGCCCCTCGATGGCCTTGGGCTGGTCGCCGGCAGGCTGATAGGAGGAGTGAACCTTGAATACGCCTTCGCGAGCACCACTGGAGTCTTTTTTCGCCATGGTAATAGAACAACCTTCGAGGGAGTGTTGGGGCCGAGGGTTACCCAGCACGCCTGTAGACATTTAGCGATAACATAGCTTCATGATACCATCGTAACGTTTATCGGGTGGCCTCGGAACACCGGCATGCCAGTGTGGCAAGGCTAGGGGCCGCCGTCCGCAGCCCATCAAATGCAGCTTTAAGGAGCGCAAGTTTGGACCTTCAACTTTCCAGCCGAGTACAGGCTATCAAGCCCTCTCCCACACTCGCCGTTACCAACAAAGCAGCCGAGCTTCGCGCTGCTGGCCAGGACATTATCGGCCTGGGCGCCGGCGAGCCTGACTTCGACACCCCGGATCACATCAAACAGGCAGCGATCGAGGCCATCCAGAACGGCCAGACCAAGTACACCGCGGTAGATGGTACGCCCGCCCTGAAAAAAGCGATTATTGCGAAGTACAAGCGGGACAACGGCCTGGAATACGAAGCCAACCAGATACTGGTATCCAGTGGTGGCAAGCAGAGCTTTTTCAACCTTGCGCTGGCCACCCTCAACCCCGGCGACGAAGCCATCATTCCGGCGCCCTACTGGGTTTCTTATCCGGACATGGTGTTGGTGGCCGAAGGCAAACCAGTGGTCATCGAAACCACAGCGCAAACGCGCTTCAAGATCACCCCTGAGCAGCTGGAAGACGCGATCACTGACCGCACCCGCCTGTTCGTGATTAACAGCCCCTCCAACCCCAGCGGCATGGCGTACACCTTGGAGGAGCTCAAGGCACTGGGCGAAGTCCTCAAAAAGCATCCGCAGGTGATGATCGCTACCGACGACATGTACGAGCCCATCCTCTGGACCGGCAAACCGTTTTGCAACATCCTCAACGCCACACCAGAACTGTATGATCGGACGTTCGTGCTCAACGGCGTCTCCAAGGCCTACTCCATGACCGGCTGGCGGATTGGCTACGCTGCTGGTCCGGCCAAAATCATTGGCGCCATGAAGAAGATTCAGTCTCAGAGCACGTCGAATCCGTCATCGGTTTCACAGGCTGCGGCCGCAGCTGCTCTGGATGGCTCCCAGGACTGCGTCAGCGAGATGGTTAGCGCCTTTAAAGAGCGCCACGACTGGTTGGTAAATGCGCTGAACGAACTGCCGGGAGTGGAATGCCTGAACGGCGATGGGACCTTCTATGTGTTCCCGAGTTTTCAGGGTGCCATCGACGCTGACAGCAGCGTGAGCTCAGATGTGGAGTTCGCCGAGAAGTTGCTGACCGATGCCGGTGTTGCCATCGTGCCTGGGTCAGCGTTTGGGGTTCCGGGACACATGCGCCTGAGCTTTGCCACCAGCATGGAGAACCTTCAGAAGGCCGTCGAGCGCCTGAAAAAAGCGCTGGGCTAAAAATTTAAAAAGAGGGGTTGACGAGGCGCAAGCACCCACTTAATATACGTGCCTCGTCACACGACGACGTTCCCCGATAGCTCAGTTGGTAGAGCAACGGACTGTTAATCCGTTTGTCGCTGGTTCGAGCCCAGCTCGGGGAGCCACTATTCTTAAAGGCCGCTGATTCACTGAACCAGCGGCCTTTTTCTTTTGCCAAAAAAAAGCGACTCAGAGAGTCGCCAGTTCGTTATAGATGGCCTCCATCGCCGCCAGCGGGTCCTCAGCCTGCGTAATGGGTCGTCCAATCACCAGATAATCACTGCCCGCTCGGATCGCTTCTGAAGGCGTCATGACCCGCTGCTGATCGCCACGGTCGGCACTGGCCGGCCGAATGCCCGGAGTCACCAACTTAAAAGCTTCACCCTGGTCCGCCTTGAGCTTGGGCGCCTCCTGAGCCGAACAAACAACTCCATCCAGGCCACAGTTTCGGGTCAGCGTTGCAAGCCTTGCCACATGCTCTTCAGGTGAGCCTGAAAGACCGATGCCGGCGAGATCAGCACCACTCATGCTGGTGAGCACTGTCACCGCTATCAGTAAGGGGCGATCGGCACCGAAAGCCTCCAGCCGCTCACGACAAGCCGTCATCATGCGCTCACCACCTGAGGCATGCACATTCACCATCCAAACGCCCAGATCAGCCGCGGCCGCCACCGCCGCCGAGGTGGTATTGGGAATGTCATGAAATTTCAGATCCAGAAAGACATCAAAGCCCCGACCCTGAAGGTTCCGGACCAGCTGCGGCCCACACCGGGTAAACAACTCCTTGCCAACTTTCAGACGACACTTGTCAGGATCCAAGGCATCAGCCAGCGCCAGCGCCGGATTTTCTGACGGAAAATCCAATGCTACAACAATGTTCTTATCGAATGATTCGCTCACAATAACTACCATGAAAAGTTGAAAATTATTCGGCTTCAACGCCTTGAATCGGGCGAACGGACTCCCACTCCTTGCAACTGGGACACAGCCAGTGAAGCTGCTGCCCGGAAAAGCCGCAACTGACGCACCGATAGACCGGCCTATTTGCCAGGATCAGGTGACCGATTCTACTTACCAATCGCCCCTCGTCTGTCGTCATACCTTTCTCATATCCCGCCAACTCCACGAGACGCAGCAAGCCTCGAACGCTTGGCCGAACCTCCAGCTCTTGCCGCAGCAACTCGATCGCCGCCGGGCGCCCGGATGAGCGCTCAACAGATTCCGCCAGAGCCAGTAGCAGGCTGGTACTGGGATGGCTTTCGTAAAGCTTGCGCAGCTTCTTACCAAGCCGTCCTACATCCCCATGCTCATGCTCAAGGCGCATCAGACGATCGACTGCCTCTGGCCCAAATTCCGGATTCTGCTCAAACACCTTAAGGCTTTGATTGCTGGCGGCGCGAAAGTTGCCCTGACGAATCTGCAACTTCATCAGAATCAGGGTGGCCCTCACGCAGGAGGGGTCGTAGTCCAGCGCTTCTTTACAGAGCTTCTGTGCAGACCACCGATCATCCTCGCGCATAGCCTGGTCAGCAAGCTCGCAAGTGACGTAGGCCAGAGATTTGGAAACCGATGGCTCCGCACCACTTCTGGCGAGTGTGCGCGCCACATCGGCCGCCTTATCCCACTCCTTCTCCTGCTGATACAGCTCGATCAGTTGCAGGGCAGATTTCTGTCCGTACTCCCGATCCCCCATCAACTCATGCAATAGCGCCTCAGCACGATCGAGAAGACCGGCATTCAGATAGTCCTTTGCCAACTCCAGCGTTACTTGAGGGGAGAACCGGGACGGCAAATCCGGTCGCGCCAGCAGGTTTTGGTGAATCAGGATGGCGCGCTCAGTTTCGCCCTTAAGGCGAAAATGGCTACCAATGGAGAGATGCAAGCTGACCGTATCTTTGTTTACTGCCAGCGACTGCACGAAGTTATCGACGGCCTGATCGGAATAATTGGTGAAAAGAAACTGCAGCCTTTCCCGCACTGAACTTTCATCAGCAATGTTTTTTCGTTTCTTCGAAGAGGTGTTGCCAACTTTGGCCACCGCCCACCCTGCGGCAACGGCCGCAGTCAGTAGCAGCCACTGAAGCACAATGTCCATTAAAGCGTCCGGTCGTTCTGAGCCTTGGTTTTCTCCAGCGCTTGCTCGGTACGATCAAGCCGCTTTTTCAAAGTACGGCGCGAGACAGAGGTGCCAATGGTTGCCAGCGAGGTCAGCAACACGCCAACCAACGCTCCAACCACAAAGGACATGATAATCCAGACAGCCACGCCATGGGGCTGGGTCTCGAACAACAGAAAATTAAGCGATACCGCCATTTGGTTATTCAGCGAAAAAACGAGCGCCAACAGCACAAGGGCCAAAACCAACAGTATGATCAGAATTTTCCGCAATCCCGCCATGAACAAGGCACTCCCAAAGAGGGCTCCAGAAAGCCCGAATTTCCCTAATCCGCCAACTCAGAAGCCTTTCTTAAGACTGTCGTTGACCTGTTCACGAAGTTCTTTACCAGGTTTGAAATGGGGCACAAACTTGGCCGGCAACTGAACCGCCTCCCCTGTCTTCGGATTCCGGCCGGTACGCGCAGCCCGATGATGCAGGGAGAAACTACCAAAACCCCGAATTTCAATTCGCTGCCCGTCGGCAAGCGACTGAGACATGTGCTCAATAATCGTTTTTACGGCCAACTCCACATCTTTAACAGACAGCTGTGTTTGCTTGGATGCAATCAGCTCGACCAGTTCCGACTTCGTCATGAGGCGCTTCCCTCTATCTTTATTATTCGACCGTCATTTTACCGGGCTATTCTGACCACTAGTTTAGCCAAACCTAAAAAAAACACAAAAAAAACGGGCTCTTAGAGCCCGTTTTTTTAGCTTACCAAAAAAGGAGCTTAGTCCTTGTTGGCATTCTGCTGCTGCATCTGCTCCTTGATGAGATCACCAATGGTGGTCGCACCAGAAGTTTCAGCGGTCTTGCTCCGCACATTCTCCAGAGCCTGCTTGTCGTCTTCAACGTCCTTGGACTTGACGGACAGGTTGATGATGCGGTTTTTGCGATCGATGCTGATGATCTTCGCTTCTACTTCTTCACCTTCTTTCAGCGCATTACGTGCATCTTCAACACGGTCACGGCTGATTTCAGAAGCCTTCAGTACAGCTTCAACTTCGTCGTTCAGAGCAATAGTTGCCGCCTTGGCGTCAACTGCGGAAACCGTGCCCTTAACGATCGAGCCTTTGTCGTTCAGCTGAACGAACTCAGCAAACGGATCGCTCTCGAGCTGCTTGATACCCAGAGAGATACGCTCACGCTCGGGATCTACAGACAGGATAACGGTCTCAACTTCGTCACCCTTCTTGTAGTGACGAACCGCTTCTTCACCGGTTTCATTCCAGCTGATGTCGGACAGGTGAACAAGACCGTCGATGCCGCCATCCAGACCGATAAAGATACCGAAGTCAGTGATGGACTTGATCTTGCCAGAGATCCGGTCGCCCTTGTTGAAGTTGCTGGAGAAATCTTCCCACGGGTTGGACACGCACTGCTTGATGCCCAGGGAGATACGACGACGCTCCTCGTCGATATCCAGAATCATCACGTCCACTTCGTCGCCCACCTGAACAACCTTGGACGGATGGATATTCTTGTTGGTCCAGTCCATTTCAGACACGTGAACCAGACCCTCAACACCCTCTTCCAACTCTGCGAAACAGCCATAATCAGTCAGGTTGGTGACGCGAGCAGTGACCTTCGCACCTTCAGGGTAACGACCCTTGATATCTACCCAAGGATCTTCGCCCAGCTGCTTGAGGCCCAGGGAGACGCGATTGCGCTCACGGTCAAACTTGAGAACCTTGACGTTGATTTCATCACCAACATTGACGATTTCGCTCGGGTGCTTGATGCGCTTCCAAGCCATGTCAGTGATGTGCAGGAGACCGTCAACACCGCCCAGGTCTACGAATGCACCGTAGTCGGTCAGGTTTTTGACGATACCCTTGATTTCCAGACCCTCAGTCAGGGTTTCGAGCAGAGCTTCACGCTCGGCGCTGTTTTCAGCTTCCAGAACCGCGCGGCGGGAAACAACCACGTTGTTACGCTTCTGGTCCAGCTTGATAACCTTGAACTCGAGCTCTTTGTTTTCCAGGTGCGCAGTGTCACGAACCGGACGGACATCTACCAGAGAGCCGGGCAGGAAGGCACGGATACCAGCCAGGTCGACAGTGAAACCGCCCTTGACCTTGCCATTGATAACACCCTTAACCACTTCTTCTGCCTCGAAGGACTTCTCGAGCACTTTCCAAGCTTCGGCGCGCTTGGCTTTCTCGCGGGACAGCCTGGTTTCACCGAAACCGTCTTCAACCGCATCCAGAGCCACGTCAACAACGTCGCCGATAGCAACTTCCAACTCGCCTTTTTCGTTACGGAACTGGGAGGCGGGGATAACGCCTTCGGACTTCAGTCCGGCGTTAACGGTGACCCAGTCGTTATCAACATCAACCACGGTTCCCTGGACGATGGAACCCGGTTGCATATCAATTTCTTTCAGGCTTTCTTCAAAAAGATCCGCAAAGCTCTCGCTCATTATATGTCCTATGCAATCAACGCAAGTGTATCCGTGCTACCAGCGACACGGTCTGTTAATACTATCCGGATGCGGCCAGTGGCTGGCCGTTAACGCCACACCCGGCATTTCAACGACAAAAAGGTGTAGTTAGGCCTGGCCTGCAGCGGCCATACACCTCCCTAACACCTCCTCAATACTCAAACCGGTAGAATCAATGACTTGCGCATCATCTGCTGGTTTGAGAGGGGCCGCGGAACGGTTCATATCCCGATCGTCGCGCGCCTTTATCTCCTTTAAAAGGGCGTCAATGGTAACACTGACACCAGCGTCCTTCAACTGAAGATAGCGCCGCTGCGCCCGCTCCTCGGCACTCGCAGTCAGGAAGATTTTTACCGGTGCATCGGGAAACACCACCGTGCCCATATCCCGACCATCCGCCACCAGTCCTGGAGCCTGGCGAAAGTCCCGCTGTCGCTGCAACAGCGCGTCTCTGACCGGCTGCATAACCGCCACTTTAGAAGCGTTGTTGCCACACACTTCGGTTCGAATGTCCGAAGTGACATCCACACCCGCCATGACCACTCTGGCCGGCTCTCCCGGAGGCGTTGGCTCAAAGGCCACATCCAGCGACGCAGCAACACGAATCAGGCCGACCTCGTCATCCAGCGCAACCCCCTGGCGTTCAGCGGCCAACGCGGTCAAACGGTAAAGCGCCCCACTGTCGAGAAGGTGGTAACCCAGACGTTTGGCAAGCATTTGTGTGACGGTGCCCTTTCCGGATCCTCCCGGGCCGTCCACCGTAATCACGGGCACTGAAGCGTCGTTCATCTTCAGGCTCCTTCCGCGGAAATATGAATACCGCAGCTCTGCGCCAGCTCGACAAACCCCGGAAACGAGGTCGCGACATTCGCACAATCGGTGACCTCGATGTCGCCAGAAGCGCGCAGCGATGCAACCGCGAACGACATGGCAATGCGGTGGTCACCGTGGCTGTCGACCGTGCCACCGCCAATGGTCTGGCCGCCTTCGATAATAATGCCATCAGCAGTGACGACAGCGTTCACGCCCAGCGCCGCCAATCCATCTGCCATGACCTGAATACGATCGCTTTCTTTGACACGGAGCTCCTCGGCACCACGCAGTACTGTTCGACCACGAGCGCAAACTGCAGCAATAAACAGAACGGGGAACTCGTCAATCGCCAGCGGAACCTGATCCTCAGGGATATCGATACCGTTCAGTTCCGCCGACCGAACCCGAAGATCGGCAACCGGTTCGCCACCGATTTCCCGCTCGTTGAACACTTCGATGTCGGCGCCCATCAACTTCAGGATATTGATCACACCGGTGCGCGTCGGATTAATGCCCACGTGCTTCAGGATCAGCTCCGAATTGGGAGCGATGCTCGCCGCGACAAGGAAGAAAGCGGCGGACGATATATCGGCCGGCACATCGATGTTGCAGGCAGAGAGCGTGCCACCGCCACTGACGCTCGCCGTCGGGCCATCGCGATAGACGTGGTAGCCAAAACCGGACAGCATCCGCTCGGTATGATCCCGCGTCGGCGCCGGCTCGGTCACCGATGTGCTGCCCTCAGCATAGAGACCCGCCAACAACAGGCAGGATTTAACCTGAGCACTCGCCATCGGCATCTCGTAATGGATACCGTTCAGCTTCTGACCCCCGGAGATTCTCAGAGGCGGCCGCCCCCCATCTTCGGCATCGATCACCGCCCCCATGGCCCGCAGCGGATCAGCAACCCGGCCCATCGGACGTTTGGAGAGACTGGCATCTCCGGTCAACTCGGAATCAAAGGGCTGGGCCGCCATCAGTCCGGCAAAAAGACGCATCGCAGTTCCGGAATTGCCGAGGTACAGCGGGCCTCGTGGCGCCTGCAGCCCGCGCATCCCTACGCCATGAATGCGGACAAAACCGTTGTCTGGCCCCTCAATGGTAACGCCCATGTCACGGAAGGCCTGTAGCGTCGCCAGACTGTCCTCACCTTCCAGAAATCCCGTGACTTCCGTTATGCCCTCGGCCAATGCACCCAGCATGATCGACCGGTGCGACATGGATTTGTCCCCGGGCACCCGAAATTCGCCGGACACTGCCCCGCCGGGCTGAAGTCGGAACGTTACCTGTTTCTCGCTATGGTTTGTCACGA
This sequence comes from Marinobacter salinisoli, assembly GCF_017301335.1. Lineage (NCBI taxonomy): Bacteria > Pseudomonadati > Pseudomonadota > Gammaproteobacteria > Pseudomonadales > Marinobacteraceae > Marinobacter > Marinobacter salinisoli. The sequence continues at coordinate 2,931,050 of NZ_CP071247.1, forward strand.
AAGCCTGTCCTGAAAGTATCTTCGAAAAATGTTCCCGCGCTGCCTTTGCGCGACTGAAAACCCGCAGCAACGTCGCGCCATCCTGCGCCGCTATCGCGGTTCTGAGCTGATCAAGATCGTGCGTGAAATGGTCAATCACTCTTAACACGGCATCCCGATTTGAAAGGAAGATATCGTGCCACATGACCGGATCACTTGCCGCAATGCGGGTAAAATCCCGGAAACCTCCCGCCGCGTAGCGAAAGATATCCATGTTTTCATCCTCACCGGCCAGAGTATCCACCAGCGAAAACGCGATCAGATGAGGGAGATGACTGGTGGCTGCCAGCACTTCGTCATGGTAGCTGACCGACATGGTCAATACCGTTGCACCGCAGCCCTGCCACAGCGCCGTCAAACGGCTGAGCGCGTCCTCGTCCGCATCGTCGCCCGGGGTGAGTATGACCTTGTGGCTGACAAACAACTCTGGATTGGCCGCGCGTATTCCGCTCTTTTCGGAGCCGGCAATCGGATGGCCAGGGATAACACGAGGGGACCTTGAGCCAAAAACAGCCTCGACGTCAGCCACAAAGCTGGACTTGGTGCTCCCGACATCAGTCAGAACAGCAGCATCATCCAGCCAGGGCTTAATCTCTTCCAGAACGGTTTTTGTCGCCCGAACGGGCACGGCCAGAACCACGAGATCGCTTCCCTGGACGGCATCCTGAATGGAGTTCGCCGCCTGGTCGATCACACCAAGAGACTCGCCAAGGGCAAGCTCATCGGACCGCTTGTCGTAACCGACCACTTGCCCGGCGAGCCGATGACGCCGGATCGCGCTGGCGAGCGACCCTCCGATCAGCCCCAGCCCGAGAATGGCAACGCGGTTGAAAATTGGCTTCTGAGCGGACACTTCAGCCCCCATATCCGACCTGACTCAAAGCCTGCTCGAGCGCCGCAACAAAGCGCTCGTTCTGCTCTGGCAATCCGACCGACACACGCAGATGCCGGGGCATGCCGTATCCCGCTACTGGCCGCACAATCACGCCTTGAGCCAACAACGACTGAAACACGTCTTCAGAGTTGCCACCCACGTCGACGGCAATGAAATTGGCCACAGAAGGAATGTAATCGAGACCAAGACGATCGAACGCCCGCTCCAGCTGTCGCAGCCCTGCCTCATTCACCTCACGGGAACGCTGTAGGTACACCTCATCGGCCAGAACAGCTGTCGCGGCAGACAACGCAACGGTATCCACGTTGAAGGGCTGCCGAACGCGGTTGAGAACATCGGCAATTTCCGGCGAACTCACGCTGTAACCCACCCGCAGGGCCGCCAGGCCCCACGCCTTGGAAAAGGTTCGGCAGACAATCAGGTTGGGGTAACGCTTCAGTAATTCGATGCCATCAGGGTAAGCAGCGCCCTCAAGGTATTCGCAATAGGCTTCGTCCAACACCACGATGACGTTGGCCGGCACACGATCAAGAAAGGTCTCGATGGCCTCTGCATGATGGACAGTGCCGGTGGGATTGTTGGGATTCGCAACGAAAATCAATCGGGTTCGATCGGTAATGGCGTCAGCCATAGCTGTCAGATCATGCCCCCAATTGACCGCCGGCACTGAAACGCCCCTGGCTCCAATCGCCTGGGTGACCAGCGGATAAACCGCAAAGGCATACTGGGAAAATATCACCTCGGCATCTGCGTCGGCGAAACAGCGGGTGATCACTTCCAATACATCATTGGAACCGTTGCCCAGAGTAATCTGGCTGGCATCAACCCCCAAACGAGTCGACAACGCCTGCTTCAGGTCAAAACCATTGCCGTCCGGGTAGAGACACAATTCCGACAGGGAATCCCGTGCCGCCGACAGGGCCTTCTCGCTCGGCCCCAGCGGATTTTCATTGCTCGCCAGCTTCACGATGTCGGCCGGATCCAACCCGAGTTCCCTGGCCAGTTCGTCAATCGGTTTGCCCGGCTGGTAAGGCGAAAGTGCCTGAACACCCCTCACCGCCAAACTCTGGTAATCGATTGTCATCGCTACTTCGCCTCCTTCTGACCCAGACAACACCGGCTCAGAGCACACCTATCGGATAGGAACCGAGTCGCTTCAGCTCAACGGCCTCATCATCCACTTCCGCGAGCACTTTCTTAACCTGCTCATCGTCCATGTGCCCCTCGAAATCGATATAGAACACGTAGGCCCAGGTGCCACTTGGCGATGGTCGCGTTTCGATCCGTGTCAGGCTAATGCCATGTCGATGAAAAGGCTCAAGTAACTGGTACAGGGCGCCAGGCTTGTTGCGCATGGAAACCAGTATCGAGGACTTATCATGTCCGCTTTCCTGCACATCTTCCCGGCCGATAATCAAGAATCGGGTGGTGTTGTCTGGCCGGTCCTCTATGCTGTTTGCCAGCACATCCAGGCCATAAAGTTCGGCTGCCATATCACCGGCAATAGCCGCAGTGCCTGGTTCCTCAGCGGCCCGGCGTGCGGCTTCAGCGTTACTCGACACGGTTACCCGCTCAATTCCATAACGATGGGTATCCAACCACTGGCGGCACTGGGCAAAGGACTGCTGGTGCGAGTAGATACGGGTTATTTCGTGATCTTGGTGCTTCGGCGACACCAGCAAGTGATGATGAATACGAAGCTGAACTTCACCGCAGATTTTCAACGGCGAGGACATGAACATATCAAGGGTGTGGTTGATCATGCCCTCTGTCGAGTTTTCGACCGGCACCACACCGTAGTGGGCGGCGCCGGATTCCACTTCGCGGAACACTGCGTCAATCGCAGGTAGCGGCACACTGACCACCGAATGACCGAAGTGTTTGAGCGCCGCAGCCTGGGTAAAGGTGCCAACCGGGCCGAGGAAAGCGATGTGCATGGGCTTCTCCAGCGCCAGGCACGCAGACATGATTTCCCGGAACAGCCGCGCCATCTCTTCAGACGATAGCGGCCCGGGGTTCTGCTCCTTGATTCGGCGCAGCACCTGCGCTTCGCGCTCTGGCCGATAGAAAAACACATCCTGTTCCGGGTTGGCGTCCATCTTCACGTGCGCCACTTCCTGTGCGCAGCGTGCGCGGGCGCTGATCAGATCCATGATCCGCTGATCCAGACTGTCGATTTCTTCCCGTAACTGCCCTAACCGGGTCTGCTCATCCGTCATGATCAGCCACGCTCCTTCGCGAATTCGCTCATGTAATCGATCAACGCGTCGACACCAGCCTCTGGCATCGCGTTGTAAATACTTGCCCGCATACCACCCACGGATCGGTGTCCCTTCAGGTTCAGCAGGCCCCGCGCATCAGCACCCTTGAGGAACTCGGCGTTGAGGGCATCATCCGCCAGAGTGAACGGCACATTCATCCAGGAACGGAACCGCGGAGCAATCGGGTTGGCATAAAAATCGTTGGCATCAATGAAGCCGTATAGTTTGTCGGCCTTTCGGCGATTGACCTCAGCCATCGCTTCAACGCCACCCTGCGCTTTCAGCCATTTGAAAACCAGCCCGGCCAAATACCAGGAATAGGTCGCAGGCGTGTTGTACATGGAACCATTTTCAGCGATGACCTGGTAATTCATCATCGTCGGCGTCAGGCCGCGCGCTTTGCCTAACAGGTCTTTCCTGATGGCAACAACAACGAGCCCGGATGGTCCGATGTTTTTCTGGGCCCCTGCGTACACCAGACCAAACCGGGAAAAATCCACCGGCCGGGACAAAATGGTTGACGACATGTCCGCCACCAGCGGCACGGTGCCACTGTCCGGGACAAAATCGAACTCAAGCCCGCCAATGGTTTCGTTGGGCGTGTAGTGGAGGTAAGCAGCGTCCGGGCTGGTCCGCCAGGCAGACGGTTCCGGAATATCGGTAAAACCAGAGTCTTCAGCACTGGCCACCACGTTCACCTGGCCGTAGCGCTGCGCCTCCGCAATGGCTTTCTTGGACCAGATGCCGGTATTGACGTAATCGGCAGAACCGCCCTCGGGAAGCAGGTTCAGCGGGATGGTGGCGAACTGACTGGACGCCCCACCCTGCATAAAAAGGACCGCGTAGTCGTCGCTTATGCCGGCCAAATCCCGGAAGTCCTGCTCTGCGGTTTCGGCGATCTGCACAAACTCATCGCTGCGATGGCTCATTTCCATCACGGACATGCCCGTGCCACACCAATCCAGCATCTCCTCTCGCGCCTGCTGAAGTACAGGTTCCGGCAAGGCTGCCGGCCCGGCACAAAAGTTATACGCCCTACTCATAGTCCTTCGGTCTCTCATTTCTCACGGATGGTGTTCACTGCCGACTTATTCCTCGCCGGCAGTATCTTCAGTGCCGCTATCGCCTTCACCGCCTTCCAGGTCGGCGATTTCGGCATCCGGGTCTACGTCATCAGATTCGGCAATACGCTCGACACCCACCAGGCGCTCGTCTTCCTGGCTGAGCTTGATCAGGCGCACACCCTGGGTGTTCCGGCTCAGGACGGAAATTTCGTCGGAACGGGTACGTACCAGAGTGCCCTTGTCTGAAATCAGCATCAGCTGGTCACCTTCGAACAGCTGAAGCGCCCGCACCAGGTTGCCGTTCCGCTCGGAGCATTGCATGGCGATAACGCCCTGGCTGCCCCGGCTGTAGGTCGGAAACTCATCAATCGCTGTGCGTTTACCGTAACCATTTTCACTGGCGGTCAGAATCACGCCATCACCCTCTGGGATGATCAACGACACCACCTCATGACCTTCCGGCATCCGGATACCACGCACACCCCGGGCAGTTCGGCTCATCGGACGGACGGCATCCTCGTTAAACCGAACCGCTTTACCGGCACTGGAGAACAGCATGACTTCCGCATCACCGTTGGTGATGGCCGTGCCAATCAGGGTATCGCCTTCATCCAGTGACAGCGCAATAAGACCGTTGCTACGAGGGCGCGAGAAGTTTGGCAGCGGCGTCTTCTTCACCACCCCTTTGGAGGTTGCCATCAGTACAAACTGGTCTTCCGGATAATCACGAACCGGCAGGAAGGTGGTGATACGCTCGCCCTCTTCCAACGGCAGGATATTGACCATCGGCCGCCCCCGTGAGGCACGGCTGGCGCGCGGAATTTCAAACACACGGAGCCAGTACACCTTGCCCCGGTTTGAGAAGCAGAGAATGGTGTCGTGGGAATTGGCCACCAGAAGCTTCTCGATGAAGTCTTCATCCTTCATGGATGTCGCGGCCTTGCCTCGGCCACCACGGCGCTGGGCCTGATAATCTTCCACGGCCTGGGTCTTGGCGTAACCACCATGGGAAATGGTGACGACCAGATCTTCCTCGTCGATCAGATCGGCAATGGTCAGGTCACGACGGGAACTGGTGATTTCGGTACGGCGCTCATCGCCATAGTCGTTCACCACCTCGTTCAATTCGTCACGGATAACCTGTAGCAGGCGCTCGGGGTTGCTCAGAATATCGAGCAGATCGGCGATCTTCTCCAGGATTTCCTTGTACTCATTTTGGAGCTTCTCCGTCTCCAGACCGGTCAGGCGGTGCAGACGCAGATCCAGAATGGCCTGGGCCTGTTCCGGGGACAAATGGTACAGGCCGTTATGCAGGCCGTAGATCTCCGGCAGATCATCCGGACGGCAGGCATCCTCACCGGCACGCTCGAGCATGGCCAGCACACCGCCCGGCGCCCAGCCCTTGGCCATCAGCTTTTCTTTTGCTTCCGCCGCAGAAGGTGACGCTTTGATCAGCTCAATGATTTCATCAATGTTAGCCAGCGCAACCGTCAGGCCTTCGAGTATATGGCCGCGTTCCCGTGCCTTGCGAAGCTCAAAGATAGTCCGGCGGGTCACCACTTCGCGGCGATGACGCAGGAACGCTTCCAGCAACTCTTTCAGGTTGAGGGTCTTGGGCTCGCCGTTAATCAGCGCAACCGTGTTGATACCGAAAACCGTTTCCAGCTGGGTCTGTGCGAACAGGTTGTTCACCACAACTTCCGGGTTTTCACCGCGACGCAGCTCGATAACGACCCGGATACCTTCCTTATTGGACTCGTCCCGCAGCTCGGAGATGCCCTCGATCTTCTTATCTTTCACCAGCTCGGCGATCTTTTCGATCAAGCGAGCCTTGTTCAGCTGGTACGGCAGCTCGGTAATGATAATGGACTCACGACCGGTCTTTTTGTCCTGCTCGATCTCGTGGCGGGCGCGGATGTAAATACGCCCGCGACCGGTGCGGTAGGCTTCAACGATGCCGGCGCGGCCATTGATAATTCCCTGTGTCGGGAAGTCCGGCCCCGGGATGTATTCCATCAGGTCATCGATGGTGAGATCGGGATTCTCGATCAGCGCCAGGCACCCATTAACCACTTCGGTCAGGTTGTGTGGCGGGATGTTGGTGGCCATACCAACGGCAATACCGGAAGAACCGTTCACCAGCAGGTTGGGAATTCGTGTTGGAAGAACCTCTGGAATGCGCTCGGTACCGTCGTAGTTGTCGACGAAATCGACGGTTTCTTTTTCCAGATCGGCCAGCAGGGAGTGGGCCATCTTCTCCATGCGGACCTCGGTGTAACGCATGGCCGCCGCGTTATCACCGTCGATGGAACCGAAGTTACCCTGACCGTCGACCAGCGGATAACGCAGGGAGAATGGTTGCGCCATCCGGACAATGGTGTCGTAAACCGCAGAATCACCATGCGGGTGGTATTTACCGATAACGTCACCCACCACACGGGCGGATTTCTTGTAGGGCTTGTTCCAGTCGTTGTTCAGCTCGGACATGGCGAACAGCACACGACGGTGTACCGGCTTCAGTCCGTCACGCACGTCGGGCAAGGCCCGCCCAACGATCACGCTCATGGCGTAATCGAGGTAGGACTGTTTAAGCTCGTCTTCAATATTTACCGGCAGGATCTCTTTGGCTAACTCACCCATCGAGAAAGGTTCCTCTGCGTTATCTGAAATGTCTTGTCAGGACCGTTGGGACGGCCCCCTAGTTATTCTTTGATCAAGCGGCCGAGTCTACCACAATCGCCCCGCAGCGGGGCGATTGTCGGCATCGGTCAGTGAAACACCACAGTCTTGTTTTCGTAGGTGATCACACGATCCTCAATATGGGACCGAAGACCGCGGGCCAGCACGTTCTTTTCGACATCCTTGCCAAGACGAACCATGTCCTCGATCGAGTCACTGTGGGACACTCGAATGACATCCTGCTCGATGATCGGGCCTTCATCGAGATCCTGGGTCACGTAGTGACAGGTAGCACCAATCAGCTTGACCCCACGGCTGTAGGCCTGATGATACGGGCGCGCACCGGCGAAAGACGGCAGGAAACTGTGGTGGATGTTGATCACCTTGCCTGCGTACTTGTCACACAAGTCACCGGGCAAGACCTGCATGTAGCGCGCCAGAACCACCACATCGACCTCGTATTGCTGGAACAGACCGTCAATGTGCGCAAACGCCTCAGCCTTGTTTTCCTTGCTCACGGGAATATGGTGGTAAGGAATCTCGTGCCACTCCACCATGCGGCGAAGATCATCGTGGTTGGAGATAACGGCAACGATCTCGGCGTTGATCTCCTTGCTGTGCCAGCGATGCAGAAGGTCCGCCACACAGTGGGACTCTTTGCTGCACATCAGGATGACTTTCTTCGGTTGCGCCGAGTCGGCAATGTGCCAGTCCATATTGAATTCACGGGCAATCGGCTCGAACGCCGCGCGAAACTGGTCCAACCCGAACGGTATGGAGCTGGCCTTGATCTCATGCCGCATGAAGAACCACCCGCTGTGGGTGTCCGAGTGGTGGCTCGCTTCGGTAATCCAGCCATTGTAGGTCGACAGAAAGTTACTCACCTTGGCGACGATTCCCACCCGATCGGGGCAGGAAATCACAAGACGATACGTATGCTCCATGAACGTCTTTCCTTAGCTAAACTTCGGACAAGCAGGTACACCGTGGAAGCACCGTCAAACCAGACGGCTTCAGGGTGCGCACCTGTAAAAATGACCGGCTATGATAGCGTATCTAAACGCCAGAAACGAGGAAGAGAATCATGGATGAACCGCAGCTCGGGTGCGCCGTTAAACCCCGCCCTGAAGGTCGTTTTATTCACCACTGGCTAATCATCATTATCGCGCTCCTCACGACGGCGCCAGCCGGTTTTGCCCAGGCGATTCTGGAGGGAGAGAGATTCCACCCATCCATAGGCCATCACGGCATGGTCGCCACCAGCCACAATGTGGCGACGGAAGTGGCCCTGAAAGTGCTCCAGGACGGCGGCAACGCCGTCGATGCGGCTGTGACCGCCGGTTTTGCGCTGGCTGTCACCCAGCCACGTTCGGGCAACATCGGCGGCGGCGGATTCATGCTGATCGCCAAGGGTGACGGCAGCGCGCCAGAAGCCATCGACTACCGCGAAACGGCCCCGGCAGCCGCGACGGAAACCATGTTCCAGGACGAGTCTGGCCAGGTAAATGCCGAACTTAGCCGGTTCAGCCACCTTGCCGCAGGCGTTCCCGGCACCGTCGCCGGCCTGGCGCTGGCACTGGAGCGTCATGGCACCATTTCCCTTAAGGATGCGCTGGGCCCGGCCATTAAACTGGCGCGGGATGGGTTTGTCGTGCCCCGCCGGTTTACCGAGGGCCTGGAACAGGCGCGCCCTCGACTGGAACCCTGGCCAGCCAGCATGAAGGCTTTCTACAAAAGAAACGGGAATGCCTACCAGCCGGGCGACATCTTTCGACAGCCTGATCTTACAAAAACCCTGCAACGGATCGCCCGCGAGGGCGTTGCTGGGTTTTACGAGGGCAAAACCGCCCGTCTGATCGCTGCCGAGATGAAGAACCACGGAGGCCTGATCACGGAAGACGACCTCAAAGCCTACCAGCCCGTGGTTCGCCAGCCTGTACACGGGACTTACCGGGGCTACGACATTTATTCCATGTCGCCGCCTTCGTCCGGCGGCACCCACATCGTGCAGATCCTGAACATTCTCGAGGGCTTTCCAATCCGTGAGAGCGGCCACAATTCCGCTGACAACATCCACTGGATGGCCGAGGCCATGAAGCTCGCCTATGCCGACCGATCCCAGTACCTGGGCGATACCGATTTCGTGCAGGTGCCGCTAACCGGTCTTACCAGCAAGGACTACGCAGAATCACTGCGTTCGGGAATCAGTAAAGACCAGGCACGCCCCGCCAGTGACATTCGCCCGGGCGCGCCCGAGGACTTCGAGAGCCCGGAGACCACGCACTTTTCTGTCGTGGACCAGTGGGGCAACGCAGTGTCGAACACCTACACGATCAATTTCAGTTACGGCTCCGGCATCACCGTCACAGGAGCCGGCTTCCTGCTAAACAACGAAATGGACGATTTCAGCGCCAAGCCCGGTGTGCCCAATGCCTACGGACTGATCGGCGGCGAAGCCAACAAGGTTGAGGCAGGCAAACGAATGCTCAGTTCCATGTCGCCAACCATTGTTCAAAAGGATGGCAAGACGTTTCTCGTAACGGGCAGCCCCGGGGGGTCACGCATCATAACCACCACCTTGCAGGTCATCATGAACGTGATCGACCACGGCATGAACATTCAAACCGCGGTGAATGCTCCTCGCATTCATCATCAATGGCTTCCGGATGTCATCCGCATCGAACAGGGCATCAGCCCGGATACAGTCCGGCTGCTGGAATCCCGGGGGCACTCGGTTTCGGAGAGCTCGGCGATGGGGGCAATCCAGAGTATCATGGTAGATGAGGACGGCACTCTGTACGGCGCCGGGGATCCGCGGCGCAGCACCTCTTCGGCCAGAGGCTACTGACAGGGTGCCCGTCGTTCGGTATTCGCAGAAGGAAAACGCGTATGTATCTGTCCGTGCAGCTGAGCTGCTACCCCCTGAAAGAAGATTACAAACAACCGATCTGGGATCTCATCGCCCGCCTTGAGCAAACCGGTCTGGAAGTCTACCCGGGGCGAATGAGCACCGAGATTTTCGGTGACTACGACGAGGTCATGCAGGTACTCTCCGACACCATGAAGTGGTCGTTTGAGACCTATGGCAAATCGGTATTTGTGGCCAAGATCATGGAGGGGGACCGGAGGCCACGATGACAGCGCCGAACCGACCCGATCCCGGGCAGTCCGAGGGCAAACAACCCTCCGATCCCCTTGTGCCGCGGCAGTATTCCTTTCTGTGGCTGAGCGCAGCCCTGTTCCTGCTGGTCATGTGGATTCAGGACGGCAACCAGACCCGGGTAGCAGAGCTGGCCTACTCGGACTTTAAAAACGCCATTTCCGAAGGCCATATCGAGGAGGTGACCCTCAGCCAGGAGCGGATACGCGGCTCCTTTACAGACGCCGGGGCGTCCGCATTCAGCGACCCGTCGACCCAGTCCGGCAAAGACTTTCAGACCATTCGCCCGCCGATGGAGGATCCCGCCCTCCTGGAACTGTTGGAACAGCAGAGCGTGACCATACGGGCCACCCCGTCGGGGCTTCCCTGGTGGCAACAGCTGCTGCAGGCCTTTCTTCCGTGGCTTTTGTTTCTCGCGCTCATGTTCTGGTTCTGGGGCGTGGCCCAGAAACGAATCTCACAGGGCACTGGCGCATTCGATTTCAGCAAATCCCGGGCCCGGCTCGCGCGCAAGGAAACCTCCACCACGACCCTCGACGATGTCGCCGGTATAGAATCGGCCAAGCGGGATATTACCGAGATCATCGACTTCCTCCGCGCACCGGAGAAATATCGCGCCGTCGGGGCGGAAATGCCCAAAGGGGTCTTACTGGTAGGCCCTCCCGGCACCGGCAAGACACTGCTTGCCCGCGCAATTGCCGGCGAGGCGGAAGTGCCGTTTTTCAGCATCAGCGCCTCCGAGTTCATTGAAATGTTCGTTGGCGTTGGTGCCGCACGGGTGCGGGATATGTTCAACCAGGCGCGCAAGGAAGCCCCCGCGTTGATCTTCATTGACGAACTCGATGCCGTTGGCCGCTCCCGGGGCACTGGTCTTGGCGGGGGCCACGACGAACGGGAACAAACCCTGAATCAGATTCTTACCGAGATGGACGGTTTCGAGCCCCACGAAAACATACTGGTTCTGGCCGCCACCAACCGGCCCGACGTACTGGATTCTGCCCTGCTCCGCCCCGGCCGTTTCGACCGAACCATCACCCTCGACCGGCCCCATAAAGATGCGCGCGAAGCCATCTTACGAGTCCATGTGCGCAAACTGCCGCTGGCCGACGATGTGAACCTTGAGGACGTGGCCGCCAGGACCATCGGCCTCTCCGGCGCAGAGCTCAAGAACCTCGTGAACGAGGCAGCCCTGACCGCCGCCCGGGAAAACCGCAACCAGGTCGACGCTCACTGCTTTGAAGTCGCCCGAGACCGCATTGTGCTTGGCCAGGAGCGCGACACCCAGCTTTCTGCCGAAGAGAGGGAGGCCGTGGCCTACCACGAATGTGGCCACGCGCTGATGGCGTACTACACCCCCAAAGCTGATCCGCTGACCCGCATCACCATCATTCCCCATGGAATGGCCATGGGCGTCACCGAGCAAACGCCCAAAGAGGACCGCTATACCTACACGGAGAGCTATCTGAAAGATCGCATCAAAGTGATGCTCGGTGGCCGCGCTGCCGAAAAACTGGTGTACGGCGAGGTCAGCACCGGCGCTCAGAACGATCTGAAAGAAGCAACACACCTTCTACGAAAAATGATTGGTCAGTGGGGCATGAGCGAAAAACTCGGCCCGATGGGCCTGAGCATTGGTGAAGAACACGTTTTCCTCGGGCGGGAGATGGGGCTGCCACGGGAATACAGCGAAAAACTGGCGGAGCAGATCGACGCTGAGATTCAGTCGCAGCTGCAATCGCTGGAGCGCGATGCCATCGAATGCCTGACTGAACACCGGGCCCAGCTAAATGCGCTGGCGCACGCTGTGCTGAAACAAGAGACGTTGTCCGGTGATCAAATCCAGGCCATTCTCGGCGGTAACGTGGCTCCGTCGGTTCAGGCGCATCAAGCCCGAAGTTCCGGTTAGAAGCGCACGCCCTCCCCCGCGCCGCTATTGCTCTCAGGAATGCCCGAGGATGGCGGCCAGCTTTTCTTCGGTCTTGGTATCAAAGTCGCTGGCATCGTGACGCTCGTGGAGCTGCTCATCAGGCTCACCCCAAACCCGGTTGACCATCCTTCCGCGCTGGACCGCAGGCCGGTGCGCAATCTCATCGGCCCATCGCCCCACATGGGTGTAGGACTTCACATCAAGGAATTCCGCAGCGTCGTATAACTTGCCCATAACCAGTGCCCCGTACCAGGGCCAGATGGCCATATCAGCAATGGTGTACTCGTCACCCGCGATGAACGGCTTGTCCGCCAGCTCACGGTCCAGCACGTCCAGCTGCCGCTTGACCTCCATGGCAAAGCGATCAATGGGGTACTCGAGATGCTCTGGGGCGTAACTGTAGAAATGGCCGAACCCACCGCCGAGTAACGGCGCCGCCCCCATTTGCCAGAATAGCCAGTTCATTGTCTCGGTCCGGCGCGCCCGGTCTGTCGCCAGAAAAGCCCCGAATTTTTCGGCCAGATAAACCAGGATGGAACCCGATTCAAATATCCGAACCGCTGGTTCTTCGCTTCGGTCTACCATGGCTGGAATCTTGGAGTTGGGGTTCACGTCCACAAACCCGCTGCCGAACTGATCCCCCTCCCAAATACGCACCGGATAGGCATCGTACTCTGCTTCTTTGATGCCCAGTTCGAGCAGCTCCTCCAGCATGATCGTTACTTTCACGCCATTAGGCGTGGCCAGCGAGTACAGCTGCAGCGGATGCTCGCCAGTGGGTAATGCCTTGTCGTGCGTTGGCCCGGCAATCGGTCTGTTGATGCTCGCAAACTTTCCGCCACTTTCTTTATTCCAGGTCCAGACTTTGGGTGGGACATAACCCGACTGATCACTCATTGTTGCCTCCCTCTACGCGTATCGTTTGAATCACTTTCTGCGGTGAGTGTTGTCTATCTTACGCTGCTGCGCACTTGCAGGACCATCGAACAGGCACTTCGATATCGACTTTGAAATCCGCTGCTATAGTTAGTCCGTGCGTTTTAACAAAACGTAACAAACTTGCTTGTTCCGTCGGATGACGGGTCTACCGTAGACAAGGGAGTTCACTATGAAGCAGCACAACCGTTTAGGACGGATCCTTTTTGTTGTGGGTTTTACCGTCACCCTCGCGGCCTGCGCAGGACCAGGGCCGAAACCAACCAGCGAACTGAGACTCGCTGAGTCTTCCGTTCAACAGGCTGAAGCCTCGGATGCAAGAAAGTATGACCCCGTACTGCTCAACCAGGCGCAGAACAAACTCGCTGACGCACGCAAACTGATTGACCAGGAGGAATACGAGCAGGCCCGGTTACTTCTGGAGCAGGCTGCAGTGGATGCGCAACTGGCCGCCGCGCGCTCGCAAGCAGAAAAATCCCAGGCAGCCATGAACGAAATCAACAAGAACATTGAAGCCCTGCAAAACGAGCTCGATATGGAATCCCAGTAACGGCGAAGCAAGGAGATCAAGAGAATGAATCGACTACTTTCCATTGTGATCGCACTCGGGCTGACCACCTTGTTCGCAGGCTGCGCCAGCTCGCCTCCCTACAACGAGAAGCTGGACGAAGCCAGATCCGCTTACCTCGCCATTGAACAGGATCCGGACGTAGCCCGCAGTGGTGCCAGCCAGCTGCGCAGCGCCAGAACCGAACTGGACAAGGCGGAAGCGCTTCTTGAAGAAGACGCCGACGTAGCGGAAATCGAACACGCATCCTACCTCGCCCTCCGGCATGCTGAAATCGCCCAGCAACAGGGGCTGCGTGCAGCTCTTGAGGACGATGTAGCCTCGGCGGAGGAGCGCCGCAATCAGATCATGCTGGACATGAAAACCCAGGAAGCGGCTGACCTGCGCGCCCAGATGGCCGCGATGCAAGCCGAGCGCACCGAACGCGGTATGGTGCTGACACTCGGTGATGTGCTGTTTGATGTGGGCAAGGCGGATCTCAAGCCATCAGCCCAGAGAACCATCGATCAACTTGCGCAATTCATGAAACAGTATGAAGAACGCAGGGTTCGGGTTGAGGGTTACACCGACAGTACCGGCGACGAAGGGTTCAACCAGCGCTTATCCGAACAGCGGGCAATGTCCGTGTACGACGCGCTGTTGAGCGAAGGCATTTCGAGCAGCCGGGTCGAGGTAGAAGGCTACGGCGAGGCCTACCCGGTAGCGAGCAATGACACCAGCGCAGGCCGGCAAGAAAACCGGCGGGTCGAGATCGTGATTTCGGACGAGTCCGGAAACATCAAGGGCCGCTGAGGACCTCTCCCGATAGCGGGTAGCCTCAGTCCAGCGCTATCGCGCCGAGGTTACCCGTACTGCCTTTCCCACCGGACCAACGGGGAATCATGGCAAGCGCTGAAAACATTCTGTCCCTCCTTGGTCTGCCACATCTGGCCTGCCGATGAACCACGACAAGCTCTCTGCCGTCACCCTAATGCTGCTGATTCTGCTGATGCTTTATCCGGCAATGGCAACAGGCGCCCTGCGCTGCGGCACCGCTTTGATTGATCGGGACGCCTGGCCTTACGAAGTTGAAAAACAGTGCGGAAAACCCGACTACATCGCTATTTATCCCACCGCCAGCGTCCCCGGCCTCGGGATCGTGCAAACCGAAGAACACTGGTTTTATAACGACGGCCCACAGCGCTTTATCCGAAAGCTCACCTTCCGCAACGGCAAGCTGACAAACATTGAGAGCCTGGGATATGGCTTTCATCCACCGTCCAGACCTCACTGCAGCCCCAGCACCCTGCGCCATATCACCAACGAATACGAACTGATTGCCCGCTGCGGTGAACCCGTTTCCAAACGTGTTGAATGGCGCTCGCCCATCACCCGAAAGCGAACCGAAACCTGGCAGGTTCTGCAGCCGGTGTTCGTGCAGGAGTGGCTGTACGATTTTTCCAGCAATCAATTCCGGCAAGTTGTTACGATCGAAAACGGTCGCATTGTCGGCGTCGAGTCCCGGCCGAACAAGTAACTCGGGTGCTGAGCATGGGCACACCTGCCCGTTCCCGATACCGGGCTAACTTTCCGCATTTTTCTCGGGCAGGGACGCCACAAAGTCAAGACACCGGTCAATCCATTGGGATAAATCGCCGTCTTCAGAAACGCCCTCTGCACTGACATAAACGAGCCCTTTCATGGGCCGGCCGGTAAAATCCATCTCACTGGCGTGGGGGTTTCCAAGGCACTCTTTGTACTGCTCCGGGCCGACCCGAGCCATCAGAGTGTCCCCAAGGATACCGCAGCACATGTGGCCGGAAACCATAAAACAGAGCCCGCCGAACATCTTTTTCTCTGACACCTCTGTTTTACTGCCCAGCTTCTCCCGGACGCGTTCGGCGAGGCCTTCGTCATACGACATGGGATAACACCTCCGTTGCTTTCAAGCCAAATCCAAGCCCCTCCTCTCGGGGAGCGGCCGTCAGAAAAGTCTAGCTTGCCGCGACGGTTTGTTCTCCTGAACCGGTCCAAGGCTTCGGTTTTCAAGCCCGCAGCTCAAAGCAACCCGATGATGAACGTTTCGGGTCGCAAGCTCGCTACCAGCCATTCGGGCGCAGAGCGGCGCGCACCGTGTGAAATTCACCTCGGGCAAAGGCACGAAGCTGCGCCTCCACCTGATCAAAGCTCAGGTTCTGCACCCAATCCGAACGACACTGCCCGGCAAGGGTCACGGCCTGTTCGAACTGAGCCCTTGAAAATACAAAGGAACCGATAAGGGATTTCTGTTCACGGATGAACTGATTGAACGGAACGTCATTACTTGCCGAGGCAAAGCCCATAAATACGCATTTCCCGTTTTTGCGGGTGCAGTGCATCCCCATCTGTCGGGTTTCGGGCGTGCCCACCGTATCGAACACCACATCGAACTCACCGGCAATCTGCGCCGCCGTCGCGTTGGCACCCAAAACCCTGGCCGCTTCCTGGCGATGTTCGGAGATTTCACATACGGAAATCGCCGCGCATTCCTGCTCCACGGCGGCCGCCACCAGCCCCAAGCCAAGGGCGCCGGCGCCGATCACAAGCACAGAATCTGTCGGTTTGGGCTGGGCCCGCTGCCAGGCGTTGATCGAGTTGGCAAAAGGCTCTATGAATGACGCCTGTTCCCAGCTCAGCGCATCGGGCAGCGGCACCAGCGATGCTTGAGGCACAACCACCTGTTGTGCGAAACCGCCCGGCTCCTGAACCCCGATCAGCCGCCATTGATCGCAGAGCTGGCTGAGCGCCTCACGGCAATATTGGCACTGCCCGCACGAGAGCAGAGGAAACACCGTAGCCCGCTCCCCCTGAGCGGTTTTTCCGGAAATGCTATGGCCCATGATATTAGGCAACGGACGTACCCCCGGATTCCCGAGCGCTAGCATTTCGCTGCCGCCGAACCCGGCGATATGAACCGTGATCCGCGCCCGGTCAGCGCGGGCCGCGGGCACTTCAATGTGATCCATCGACAACATGCCCGGTCCGCTAAGCGTGAGTGCTTTCATCCGACTATTCCTCCCTGAATCCTGAATCCCGCACCCTGATCGGCGGGGTTTTACGGCAACACTGCCGCTCACACCGCCAGGCTATCCTTGAGTGATTCGACTTTGCGCTGTAATCCCGGAGCCGTTACTTCCTCGGGTGGCAACGAATCGCCCGCGATCACCTGAACTTTTGACCAGAATCGCTTGGGCCGCTTGGTCAGCGCGTGGCCATCTTTGTGACTGAACAAGCTGCCCCATAGCCCTTCCAGAGCCATCGGTATCACGGGCACCGGCGTCTCCTGAATGATTCGTTCAATACCAGCCTTGAACTCGTCGATCTCTCCGGATTTGGTGAGTTTGCCTTCCGGGAAAATACACACCAGATGCCCTCCCTCCAGTTCCTCTTTGATGCGCCGAAACGCCGTCTCGTAGGTTTCAGGATCCTGCTTCGGCGAGCAGATCGCAATCGTTTTTGCCAGTTTGAAAAAGGACTTCAAGCCGGTCATCTCGGCAATGCTTTTATCCATCACAAACCGAATCGGCCGGTGATGGCAGCCGGCCAGAATCAGGGCATCCACATAACTGACGTGGTTGCATACCAGCACGGCCGCGCCCTCGTCGGGAATTTTCTCAAGGTCGCGATGAGAAACCCGGTACATGGTGTGGCTCAGCATCCATGTGCAGAAGCGAAGGACAAACTCAGGCACCTGATTGTATACATGGGCGGCCACAACGATATTCACCACGCCAAGAATCAGGAAGTACAGCGGCAACGAGATCTTCAGCACGCTCAGTAACAGAATGCTGACCACCGCGCTGGCCACCATCAGAAGCGCATTCAGCATGTTGTTGGCGGCGATGATTTGGGCACGGTTCCTGTCGTCACTGCGGTGCTGAATCAGGGCCTGAAGTGGCACAACGTAGATGCCCCCAAAGGCGCTGATCATGGCGATATCAAACATCAGCCGCCAGTTCTCTTGCGCGCCGATGAAAGCCATGGCACTCATGCCCTCGGTAACCCTCAACTGCTGGCAGGCAAAAAACAGATCAATACCGAACACACTCATTCCGATGGAACCAATCGGAACAATACCCAACTCGATTTTGTGGCCGGACAGCTTTTCACAGAGCAGCGAGCCCAACGCGACCCCGAGGGAAAATAATGTCAGCAGCAGCGTCACAATCTGGGTATTGCCCCCCAGATAATCGCGGGCAAAATTGGGGAACTGGGTCAGGTAACTGGCACCCAGAAACCAGAACCAGCTGATGGCAAGAATCGACAGGTAAACCGACCGGGTTTGCTTCGCCTTCCGGATCGTATGCTTGATCTCCGAGACCGGATTCCAGTTGATCACAAGGCCCGGATCGTTGGCTTTGGCCTGCGGAATAAAACGACTGGAAACATACCCCAGCAGCGCAAGCAACACGAGGCCGGCGGCAATCCAGGATTTCGACTGCTCCAGGCCAAATAAAAGCCCGGCGGCGATCGTTCCGCCCAGAATCGCCAGAAAAGTACCCATCTCCACCAGGGCGTTGCCGCCCACCAGCTCCTCCGCCCTCAAATGCTGGGGCAAAAGAGCAAACTTAACAGGGCCAAATAACGCCGACTGGAGGCCCATCAAGAACAGAAGTGCCAGCAGCATCACGGCGCTGTCCAGAAACAGGGCTGTGGCCGCCAGCCCCATGATGACGACTTCCAACGCCTTGATCAGCCGAATCAGCTGGGACTTCTCGTGTCGGTCGGCAATTTGCCCGGCTATGGGCGAAAACAGAAAGAAGGGCAAAATGAACAAACCGGCTGCGAGGTTGGTATACAGGGCCGACTCTTCCTGAGCAGCCAGTCCGCCGAAGGCGATGAGCAGCAGCAGGACATTCTTGAACAGATTATCGTTAAACGCCCCAAGGGCCTGGGTCGCGAAATACGGCAAAAACCGGCGACTTTTCAGAAGAGCAAACTGGCTTTGTTGTTGTGACATAAACGTCGTCCTTTCAGTCCCTTTTCCATGAAGATAAATAATGCGTGAGCAGTGAATTGATCATGCTGTCTCCGCCAACCGAGGTCTGGGCAAACAGCTTGTCGTCAATGGACAAGGCACAAATGCCATGAACCGCCGCCCAGATAACCCGGGACGCCTCGTGCCGGTCGGCTTCCAGGGAGCCCTCATTCAACTCATAGAGGCACTGCTCAATCATCTCAAACAGGCGCTCAATCCGAGACCACTGCCACTGGGGAAGCTCCTCCCCCTCCTCCATGTGATGCTCAAACAAGGCACGCCACTGATGCGGGCATTGCATGGCAAAAGACAGGTAGGCCTGGGCAAAGCGATGAAGTTTCTCTTCCGCTGACTCGGTATGGTTCATCACATCCACCAGTTGCCTGGCGATGATATCGAGGGTTCGGGCATTCGCTGCCAGAATCAATCTGGAGTAACTGCCAAACAGATTAATGAGCGTTCCGGGTGAGTAGCCCACCATTTTCGCCAGTTTGCGCAGGCTCAACTGGTCTGCCGGCTCGTTCTGCAAGAACTCAAGAACACGGCCCAACACCAGTTCTGTGAGTTCTTCCGGAGTGTGGTCTTTTCTTCTTGCCATTTTGAACACCGTTAAAAATGCTTGACATCAAAAGGCCGCATCAAATCATTATTATGAACACTGTTCAGGATAATACCCTGAATCTAAACAGCGTCCAGCAAAAAGTCCGCTCATTTTGAACACCGTTCAAAAATATTGGCTTTGATAAGGAGATTGCTATGACTTGATGCAGTTTTATTCAGCGCACAGGGACCAAACGCTTCTGCACAATCGCGTTGCTCTGTCTGCTTCCCGCCCTATCCCAGGCTGCCGGATTACCGGTCCCCGGGGGCAGCTCGTCTTCGCTGCAAATGGCCATTCACGAGGTCGGCGTGCAAATTCAGGACTCTTGCGCCGTTACCCGTATTGACCAGACGTTCAGAAATCCCGGCGCTCGGATAACCGATGCCCAGTACCGTTTCCCCCTGCCTGCCCGGGCCTCGGTGGGACAGTTCACCTATTGGGTCGCAGGGCTGCCGATTCACGGAGAGGTTGTTAAAAAGCAAAAAGCGAATGATATCTACCACCAGGAACAACAGCAGGACCGAAAAGTGGCCGTCAGCGCCAAGCGAAGCGGTCAGGCCATTGAATACCGGGTTCCGGTCACCCTTCCAGACGTTGAGCGACGTTGCCCCGAACTGGAAAGAATGCGCGCCTTCGCCCACATACAGCGGCTGCTGGATGAGCAAGAAACCTTTGGCGGCGGGGGCGCGATAGACCCCTGGTGGCTGTTACTGGCTTTGCTGGTATTGATTGGACGTCGTGGGTTCTTTGGGCGAACACCTCGCTTCAATTAAAGCGAGTGCCCCCACCTAATGTTAAGAAGCAAAAACGGGCCTGATCCGAGGCCCGCTTTTCTGGTGTAGCTATGTGAGTCGCTGCCGCGTTGAAGCACCTCAGCCGTGACTGGAAGAGCGCTCACAGAACAGCGCAGGATCCGTGGGGTGATGTCGATTGTTAGGCTTTGAATTCCTGTGCAACCTGCCAATACGCCTTAACCGCGGCGTTAGCCTGTGCCACTTTTTCCAGTTCACGGGCCAACTCGGTTCTCAGGCCAAACGATGCACTGTGTGCACAGGGCCAGACCTTAGCAGACTCCTCAAGGCAAATAATTGCAGCGGCCGTGTTGCCACGTTTGAGCTCTGCCAAACCCAGCCTGGTATATGCCGCATTGTACCCACACTGACGGGGTTCAGGAGAAAGCCAATCGGTGCGTATACGCATACGAGCCACAAGCCCCAGGAGTGACCAGAGCCTTGCCTTCTGAAACAACACCCCGAACAGCGACAACAAAGCATGCAATATCACGCCCGGAAGCATACGAGCCAGGCCGACCTCAAGACGCGGATCGTTCATAAAATCAGGAACTTCTGAATGATCCTGATATTCGATCCAAGCATAAAACTGACGTGCCGCTGCAGTAGCTTCCTTTGTGTCTCTGGGCCCCATCATACTCCCCCATTGCACAACGCCGGGATTTGCGGCGGAGGATCAATACCGGTCATCGAAAAATGACGATTTAGTCGTCCGTCACCCCGATGTCCCAGCGGCATCCAGCGCACGCATGTAAGTTATTTTTAGCTTGCACGACTCAAGCCCGATGGCGGAGGAAGCAGCGCACGAAACGCAATGATTTTGCAATGTTTTACATCGAAGGGAGGCCAGCCCAGGTGCGGATATGGTGACCGTTGCCGGCTATATCGGCTTGAGGCACGTCCGTAGTTTCTATTATGGGTCTGGCCCATGGCAGGCCCCCTTTAGTGTCTAGTGTCGGATTTATGACCGTCCACTAAAGTGGGGAAAGTCCAAATGAGCGCAGCGAATGCACACAAAAGCTGCGGAGGTTGCGCGTCCTGTTGAGCCGCTTGTTATAAGCCATCTGGATCACTCTGTTCTGAGACATGCCTGAACAATTTCTCGATTGCCGGCTGTCCCTCTTTGCCCCTTGGCTCAATCGAAACCCCATTTGGGAAGTCGTCATATACGAAGTTAAGAACCACACCCTCGTATTCAATTTCCCAAATTCGAATGTCAGGGCCGTCTATTTTTTTAATGATCTTAGCTCCAATTTGCGCAACGAACTTTTTGGCGAAAGAAGGAAATGACTCCCAAGAACCAGCCTCAGTCAATTCCAGACTGAAATCACCAGAAGCCATTTTTTGCTTTCTTGGACTAGCGAATCTGATCATCTTGTTTGCTTATAACGCCGTGCTCAGCGGCGGCTTACTTTGTGTGCTTTTTGCACGAAAATAGGAGCGCAGCGACCGTGCAAAAAGTGCACAAAGTAAGACGGCAGCTGCAGCACTTTGTTAGCCCCAGGGCTTCCACCAAGGCTTTTTGGAGGGCTGAAACTCCACCCTTTCAACTTCAGTTCCATTTGGTAAATTTTTGACCTGTTCCTGAATCTGCCCCAGAACCGAAAAATGAACTTCTATATCGGACGGTTCCAGATTGTCAGCTGTGATATCTCCACCTAGAGCAGGCGCCAGCTTAAAGCTATAAACCTGACCATGTTCAAGCAACTTGCCCGCTTGCCTTAAATCTCCGACAGCTTGGACAGCTAAAAACTCCGACACAAATTCTTTGTCAGATAGCTTTTCCTTCAATGCCTCTGGAGAGTCTGCAATATTAGAAACAACTCCATCCGCGACATTTAGAAAATGTACACTGTTGTCGTTTATATCTTGTAGGAAAGCTTCGCCAAACGCCGTAATCAATATTGGAAGCTTTTCATCTCCGATTAGCCACCGCCAGTCAGAAAGGATTTTTTCTCTTTCAAGGTGGGAAAAATTCACAGTTAAATCATTAAGTGTCATGTTCTACTCATAGGGCTAACGCTTTTGTTTAGCGGCGCCCCGACAGGGGCGTCCGGTGGAGGCCGCAGGCCGAAACAAACTACAACCACTTGTTAATGGATTAGCCCCATTAGCACGATCCAGTTTTGTACTCTTTAGGCTTAAGCTCTTTGCTAACGAGCTCTCCAATGAACCCTTTTAATTTGGCTAAATTCGTAGATGCAGTCTCGTACAACATCTTTTTAAAGCTGTCGGGCACATCTTCATCAGCAACTCGAAGGTACCTCCGAAAATCTCCTCCAAGCATAATGAAGCTGGTCGGCTGTTCCTTCCAGAGCTCTCCCGGGAGCCAGCCCGTCACTGAAACAGTGCAATCAATCTCTCTATCGGCATTTTCTTCGAGGTATGAACTCAACCTGACCATCAACCCTGTGCTTTTCTGGGTAAGATTGCCCTGATATTCAACGAGGCGATCATACATTTTCCCAAAGTCGGTTTGGCATGATTTAACGTTGGAGGGAATTCCATATTCTGTTGAGGCACGTTCACACGAGAACGTTTCTGGTACAACCAAGCAAAGATATGCGACGAGAATGTATTCAAATCTCACGATTTACGGTCCTTGCGTCCCATTAACGCTAAGCTAAGCGGCGGCCTGACAAGGCCGTCCGGTGGAGGCCCAATAGGGCCGCAACAAACTTAAGCGACTTGTTATGTGGCTGTCGCGAAGTACGCATATATCGGCACCATCAACCAAAATCCGCCAAAGGCTCCACTCTTAAATGCTCTGCCGTGCTGGGCTTTAAATCGATGCCCTAAATAAGCTGCCAACACCAAAATCAAAGCCGCTGCAAAAACTGTCCAAAACAGGCTGAGCGAAATACAGACGCTAAGTGCGACCATCACGGACGCTGTGCCCAAGGCAAACCATTTGGTTCCGCCAACGTCAGCCCGGCCAACGCAAGCCAACCAAAAAGAACACGCGTAGAGGACAACGGACACAACTGAAAGGGCTAAGAGTTTCATTGGCAATCACACATAACGCTTTTGTTTAGCGGCGCCCTGACAAGGGCGTCCGGTGGAGGCCAACGGCCGAAACGAACTACAACAATTTGTTAGGCTAAGATACTGTTCAAGCTAGCAATTAGCGTAGCAATTCCGGAGCCGAACAAGGGTACTAGCAGCCACAGAGGCATTTTTTGGGCAACGCCGTAGGCAAAAAACGATTCTGTGATTCGATGCCCCCGAATTATCGACCAAGTCAGCAGTATCAAGGTTGGGCCAAGGCAACTCACACCGAAACCGATTCCCATTCCTCGCCAATCATTCCTCTCAAAATATCCCTGAATGTAGAGGAGCAACCCAAGGAATATCCCAATGATGAAAGCCGAATTAGATAAATAAATGGCTGTTTTATGCTTTCTCACCAAAGCCTCGGTCGATATGCCCGACCAAGATCTTGGCAGTCTTCGAGCCATGTAATTACCAACCCAAATGGCGATTACACCGCCGAGCAACCCACTGAAAACTGGTCTGATACTCTCAAGTTCCATACGAGCCTAACGCCTTGGGTAAGCTGCCGGTGCGGAGCGCAGCGTAGTACCGGTCAGCTTCACCCACTTGTTACGTTTTGACTCTCTAGACACGCTTAAACTTTGCACCCAAAACACCTGCTGACTCTAGGCGTTGCTTTACTAGTGCACTCACCACAAGCGCTATGCTAAAGCCCTTGACTCTAAATATGTTGAGGCCGCCACACTTATCCGGGTCAACTACCATCTTAAAGAAGCCTCTGTATTCGCCAGCCTTATCAGGGCGAACAGGATCATTCACCTCAAACTTTTGGAATTCCGATGCTTCTTCGTTAATGCACGCCACCTCATTCGGGATCGCCATAATGAAGAATTCACTATCTGAGCGCTTGCCAATAATGTTCGCCTTCGCGAACTCGACTCCAGTGATGCCAGAGAGAGCTTCTTTGAATCTTTTACTTACTACACAGACGCCGTATGCCTCATTGTGCGTATAGTCCATTTTCGAACCATCGCGGTATAGCTCAATTTCATACTGTCTTTCCGGATCAACCTGCGTTGCCAAAGCCCAATTATCCGTAAAAGCGACATCGCCCAAGTACCATCGGTTCGGAAAATTTATATCGTCAGTTAGCTCGTAGTAACTCAATCTCTTGGCTTCCTACTTGAAACGTAACGCCCGGCACACGCGCCGATTTGGAGCCGCGAAGCGGCGGAAAACTGGTCGCCGTGGTGCCGCTTGTTAGGTTCTTGATGACTATTCATCGAAGTACCATTCCCGCTCGACACAGTTCATGCCTTTATGAGGACCCAAAGGCCATTGGTAATAATGAACCTGACACCCGCCTGGACGACTTAAGTAAATAATCTCCGGACCATTAAATACACCCCAGACTTCGGGGCTAGTTACTTCCACCTCTGGAGGATAGATTCCCGAGGCTTGGTGGATTTCATCTGCCATGGTAATCGCAGCTCTCACACCCGCATCACCACTTGTTTCCCAAGCCAGCGAAAACCACTGAACACCTAAATAAAGGCTGATGGCCGTAATGCTGAGAAATACAGAGAATCTCAAAAGAGCACGCATTTAATAAATGCCTAACGAATGATATGGACTCCCCCTGCTCCTACGGCATCAATGTGCCAGATTGGAGGTGTCATCAATCTCCGGTCAAAACAGGGGGAGTCATCGTGAATGTTACAACCATCGGTATTGACCTGGCTAAGAATGTGTTCAGTATTCATGGCGTCGATTCGCACGGCAAGGTCGTGGTTCGCAAACGACTGAATCGTTCGAAACTCTTGCCACTGATTGCCCAGCTGCCGCCTTGCCTGATCGGTATGGAGGCCTGCTCCGGCGCCCACTACTGGGCTCGGGAGTTCTCCAAGCTCGGTCACGATGCCCGGATCATCGCACCTCGCTTTGTCGCCCCTTACCGCAAGAGTTCCAAGAACGACGACAACGATGCCGAAGCCATCTGTGAAGCGGTCAGTCGTCCCTCCATGCGCTTCGTGCCGGTCAAAACCGCCGAGCAACAGGCCGTGCTGTGTTTGCATCGGATTCGCAGTGGTCTCACCAAGGAGCGCACCGCGCAGATCAATCAGATTCGCGGGTTGCTCGCCGAGTTTGGACTGGTGATGCCCAAGGGGCGTTACTCTGCCCGACACTATCTACCGGAGATCCTGGAGGATGGTGAGAATGGCTTGCCCATGTTAGCCCGACGGTTACTGCACAACATTCACCAACGGATCCGTCAGCTGGATGAAGAGATCCTGGCCTACGATCGCGAGATTGAAGCAATGGCCCGGCGTGATGAGCAGGCCAAACGCTTAATGACGGTGCCAGGTATTGGGCCTCAGACCGCCACGGCCATCCTCGCCAGCGCACCCGATCCCAGGCAATTCAAAAGCGGTCGTCACTTCGCCGCGTGGCTGGGACTAGTCCCGAGACAATACTCGACCGGCGGCAAAGTCCGACTGGGGCGTATCACCAAACGCGGGGACAAATATCTACGGATGCTGCTGATCCACGGCACCCGAGCGGTCATTGCCAAACTGGGTGAGAAAGAGGATCAGCTCAGTCGATGGGCCCGGGACCTTGTCGAGCGACGGGGCTATAAACGTGCGGCGGTCGCCCTGGCGGCCAAGAACGCCCGGATCATCTGGGCCATGATGGCTCATCAAACCGAGTTCAAAGCCCAACAACTGGAGGCTTAACCGAGTACCAACGACAGGCATAACACGCCTGCCAGCCGAGTCTAGCGACGGCAAACGATGACGAAATGGTCAGACCGAGAGCAGGAGAACCTGTTGTGCTTGGTGGCTCTTTGAAGCCGACTAACGAATGAGGTCCTTGCTCACACGCATCATCATCCTGGCCCGAGCCAATGTGCTCACACAGAGGCCGAATGTAGAGCTGCAGTCTTAAACCGTTTCAACATTAAATGGCGTTGCTTGACCGCAGGGGGAGTCCATGTAGCCGAGCACAGCGGCGACCTTGGAGTGGCACCGAAGGAGCCACGTAAAGGGCGTCCGGCGGCCACCGGCCGCGTACTGATGCGAATTGTTAGAGTTTGCCATGTGAGCGATTGCGACGCACCCAGACTACCAAGTCTCTCAGAATGGCGACCGGCATCAAAACTAGAACCGAGAAAGCCAACACATTCATCACAGTGATGACCCTCGGTGAAGCAAATGGAAAATGACGACAGGCTCCGCTCTCCATCGAAAAGGCCTCGAAAAAAGAACAATTGCCGATCATCGCAAGGACTGTGCTCATCGCCACCGACAGCCCGAGGCATGTGCAGATAATCAGAAACAGGACTTTCAGACTTGTCTCTTCTCTTTTCACAAATAGTAACGGCAGGAAACCGACCACTGCGCCTATTGAGATAAAAAGAGCAACTTTCAGATGAGGGTCCATATCACTCTAACGCTGAGCACACCGGTGGCCCGACTGGGCCATCCGGTGCTGTGACTTGTTATATCTTTCTCAGTCCACGTGGGCTGCATATTTTTTGTACTTGACCACAAATTCCCGCGCTTCATCCATAGTTTCTGGATACGGTACAACATCATGATGCCCGCTTCCGACCCGAATTTTCTGGAAGCGGAACCCGTGATCGAATAGAAACCGTATTTTGTCCCACTGTCTCTTGTCTGACCTCTTCGGTGCTTTGAAGTCGCGACCAAAATTATGTGCCGCGCCACCACAATCCGGGCACGTAAGTTTTGCTGGGCACTCTTTTGCTAAGTTGAACTCGCGCTTGAATGATTTGCAGCATGAGAGGCAGGCGAAGGCCATGTTGTAAGGAGTGGGCATAAGGTTCACCTACAGATATAACGCTGAGCGCACCGGCGGCCGCTTTATGGCCGTCCGCGTGCCGTGACTTGTTAAACATCTTTTGGCTTCTCCGGAAGCCTTATTTCTTTGATCTCCAAGTCGCAGCGCTTGCAGAAAAACCGTAGGTTCAGCTCGTAATCTACAAACAAACTGAAGAATCCGTATACCCTGCGTCCAATTCGAAAGAAATGGAAAATTAGCAACACTACGAAAACTGAAATACCGAAAACTACATCGTTACCGCCCGTGACTAACGCAATCAAGAAAGCAATAAATCCCACCGGACCAATCAGTGCGACGCACAGAACGGCAAAACCGAAAGCATCCTCTTTTGCCACTCTGAAACTCATTTTGGTGCTGGCTGGTTTGCCGCAAAAGTTACAGTTGTAGATCATTCAGTATGTTTAACGCCGAGCTTTGCGGCTGACGGGGCGCAGCGCCGGCAGTCCGCAACAGTGACTGGTTATGTGTCCACTATGCACACCACTCTCCCACTGCGTCCGAAGATGAAAACCCGTGCATCATGATGTTTTCGGGCGATTCCCCGAAACCCAAAGCAAACTCATTTTCAGACTCCAGTGTAAGCAGCCAACTATTCCCCATGTGCGCAATGGCTAGCACTTTCGAACTTTTGTACTTCGCAAAATCGTACTCGGGAAAGCAAGCAGAAGTAACAGTAACCGGGATAGGGTCAATTACGTGCTCAAAGAGTACACGCGACACCGCTGCCAGGTGCTCCTCGTAAGTTTTGCCCTCTGGGGTAATCAGTTGCGCCCCTTCAGCTATGGACTGCTCAATCTTCTGGATCGCTTCAGATTTGGTCATAACCGATTGCACACATAACGCCGTGGTAATGGGCGCCAACGGAGCAACGCGTAGTTGGCGTCCCGTTGACCACTTTGTTAACCACTCTATTCAATTTCCAACACCGTGTCGGAGATAAACTTCACTGCTGGACTAGACAAGTTTTCGGCTCTATCGTCCAAACCATTAAAAGTATATGGGTAATCTTTGATTGCTCTTCCCGCATAGTCATAGCTAATTTCACAGGAATGGTCCCAATACCCACCGTACCATTTCGAATCTTTATCGTGAGACTTTAACCAACTCTCCTGCGCAGGTTTATGCTCCAAAAGACAAGGGCCTTTCCTTGATGTACTGAGGCCTACAAACACATACGCACCACCGAAACTTCTGTGATCCCTGTCCCATACATGGTCATTAAGCAACTCGATGCTTTTTTCTTGTTCAAGAGAGGGCTTCAAGACGAGCACAGGCCGACCTTGAACTGTAAAGCTGTAAACTTCGCCAGCCTTTAACTCCGAGATGTTAAGTTCGATTTTTTTAATTTCTTCCTTGGCAGCTTCAGGCGGCGCCAATGAAGACAGGAATGGGACAAAGGCGAAACCTAACCCGCTCACGGAAAGGAAAATTAGAATCCTTCTCAGCAGAATTTTCTTCATTTTGTGGTTAACGCTGAGCTTAGCGGCGACCTAGTAATGGAGGCGAAGCCGCAATGAAAAGGGCGTCCGGCGGCCATCGGCCGCGAACTACAGCGACTGGTTAAATACAGGCTTACTCAGACTCTGAGCCCCATGAATAGCTAGCATTTTTGCCTTTGCCCTTGCCGAGTTTTTTGCGGTCAATCATTCGGGACTCGAACCTAAAGCTCTCGTCTATTTTGACAACGAGTAGCTTGTTGAAATTGCCCGCCCTCTTGACCAGTACCTTACCTTTACCTTTCTCAGGGGAAATCGTCTTGATCTCTACCCAATCATTTCCCATGCGACCATCTGAGCCGGCCATACCAGGGCGATGGCGCTCAATCCCGTATTTAATCTCAGCGTAAAGCTCGCCGAGCTCTCCCCAAATTTGAAGGTAACGACCAGTGAGCTCGTAGTACTCTGCTGCGGAATAAACCAAGTCCTCAAACACTTTGATCATTTCGATGGGTGCATTGGGAAACTCAGCCTTGAGGTCTTGCTCGTGCAATTGACCATTAATCCACTCCCAACTGATCCACTCGCCGTCATCCCAAATGCCATCAGATGAATCGCTGATGGGAAGTCCTGTCATTGCACACCGCATCTCGGTGCCTCCCTGTATTTAACAGCAATTAGGCAGAGCTCTTCGATATTGCAGAAATCTGACCTCTTCGTTATTACGGCCTCTCTGCCTTCGAGCAACCTGCCTATAGGTTTATAAAACAGCAGCTTATCCCACTAATCGCAGTGTTTCCACGTAATCGTTTGACATCTGTTATTTGCGCCCCCAATAATACTGTACAAATATACATATTAAGGCAAGGAGCCATAATGAAGCAGGGAAACCAGCCGCGCCTGCGCGATCAGCTTCGGGCAGTCATTCGCGTGAATCACTACAGCATTCGCACCGAGAAAACCTACTGGTATTGGATTCGCTACTTCATTCGCTTTCATAAAATGAAGCACCCGCGTGATCTGGGCGCCCGCGAGGTGAATGAGTTTCTAACCTGGCTTGCAGTGCACCGCAACGTGTCAGCCGCCACACAGAACCAGGCGCTGAATTCGCTGGTATTTTTATACACAAAAGTCTTGGATAAGCCTCTGGGGGATATCGGCCAGGTAGCCCGAGCCAAAAAGCCGCCAAAATTACCGGTCGTCTTTACCCATGATGAAGCCATGATGATCATCAATCGGTTGGGTGAACCGAATAAATTGATCGTCTCGCTGCTTTACGGCTCCGGATTGCGTATCACCGAAGCATGCAGGCTTAGGATAAAAGATCTGGATTTCCGCCAACAGGTGATTACGGTTCGGGATGGCAAAGGCGCCAAGGACAGAACCACGTTGATGCCCCCTTCTTTGATTGAAACTCTACAAGACCATATCCAAAACATTCGTGAAAGATGGCAACAGCAAAGCGAGGAATTTCTACACCCTGTAAGCCTCCCCTTTGCTCTGGCCAGAAAATATCCCAATGCAGGGCGATCACTTGAATGGCAGTGGCTATTTTCATCCCCGAACCTTAGCTCTGATAATCTCGGAAATGTTGCCAGGCACCATCGGCATATCACGGGGGTTCAAAGGGCCGTTCGGCAGGCAGCGAAAGAAGCAGGCATCCACAAAAGGGCTGGCTGCCACACCTTTCGCCATACCTTTGCGACTGAGCTATTGAAAAGAGGCAACGACATTCGAACGGTTCAGGATTTATTGGGTCACGCAGACCTTCGAACCACTCAGATTTACACCCACGTTCTCGGACAAGGCTTTGCAGGCGTCAAAAGCCCACTCGGGTAGGCTTTTACTCTGAAGGGGTAGAATCGACATCCCCAACCACCTCATCCGTCCGCGCCGCCAGGATAAAATCATTCTTGTGCAGGCCATTAATTGTGTGTGTCCACCAGCTAACGGTGGCCCTGCCCCACTCCAGCTTTATTTCCGGATGATGGTTCTCTGCCTCTGCCAGCGCCCCAACCCGGTTGGTAAAGGCCAGCGCCTCAGCAAAGTTTTTGAATTTATAGGCTTTAGTGAGTAGCTCATGCCCCTTGGCATCAACAATCTGCCAGCCGGGCAGTTGCTCGTGCAGCCGGTGTCGTTCACCTTCCGTTACTCTGGGCGAGCTCTTTCTACACGCGTCACAGGTCTGTTTAGCCAGGTCACTCATCGCTTGATTCCCCCGTTACAGTATTCATGCCGGAGAAGGAACCGGTCCTAATCGTCTTGTAGATTTGTCCCTCAGGGCCTGCCTGTCAAAGCGTTTTTCAAGCTTGAAATCCTGCCTCTTTCAGAATACTGTATATTTAAACAGTATTTCGAGAGATTCCCATGAGCGAACTGCTAAACACCCTGATGCGGGATGCCCGTGTCTGGCAGGGCCACCGACATACCGCCACCAGCCAGCCTGCTGAAGCAACCGGCTACCAGCGCCTCGACAACCAGCTTGGCGGGCTTGGCTGGCCCACCGGTGCGCTCAGCGAATGTCTGCTGGATGCCCCCGGTATTGGAGAGTTACATCTTTTGCTGCCATTGATGCAGCGGTTATCCCGGCGCGGCAAAACCGTGTTCTGGATCAATCCGCCGCACACCCCCTACGCTCCCGCCCTGGCACGGGAAGGAGTGAATCTGGATCAGGTGGTGATGGTGAACACTGACAACCCCGGCGATTTTTTATGGACACTGGAAAACTGTCTGCGTTCGCCGGTTACCGGTCTGGTCATGGCCTGGCCCGGCAAACTGGCATCCCGCGATATCCGCCGCCTGCAGCTGGCCGCCGAAGCCGGCAGCAATGTCTGCGTACTGTTCCGGGATCGCAGCTATGCCGAGCAGAACTCCCCCGCCGCCCTGCGCCTGGAGCTGACGCCCGGCGATTCCCAGGAGCTGAAAGTGAACATTGTGAAGCGTCGCGGCAGCTGGCCTGGTCAGCGCTGCGCCCTGAGTATGGGGCACCGGGCAGACCTGGCCAGCCAGGAAGCACCCCGTGTCGTGCAGGGGCCCTGGCGCTTGGGGTCCAAGCCCGCATCCAACCGGTAATCCATTTATGATCTGGCTGTACCTGCACTTTCCGCATCTGCTGCTGGACCACATCCGCCGTACCCGGGAGGACACCGGCGCACTGGTGATTGTCGAGGGCTCTGCGCAATCCGTGATACAGGCCTGCCCGGAAGCCCGGGAACAAGGCGTGCAGGCGGGTATGCGCCTGAAAACCGCCATTACCCTGGTGCCGGAACTCGGAATCGTGCAGGCAGACGATCAACAGCAGGCCCGGGTTCTGGAAGACCAGGCCCGCTGGCTGTACCGGCATGCGGCCCATATTGTGCCCAAACCTCCGGACGGACTGCTGGCCGAAGTCGGCAGCCTGCAGCGATTGTACGGTGGCCTGCCGGCGGTGTGGCAAACGGTGGAGCAGGCCCTGGATGAACACCAGCTGACGGCCTGGCCCGGCCTGGGCCATACACCTCTGGCCGCCCGGCTGATGGCCCGTACCGGCAAGGGCGAATGCAATGCCGACCGCGGGCATATTCTGCGCACCCTTGGCCAGCTGCCCCTGCAGGCGGCAGAGTTTGACGGGCGCACCTGCACCCGTTTGCAGCGGTTGGGGTTGGATCGACTCCAGCAAGTGTTTGACCTGCCACCAGCCGAACTGGCCCGCCGGCTGTCGCCGGAAACCCTGGCGCGGGTTCAGAAAATCCTTGGCACCCGGCCAGACCCCCAGCCGGACTGGCAGCCACCCCACCAGTTCCGACAGCGGGCAGACTTCGTTCGGGAAATTGAGCAGGCCCAGGGGCTGCTGTTTCCGCTCCAGCGCATCCTCTCTGAACTGGAAGACGATCTGTGCTGGCGTCAGCAGGAAACCGACACCCTGTTCCTCACGCTCCAGCACCGGCATGAAGAACCCACCCGCCTGCGCATTCGCACCTCCGGGCCGGAACACCGGGCTGAAGCCTTCCTGAACCTGATTCGTCTGCGCCTGGAACGTCATCCACTGCGGGCTCCGGTGCTGTCCCTGCAGCTGTCTGTCAAACGCTTTCTCGGTCGCGAGGCCCCAAGCGAACGGGATCTGCTGGGCGAAACCCAGGATCTGAACGAAGCCTGGCACACCTTGATGAGTCGACTCCAGGCCCGGCTGGGGGAATCTGCCCTGAGCCAACTTTCGCCACAGGCGGACCACCGCCCGGAACGGGCCTGGAGTGCCACCAGCCTGATTCGCAAACATCAACCAGCCGATGCCGCCAACCTGCCCCGCCGCCCGCTGTGGCTCCTGCAGGGGCCGCAGCCACTGGCCTCTGCTCCACAAGCCTGGTTCGCCGGCCCGGAGCGCATCAGCGGCGGCTGGTGGGATGGCCAGCGGGTGCTCCGGGACTATTACATCGCCCAGCTTGATGGCGGCCAGTTGGCCTGGGTATTCCGGGACGTTCAGGGTGGCTGGTACATACACGGGTGGTTTGGCTGATGGGGCAACCGGGCTACGCTGAACTCTGCTGCGTCAGCAATTTCACCTTCCTGACCGGAGCGTCGCATCCTCAGGAGCTGGCCGAGCGGGCCGCCGAACTGGGCTACCCTGCACTGGCGATCACGGACGCCTGCTCTGTAGCGGGTATTCCCCGGGCCTGGGCCGCCCTGAAGGACAGCCCGGTCAAACTCATCACCGGCAGTCATTTCGAACTGGACGATGCGCCGCCCGGTGCCAGTACGCCCCGGTTTGTGCTGCTGGCCCGAACCCGCAAGGGCTATGGTCAGTTGTGTCAGCTGATCACCACTGGCCGGCGCCGGGCCGAAAAAGGCCAGTACCAGTTGTTTTTTCAGGATATCGAAACCCACTCTCTGGACGACTGCCTGTGCCTGTGGCGCCCACCCGAACCCACACAGGCCAGTGCGGATCAGGCACTGGCCTGTGGCGAATGGCTGCTGCGCCTGTTCGAGCACCGGTTATGGCTGGCCGCTACCCGCACTCTGGAATCCGGCGAAGAGCAAAAACTCGCCCGCATCCGCTGGCTGGCGGAACAGTTGCGCTGCCCGATTACCGCCACCGGCGACGTTCACATGCACAGCCGGGAACGCCAGCCCCTGCAGGATGTGCTCACCGCCCTGCGCCACCACTCTACCGTGGACCAGGCCGGCCACTGCCTGTTCCAGAATGCCGAACGCTACCTTCGGCCACTGCCGGTTATTCAGCGGCTGTTTCCGGATGCCTGGCTGGAACAGAGCCTGACCATCGCCAATCAATGCACCTTCGAGCCTGGCAGTCTGCGCTACGAATACCCGCCCGATCTGGTGCCGGACGGCGAAACACCCGCCGGCTACCTGAAGCACCTGACCCGGGAAGGCGAACGCCGGCGCTACCCCGATGGCACTCCCCTGACCGTTCAGGGCCTGATCCGCAAGGAGCTGGACCTGATTTCGGAAATGAAGTACGAGCACTACTTTCTCACCATCTACGACATCGTGGCCTTTGCCCGCAGTCGGGGCATCCTGTGTCAGGGCCGGGGGTCGGCCGCCAATTCGGCCGTGTGCTACTGCCTGGGCATCACCGAGGTGAACCCGGCCCGGGTAGAACTGCTGTTTGAGCGGTTCATTTCCAAAGATCGCAACGAGCCGCCGGATATCGACGTGGACTTCGAGCACGAACGCCGGGAAGAAGTCATCCAGTACATCTATCAGCGCTACACCCGGGAGCGGGCTGCCCTGGCTGCCACCGTCATCCGTTATCGCCCCCGCAGCGCCATTCGGGATGTTGGCAAGGCATTGGGCTTTGATCCGGCGCAGGTGGAACAACTGCTGGAAGGCATTGACTGGCGCGACAAAGCGACCCATTGGCGCCAGCAGATCCTCGACAAGCGCCTGACCCGCAATCCCAAAGTGGCGGACCAGTTCTTTACTCTGGTGAACACCCTGCTCGGCTTCCCCCGCCACCTGTCCCAGCACGTGGGCGGTTTCGTGATCAGTGCCGGGCCACTGGCCGAGCTGGTACCGGTGGAAAACGCCGCCATGGCCGATCGCACCGTGATCCAGTGGGACAAGGACGATCTGGAAAGCCTGGGGCTGATGAAGGTGGATGTGCTGGCGCTGGGCATGCTGTCCGCCATTCGCAAGGCCCTGGCCCTGATCAGTGAGCGCAAAGGCGAGCCATTCCGGATGCAGGACATTCCGGAGGAAGATCCCGCCACCTACGCCATGCTGCAGACCGGCGACAGCATTGGGGTGTTTCAGGTGGAGTCCCGCGCCCAGATCAACATGCTGCCGCGGCTCAAACCAGAGACCTTTTATGATCTGGTGATCGAAGTGGCCATCGTCCGCCCCGGCCCGATTCAGGGTGACATGGTGCACCCGTACCTGCGGCGCAAGCACGGCCTGGAGCCCGTCAGTTACCCCAACGACGCCATCCGAAAAGTACTGGAACGCACCCTCGGTGTGCCCATCTTCCAGGAGCAGGTGATCAAGCTGGCCATGGTGGCAGCTGGTTTCTCTGCCGGTGAAGCCGACCAGCTACGCCGGGCCATGGCGGCCTGGAAATCCCACGGCGACCTGACGCCCTTCCGGGACAAACTGATCACCGGCATGCTCGAGCGGGGCCACGACGCCGAGTTCGCCGAGCGTCTGTATCAGCAAATCTGCGGCTTTGGTGGCTACGGTTTCCCGGAATCCCACGCCGCCAGCTTCGCGTTGCTGGTGTATGTATCTGCCTGGCTCAAACGCCACCACCCCGCCGCCTTCTACTGCGCCTTACTGAACAGCCAGCCCATGGGGTTCTACTCCGCATCGCAACTGGTTCAGGACGCCAAGCGTCATCAGGTCCGTGTTCTGCCGGTAGACGTCAATCACAGCCAGTGGGACCACACACTGGAAGGCCCCGACCAGCAGCTTCGTTTAGGGCTCCGGCTGATTCAGGGACTAGCCTCTGCCGGGGCTCGGCGTCTCTGCGAACAGCGGCCTATCGGGGGGTACCGCTCCGCCGGTGAACTACGAAAACTCGCCGGGCTCAACCAGCGGGATATGGAAGTACTGGCCGGCGCCAACGCCATGCCGTCCTTCACCGCCAATCGGCACCAGGCCTACTGGCAACTGCTGGATCACGAACAACCCACAGAATTGTTCGCGGCAGAAGCCCCCGAAAACTACCTGCCCGACCACTGCGACCAGCTACCCGAACCCAGCGAAGGCCAGAATGTGTTGGCCGACTACGCCAGCCTGGGCCTCAGCCTTCAGCGCCACCCCCTCGCCCTGCTCCGGGAACAGGGGCATCTGCAGTTCTGCCATACCGCAGAAGAACTCAAAACCACGCGGGCCGGCATTCCGGTTCAGGTCGCCGGCCTGGTCACCGGCCGGCAGCGACCGGGTTCCGCCTCCGGCGTTACCTTCGTGACCCTGGAAGACGAAACCGGCAACGTGAACGTGGTGGTCTGGCTGGAAACTGCCCGCCGCCAACGTAAGCCACTGCTAACCGCGAGGCTACTGCACGTGAAAGGCGTTCTGGAAAGAGAAGGCGACATCGTTCATGTGATGGCCGGCAAACTGTCGGATTTGAGCCACCTGATTCACACGCTTCCGATCAGCTCACGGGACTTCCACTAGGACGCGGGAAAAGCCCTCGCCCCGAATTCACAGCAATAGCGCGGCGACAACTAGCAAGTCCAAAGAGACAGTGTGATTTCTGTTTTGAGGAATGTCTGAGGCCATGGATGGCCGAAGCCAAGCGCACAGGGACGTGCTCGTAGCGATTCCTGAAAGCAGAAATCGCACTGGCTCAAACTCCCAACTCGCAGTCCTGAAAAAAGAAAACCCCGCACAAGGCGGGGTCTTCGGCACTGCAAAGAAACGATCAGCCAAGCAGCTTGATCATCACACCCGCAGCAACCGCAGAGCCGATAACACCGGCCACGTTCGGGCCCATTGCATGCATCAGCAGGAAGTTCTGCGGGTTGGCTTCCAAACCAACCTTGTTCGATACCCGCGCTGCCATCGGCACCGCAGACACACCGGCAGAACCGATCAGCGGGTTGATCTGCTCCTTGCTCAGTTTGTTCATCAGCTTGGCCATCAGAACACCCGATGCCGTGCCCACACCGAAGGCCACG
Organism: Marinobacter salinisoli; assembly: GCF_017301335.1. NCBI lineage: Bacteria > Pseudomonadati > Pseudomonadota > Gammaproteobacteria > Pseudomonadales > Marinobacteraceae > Marinobacter > Marinobacter salinisoli. Next base: position 2,967,375 of record NZ_CP071247.1, read on the forward strand.
ATGCCCAGGCCCAGGATGCCCAGAGTCTGGCCATCCAGGAACTTGTCCGCCATCAGCTTGGAGCCTACGGACAGACCCAGGAAGATGGTCACGATGTTGATGAGTGCGTTCTGGGCGGTGTCGCTCAGACGCTCAACCACACCACACTCACGCATCAGGTTACCGAAGCAGAACATACCCAGCAGAGGCGCCGCATCCGGAAGGAACAGCACTACGGCAATCAGTACCACCAGCGGAAAGGCGATCTTTTCGCGCTTGCTCACCGGGCGCAGCTGGCTCATCTTGATGGCACGCTCTTTCTCAGAGGTCAGCGCCTTCATGATGGGCGGCTGGATCATCGGCACCAGCGCCATGTAGGCATAGGCCGAAACCGCAATCGCACCCAGCAGATGCGGAGCCAGAACGCTGGAGACGTAGATCGAGGTCGGGCCGTCAGCACCACCGATGATACCGATAGCCGCCGCTTCCAGGATGGTGAATTCCAGAACACCGGTCCAGTCCAGCAGCGCAGCGCCCAGAACCGTACCGAAGATACCGAACTGAGCAGCGGCACCCAGCAGCAGGGTCTTCGGGTTGGCCAGAAGCGGACCGAAATCCGTCATCGCGCCCACCCCCATGAAGATCAGCAGCGGCCCAATGGTGCTGCCGATAACCACGGTGTAGAAGTTGTACAGCATACCGTTGCCGTAGCCGAAGTCCTGCGCTGCAGCGTTTGCCAGAGCAATCTGGGAATACTCGGCTTCCTTGAAGGCTTCCTTGAAGGCCTCCTTCAATTCACCGGTTATGGCCTGTCCGCTCTGGTAGGCCACATCCAACGGTGCAGCCAACGCAGCCAGCACCTCGGTATTGCCGTTCTTCAACGCGAAGTGAATGGCATTTTCCGCCGCAGACAGGGCCAGCCCCGCCTCCGGGATGTTCGCCAGAATGCCACCGAAGCCAATCGGCACCAGCAGCAGCGGCTCAAAGCCCTTGCGAATCGCAAGGAACAGCAGACCAAGGCCAATGGCGATCATGATCACCTGGCCCATCTCTATATTGAACAGACCACTGCCTGTCCATAATGTCATCATTTTTTCCATGGAATGCTGGCCCTTATCCGATTGTCAGCATTTCATCATCAGGGGAGACGGCATCACCGACCTTGATGAAGACTTCGCCGATGGTACCGGCCTTGGGTGCGCGAACCTCGGTTTCCATTTTCATGGCTTCGAGGATGATCAGCACATCGCCTTCTTCAACGGTGTCGCCCGGAGAAACCAGAACCTTGAAGATGTTGCCGCCCAGCGGTGCCACCACGGGCTCGCCCTCGCCAGCAGCCGGAGCCGGCGAAGATGCAGCGGCCGCCGGGGCAGAAGCTGCACCACCGTCGCCCTGGATCTGGGTGATCTCACCGCCTTCGGAGACAGCAACGACAAATTTCTTGCCGTTCACGTCAACGGTGTAGGTTTCAGGGCCACTCGCCTTCTTGGCCGGTGCAACGTCGTCAGCTGACGGTACCGGCTCGAACGCATCCGGGTTGCCGCGGTTTTCCAGGAACTTCAGACCAATCTGCGGGAACAGTGCGTAGGTCAACACGTCGTCCACTTCCTGTTCCGCCAGTTTGATGCCCTTGTCGCTGGCAATCTCTTTCAGTTCGGCGGTCAGCTTGTCCATTTCGGCATCGATGAGATCCGCAGGACGGCAGGTTACAGGCTCCTTGCCATCCAGAACACGCTCTTGCAGCTCCTTGTTGAACGCAGCCGGAGCCGCGCCGTACTCGCCTTTCAGGATCGCAGATGTTTCCTTGGAGATAGACTTGTAACGCTCGCCCGTCAGGACGTTCAGAACCGCCTGGGTGCCAACGATCTGGGAAGTCGGCGTAACCAGCGGGATGAAACCCAGGTCCTCACGAACTTTGGGAATCTCGGCCAGAACCTGATCGAATTTGTCTGCAGCGTTCTGCTCTTTGAGCTGGCTTTCCATGTTGGTCAGCATGCCGCCAGGCACCTGAGCGGTCAGGATGCGGGAGTCGACGCCACGCAGGCTGCCTTCAAACTTCGCGTATTTCTTGCGCACTTCACGGAAGTAGCCGGCAATTTCTTCCAGCAGGTTGAGGTCCAGACCGGTATCGCGGTCAGTGCCTTCAAGGATCGCAACAACCGCCTCGGTGGGAGAGTGGCCGTAGGTCATAGACATGGAAGAAATCGCGGTATCGACGTTGTCGATGCCAGCTTCGGCCGCTTTGATGGCGGTGGCCGTGGACATGCCAGTCGTCGCATGACATTGCATGTGAATCGGAATATCGAGCTCTTTCTTGAGGCGGCTAACCAGGTCAAAGGCCACATACGGCTTGAGCAAACCGGCCATATCCTTGATGGCAATCGAGTCAGCGCCCATGCTCGCCACTTCTTTCGCCATATCGACCCACATTTCGATGGTGTGGACCGGGCTGGTGGTATAGGCAATGGTGCCCTGGGCGTGCTTTCCGGTCTTCTTGACGGCCTTGATAGCGGTATCGAGATTGCGAGGATCATTCATCGCATCGAAGATACGGAATACGTCCACGCCGTTTTCGGCAGCGCGTTCGCAGAAGCGCTCGACGACATCGTCGGCGTAGTGGCGGTAGCCCAGCAGGTTCTGGCCACGCAGAAGCATCTGCTGCTGGGTGTTAGGCATGGCTTTTTTCAGCTCGCGGATACGCTCCCATGGGTCTTCGCCAAGGTAGCGGATACAGGCATCAAAGGTAGCGCCGCCCCAGGATTCCAGGGACCAGAAACCGACCTTGTCGAGTTTCTCGGCAATCGGCAGCATGTCGTCCAGCCGCATGCGGGTGGCGAGCAGGGACTGGTGGGCGTCTCGCAGAATTACGTCCGTAATCCCCAGCGGTTTCTTTGTGTCAGTCATCGTGTCAGCCTTCTGTTAAAAGGTTCTAATCCGTTTACCGCGTCACTTCTTGTGGCGTGACCGGTATTGTGCAATTGCCTTCTTGATCGCCTCAGCGGTGTCGGGGTCAACCGGGCTGGGGGCTTTGGGCTTGGCACGTGGCGTTTTGGCCGGGGTTGCCGGCTCTGGAGCAAACCGGGCAATGATTTTGGACATGAGCAGGGTTGCAAACACCAATACGATCAGGAACGCAAACACAAAGCCCATGCCGGCAATCATCAGATCCACGGCTTGTGACATCAGGTCATCCATATCCAATAGCTACCTGTATTGAGTTATTGATTTTCCCGCCTTGTGTGGCCAGACCAGTTAGACCAAGGTCTAAGCCGGTTCGAGAACAAATCGGGAGGCAAAATCCTGCGTAATTTACCGTTTTAACAGGCAATGAGCAAGCTAAGCTCAACTGGCTATAAGGAGTTTCCGAAGCCGGCTCACAAAACAAAAATCTCCCTGCGGCAGGCCTTGCGCTCCTGCTCAGGCATAACGGACACGAAACATTCGGCCCTTGATTCGCCCTTTCTCAAGCCGGTTGAGAGCCCTGCTCGCATAGTCACGCTCGACTGCCACGAAGCACTGAAAATCGAACAGATCGATCTTGCCCACGGCACTGCCAGGAATACCGGCCTCGCCCGTCAGCGCTCCCAGCACATCGCCGGGACGCACTTTGTTCTTGCGACCACCGGCAATGCAGAGCGTTTTCATCGGAGGCACGCGCGGCTGAACCGGCCTGTCCAACAGCGTCTTTGCATCGCCCCAGTTCAGAGCCTCGGTGCGAGCAGCCTCGAGACGCTCGATCTTGTGCCGCCGGGCCGGCGTGTAGAGCGTGATCGCCACCCCCTGCTCCCCGGCGCGGCCGGTGCGCCCCACCCGATGCGTGTGCACTTCAGCGTCACGGGCTGGCTCGGCGTTGATCACCAGCGGCAGCGACTTGATATCCAGGCCTCGGGCCGCGACATCGGTCGCCACCAGAACTGAAGCACTCTTGTTGGCAAATCGAACCAACACGCTGTCACGATCACGCTGCTCGAGATCCCCATGCAGGGCCAGTGCGGAAAAACCGCCAGCCCGCAAACCCTCGGCCAAGTCATCGCATTGCTGCTTGGTGGTGCAGAACACAATGCAGGACTCCGGCTGATATTCTGACAGCACACCCTCGATCGCCGACTCCGTCGAACCAGGCTCGACTTCGTAAAACACCTCACGGATGTCGGGATTCGCGACCCCCGACTCGACCCGGATATCCACCGGCTGCCGCTGAAACTGTCCACTCAGGCTTCGAACCGAATCCGGCCAGGTCGCCGAAAACATGAGGGTTTGCCGATCTTCCGGCGCCTCTGCGAGAATGGCTTCAACACTCTCCTGAAACCCCATATCCAGCATTCGGTCCGCTTCATCCAGCACGACTGACCGAGCCCTATCCAGCTTGAGCGTACCCTTGCGCAAGTGATCCTGAATCCGCCCGGGTGTCCCGACAACAATATGAGCACCGTGGGCAAGCGAGCCGATCTGAGGGCCAATGGGGACCCCTCCGCACAGAGTCAGTACCTTGATATTGTCTCTGGCTCGCGCCAGCTCGCGCAGGGCCTTGGACACCTGGTCCGCCAATTCACGGGTCGGGCACAGCACCAGGGCCTGAACCGCAAATAGCCGGTCACGCAGGTTTTCGACCAATCCGATCCCGAACGCAGCGGTCTTACCACTGCCGGTCTGCGCCAGTGCGATCAGATCTTGTCCTGCCAGTGCGTGTGGCAGCGTTTTCGACTGAACCTCGGTAGGCTCGCTGAAGCCCAGGCGATCCAGATTGCGCAGCATGCTCTGGGAAAGGCCGAGGTCGTGAAAAGAAGGCATGAAAGACACCCTGATATGGTTGGAACGGGTTACGGAGAGTAAAAACGAGGGCGTATACTACCGCATTCGGAGAACCGAGTTCGCACCAAATTACGGAGTTACCCATGCCCTCCCTTCAGGACCAACTGCTGAAAGCCGGCCTTGCCGATGAAAAAAAAGCCAAGGCCATCCGCCAGGAAAAGCGCAAGAAGCGCAAAACGCAGCCCAAAGGCGCCGCACAGGAATCCGAAGCCGAACTTCGGGCACGCAGAGCCCGCGAAGAAAAAGCCGAGCGTGACCGGCAACTGAACCAGGAGCGCCAGCGGGCTGCGGAAGAAAAAGCCATTCAGGCGCAAATTCGCCAGATTATCGAAACGAACCGACTCGATCGCGGCAAAGCGGAGCAGGACTACCAGTTCGTCGATGGCAAGAAGATCAAAAAGATTCTGGTCAATGACCTTATGGTTGACCAGCTTTCAAGAGGTCGACTGGCCATCGCACGGCTCGGCGAGGGCTACGAGATCATTCCTGAGGCCGCCGCACGCAAGATCATGGAACGCGACGAACAAGCCATTGTAGTGCTGCACGATCGCAAGCAGGACGATGACCCCGAGGACGACCCCTACGCCGGCTACGAAATTCCGGACGATCTGATGTGGTAACCGGTATCACTGCCCCATCAGGTACAACGCCAGTGGCGCAGGCGCAACAGCCAACTCAATCGTGATCAGGAGACAATGAATGGGCATGAGAAAGTCATGCCCACCGGCCTTTATTGGCCGATATGATGGCCGGTGAAGAGATATTCGCGCCGGGTATCCCAGTACCAGCGCTCTTTGGTCCAGACAACGCTCGCCTCAATCCTGTTGCCATCTCGAATACCCTTCCAGGTCATCGTCCCGTGCGCAGGGCTGATGGACGTTGCCTCAAAGTGCACCAAACCATTGTCACGAAATGCGCGGTAGCTAGCTTCTTCAAACCCGTATTGCCGACAGGCCTCAGAAAAAAGCCGCCCGTTGCGAAAAAGCAGGCGATCTGCGTCTCCGCCCGAGGTTTTCTGCACCTCTCGCAACACGCCGGCAAAGCTGGCCCCATCCAACAACCCCTCCTGGGCCGATGCCACCGACAACCAGAGACACCCGAAGCAAACGAAAAGAACCCGCATGGGCGCCATGGCCATCCCTTTGCTCACCTCGCACCCCCGCTATTCCTTCATCAACACGACGCACACCGGTTAGACACGAAGTTTGGTCGCAAGTGCGCCAGCTCACCAGCAAACGATGGATATTTATTACGACGAGGGTACAAATTCGAATGAAAATAAAGATGAGCGGTGGGGGCGAACTTTGATCGAACCTGAGACGACTCAAATCCTTTCAAACTCCGAAGCACACAAACAAAAAACCCCGCACAGGGCGGGGTCTTCCGTTGTATATGGCGCGGCTGGGAGGATTCGAACCTCCGACCGCCTGGTTCGTAGCCAGGTACTCTATCCAGCTGAGCTACAGCCGCTTGAAACTGATCGTTTGTGAGGAGTGGCGCGGCTGGGAGGATTCGAACCTCCGACCGCCTGGTTCGTAGCCAGGTACTCTATCCAGCTGAGCTACAGCCGCGCATTCAAAACTCACTGGTTGCTTGCTAGGTCAACCTGTTCTCGCCCCCGAAGGGAAATGGCGGAGAGGGAGGGATTCGAACCCTCGATACGCGCAATGCGTATGGTTCCTTAGCAGGGAACTGGTTTCAGCCACTCACCCACCTCTCCTTGAGAACGGGGCGTATACTACACATAAAAATTCCGTTTTCAAAGGGTTGACACGTGTTTTTTCCAACCTGTTTTTCAGCCCCATCAAAAAAGCCGCTCAGGTGCTTCCTGAACGGCTTTTTCTGATCAACGATTGCCCGGTTCCGGCTCGTCAGAACCCTTTTCAGATTGGATTCGCTGATAGATCTCTTCCCTGTGAACCGCCACTTCTTTCGGTGCGTTAACGCCGATGCGAACCTGGTTTCCCTTCACTCCGAGCACGGTGACCGTAATTTCGTCACCAACCATCAGAGTTTCGCCAACGCGGCGAGTTAGAATCAACATATGCTCACTCCCTTCTTAGAGCTTCCTGTTCCGACAAATGGTCCCGATTTAACCTGCGCGTTTTACCAGAACTCCATATCGATCAGCAGACGCACATTCCCGTACTTGGTTCCAAATTGTCATAGATTTAGTCAATGAATCCACGTTTGGCAAGGCATCCAAGCCGTTCGCCATAGATTCAGCTTAGCTCTCTTCCTTGAGTGCGGGCTTATCTAATTCAAATTCGCTATGCAGAGCGCGCACCGCCAATTCGAGGTATTTCTCATCGATCACCACCGAGATCTTGATTTCAGAGGTGGAAATCATCTGGATGTTGATGCCCTCGTTGGACAACGCTTCAAACATCCGCGTGGCAACGCCCGCATGGGAACGCATACCAACACCAACGATGCTTACCTTGGCGATTTTACTGTCGCCCGTCACTTCCCGGGCGCCCAGCTCCTGGGCCACCGCATTTAGTACTTCCTGCGCCCGGCGGAAATCGTTCCGGTGAACGGTGAACGTGAAGGCGGTCTGATTATCCTCTCCCACGTTCTGAACGATCATATCCACTTCGATGTTTGCATCGCTGACCGGCTTAAGGATACGCAGCGCACTCCCGGGTGTATCAGGTACTCCGGAAATTGTCAGCTTGGCTTCGTCGCGGTTGAACGCGATGCCAGATACTACCGGTTGCTCCATGGCGTCTTCATCCTCAAAAGTAATCAGGGTGCCCTCGCCGTCCTGGAAACTGGACAGCACCCGCAAGGGTACGTTGTATTTACCCGCAAATTCCACGGAACGAATCTGGAGCACCTTGGAGCCCAGACTCGCCATCTCGATCATTTCCTCGAACGTGATCCGGTCGAGCCGGCGCGCACTATCAACCACGCGTGGGTCAGTGGTGTAAACACCATCGACATCGGTGTAAATCTGGCATTCGTCAGCCCGGAGCGCCGCCGCCAGAGCCACGGCGGTGGTATCTGAACCTCCGCGCCCCAGTGTGGTGATGTTGCCGCGCTCGTCGATGCCCTGAAAACCGGCAACCACAACGACTCGACCAGCATTCAGATCTTCACGCATATGCTGTTCGTCGATCTGCTTGATCCGCGCCTTGGTGTGAGTGCTATCGGTCACAATCCGCACCTGAGACCCGGTATAGGATCGAGCATCGCAGCCCCGCTTTTGCAGAGCCATGGACAGCAGTGCAATAGTCACTTGCTCGCCCGTCGACACCAATACGTCCATTTCGCGTGGCGTTGGCTCGTCCATGATGCTATTGGCCAGACCGATCAACCGGTTGGTTTCGCCGCTCATCGCCGAAACGACCACGACCACGTCATGCCCATCTTCCCGGAAACGGGCCACCTTGTCGGCGACCGCTTCTATGCGCTCGGTCGTTCCGACCGAGGTCCCTCCAAACTTCTGAACCAACAGTGCCATTATTTTTTCACTAATCCGAAACGGGGATTACGGCAAAGTCCGACTTTGCCAGTGACAACGAAAAACGGACAGGATTATAACCCCCTGCCCGTTCCTGAAAACAACGATTTAACCGATATTTTTTTCGACCCAGGCCGGCACATCCGCAAGGGCGTCGGCCAGCTTGGAAGGATCGTTTCCTCCACCCTGGGCCATATCAGGACGACCGCCGCCTTTGCCATCGACCTGAGACGCCAGATGCTTCATCAGATCGCCGGCCTTGACGCGGTTTGTGGCTGACTTGGTGACACCGGCCACCAGAGTGACCTTGCCGTCGGCGACGCTGGCCAGAACCACCACACCTTCGCCCAGTTTGTTTTTAAGCTGGTCAGCGGTTTCCATCAGCGCTTTGCGGTCCGCACCTTCAAGCTCCGCAGCCACCACTTGCAGACCACCGACCGCAACAGCAGAGCTGGCCAGGTCACTGCCTGCCGAGCTGGCGAGCTTGGCCTTCAGCGCATCCACCTGCTTTTCCAGCTGCCGGCTGCGATCCAGCGCCTGCTGCACTTTCTCGACCACCGATTCGCGGGTAGCGCGAACCAAGCCAGCGGTTTCGCGCAGGGTTCGGTCTGTCTCATCTACCCATTCCAGAGCACCAAAGCCAGTCACCGCCTCGATACGACGAACGCCCGAGGAAATGCCGCTTTCGGACGTAATACGGAACAGGCCGATGTCGCCGGTGCGATTCACGTGCGTGCCGCCACACAGTTCTACCGAGTAATTTTCTGTCCCCATGCTCAGCACCCGAACGGAATCACCGTACTTCTCGCCGAAAAGCGCCATGGCGCCTTTCTCCTGGGCGGACTCCATATCGGTGATTTCGGTCTGGACCGGGGTGTTCTCCAGAATCTGCTCGTTCACCTGACGCTCGATTTCGCGCATCTGCTCGGGGGTAACAGGCTCAAAGTGCGAAAAGTCAAAACGCAGTTTATCCGGATCGACCAGTGACCCTTTCTGGTTCACGTGCTCACCCAGCACCTTGCGGAGTGCCGCGTGCAGCAGGTGTGTCGCTGAGTGGTTCCGGCGAATGCGCTCACGACGGGCGTGGTCGATCCGGGCATCCACCTCAAGGCCAGGGAACAGCTCACCCTCGATCAGCGTTCCCACATGCAGGTGGTTATCCCCCTCTTTACGGGTATCACTGACCTGGAAGCGGCCGCCACTCCAGGTCAGGATGCCGGTGTCCCCCACCTGACCGCCCGACTCGGCATAAAACGGTGTACGCTCAAGCACCACCACGGCCTCATCGCCGGCCTCGGCACTCTTCTCTTCCCCACCAACAATCACTGCGCGGATCTTTTCGTGGCCGTCCACGTGCTCGTAGCCGGTAAACTCGGTGGAGCCCTCAACGGACAAGCCTGCGGCGTTGTAATCGATACCAAACTTGCTGGCCGCACGGGCGCGCTCCCGCTGGCTTTCCATGGCCTGCTCGTATCCCTCGTAGTCAAGCGTCAGACCACGCTCACGAGCAATGTCGTTGGTCAAATCCACCGGGAAGCCATACGTGTCGTAGAGGGTGAACACGGTTTTACCCGGGATGACATCGCCTTTCAGCTCGGCAATATCCTGCTCGAGCAGGCGCAAACCTTTATCCAGGGTCTTCGCAAACTGCTCCTCTTCCTGCAGAAGCACTTTTTCGATTTGCTTCTGGCTGCTGACAAGTTGCGGGTAGGCGTCACCCATCAGGTCCGCCAGAGCACCGGCCAGTTTGTAGAAGAACGGCGCAGTGGCTCCCAGCTTGTTGCCATGTCGGGCGGCACGCCGAATGATGCGGCGCAGCACGAACCCGCGCCCTTCGTTCGAGGGCATCACGCCGTCGGAGATCAGGAACGCGCAGGAGCGAATGTGGTCGGCCACCACGCGCAGGCTGGCCTCAGTCGCAGACGCACCGCCAAGCACGTCCGAGGCGGCCTTCAAAAGATCCTGAAACAGGTCAATCTCGTAGTTGCTGTGCACGCCCTGCAATACAGCGGCGATACGCTCCAGCCCCATGCCGGTATCCACAGACGGCTTGGGCAGGTTCAGCATCTCGCCATCGGCCGTGCGGTTGTACTGCATAAAGACCACGTTCCAGATCTCGATGTAACGGTCGCCGTCTTCGTCCGGACTTCCGGGCGGGCCACCGGCCACGTCCGGGCCGTGGTCATAGAAGATTTCGGTGCAAGGGCCGCAGGGGCCGGTGTCGCCCATCTGCCAGAAGTTATCGGACGCGTAGCGCCCACCCTTGTTATCGCCGATGCGGACAATTCGTTCAGCAGGCACGCCGATTTCGTTGTGCCAGATATCGTAGGCCTCATCATCATCTGCGTAGACGGTCACCCACAGCTTTTCAGTTGGCAGCTTCAGCCACTGGTCTCCGGTCAGGAAGGTCCAGGCAAAATTGATGGCTTCGCGCTTGAAATAGTCCCCAAAGCTGAAGTTACCCAGCATTTCGAAAAAGGTATGGTGCCGGGCGGTGTAACCGACGTTTTCCAGGTCGTTGTGCTTACCACCGGCACGGACGCATTTCTGGGAGGTGGTTGCTCGCGTGTAGTCGCGTTCTTCCCGGCCCAGGAAGACATCCTTGAACTGGTTCATCCCCGCGTTGGTGAACAGCAGCGTGGGATCGTCTGCCGGTACCAGTGAACTGCTTGAAACTACGGCATGACCCTGCTGCCGGAAATAGTCGAGGAACGCTTGTCGCAACTCTGCGGTTTTCATAGCCCTTTGATACCTTTCCAAAAACCCTCCGAAAAACCGTCGGGTCCGCGATTGAATACGAATACTTACATGCGTCTGCAAATCCGCTACTCTAGCACACGCCGAGTACAGGAAAAACGTGCAACCTCACAGGAGTATCCATGCCCCGACGCTTTCACGACGCCGAAGAACTGCTTCCCCCCGCCAGCTTTTTAAAGCGGGTACTTGCAGTTATTTACGACGGCCTGATCAGCATTGCCGTATTGCTGGTCACCACCTGGCTTTACACCCTGGTAGCCGGCTGGTTTACAGGTTGGGATAAATACGAGGAAATGGCCGAAGCCGGTGAGATTTCCGGCGATCCCGGGCTGACGTTTGTGCTTTTCCTGGTGCTCTACATCTTCTTTGCGTACTTCTGGACCCGGCTGGGCCAGACGCTGGGGATGCAGGTATGGCGCATCCGCATCGAAAACCTGGACGGCACCTCGGTCAGCTGGAGCCAATCCCTGCTGCGTTACGGATCGGCCGCTGCCGTGTTCCTGTTAACGGTTTTGGGCAGCTATTACATCGGCCCGGTTACGCTGCTGATCACCGTGCCTGCGATCATTGCCCTGTTCCTGCCCATCAACGGATTATCGGTTACCGACCGGGCCTCCAGCAGTGTCGTGGTACAGGTGCCCCCGCCTGAGAAAAAACCTTAAGACAACTGCCGACTAACCGGCGCGGCGCATCAGAACCGCGCCGACGAGCGCGTTGACCGCAATCGGAATCAGAACCGCCAGCATGGGATTGAAACCATACACCAGACTCATCGGCCCCAGCAGATCCTGCATATATTTGAACAGCAACCCCACCAACAACCCGGTGAATACACGAAACCCCATGGTGACCGACCGCAGCGGCCCGAAAATAAAGGATATTGCCACCAGCACCATCACGGCCGTGCCCAGAGGCATCAGCACCTTTTTCCAGAAAGCGAGCCAGTACGGCGACGCATTCAGATCCTGGTCCCCAAGGTACTGGGCATAGGTAAAGAGGCCTGACATGGACAGGTTTTCCGGCTTGACGATCAACACGCTCAACAACCGGGGTGACAGCCCGGTATCCCATTTCAGGGTCTGATTTTCGACAAGTCGCGTGCCGTCAGCACGGATCTCGGTGGTTTGCACCCGTTCCAGCAACCAGTGGTCACCCTGATAGATCGCCCGCGGCGCAAAACTGGACGATAACAACTCCCGCTGTTCGTCGAATTCAAACAATGACACGCCATGCAGCACGCCATTCGGCTGAACCGCATTCAGGTGAATGAAGATATTCCCTTCCCGATGCCAGACCCCCGAAGCCGAAGCGACGTTCTTACCGGCCCCCAGGGCCACCGCTTTTTCGCTCTGGGCCAGACGCTCGGCCGGCGGTGCAACGTATTCACCAAGAATCACACCCAACAAAACCACCACCAGCGCCGGCTTCATGGCCGACCAGACAATGCGTTTCAGGGACACGCCAGCCGCCCGGATGACGGTCAACTCAGACGAACTTGCCATGGAGCCCAAACCAATCAGGCAGCCCATGAATGCACCCAGCGGCAGGTAATCGTAGATTCGGCGCGGCAAGGTCAGCGCAACGTATTTCAGCGCTTCCAGCGTCTGGTAATCGGCCCGGGTGTCTTCGAGTTCCGCGATGAAGCCAAAGATAAGGTCCAGCGACAGCACCACCACCATGACCAGGAACATGGCGCCACCCACTGTGCGCATGACATAGCCGTCGATCTTACGCATGCGCCTGCACCTCCTTCAGTGCCCTGCGCTTCTGGAGCCAGGCCGGGCCGAATTGCAGCCATAGTCCTAACATCAGGAACAGCGCATGGACCCAGAGCATGCCGATCCACTCGGGTACTTTTCCGTCAGCTAGTGCATCCCGGGCGACGATCAGAAGCCCGAGGTACGTGATGTAAACCAGCATCGCCGGCAGCAGGTGAAAGAAGCGGCCCTGACGCGGATTCACCCGGCTCAGGCGCACCGCCAGCAGGGTGACAATAGGCACAATCAGGGGCAACGAAAACCGCCAGTGCAGCAGGGCCCGGTCTTCGAGGTTTTCCGACTTCATCAGCTCTCGGGTGCTGATGCCTTCTTCGAGTTGCCGGGTGCCTTTCTCACCACTCAGAATTTTCAGGCCATAGGCCTCGAAACCGGTGATGTTGTAATCGAGACGGCCAGGGGACCCGTCGAATCGGCCGCCGTCTTCCAGGATCAGGAACCGGCTGCCGGTGTCCTGGTCGATGAGCTGCGAGCCGGAGTTTGCAGTAAAGATGGTGACACCGTCACCACCCCTGCCGTATTCGGCGATAAAGACGCCCCGGAGTTCACGCTTGTCGTCACTGAGTGATTCGGTGTAGGTGACACGACCGCCGGAACTGAAGCTTTGAAACCGTCCCGGCGCCAGCATTTCAAATTCTGTGGCTTTGCGCTGTTCGTTGAAGATCTGCTCGACCTGTTTCATCCCCCACGGTGAAACAACCAGGCTCATGGCGCCAACAATCAGCATCACCGGCAAACTGCCCAACAGGGTCTTGGCCAGCAACTGGCGGTCGCTCAACCCGCAGGCAAACAGCACCGTCATTTCGCTTTCCATGTACATCCGGCCGTAGGCCAGAAGGATGCCAATGAACAAACCCAGCGGCAGGATCAGCTCAAGGAAGCCCGGAAACCGGTAAGCCATGATGGAAAACAAGACGTCCGCAGCAATCTGCCCTTCAGCGGCGCTGCCCAGGTACTTCAGAAAGCGGCCACTCATGAACACCAGCAACAGGATGCCGGAAACCGCCACCATGCTGATCATGACCTGCCGGATTAAATAGCGAAAAATAATGCTCAAGGAGATCTCTCTGCCGATGTCCGTCTGACCGTGGAGGAAACAGCTAACTGCGCGTATTCTATGTAACCTTCGTGCCGAATGACAGTGCGGGGATGGCCCAGCGCTCGTCGAAACAGGCGAGCGCACCCTGCTTGATAAACCAGGGGCTCACCCCAATGCTAGACTAAACCCGTCGTGCGCATTCACATCAGAATCATTAACAGGAGTTGCCATGAATTTCAGCCTGAGTAGCAAACCCGTCGCCAGCACCAAAGCTGACTGCCTTGTCATCGGCTTACCGGAAAAAGGGAACTGGCCCGAATCCACCACTCAGGCAGACGAGGTTCTAGGCGGACTGATCAAGAAACTGGAGAGCAACGGCGATGTAACCGGAAAGAACGCCAGTGCTCGCACGGTGCCTCTCCAGGACGCCCCCTGGGATCGAATGGTTGTCGTGGGCACAGGCAAAGACGCGGACCGGACCCTGCAGAATTACCGCAAAGCCCTGATCGCCGCTGTTGGTGCAGTGAAAGAAACCCCGGCCAAAAGCGCCCTGCTGGCCTTGACTGACACACCGGTGACCGGCGCCGAAGCCGTGAGCAGCGAAGCCGCGCGGCTAAAAATGATCGGCCGCACACTCGAAGAGCACCTCTATTCTTTCACGGGCTACAAGAGCAAACAGCCGGACGCGCCGAAACTCAATAAAGTATCGGTTGCAGCCGCCAGTGGCGGCAAAGCGCTGAAAGACGCCTTCAACCTGGGCCTGGCTACCGGTCGCGGCATGAATTACACCCGCGATCTTGGCAACACCCCGCCCAACATCTGCCACCCGGAATGGCTGGCCGAGCAAGCGCGCACTCTGGCCAAGGAAAACGACTGCATCCAGACCGAAATCCTGGATGAAAAGCAGATGAAAGACCTGGGCATGAACACCATCCTGGCGGTCGGCCAGGGTAGCGCACAGCCGCCCCGGCTCATCGTCATGGAATACCGTGGCGGCAAAGCCGATGACAAACCCTATGTCCTGGTGGGCAAAGGTATTACTTTCGATACCGGGGGTATCAGCCTGAAACCCGGCGCCGGCATGGATGAGATGAAGTACGACATGGGCGGCTCCGCCAGCGTGTTTGGTGCCATGAAAGTGCTGACCGAAGTTCAGCCGAAGATCAACGTGGTTGCGGTTGTTGCTGCTGCCGAGAACATGCCGGATGGGGGCGCCGCCCGCCCGGGTGATATTGTGACCACCCTATCGGGCCAGACCGTGGAAATTCTCAATACCGACGCCGAGGGTCGGCTGGTGCTGTGTGATGCCCTGACCTACGTGAAAAAGTACGACCCGGAGGTGGTGATCGACCTGGCCACGCTGACCGGCGCATGCATCATCGCCCTTGGCCACCACGCCACCGGTCTGCTGTCCAACAACGACGGCCTGGCCAACGATCTGCTGGCCGCCGGTGAGCGGGCGGATGACCGCGCGTGGCGCCTGCCACTGTGGGAGGACTACCAGAACCAGCTCGACAGCAACTTTGCTGACATGGCCAACATTGGTGATCGCTCCGCCGGCACCATCACCGCAGCCTGCTTTTTGGCACGGTTTACCAAGGAGTACCGCTGGGCACACCTGGATATTGCCGGCACGGCCTGGCATTCCGGCAAAGCCAAGGGCGCATCGGGCCGCCCGGTCCCCATGCTGGTCGATTACCTGATGTCCAATGCAGACAACTGAGTCCGGCCATCAGCCGGAAACCGGCGGCTCTGCTGCCGGAGACCCGGCTGACGCCAGCAAAAACCAGCGTTACTGGTTTCACATCCTGGCCCAAAGCACTCCGGCCGCCCGCAACCTTCACGCCGTGAAACTCGCGGCAAAAGCATGGCAGCAGGGCGACCGGGCCTGCATTGTGTGTGACGCCCTGGAGCAAGCCGAGGAACTCGATGAGCTGCTCTGGGGCTTCAGCCCGGAGTCGTTCATTCCCCACGGCCTGGTGCCGGATGCCGCCACCCGGTGCTCCGAATCGGTGGGCATCCTGATGTGCCCGCCGTCGGCAGAAGAGTGGGATACCGTCATTATCCTGTCTCAGACGCTGCCGGCCGACGCGGACCGCTTCAAACGCCTGGCGCTGGTGGCACAAAATGATCCGGCCATTCTGAACCAGGCACGCTCCCATTACCGCCAGTTACGGGCGCTTGGAATTGAAGCCCGGGTGCACGATCTTCGTAAACGCTGAAGTTCGCCGCCATCGGGGCGACCATGTATAATCTGGCGCCTTGAAAATGTCTCCTGAATCAACCGAACGGTCACCAGCAGAACCCATGGAAAAAACCTACCAGCCAGAAAACATTGAGCGCCAGTGGTACGAAAACTGGGAATCCAAGGGCTATTTCCGCCCCAGCGGTGAAGGCCAGTCCTACAGCATCGCCATTCCGCCGCCCAACGTCACCGGCAGCCTGCACATGGGCCATGCTTTCCAGCACACCATCATGGACACCCTCACCCGCTACAAGCGGATGCAGGGTCGTAATGCCCTGTGGACCGTCGGAACGGACCACGCCGGTATCGCCACGCAAATGGTGGTGGAACGCAAACTGGCGGCCGAAGAAGACAAAACCCGGCACGATCTGGGACGGGAAGAATTCATCAAGCGCATCTGGGACTGGAAGGAACATTCCGGCGGCACCATTACCCGTCAGATGCGCCGTCTCGGTAATTCCGTAGACTGGGACCACGAGCGTTTCACCATGGACGACGGCTTTTACAAAGCCGTTCAGGAAGTGTTCGTTCAGCTGTACGAACAGGACCTGGTCTACCGCGGCAAACGTCTGGTGAACTGGGACCCGAAACTGCACACCGCCATTTCAGACCTGGAAGTGGAAAACAAGGAAGAGAAGGGTTTCTTCTGGCACCTTCGTTACCCTCTCGCTGACGGCGCCACCACCCAGGAAGGCAAAGATCACCTGGTGGTCGCGACTACCCGTCCGGAAACCATGCTCGGTGACACCGCGGTTGCGGTGCACCCCGATGACGAGCGCTATCAGCACCTGATTGGCAAGCATGTGATGCTGCCGCTGGTAAACCGCCGTATCCCCATTGTCGCCGATCACCATGCCGACCCTGAAAAGGGCTCCGGCTGCGTAAAAATCACCCCGGCACACGACTTCAACGACTACGCCGTGGGCAAACGCAACGATCTGCCCATGATCAACGTGATGACCCAGGATGCAAACATCCGGGACGTGGCGGAAGTTTTCAATGCCGACGGCACCACTAACACCGACATCGACGGCTCGCTGCCAGCGGCTTACGCGGGCCTGACCCGCGAGAACGCTCGCAAACAAATCGTTGCCGATCTGGATGGTCTCGGCCTGCTGGAGCGAGTGGAAGATCACGTACTGAGCGTACCGCGCGGCGACCGTTCCGGCCTGATCATCGAACCCATGCTGACCGATCAGTGGTTCGTGGACGCCAAGACCCTGGCCAAGCCATCCATTGAAGCGGTTGAAGATGGCCGCATCCAGTTCGTGCCCAAGCAGTACGAAAACATGTACTTCGCCTGGATGCGTGACATTCAGGACTGGTGTATCTCCCGCCAGCTCTGGTGGGGCCACCGGATTCCGGCCTGGTACGACGCTGATGGCAACATCTACGTGGGACGCGACGAAGCCGACGTGCGCCAGAAGCACGGCCTGGCCGACGACGTTACCCTGAGTCAGGACGAAGACGTTCTGGATACCTGGTTCAGCTCTGCTCTGTGGACCTTTGGCACCCTCGGCTGGCCGGAAGCAACGGAACGCCTGAAGACATTCCACCCGACCGACGTGCTGGTTACCGGCTTCGACATCATTTTCTTCTGGGTCGCGCGCATGATCATGATGACCATGCACTTCATGAAGAACGAGGATGGCAGCCCGCAGGTACCCTTCCACACGGTCTACGTCACCGGCCTGATCCGCGACGAGCACGGCGACAAGATGTCCAAGTCCAAGGGCAACGTGATCGACCCGCTGGATATGATCGATGGCATCAGCCTGGATGACCTTCTGGAGAAGCGCACCGGCAACCTGATGCAACCGAAGCTGGCGGAGAAGATCGGCAAGCGCACCAAAAAGGAATTCCCGGAGGGTATTGCCGCTCACGGCACCGATGCGCTGCGCTTTACTCTGGCGGCCATGGCCACAACGGGCCGGGATATCAACTGGGACATGAAGCGCCTTGAGGGCTACCGGAACTTCTGCAACAAGCTCTGGAATGCGGCCCGTTACGTGCTGATGAATACCGAAGGCGAAGACTGCGGTGTGAACGACGAGCCGGTGCAGCTGTCGCTGGCCGATCGCTGGATCATCAGCGAGCTGCAGAACTGCGAGCAGGAAGTGATCCGGCACCTGGAGCAATACCGCTTCGACCTGGCCGCTCACGCTCTGTACGAGTTCATCTGGAACGAATACTGCGACTGGTACCTGGAACTGTCCAAGCCGGCTCTGAATGACGACACCGCCAGTGCCGAGGCCAAGCGCGGCACCCGCCGCACTCTGGTTCGGGTTCTGGAAGCCGTGCTGCGCGTCGCGCATCCGATCATGCCGTTCATCACCGAGGAAATCTGGCAGCGCATAGCGCCGCTGGCTGGCAAGTCCGGCGACAGCATCATGCTGCAGCCTTTCCCGCAGCCGGATGCAAGCAAGATGGATTCTGCCGTCGCCGCCGATATCGAGTGGCTCAAGGGCGTGATCATTGCCGTGCGCAACGTCCGTGGCGAAATGAACATATCCCCGGGCAAGAAGGTGCCGGTGTTGCTGCGCGGTAAAGATACCGAAGACAAGCGCCGCATGGATGACTACCGCCAGTTCCTTGCTTCCTTGGCCAAGCTGGAAAGCCTGGACTGGTTCGAAGGTGACAAAGCCCCCATGTCCGCCACCCAGCTGGTGGGCGAAATGGAAGTACTGGTACCGATGGCCGGCCTGATCGACAAGGACGCCGAACTCAAGCGCCTGGACAAAGAACTGGAGCGGCTGAGCAAGGAGATCGGCCGGCTCGAAGGCAAGTTGGGCAATGAAAAATTCACGGCCAAGGCGCCGGCCGAGGTAGTGGAGAAAGAACAGGAAAAGCTCCGGGATGCCCAGAGCAGCCTGTCCCGCCTCAGCCAGCAGCGGGCCGAGATCGAGGCCATGTAAGCCATGATCGCCATTCTTGGTGCAGGTGCAATGGGGCGTCTTTGGGCTGCCTCGTTGCCCGCCCACGAAACGGCGTTCGTGCCACGCCCCGGCCAAACCAACACGGCACCGGCGCACTTCCACTTTCAGGAAGCGGACGGACACTCCCGTCAGGTCACCGTATCCTGGCTGTCCGCCGCCGATTCCCCTGCCCTGGTGCTGATCACCACGAAAGCAGGCGACAGCACGGAGGCCGTTGAGCACCTCGCTGATTGGCTTCCTGCCACCACTCCGATTGTGCTGTTTCAGAACGGACTGGGCAGCCAGCAGGCCGTGGCCGAGCGCTGGCCCGACCGCCCGGTTCTGGCGGCCACAACCACCGAAGGCGCCAACCGGCCCGCTCCGGATCAGCTCGTGCATGCAGGCACCGGCGACACCTGGATAGGCCCTTTAACAAAGCCGGCGGAACAAAACCTGTATGGCGTGATTGCCCGCTTGTCAGCCAGTGGCCTGAGCATCCATGCCGAGCAGGATATTCTCGGCCGGCTGTGGCAGAAATTGATCATCAATGCCGGCATCAATCCGTTCACCGCACTGCTTAACTGCCGAAATGGTGACATCCTGTCTGCGGATCTCTATCGCGCCCACATCGACGGCCTGTGCCAGGAAATCGCCGGCCTGATGGACACCATCGGGCGCGGCCCAGCGGATGCCAAAGACCTGCGCCAGAGCATTGAGGCCGTCGCACGGGGCACGGCGCAAAACATCTCGTCCATGCGCAGCGATGTTCTGAGCGGTAAGCGAACCGAGATAGACTACATTAATGGATATATTGTCCGACTGGGCCAGTCGCTGAATATCGCTACCCCGGTGAACCGAATGCTGACCGAACAGGTACAACAACTGTCTTCAGGCTAACAGGAGTTCAGAATGGGCAACCGCCTTTCCAAGATTTACACACGAACGGGCGATGACGGATCGACAGGCCTTGCCGATGGCAACCGCATAGCCAAGAATGCCCAGCGGGTTGAGGCCATGGGGACCGCCGATGAACTCAATTGCCACATTGGTCTGTTGATCGAAACCCTCGAAGCCAATGACCCCTTAAGCGAAGAGCTGCGTCGCATCCAGCACCACCTGTTTGACCTGGGCGGCGAATTCGCCATCCCCGGCAGCAAAGTGATCGGCGATGAGCACATTCAATGGCTGGAGCAGACACTGGACGCCCACAATGAGCACCTGCCGCCCCTGAAGAACTTTATTCTGCCCGGTGGCAACGCCCAGGCAGCGCAATGCCACCTGGCCCGCGCGGTATGCCGGCGCGCCGAGCGGATTGTGGTAGCCCTGGGTCACGAAGACTCCATCAACGGAGCCTCACGTCACTACCTGAATCGACTGTCGGATTTGTTGTTCGTCATTGCTCGAGTCCTGGCCCGACGCGGCGGCCGGCAGGAAATTTTGTGGGATCAAAAAAAATCCGGCCTTTAGGCCGGATTTTTTACTTGCTGAACTCACTTACACCTTGAACGCTTCCACCAGTTTCTGAAGGGACGACGTCAGCTCGGACATCTCTTTCGAGGCACCGAGTGTTTCTTCGGCATTGGTGGCGGTAGAGCGGCTCAGCTCACCTATCCGATCCACGCTGATGTTGACGTCCCGGGACACCGCGGACTGCTCCTCGGCGGCCTGCGCGATCTGGTGGCTCATATCCACAATGGTCGAGATCCCGGTGGCGATGCGATCCAGCGCCTCGGTAACCTCGCTGGATTTGGTGACCGTGGTTTCAGTGACATCCCGGCTGTTGGTCATCGCGCTCACAGCATCTTTCACACCGCTTTGCAGGCGCGAAATCATACCTTCGATTTCTTCCGTCGATTTGTGCGTGCGCTGCGACAATGAGCGAACCTCATCCGCCACCACGGCGAAGCCGCGTCCCTGCTCGCCCGCGCGTGCGGCCTCGATGGCGGCGTTAAGCGCCAGCAAGTTGGTCTGTTCGGCTATGGCTTTAATTTCCACCAGAACCTGACTGATATTGTCGCTGTCCTGGCTCACGCGGTTGATCACTTCGACCGCGCCAGAGATTTCCGTGGCCAGGTGATTGATGGTCTCCACCGTGTCCGCCACCACCTGACGGCCGGTTTCGGTATCACGCTCGGCAGTGCCTGCGCTGTCCGCCACCCGGTGAGCGCTTTCGGTTACCTCACCCACCGCCTCAACCATCTGGTTCATGGCCTCGCTGATCTGGCCACTCTCTTCCATCTGGCGGGCCACGGCTTCGCTATTGGCTGAGGCAGTATCTTTTACCCGAACCGCCTGCTGATCCACGTCAGCGGTCGTTTTGCTCACCGAACGGACCAGGTCCGCAATTCGGTCAGTCATGTTATTGAATTCGTCGGTGAGCTCACCCAGCTCATCCTGGTTGTTCAACCGGATGCGGGTCGTCATATCCCCCGCAGCCACACCCCTTGCCGCCTCCGCGAAACGGTTCACTGCGGTGCGCACCGATACAAAGAAACCCATGTACAGGTAAACCACAACCAGCAGCACGGCCGCCAGAGCGATCACAATCAGGCGGCGCTGGCTCAGTTCCTGATCCAGGCGAGTTTCCAGATTCCCCTCAACCACATCCAGGATGGCGGCATTGAACGTCTCATAATGGCTCAGCTCGCGCTGCACGATGGACTCGTATTCGCGCCACGGCATTTCAGGCGTGATCGGGGTAATCACTTCCCGATCGAGGGCATCGCGAATCACCGTTACGCCATCGCCTACTTGCTGGGCGGTGTCACCCGCTACCTGGTTCAGTCGGCCGGAGGCTTCCTGAGCGACAGACAGGGCCGGCGCCAGTAAGGAACTCCGGTTCACCAGCCGGTCGTAAATGCCATTGAGCACATCGCTCAAGGCATAGCCCACCTGCCCTTCCATCAGAGCAAAGGCGCCAAACGACCAGGCCTGCCCGATCACGCTGCGCGTTTCCGGCAAGGATTCCTTGACCAGCCCCAGCAGCACCTGGTTTTCACGCAGGGTGTCCTGTCCAAGACCGGAAATTTCGATGGTTGCAGGCAAGAGAGCCAGCGTCTTCTGCGCGAACTCGTTGTAGTAATTGAATTGCGCTTCGATGGCACCGTGGTAGGTGTCTTCCGCCCGCAGGGTTTTCCACTCACTGTTCAGGGCCTGGACATGCTCGGTCCAGGACCCCGAGGTATCGAACGACGGCCCGGCAACCGCCATGGCCTCAAGGGTTTCGGAAATCCGGTCACCAACTTCACTGGAGGCCGACAGCAGCTCGCGCTCGTCTTTCAGAATGCCCGGCGCCCGGTAATCACGGTAGCTGGCGGCCAGCGTGAACAGCTCTTCGGCATTTCGAAGCTGCTGCAGACCCTCAACACCCCGGGTCATGGTTTGAACCGAACGATTCAGCTCCGTCATCACCAGCCACGACAGCCCCCCGATGGGCAGCAAGAACAGGATGCTGATGAGACTGAACTTGTAAACCAACGGCAGACGGTTCATCAGAGCAATGGCGGGATAGATGATCTGCTTCACGCGAGCCTCTCACTGGCATTAAAAAGTGAATCCGGGTTCTGTAGTTATTGTCGGCCAATATGCCGAAATCTTGAGAGCGCATTGTTGTTAAAGTGTAAATGAGAGGGACACACCGGCTCACAGCACCCCGAAGATTACCAGCAGTGCCAGGCCGCAAATCCAGACCAGCATGCTGCGATTCAGAAGATCCCGAATCGCGCTGAGACTGCGCTCGCCAAAATCGGACCAATCGTTGGGATGAATCTGGGAAAAACGCTCCGGGTCCAGGGCGTAACCAGTTAACGAGGCGTTGGCAGACAGCAAGAGCAGTTGATCCGATGGTTTGGAAAACAGGCGCGCGCCAAGGGGCGATTCGCTGAGCCAACCGGCCAGATCGCCGGCGATTCCGAAGGTAAGCGACAACACACGAACCGGTGCCCAGGCCACAACTTCACACAGTGAGGCAAATCTGGATCGGGCCGCCGCCTGAGGCCACTGTTCCTTGAGAGCGACCAGACCACGTGCCAGCACCGCAAAGCCGATTCCGCCAACCACATACCAGAATCCGATCAGAAAAAAGCGCTGAAACACCGTCAGCAGGAAGGCTCTCGAAAGAGTCAGATGCATGTCATCCGGCGCCATACCGGCGTGACGCTCCTGCACCGGCAGATGATCCTGTATCGACGCCCAGGCCTGACGCATGTTTCCCTGTCGCCAAGCGACCGAGTAGGCATGAAGCACGGGGCGCCAGCCGGGCACGCCCATCAGCAGCACCAGAATCAGGCATTCGAGGGGGTAAGTCGCGAACCCGAGCCCCAAGGCGTCCAACGCGACCATGACCAGTCCGGCCACCAACGCTGGCAGGCCGACGAGAGCCAGACCGCCGCTGATGCCAGCCTCATGACCGGCCTCCACTTTGCGACCAAGATGAAACCACTGCTTCCAGAAATGATCGCTCGAAAGCTTGTTCTGATAATCGAGCTGTCGTCGGACCACATACGCCAGCAGAAACACTATCAGAACCATCTAGCCGAGCTCCTTGTCTGAAAACCGGGCCAGCGTTGCCCGGAAATGAGCCCAGTCAAACGCCGGGCCCGGATCGGTCTTGCGGCCGGGCGCGATATCGCAGTGCCCGGTCAAGCGCTCGGGCGTCACCGAAGGCCAGGCGCCCATAACAAGGCGCGTGACTTCCGCCAGGCTCTGGTATTGCTCAGGGGTGTAGGGAATGTCATCCGTGCCTTCGAGCTCAATACCCACCGAGAAGTCATTGCACTCCTGCTCATTGCGAAAACAGGAACGCCCCGCATGCCACGCGCGTTCAAGCAGGCTGACAAATTGGACCACGCTGCCATCGCGCCGGATGAGCGCGTGCGCCGAGACCTGCACGCCTCGAATGGTTTCAAAGTATGGGTGCGCAGAATGATCCAGCCGGTTGCAGAAAAAGTCCTCTATCTCGGGCCCGCCAAACTGCCCTGGCGGCAGGCTGATGTTGTGAACCACCAGCAAACTGATCGCCGCGCCCTCGGGGCGGGGCCCGAAATTGGGCGATGGACGCCAGTGGGCACCGGGCAAACGCCCGGTCTCTCTCAAGCTATGAACGCTTCTGGAAAATTCGCTATCTGACTGAGACAAAATAAATCCAACTGCTCCGAAGCCTTTCTGGGAAGGCCCGATTGAAGCACAAAGTTCCGGGGCTTGCTACGCCATCAATCCTTGCGGTTGCTTCGCAGGTTATCGATGATCGATTCCAGTGCCCGGTCGAAGATCAGGCCATCGTCCAGCATGCCCACGTCACCATTGGCCATGGCAGCGGCCAAATCCTCTCGATAGTACTCGGCGACTTTGGTGCCATTTCGATTGACGAAAATGTACTTCCCGGTGGCGCGGATGAAGGCCGCGAGTTTGCAACGTACCCGATTGCCATCCACAGTCAGCTCGATCCAGGATCCCACTCGCAGCGAGTCGGCCTTATCAAACCAGGCTTGGGCGACACCGTCCGAATCGTCGGCCGGCTCCGGCGAGGCCGGTGCCTGAGGCTGCGCCTTCGTGGCTTCACCCGCATTGGCTGAAACGGTATCGGGGGTTTTGTCGTTCCGGGCAGGCGCTTGGGCATCGACCGGCTGGTCCACTTCCACCCCCGGTTGGGGCTCAACAACTTCTTCCGCCTCATCCGGCTGCGGCGTTTGCCGGGACTGAGCCACCACCAGTCGCTGGAATACATCCCCGTGAGCGAGTTCCAGCTCGCGAATCGCAGCATCTGCGGCAAACGGATCCCAGGAAATTTCCTGCAGTGCTTTGCGCAGCCCGTCTACCACCGCCGGGATAGCGCGGAGCAATTCGCTGCGAGTGCGATCCGACACCGGCCTTGGATCAACAGTCCAGACCAGTTTCTCGGTGAGACGGCAGGCCTGCGCCCAGCGCTCGCTGTTCTCATCGCCCCGAAGCAGAATCGACTGCAGGTATCGGGTCCATGGGTTACGCAACAGTTCCAGGATCGGCGGCGGTACGTCACGATCCGCCAGCTCGCGCTCGATCAGTGCCTGCACTTCCTGCCCAGACGTTTCCTTGCGTGCCTTTGCCTCTTCGGCATCCCGCAGCCGCTGCTCAACCAGTTCCCGGCGTCGACGATCAAGGTCGAGGAAGCGGCTGAAGTCTTCCAGCAGCTCATCAAACAGGGAGATATCATCCGCGTACTCTTCCAACACACGCCGGACAATCGATTCGATTTTCTCCCGCAGTGGGTCTTTCTGGCCACCCGTTTTTGCCTGCCAGCCCACGCCGGCAAGGGCCAGTTCATTAAGCAGTTTGCGCGTCGGATGGCCGCCACGGTTGAAGAAATTCTTGTCCTTCAGGGCAACTTTGAGCACGGGAATCTGCAGGCGACTGATTTGCGCCTTCATGACCGGGTGCAACTGACGATCGTCCAGCATGAAATCAAACAGCATCGACACCAGGTTGATCACATCTTGATCCACCTGCCCGACACTCACTGCCTCGCCTTCGGCTGGATTCAGGATCGGCCCCAGCAGTTCGCTCAGCGTGATGACCTGCTCCGGGCCCCACTGGCCATCATCAGCCTGAGCCTCACTCAGCCGCACCATAAGGCTGCTGGTATCCAATACGCCATCGGCCATCGCCGTATCGCCCGCATCGTCGTGCTGATGCAGCAACTCGGTCAGCTCGGAAAAGGTGGCAGAGGGCCCGGCGGCGGACTGTGCCCCCTTGGCTTTCCTGGTAACAGGAGACTGCTTCAGGTCCGGCAGCACTCCTTGATCCGTCAGAGTGCGGTTCGCCTCCTGATAGAAGTCACCCAGAGTATCGGCAAGCAGGCGGTCAAACAGTTTCAGGACGACCAGTTTGGCCCGGATATCGATATCCAGGTCAGAGCAGGCCTCCGAGACGCCGCCACAGATAACCTGCGGACTGAGCGGCATCTGACAGTCAGCCAGCTCGATCGACGGCACCAGGTGGTTTACCCGGGCACAGAGCAAACGAATCTGCTCTTCGTACCGGTTGTGCAGCTTATTGATCAGATTCTCAATGGCCACCTGCTGCTCAAGTTCTGACTGATCCGCCGTATCAAAGGCATCACTGTCGATTTCCTCGAGCGCACTGGTGGGGTTCAAGGGCTTGAATTTACCAAGTTCATTGAACGCCTGGCTGACGTACTGGAGAATCGAAACCACCATCGACTTGCGACGCAACCGCAGCTCGCGCATGGCATCGAAGTAGGCGCTCTGATCGCGATTGGACTCCGCCCTGTCCGCCAGTTCGAACAACACGTCGTCAGAGCGGTCAAAAAAATTTGCCAGAACTTTCTGAAGCGAACGGCCAGACGCGTCCCGTAGACGTACAAGTGCCGTGGGAAGCAAAAAGTTCTGCGACGGCTTGCGGTCAGCGAATTGGACGATATTATTTTTCTGAGCCATGACTGTGCTCCGAACCTGCCTGAGGCAAAATGGTAGATGTTAATGATACGGCCACTGGGCGTCAGGTTGTGTCAGGTTTTGTCACCTTTTGTGTCATCTCGACACCGCTCACCGTCTCGCAGTGACGCCGACAACGTTTGGCGAATGCCCGCCGCCCCATTAGAATCCCCGTTCCACGCATTTACCCTGACCGGACCAACACCATGATCCCTGCCGAACTGCTCCGCCAATCCCGAATCGAGACTGTCGCCCAGAGCCTGCGTGAAGACATCGGCGACGGCGATATTACCGCACAGCTCATTCCTGCCAGCAAACAGGCGTCCGGCCGGGTTATTACCCGGGAATCCGCCACCATCGCCGGCAAAGACTGGGTCAACGAAGTATTCCGACAGGTGGATCCGGGCGTTGAGCTTGACTGGCAGATCGAGGACGGTGACCAGGCCGCGCCCGACCAGGTGCTGTTTCGCATGCAAGGCTCCGCCCGCAGCCTTCTGACCGCGGAGCGCTCGGCGCTCAACTGGCTTCAGGCTCTGTCCGGCGTCGCCACTACCTGCGCCTATTACGCCGATCAGGTTGCTCACACCGGCGTCCGGCTGCTGGATACCCGCAAGACCCTGCCCGGACTCAGACTGGCATCCAAATACGCGGTAACCTGCGGCGGATGTTACAACCACCGCATCGGTCTGTGGGATGCGTTTCTCATCAAGGAGAACCACATCCTGGCCTGCGGCTCCATTGCCGAGGCGATCGAGGAAGCCCGCCGCATTGCACCGGGACGCCCCGTGGAGGTGGAAACAGAAACACTCGACGAACTGACCCAGGCGCTGGACGCGGGCGCGAACATCATCATGCTCGATGAGTTTAGCCTGGCGGACATGCGCACCGCGGTGACACTGACGGCAGGCAGAGCCAAACTGGAAGCGTCCGGCGGCATTAACGACGAAACGCTGGTTTCGGTGGCAGAAACCGGCGTGGATTACATCTCGATTGGCGCTCTGACCAAAGACGTCAAGGCTGTAGACCTGTCCATGCGGCTGGACTGATCAGCCCTCACTGAGCAACTGATCGATCACTTCCAGCTCCCGAATCAGCCCTTCGCCAGACTCGTCGCGCCCCCGAAAGTGCTCTTCGGCCATGGGGGCGATACCCGACACTGTCGGAAGCGGATGATCGCTTTCGATGATAATTTTCATGCGTTCGATAAACACGAACTGCAGCCACTGGGTAAATTCGAGCGTGTCGAGACAGAAAGGCTGACTGCTTTGAAACGCCTCAGCCGGAGGGCGTTCAGCTTCCCAGACGCCCAACTGGCGCAATTCGATTTCAACGCGGAGCAGGCTGTCAGCAACCTGCCCCACCACATCACTGCTATTGCTCATGGCACTGGTCCTAGTCGGCCAGAGGCTCCAGCTCAACCGCCTCACCGTGCAACACCCCGAACAGATCTTCATACTGACGGGTCAGTGCGTGCTTTGGCGCCATGTGGATGAGCGGTTTACGGCTCTGGTGGGATTCTTTCATTTTAACGGAACTGGACAAGCGCACAGGCAACACCGGCAAGCCCTCTTCCGTCAGCTCTCTGACCAGCTGCTTGGGCAGACTGGCCCGCGGCTGGAACTGGTTCGCCACAATACCTTCAATCACCAGATCCTCGTTGTGATCCTCCTGCAGATCACGGATCTCGCCCAGGATGTTGTACAGGGCCTGGCGGGAAAAATCGTCACAGTCGAAAGGAATAAGGCACCGTTCGGCGGCGATCAGGGCCGAGCGGGTGTAGAAATTCAGCGCCGGAGCGGTATCAATATAGATGGCATCAAATGTCTCACCCAGCTTCTTCAGTGCTTCCCGAAGCTTATAGATCTTGTGCTTGGCCTCCAGCTTGCGCTCAAGAAAATCCAGTTCCGGGCTCGACGGCATCACAAAGAGGTTGTCGAAGGGCGTGGCATGAACGAATTCATCCGGTCGACGATTGAACACGGTGAAGGCAACCGTCTGCTCCAACATATCGGCCACCGTGTCTTTGAGCTCACTGGCTGCACGCCCCAGAAGGTAATGCGTGGAATTGCCCTGCGGGTCCAGGTCCACCACCAGCGTCCGCTTGCCCCGCGCCGCGCTGATGGCGGCCAGGTTACAGGTGATACTTGATTTACCCACACCACCTTTCTGGTTGAATACCACGCGTCTCATGTCATCTTCCCCTTTGATGCTTTGTCGTTATTAAGCCGATCGTCCTTCTTACCAGCCCATCACTGACTTCACGAATGGAATGGTCAGCCTTCGTTGTGCCTGAAGCGAATTCTCATCCAGAGTATCCAAAATTGCCAGCAGATCACCCAGACGCCGCGGCGCTCGGCGCATAATAAACGTGGCAACATCGTCTCCGATCACCAGGCCTCGCTGCTCAGCGCGCGCCATGAGAATCCGCAAGCGGTCATCATCCCGGTAGATACCCAGCTGAATGGTTAGCCCGTGACCAAGCCGTGAACGCAGATCCGGCAAACAAAAACCCAGTGCCGAAGGGACCTCGGACACACTGACGATCAGCAAGCCACCCTGGTCATGAACCCGGTTGTACAGGTGAAAAATGGCCTCTTCCCAGGCTGGCTGCCCAACCACCCGGTCCAAATCATCCAGGCAGATCATGTCGGCGCCCTCCAACCCCATCAGGGCTTCCGGGCCGAAAGGTTCAAGTTCGGCAATACTGATGCAGACAGCCGCCCGGCTGCGCCCTTCCGCATAGTGACAAACGGCCTGCAGCAAGTGGCTCTTGCCGGTATCGGAATCGCCGCAAATCACCACCACCGGCACTGTTTCCGGCTGATCACAAATAATCTTCAGTCGCGAGGCGGCCTCGGCGTTACGATCGCCGTGGAAGTTATCAAACCGGGCATCGTCACGGAGCTTGATCCCTAACGGGAGTTGCGAAGCATTCACGAGCGACTGGCCCTCCACGCACGCAGCCCCCAGACCAGGACGTAATGCACACCACTGAATACCGCCGAACCAGCCACCAGCAGGATACCGAAGTCGAGCACCCAGGGCTGCATGGGCAGGTCCGCCAGCAGAACAACAATGGCCAGAACCACCAATATCTGGATAAAGGTATTGAGTTTACCGGGAAGACTGGGCTGCATATCGAAGGGTCCAATACCGTAATGATAGGCAAGCGCGCCACTGACGATTAGCAAATCACGCCCCAACACAAGCCCAAAGAGCCAAACGGGGAGCACGCCGGTCAGCGTGAGCATCAGGTAAGCTGTCAACAAAAGCGCTTTGTCGGCCAATGGATCGGCTATGGCACCAAACCGGGAACGCCAGTTAAAGTGCCGCGCCAGAAAACCATCGCATCCATCCGTCGCTGCCGCGACCATGAAAATAAGTAAGGCCAGCCGGTAGTCTTCCGCAAGCAGAGCGCCTGCAAATGGAGCTATCAGCAAAATGCGAACAAACGTCAGGGCATTGGGAATCCAGCGCCAGCTTTGCAAACTCACAAAAACCCCTCCGGTACCGCCTTACTCTGCGTCACCCGTTCCGATGACCGAACCAGGCTGCCACCGATAATACAGCACCTGATAAAGGGATTCGAACGCCTGCTCTGCGTCTTGCTCATCGACATCGATATCCGCCGGCTGGTAAGTCACCGGAGATGCGCCCTCAGCTTCCACCGGCTCGGCATCTTCAACCGGAGCGCCGGCACTCGCCGAACCTTCCTGCGGCTGAGCAGCTTCACCCTGCCCTACCGTCTGCGCTGACTTTTCCCGAGCGCGCAACGCAGGGACAACTTCCTGCTGCTCAAGAGGCACAAAGCGGGGATCCAGGGCAATGTATTCCTTGAGCTGGTCCAGCTCACCAGAAAACGCGACACGCAGGGTAATCTGCTGCTCTTTCAACCGGGTAGCACTGACCCCGGTTACCGGGGTGAGACCCTGAAGAACCTTGGTTACCGCACCATAATCCGCCAGCGAATTTACCCCTCGCAACACCAGGTCAACCTGGGGAGACTCACCGACATCCGCGGCCGACACGGCGTAGCGGCTAGCGTAGAGATCCGCCCAGCGATGAACCACTTCCCGGGCCAACGCTTCCGGCGTTTGCGCCGTCACCGACTGCTCCGCCGCATCAAGCCCCATACCCTCGAATACCCACCCGGCACGCCAGGCACCGCCACTGCGGTTAACCCGCACCAGAGCAATGACATCGTGATCCAGACTGTCGGAAGCATTCTGGATGCGGCCAATGAACTGCCCCCAGAGGTCAGACATCAATTCCCGGTTTCCGCGGTAGAGTTCCGGCGGCAGAGCCACCGGCAGCCCACGATCCCGTGCGGCCTGTTCAAATGCCTGGCGCCAGGCAATCGCCGGCATGGCAGGGTTCGCATCAGGCGATACTGAACTGTTGGTGAGCAGAGTCCGGGCACCACGATCTTCGACTGCCACCCAGGCCAGTGTCAGCGGCCGGTTAGCGCCCCAGACGGGTGCATCGATCGAGGCCAGTGCCTGATTGACACCAACGGCACCGAAAGACATCTGAAGCCGATCGCCCCCGTCCTGATTACTGAAAAACTGGTACGACAACAGCAGGGATTCAGCGTTCGCCAATAATGGTTCAATACCCTCCCGCTCCAACACATCCCTGGAGCCGGATACACGCACGAATACCTGTGCGAGTCCATCGGCATAGCCAACCGCCAGCTGCTGGGGCGAGGAACCATTGACCGGAACTTCGACCGAGTAGAGGCCGGGGACGGTCACTGCCGAGGCCGGCAGCCCAAATGCAGCGAACAAAACGCTTACGACGGCTACCCGGGTAAGCAGTTTGCGAAAATAGGCTGAAAGTGGTCCTGATCGAGATACAGACATGAAATACCCTGGTGTTCGGATGAATGGCGCATAGGATACACCATGGCCCAAAGTGTGAGTAGCGAACGGCGTTCCCGGAACCGCAATATTGCCAGCCACTTGCCCCCTCGCAAAGCCCCTTTAAACTAAGCTCAAATACATTTGGCCCCCCATCCCGCAACTGGTAAAATTCGCCGCCTACTTTTCTATTGCCAACGGTTAATGATTCCCCATGAGCGAACAGAAGCCCTCCCTTACCTACCGTGATGCCGGTGTCGACATTGATGCTGGTAACGAACTCGTCCACCGGATCAAAGACACGGCCAAGCGCACGCGTCGCCCGGAAGTGCTTGGAGGTCTGGGCGGCTTCGGAGCCATGGTCTCCCTCCCGGCAGGCTACAAAGAGCCGGTACTGGTTTCCGGAACCGACGGCGTTGGCACCAAACTTCGCCTCGCCATGCAACTGCAGAAGCACGACAGCATCGGCATCGATCTGGTCGCCATGTGCGTGAACGACCTGGTGGTTGGCGGCGCAGAGCCGCTGTTCTTCCTGGATTACTACGCCACCGGAAAACTGAACGTGGATGTCGCCGCCCAGGTGGTCGACGGCATCGGCACTGGCTGTGAGCAGGCCGGCTGCGCACTGGTTGGCGGTGAAACCGCCGAGATGCCAGGCATGTACGAGGGCGACGATTACGATCTGGCCGGCTTCTGCGTCGGCGTCGCCGAGCGCAGCGAAATCATCGACGGCAGCCGTGTGCAGGCCGGCGACGCCCTGATTGCGCTGGGCTCATCCGGCCCGCACTCCAATGGCTATTCACTGATCCGCAAAATCATTGATGTCAGCAACGCTGACCTGAGCCAGCCCATGGGTGATGTTACGCTGGCCGAGGCGCTGATGGCCCCGACCCGTATCTACGTCAAGAACCTGCTGGAACTGATTCGCAAGGTTGACGTTCGCGCGCTGTCCCACATCACCGGCGGCGGCCTGCCGGAGAATATCCCCCGGGTACTGCCAGAAGGCACGATTGCTGCCATCGACACCGAGAGCTGGACTCTGCCGCCTGTATTCCAGTGGCTGAAAGACGCCGGTGGCGTCGCCAGCGAAGAAATGTACCGCACCTTCAACTGTGGCGTGGGCATGATTGTTTGTGTACCGGCCGCCCAGAAAGAGCAGGCACTCGAGGCACTCGCCGAGCTGGGTGAAAAAGCCTGGCAGGTAGGCGTGATCGAAGCCGCCGAAGACTCGGGGGCCGATGCCGCTGTCCGTTACGCTCCAGGATTGCTCACGGCATGAAGGCAGATCCAGCACCCCAGCCGCGCATTGTGATTCTGGCGTCCGGCAACGGATCCAACCTTCAGGCGCTGATCAGCGCTTCCCAGGAACGCGACTTCCCGGGGAAAATCGTTGCGGTTGGCTGCAACCGCCCCCAGGCATTCGCTCTGGAGCGGGCGGCACAGGCCAACATCGAAACGTTCGTGGTAGATCACACCAAGTACGACACCCGAGACGACTTCGACCGCGCACTGATGGTGGAAATCCTCCGCCACAACCCGGATCTGATCGTGCTTGCCGGCTTCATGCGCATCCTGACCACCGACTTCGTGCGAGCATTCCGCGGCAAGCTGCTGAACGTTCACCCGTCGCTGTTACCCAAGTACACCGGCCTGAACACCCACCAGAGGGCGCTGGATGCCGGCGATGCCATTCACGGAACATCGATCCATTTTGTTACCGAAGAGCTCGACGGTGGCCCGGTGATTGCCCAGGCAGAGGTGCAAATCAAGCCGGGCGACACCGCCGAGACACTGGCGGAACGGGTTCAGGCAAAAGAGCACCTTCTTTACCCCATCGTGGTTCGTTGGCTCTGCGAAGGGCGCGTTCAGCTCGGCAGCGATTTCGTGCTGTTTGACGGCGAGCTCCTGAAAACCCCATCACGGCTTCCTGATAACTGATTCCCAGCCTGAACGGATTGTCATCCCTTCCAGTGTGGTAACCCGCTAAACTGTCGCTATCTGAGACAGCTTTGGGGTTATCACACATGGATTCGTATCGTTCACCCTCTCAACTGCTGCCCCGCCCCGGTGCCTGGGTCATTATTGCTGCCTGCACTGTCACACCGGCCATGTCCGGGGCCGATCCTCACAGCGAACTCCTGCCCTATGAGGTCACGTATACCGCCTCGATGAACAAGGGTATCGCCATCGACGGAACCGCAACGCGCACACTAACCCCGCGAGACGATGGCACCTGGCTGTACCGGACCGACGTGGATTCTTTCATCGCAGAAATCAATGAATCGCTGATTCTCCGCTGGGAGAACAATCGCGTTATCCCGCTGAGTTACCGCTACAAACTGTCCGGCTTTTTGATCAAGGATCGAAAGGAATCCATTGATTTCAACTGGGAAGCCGGCACAGCCACGGGCGAGTACCGAAAAAAGCGCTTTACTCTGGAACTTGAGGAAGGAGCCCTGGATCCATTGGGCCTGCAGCTCCAGCTGAGCCAGGATATTCGGCGCGGCTTGCGCGAGATGACCTACCGGGTTGTCGATGGCAGAAGCTACGACACGGACCGTTTCGCCGTCATCGATGAGGAGCCCCTGGAGACATCGAACGGAGCCGTCTCGACCCTGAAGGCCGAAAAAATACGCGAGGAGAGCTCCAAACGGGAAACACTCATGTGGTTCGCGCCGGAACAGGATTATCTGCTAATCCGGCTCCGGCAGGTAGAACCCGACGGCAGCAGTTACGAGCTAAAACTGTCCAAATCCGAGGTGGGACACTAGACCGCGCCCCGGAACTCGGCCCACACCTGCTTGACCTCGTCGGCAATGATCCGGAGCCCTTCCTCCACGCGATCATCGTCCTGGGAATAGGTCACCCGCAGGCACTCATGCCGGTGGCGCCAGCCATCGTCCGGCAATCCGGGGAAGAAGTAGTGGCCCGACACGACCAGGACACCCCTCGCCTTGAGCCGCTGATACAACTCCAGACTGGTAATCGGCAGGTCCGGGAACCAGAGCCAGAGGAACATAGCCCCTTCCGGCTTATGAATGTACCAGCGGCAAGCACCGTCCCCCATCGCCTGATGGAAAACAGCCACCGCCTTTTCCATCTTCTTGCGATAAAACGGACAGACCACGTCCCGACTCAGACTCAGGATTTCTCCGGAGCGCACCAGCGGCCCTGCCAGCATGGCGCCAAAACTGCCCGTAGCCAGGTTCATGATAGCGTTGATGCCAGACAGGGCCTTAATCACCGGCTTGGCCGCAATCACGATACCGGTACGCGCCGCCGGCAATCCAAGCTTGGAGAGACTCAGGCACAGGATGATCTGCTCGTTCCAGGTCGGCTTGGCATCAACAAACAGCAGACTCGGGAACGGAGTACCGTAGGCGCCATCCACAATCAGCGGCACATCATGCTCTCGGGCCAAGCCTTCCAGGCGCGCCAGCTCGTCATCGGTAACAACGTTACCGGTCGGGTTAGTGGGGCGTGACACGCAGATGGCGCCAGTTTCACCCGTTACTTCGACGGCATCGAAGTCGACACGGTACTTGAACTCATGCGCGTCCGTGAAGGAAATATCTGGCTGAACGGCATGGAACAGACCGGGCTCAATTCCGGCATCGGCGTAGCCGATGTATTCCGGCGCCAGTGGCAGCAGAATGTGCTTGCGCTGGCCGTTGCCGTAGTCACCGGCAAACATGTTAAACAACATGAAAAACGCTGCCTGACTACCATTGGTCAGGGCGATATTGTCTGGCTCGAGGCCCCAGCCGTACTCCCGGTTGAGCAAGTCCGCCAGCGCTGCAATAAACTGCTTTTCCCCCTGGGGCGGATCATAGATTCCAACCAGCCGGCGCACATCCTGATCACTGGTGCTTAGCTCCGCCAGAATGGACTGAATCCGTTGCTGCACCTCGGGAATGTGCCCCGGATTACCGCCGCCCATCATGATCATGTCATCGCCAGAGGCCATGGCATTACCCAAGTCGTCCATCAGCGAGGTAATACCGGCGTCGGCGGTGAATTTGCGCCCAAAGGCAGAGAGTTTCATGGCAAACAACCTGTAACCACACCAGATGAATTAAAAAAACAGGACTGCTGAAAGTGTAGACTCAGGATTAATCTCCGAGTGCGATCCCGAGATTACTGACCCCGCCGTTGACCGCATCCCCCCTGAGCTTTTCGATGAACGATTCGGTCGGCGTCCGCTGGCGCTTGAGCGACAGCACCAGGTCACGCTGGAAGGCCTTGTCTTCTTTGATCAGCGGGTGATGGTCCAGCAGACGCACGAGTTCATCGTTATCCAGCTCATCGCCTTCGGAGACTTCGATAAAGCTCACCACGGTGGCCGTGGCCAACCGGGAAGCATCGCTGGCACGATGGCGTGATGGGTTCAGGCGGTTCAGCAACGCCTGCTCCAGCAACTGACAGAAATCGAATGCCGGGTAGACACCGTAGGCGTCGTAAGCCTCCACGTCCGGAGACAGCCCCTCAAGTTTGACAAGCAGTTGAGGAATGGTGGCTTCGCCGGAATCGTCCTGCAGCAGATCCCAGCTGATATCCAGCAGCTGCCGCATCTTGGCACCGGTTTTGAGGCCAACAGCGTCCGCGAACAAGGCGTAGTTGGGGAAGGAGCGCTCGGCAAGCGCCAACAGGAAGGCGCATTCGCGCCATCCCTGCAGCTGTGAAACGGCTTTAATGAACTGGTTGGCGTTCATGTCCGGGGCAATGTTACGCCGGTCTGCCCCAGGTATTTGCCGCCACGATCCTTGTAGCTGGTTTCGCACACTTCGTCGGATTCGAAAAACAACATCTGGGCCACACCCTCGTTGGCGTAGATTTTCGCCGGCAGGTTAGTGGTATTGGAAAACTCCAGAGTCACCTGCCCTTCCCATTCCGGCTCCAGCGGCGTGACGTTCACGATGATGCCACAACGAGCGTAGGTCGACTTGCCCAGACAGATGGTGAGCACGTTACGGGGAATACGGAAGTACTCCACAGTGCGCGCCAGTGCGAACGAGTTTGGCGGAATGATGCAGACATCACCGGTGTAATTGACAAAGCTGTTCTCATCGAAGTTCTTCGGATCCACCGTGGCTGAGTGCACGTTGGTGAAGATCTTGAACTCATTGCTGCAGCGCACGTCGTAGCCGTAGCTGGAAGTACCGTAGGAGATAACCCGGCCTTTCTCGGACTCACGGACCTGGCCGTATTCAAACGGCTCAATCATGCCCTGCTGCTCGGACATCCGGCGAATCCACTTATCGGATTTGATGCTCATTGGTAGAAATCTCGTTCCACTTGAAAAATTGAGGCGTAGTTTACCCGTTACTCGACAGCCTGTCGAAGGTGCGAAATCCGCGCACCCCCGCCCATGACCGGCACTTCAGCGGTCAGTGTTCAGTCACCGAAACACTGGCGATCGAACCGCCCAGATTGCGCTCCCGGGTCGACAGCTGGGCGCCCACGCGACGGGCAATATCCCGATAGCGGCGGGCGACTTCGGAATCCGGCTCCGCAACCACGGACGGGGTTCCGCCATCGGTCTGCTCACGGATGGTCATGTGCAGCGGCAACTGACCCAGCAGCTCGGTGTCGTACTCTTCGGCAATCCGTTCTCCGCCGCCGTGGCCGAACAGCGGTTCTTCGTGGCCACAGTTGCTGCAAATATGAACGCTCATGTTCTCAACCACACCCAGCACCGGGATATCGACCTTGCGGAACATCTCAATCCCTTTCTTGCCATCCAGCAGCGCGATGTCCTGCGGGGTGGTCACAATGACGGCACCAGTTACCGGAACTTTCTGCGCCAGAGTCAGCTGGATATCCCCGGTGCCCGGCGGCATATCGACGATCAGGTAGTCAAGCTCGTCCCACAGAGTTTGTTGTAACAGCTGAAGCACCGCACCGCTTACCATGGGCCCCCGCCAGACCATAGGGGTCTTTTCGGTCACCACGAAAGCCATCGAGTTGGCCTGCAGGCCGTGCACCGGCATCGGCACGAAATATTTGTTCTCGCGGGTGTCCGGGCGCTTGCCTTCGGGAACCCCGAGCATCATGCCAATACTGGGGCCGTAGATATCGGCATCCAGGATACCAACCCGGGCACCCTCGGCCTGCAGTGCCAGGGCAAGATTCACCGCGGTTGTGGATTTTCCAACCCCGCCTTTACCCGAGGCCACAGCAATAATGTTTTTCACGCCCGGAACCGAAGGGAGATCCTTCTGCACTTTATAGGAATGAATCTTCTGCCCCACCTGAACGTCCGCACTTTCCACACCATCAACGTTTTCAAGCGCCACAGACACCAACTGCCTGAGCGCACCGGCAATACCCGCGGACGGGTACGGCAGTTCGACCACCAGAGTCACCTGCCCGGAATCGTCGGCCTGCAGGGATTTAACAGCACCAAGATCGTACAAGTCTTTTCCAAGGTACGGGTCACGGTATTCTTTGATCGCCGCCTGCAGGGCCTGCTCTGAAATCTGTGTCATCGGGGTCTCCGAAAGTAACTTAAACGGTGTTCCGGCGCTTTGAAGAGAACGGCTTGGGACCGATTATCGACCGTTCCATGCTTCCAATGTTAAGGAAACCGGTGATCTGGGTGAAAATTATCTGGGCGGAAGGTATCATTTGTGCCCGTTTCTGACCACACAACCCCCTATTTTCTGAAGAAAGGTTCGGACACACCATGACGCAAGCGAGTGCAAAGCAACAGCGCGACATTCTGGTTACCAGCGCCCTGCCCTACGCCAACGGCCCGATTCACCTGGGTCACCTGCTGGAATACATTCAGACCGACATCTGGGTGCGTTACCAGAAAATGCGGGGCCAGAACTGTTACTACGTTTGCGCCGACGACGCCCATGGCACCGCAATCATGCTGCGAGCCGAGCGTGAGGGCATTACCGCCGAGCAGCTGATTGATCGGATTCGTGATGAACACCAGCAGGACTTCGCCGGTTTCCACATTCGTTTCGACAATTATTACACCACCCACTCGGAAGAAAACCGCCAGTTCTCGGAGTACATCTACCGCCAGCTGCAGGAAAACGGTCACATTGCCACGCGCAAGATCACCCAGTCCTACGACCCTGAAAAGAAGATGTTCCTTGCGGACCGCTTCATCAAGGGCACCTGCCCGAAATGCAAGACCGAAGACCAGTACGGCGACAACTGCGAGGCCTGTGGCGCCACCTACACACCGGCCGAGCTGATTAACCCGGTTTCTGCTGTGTCCGGTGCCACGCCCATCGAGAAAGAATCCGAGCATTATTTCTTCAAACTGCCGGACTTCGCCGACTTCCTGGCCAACTGGACCCGCAGTGGCACGCTTCAGCCACAGGTCGCGAACAAGCTGGCCGAATGGCTGGAGGCCGGGCTCCAGGAATGGGATATCTCCCGTGATGCGCCCTACTTCGGCTTCGAAATCCCGGATGCGCCGGGCAAGTATTTCTATGTCTGGCTGGACGCCCCGATCGGCTACCTGGCCAGCTTCAAGAACCTGTGCAATCGCGAAGGTATCGACTTCGAGCACTTCTGGAAGAAAGACTCGTCTGCCGAGGTGTACCATTTCATCGGCAAGGACATCATCAACTTCCACGCCCTGTTCTGGCCATCCATGCTGCACGATGCCGGCTTCCGGACCCCAAGCGCGGTCTGGGCCCACGGCTTTGTCACTGTCAATGGCAAGAAGATGTCCAAGTCCCGCGGCACCTTCATTATGGCCCGCACCTATCTGGACCACCTGAACCCGGAATATCTGCGCTATTACTTTGCCGCCAAGCTGACCAGCGGCGTCGATGACATGGACCTGAACCTGGAGGACTTCGCCGCACGCGTGAACTCCGACCTGGTCGGAAAAGTGGTTAACATTGCCAGCCGCAGCGCCGGTTTCATCACCAAGCGCTTCGATGGCCAACTGGGCCAGGTTACGGAACTTGAACGGCTGCGCGCCTTTGTCGATGCCGGTAAAGAAATCGAGGAGCTCTACGAAGCCCGCGAATTCGGCCGCGCCATGCGCCGCATCATGGAAATGGCCGATATCGCCAACCAGTATGTAAATGATGAGCAGCCGTGGGTTATTGCCAAGCAGGAGGGTCAGGATGACAAGCTGCAGGCCATCTGCACCAACGCCATCAACATGTTCCGCCTGCTGATGACTTACCTGGCACCGGTGTTGCCGAAAACGGCCGAGGCATCCGAACACTTCCTGAGCGCCAAGCTGGACTGGAACAACCGGGATCAGCTGCTGGAAAATCACCACATCAACAAATTCACGCCATTGATGAGCCGTGTCGACATGAGCCAGATTGAGAAAATGCTGGAGGATTCAAAGGAAGAGTTGCCCGCGCCGGCCCAGCAGCCTGAAAAGGAAAGCAACCTCGAGCCGGTCGCTGGCGAAATCGAATTTGGCGATTTTGCCAAAGTAGACCTTCGCGTCGCCAAGATCGTCAAAGCCGAGCATGTAGAGGGTGCCGACAAACTGCTGCGCCTGACTCTGGACATCGGCCTCGGCGACAGGAACGTGTTTGCGGGCATCAAATCCGCCTACCAACCGGAGGATCTGGAAGGCCGGTTAACGGTCATGGTGGCCAATCTGAAACCACGCAAGATGAAGTTTGGCCTGTCCGAAGGCATGGTTCTGGCGGCCGGCCCCGGCGGCAAGGACATTTTCATCCTGTCACCGGATTCCGGCGCCACACCCGGCATGCGGATTATGTAACTGACTGGCGAGGCTGAGCAGTACCGATGACGGAATATCTACTGATCCTGGTGAGCACCATCCTGGTGAACAACTTTGTGTTGGTGCAGTTCCTGGGCCTGTGCCCGTTCATGGGGGTGTCCGGTAAACTGGAGACCGCCATGGGCATGTCCCTGGCCACCACCTTTGTGCTGACACTGTCATCGGTGTGCAGCTATCTCGCCTACACCTATCTGCTGGCACCACTGGACCTGGCGTTTCTGAAAACCATCACCTTTATCCTGGTGATTGCCGTGGTGGTCCAGTTCACCGAGATGGTTGTGCGCAAAAGCAGCCCCCTGCTCTACCGTGTGCTGGGGATTTTCCTGCCGCTGATTACCACCAACTGCGCGGTTCTGGGCGTGGCGTTGCTGAACCTCAACAAAAACAACAATTTTGTTGAATCGGTTTTGTACGGCTTCGGCGCAGCCGCTGGTTTCTCACTGGTACTGGTGCTGTTTGCCGCCCTGCGCGAACGGATAGCGGTTGCCGATGTACCGGTAGCATTCCGGGGCGCAGCCATTGGTATGGTAACCGCCGGATTGATGTCGCTGGCTTTTCTGGGCTTCACCGGTCTGGTCAGCGTGTAACGGAGGCGGATTGTTATGTGGACGGGGATTATCATCGCGGTTCTGGTACTGCTCGCCCTTGCCATAGTGTTTGGCGGGCTGCTGGGTTTTGCCTCCGAGCGATTCCGGGTTGAAGGCAACCCGCTGGTTGATCAGATAGATTCTCTGCTCCCGCAGACCCAGTGTGGCCAATGCGGCTTTCCCGGCTGCCGTCCCTACGCCGAATCCATTGCCAACGGTGACGCCATCAACAAATGCCCACCGGGTGGCGAATCCACCATCAAGGCGCTGGCCGACCTGCTGGATGTCGAGCCACAGCCTCTGGATGCCGAGCACGGTGTCGAGCAGGCAACCCGAGTGGCGGTCATCCGCGAGGACGAATGCATCGGTTGCACCAAGTGCATCCAGGCCTGCCCGGTCGACGCCATTCTGGGCGCCGCCAAGCACATGCACACCGTTATCGAGAGCGAGTGCACCGGCTGTGACCTGTGCGTCGAACCCTGCCCGGTGGATTGCATCGATATGGTCACCATCGAACCGGACATCCGCACCTGGACCTGGTCCGCGCCGGCCAAGAACCTGATCGCTACCGACCGCCGGGGAGTCAGTGCCTGATGACACAGTTTTGGGAGTTTCCCGGTGGCATCCATCCGGCCGAGAACAAACAGCAGTCTACCCAGCGGCCCATTCGCCGCGCGGGCCTTCCCGGTCAGCTGGTTATCCCGTTACAACAGCACATTGGCCAACCTTCACAGGCACTGGTCAAGGTTGGTGACCGGGTTCAGAAAGGTGACAAGCTCGCCGAAGTGAGCAGCGGCCTTGGTGTGCCGGTTCATGCGCCCACCTCAGGCTTTGTTGAAGCAATCAGCCTGCAGCCAGTCCCCCACCCCTCTGGCATGCAGGACTGGTGCATTACGCTGCGTCCGGATGGCGAAGACGAGTGGAAGCACCGCCATCCGATTGCGGACTACCGCTCACTTGAGCGGGATCAGGTGCTGGGCGTGATTCGCGAGGCCGGCATCTCCGGCCTTGGTGGCGCCGGTTTTCCGACCAACGTCAAGCTGCGCCCGCCCCGTGATCGCAAAGTCAGCACCCTGATCCTCAATGGTGCCGAGTGCGAGCCTTACATCACCGCTGACGACATGACCATGCGCGAAAAAGCCGCCGAAGTGGTGGCTGGAATGAAGGTC
This sequence comes from Marinobacter salinisoli, assembly GCF_017301335.1. Classification (NCBI taxonomy): domain Bacteria; kingdom Pseudomonadati; phylum Pseudomonadota; class Gammaproteobacteria; order Pseudomonadales; family Marinobacteraceae; genus Marinobacter; species Marinobacter salinisoli. The sequence goes on from NZ_CP071247.1 coordinate 3,009,148, forward strand.
ATGGCCTGGCTGCTCAGGCCCGAGCGCTGCGTGATTGCGATTGAGGACAACAAACCCGAGGCCATCGACGCCATCAACACGGCCATTCAGGGTACCCAGATTGAGCTGGCGGTGATTCCTACCAAGTACCCATCCGGCGGCGAGAAACAGCTGATTCACATTCTCACCGGCATGGAGGTGCCAAGCGGTGGCATTCCGGCGGACATTGGCGTGATGTGCCAGAACATCGGCACCGCCGTTGCGGTGGCCCAGGCTGTTTTTGAAGACAAGCCACTGATCTCCCGTGTTGTCACCATCACCGGCAATGGTGTTACGGAACCGGGCAACTTTGAGGCCCTCATTGGCACACCGATGTCCTTCCTGCTGGAACAGGCCGGGCTTGATACCAACCGAACCAATCGACTGGTGCTCGGCGGCCCCATGATGGGCTACACACTTACCAGTACCGCGGTTCCAGTGGTAAAAACCAGCAACTGCGTGATTGCCGCCACCGACACCGAACTCCCCGCGCCGCCACCAGAGCAGCCCTGCATCCGGTGCGGCGAATGTGCACTGGCCTGCCCGATGGAGCTCCTGCCCCAACAATTGTTCTGGCACGCCAAAGCCGGCGAATTTGAAAAAGCCGAGCACCTGAACCTTTTTGACTGCATCGAATGCGGCGCCTGTTCCTACGTCTGCCCCAGCTCCATTCCGCTGGTGCAATACTATCGACACGCCAAGGACGAAATTCGCGTTCAGCGGGCAGAGCAAGAAAAAGCCGATCGCGCACGGGAACGTTTTGAGGCCCGTCAGGAACGGCTGGAGCGGGAAAAACAGGAAAAAGAGCAGCGCCGGAAAGAACGGGCCAAGGCCGCCGCCGCAACACAAGCCAGGAAAAAGGCCGAGGCGGAACAGGCAGTGCCGGCCAAGAGCGCTGACAATGACGAGCGCGCCGCCAAGGCAGCGCTGGTTCAGCAGGCACTGGCGCGCAAAAAGGCCAAGACAGAAGCGAGCAACAGTTCCAACACCGGCGATACTCCGGCAGCGGAACCAGAACCGGATATCGATGCCCTCGAAAAGCAGCTGGCACAGGCTCAGGCAAAGCTGCGAAATATGGAAGGCATGCTCAACGAAGCGCGGGCTAAAGAGGCCGACAACGTGGACAAACTTGAGCGCGCCGTCGCCAAGAACCACGATCGCGTCAAGCGCGCTGAGGAGGCCCTCACCGAGGTGCGCCAGCGCATCGCTCGCCAAACCGAATCTCATTCAACCGATTAATTGATCTCAGGCCCGATAGCCATGTCGTTCGTCCAACAGTCTTCGCCACATGCCCGTCAGGCGCGCTCCACATCGCAGGTCATGCTTTGGGTCATCATTGCCACACTGCCCGGGCTGCTGGCACTGACCCTGTTCTTCGGTTGGGGCAACCTGATCAATGTCATTTGGTGCGTTGCCGTTGCCCTGGCTAGCGAAGCCGCGATTCTGCGCCTGCGCAACAAACCCGTGATGTTCTTCCTGAGGGACAACACGGCCGCCCTCACCGGACTTCTGCTTGGCCTCTCGCTGCCACAGTTCACGCCCTGGTGGGTCTCGGCCACCGCCGTAATTTCAGCCATTGTGGTGGCCAAGCAACTTTACGGCGGGCTCGGTTCCAACCCCTTCAACCCGGCGATGGTGGGTTATGCCCTGGTGCTTATTTCCTTTCCCGTAGCGATGACCACCAACTGGGCCCAGCCGGCCATGTTGTGGGATGGCGCCCCCGGATTTGCGGAAACCCTGGCAGCCATCGCCTCTGGCCAGCAGACCGTGATCGACGGCTGGACCATGGCCACACCGCTGGATGAGTACAAGCACAAGATTTCCTCTTTCACTTCATCAGAAGTCCTGGAACATCCCGCGTTCGGAGATGGTATTGCGCTGGGTTGGGAGTGGGTCAATGCCGCCTTTCTGGCCGGTGGGCTGGTGCTTATTGCGCTACGGGTGATTACCTGGCACATCCCGGTGAGCTTCCTGGCCGCCATGGCGTTCATGAGCCTTGCCTTTGGCAGCAACGCTGACGAATACGCTCCCCTGCCCCTGCATTTGCTGGCTGGTGCAACCATGTTCGGAGCTTTCTTCATTGCCACCGACCCGGTTTCCGCAGCGACCAGCCATCAGGGCAAGCTCATCTACGGTGCCGGGATCGGTGTTCTGGTCTACATCATCCGGACCTGGGGCAATTATCCGGATGCGGTGGCCTTCAGCGTTCTGCTGATGAACTTCGCCGTGCCGTTTATCGATCATTACACGCCCCCCAGAACCTATGGACACCATAAGCCGCGCCGCGGTGTGCCAAGCAAAGGCCGAGGGTAACCATGTCAGCGATAACACAATCCATTCGACGCAGTGCCATCGGTCTGGGCCTGTTCGCCCTGATCACGGGCGGAACCATTGCCGTTACCCAGGCTATCACCAAGGACCGCATCAAAGAGCAGGCCGCGCGCGCCGAGGCCAGCGCCCTGTTCGAGATCATTCCGGAAAGTGAGCACGACAACGACTTACTGACCGACCAGGCGCAACTGCCGGCGAGCGACGAACTCACCACCAATGGACCACCAACGGCCTGGATTGCCCGTCAGGATGGGGAGGCAACCGGCATGATCCTGCCTGTGGTTGCACCGGACGGCTATTCCGGCGATATCCGCTTGCTCGTGGGCCTCGATATGAGCGGCACGCTGCTCGGAGTTCGGGTTACAAGCCACAAGGAAACCCCCGGATTGGGTGACCGAATTGAAGTCCGGAAATCGGACTGGATCAAGGCCTTTGAAGGCGAGACTCTGGGAGAGCCTCCGTTTCGCAAGTGGAACGTTCGCAAAAACGGAGGTCAGTTTGACCAGTTTACCGGTGCCACGATAACCCCCAAGGCAGTCGTCAATGCCGTGCAACGCGCTTTGATTTACTTTCGCGAGAACCGGGACGCTATCCTTGCAACACTGGAAGCAGACGCACGGGCAGCGGACAAAAACAACGCTTCGCTGAATGCCCCGGACTCGACAACGGCTGGAGAGCGCTCATCATGACCACCAAAACCTCCAGAGAAATCATTAACGACGGGCTTTGGAACAACAACCCGGCCCTGGTTCAAGTGCTAGGGCTGTGTCCCCTGCTGGCCGTCACCAGTACTGTGGTCAATGCCATCGGACTCGGGCTGGCCACCCTGATCGTGCTGATGGGGTCTAACCTGGCCGTGTCACTGATACGCAACTTCGTGAGCGAGTCGGTTCGGCTGCCCGCGTTTGTGATGATCATAGCGTCCTTCGTGACCTGTACCGAACTGCTGATGCAGGCTTTCACCTACGAGCTCTACCAGATTCTCGGTATCTTTATTCCCCTGATCGTAACCAACTGCGCCATTCTCGGGCGGGCGGACGCCTTTGCCTCCAAAACGACGCCAGGGCCGGCACTGTTGGATGGCCTGATGATGGGGCTGGGTTTCTTATTCGTCCTGGTGGTGCTGGGCGGCCTCAGGGAACTGATTGGCCAGGGCACGTTGTTCGTCGATATGAATCTCTTGCTTGGCCCGGCAGCGGCAGATTGGGTCATGCGCCCCTTTGAAAGCTACCCGGACGTCCTGTTTATGGTGCTGCCACCGGGTGCCTTTATCGGCCTCGGCCTGCTGATCGCCCTGAAGAACGGAATCGATAACCGCCTGAGCGAACGACGCAAGGCCAGTGCGCCTGTTGTAACCCCGGGCAGCAAGCGCGTACGCGTGACCGGTGACGTTTCCTGACACGCTGGCAAGTTGAGATTGAACCTCCATGAACAAGCAAAAACGTACTGAAATCTTTACCCGGCTTCGTGAGGCCAATCCAAACCCGACAACTGAGTTGAATTACTCAACGCCGTTTGAATTGCTGATCGCGGTCATCCTATCGGCTCAGGCCACAGATGTCGGCGTGAACAAAGCCACGGACAAGCTGTTCCCGGTCGCCAATACCCCCGAGGCCATACTGGCATTGGGGGTTGACGGACTGAAGGACTACATCAAAACCATCGGTTTGTTTAACAGCAAGGCTGAGAATGTCATCAAGACCTGTCGAATCCTGATTGAACGACACGGCAGCCAGGTACCGGAAAAACGGGAAGACCTCGAGGCGTTGCCGGGGGTTGGCCGTAAAACCGCCAACGTGGTACTCAATACCGCCTTCGGGCATATGGCGATGGCAGTAGATACCCATATCTTCAGGGTATCGAACCGGACCGGTATTGCGCCGGGCAAGAACGTTCTGGAGGTAGAAAAGCGCCTGATGCGACTGGTGCCGAGGGAGTTTCTGCTGGACGCCCACCACTGGCTGATCCTGCACGGGCGCTATACCTGCACCGCCAGGAAACCAAAATGCGGAGCCTGCATAATCGAGGATCTCTGCGAGTTCAAACAGAAGCGGGATTATCTGTAAGCTTCGCAGGGGCCTGCTCGTACCCAGGCACTGAAATGAAAAAGCCGGCAAAAGTGCCGGCTTTTTTGATGGCCCAGCTTGCGATTAACGCTGACCCAGCATAGCCTTTTTCAGGTCTTTCTGCGCCGGCTTGTCAGATAGCCAGATACCGAACAGGGCTTTCTTGAACTCAAGATCACCAACAATATCTTTTTGCTGGCCGTTTTTGAGCACCTTGACACCCTCACCTGGCAGATAGACCAGATCAAATACGTCGCCTTCCTTGATCTCTTCCTTGAATACATTCATGAAACGATCAATTTCACCCTTCACGGGCGCTGTGTTGCCACCGGTGGAAGATTCAAACCCCTCGAGGGTCGCCTCAGTCATCCGCTCACTGGTAATCATGTCCGAAATAATATGCAGCGTGATTGCCTGAGGTTCGTCGGCGTTGATGACCGCGTTGCCGTCATTGGCCGCTTGCGGCACATAAAGACCGCCAACATAAAGATCCATAAACCACTTGGAGCGGGTGCCAGCTCCGTTGAGCTTCAGCTCAGTGTCCATAGCAGTGTAGGTGTCAGGTACATCCACACCGTCGACAGTCAGTGCAGAAGCCGGCGCAGATAACGCCGCAGTCAATAACAGGGATACAAAACCAGTAGAGATAGCCTTCTTCATAGTCCTTTCCTTTTAAATCATTATTATCTACGCGTTTCATTCGTGCGTGCCCAGGCTTCGACGACCTTATCCCCACCTGGAACCCGCATTCTAACAACGCAAAAGGAAAGCGATTCGGCACTTGGTTCTCATTTGCAACGATATTAAAAAAAAGAAAGGCCGACCGGCTTCCACCGATCGGCCCTCGTCTTTTCAGGCTCTTTACTTGAACAACAGATTCCCTGATAAACCTTCTTTCTCGAGGATTTCGCGCAGGCGACGCAGAGCCTCGACCTGAATCTGGCGAACCCGCTCACGGGTCAGGCCAATCTCATGACCAACCTCTTCCAGAGTGCTGACAGGATAGCCACGAAGACCAAAGCGCCTGGCCAGTACTTCCTGCTGCTTGTCACTGAGCTGGTCAATCCATTTTTCGAGGCAGCTGCACATGTCATCATCCTGCAAAACCTCAGCAGGATCAGTTGCGCCCTCATCCGCCACCGTGTCCAGCAGAGATTTATCGCCCCCGCTGCCAATCGGCGTATCCATGGAGGCCACGCGTTCATTCAGACCCAGCATTCGTTTGACGTCGGCAACCGGCTTATCGACCAGCTTGGCAATCTCTTCCGCCGATGGTTCGTGATCCAGTTTCTGAGTCAGCTCACGAGCCGCCCGCAAGTACAGGTTCAGTTCCTTAACCACATGGATGGGCAACCGAATCGTTCGGGTCTGATTCATGATCGCCCGCTCGATGGTTTGGCGGATCCACCAGGTGGCGTAGGTGGAGAAGCGGAAACCACGCTCAGGATCAAACTTTTCAACGGCCCGGATCAGGCCGAGATTGCCTTCTTCGATGAGGTCGAGAAGCGTTAAGCCCCGGTTCACATAGCGTCGGGCAATTTTAACAACCAGTCGCAGGTTGCTTTCGATCATCCGCTTGCGGCCGGACTCCTCTCCTTTACGCGCGAGGCGGGCAAAATAAACTTCTTCTTCTGGAGTCAGTAGGGGGGAAAAACCGATCTCATTCAGGTAAAGCTGGGTGGCGTCCAGTTGCTTCTGGCTCGAACCGTAACGCCCTTGGCTGGAAATTTCCTCTGTCTCGGCTGCGTCGTCATTGCTGGATTGGTTTTCCGCTTTTTCTTCGTGCAGCTCTTCTTCGGACTCGTCTACATCTGCGACCCGATCGACAATAATCTCTTCTCGCTCTGCTGACATATGTATTGCCCCGTCTTTCAGAAATCCTGTGTAGTCGTCCGATACTCCGTCTTACATGCGGACGTTCGTCGTCTTCCTTCGTTATCAGGAATCACCTGGGCTCGCCGGCTATAACCGTTGCCCTTGTTATTCTTGTTAACAACACGGTTTCTTCGTTGGTACCGGCAGTCGGTGTCAGTAGAGTAGTATCTAACTTGTTACTGTCTTGGAGGCAGGTAGTGAGCGGGGTCGACCGGATTGCCATTCTTTCGAATTTCGAAATGTAACATGGGTCGTTCAGCGCCGCTGCTGCCAAGCTCTGCTATCACCTGACCGGCTTTTACGTCCTCCCCCTCTCGCACCAGAATTTTTCGGTTGTGTGCGTAAGCGCTCAAAAAATGTTCATTGTGGTTCACAATAATCAGATTGCCGTAACCAAGCAACCCATTTCCTGCATAGACCACATTTCCATTCGCTGCGGCTTTGATGGCATCACCTGGTTGTCCGGCAATATCCAGGCCCTTATTGACCTTGCCAGAGGAAGAATAACCAGCAAGTACGGTGCCAACGTGCGGCCAGTGCCAGTCGATTCGGGCTACGGTCTGGCTCTGCTTCACCGGAGGTGTGTTCTTTGCCGGAGGTTTGACAACCGTCGGCTTGGTGGCAGCCGTCGGTGTTGGTCTGGGCGCGGACACCCGGGGTTTGGTGGGCCTGGGCGCAGGCCGCGAACTGACGGACTGAGTTGCACTGGCGGTTACGGTGCCGCGTCGGTCGAGTCTGAGTACCTGGCCAACTTTCAGGGTCCAGGGTGCATGAATGCCATTCGCGCTGCCCAATTCCCGGTAGTCCCGCCCGTAACGCCAGGCAATGCTGTACAGCGTCTCGCCCGGTCGCACCACATGCTGGCCCCAGTAAACCGGCGGATTGTAGATGTCATCATGATACAGTGCCGGCGTATTGCACCCGCTGAACAACAATACGGCAGCAAGCGTGACCACGATCCGCGCTTGGTATCGGGGCGCTGTGCCCCCCGATTGCCCCTTGCGGGCTCCCCGGGGAAGCCGCGGAAACTGGGTCAATAAGACAGCGAAAAACCCGGAAAAAATCGTCACGAAATAAAAATCAATCCGTTGTTAGGAGGTCCGTATCTGACTACGGCTCGATCAGGCGCTTTGTGTGTTCTTATGGCAACTTGCTAATATATTGCACAATTCAGGGGCGAATCCAAGTTACCCTCTGAGGAGATCTGTTACCGGGCGAAACACCCTTTTTGTGCATTAGGTAACACTTTTTAACACGCTTCCCGCTTGCGTCGTTGCCCGCCCCACTCGATCAGCAACACCAGGATAAAGCCACCCGCGGCACAAACCAGCGCCGCCAGTATTTGAGAATCCTGCCCACCCAACTCGGTGAAGGAAAACGGGCTGATACTGATTTCAGTCAGCGGCACTTGCTCACCTGAGCTATTCGTGCGCCAACTCAACGTTTCCTTCCAGGGCCACACCTTGTTGAGTGCGCCGATCATGAACCCGATTAACAGGGCCAGAACCCCGTCATGGAAATGCTGGAAGGCCCAGGTGATAACCCGGGCAATCGACAGCAATCCGAGCAGACAGCCGGCAGCAAACAGAGCCAGGTGCAGCAGCTCAAACGACTGAATAGCATTCAAAACCTGCGCATACATCCCCAGAATCACCAGAATAAAACTGCCTGAAATACCGGGTAGAATCATGGCGCAAATTGCCAGGGCCCCGGCGCCGAAAAAGATTAGTGGTGATGGCGATACCTGACTGGCGGTTAGCGTGGTAATCCACCACGCGAGGACCGTTCCGGCCAAGAGCGGCACCACAAGCGCCGGACGCACCCGGCGTATTTGCCGACTGACGTGCCAGACCGATGCCAGGATCAGGCCAAAAAAGAAACTCCAAACCAGAATGGGATACTGCTCCAGTGCGGTTCCGATCACCGACGCCAGGGTGAGTATACTGGTGAGAATGCCGGCCAACAGACAAACCAGGAAGGTTCCGTCACAGGCGTCCCAGAAGGCCCGGAACTGGCCACGAACCAGATGTCGGACAACCGCTTCAGGTACCGAACTGATGGCCTCAAGCAGGCGAAAGTAAATTCCGGTAATGAAGGCGATGGTGCCGCCGGACACCCCCGGGACAATATCCGCAGCGCCCATGGCAATACCCCGGAGAAAAACGGCAGCAGGATGATGGTTGTGACTGATCTCGGCGACTTCGATGGATGCCCGACTCACCGGATGACGCCCCCGAGCAGGGGGACAAAATGCACGGGCTCGAGTTCTCTTCGGACAAAATGCTCACCACGGCGGACCACTTCCACCAGGACCTGATCGGTTTCTCCCACGGGAGCAATCAGAACCCCACCCTCGTCCAGTTGGGCCAGCAATTCTGCAGGGACTTCTTCAGGAGCTGCGGTAACAATGATCCCGTCGAAAGGCCCTCTGTCCGGCCAGCCCATGCCACCGTCGGCGTGTTTCAGCAGCACATTGCGGATATTCAGCTTGCGCAGACGTTCCCTTGCTCTGTCCTGGAGCGGTTTGATTCGTTCAACACTGAAAATTTCCGGGAACAATTGGGACAGGACCGCAGTCTGGTAACCCGATCCGGTGCCCAGTTCCAGTACCCGACCTGGCTGATGAGCCAGCAGCAGTTCGGTCATGCGCGCAACTATGTAGGGCTGGGACAAGGTTTGGCCATGGCCGATGGGCAGAGAGGTATCCTCATACGCACGATGCGACAGCGCCTCATCCAAAAAGATGTGCCGGGGTACATCCGCCATCACATCCAGAACCGGTTCGGATTCAATGCCGGCGTCTTTCAGCCTTTGCACCAGTCGCATACGGGTGCGCCGGGAAGTCATGCCGATCCCTTGCAAGGTAGCACTCATGACGTGTGCCCCTCACCAAAACCGAGCTCGCCAACCCAATCCGACAGCCTGCGCATGGCCTCATGACGGGTCATATCAACGTGCACGGGCGTGATCGATACATAGCCCTCACGAACCGCCTGGAAATCCGTGCCTGCTCCGGCATCGCTATCTTCGCCCGCGGCACCGATCCAATAACGCTGCTTGCCGCGCGGACAGGTCATGGGTACTGCCCCCTCTGCCCGACCGCGATGGCCGAGCCGCGTAACACGGAAACCTTTGAGCTCATCCCAGGGTAAATCGGGCACGTTGACGTTCAGGATGGATCGTGGCCCCAGGGCCAGCGGGCGCCCGGCCTCCAGAATCATCCGCACCACCCGAGCCGCGGTATCGTAATGAAATTGGCCATCGTTAACCAGGGACACAGCGATGGCAGGCAGCCCGAGATGACGGCCCTCGGTGGCGGCCGCAACCGTACCGGAGTAGATAATGTCGTCGCCCAGATTGGCGTGGGTGTTAATACCGGACACCACCCTGTCGAAGGGCTCCTCGAAAAGACCATTGACCGCGAGATGCACGCAGTCGGTGGGGGTTCCATCGACGGAATAATAGCCATTGGGATGCTGTTCGACGGTCAACGGCCGGCTCAGGGTCAGCGCGTTGCTGGCGCCGCTGTGATCGCGATCCGGAGCTACCACTTCCAGATCGCCGATTCCCTCCAGCCCCTCATACAGGGCTATCAGCCCCGGCGAATGGACACCATCATCGTTGGACAACAGAATGCGCACTGTCTTCTCCGCTAGCCTTATCGTTTCTTATGTTGGCCGAGGCTCATGTCCTCAAGCTCAAATAAATCGCTTAATACTGCCGTGGCGTACTGGCCAGGGGTCAGTGAAAATGCCACCTGCAGGCAATCCAGATCGAGCCATTCCCAAGTCAAGTCATCAGGACGGGCTACCAGTGGGCGCCGCTCCGGTTTCATTCGAGTCGTGGAAAACAGCTTCAGCAGTTCAGGGGCCTGCTCCGCCACCTGCCGCTCCAGCGCAGCCTGGAGACCTGTCGCCGCCGTTCCGCCGTCGCCCCAGAGAGGCCCGGTGACCACCTCGGGGTCGGCCGCCACGCCCGGTTCACCATCCAGAGGGGTCGCCCAATTGCCATCATCCACACGCCTGGCCAGGATCTCGTTGAAAATCCAGGAACGTGCCGCCGAAAAGTACAATACGTTTTTAGACGCCGCTGCGCCACCACGCTTTTTCCCCTTTCCCCGTCGGCCGCGGCTGTCCATGGCGTTCGGGTCCATACTGGCAGCCCGATCCAGATTGTTACCGTCGTGGCCAAACCGCTGGGGGCCGAAGTAATTCGGCGCGCCACTCTGCTTCAGTTGCACGAGGGCTTCATCGAGTTGTTCACGGCTTCCACGCACATTACGGAGCGTGATGATGAAACGGTTTCCCTGGTGGTCGCCCCGGCGAAGTTTGCGCGAAAAGCGTTGGGCGCCGGCTACCTGCCAGCGTTCGGCAACGCGTGCGATATACTCCGGGTCTCCAGCCTCCGATCCTGGCCAGTAGATGCTGAACCACTGGCGGGTGACCGCATGGCGGTCCTTCAAGCCACAAAACCCCACATCAAAGGCTCGACAGCCGGACATTCTGGCCAGCTCCCGGGCAACGAACTCGGTGTTGTCGCCGCTTTTTTCCAGACGTAAACACAGGTGTTCACCGCTGCCGGTTACAGCCTGCGCATCGGACTGGGCGGGAAAAAAATCAAGAATCTCATCAACCTGAAAATCTTCGACCTGGGTTTTCAGGTTTGCAGATGCCACTCGACGGCCCCTCGATGTGGGCCAGTCCAATCGCCAGTGAGGACCAGGGGTCTTGCCCTCAGTCACGAGAAGGACGGCTCTAGCAGGCAAATGGCCTGGCACGCTATTCCCTCACCGCGACCAGTAAATCCGAGTTTTTCAGTGGTGGTGGCTTTCACGCTGACCCTGTTGGCGGGAATAGCGAGATCCTCTGCAATGTTCAGACGCATGGCCTCGATGTGAGGCGCCATTTTCGGCGCCTGGGCAATAATGGTGGTGTCTACATTCACCACACCGAACCCTTCTTCCCGCACGCGTGCCATGACCCGGCGCAACAAATCCCGGCTATCTGCGCCTGCCCATTCGGCACTGGTATCCGGAAAAAGATGACCGATATCGCCCAGCGCCACCGCCCCTAGCAGCGCGTCGGCCAGGGCGTGCAGCAAGACATCACCATCGGAATGGGCCTTCAGGCCCTGCCTGTAGGGGATGGACACTCCCCCGAGAATAACGGCATCGCCCTCTTCAAAGGCATGAACGTCAAAGCCCTGTCCAATTCGCATAGTTGACTCCGGCTGAGTTCAGGTTGTCAGGAACGGCTGAGCAGAAAACCCGCCAATTCCAGGTCAGCAGGAACGGTGACCTTGATGTTGTCGGTTCGCCCCTCCACGAGAACAGGCATCTTACCGAAAAACTCCAGCGCAGAGGACTCATCCGTCACCGGATGCTGTTCGCGGCCCGCACTCTGCAACGCCTCCGTCAACAGCCCGTATCGAAACATCTGTGGCGTAAGTGCGCGCCAAAGCCCGCGCCGATCGACGGTTTCAGCCACCTCAGGGACGTCGCTTCCAGTCCCCCTTTTCAGTGTGTCTGAAACAGGCGCGGCCAGAAGCCCGCCAACGGGGTGGTCGGCCAAAACCGTGATCAGACGCTCCAGATCAGCCGGGTGCACACACGGCCGGGCAGCATCATGCACCAGCACCCAGTCATCCGGACTGGCTCGCTCGGATAAAGCCTGCAATGCGGCCAACACGGAATCGGAACGTTCGTGGCCTCCAAGGCAGGTGCTGATCCGCTCATCGGCGCTGGCCTCGGTCGACACCCACCACTGGTCAGACGGATTCAGCGACACCATGCAACCGTCAAAGGCCACTGAGTCCAGCAACCGGGACAGGGTGATATCGAGGATAAAGCGGGACTGAATTCGTAGGTATTGCTTGGGGCACTCGGCCTGCATGCGCCTGCCAATGCCGGCGGCAGGAACGATCAGCCAACGTTTCGGGTGTTTCATGGATGGTCAGTATCTGGCTTGAAAGACGGAGGAAAGATCAGTTCTCAACGACGAGGAAGAAGGTTTCGTCCTGGCGGATCAGGCCGAGATTCATTCTGGCCCGCTCTTCCACCGCACCCTGCTGATTCCGGAGATTCCGCACTTCGGCATAGAGGCGCTCATTACGGGTGGCCAGTTCATCGTTTTCCCGTTGTTGCTCAGCAATCGACTGCTCCAGCGCCCAAACCTGCGCAAAGCTACCCTCCCCGAACCACAGGCGCCCCTGCAGAACCAGAATAAGGGTGATCATGATTGCCCAAAGCAATTTCATCGCCGTTCCATTCTAAAAATGCCGATTACACGCTCAGCGTAAATCTCGAGTATAGCCCTTGTGGAAGATGACCAACAAATCCTTCCAACCTATTGTGTGAAAAGGCCATCGCTTATGGAACCAGGTTCCCAAGCGATGGCCTCTTTTACTCCGTCACCGCAACCGTAATGATTGCGATCGGCAACAGGTTAGGGATCAGCCCTGGCCTTTGATTTCGACCAGGCCGCGGTACGGTGCGTTACCGTCCAGGTCCTGCTCGATGCGCAGCAGCTGATTGTACTTGGCTACGCGATCGGAACGGCAAAGCGAGCCGGTCTTGATCTGGCCGGCACAGGTGGCGACGGCCAGATCGGCAATGGTGGTATCTTCGGTTTCACCGGAGCGATGCGAGATTACCGCGGTGTAGCCAGCGTCCTGCGCCATCTTGATGGCTTCCAGGGTTTCCGTAAGGCTGCCGATCTGGTTGAACTTGATCAGAATGGAGTTGCCGATACCCTTGTCGATACCCTGCTTGAGTATCTTGGTGTTGGTCACGAACAGATCGTCACCGACCAACTGAACCTTGCTGCCCAGCTTTTCGGTCAGCACTTTCCAGCCATCCCAGTCACTCTCGTCCATGCCGTCTTCAATGGAAACGATCGGATAACGCTCGCACAGACCGGCAAGGTAGTCGGCAAAACCCTCGGAATCGAAACTCTTGCCTTCGCCGGACAGCTGGTACTGGCCATCTTTGTAGAACTCCGAAGAGGCACAGTCGAGGGCGAGCGTCACATCAGTGCCCAACTCGTAGCCGGCTTTCTCAACCGCCTCCTGGATGACTGCCAGTGCCGCTTCGTTGGACGGCAGGTCGGGAGCAAAGCCACCTTCGTCACCAACGGCGGTGTTCAGTCCCTGAGCCTGCAGGACCTTCTTCAGGCTGTGAAAAATTTCCGCGCCGATACGCAGTGCTTCAGAGAACGACTTGGCCGCCACAGGCTGCACCATGAACTCCTGGATATCCACGTTATTATCCGCGTGTTCACCGCCATTGAGGATGTTCATCATCGGCACTGGCATGCTGAATTTGCCAGCGGTGCCGTTCACCTCAGCGATGTGCGCGTACAAAGGCTTGCCCAGAGACGTGGCCGCCGCTTTCGCAGCCGCCAGCGAGACCGCCAGAATCGCGTTGGCGCCCAGGCTGGACTTGTTCTCGGTGCCATCCAGTTCCAGCATGATATGGTCGATACCGCGCTGATCCGCGGCGTCCTTACCCAGCAGAGCGGCACGAATCTTGCCATTGACCGCTTCAACAGCATTGAGTACGCCCTTGCCCAGGTAACGGGAGGCGTCTTTGTCACGCAGTTCCAGTGCTTCGCGGGAGCCTGTGGATGCACCGGAAGGCGCACAGGCGCGGCCCAGCGTGCCATCCTCAAGGATAACGTCCGCTTCCACGGTCGGATTTCCGCGAGAGTCGAGAACCTCGCGGGCCTTGATATTGGCAATCTTAGTCATACTGTCGTGTCTCCAAACTAATCAAAGTAAGCAACGGGTAATGAAACGAAGAACACCGCCGGTCAGGCGGTGTCCAGGGGTTCGAAGCTCTTAACCAGCTCATCCACAGCCTTCACGCGTTTCAGGAACGCCTCCAGCTGGCTGATTCTCAGTGCACAGGGGCCATCGCATTTGGCCTTGTCGGGGTCCGGGTGGGCTTCCAGAAACAGTCCGGCCAGCCCCTGAGACATACCAGCAAGGGCCAGATCGGTCACCTGGGCGCGGCGTCCGCCTGCGGAATCCGCGCGGCCGCCCGGCATCTGAAGGGAGTGGGTGACGTCAAAGAACACCGGAACGTTCAGCTCCTTCATGACGCCAAAGCCCAACATATCTACCACCAGATTATTGTAGCCAAAGCTGCTGCCACGCTCGCACAGGATTACCTTGTCATTGCCGGCTTCCTCGCACTTGCGAATGATGTGCTTCATTTCCTGGGGTGCCAGGAACTGCGCCTTTTTGACGTTGATAACGGCACCGGTTTCAGCCATGGCCACGACCAGATCGGTCTGCCGGCTCAGGAAGGCCGGCAACTGGATGACGTCACAGACTTCGGCGGCTGGCGCGGCCTGTTCAGGTTCGTGAACGTCCGAAATGATCGGTACGCCGAACTTGCTCTTGATGTCGGCAAGAATCTGCAGTCCTTCGTCCAGCCCGGGGCCCCGGAAAGAGTGGATGGACGAGCGGTTGGCTTTGTCGAATGACGCCTTGAACACGTAGGGAATGTCCAGCTTTTGGCAGATGTCCACATAGGCCTCTGCCACCTCGAACGCCAATTCCCGGGATTCCAGCACATTCATGCCACCAAACAGCACGAACGGTTTGTCGTTGGCTATCTCGATATCAGAGACGGTAACGCTCTGCCGTGCCATGCTCAGGCTCCTTTCTTTCTCGACAGGGCCGCATCAACAAAGCCCTTGAACAGCGGATGACCGTCGCGCGGCGTAGAGGTAAATTCCGGATGGAACTGGCAGGCCACAAACCACGGATGATCCGCCACCTCAACGACCTCAACCAGCTTGCCATCCACAGACCGGCCGGAAATGGTCAGGCCGGCACCTTCGAGCTGCGGCAGGAAATGGTTGTTGACTTCGTACCGGTGACGATGGCGCTCGCGAATGGTTTTCTTGCCATAACAACCGGCAATCGTGGTGCCTTCCGTCAGCACGCAATCCTGCGCGCCCAGTCGCATGGTGCCACCGAGGTCTGAGGTCTCGGTGCGCTCTTCTTTCTCGCCCGTGGCATCTAACCACTCGGTAATCAGGCCAACCACTGGCTCCGGAGTGTGCTCGCGGAACTCGGTACTGTGGGCATCCTTCAGGCCGGCCACGTTACGGGCGTATTCAATGACCGCCACCTGCATACCCAGGCATATACCCAGGTAAGGCACCTTGTTTTCGCGCGCGTAACGAACGGTGTTGATCTTGCCTTCGACGCCACGTTCACCAAATCCGCCAGGTACCAGAATGGCGTCGGCGCTTTCCAGTGCACCGGTGCCATCGCGCTCGATGTCTTCGGAGTCAATGTAGTTGATGTTGACCTTGGTGCGGGTCTTGATGCCGGCATGCAACAGCGATTCAATCAAAGACTTGTAGGCGTCCAGCAGCTCCATGTACTTGCCGACCATGGCGATCGTCACCTCGCCTTCCGGATTCAGCAGGGATTCGACTACGTTATCCCATTCACTGAGGTCTGCGGGCTTTGCATCCAGGTTAAAGCGTTCGATCACCAGCTGATCCAGCCCATGCTCGTGAAGCATACGCGGGATGGCATAAATGGACTTGGCGTCCTGCAACGGAATCACTGCGCGCTCTTCGACGTTGGTGAACAGCGCAATCTTGCGGCGAGAGCTGGCGTCCACTTCGTGTTCGGACCGGCACAGCAGAATATCCGGCTGCAGACCAATGGAGCGCATTTCCTTCACGGAATGCTGGGTCGGCTTGGTTTTGATTTCGCCAGCGGTGGCGATGTAAGGAACCAAGGTCAGGTGCATGAACAATGCACGCTGCGAACCCACCTCAACTTTCAGCTGACGACAGGCCTCAAGGAAAGGCAGTGATTCGATGTCGCCAACGGTGCCGCCGATCTCGATCAGGGCAACATCAGCGCCAGCAGCGCCTTCAACTACCCGGCGTTTGATTTCGTCGGTTATGTGGGGAATAACTTGAACCGTGCCGCCGAGATAGTCGCCACGACGCTCCTTGCGGATCACCTCTTCATAGACCCGACCGGTCGTGAAGTTATTGCGCTTGCTCATGGGAGTCCTGATGAAGCGCTCATAGTGTCCAAGGTCAAGATCGGTTTCAGCCCCATCCTCGGTGACGAACACCTCGCCATGCTGAAACGGGCTCATCGTGCCGGGGTCCACGTTGATGTACGGGTCCAGCTTGAGAATGGTGACCTTCAGGCCACGGGCTTCCAGGATCGCAGCCAGAGACGCCGAAGCAATACCTTTACCCAATGAGGACACGACACCGCCGGTGACGAAAATATAACGCGTCATGCAGATTCCATGATTATCTGGTTCGGTGAAGAGGGGAGATTGTCATCTCAAGATGGGACGCCAGACTACCAGAAAGGACCCGGTGACTCAATCACAATCCCGCCCCACAACCAGCCGCCAACCGGCCGCCGGAGCGCCTCCTGAGTATTGGCCAGAACACCAGAAATCGCCAACGGCAATGAGTTGCTCCGCCGCCCCGGATCCCACAAAAACCAAGGGCAGACAGGCCCTTTCCCAGGGCGGGACCGCCTGCTCCTGAAACCAGTTTTTCAACGATTTAGAGTGCTCACTGGCACTCATCGGCACACGCTCACCACCCTGCCTCGTAGATACCCTTATTGGCGGCAACGGCGGTTGCGGGGTAAGCACCGACTCCAGGCGCAGGGTCCACCACCCCCACGGCAGCGTTTGCCCGGGCACCAGGAATACCGGGCCTGACGGTGGCGCCGGCCGGTCTGGAATCAGGTACAGTTTCGAGCGAAACCGCCGCAGACTGAATCCGCGCCCTTCTATGACAGGGGCCCGGTCTTCTGCTGCCTCCGTCAGATCATGAATCAGCTGACGCCAGCCTGAGACCGTCAGGGGTGCATACCCCTGACGATCAACCCACCATCGAATCAGGTTTTTCTGCTCAGCCAATGACAAGGTGCGGAAACCGGCAAGATCCACCCGGCCCTGCTGGTCACCCAATTCCAGCCACTGCTTTTCCGCCAGCCGTTGATTCAGAAAGGTGCTCTCGGCACAGGCTTCGGCGCTGCGCTCGACCCGCTGAATCACCGTCGGCCAGCGGGATTTCAAACCTGGCATGACTTCATGGCGAAGATAATTACGATCAAACACCCGGTCGGTGTTGCTGGGATCCTCTACCCATGATAACGCGGCTGCACGGGCACAGCGTTCCAGCTCTGCCCGCCCGAACGCCAGCAGCGGCCGAAACAGGTGCCCCCGACCAAGAGGCCGGTGCACCGGCATCCCCGCCAGCCCCGCTACGCCAGTTCCCCGCAGCAGACGAAACAGCACCGTTTCAGCCTGGTCATCGGCGTGATGGGCCATCAGCAAGAGATCGCCGGGCGCGAGAATCTGATCGAACTCTGCGTACCTGGCATCGCGCGCGGCTTCTTCGATGCCGCCGGCGGGCGTCGATTCGCAGGAGGCGTCAACGGTTACCCGCCGAACTTCCAGCGGCACCTCCAGTTCTTCGCACACGGCCCGGCATAATGCCTCGGCCTCGCCGGCATTGGCTTGCAACTGATGATTGATGTGGACAGCAGCCAAGGCAACCCGGCCCTGATGACAGGCTGTGGCCAGATGCAACAGAACCATGGAGTCAAGGCCACCACTGAGGGCGACCCATAGGCGGGAATGCTGGGGAAGCGACCTGACCGCGCAGCACAGTGCGTCCGGCCAGGCAAATCCGGAGCCGGGCTTACCGCCCGTTGTCATATCGGGTCAGCCGCTCGTAGCGGCGGGCCACCAGTTCGTCCGCAGGAAGGCGAGCCAGTTCATCCATACCCCTGACCAGCGCTTCCTTGAGTGAGCCGGCCATTTCCTCCGGGTTTCGGTGCGCCCCACCAAGAGGCTCACCAATGATGTTGTCTGCCACGCCCAACTCTTTCAGGCGATCGGCGGTAACACCCATTGCTTCCGCCGCCTGCGCCGCGTGCTCGGCACTTTTCCAGAGAATGGAAGCGCAACCCTCGGGCGAAATAACCGAGTAAGTGGAATACTGCAGCATGTTCAGTTGATCGCACACACCAATGGCAAGCGCACCACCTGATCCGCCTTCACCGATGACTGTCGAGATGATCGGTGTCTTCAGCCGCGACATAACTGCAAGGTTGAAGGCGATGGCCTCACTCTGCCCACGCTCCTCAGCACCAATGCCCGGATAGGCCCCCGGGGTGTCGATGAAGGTCATGATCGGCAGCTTGAACCGCTCCGCCATTTCCATCAGCCGCAACGCCTTGCGATAGCCTTCGGGGCGAGGCATACCAAAGTTACGACGAACCTTGTCGCGCACTTCGCGCCCCTTCTGGTGCCCGATGATCATCACCGGCTTGTCGTCCAGGCGAGCGGTTCCACCGACAATCGCCAGATCATCCGCATAACGGCGATCACCGTGGAACTCATCGAAGTCCTCGAAAATTGATTCGACGTAATCAAGGGTGTATGGACGACGAGGATGCCGGGCTAGACGCGCAATATCCCAGGGCTGCAGGTTGGAGAAAATGCTCTCAGTCAGGCTGACACTCTTGCGTTTCAGCCGACTGATTTCGTCGGTAATGTTGATATCGGTGTCATTACCCACCATCCGAAGCTCTTCGATCTTGGCCTCGAGGTCGGCAATGGGCTGCTCAAAATCCAGATAGTTAGGGTTCATGATGTTCCATCATTTTGATTACCTGGCAGGGAATCCCCCCTGCCAAACCAGAATTTGGGACAAAGATAGCAGCGCCCACTTCCAGGAAAAAGCGGACATTGGTATGAGTCCGCTTTCTGACAAAACCTTAACTTTTCAATATGTCAGCCGCGATGGCGCCCAGAACCTTGCCGGACTTATTCAATCATAGACCAGTTCTACCGACTGGTCGCCAACCAGGTAGCGAAGCTCCAGGAGAAGATTGTCGTCCGGCTGCACCCGCCAGCTCTCACCCAGATCAATCCGGGTACGGGCCTGGTCGCTGCTGTATTCAATCCACACCGGGCTACCCTCGCAACGGAACGGGCGCAGAGTGGAGTCCAGCTTGTCCAGCAAGCCGTTATGCAGTTGTTCCGAATGCAAAACCAGTTTCAGTCCCTTGCTGAATTGCTGGCGCGCCGTGCCTACATCAGTCACCGAGCTCACCCGCATTTTCATCTGGCCCGAATAATCGTCGTGGCTGACCACGCCCTCCACCACGATCACCTGGTCTGAGCCCAGGAGCTCCCGGTTTTCCATGAACGTTTCGGAGAACAACGTGGCTTCAATGCGGGCACTCCGATCATCCAGCGTGATGAAACACATGGTCGATCCGGACTTGGTTTTCATGGTCCGCTGAGCGACCACAAGCCCTGCGACCCGCTGGGGAGATCGGTTTGGCTTGAGGTCGGCAATGGAGTTGCGGACGAAGCGGCGCACCTCTTTTTCGTATTCATCGAAGGGGTGACCGGTCAGGTACAGGCCAAGGGTGTCTTTCTCGCCCTTGAGCCGCTCTTTTTCCGGCCATTCCCGAATACCTGCCACGTCTTCGTAAGGGTCACTGTCCTCGGCGCCACCACTCAAGGCATCGCCGAACATATCCATCATGCCCACAGTCTCATTGCGCGACTGCTGCGCGGCCTGCTGAATGGCTTTATCAATGCTCGCCATCAACTGAGCCCGGCTCGGCCCCAGCTTGTCCATGGCGCCAGAGCGGATGAGTGCCTCCAGAGCCCGCTTGTTGACCTTTTTCATGTCAATGCGGCGGCAGAAATCAAATATGTCCTGATACGGCTCGCCGTCGCCACGACCCTCGACAATTGCCTGAATCGGACCTTCACCCAGCCCCTTGATGGCGCCAAGCCCGTAGACGATCTGGCCATCGTCGTTAACGGTGAACGTATATTCCGAACGGCTGACGTCTGGCACCAGAAGATCCAGCTTCATGCTGCGGCATTCTTCTACCAGCGTAACGACCTTGTCGGTGTTCTGCATATCGGCGGTGAGTACCGCCGCCATGAATTCCGCCGGGTAATGCGCTTTTAGCCAGAGCGTCTGGTACGACACCAGTGCGTAGGCCGCCGAGTGCGACTTGTTGAAGCCGTAGCCGGCAAACTTTTCCACCAGGTCAAAGATGTTTTCGGCCAGGGTTTTGTCGATGCCGTTGTTTTCACAGCCTTCGAGGAAGATCGCCTTCTGCTTGGCCATCTCTTCAGGCTTTTTCTTACCCATTGCACGGCGCAGCATGTCCGCACCACCCAGGGTATAGCCCGCCATCACCTGAGCGATCTGCATGACCTGTTCCTGGTACAGGATGACCCCGTAGGTGGGTTCCAGCACCGGTTGCAGGCCCGCGTACTGGTAATCCGGGTGCGGATAAGACAGTGGCTGGCGTCCGTGCTTCCGGTCGATAAAGTCATCTACCATGCCCGACTGCAGGGGGCCCGGACGAAACAGGGCTACCAGTGCGATCATGTCCTCGAGGGTATCCGGCTGAAGTCGACGGATCAGATCTTTCATGCCCCGGGATTCCAGCTGGAACACCGCGGTCGTTTCTGCCCGCTTGAGCATCTCGAAAGATCGCTTGTCATCCAGGGGGATAGTGGCGATATCCAGCGCCTCTTCGCCGCGTTTTTCCCTTCGCGGGTTCACCATGTTCAACGCCCACTTGATAATGGTGAGCGTCCGCAACCCCAGGAAGTCGAACTTAACCAGACCGGCCTCCTCAACGTCCCCTTTGTCGAACTGGGTAACCAGGCTGCCGCCTTCATCATCACAGTACAGCGGAGAGAAGTCGGTAATCTTGGTGGGTGCGATAACCACGCCCCCGGCGTGCTTACCGGCGTTCCGGCACACACCTTCAAGCTTGAGCGCCATTTCCCAGATTTCCTGGGCTTCTTCGTCCTGCTCCAGGAATTCCTTAAGCTGCGGCTCTTCCTCGATCGCCCTATTCAGGGTCATGCCCACTTCGAACGGAATCAGCTTGGAGAGTTTGTCCGCCAGACCATAGGACTTGCCCTGCACCCGGGCCACATCCCGCACCACCGCTTTGGCGGCCATGGTACCGAAGGTGATGATCTGGGAAACCGCTTCCCGGCCGTACTTGCGGGCGGTGTAGTCGATCACCCGGTCCCGGCCTTCCATGCAGAAGTCGACGTCGAAGTCGGGCATGGACACCCGTTCCGGATTAAGAAATCGTTCGAACAGAAGATCGTATTCCAGCGGGTCGAGATCGGTAATCAGCAGCACATAGGCGACCAGGGAGCCGGCACCGGAACCCCGGCCAGGCCCCACAGGCACGCCGTTGTTCTTGGCCCACTTGATGAAGTCCATAACGATCAGGAAGTAACCCGGGAACCCCATCTGGGTAATGATATCCAGCTCGAAATTCAGCCGCTTGTAGTAGGCATCCCGCTTGCTGTCGTATTCCGGATCGTCCTTGCTCAGGATGGTCGTCAGGCGTTCTTCGAGGCCCTCTTCCGACACCTTGCGGAAGTACTCATCCATGGTCATGCCGTCCGGGATCGGGTAGTTAGGCAGAAAGTACTCCCCCATCCGAACCTTGACCGAACAACGCTTGGCAATCTCGACGGTGTTTTCCACGGCCTCAGGAATGTCCGAGAACAGCTCGATCATTTCCTCGGCACTGCGCAGGTACTGCTGATCGCTGAACCGGCGATCACGGCGCGGATCATCCAGGGTCCGGCTTTCACCGATGCACACCCGGGCCTCGTGAGCTTCGAAGTCCTCGCCGTGAAGGAAGTGCACATCGTTGGTTGCCACCACCGGCAACATAAATTCCTGTGCCAGCGCAACACTCATATGCAGGCATTCCTCATCGCCTGCCCGGCCAGTGCGCTGAAGTTCCAGGTAGTAGCTCCCCGGATACAGGCTCTTCCAATATGCCGCCCGTTCGCGAGCCAGATCATTCTTACCCGCCAGCAGCGCCTTGCCGACATCACCCTGCTTGGCGCCGGACAGTGCGATCAGGCCGGCTGCGCGCTCCTCCAGCCAGGCACGCTGCACGATGGGCTTGCCGAAGCGTTGCCCCTGGGTGTACCCGAGCGAGATAATCTCGGTCAGGTTCAGGTAGCCATCATTGTTCCGGGCCAGCAACGTGATCCGGAACGGGTTTTCCGGCTCTTCCGGATTATCCAGCCAGAGATCAGCCCCGATGATCGGCTTCACGCCGGAACCCAGCGCCGCCTTGTAGAAACGCACCAGCGAGCACATGTTGGACTGCTCAGTCAGCCCCACTGCCGGCATGCCCAGTTCAGCAACCCGGCCAATGAGGGGTTTGACCCGAACCAGGCCATCTACCATGGAATATTCAGAATGTACCCGGAGGTGTACGAAAGTCTTCGGCATAACGTCAGGGGTGTCCTGCTAGAAAAATCGTTGGGAGTCGGGCAAATCAGCCGCCAATCAAACTCCGGAGTTCGGCTTCGGTCTGCGGGCCAAAGCGGGCTTCGACCAGATCACCCTCGGGGCCCACAATGAAGGTGGCAGGCAGGGCAATCGGAACGTCCCACCCCAGTTTCTCGGCCGGGTCTTCCGCCAGCAGCGTGAATTCGATGCCCATCCGCTCGCCCAACTGTTGCAGCGCCTGACCCTGGACACCGTCAAAATTCACCCCCAATACGGCAATATCGGGCGCGGTATCCAGAGCATTGAGTTCGGGAATTTCCTCCAGGCAGGGCTTGCACCACTCCGCCCAGTAATTCACCAGCACCCATTGGCCGCGAAGCTGATCCCAGTTCAGCGCGGGCCCGTCGGCACGCTGCAACTCGATTTTCTCACATCCGGCGAGGAGAAGTACCAGGGAAATGCCCCCAAGGGCCAATGCCCGGCGAAAAAACGTCTGCTTCCCAGGGTACTGCACGCGAAATCCTCCTGTTAGACTACCGGCCTCTGATAACCGACGCACTTACCTTGATAGAACCAGGCCCGACGATGACAGAACCTACCCGGATTTTCCACAACCCACGTTGCTCGAAATCCCGCCAAACCCTGCAACTTCTGACCGATCGGGGTATCGAACCGGAGATTATACGCTACCTTGAAACGCCACCGACAGTTCAGCAGCTGGAAGCCATTCTGATCGCTCTGGATATCGAACCCAGGCAGCTGATGCGCACCAAGGAAGACGAGTACCAAGCCCTCGGACTGGACAACCCAGAGCTCACCCGTGAGCAGCTTATCGAGGCCATGGTGAACACCCCGAAGCTGATCGAACGCCCGATTGTCATGGCCAACGGCAAGGTCGCCGTCGGCCGTCCGCCGGAAAACGTCCTGACCATCCTGTAACCGGCCTGGCCGGATTCACAGCAAAGGAGAGCCTCATGTCCGCCCCGTCGCCCTACGTTCTGATTCTGTACTACAGCCGTAACGGCCAGACCGCAGAACTGGCTCAACACGTTGCCCGGGGGATCGCCCGGGTCAACGGCATGGAAGCCCGGCTTCGCACAGTGCCTCCGGTATCGCCAGATACCGAGTCGTCACTGCCCGCAGTACCGGAAACCGGAGCGCCGTACGCCAGCAAAGCGGACCTCGCCAATTGCGCGGGACTGGCGCTGGGCAGCCCGACCCGCTTCGGCAACATGGCTGCGCCGTTAAAGCACTTTCTCGATACGACCGGGGACTTATGGCTGAGCGGTTCACTGGCGGGGAAGCCTGCCGGTGCATTTACTTCAACTGGCAGCCTGCACGGCGGCCAGGAAAGCACTCTGCTTACTATGATGGTCCCACTGCTGCATCACGGCATGGTGCTTTGCGGCCTGCCGTACACCGAAGAGGCTCTGGGCAAAACGGAATCGGGAGGAACACCCTACGGCCCGACCCACTGGGCCGGCACCGAGGATCAGAAAAGCCTGACAGAGGACGAGAAAAAGCTGGCTCAGGCCTTCGGTGAAAGGCTGGCCCGGCTGGCCGAAAAGCTTTCCAACTGATACGCCCGTTGGCAAACAGCGTACGTTTACCCAAGCACTCATTCGAAACTGGATCTATCTAGATGCTGCACAACCCCAAAGCCCGCAAGACAGCCCAGCTCACCTCCATCACGTATCTGGCGGTGCTGATCACACTGGTGGTAACCACCTTCTACCCCAACCCGGTCGAGGGAGTTTCCATCCCGCTGATACTGGCAGTAAAGCTGATTCCTTTGCTGGTGTTTGCGGTGCCCGTCTTCCGGGGCCACAACCGCGGGTACATATGGATGGCCTTCGTGGTGATCTTTTACTTCACCCAGGCGCTGGTCTCGGCCTGGCTCAGTCAGGGAGGCATCGGCCCCACCGTGCTGACCGTGCTGACCTTCGCGCTGTTCACCCTCGCCATGGTGCATCTGAAGGTGAATCGGCCCGCTCCACCAACTGTAGCCGCAAAGCAGTAACAGCCCCGGGCGCCCATCAGGCGCCCGGTCGCAATCCGCACTGTCCGAGTAGCTGCTGCCAGCTTTGCGTATGGGTGGCGATGGCCTCGTCAAGCTGATACCAAACCCCCTCCTCCGATGACTGGGACAGGTGCGTGCGAGACCAGTCCGAGAAACTCTCCGGCATCACCGGCTTCTGGATTTCAGCCAGCCGCGCCAGCGGCTCCAACAAAGCGACCCGCGCACGCTGTAGATCACTCAGGTACGGTTGAATCTGTTCGATGTAGACGCTGAAGAACATGCTTTTCACGATGTCGGACTGATTGTTCGGCTGACCGTTCAGGCACAGCGGTCGCTCATCGAGTCGTGCCCTGATCAGCGAGGTGGCGTCGTTCAGCCGGGTGGCAACCAGCACGGCGCTGTTGATCAACTGCCCCGCGCGATACTCCGCCTGCCAACGCTGCTGAACACCGCCTGCAAAATCCAGGTCCACCGACAACCGGCCGGCCAGCAGGTCGGACACCGCCTCATTCAGCTGCTCGGCGTCCAGCGCCAGATCGGATACCGGATTTTCCTCCGCCGCTACCGGGTATTGCCCTTTGGCGAGCGTGAACAGCGTCTCTACCTCTTCCGCGCCCCAGGTCGCATTCCACACGGCGATAGGCAGTGACGCCTTTTTGCTGTCAATGGCATCTGCCAGCTCAGCGGCAAGGTCTTCGTTGTCGGTTTCCGGCAGGCACTCCTGCGCCGCTTCGATAAAGCGCAGCTCATAGCGCAGGCGATTCAGTGGCTGCATCACCCGCCCCATGACCGAGTTTTTCTCGCCCACCACAAACTGAAGCTCGCACCCGTACAGCGAGAGAAAATCCAGCATGCCCATTTCCAGCTCGGGCATGGGTAAAACGCGGTCACGGCGACGGGGCATCTGCGAGGGTGATGGAACGGTCGAGAATTCAGCCTCCGATTCCAGAACCCGAGCCACCCGCTCGATGTATTCGTCCATCATCGGGCGGGCATCGGAGAATGGATTACAGGCACTGAGAAAGACAATGCACAGGGCCGGAATCAGGCTTTTGCAGCAAGGGACTCCGGACATGCGTACCTCCGCGGGGCGGGAGGGGAGCTACTGCTTGCGCAGCAGGGTCTCCACCTCCGAGAAATCACGGGCAACAAACCGACCGGTTTCTTCCGGCAGTTCGCCGTCACGAATCAACCAGGCGGTCCTCAGGCCTGCCGCCTCGGCAGCCTCCAGTTCCGCCTCAACATCCGACAGGAACAGCACACTCGATGCTTGCACACCCAGTTCGGCAAGAATGTTGCGATAAGAGTCCGGCTCTTTTTTTCCACCAACGCCGGTGTCGAAATAGCCCGAGAAAAATGGCGTAAAGTCACCGGCAATCGTGTGGCCAAAAATCAGCTTCTGGGCCTGAACGGAACCGGAGGAATATACGAACAACCTCAGCCCGCGATCATGCCAGAGGCGCAGGTGCTCGGCGGCGTCCTGGTAAATGTGTCCTTTCAGCTCTCCACTGGCGTAGCCCTCAGCCCAGACCATGCCCTGAAGTGCCTTCAGTGGCGTTTCTTTCCGGTCTTCCCGGATCCAGGCCAGCAGGGTGTCGATCAGGGACTCAATGTCCTGCCGGGCCTGCCCGGCGCTTTCGGCGACCATATCCAGTTGTCTGAAGACGTCCGGCCGGTCCTTATGCGCCCGGACAAAGGCCGGGAGATGCTCGCTGGCATAGGGAAACAACACATCGTGCACGAAGGAGATGGAACTGGTCGTGCCTTCAATATCGGTAAGAACGACCCGGATCATTACGCCTCCCCCACTATCGCCTCGTAGCGCGGCAGGCGGCTGGCGATGTCATCTCCGGTGAAGTCTGCGACCCAGCCTTCCGGATTACTGAACAGCCGGATGCAGGTAAACCTCGGCTCCGGCCCCATATCGAACCAGTGCCGGGTGCCATCCGGCACGCTGATCAGGTCATTCTTTTCACACATCAACGACAACACTTGGTCGCCGAAATGCAGGTAAAAAAGACCCTGACCGCGCACAAAGAAGCGAACCTCGTCTTCGCTGTGGGTATGCTCGTCCAGAAACTTTCTTCGAAACGCCTCTTTTTGCGGGTTATCCGGGTTCAGGCTGACCACATCGGCGGTCTGGAAACCACACTCGGCCTTCAGCGACTCGACCTCGTCGTGGTAGGCCGCCAAAATCGCTTCCTGCGATGCGTCATCGGGCAGGTCTTTGGTGGGCCACTGCTCGAAACGAACCCCCTGCTCCGCCAGCAACTCTCGAATCTCTGCGGTGTCCTGCGTGACCTGACGGGCCACCCCGGGCTGACTCTGATCAAAGATACTCAAGGTGGTCATGGTCGAACCCTCATGGCTTCCAGTTCACACTCAAACAAAAATTCAAACGCTTCCACGTGGCGCAGGCAATCTTCCATGGTTTCGCCCCAGGTATAGAGCCCATGGCCACGAATCAGGTATCCGGGCTGACCTTGATGGGATGCAAACCACTGCTTGGTTTTTTGAGCCAGCCCGTTGATGTCCTGCGTGTTATTGAATACCGGAATGGTCAGGGTCGCGTCGTGGGTTTCAACACCGGAAAACGCTTTTTGCAGCTCATAGCCTTCAAGGATCAGCGACTGTCCGGCAGACAGAAGCCGGCTCAGAACCGTGGCTTTTACCGAATGGGTGTGCAGAACCGCCCCGACCTCCGGGAACAGTTCATAAAGCACAGTGTGCAACGGTGTCTCTGCGGAAGCCCGGCAGTCACTCTGAACCGGATGACCCGACAGGTCGACCACCATGACATCGCCCGGATGCAACTTGCCCTTGTGGCGGCCCGACACGGTAATTGCAATGTGGTGCTCGTCCAGTCGCGCAGAATAGTTGCTGCTGGTGGCCGGCGACCAGCCTCGCTGGTAAAGAAAATGGCCGGCCTCAATGATCGAGTCCGCGGCCTTTGCAAATCGGGTTACGTCAAACACGGTATCCCCCCTGGAATCAGGCGCGCCAAAGGGCGCAGAATCCGGACATTATAGGGTTGGCGGGGTTTGCCGCAACCTGTGCCGCTCGGCAATCAGATCGGCGACAATAGAAATCGCAATTTCAGCCGGTGTCTTGCTGGGAATGCAAACACCAATGGGTGCCTTCAATCGCGCCAGAGCGACCTCGTCCAGCCCAAGCGACGCCAATCGCTCGCGCCGCCCAGCGGAGGTTTTCTGCGAGCCCATGGCACCAACGTAGAATGCGTCCGACCCCAGCGCCGCCAGCAGGCCCATATCGTCAATCCGGGGATCGTGGGCAAGAGCCAGAACACCAGCCCAGCGATCGCTGAACTGCTCGGTGATCAGATCGTCCGGCAAACGGCGAACCAATGGGATTCGGGCATGGCTCCAGCCTTCGGCAAAGGCGTCTCTGGGTTCGCACAGGGTAATGGCAAAATCCGCCGCAGTGGCAAACTCCGCGACATAGCGAGCCACTTCGCCAGCCCCGATCAGCAACAGCCGACATTCCGGTTGCAACAGGTGTTGTAGCTGTTGCCCGTCAAAGGTGATCTGGGCCTCCTGCTCGGCAGTCACAGGCAAAAGCTCGGCTGTGCCAGCCAACGCAACCCGCCGCAAAACAGGCCGGCGCTGTTCCAGGGCTTCTGCCAGTGCGAGCGCATGCTGCGTCGCTTCCTGCCCTTTGAGCGGCTCAATCAGTAACCGGATTCGCCCGCCACAGGGGAGCTGAAACTGGTTCCGATCGCCCTCGGTGATGCCGTAGGTCACCAGTTCCGATTCCGTTAATCCGTCTTCGGCCGCGCGTCTGAGAAGGTCTTCCTCAAGGCACCCGCCGGAGACGGACCCGCTCCATTGCCCGGATTCACTGATGGCCAACCAGGAGCCGACCGGACGCGGCGACGAGCCCCAGGTTTCGACGATGGTGCACAGCCACACGCCCTGCCCCTGCTCCAGCCAGGCAAGCACATCCCGGATCACCGAGAGCCGGCCGCTCGCGACTGAGCGGGGTTCAGACACCTCAGACATCGGCGGTCAGGGGCAGACGACGCTGACGCTGGCCGGTCAGGGCAAACAGCGCATTACCGAGCGCCGGGATCACCGGCGGCACGCCCGGTTCACCCACACCGGTGGGATCAGCCTCGCTATCAACAATATCCACCATCACCTCCGGGCGCTCGTACTGACGCATCAGCGGATAATCGTGAAAGTTACTTTGCTGCACTTCGCCCTGGTTCAGCGTGATTTCGCCGTAAAGGGCTGCCGTGATGCCAAACAGGATTCCACTTTCGATCTGGTCCTTCACGATATCGGGATTCACTACCTGGCCGCAGTCGACCGCAGCAGACACCCGATACACCCGAATGCTGCCATTCTCGATACCAGCTTCCACAACCTGCGCAATGTAAGTTCCGAAACTCTTGAACAGGGCAATACCCCGGGCACGCCCTTCCTGAACCGGCGTGTTCCAGTCCGCCAGCATAGCGGCGCGATCCAGAACGTCCCGATGGCGCGGCTCATTGGCCAGCAAATCCCGCCGGAACTGGTACGGGTCTTTCCCCGTCTCGTGCGCCAGTTCATCCATAAAGGTTTCAACGGCAAACCCGTTATGTGAATAGCCCACCGAACGCCACCAGGTAACAGGCATACCCGGATCGGTATGGGTGTGTCGGATATCAATATGCTCGACGGCGTAAGGGTATTCAACGGCGCCCTCAATCGCCGACACATCTTTTGGCGTGACCACTCCTTCCAGCATGAGACCGACCGAACCCAGGCTGTCATACATAAACTTGGGTGCCCAGGGGTACTGAGCTGGTGCGGCGTTGCGCACATACCAGTCAAGAATCTGGGGGCCGACAATCTGATGGTGCCAACCGGTCACCTGACCATCGGAAACCGACGCTTTCAGACGATGGAGCATGGCGGGGCGGTACAGGTCATGACGGGTGTCTTCCTCCCGGGACCAGATCAACTTAACCGGCCGGCCGGTTTTGTAGGAGACCTCGGCCGCTTCCTCAACAAAATCCTGGGTCAAGCGACGACCAAATCCCCCGCCTAGAAAGGTGGTGTTAATGACCACCTCATCCGGCGCCAGATCGGTTACCCTGGCCACGGCAATCTGCGCCAGATCCGGTGCCTGGGTTGGCGCCCAGACCTCAGCGCGATCGCCACGATACCAGGCAGTCGCGTTCATCGGCTCGAGGGTGGCGTGGGCCAGGTAAGGTTGTTCATACTCCACCTCCAGCACCCGGGAAGCCGCTTCCGCCACGCTTTCGAAATCGCCTTCGCTTCGCTCCGATTCGCCATTATCCTCATCAGCGGCCTTGCGATAGGAATTGAACACGTCCTCGGTGGACATGGAGAAGGCTTCGGAAAAATCCCATTCAACCGTCAGCGCATTCTGGGCCTTGCGGGCTTTCCAGTAGCTGTCGGCAACGACGGCCACGCCCCGCCCGATTTCGACCACATCCACAACGCCTGGCATGGCCAGCACGTCTTCACGATTGAACGAGCTGACACGGCCACCGTAACGGGGAGAGCGGGTCACCACGCTGTACACCATATCCGGCAGCTCAACGTCGATGCCGTATTCCGCCGAACCGGTGGCTTTGGCCCGGGCATCCAGACGACCTCTCTGCCTGCCAATGTACTTCCATTCACTCCGAGGCTTCAGAGCGACATCACCACGGATTTCCTCTTTGGCCGCCAACTCCACCAACTGGCCATACCCGATGGAATCGGTTCCATTGGGGTGAACCACTGTGCCATCGTGCGCGGAACACTCGTCGGCGTCCACTTGCCACACCCGTGCAGCGGCCTGCACCATCAGGCTTCGAGCAGACGCTCCGGCGGTTCGCAACGGTTCCCAACTGGTGGCCAGACTGGTACTGCCGCCGGTCAACTGGAGTTTGTACAGGGGATTTCGATATTCCGGATCGGCCGGCGCAAATCGGGGCGTGATGGCCTCCGGCCGCACCTCCAACTCTTCGGCAATAAGCGTGGTCAGGCCGGTGTAGGTTCCCTGCCCCATTTCCACCCGGGCCAGGGTGAAATAGATGTGGCCATCAGTGGTCAATTCGAGCCACGCATCCGGAGTCCATTCCCCGGTTTCCGGCTCATACCCTCGCTTACCGCTCGCGGCACAACCCGTCAGGCTAAGAGACAGCATCAGCCCACCAGAAGCACCTGCACTGACTTTCAGGAAATCGCGTCGATTCATGCCCATGTCACGCGCCCTCCTTCTCAGTGCTTTCACCGGCACCGGCGACCGATTCAACCGCTGCGACAATCCGCGCGTAGGTGCCACACCGGCAAAGGTTGCCAGTCATGGCGGCTACGATCTCATCACGGGAAGGCCGGGGGTTATTTGCCAGAAGGTGGGCTGCGCTCATGATCTGACCAGACTGGCAGTAGCCGCACTGGGGCACATTGTGGTCGATCCAGGCCTGCTGCAGCGCGTGCAACTGATCACCATCGGACAAACCCTCTATGGTGGTGATTTCAGCGCCATCGGCCATCTCGACCGGCGTTGAGCAGGAGCGAACAGGCTGACCGTCCAAGTGCACGGTGCAGGCGCCACACAACCCCGCGCCGCAGCCAAACTTGGTGCCCTTCAGCCCCAGTTCATCTCGGACGACCCACAACAACGGGGTATCTCCATCAACCTCCAGCGACCGTTCCTCGCCGTTTACCTTCAGGCGTAATGCCATATCCCTGTACTCCCTCTGTTGTCCGGGTCGCCTCACTGGGCGCCGTTATTGTTGTGCGTGGGCAGCCAAACCAGCCGCTTTATTTGACGACTTCTTTACCTTCAGAATTTACCCAGATCTTCCGGTC
The DNA here is from genome assembly GCF_017301335.1 of Marinobacter salinisoli. NCBI lineage: Bacteria > Pseudomonadati > Pseudomonadota > Gammaproteobacteria > Pseudomonadales > Marinobacteraceae > Marinobacter > Marinobacter salinisoli. The sequence continues at coordinate 3,040,619 of NZ_CP071247.1, forward strand.
ATTGTTCTGAATCTTGCCGTTGGTGTTCCAGATTTCGCGGTTTTCGCTCGTTGCTCCGTCGAGCTTGCCGTTGTCGTTCCAGATCACACGGTCTTTACAACCGGCCAAAGCAGTGACTGCCACCAGTACTAACATGACTTTTTTCAAAACAGATTCCTCTACTCGCCGCCTCTGAGGGCGTTATTATGAAATTTCTACATCAAAAGGCCGGTTACCGGCTTCCGTGAAGCTCACGGTTATGCTGTTTGTCCCGTTCACTTTTTCGCACCATCACATACACCGCGCCCGTTCCACCATGGTGTTTCTGGGCCGAATGAAACGCCAGCACATCGTCCAGTTCCGGCAACCACTTCGCCAGGTAACTCTTGAGCTGGGCGATGCCGTCCGGGTTCCGCTCGCCCTTGCCGTGCAGAATAATGACCGAGCGCAGGCCGTATCGAACACAATCCCCGATGAAGGTGAACACTTCGCGACGCGCCTCTTCAACCGTCATCCGGTGCAGATCAAGGCGGGCTTCGATGGGATACTGCCCTAGCCTTAGCTTGCGAAACACACCATGCTGAACCCCGGGCCGCATCCAATCCAGAACGTCATGCGCCTTCAGCGGCTCCACCATGTCCGATGTCAATGGATTGCGATCAATCAGCGGCTTCGCGATCGCGGACCGCTGGCGCTCCAGGTGCCCGGGCGTCAGTTCCTTCGGCGTTTTCACATCGGCCCGATTGGGCTTCTTGATGCGACGGACATCTTTCATCTCTTCCAGGAAGCTCAGGCGCTCTTCTTTTGTCGTCATCACGATGCTACTGAATAAATGTCTGTGAACCGGGTGACTTTACCATCCGCTAACCCGACCATAAAGCTGTGAAATCCGGCCCCGCCCTTCGACCAAAATCGAAGCGATTTTCGCCAATGTGGTGGACTACACTGGAATCTGGCAGATTCCATAATAAAAAGGAAAAGGACGTTTGCATGGCAGCCTCACCTCGGGACAGCAACCGGCCACAAAATACCCGGGCCATTATGAGCTTCCTCAGGGAGCATGCGCCTTTCTCTAACATGGACGACGCCCACCTCGCTCACTTCGCCGAACATGCCACACTGCGGTTTTACGCCGACGGCGATCAGGTGATATCCCCCGATGAAGGGGTTGTAAAACGGTTTTACGTTGTAAAACAGGGCCGGATTCGCGGCGAACGCCACTCTGCAAAAGAAGGTCGCGCCGAAACCACCTTTGAAATCAGTCTGGGCGAGTGTTTCCCACTGGCGGCCTTAATTGGCGAACGCCCGACCCGTACCTTGCACCGGGCGGTTGGCGACACCTTCTGCCTGAGCATCGAACAGGACGCGTTCATCACCCTGTTTTCCGATAGCGATCCCTTCCGGGACTTCTGCCTGCGTGGCGTCAGCAGCCTGTTGGATCAAGTCAACCGGCGCATTCAGTCCAAGGCTATGGCGTCCATGGGCTCCAGCAACACGCTGGACACCCCTCTGGAAAATTACGCCCTGCGCAACCCCATCGTGTGCTCCCCGGATCTTCCCGTGAGCAAGGCGGTGGCGCGCATGCATGACAACAACGTCGGCAGCATCATCGTCACCGACGATAACCGGCATCCGGCGGGCATTTTCACCTTGCGGGATTTGCGCACCCTGGTTGCCGAGGGCAAGAGCCCGCTCGACATCCCGATCGGGCAAGTCATGACCCCGGAACCCTGCTCCCTGCCGTCCGGTGCCGATGCCTTTGAAGCCGCCATGCTGATGGCAGAGCACCATTTTGCTCACCTGTGCGTGGTGGACGATGAAGACCACCTGATCGGCGTGGTGTCGGAGCGGGACCTGTTCTCGCTCCAGCGGGTGGATCTGGTGAACCTGGCCCGAACCATTGGCACCGCCACGCACCTGCGAACGCTGGTGGCGCTGCGGGCGGATGTGTCACGGCTGGTGGATTCGATGCTGGCCCACGGCGCGGATTCCGGCCAGGTAGTCAAGATCATCACCACCCTGAACGATGTCACCGTGCGCCGGGTGCTGGAACTGAACATCAAGCGCAACGACCCCGGCATTCCCTTTACCTGGCTGACCTTTGGCAGCGAAGGGCGGCAGGAACAAACCCTGCTGACCGACCAGGACAATGGCATTCTGTTCCTCACTCCCGAGGGCATGACCGAGGACCAGGTTCGGGAAAAGCTGCTGCCGTTCGCCCGAACGGTCAATGATGAGCTGGCTGAGTGTGGTTTCACCCTGTGCAAAGGCAACATCATGGCCAGCAATCCAAAGCTGTGCCTGAGTGACCAGGAGTGGGACGACTGGTTTATTCGCTTCATTGACGCCTCGACGCCGCAGAACCTGGTGTATTCCTCGATTTTCCTCGACATGCGGGCGGTATACGGCGACACGGAACCGCTGCACCTGCTGCTGGATAAAGTGCTCACCCGAATCCGCAAGAATGCCCTGTTCCAAAAGATGCTGGCCGGCAACGCCCTGCAACGCAAACCCCCGCTCACCATGTTCCGGAACTTCCGATACATCTCTGATGGTGATCGCCAGGCCCTGGATCTCAAGCGCCAGGGTCTGGCGCCGTTTGTGGAATCCGTGCGCGTGTTTGCCCTCGCAAACGGAGTCAAAACCGCCAACACCCTCGAGCGCATGGATGAACTGGTCAAAAAAGGCATCTTCGACGCGAAAGATGGCAATGCCTGGCGCGAGGCCTACAGCCTGATTCAGGCCATCCGCATGCGTGCGCACCAGGAGATGCTGAAACGCGACGAGGAACTTACCAATTTCATCGATCCGGACGATCTCAATCCGCTTGATCGCCGGATTCTACGGGAATCCTTCCGGCAGGCCCAACGACTGCAGCAGAAGCTGGAAGTGACCTACCAGTTCTGAGGCCAACCACTTTTGACGACGGAATTGCCACCATGCTCGAACAGATCAAACAGTGGATAGAGCGCCGACGAGGGCTCCAGATCGGCGAGCACGACCTGAGCAACCTACCGGAACCAAAGATCTCAAGCGATGTGCTGCTCAAAGACTGCCGGCTCATCGTTCTGGACCTGGAAACCACCGGCCTGAACCCGGCGAAGGACGAGGTGATCGCCATTGGTGCCGTAGCCATCAGCGGCGGAGTAATCCACCTGGATGATCAGTTTGACCTGATCCTGCGCCGCCCGGAACTGGATATCGCCGAAACGGTACTGATCCACGGCATCGGCAATGAAGCCCTGACCCATGGCCACGAAACCCAGGACGCCCTGCTCTACCTGTTGGAATGGATGAACGGCGATCCGGTGCTGGCCTATCATTCCGCCTTTGACCAGAAATTCCTCGAAAAGGCGCTTCGCCTGCAGATCGGCTACACCCGAAACCACCTGTGGATGGATGTTGCCGATTTGCTTCCAGCTCTGTTTCCGGACACCAAACCCGGTGGCAAAGGACTGGACAACTGGGCCGATGAATTTGGCCTGGAATTCAGTACCCGCCACCATGCCGCCGCCGACGCCATGGCCACCGCCGAATTGACCTTGATCGCGCTGAATAAAGCAGCCAAGGACGGAGTGAAAACGCTGGCGCAGCTGCACAACAAACTTCAGTACCACCGCCGGCTGCAAAACATGCACCGTTTTTAAGCACAGGCAGTCGAAAGCCAGGCTCGCAACTTACTGACCGTTAGACCTTTTGCCAATACCTATAAATGCCTTGACCGGTAAAGTCAGATAGGACAACAAGTCAAAGACCGGCTATATCAATTACAACATCGCAATAATAAATATCGACTGGCACTACCCGATTTAAACAACAACAAAGCAAGGAGCGATCCTATGTCTGGTCATAGCTACGATGCTGAAAACTACTGGAAGGCAAATCTCCGCCTGATTGTGGGGAGCCTGGTTGTCTGGGCTCTTGTTTCCTATGGCTTCGCCATTCTCTTACGTCCCATGCTCGCCGGAATCCCGGTGGGCGGTACCGACCTTGGTTTCTGGTTCGCCCAGCAAGGTTCGATCATCACGTTCATTGCCCTGATTTTTCACTACGCGTGGCGCATGAACAAGATCGACGAAAAATTCGGCGTACACGAGGAGTAAGACGCAATGAGTCAGTTTGCCATCAACATCATGTTCGTTGGGGGGTCATTCCTCCTGTACATCCTGATTGCTATTTGGGCCAAGGCCGGTAGCACCAAGGATTTCTACGTTGCCGGCGGTGGGGTACACCCTATCACCAACGGTATGGCAATCGGTGCCGACTGGATGTCGGCTGCGTCGTTTATCTCGATGGCCGGCCTGATTGCCGCCGGCGGCTACGCCAACTCCACCTTCCTGATGGGCTGGACCGGCGGTTACGTTTTGCTGGCCATGCTGCTGGCCCCTTACCTGCGGAAGTTCGGGAAGTTCACCGTACCTGAGTTTATCGGTGACCGTTTCTACAGCAGGAATGCCCGCCTGGTAGCGGTTATCTGCCTGATTGTGGCATCCGTTACCTACGTTATCGGCCAGATGGCTGGTGCGGGCGTGGCCTTCTCCCGCTTCCTGGAAGTGGACTCCACCATGGGTCTGATGATTGCCGCGGTCGTGGTCTTCATCTACGCCGTTCTGGGTGGCATGAAGGGCATCACCTACACCCAGGTGGCCCAGTACTGTGTGCTGATCGTTGCCTACACCATTCCTGCGGTATTTATCTCCCTGCAACTGACCGACACGGCCATTCCAGCCATCGGCCTGTTCTCCACCCACGTGGACTCCGGCGTTCCCCTTCTGACCAAGCTGAACGAAGTCATTACCGATCTCGGCTTTAACGAGTACACCGCTGACGTGGACAACAAGCTGAACATGGTGCTGTTCACGCTGTCACTGATGATCGGTACTGCGGGCCTGCCCCACGTAATCATTCGTTTCTTCACCGTGCCGAAAGTGGCCGATGCACGCTGGTCAGCGGGCTGGGCACTGGTTTTCATTGCCATCCTGTACCTGACTGCCCCGGCCGTTGCATCCATGGCTCGCCTGAACCTGATGACGACCATCTATCCGGACGGCACCTCTGCGGAAGCCATCGAGTATGAGGAGCGGCCTAACTGGGTCCGCGAGTGGGAAGTAACCGGCCTGATCGAGTTCACCGACAAGAACGAAGACGGTCGCATCCAGCTCTATAACGACTCACCGGATTTCGAAGCCGAAGCCACCTCACGAGGCTGGAAAGGCAACGAACTGGTGGTTAACCGCGACATCCTGGTACTGGCCAACCCGGAAATTGCTAACCTGCCGGGCTGGGTTATCGGCCTGATTGCTGCCGGTGGTCTGGCGGCAGCCCTGTCCACAGCCGCTGGTCTGTTGCTGGCCATTTCCTCTGCGGTGAGTCACGACCTGATCAAGGGCGCGATCAACCCGAATATCACAGAGCGCGGGGAACTGATGGCGGCGCGGATCTCTATGGCCGTGGCCATCGTCGTCGCAACCTGGCTTGGGGCAAACCCACCGGGCTTCGCCGCACAGGTTGTCGCACTGGCGTTCGGTATTGCTGCGGCCTCCCTGTTCCCTGCCCTGATGATGGGTATCTTCTCCAAGCGGGTTAACAACACCGGCGCCATTGCCGGCATGTTGACCGGTCTGGGCTTCACCCTGGTGTACATCTTTGTGTACAAGGGCTGGCTGTTCATTCCGGGCACCAACAATCTGCCGGATACTCCTGAGAACTGGGTACTGGGCATCTCACCACTGTCCATCGGTGCAGTTGGTGCGATCGTCAACTTTACGGTAGCCTTCCTGGTGTCCAACGCGACCGAGGAGCCGCCGGTTGAAATCCAGGATCTGGTTGAAAGCGTTCGCTATCCACGCGGCGCAGGCCAGGCTCAGGACCACTAAGTACCACCGTTCTCATTGATTCAATGAGTTAGACTGGATGGGCTTCCTCAACGAGGAAGCCCGTTCTTTTTTTGAGGAAGTAACAATATGTTCTGGACGTTCATCGCTACTGTTTTTTGTGGCCTCGGGGCTGCCGGTATAGCGCTTGGTATCCGTGCCGCAACCCGTAACAAAACTCCAAAGTGGCTGATCCCGGTGTTCGCCGGAGCGGGCATGCTGGCCTACCTGATTCAGGGGGAGTACGGCTGGTACGAGCATAAGAAACAGCTGTTGCCAGACGAGGCCGTCGTTGTCGACACCGAGGCAGACACCATGATCTGGCGCCCCTGGACCTTCGCGTTTCCCTACGTCACCGCCTTTTCCATCGTGGATACCGACAGCGTCAGCCGGGATGCCGACAACCCTGACGTTGTCAGCTTTACCCTCTACCGCTTCGAACAGAAACTGTCCGATGCCGTTTCCCACCGGGTTCATCTCCTCAATTGTCAGTCCCGGGAATTGGTTCCACTCGGCTCTGACGGACGCCCCCGTGTTGATAACTTGAAGGTCCTGGGCAATTCGGACACGCTGCTGAATACGGTCTGCACCGGTTAACCCCCAGCAAACATTGGTCTGGCCCTGACGGAGTTGTCTGCACATGTTTAGCCCCTGGCTGCTGGCACTGATTTCCATTGCCTACATCTCAATTCTCTTTGTCATCGCCTGGGCCGGCGACAGACAGCCGGGGCTGTACCGCCGCAGGGTCACGCGAACCCACATCTATGCATTATCACTGGCGGTCTACTTCACCTCCTGGACCTTCTATGGTGCAGTTGGCCGGGCCACCCAGGAGGGGCTGGGATTCCTGCCCATTTATCTTGGGCCCCTGCTGGTCTTCATCTTTGGGGCCCCCCTGCTTCGCCGCATCATCTACATCAGCAAACGAAGCAACAGCACGTCCATAGCCGATTTCGTGGCTTCCCGATACGGCAAGTCCCAGCTATTGGCGGCCATGATTGCTTTCTTCGCCCTGATTGGCAGCGTCCCGTATATTGCCCTGCAGCTCAAAGCCATCTCTATGGGCTTCAACGTGCTGTCGGATAACGGAACCGGGGTGCAGCCCTGGGACATCTCGGCCTGGAACGATTCGGCCTGGTACATCACCCTCGCGCTGGCAGTATTCACGGTGCTTTTCGGTACCCGTCATCTGGAATCGACCGAGCATCACCGCGGCATGATTCAGGCTGTCGCCTTCGAATCCCTGATCAAGCTTATTGCTTTCGTCGCGGTCGGGCTGTTTGTCGGTTACGGGCTCTATGGCGGTTTCGGGGATCTGCTTCAGCAAGTCCGAGAGGCGGACCTCGGTGGCGTGCTGACCACTGACAACGTGGCCCCCACAGCCTTTATTACCCAGACCCTTGTCGCCATGCTGGCGATCATCTGTTTGCCACGACAGTTTCACGTCATGGTGGTTGAAAACACCGACCACCGGGACTTCACTACCGCCCGCTGGGCGATGCCGATTTACCTGATCATCGCCAGCGCGTTCGTCCTGCCAATCGCCGCTGCAGGGCTGCTGACCTCCGGTAGCGAACAAATCAATCCGGATATCCTGATCCTCCAACTGCCTATTCAGGCCGGAGAAACCTGGCTGGCGATTCTCGCGTTCCTGGGCGGCGGTTCAGCGGCGGCCGCCATGGTTATCGTATGTTCGGTGGCGATTGCCACCATGGTGAGTAACGAAATCATCATGCCCGCGCTGCTGAAGTTTTTCCGGCCGCGCATGAACCGTCGTGCAGATCTCAGTTTCCTGCTGCTCAGCATCCGGCGTGTCGCCATATTTGTGGTGCTGCTCACAGCGTATGGTTTTTACCGCATGGCCGGGGAAGACCACAGCCTGACCGCATTCGGGCTTCTTTCCTTCGCCGCAGCGGCCCAGTTTGGGCCGGCACTGGTGGGTGGCATCCTGTGGCGCCGGGGCAACTACATGGGCGCGGTCTGGGGCCTCGCACTCGGCTTCCTGATGTGGAGCTATACCCTGCTTCTGCCCGCGCTGGCGGCCACCGGCTGGGTATCGGAAAGCCTGATCAACCAGGGCGTGTGGGGGCTCAACTGGACCCGCCCCACCGCCCTTTTTGGCATGGACATGGACCAGGTCAGCCACGGCATTATCTGGAGTCTGGGCATCAATGTCGTCACCTACATCACCCTGTCCTTACTGACCCGACAACGGGTTCGGGAAAAGATCCAGATTGCGTCCTTCTTTCACGATCCCGAGCCACGCAACGACACCCCCCAGCACCAGAGCTGGCAGGGCGAAATCCTGATTTCCGACCTGCAGGCGATAACAGACCGCTTCATGGGTGAGGACCGCTCAGAAACGGTTTTCCGCAACTACGAGCGACGCAACGCGATCCGACTGAACCCCCACCGTCCGGCATCCGGCCACCTGATGAAGTACATTGAGCGCCAGTTAGCCTCGGTGATCGGCGCATCTACCGCACGGGTGGTTCTGGAATCCACACTGACCGGCCGCGACATGCAGATCGAGGACGTCGTCAGCATCGTCGATGAAGCCTCCCAGGCCATGACGTTCAGTCGGGAGCTACTGCAATCGGCTATCGAAAACATCAGCCTTGGCGTGTCAGTGGTCAACCACCAGCAACAACTGGTGGTTTGGAATCACCGCTATCTGGAGCTCTTTAATTACCCGAAAGGGTTTGTGCGCGTGGGCCGGCCGGTGGAAGACCTGATGCGCTATAACCTGACCAACGCCAATTTGGCGGCGCGCCGGATTGATGAAATCATTGCCGATCGCTGCGCCAACATGCGCAGTGGCAAAGCCATGTCCTACGAACGCCAGCGCCCAGACGGGACCGTGTTGCGGATCGATGGCAGCCCCATTCCCGGCGGCGGCTACGTCACCACCTTCCAGGACATCACGCCGATGCGACGCACCGAGCAGGCCCTGAAAGAAACCAATATCTATCTTGAACAACGGGTAAAGGAGCGAACCCAGGAACTGCAAGTCATAAACGAGCAGATGCTCAAGGCGAAGTCAGTAGCGGAACAAGCCAACCAGAGCAAAACCCGTTTCCTGGCCTCGGCCAGCCACGACCTTCTGCAACCGCTCAATGCCGCACGCCTGTTCTCGTCGGCCCTGGCCGGTAAAACGACAGACGGCGAAGTGAGAGAGCTGGTGGAGCACATTGACAGCTCGCTGGGCGCAGCCGAGGAAATCATCAGTACCCTGCTCGATATTTCCAAGCTCGACGCCGGCGCACTGGAACCGGATATCGGCGTTTTCCCGGTTAACGACATGCTGCGCCACCTGGCAACGGACTTCTCGGCCATTGCCAAGGACCGCGGCCTGGAACTGAAGGTCGTGCCCTCCAGTGCCTGGGTTCGCTCCGATGCGAAACTGCTGCGCCGCGTGATCCAGAATTTCCTGTCCAACGCGATCCGCTACACCCCGCAAGGCAAGATTCTGCTAGGTTGTCGCCGGCTGAAAGGCTTTATCCGCATCGATGTCTGGGATACCGGCCCGGGGATACCGGACGACCAGCTCAACCACATCTTCGAAGAATTCCGCAGGTTCCAGCAAGGGCGGGATAAAAAAGGGCTCGGGCTGGGCCTCGCCATCGTCGAACGTATCAGCGGGATGCTCAACCACCCGGTTACCGTCCGCTCGGTGCAGGGCCATGGCAGCCTGTTCGCCATTACCGTCCCACTTGCCACGCCCGAGAAAGAGCCGAACACCAGAACCGCGCCCTTATCTGCTTCGCGCCGTGTCGCCAACCTTGGGGGCTTGCACGTGCTCTGTATCGATAACGACGACTCGATTCTTCAGGGCATGGTAGCTCTGCTCGGCAACTGGCAATGCGAGGTCACCGCTGCCGAGAGCCTCGACGATGCTCTTCAGAAGCTTGATGGCCGGGCGCCCGAAATTATCCTCGCTGACTATCAGTTAGACGACAACAAGAACGGTCTGGACGCGATGGACAGTATCCGAGACAGTTTTTCCCCGGACATACCGGGCATACTGATTACCGGCTACATGGCACCGGACGTGCGTGACGATGCCAATCAACGGGGCTTCCATGTGCTCTACAAGCCTGTGAAGCCGGCGGCACTTCGGGCCCTGGTTAACAAGTTACTGAAACAGAAGCCTTAATCAGCGAAGTCGAAACCCTAAACACCACCAGAGCCTTTGGCACGCTGTATTTCCTGATCATTGATGACTTTGCGAACTTCCGTGCCTCCCTCGGACAAATGCTGACGAGCTTTGGCGCCAACAATATCGAAGCCGTACCCCATCCCGCCGCGGCAATTCAACATTGCATGTACAACGCTGTAGATGTGGTGCTGTGTGACTACCTTCTGGGCAACGACAGAAATGGCCAGCACCTTCTCGAAGAGCTCAGGCATCGCAAGCTGCTCAAACGTTCTTCCCTGTTCCTGATGGTCACTGCGGAAACCTCCAAAGATGTGGTCATGGGCGCACGTGAAAACCAGCCCGACGCTTACCTGACCAAACCGCTTAACCGGACCATGTTGCAAAAACGGCTTGCTATCAGAGCATCTCGCCCGCCACAGGCCGCTGTTCGATGGCCTGGCGATTCGCTATTCGATAGAAGCAGAAGACATCACAGGCTTTTTCGATAGGGAGCTGATGACTGGCGTATTGAACAACATTATCAACAACGCCATTCGATACACCGACCGGCAAATTCGAATCATCGCCCGCACATCAGATGGTTTCTTGGTGATTGCTGTTGAAGACGACGGTAAGGGCTACCCGGAAGTGATGCTGACAGAGGGTGAGGCCAGTTTCGGTGCCGTGAATTTTGAGCGCGGCAGTACACGCCTCGGTCTCTACTTCGCCTCAGCCATTGCGAGACTGCACCAGCAGGATGAACGGCAGGGTGGGATTCGTCTGAGCAATGGCGGCAGTCTGGGCCGAGGTGTGTTCGAAATCTGGCTTCCCTGAAGCGCGGCTGTGATCGCTGCAGGGGAATGAACTCTATCCAGATGACCGATACACCAGGCGTAATCCGCAGGCAGATCGATCTGCTGACGTAGTTTTATTAGGGCAATAAAAAACCCCCGGCAGCGGAGCTGTCGGGGGTTTTGGTATTAAGAGTCTGACGATGACCTACTCTCGCATGGGCAATGCCACACTACCATCGGCGCAGGCCTGTTTCACTTCTGAGTTCGGGATGGGATCAGGTGGTTCCGGGCCGCTATGGTCGTCAGACAAAACGGTTGATCACTGGGAAGGACGAGATGGACTGTGATGTTGATTTCGCGTTATCCGCAATTGTCTTGGGTGTTATATAGTCAAGCCGCACGAGCAATTAGTACCGGTTAGCTCAACGCCTCGCAGCGCTTACACACCCGGCCTATCAACGTCCTGGTCTTGAACGGCTCTTTAGGGACCTCGAGGGTCCAGGGAGATCTCATCTTGGAAGGGGCTTCCCGCTTAGATGCTTTCAGCGGTTATCCTGTCCGAACATAGCTACCGGGCAATGCGTCTGGCGACACAACCCGAACACCAGAGGTTCGTCCACTCCGGTCCTCTCGTACTAGGAGCAGCTTTCCTCAAATCTCCAACGTCCACGGCAGATAGGGACCGAACTGTCTCACGACGTTCTAAACCCAGCTCGCGTACCACTTTAAATGGCGAACAGCCATACCCTTGGGACCGGCTTCAGCCCCAGGATGTGATGAGCCGACATCGAGGTGCCAAACACCGCCGTCGATGTGAACTCTTGGGCGGTATCAGCCTGTTATCCCCGGAGTACCTTTTATCCGTTGAGCGATGGCCCTTCCATACAGAACCACCGGATCACTATGACCTGCTTTCGCACCTGCTCGACGTGTCTGTCTCGCAGTTAAGCGGGCTTGTGCCATTACACTAACCGCATGATGTCCGACCATGCTTAGCCCACCTTTGTGCTCCTCCGTTACGCTTTGGGAGGAGACCGCCCCAGTCAAACTACCCACCACACAGTGTCCTCATCCCCGATAAGGGGACCAAGTTAGAACCTCAAACATGCCAGGCTGGTATTTCAAGGTTGGCTCCACCACCACTGGCGTGATGGTTTCAAAGCCTCCCAGCTATCCTACACAAGCATGCTCAAAGTTCACTGTGAAGCTATAGTAAAGGTTCACGGGGTCTTTCCGTCTAGCCGCGGATACACCGCATCTTCACGGCGATTTCAATTTCACTGAGTCTCGGGTAGAGACAGCGCCCCCATCGTTACGCCATTCGTGCAGGTCGGAACTTACCCGACAAGGAATTTCGCTACCTTAGGACCGTTATAGTTACGGCCGCCGTTTACCGGGGCTTCGATCAAGAGCTTCGCACGAATGCTAACCCCATCAATTAACCTTCCGGCACCGGGCAGGCGTCACACCCTATACGTCCACTTTCGTGTTTGCAGAGTGCTGTGTTTTTAATAAACAGTCGCAGGGGCCTGGTATCTTCGACCGGCTTCCGCTCCACCCGCAGGGGCTTCACGTACACACCGGCGTGCCTTCTCCCGAAGTTACGGCACCATTTTGCCTAGTTCCTTTACCCGAGTTCTCTCAAGCGCCTTGGTATTCTCTACCTGACCACCTGTGTCGGTTTGGGGTACGGTCTCGAATCACCTGAAGCTTAGAAGATTTTCCTGGAAGCATGGCATCAATGACTTCCCGCTCAATGAGCAGTCGTCGTCACGTCTCGGAATTGAGGACCCGGATTTGCCTAAGCCCTCTTCCTACTCGTTTAAACCGGGACAACCGTCGCCCGGCTCACCTAGCCTTCTCCGTCTCTCCATCGCAGTGATCCAAGGTACGGGAATATTAACCCGTTTCCCATCGACTACACCTTTCGGTCTCGCCTTAGGGGCCGACTCACCCTGCGCCGATTAGCGTTGCGCAGGAACCCTTGGTCTTCCGGCGTGCGGGTTTTTCACCCGCATTGTCGTTACTCATGTCAGCATTCGCACTTCTGATACCTCCAGCATGCTTCTCAACACACCTTCGCAGGCTTACAGAACGCTCCCCTACCCCGCATACAAAGTATGCAGCCGCAGCTTCGGTGACCAGTTTGAGCCCCGTTACATCTTCCGCGCAGGCCGACTCGACTAGTGAGCTATTACGCTTTCTTTAAAGGGTGGCTGCTTCTAAGCCAACCTCCTAGCTGTCTGAGCCTTCCCACATCGTTTCCCACTTAACTGGTACTTGGGGACCTTAGCTGGCGGTCTGGGTTGTTTCCCTCTCCACGACGGACGTTAGCACCCGCCGTGTGTCTCCCGGATAGTACTCACTGGTATTCGGAGTTTGCATGGGGTTGGTAAGTCGAGATGACCCCCTAGCCCAAACAGTGCTCTACCCCCAGTGGTATTCGTCCGAGGCGCTACCTAAATAGCTTTCGGGGAGAACCAGCTATCTCCGGGCTTGATTAGCCTTTCACTCCGATCCACAAGTCATCCCCTGGCTTTTCAACGACAGTGGGTTCGGTCCTCCAGTGCCTGTTACGGCACCTTCAACCTGCTCATGGATAGATCGCCCGGTTTCGGGTCTATGCCCAGCGACTAAGTCGCCCTATTCAGACTCGGTTTCCCTACGGCTCCCCTAGATGGTTAACCTCGCCACTGAACATAAGTCGCTGACCCATTATACAAAAGGTACGCCGTCACCCAACAAGTGGGCTCCGACTGCTTGTACGCATACGGTTTCAGGATCTATTTCACTCCCCTCACAGGGGTTCTTTTCGCCTTTCCCTCACGGTACTGGTTCACTATCGGTCAGTCAGGAGTATTTAGCCTTGGAGGATGGTCCCCCCATATTCAGACAGGATATCACGTGTCCCGTCCTACTCGATTTCACCAGACTCAGGTTTCGGATACGGGGCTATCACCCACTATGGCGGCACTTTCCAGAGCCTTCTCCTACCAGTTGTCTAGCTTAAGGGCTAGTCCCCGTTCGCTCGCCGCTACTAAGGGAATCTCGGTTGATTTCTTTTCCTCGGGGTACTTAGATGTTTCAGTTCCCCCGGTTCGCCTCTTACACCTATGTATTCAGTGTAAGATACCGACCCGAAAGTCGGTGGGTTTCCCCATTCAGAGATGTCCGGATCACAGCTCGTTTGCCAGCTCCCCGAACCTTATCGCAGGCTTCCACGTCTTTCATCGCCTCTGACTGCCAAGGCATCCACCGTATGCGCTTAGTTGCTTGACTATATAACCCCAAAACAACTGATCACGACCGAGCATCACCACCAGGCAAGCCTGATATTGATTCCCACTCGAGACCGTCATTCGAAGCTATAAACAACCACTTCAACGACACACCGGATAACGCTTGAAATCGTTATCACTTTGAACATTTTCTCTCGGAGATAATGAGAGAAAAATATTCGTCTATCTCGTCCAATTTGTTAAAGAGCAAATCTGACCCAGTGATCAGAAAGAAGAGCTTCACAATGGAAACGCTTGTTTCTGGACACTGCCAATCCGGCGCCGCCGAATCGATCAGTTAAGTTTGGTGGAGCTAGGCAGGATCGAACTGCCGACCTCCTGCGTGCAAGGCAGGCGCTCTCCCAGCTGAGCTATAGCCCCAATTCAGCTACTGCAAAAATTGTGTAGATCTAGGCGTCGTTTGGTGCCGCCTAGCCTGCTAGGCAAGCCATTCGACAACGACGAGCTACGCAATTTTGGTGGGTCTGGGTGGACTTGAACCACCGACCTCACCCTTATCAGGGGTGCGCTCTAACCACCTGAGCTACAGACCCAATGGCATGGGCCTGCTAGACCCGTTGCTCTCTTTAATTAGCCAACCAAGTAATTCGTGTGGACTCTGACCGAAGCGTTCGGCTTCGTTTAAGGAGGTGATCCAGCCGCAGGTTCCCCTACGGCTACCTTGTTACGACTTCACCCCAGTCATGAACCACACCGTGGTAATCGTCCTCCCGAAGGTTAGACTAACTACTTCTGGTGCAATCCACTCCCATGGTGTGACGGGCGGTGTGTACAAGGCCCGGGAACGTATTCACCGCGACATTCTGATTCGCGATTACTAGCGATTCCGACTTCACGCAGTCGAGTTGCAGACTGCGATCCGGACTACGATGCGTTTTGTGAGATTAGCTCCCCCTCGCGGGTTTGCAGCCCTCTGTACGCACCATTGTAGCACGTGTGTAGCCCTGGCCGTAAGGGCCATGATGACCTGACGTCATCCCCACCTTCCTCCGGTTTGTCACCGGCAGTCTCCCTAGAGTTCTCAGCCGAACTGCTAGCAACTAGGGATAGGGGTTGCGCTCGTTACGGGACTTAACCCAACATCTCACGACACGAGCTGACGACGGCCATGCAGCACCTGTCACTGCGTTCCCGAAGGCACCAATCTATCTCTAGAAAGTTCGCAGGATGTCAAGGCCAGGTAAGGTTCTTCGCGTTGCGTCGAATTAAACCACATGCTCCACCGCTTGTGCGGGCCCCCGTCAATTCATTTGAGTTTTAACCTTGCGGCCGTACTCCCCAGGCGGTCTACTTAGTGCGTTAGCTGCGCCACTAAAGATTCAAGATCTCCAACGGCTAGTAGACATCGTTTACGGCGTGGACTACCAGGGTATCTAATCCTGTTTGCTCCCCACGCTTTCGCACCTCAGTGTCAGTGTTGGTCCAGGTAGCCGCCTTCGCCACTGGTGTTCCTTCCTATATCTACGCATTTCACCGCTACACAGGAAATTCCACTACCCTCTACCACACTCTAGTCTGACAGTTCGAAATGCCGTTCCCAGGTTAAGCCCGGGGCTTTCACATCTCGCTTATCAAACCACCTACGCGCGCTTTACGCCCAGTAATTCCGATTAACGCTTGCACCCTCCGTATTACCGCGGCTGCTGGCACGGAGTTAGCCGGTGCTTCTTCTGTAGGTAACGTCAAGCCTCACGAGTATTAGTCGCAAGGTTTTCCTCCCTACTGAAAGTGCTTTACAACCCGAAAGCCTTCTTCACACACGCGGCATGGCTGGATCAGGGTTTCCCCCATTGTCCAATATTCCCCACTGCTGCCTCCCGTAGGAGTTCGGGCCGTGTCTCAGTCCCGATGTGGCTGATCATCCTCTCAGACCAGCTACGGATCGTCGCCTTGGTAAGCCTTTACCTCACCAACTAGCTAATCCGACTTAGGCTCATCTGATAGCGCAAGGTCCGAAGATCCCCTGCTTTCCCCCGAAGGGCGTATGCGGTATTAATCCGAGTTTCCCCGGGCTATCCCCCACTACCAGGCAGATTCCTAAGCATTACTCACCCGTCCGCCGCTCGTCAGCGGGTAGCAAGCTACCCCTGTTACCGCTCGACTTGCATGTGTTAAGCCTGCCGCCAGCGTTCAATCTGAGCCATGATCAAACTCTTCAGTTTAAATCATATAGCGATCCGAAAATCGCAAATCTTGCTCAAGACAAAACTCAATTTCGACGAGTCACTGTCCTGATATTTCATGTCCGAAATACCTCGGCCAGCGCCCACACGAATTACTTGGTTAACTTTTTAAAGAACGTTGAGCCGTTGCTCAATCAAGGCCGCGTATTCTACATCGAATCCCGACCCTGTCAACCGTTGTTTTGAAGTAATTTTCGAAGCTCTCAACAAACTTCCAAACCACTCAAACCTTCCGGCTTGCTCCGAAGAGCGAGGCGCGCATTCTACAGTGAATCGCCACCTTGTCAATCGCTTTCTTGAAGAATCTTTAAAACCATCTTCTTCAACAATTTCAATCAACTACCTCTGAAAATCCGCGCCTTGCCGGCGCCGTGTCCCTCAGAAGTGGTGCGCATTCTACAGGCCACAGGCAGACTGTCAACGCGCTTTTTTAACATTTCTTACGATGCTTCGGTTTCCCCCTATACACCGCCCTCAGAACTGCTCAACCTATGACCAGAATGTTCGCGCTTTGTTCAAAACGGACTGAATTTTCTGATCACAGCTCAACCTTGACTGCAGCAGCCGACGACCTTGCCTTTTCCCGCGCCTCTTCAATGGAGTTAGCTCGGGCCAACGCCACGCCCATTCGCCGACGCCCCCTCAACTCCGGCTTGCCAAAGAGCCTCAGCTGCGTGTCTGGCTCAAGCAACGCCGTTTCAAGACCGGAAAAGGCAATATTGACCGACTCACCTTCCGGCAGGATGACGGCCGAAGCAGACGGGCCGCTCTGACGAATGCCCGGGATGGGCAGACCAAGAATCGCACGAGCGTGGAGCGCGAACTCCGACAGGTCCTGGGACACCAGGGTGACTAACCCGGTGTCGTGTGGGCGCGGCGACACTTCGGAAAACCAGACATCATCCCCTTTGATAAATAGCTCGACTCCATAAAGGCCGTCACCGCCAAGGTTCTCCACGATCTTACGAGCGATTTCTTTTGAACGCTCCAGCGCGAGGGCCGACATGGGCTGGGGCTGCCAGGACTCACGATAGTCACCCTCTACCTGCTGATGACCAATCGGATCACAAAAAGAGATCCCGTCGCCATGCTTCACAGTAAGCAACGTAATTTCATAATCGAAATCCACGAAGCCCTCTATAATCACCCGCCCTTTGCCGGCACGCCCCCCGGACTGGGCATACTCCCAGGCGGGCTCGATATCCCCCTCGGCTTTCACGGTACTCTGACCTTTACCGGATGAGCTCATGATCGGCTTGACCACCAAAGGAAGCCCTACCGCCTTTACTGCGTCGAGGTATTCCTGTTTCGTCCCGGCAAAGCGATAAGGAGAGGTTGGCACCCCTTCTTCTTCAGCAGCCATTCTGCGAATGCCCTCCCGATTCATCGTGAGGTTAACGGCCCGCGCCGTGGGTACTACCCGATATCCCTCTTCTTCGAGCTTGACCAACTCGGACGTCGCGATAGCTTCAATTTCCGGAACAATCAGATTGGGCCGCTCCAGTTCAATAATCCGACGCAGCTCGACGGCATCCAGCATATCGATGACATGGCTACGGTGAGCAACCTGCATGGCCGGCGCATTGGCGTACCGGTCCACGGCAATGACTTCGACACCATATCGCTGAAGCTCGATAACGACCTCTTTGCCGAGCTCCCCCGAACCACAAAACAAAACTTTGAACGCACTGTCCTTAAGGGGGGTACCGATACGTACACCAGGTTTATCTGCCATGTCCTCACCTGCCCGCTAAAATAGCTAAATAGAGAAAAGGCGCCCAACGACGCCTCAGAGAGAAACCTTTTCTTCGCGCTTTGCGACGCTTTTCAGCACCTCACGCCGCTCTTCATCGGTCATCTGTGTCCAGCGAAGGATCTCATCTCCGGTTCGCTGACACCCGATACACATGTCATTTTCATCGAGCGCACACACATGAACGCACGGGGAGCGAACTCTGTCTCGCACACTCATCGAATAGGCTCACACTGCTTCAATGATTCAAGATACCGGGCGCCATTCTGCACATAGTGCTGGGCGCTCATTTCCAGCATCTTTTTCTGGCTGTCATTCAGCTCACGTTTTATCTTTCCGGGCGACCCCACAACCATGGAGCCATCAGGAATTTCCATTCCCTCCGGGATCAGCGTATTCGCGCCGATCAGACAGTGCTTACCTATCTTTGCCCCATTGAGAACGACCGCATTGATACCGATAAGAGAGTAGTCACCAATCTCGCAACCGTGGAGCATCGCTTTGTGCCCAACAGTAACGCCACGACCAAGGGTCAGCGGGATACCCGGATCCGTGTGGAGCACCGAACCATCCTGCACGTTGCTCTGGGGGCCAACGGTAATCCATTCGTTATCACCGCGAATGACCACGTTGAACCAGACACTGGACTGCTCCATCAATCGAACACGACCAATAATAGATGCGTTTTCCGCAACGAACTGGCCGCCGCCGACCAACTCGGGTATTCGCTCGCCCAACTCATAAAACATTTCAGTCTCCCTTCGGTGGCTCTAATAAATCGATGCCGGCATCGTACACAGCGTTCAGGAAATCGACCAGAACCACAGCAGACATTCCCCATATCTGATAGCGCTCCCAGCGGTAACAGGGCACGTAGAGCGTGTGATTCATGAATGGGAGGGCATCGGTGCGTTCTCGCCTGTCCTCGAGGAAAAAAGACAGCGGCACACGGAAGATGCTCTCAATTTCATCCGGGTTGTGCTCAAGCGGATAATCAGCAGGAATCACCCCCACATACGGTGTCACAAGAATCCCATACCGTGACATCACCTGACTGAGTGGCGCGATTACATCTACCTGTTCCGGCGGCAAACCGATTTCCTCGTGAGTCTCCCTGAGTGCCGTTGACTCCAGAGTTGAGTCCTGCAGATCCCGACGACCGCCGGGATAAGACACCTGACCACGATGCGTGGTCAGTTTTGCTGACCGGAGCGTAAACACCATTTCGGGATTTCGATGGTCGTCAGTCACGGGCACCAGAATGCCCGCTTCAGGATAATCGAGTGCCAGTTGTCGGGGGGCGTAAGAGGCAAGACGCTCAGCAAGTAAATCTCGCAAGTTATGACTCCAGATACATAAGCACGCTGCATGAGACACAGACAGCCTTGATGGGTAAACTGACCACCTGATGTTATTCAGTATACGGGGAAAACCATGAAGTACTGCAGCACCTGCGGCCATCCGGTTGAACAGCGCATTCCCGAGGGCGATAACCGGCACCGCTATGTATGCATCAGCTGCGAAGAGATACATTACCAGAACCCGCGAATTGTTGCCGGCACCGTTCCTGTATGGGAGGGAAAAATTCTTTTGTGCCGACGGGCCATCGAACCCCGCTATGGCTACTGGACCCTGCCCGCCGGATTTATGGAAAACGCAGAAACCACGGTCGAGGCCGCCATGCGAGAGACAATGGAAGAGGCACTGGCTGAGGTGGTCGTGGACGGGCTGTACTCGATCATCGACGTGCCACACATTAACCAGGTGCACATGTTTTACCGAGCGTCGTTAAAAGACGGCCGGTTCGGTGCCGGCGAAGAATCACTGGAATCTCGCCTGTTTGATCTGGCAGACATCCCGTGGGGCGAAATATCCTTCCCAACCGTCAGAAAAACGCTTGAGCTGTTCGTCGAAGATGTAAAAAACGATTCGTTCGGCGTTCATATCGATGACATCCGTCGGCCGATGTCCGCCACCAGCAAGACCGGCTGATCACAGCACTTCCATTCGATAGACTTCATACGCGGGCTCTTCATAAGGATGAGCTCGCTTAAGCGCCCCCAACGCGGCCCTGATCACGTCATCCTCACACACCAGCTCAACCTTGTATTCCTCGACCTGTTCGACCTCCCCGCACTTCCCCAGGAACGGATCGCTACCTTCCAATGGCCGGAATTGACCCCGCCCCTGGCACTGCCATGCACAACTGTCGTAGTCACCAATCCTACCGGCACCAGCGTCGAACAAAGCCTGCTTGGTTATCTCAAGGTGAGACGCTGGAACGAAGTAGCACAATTTATACATAGACCCTCCAGTATCGTATATTTTTTGATCAACTCAATGGCTTATGAACTTACCCACAGAATCTGTGGATAACTTTGGGGAAAGTTTTTGGGTATAGGCCCCAAGACCCCGTGATTACTACACTTAGGTTAAATTGGTGACAAATTCACCCATAATATTTTTCTTTTTATTTTCAACATCTTACAAGTCAGAAGAAAAAACTGAACTTATCTCTCAAGCTTTGTGCACGGAACACCCAAAAAGGCACCAGGAGTGTGCATAAACCAAATCAGTCAAGCCTTTTTTTCCGCTTATTCACCTTTTTTCGGTTGACTCGCGCCTTTAAAGGGCAGCGCAGCGCCCACAAAAAAACCGGCCGGAAAAACGCCGATGCTTCAGCGCTCTTCAGGCCGGTTTCGTTACCCGGGCTTCAGGTCATTAACCGAACCACCGGCGCGCGTTCCGGAACATACGCATCCAGGGTCCGTCCTCTTGCCAGTCATCTGGCCGCCAGGAATGCTGAATCGCACGGAATACGCGCTCCGGATGGGGCATCATAATAGTGACCCGGCCATCCCGGGTAGTGACACCGGTAATGCCCGCCTCAGAGCCGTTCGGATTGAACGGGTAGCGGGTAGTCGCCTGGCCCCGGTTGTCCACATAACGCAAAGCAACCATGTCGCGCTCCATCAGGCTCTCGACAGTGTCGTCACCAGCAAACTCCACCCGCCCCTCACCGTGGGCCACGGCGATCGGCATGCGGGAGCCGGCCATGCCATCGAGGAAGGCTGATGGCGACGGCATGACTTCCGTCATCACCAAACGGGCCTCGAACTGTTCGGACTGGTTTCGGACAAACCGGGGCCAGCCATCGCTGCCGGGGATCAGCTCATGCAGATTGGAGAGCATCTGACAGCCGTTACACACCCCCAGTGCCAGGGTGTCCTGCCGGTTAAAAAACGCAGCGAACTGATCGCGGACCCGGTCATTGAACAGAATGGACTTTGCCCACCCCTCACCGGCGCCCAACACATCCCCGAACGAGAAGCCACCACAGGCCACCAGACTCTTGTACCCGTCCAGCGTTACTCGCCCGGCCAGAAGATCACTCATGTGGACATCCACAGCCTCGAAACCGGCGCGATCGAACGCCGCGGCCATCTCAACCTGGCCATTCACGCCCTGCTCGCGCAACACAGCCACCTTCGGACGCGCACCACGATTGATAAACGGCGCGGCCACGTCTTCGTTGATGTCGAAGGACAGCTCGGCGCTCAGGCCAGGATCTTCTGCGTCCAGCAGGTTATCGAATTCTTCCTGCGCGCAGTCTGCGTTATCCCGCAGGGACTGGACCCGGAAGCTGGTTTCTGCCCACAACCGCTGGAGCGTCGCACGGGGTTCATCAATGAAAGTACTGTCTTCAAAACTGAAGCGGATACGATCCTCGCTGTTGAGGCTACCGATCACACTGGAGTGCTCACCCAGGCCCGCTGCGGACAGCTGCTGAAGCACGAACGCCGTGTCATCCTTGCGTACCTGAATGACCGCCCCAAGCTCTTCATTAAAAATCTCGCGAGCCAGCTGTACCTTTTTATCCACCAGCCCGTCGAGCCGCACATCAATACCAACATGCCCGGCGAAGGCCATTTCAGCCAGCGTCACGAACGCACCGCCATCAGAGCGGTCATGGTAAGCCAGCAGTTTACCGTCGGCATTCAGGCCCTGAATCACCGCAAAGAACGCCTTGACGTCCTCGGGGTTGTCCAGGTCCGGGGCAACAGCGCCTACCTGCTTGTACACCTGCGCCAGCGCGGATCCGCCCAGCCGGTTCTGGCCAGCGGCCAGATCGATCAGGATCAGATCGGTCTCACCAGCATCGGTGCGCAGCTGAGGGGTCAGGGTGCGGGCAACATCCGTGACCGGTGCAAAGCCGCTGACAACGAGTGACAGCGGTGCAGTTACACTCTTTTGCTCTCCGTTGTCCTCTTCCCAGGTGGTCTTCATTGACATGGAGTCTTTCCCCACCGGGATGGTGATCCCCAGCTCAGGGCACAGCTCCATGCCGACGGCGCGCACGGTTTCGTAGAGATTTTCGTCTTCGCCGGGATGACCTGCTGCCGCCATCCAGTTAGCGGACAGACGGATGTCCGACAGCTTGCCAATCGGTGCTGCAGCGATGTTGGTAATAACCTCGCCCACCGCCATGCGGCCGGACGCCGGCGCGTCAATCACGGCAACTGGCGTACGTTCACCCATGGCCATGGCCTCGCCAGTTTGAACGTCATAGGCGGCCGTTGTCACAGCCACGTCACTGACCGGCACCTGCCACGGGCCCACCATCTGGTCCCGGGCCACCAGACCGGTAATGGTCCGGTCACCAATGGTGATCAGAAAGCTCTTCGAACCGACCGAGGGCAGGCGCAGTACCCGACGAACGGCATCGTTCAGATCAATCTTGGAAGAGTCGAAAATTGGCTTGGTAAAGGACGAGCGACTGACACTTCGATGCATGCGCGGCGGCTTGCCAAACAGCACCTCCATCGGAAGATCCACCGGCTTCTCATCAAAGTAGGAATCACCCAGTTCCAGATGATGCTCTTCCGTCGCTTCACCGATCACCGCGTAGGGGCAACGCTCCCGGCGGCACAGGGCGTCAAATTGCTCCAGGTTTTCCTGAGCAACCGCAAGCACATAACGCTCCTGAGATTCGTTGCACCAGATTTCCAGGGGCGACATGCCTGGCTCATCGCTGGGGATTTCGCGCAACTCAAACTTACCGCCGCGACCACCATCCTTGACCAGTTCCGGCATCGCGTTGGACAGGCCACCCGCACCGACGTCATGGATGAAGGCAATCGGGTTGTTGTCACCCATTTGCCAGCACCGGTCGATGACTTCCTGGCAGCGGCGCTCCATTTCGGGGTTATCCCGCTGAACCGAGGCAAAATCCAGGTTTTCGTTACTGGACCCCGAATCCATGGACGACGCCGCGCCACCCCCCAGGCCGATCAGCATAGAAGGCCCGCCCAGTACGATCAGCTTGGCCCCCACCGGAATGTTGCCTTTTTCGACGTGTTCTTCGCGGATGTTGCCGAGCCCGCCGGCAATCATAATAGGTTTGTGGTAGCCGCGAACTTCCTCACCCGCAGGGCCTGGCACCTTCTCTTCGAAGGTACGGAAATACCCGGCAAGGTTGGGACGACCGAATTCGTTATTAAAGGAGGCACCCCCGATCGGCCCTTCGATCATGATATCCAGCGCCGACACGATCCGATCCGGCTTGCCGTAATTCCCCTCCCATGGCTGGATATCGCCAGGCAGATTCAGGTTGGACACGGTAAACCCGGTGAGCCCGGCTTTTGGCTTGGAGCCTCGGCCAGTGGCACCTTCGTCCCGGATCTCGCCACCGGAGCCTGTTGCTGCGCCGGCCGCCGGCGCAATCGCCGTAGGGTGGTTGTGGGTTTCCACCTTCATCAAAATATGGATGTCTTCTTCGTTGTAGCCGTAAACACCACTTTCCGGGTTCGGGAAGAAGCGGCCACCGCGACTACCGCGAATCACGGACGCATTGTCTTTGTAAGCAGACAGCACGCCTTCACTGTTCATTTCATAAGTGTTACGGATCATCGCGAACAGCGACTTTTCCTGTCCTTCACCGTCGATATCCCAGGACGCATTGAAAATCTTGTGGCGGCAATGCTCCGAGTTCGCCTGGGCGAACATCATCAGCTCAACGTCGGTTGGATCCCGCTGCAGATCCGTGAACGACTTGGTGAGGTAGTCGATCTCATCTTCTGCCAGAGCCAGCCCGAGACGACCATTGGCTTCGACAAGCGCAGCACGGCCACCCTCGAGCACCGGAACGCGTTCAAGCGGCCGAGGCTCGTCATGGCTGAACAGGAGTCCCGCACCGGCCATTTCATGGAACACGGTCTGGGTCATGCGATCGTGCAGCAGCGCCGCAATATCCTCGCGCTGGGCGAGACTCAGCTTACGGCTGGCACGTACATAAAAGGCTGTGCCGCGTTCGATACGCTGGATCTGACGCAGGCCACAGTTACGGGCAATGTCGGTGGCCTTGCTGGACCAAGGCGACAAGGTACCCGGGCGGGGCACCACCAGGAACAAAACGCCGTCTGGCTCTTCCGTTGGCACGCTCGGCCCATACTTCAGAAGCCGCTCCAGAATCGCCTGCTCCGATGCCGAAAGATCCGTTTCGAGATCCACAAAGTGCATGAATTCGGCGTAAACGTGCTCCACCTCAGGCACCACGTCCTGGATTCGAGCGTGCAATTTACGGGAACGAAAAGGCGAAAGCGCCGGGGCGCCGCGAAGTTCGAGCATGATGTCAACCTGTATCGCGCGAGAAGAGGAAATCTGGATGAATTTGGAAAGGCCGCCATGATACTCCAAAGCCGGACCGGGATACAGTTTCCGTACCCCCCTGGAAACTGGACAATTGACATTGTTTTGCATATTACTTAGGCAAGCCGTGTTGACCAATGCTCACAGGGCGTTGATCATTCAGGTGTGGATGGAAGCCACACTCAGCACGACATCGGATGCGTCTATTTCTTCAAACCTGACGTATCCCGACGAGCCAGCTGTAAATGGAGTTCAGGGAAGTGTTCAGATCAATATTGGAAAAAGCGGCGGCTCCTGCCAGGATTCCCGTTCTTGTGTGCGCTGCCTTGGTGATTGCGGGCTGCTCACGCCCCAGCACCCTGCAGGAAATCCGTGACGAAAACGTTCTGCACGTCATCGCCCGGGAGGCGCCATCGATCTATTTTGACGGCCGCGATGGCCCCACGGGATACGATTTCGAACTGGCCAAGCGGTTTGCCAAAGAGCTCGGCGTAAAACTGAGGGTCCGCGTCGCGCAGGACAACACCGAAGTTCTATCGGTACTCTCTCGCAACTTCGCCCATATCGGCCTGGCGGGATTGTCAGCACAACCTGGGCTGGAAGGCGACTACCAAACCCTGCCTACGGGCATCTCTGCCCAATCAGTAGTGGTATATAACCGCGACTTTCCGGCTCCAGATTCGCTGCCTGACCTGGCGGGCAATACCTTGCATATGGTTGCCGAAAGCAACCACCAACACTTGCTGGAAGACGCCAAAGTGCAGTCAGCCGGAACGCATTGGCAAGTGCATCCGGGCCTCGATGCAGCCGGCATCCTTGCTCGCGTCGAAACCGGTGAATTCGGATACGCGGTGGTCTCTTCTAACGAATTGGAGCTAAACCACGTCTTCTTCCCCAAGGTGAAAGAAGCCTTTGCACTGGGTGAACCGGAAGAGCTGGTATGGCTCTTTCCGGCCGCCCAGGACGACACCCTGCTCAAGGCCGCGCGGCAGTTTCTCAAACAACTCCAGGCCAACGGCACCCAGGCTCAGCTGGCCGAACGCTTTTACGGGCACCTTGACCGCCTGAATTACGTGGGGGCCAGAACCTTCATGCACCACGTAGACAACCGGCTGCCCAAGTATTCCGACATGTTCCGCAACTACGCCCGCGAATACGGCGTTGACTGGCGGTTGCTGGCCGCCATTGGCTACCAGGAATCCCACTGGCGGCCCAATGCGGTCTCGCCTACTGGCGTGCGCGGACTCATGATGCTGACTCGAAACACCGCCAAGTATATTGGCATTAACAACCGACTGGACGCAGAGCAAAGCATCCATGGCGGCGCGAAGTATTTCCGGATGGTTCATGACCAGATTCCCGATCGAATTCCGGAACCGGATAGAACCTGGTTTGCACTGGCTTCCTACAACGTGGGCTTCGGACATCTGGAAGATGCCCGCAGGCTGGCTCAAAATGCCGGTCGCGATCCCGACCGTTGGATGGACGTGAAAGAATTCCTGCCACTGCTTGCGCAAAAAGAGTGGTACACGAAAACCCGTTTCGGTTACGCCCGTGGCCATGAGCCCGTGCTGTACGTTCAGAATATCCGCCGTTATTACGATGTGCTGGCACGGGTGGCAGAGCCGGCCAACGATGACGGGGAAAATGCGCCAAAGATCGTGGACCTCGAAGCGAAGAACGCAGGTAGCGACACCGGTGGCAGCAAGAAACCCAATCTGGACATCCAGGCCAGCCTGCCACCCGATATGGGGGTGATCCCACCTACCCTGTAGCGGCCAGCGACGACAAGAGCGCCAGCGAAACGGAGCTTAATCGCCCTGGTGCCGAGCCTCCAGCGCCCACTCAACCTGAGCAACCGAGAATCCGCGCCGGGTCAGAAAACGGGCCTGGCGCATTTTTTCATTCCAGTCCTCTCGCAAGTCATCGAGCCCAAACCGCTTGTCACGCAGGGACACCGCCCTTTCGCGCCAGGCTTGTTCGCTCACCTGCTCCAGGCAGTCAGGCGCAACATCTACCCCGCGTTGCTGCAGCTCAGCCAGAATGCGAAGCGGGCCATAGCCTAGGTCCATTCGCTGACGCGCATACACATCCGCAAACCGGGTATCGTCGAGCCACCCCTTCTGCTCATACTCGTCCAGAACGCGGTCGATAACCTCACGATCGATGCGGCGCTGACGCAGTTTCATCGTCAGCTCCATACGACTGTGCTCGCGCCGGGCCAGAAGTCGAAGCGCCACTGAGCGAGCCTTGTGGAGAGGATCGTCCTGATTTTCCTGTTTTGCCATTCAGCCCCTTCCCGCCTGTGCAATCAAAACGCTAGACTAGCCCCGGAATTCACGTTACCGGGTTTAACCGGTAACCGTACCCAGCCCCTCCTTTTTGTGAGGCGCTGATGGCCGGTGGCGGTTTACTGTGCCCGACACCGAGGACTGGTTTCAATCCCGAAAGGATACCTTCATGGCTGCATTCATTAAGAAACTGTTCAAATCCAAAAACGCTTCCAAACCTGCCCCGACACACCCGACTGAACAGACGGCGAAAGATCTTCACCAGCCAGATACCCGGGATACCCTGCGAGAGCAGCAGAACCAGATGCTCAATAACGGTCCCGACCAGCAGCAACTGGCAACGCTGGCCGTTGAAGGCGTAACAGCCGATATCCGGCTGAATGCAGCCAAACAGCTGGCCGACCCCGATTGCCTGCAACAGGTACAGAAAAACGCCAAAGGCAAAGACAAAGGGGTATACCAGGCCGTCCGGCAGACCATCCAGAGTCAACGGGAAGCCAAGGCCCGCGAGGAAGCTCGCTCAGCACTCATCGCAAACCTGATTCAGTCGGCCCAGGAGCAGGCCCGTAGCGAAGATACGAAGCTGTATGCGGCAAGGCTCGAGGCGCTACAGGCCCAGTGGCAAGAGGTGGAACAGCATGCCTCCGCTGAACAAGTGCAGGACTTCTGGGAAGCGCGACGACAATGCCAGGAACGTCTCGACACCATGCAGCAGGTGCGCGACGAAGAAGCCCGTCATACCGCCCAGAAGCAACAGCGCGCCGAAACTCTGGACCTTCTGAAAACGACACTGAACGACCTCCGCACGCACTCGCCGGATGATCTGCCGTCACTGTCTTCCCTGGACGCCCTGCAGAAAACCCAGGAGAACCGATGGCTGGAGGCTACAAGGGATACCGCGGTTCCGGACCCGGAAAAGAAAGCCTATAACGAATCGATGCTTGCCCTGCGCACCTATGTCAGCGCCGTTCGCCGAATTGCCCAGCACAAAGACGCGCTTTCTGCTTTGACCGCTGCGCAGGAGACTGCGGGCGAGAACAACAGCGACCTGAAAACTCAGGCGCAAGACCTGGTTGAGCAAATCAGCTGGCCGGAGGGCTACCCGCTGCCCGGCGCACTTCAGGCCGCGCAGAAACTGGCGCAAAAGCAGCCGCCAGCTCAGGCTGCTCCAAGCCGCAACGAACCTTCCAATGATGCAATCGTGGCCGAACTGGAAAAAACCATCACCAATCTTGAGAACGCTCTTGAGGGCAAGCAGTTGAAAGAATCCCGGCAACTGCTCAAAGCGGCACAGTCGGCATTCAAACGCCTGAATCAACGGGAACGCAAAGCCTTTCAAGCTCGCATTCAGCGCCTGAACGGCCAAGTAAACGAACTCAGCGACTGGCTGGGATTTGCCACAGAGCCTAAGCAAATCGCTTTGTGCGAGCAGATGGAATACCTGGCCGAGCAGCCCATGGAACCGGAAGCCAAGGCGGATCGCATCAAAGACCTGCAAAAAGAATGGCGTGAACTTGGGGGTTCGTCCGACCGCGCCCTGTGGACACGATTCAAGGAAGCCTCAGACCGGGCCTTCGAACCTTGCAGGGATTACTTCTCGGCGAAATCCGGCCTGAAACAGAGCAACCTCGAAAAACGCCAAAAAATCTGCGACGAATTAGAAACGTTCCTGACACAGGCAGACTGGTCTGCCATGGATTGGAAAGGCGCAGAAAAAATCCACCACACCGCCCGTCAGGAATGGAAGGCTGCCTGGCCAGTGGAGTTCCGGGACAACCGCGCGGTGCAGAAGCGCTTTGATGACCTGCTCAAGCGACTGGAAGCGCCGCTTGACCAAGAGCGTGAGAAGAACGAAGCCCAGAAAAAGGCTATTGTGGAAAAAGCCCAGGCTCTGATCGAGCAGGAACCGCTGCAGGACGCAATCAACCAGGCCAAAGATCTGCAGCAGGAATGGAAAACCATAGGCATCACGCGCCACCGGGAAGATCGCAAACTTTGGCAGGCATTCCGCCGCGCCTGCGACCAGATCTTTGACCGCCGGGACGCCCAGCGCAACGCCCACAAGGAAGCCATCAAGGCCGCCGATGAGGCCGCGACACAGGCGCTCGATGACATCGGCCGATGCAACGAGAGCAGTGCCCAGAGCAAGCTTTCAGACGGCTTGCAGCGCCTGAACACCTTGCTGAGCAGCGACGTTTCCAGCACCACCCGGGAAAAGCTGAAAGCCGAGGTTCAGCGCTTGAAGCAGGCCCTCGCCCGACAGGCGATGGGGGAAACCATCAGTCACTGGCAAGGGCTGGTCGCACAAAGTGCAGAGGCTAAACTCGATGAGTCAGCCGTGCCCGCTCACTGGCCCGAGCTGGCCCGCCACCTCAGCCATGCAGATTACAGCGAACTGGCAATCCGGGCCGAAATTCTGAGCGGCGTGGAATCTCCGGCCGAAGAGCAACAACGCCGAATGGAAATCCAGGTTCGTCGCCTGGCCGACGGCATGGGTGCATCCGAACCGTCTGGCAGCAAAATGGAAGAACTGGAAAAGCTGGTAGCCGGCTGGTGCGTCGACAATGCCAGCCAACAGCCGGATCAGTCACTCACCCAGCGCATGAGCAAGGCAATATCGGCACTGGCCGGCGACTGAACGATCAGCCCCAATCAACGCTGGTGATCGCGCACGAAATCCCTGGCCGTTTTTACAGCGGCCAGGGATTTTTCTTTCATTCCCTTGAGTTCGTCGTCCCCCAGATAAAACAGCATATCGATGGGGTGGCGATAGTAACGTGGCGGAAGACGGTTGAGCGCTACACACATGACATCGGCCAGATAGTCAGCGGTATCCGAGTCTTCCCGTGTGGCATCAATGGCATCCTGCACCAGCCGCTCGTAAAAATTATCGATGGCATCTCTGAGGGACATGAAAATGCTCCTCCCACATTCGTGCACGACCTCCCCTTACCATAGAACCACGCCCTAACCTTGTCACTGCGGCTGAGCAATTTCGCCAATCGGATTGGCAGGCACCGTCATTACACACGCTCGCTGCTAACCGCTATGGTAAGGCCATCACAACGAATCCGAACAACGATAATGAACTGAGGACAGCCAATGACCACCGAAGCTTATATCTTCGATGCCGTGCGGACCCCGCGGGGCCGAGGCAAGAAGGATGGTTCCCTGCACAGCGTCAAGCCCGTGACCTTACTGACCACGCTGCTGGATGCACTGAAAGCGCGCAACAACCTGGACACGGCACAGGTTGACGACATCGTCATGGGCTGTGTCACGGCCGTTGGCGATCAGGGCGCCGACATCGCCAAAACCGCTGCCCTGGCGGCAGACTGGGATGAGAAAGTGGCCGGTGTAACGCTGAATCGATTCTGCGCGTCGGGCCTGGAGGCGGTGAACCTGGCTGCCATGAAAGTGCGCTCTGGCTGGGAAGATCTGGTCGTCGCCGGAGGCGTTGAATCCATGTCCCGTGTTCCCATGGGATCGGACGGCGGCGCCTGGGCCATGGATCCGGAAACCAACCTCCATACAGGCTTCATGCCGCAAGGCATCGGCGCCGACCTGATTGCTACCATTGAAGGGTTTAGCCGCCGGGACGTCGATACCTTTGCCGTCCGCTCGCAACAAAAAGCCGCCCACGCCTGGGCCAGCGGCTATTTCGCCAAGTCCATTGTCCCGGTGTGCGACCAAAACGGCGTGGTCATTCTCGACCGGGACGAACACGTACGAGCAGACACCACCGTGGAATCGCTGGCCGGTTTGAAGCCCTCGTTCCAGATGATGGGCGAAATGGGCTTCGATAGTGTCGCGCGCGAAAAGTACCACTATGTCGAAAAAATCAATCACGTCCACCACGCCGGCAACTCCTCCGGCATCGTTGATGGCGCCACTGCCCTGCTGATTGGCAGCGGCGCCAAGGGCGAGGCGTTGGGCCTCAAGCCGCGGGCCCGTGTTGTTGCCACGGCCGTGACCAGCACAGACCCCACTATCATGCTGACCGGCCCGGCACCCGCGGCACGTAAAGCGCTGGCCAAAGCGGGCATGACCGTCGATCAGATAGACCTGTTTGAAGTGAACGAAGCCTTCGCCTCTGTGGTGATGCGGTTCCAGAGAGAACTGTCGGTTCCCGATGAAAAAGTGAACGTGAATGGCGGTGCCATCGCCATGGGGCATCCACTCGGCGCAACCGGAGCCATGATCCTGGGCACCCTGCTGGACGAGCTGGAACGCCGGGAGTTGCGTTATGGCCTTGCCACACTCTGCGTTGGCGGCGGCATGGGCATCGCGACCATCATCGAACGCGTCTGAACCCGACACTTTTCCTGCACGGAGAACCAAATATGACAGCCATCCGATACGAACTGGCTTCAGACCAGATTCTGACCCTGACCATCGACATGCCGGGCCAGTCCGCCAACACCATGAACGGAGAGTTCCGTAACGCCCTGTCCGAGGTCGTTGGAAAAGCAAAGGCCGAGCTCGACAACATCCGCGGCGTTATCCTGACGTCCGGCAAGAAAACCTTCTTCGCCGGCGGTGACCTGAATGAACTCCACAAGGTTACTCGCGAAGACGCACAGGCCTTCGAGGCAATGGTCAACGCGCTCAAAGCCGACATGCGCGCCCTGGAAACCAGCGGCAAACCGGTTGTCGCGGCCATCAACGGCGCTGCCCTGGGTGGCGGCCTGGAGCTTGCACTCGCCTGCCATCACCGGATTGCCATCGACAACGATTCCATCCAACTGGGGCTGCCAGAGGTCACACTAGGCTTGCTTCCCGGCGGCGGAGGCACCCAGCGCCTGCCCAGGATGATTGGCCTGGAAGCCGCCTTTCCGTTCCTGATGGAGGGCAAGAAAGTGAATCCCAAAGCCGCGCTGAAGGCCGGCATTATTGATGAATTGGCGGATTCAGCGGAGGACATGCTGGCCAAGGCACGGGAATTCATAGATGCCAACCCGAAATGCCAGCAGCCCTGGGATCAGAAAGGATTCAAGCTCCCCGGCGGAGCCCCTCACCACCCGGCGATGGCACAGAAGCTGGCTATCGCACCGGCCATGCTCAAGCAGAAAACGAAAGGCTGCTATCCCGCGTCGGAGCGAATTCTGTCCGCAGCCGTAGAGGGTGCGCAGGTTGATTTTGACAACGGTAGCCTGATTGAGACGCGCTACTTCGCCGAACTGGTCATTGGGCAGGTTGCGAAGAATATGACCAACACCTTCTGGTTCCAGCTCAATGCGCTTAATTCCGGCGGCAGCCGCCCGACCGGCTACGCCAAAGAAAACGTCAAGAAGGTTGGGATCCTCGGGGCCGGCATGATGGGGGCAGGAATCGCCTATGCCACCGCCACCCGGGGCGTCGAAGTGGTGCTGAAAGACGTGTCGGTGGAAAACGCCGAGAAAGGCAAGCACTACTCAGAGCAATTGCTGGCGAAAAAGGTCAGCCGTGGCCGTATGACGACGGAAAACAAAGCCGACATTCTTGCCCGCATTCGGCCGACGGATTCAGTCAGTGATCTGGCGGGGTGCGACCTGATCATCGAGGCCGTGTTCGAAGACAGCGACCTGAAAGCCAAAGTGACCAGAGAGACTGAGTCCGCTCTGGTTGAGAATGGCATTTTTGCCTCGAACACCTCCACCATACCGATTACTCAGCTGGCCGAGGCATCGGCGCGCCCGGAAAACTTTATTGGCCTGCATTTCTTCTCTCCGGTCGACAAGATGCAATTGGTGGAAATCATCGTGGGCGCCAAAACCTCCGATGAAACCCTGGCACGGGCATTCGATTACGTTCAGCAAATCGGCAAGATTCCCATCGTGGTCAACGACAGCCGTGGCTTCTTTACCTCCAGAGTGTTTGGCACCTTCGTGAACGAGGGGATCAGCATGCTGGCCGAGGGCATCCACCCGTCCAGTATCGAAAATGCCGGCCTGTTCGCCGGCATGCCAGTTGGCCCGCTTGCCATTTCCGACGAAGTCAGCCTGACCCTGATGCAGCATATCCGGGCGCAGAGCAAAAAAGACACCGAAGCCTCTGGCGGCACCTGGTCGCCTCACCCGGCCGAGGCAGTGATTGACCAGATGGTTGACAGGCAGGGCCGCAAAGGCAAAGCCGCTGGCGCTGGTTTCTATGACTATCCGGCCAACGGCAAGAAGCACCTCTGGCCCGAGCTGGAGCACCTGTTTGTGGACAAGGCAAAGGCCGCATCGATTGAGCTTCAGGATTTGAAAGATCGCATCCTGTTCATTCAGGCCATCGAAACCGTGCGCTGCCTCGAAGAAGGCGTACTCAAAACCGTTGCAGATGCGAATATCGGGAGCATATTCGGAATCGGTTTTGCCGCCTGGACCGGCGGCGCCATTCAGTTTATCAACCAGTACGGTGTCCGAGCCTTCACCGAGCGGGCGAGCACGCTGGCCGCCCGGTATGGCGAACGCTTTGCGCCGCCCAAATTGCTGGTCGAAAAAGCCGAAGCCAACGCCATCTTTAGCTGACCCCGGGGCCGGAGTGGCTCTCCGCCCCTCCGGCAACGGCCTGTTCTCTGACCTGACACTTTCATGGACAGATTGTCACGATCACCCCAGTCACTCCTATGGCAACGGGGGTAGCGCTTGCCTACAATGAGTCTATTCGCTAACGGGTAAGCCGGCATCCTGTTCCGGGAGCCGCCCCAGTAAAGTCAGGTAAGAGTTTATGACCTACGCGGAAAGAACTGTCGCTCGTCGCGCCGCTGCCGCCGGCAGCCGCACCGGGATCTATAAAGCCATCGGCCTTGCGCTGATGCTTGGGATGCCACTGGGGCTGTCTGCGAAAATCGATGACACGCAGGTATACGAGCCGGTTGCACCAACCATCGACCAGGCCCGAGCGAACATCTTGATCGCCCGCCAGCTTCAGTTCACGCATTTCCGCGACATGGGCATTAACGATCAGCTCTCCGAGCAAGTCTTTGACGCCTACCTCGACTACCTGGACGGCCAGCGTATCTACCTGACCCGAAAAGACGTCGACCAGTTTACCGGCATGAAGGGCCAACTGGGCTCGGCCCTGAAAACCGGGCAGCTTCAGCCAGGATTCGATATCTACAACCTGGTACAGCAGCGAATCATCGAGCGGCTCCAGTTTGCTCTTTCCGTGCTGGACAAAGGCATCGATACACTGGACTTTGGCGCCGAAGAGACCATTCGCGTCGATCGCTCCGAGGCACAATGGGAAGCCGATACTGCCGCGCTGGATGAGCTTTGGACCAAGCGGATCAAGAACGCGGTGCTGGCTCAGCGACTGAATGAAAAGGACGATGACGCTATCGAAGAGTCCCTCAAGCGTCGCTACGAGGGCCAGCTGAAACGCGCCTACCAGGCCCGCAGCGAGGACGCATTCCAGGCCTACATGAACGCGTTCACCAGCATCTGGGACCCGCACACATCCTACTTTTCGCCCCGCACATCGGAAAATTTCAACATCAACATGAGCCTGTCGCTGGAAGGCATCGGCGCGGTGCTGCAGGCTGATAACGAATACACCAAGATTGTTCGACTGGTGCCAGGCGGACCAGCCTCCAAGCAGGGCCAGTTGCAGCCCGCTGACCGCATTGTGTCTGTTGCTCAGGGCGAAGAGAAGCCGGTTAACGTGATTGGCTGGCGCCTGGATGAGGTGGTGGACCTGATCCGCGGCCCGCGCAATTCAGTGGTGACGCTGGAGGTAATCCCCGCCAACGCCAGCGACGACACCATCACCAAAACCATCGCGATCAAACGCGATGAAGTGAAACTGGAAGAACAGAGCGCCAGCAAGGATCTGATCCAGCTGGAACGAAGCGGGGATGACTACAGCATCGGCGTTATTCATATTCCAACCTTTTATGCGGATTTCCAGGCCATGCAGGCCGGTGATCCCAATTACAAGAGCACCACGCGGGATGTCCGCCGTCTGATTCAGGAATTGCGGGACGATGGCATGGACGGCCTGGTGATCGACCTCCGCAACAATGGCGGTGGAGCTCTTCACGAAGCCAACGATCTGGTCGGGCTGTTCATCGATGAAGGTCCGACGGTACAGATCCGGCACGCAAACAACGAAGTTCAGACACTGGACGACCAGGATCCTTCGGTGGCCTATGACGGCCCACTGGTGGTACTGACCAATCGAATGAGTGCATCCGCCTCGGAAATCTTCGCCGGCGCCATCCAGGATTACGGTCGCGGTCTGGTGGTCGGTTCCCAGACCTTCGGCAAGGGCACGGTGCAGGCGGTTCGGCCACTGAATCACGGCCAGCTGAAAATTACCCAATCCAAGTTCTATCGGGTGTCAGGTGGCTCCACCCAGCACAAAGGCGTGATCCCGGACATCGAGATCCCCTCTCGTATCGACAAAACCCGGATTGGTGAGGACGCCCTCGATCGCGCCCTGCCCTGGGATCAGATTGAGGCTGTTCCGCATACCCGCTACTTCGATTTCAGCGGCATTATCGACGAACTCCGCCAGCGTCATGAAACACGGTTTGCCACCAGCCCGGAGTTCAACCTGCTGCAGGAAGAAATCGAGTTTCTGAATGAGCAACGTGAGCTGGAATCCGTGAGCCTCAATTTCGAGACTCGTAAAGCGCAGCACGAACAAATCGAACGAACCCGTTTGAGCATTGCCAATGCCCGTCGCGAACTCCGGGGCGAAGAGCCGTTCGACTCACTCGAAGCGCTTGAAGAGTGGCAGGATCAGCAGTCAGCCCAACTGGATACCGTTGATGACGAGCTGGATTTCGTCATCCGCGAAGGTGGCCACATTGTCGCGGATATGGTTGAGCTGGACCGCCGCATGGTATCCATTACCACCCCCAGACACTTCGCCGCGAAAACCCCGGCACAATAAGCGAGGACCTTTGCAGGAGCATGCCGCAACGATCTAAGGACGAGATACCCCCAAAAACGGGGCGTGTGTTGCGAGACACTCTACTGGACGCGCTGCACGCGATGCGCTCCATGGAGGAGATCGAGGAACTCCAACAGCCGAAGGTGGCAGAGGATAAGGGCACCGAAAGCCTGGTCGATCGTCTGATCGGTTTGACGGGTTCGGCGCTGCGTCTCGGAGTGCGCGCCACCGACACGTCGATGCGCGTGGGCAGAGCACTGATCAACTCTCAGGATCAGCTGCGGGCAATGCTCACGGCAGGGCAATCGCTCAAGGACATTCGCGAGGTCGCCGGGCTGACCTTGTCCGAGATGAGCGAAGCGCTGAACCTGAAAGATAAATCGGTGCTCGAGGCCGTGGAAGACGGCACCGCGACACTGTCCTTTGAACTGATTCTGCGGCTGGCTGCCCTGATAGCCCGCAACGATCCGATTCCCTTCATCCTCCGCACCACGCGCAATTACAACCCGGAAGTCTGGCAGATTCTCAATGACTGGGGCGTGGGCCGCCTGCCCCTGCAGTTCGAGCGGGAACGGGAATTCATCAATATTTTCCGCCGGCACGACGACGCCAGGAACCTTTCAGACGAGGGGTTCAGGAAAGTCCTGGAATTTACCCGTCAAAGCTTTGAAATGTCGCTGCACTTCGTCGAGGAGCAGGAACGTCAGGTGGCCGAGTTGAAGGCCACCTACGAAGAAAACGCCAAGACAGAAGACGAATCCGCGAAAGACTGAGCCAGGGGCCTGGCCCATCCCGTCTCACGAGAACAGCGCCGCCATGGTTTCACGACTCGGCTTTCGGACCACGCCCTTCTCGGTAACGATCAGGTCGATCAGGTCAGCCGGCGTCACATCGAAAACCGGGTTGTAAACGTTCACCCCCTCCGGAGCCAGCGGAATACCCCGGATCGCCCGAACCTCTGAAGCCTCCCGCTCTTCGATGGGAATGTCGGCGCCGGACGCCAGAGACATATCCACTGTACTCGATGGCGCCACCACCATGAATCCGACCCCGTGGTACCTGGCAAGCACCGCCAGGCTGTAGGTGCCTATTTTGTTGGCCACATCGCCGTTGGCGGTTATCCGGTCGGCTCCGACAATCACCCAGCGAACCTGCCCCTGCGCCAGAATGGCCGCAGCGGCGCCGTCTGCGTTCAACGTGACCGGAATGCTGTCCCGCGCCAACTCCCACGCTGTCAGCCGGCTTCCCTGGAGCCAGGGCCGGGTTTCATCGGCGTAAACAGCCTCCAGCAACTGCGCCTCATGCAGCCGCCGGATTACCCCCAGGGCCGTACCATAACCACCGGTTGCGAGTGCGCCGGTGTTGCAATGAGTCAGCACCGATAACGGCGAGCTGGCATCCATTGCCTCCAGGGCGTGGTCCGCCATGGCCAGATTGGCCGCCAGATCCTCTTCGTGAATGGCCACCGCTTCCTCGGCCAGCCGGGCGACTGCGCCCTTCAAGGTCGAGCATTCTTCGAACACCCTTTTCATCCGCTGCAACGCCCAGAACAGGTTAACTGCGGTTGGCCGGGACGCCCCGAGCTCCTCAAGCGCCTGCTGAATCTCCGCCCGCCACTGTTCTTCAGCGGCATGGCGTGCGGCCAACGCAACCCCATAGGCGGCACTGATACCGATCGCTGGAGCACCCCGCACCACCATATCCCGAATGCACTGGGCCACTCCGCCAGCGCCTTCCGCGGTGATCCAGTGCTCCTCGACCGGCAGCAGACGCTGGTCAAGCAGCTCCAGGCTATCGCCGTGCCAGCGCATGGCCACGGTTCCAATGGTCCGTAAGGGGCTGGACTGACGGGTTTTCTCCATTCGCGCACTCCATCTGTGAAACGCTGAAAACGGCCAGTATAACGTTTATACTAGCCAGCTACATTTTCGCGACAGGCATCTTGGCCGCCCCGCTATTAAGGCTGGTATATGACCGCAGACACCATCATCGCAGCAGATATTCGCATCAATGCGCGATGGCTGATTCCCATCGAACCTAAAGGCATCGTGCTGGACAGGCAGACCGTGATTATTACTGGCAGCCGGATCACCGCAGTGGTATCCCAGGCTGAGGCCGACGCCAAATACCGCACCCGTGAAACCGTCGATCTGCCGCAGCATGTGGTGATGCCCGGCTTGATCAACCTGCACGGGCACGCGGCGATGTCGCTGTTCAGGGGCATGGCAGACGACCTTCCGCTGATGACCTGGCTCAACGAACACATCTGGCCGGCGGAAGGTAACTTTGTCAGTGAGCAGTTCATTGCCGATGGCACGCAGTTGGCCATGGCCGAAATGCTGCGCACTGGAACCACCACCTTCTCGGACATGTACTTCTTTCCGGAAGTCGCCGCCCAGGCAGCCCACGACGTAGGAATGCGTGCCCAAATCGCATTTCCATTGCTGGATTTCCCGACGGCCTGGGGCAGCGGACCCGATGAGTACCTGAACAAGGGCCAAGAGCTGATCAGCGCGTGGCAAGGCAACGAGTTCATTTCGCCTGCCATCGGGCCACACGCGCCCTATACGGTTTCCGATGGACCCTTGGAACGCGCCATTCACCTGAGCACAGAGACCGGAGCCCCGGTCCAGATCCACCTGCACGAGACCGCGTTTGAGGTTGCGGAAGCCACCGAAAAGCTTGGACAACGGCCGGTCGCTCGCATGCAGTCTCTCGGTCTGCTCGGGCCCAACACCCAGTGCGTGCACATGACCCAGATGAATGAGGCCGATATCGAGGCTATTGCCGCTTCGGGCGCCCACATCGTTCACTGCCCCGAATCCAACCTGAAGCTCGCCAGCGGCCTGTGCCCGGTACAGAAGCTTGCCGATGCCGGTATCAACGTGGCCATCGGAACCGACGGTGCCGCCAGCAATAACAACCTGGACCTGTTCGGCGAACTGCAAACCGCCGCCATGCTGGCCAAGGTTGTGGCCAACGATGCCGCCGCCCTATCCGCTCACGATGCCCTGACCATGGCCACGCTCAACGGCGCAAAAGCCATCGGCCGGGACCACGAACTGGGCTCCCTTGCAGAGGGCAAGCTGGCCGATATTATCGCCGTCGACCTGAGCGATCCCTTTATACAACCGGTGTATGATCCGGCCTCCCATCTTGTCTACAGCAATCACGGCCGGGCAGTAAGCCATAGCTGGATTCATGGCGTACCTCAGTTACAGGATGGGCGTTTAACGCGAATTGACGTGCCCGACCTCATGCTCCGGGTAGACGGCTGGCGGGAACGGATTCGCCACCCGCGGAATCAGTAAGCAACTCAAGACACCATCAGCAGGCAGCGAAAACCATGAACAACCAGAATGTCGACAGGAATGAAATCGCCAAGTTTGAGGCCCTGGCCAGCCGTTGGTGGGATCCCACCAGTGAATTCCGGCCACTGCACGACATCAACCCGCTCCGGCTGAACTATATCGACGAGCGCGTGTCCCTGGCCGGTAAGCGCGCGCTTGACGTCGGCTGCGGTGGTGGCTTGCTGTCGGAGGGCATGGCCCAGCGCGGCGCCCACGTAACGGGCCTCGATATGGGAGAAGCGCCGCTGTCCGTGGCCAAGCTGCATGGCCTGGAAACCGGTGTCGACGTCGATTATCGACAGACCACCGTGGAAGAACTGGCGCAGGACCCGGAACACGCCGGCCAGTACGATGTCGTTACCTGCCTTGAGATGCTGGAACACGTGCCCGATCCGGCGTCGGTGATCAAAGCCTGCTCAGCCATGCTCAAGCCCGGCGGCCATTTGTTCGTATCCACCATCAACCGCAACCCGAAGTCATTCCTGTTCGCGATTGTTGGGGCCGAATACGTGCTCAACCTGTTGCCCAAAGGCACCCATGAGTGGAAGAAGTTCATCCGACCATCGGAAATGTCGGATTACCTGCGTCACGCTGGCCTTGAAGTACTGGAACTGACTGGAATGACGTATAACCCGCTGACCAAAATCTACAAACTCGGCCGGGATGTGGATGTGAACTATCTGATGCACGCCAAGGATTCCCGTGAAAGCTGAACCAGCGCCGTCCGCCGTCCTGTTCGATCTGGACGGCACACTGATTGATACCGCCCCGGATTTCATCCGCTGCCTGAATCTGCTGCGACAGGAACACGGCCTGGAGCCCCTGCCGGCGGACCACATCCGCCGTTCAGTGTCGAACGGAGCACGTGCCATGATCCGGGTAGGTTTCGGGCTGGAACCGGAACATCCGGATTATCTGGACAAGCACACGGCATTCCTTGACCTGTACGAGCAGGGCGTGGCGGAAGAGACCACTCTGTTCGGCGGCATGGATGACCTATTGCGCTCACTGGAGGCGCGTGCCATTCCCTGGGGTATCGTCACCAACAAACCGGTGCGCTTCGCGGCACCGCTGGTGGAGGCGCTTGGTCTGGCGCCCCGGTGCGCCACCGTGATCTGCCCGGATCACGTCAGCCAGCGCAAACCGCATCCCGAGCCGATGTTCCTCGCGTGCAAAGAGATCGGCGCTGATCCGCAACGCGCGATCTACGTGGGCGACCACTTGCGCGATATCGAGTCCGGCCGCAACGCGGGCATGCGAACGATCGCCGTGCGCTATGGTTACATTGAGGAACCCGAAAGCGTCGATACGTGGGGCGCTGACGACATTGCCGACACAGTCAGCGACCTGGCAAAACTGTTACAATAATCATCAGAAAAGACTTGGGGTTGCCCATTGGCAGCCGCCCGACACGGAGACAGGTTATGCAAGATTACCAAGCACCCGCCGACCTACTGCAAGACCGCATCGTGATGGTGACCGGTGCAGGCAGCGGCATTGGCCGGGCGGCCGCTCTGGCGTATGCGGCACACGGGGCGACGGTGATCCTGATGGGTCGCACGGTGTCCAAACTGGAAGCCGTTTACGACGAAATCGAAGCCGCCGGACATCCCCAGCCAGCCATCGTGCCGATGAATTTCGACGGTGCTGCGGTGAAGGAATACGAAGAGCTGGCCATGACCATCGAAGAAAACTTCGGCCGGCTGGACGGCATTCTGCACAACGCTGCCATCCTGGGCGATCGAAGCCCGATCGACCTGTACGATCCGGAAACCTGGAATCAGGTCATGCATGTCAACGCGACCGCCCCGTTCCTGTTGAGCCGTGCCATGATCCCGCTTTTGCGCCAGTCGACCGATGCCTCGGTGATTTTCACTTCCTCCGGTGTCGGCCGTAAAGGGCGCGCCTACTGGGGTGCGTACGCGATATCCAAGTTCGCGATCGAAGGTCTGACCCAGGTACTGGCCGACGAACTGGACGATGAACGCCACAATGTCCGGGTTAACAGCCTGAACCCCGGCGCCACCCGCACAAACATGCGCGCTCACGCCTACCCGGCCGAAAATCCGCAACAGAATCCGGCACCGGAAGAGCTGATGCCGATTTACCTGTACCTGATGGGTAAGGACAGCAAGGGCGTGAACGGACAGCAACTGGATGCGCAGCCAAAATAATGGAACTGCTGTTTTACACCACATCCAACTGCCATCTGTGTGACGTGGCCGAAAACCTGCTCGTTCACACCCCGATGCCCAAACCGGTTCCGGTTGATGTAGTGGACATCGCTCAGTCGGAGGCGCTGGTGGACAAGTACGGCACCCGTATCCCGGTGTTACGACGAAACGACACCGGCGCGGAACTGGACTGGCCGTTCACAAAAGACGATTTACTCACGTTTCTTGAATGAGGATAGCCCTGCCATGTTGATGGTTGTATCCCCCGCCAAGACACTCGACTACGACAGCCCGCTGGCGACTGAACGTCACACCCAGCCGGACTTTCTGGACGATGCCTGCGAACTGATTGACCAGCTGAAAGAGCTGGAACCACACCAGATCAGTAACCTGATGAGCATCAGTGAAAAGCTGGGCCAGCTCAACGCTGACCGCTTCCAGAGCTGGCAAACGCCGTTCACGCCCGAGAACGCCCGCCAGGCGGTCCTGGCCTTCAAGGGCGACGTTTATACCGGCCTGGACGCCGCCTCTTTCAGCGACGGGGACTTTGACTTCGCCCAGGATCATCTGAGGATGCTGTCAGGTCTGTATGGTTTGTTAAAACCCCTGGACCTGATGCAGCCCTACCGCCTGGAAATGGGCACCAAGTTTGAAAACACCCGGGGCAAAGACCTTTACGCGTTCTGGGGCAGCAAGCTCACCGAAGAAATTAACCGGCTGCTGGCGGAAGATGACGGTGTGCTGGTCAATCTCGCCTCCAACGAATACTTCAAGAGCGTCCAGAAGAAAAAGCTCAATGGCCGACTCATCACACCCCAATTCAAAGACTGGAAGAACGGCCAGTACAAGATGATCAGCTTTTACGCCAAGAAAGCTCGGGGCCTGATGTGCCGGTTCGCCATACAGAATCGCATTACTCAGGCAGATGACCTCAAGGGATTCGATCTCGACGGCTACTATTTCAGCGAAGAACAGTCCGACCAGGATAACTGGGTCTTCCTGCGGGACGAGCAGCAGTAGCCACTCCGCTGCCGAAACACAGAGACATTACGCTATGAATGAAGCAGTATTCTCGAAGATTGCCATGCTGGTGCTCCTTACCGGGTTGATTACCTGGATGGGCTTCATAGTGTGGGATCTGGCCAAAAAATCTCAGGCTGGCCGGTTTGGAACCATCGCATTGTTTATTGTACTGGGCGCCGGCGTGGTCGGCTTTATCGTGAAAACCGTGCTGGTCGAAATCATGAATTTGTGACGATTCTGAGGCCACTTTACGGTCGCCGTCCGGTGGCCGTATCATCCTCCCCTTTTCCTGTTGTTGCCAATCGAATAATCAAGGATCCCGCCTGATGTGGTTTCGTAACGTCCGTGTATTTCGTTTTACCAAGCCCTTCGATATCTCTGCGGAGGCATTGGAGGAAAAACTTCAGGCCGACGCCTTCAAGCCCTGTGGTCCGCAGGAAACCAGCCGCCAGGGCTGGGTGCCGCCGCTGGGCAAGCACGGTGAGCAGCTGGTTCACAGCGCCGGTGGATACCACCTGATTGCCTTGCGCAAAGAAGAAAAAATCCTGCCTGGCCCCGTGGTTAAGGAAGCCGTTGAGGAACGGGCTGAAGCCATCGAACTGGAGCAAAGCCGGAAAGTCCGTCGCAAAGAGAAAGACGAAATCAAGGAACAGGTCATGCTGGAAATGCTGCCGCAGGCCTTTTCCAAGAATCGCCGTTGCTTTGCTTATCTGGCGCCACAGGATGGCGTGCTGGTGGTCGATGCCGGCTCGTCAAAGCAGGCCGAAGACCTGGCCTCGACACTGCGTAAAAGCCTGGGCTCACTACCCGTTCGCCCGCCCGCTCTGGAACAGGCTCCGGCGTTTACCTTTACCGGCTGGCTGAACGAAAGCATCGATCTGCCGGCAACCATCACGCTGGGTAATGAATGCGAACTGAAAGATCCGTCCGAAGACGGTGGCGTGGTGCGCTGCAAGGGCCTGGACCTGAAAGCAGACGAGATCCGCAACCACCTGGACGCTGGCATGCAGGTCACCCGGCTGGCACTGACCTGGGACGAGAACGTGTCGTTCGTGCTGGATGAGGAATTTGGCATTCGCCGGCTGAAATTCGGCGAAACCATCCAGGAACAGCTGGATGACGTGGATGTCGACGACGCCGTCGCCAAGTTCGATACCGCCTTCACCATCATGACCCTGGAATTGGCCAAACTGATTCCCGGCCTTCTGGAAGCCATGGGCGGTGAAGACCGCTCCGCCATCATCGAGGAATGATGCCCGCGGCAAGGGCACCGTCGTTAGGTGTCCTTGCCCAGTCGCTCCCTCTGCCACTCCTTTTGCGGCTCGTTCAGCACCAGCCTGAGGTCCATCACTTCCTCCTCGAGGTTGTACTTGACCTCGAACCCCAGGTGCTCGGCCAGGCTCAGCATGGGCCGGTTATCCGGCAGCACGTTACCCACCATTTCCACGGTGCCGCGGGCGCGGCAGTAATCGATCATCTTGTGCATCAGGGTCACACCCAGGCCTTCGCCTTTCATTTTGTCGTGCACCATGACGGCAAATTCACACTGCAGGTTGTCGGCATCGGTCCAGGTTCTTACGGTACCCAGGGTCTCTTCCCCTTCTCCATCCTCGCGGGGGGCATTGGCGATGAAAACCATTTCCCGGTCGTAGTCGATCTGAACCATCTGGGCCACGTCCTCGCGGGAGAAGTGCTTGCGGTACTGGAAAAACCGGTAGCGGATGGACTCCGGTGACTGACGCTCGTGGAAGACCCGATGCGCGGGCTCATCCTCCGCCAGAACTGGACGGATAATCACCCGCCGCCCGGACTTGGGCAGCACGATCCACTCTTCCAGCTCACGGGGATAGGGCTGAATGATCGGCTTGCCGGCGTGATCGGAGAGGTTAACCGCGATATTCACCGCCACCGCGCCCTGCTCGTTGAACAACAAGGGTGAGATTTCCAGCCCCTTGATCTCCGGTATATCGATAACAATCTGGGACAGGGTGACCAGGGTTTCAGTCACCGCGCGGATGTCCTCATCCGGCTTCAGGCTGTGTTCTTTGAGCAATTTGTACATGTAGGTGCGGCGGAGCAGCTCACGCGCCAGCACCATGTTGAGCGGCGGCAGGGCGATCTGCCGGTCGGTCATGATATTGATCTGGGCGCCGGCGGCGCCACACACCACCAGCGGCCCGAACACCGGGTCCCGGGTAATGCCGACGCTGAATTCGATACCACCCACATGCTGGTAGGAACGCTGAACCGCAAACCCGAGGAAGCCGCTTTTCGGGAAATGGAACTGATAGTCCTCCATCAGGAAGCGGCAGGCCTCGATGATGGCCTGCTCGCTGTTCAACTTCTGGATGGTGCCTTTATAACGACGCTGGGTCGGGCTCAGGTTCAGGAACGGGTGACATACCTGCTCGTGGATAATGGTCACATCCACCGGCCGGCGTTCCACGGCAAAAAGCTCCAGCACTTCGTCCATGTCGTCGCAGTACATGGTTTCGATCGTGCTGATGCCATAGTCCGCGATCAGGTCCCGGGCTTCCCGATTGGACAGGTGGTATCGACCCGCACTCAATGCATGCCTGACGAC
This sequence comes from Marinobacter salinisoli, assembly GCF_017301335.1. Classification (NCBI taxonomy): domain Bacteria; kingdom Pseudomonadati; phylum Pseudomonadota; class Gammaproteobacteria; order Pseudomonadales; family Marinobacteraceae; genus Marinobacter; species Marinobacter salinisoli. Next base: position 3,085,573 of record NZ_CP071247.1, read on the forward strand.
CCTTCGGGTCACGCTGCGATCAATAAAGTGATCGGTAAACGATTCCGGTGTCTCGGTCAGCAGGCGCTGAACCCTCTGGTGCCGGATATGCTGCATGAAGGCGGTCACCGCCTTTTCCGGACTGAAAAACGATGGCAGGCCAGCCCGATAGAACTCTTCGCGGGAATCCATCACCGTACTTTGGCCAAGCCAGCAGGTGAACACGTTCAGCCTCGTGCCCTTGGCAGCATGGATAACGGCATCGGCAATCTGCAGATTGTCCTCGGTCAGACTCGGCGAATACATCACCAGAACGTTCGCCACTTCCGGGTCCCTGGCAAGGATCTGTATAACCCTGGAATACAACTCCGGGGACGCATCGTAGTTCAGGTCGATGGGATTTCTGCGGGTCCAGTAGCTTGGCAACAGCCCGGCCAGCGCCTTGACGGTTTGGTCGGATAGCCTGGCCAATTCCCCTTCCAGATGATCCAGCCGGTCCACGGCCAGCACGCCGGGGCCAACCCCGTTGGCCATAATCACCAGCCCCTCCCGGCGCAATGGGCGCATTCGGGTGAGGGTTTCCAGAGCGTCGAACATCTGCCCCAGGCCATCCACCCGCAACACACCGGCCCGCTGCAGCATTGCATCGTAAATCGGATCACTGCGGGTGACACCGGCGGGCAGCACGTGCGGTACCCACTCCGATTCCGGTACCCGCCCCGATTTCACTGCAATGACCGGCTTAGTGCGCGATGCGGCCCGCACTGCGGACATGAATCGGCTCGGATTGGGCACGTTTTCAATGTGCAGCAGGATGGCGCGGGTCTGGGCATCCTGTGCCAGATAGTCGATCAGGTCGTCGTGATCGATATCCATGCCATCCCCCAGCGTCAGGAAATAGGAAAATCCCACGCCCCGGGCAAAGGCCCAGTCGATCACAGAACTGGCGATGGTCCCGGACTGGCCAATGAATGCCACCCGCCCGGGAATCACCCCCATATGGGCATACGTGGCGTTGAGATTCCTCTTTGGCACCATCAGGCCGATGGTGTTCGGGCCCAGCACACGAACACCCGTTTCGCGAGCCGCCTCGCGAACGGCATACATTAGAGGCTGGCCGGTTTTGCTGTGCGTTCGGGACATGCCTCCGGTCATCACAATGGCAGTACGGACTCCGGCCTCGCCGAGACGCCGGATGGTTCTGGCCACGGTATCCGGCGGGGTGCAGACAATGGCGAGATCGGGAGAGAAATCCATCCGGGACACTTTCCTGACACAGGGCACCCCGTGAACGTTGTCGTAGTCGTTCCGGTTCACCACCAGCAAACGGCCTGCGTATTCACCACCCATCAGATTCCGCAACACCATGCCACCGAGGCTATCCGCTCGCTCGGAGGCACCGATGACCACGATGGAATCGGGATTGAACAGATTTTCCAGGTAACGGGTGCTCAAGCTGACGGTCTCCGTGCGGTAGGAAGTCGGCTAATAAAGTCGAATAAATCAGGACACTTATGAGTGTAGCCCCTTACCGTCCGGGAAAACATTAACGGCTGATGACTATTCGGGTGCGACCAAAGGACACAGCAGTCCGCGCGCAACCCTGATACCATGGGCAAAAACAAGAGCAATCGCAGAGTGTTAATCAGGTATGACCACGGCATTTTTTTCCCATGACGACTATTTGAAGCACAACATGGGGGCGGAACACCCGGAATCCCCGGACCGGCTCAAGGCCATTCTGAGTTTCCTGGCGGACACCGGTCTGGAACAGGAGCTGGACTGGGTGCGACCGGAAGAAATCACCCGCGACCAACTCCTGTTAGTGCACCCGGAAAAGTATCTGCACCAACTGGATCTGATCACCCCCACCCGCGGCCGGGTTTTTGTCGATCCGGACACCGCCATTATGCCGGATTCCCTGATGGCGGCGAGGCTGGCGGCTGGTGGCAACATTCAGGCGGTGGATATGGTGATGAGCGGACAGGCAACCAATGCCTTCGTCTGCGCCCGCCCACCGGGACACCACGCCGAACGCAGCCGCGCCATGGGGTTTTGTTTCTACAACAACGTCGCCCTTGCTGCGATGCGGGCCCTCACCTTCCACCAACTGGAACGGGTGGCCATCATTGATTTTGATGTTCATCAGGGAAATGGAACGGCGGATATTCTCGGCGGCGATGAACGCGTGCTGATCTGCTCAAGTTTCCAGCATCCGTTTTACCCACATTCTCATGTGTACCAGCAACCATCCAACATCATTAACGTGCCGGTAGCGGCGGGAACGTCCGGAAAGGATTACCGCAACCTGGTAGAGAATGCCTGGCTAAAAGCCCTGCAGGATTTCCGGCCGCAGCTGATTCTGGTGTCGGCAGGTTTCGATGCGCACCGACTGGACCCAATGGGCGAGCTGAATCTGGAGTCGGAGGATTACCGCTGGCTGACGGAGATAGTCACCAGTGTTGCCAGCGACCACGCCAACGACCGCGTGGTGTCCACGCTGGAAGGTGGTTACCACCTCAAAGCATTGGCCGAAAGCGTGACAAGCCACGTTCAGGTTCTCAATTCGGTTTACTGACCGCGCAATCAGCCAGCAGAGCCACCGCCATAGCCGTTGGCCTGCTGGAACTCCGGACGCTCGCCTTCCCTTTGCAACCGGATGTTGGTACGGCGGTTATCCGCCGGCCGGCGCGATACCGGGTACTGGTCGCCGTGGGCCCGGACAATGAGCTTGTCCCCGGCAATGCCACGGGCTTTCAGGTAATCCGCCACCACGTTGGCGCGGTCTTCCGATAACGCCCGATTATCGATACGGCTGCCGAGACGATCACTGTGGCCATCGACAAACACCTGCTCCACGGTCGAATCCGCCAGCACGTAGATGGCAATGTTATCCAGCAATTGACGATCTGTAGCCGACAAGCGGGCACTGCCACTGCTGAACGCAATCCGGGACCGGCGAATCTGATCGTAATTGACAGGCAGAAGGTTGGCAGCACAGTTTCGGTAGCTCTCAAAATGGCCGGCAAAGTTCACGTTGGAGACGTGCACCCGGACGGGCTGGCCGCCGAACCGGGACGTTCTGGTAACGGTTGGACGCATGCCATTGAGCAACCCCTGAACCATCGCCATCGCCTGTCGGTGATCGACACTGACCGGCCGGGGCGTGTCCGAAACATCCACCTGGCCCACCGGCGTCGGTGGCACACCGGGGCGCCACTCCGGGGCCTCAACCACCAGTTCGCCGCGGCCGGGACGCATCAGCGGCAAAGCGGATTCAAGGAAGAAGGACAGGTCCTCCCCGGCCCGGTGCCGGAAAACCGCTTTACCGTAGCCCGGAACCTCGTGGACCAGAGAGCATTCGAACACGGATTCCGCCAGATACCAGCGGCTGTTCTCAATCCCCGCCCCGAAACTGCCGGCGTGGCAGCCTACGGCTGAAGCCCACAGCAGAGCGGCGGCTCCAAGGTGACGGAAAGCGGACTTTTGCGCAGGAACGGTCATAACGATTACGGGTTGCCTCTGGTATTGCTCTGTTCACAGAAGGTATCGGCCGTCTAACCACGCTCTTTAGGTCAGGATACAAAAACAAACACAGCCCCATCTGGTATAATCCGCGAAATTTTCAGGGCACAGCCCCCAGACACATTGGCGAACAGTTTCATGACCGATCAGATTACCCTCACCCGCCCGGACGACTGGCACCTGCACGTTCGTGACGGCGATATCCTCAAGGACGTTGTACCGGCCACAGCTGCCTGCTTCGGGCGCGCGATCATCATGCCGAACCTGGTACCGCCGGTCACCTCAGCGCAGCAGGCCACGGCGTACCGGCAGCGGATTATGGCCGCCGCCGGAAACTCTGCCTTTGAACCGCTGATGACCCTGTATCTGACCGAGAGCATGACGCCGGACACCATTCGCGAAGCCAAGGCCGCCGGCGTGATTGCCGCCAAGCTGTATCCAGCAGGTGCAACCACCAATTCGGATTCCGGCGTCAAAGACGTGCGGAAGATTTACCCGGTGCTCGAAGCCATGGCTGAGTGCGGCATGCTGCTGTTGGTCCACGGAGAAGTGACCGACGCCGATATCGATATCTTTGACCGGGAAAAGATCTTTCTTGAGCGAGTGCTTGCCCCTGTCCTGGAAGCCTTCCCGACCCTGAAAGTGGTGCTCGAACACATCACCACCGCCGACTCAGCGGCCTTCGTGCAGCAATACCAGGGCGATAACCTGGGCGCCACGCTGACACCCCAGCATTTGATGTACAACCGCAACCACATGCTGGTGGGAGGCATCCGTCCACACCTGTATTGCCTGCCGATCCTGAAACGCAACAAGCACCAGCAGGCCCTGCGCGATGCCGTGGCCAGTGGCGACAAGCGTTTCTTCCTCGGCACCGATTCGGCGCCCCACGCCAAAGACCGGAAAGAGGCGGCCTGCGGCTGTGCCGGCTGCTACTCGGCCTTCGGCGCCATCGGCCTGTACGCCGAGATCTTCGAGGAACTGGGCATCCTGGACAAACTGGAAGCCTTCGCAAGCTTCAACGGAGCAGACTTCTACGGCCTGCCCAGAAACACCGACACCATCACCCTGGTGCGGGAACCCTGGACGATGCCGGAACAACTGCCCCTGGCCGGCGGCCACATCGTGCCCCTGAAAGCCGGCGAAACCGTTAACTGGCGGCTGGCGTAAACCAACCACCAACCTGACCTTTTTCAATAGACGGCCACGACCGGAGTTTGAGTGACTGACGAAAACCAAGAATCGCATCCCATGTCCCGCCGCTTCCGCGGCTTTCTTCCCGTCGTCGTAGACGTAGAAACCGCCGGGTTCAATCCGGAGCGAGATGCCCTGCTGGAAGTGGCAGCTGTTCTTCTGACCATGGATGAGGACGGCTACCTGCGCCCAACCGAAACCCACACTCATCATATCGATCCGTTCGAAGGCGCGAATCTGGAACAGTCCGCCCTCGACTTCACCGGTATCGATCCGTGGGACCCGGAACGGGAGGCCGTACCGGAGCGCGAAGGACTGAGCGAACTCTTCCGCCCGATCCGCAAAGCGGTGAAAGAGTTCGACTGCAAGCGCGCGGTGCTGGTGGGCCACAACGCCACCTTCGACCACAACTTTCTGTTCGCCGCAGCCATGCGCGCGGACATTAAGCGCAATCCGTTCCACCCGTTCTCCACTTTTGATACCGCCACCCTGGCAGGCCTCGCGTATGGCCACACGGTACTGGCGCAGGCGTGCAAACTGGCCGGCATTCCGTTCAGCAACAAGGAGGCGCACTCTGCCGCCTACGACGCTGAAAAAACCGCAGACCTGTTCTGTGGCATTGTGAATCGCTGGAAAGATCTGGGCGGATTCCCCCCGCCGCTGATCGAACTGGAAGACTGATCACGCCTCCCCGCCAACAAAAAAACCCCGCCGAAGCGGGGTTTTTTGTCGTCATCCGACCGGTATTACCAGTAGATGCCTCGCATGATGGCCGCAAACGCAACCTGCTCGGTGGACACCTTCGGCTTCTCAGCAGACTTGCTGCCGGCCGCCGCAGCGGAATCCGGGAACATCCGGTAACCGGTGTTCATCACGATCTCACCCATCTTCGGCGCCAGGGCGTGCAGCACCTGGGCAAAGATCCCCAGGCGCGTCGCGATACGCTTCGGACGATACACGATCGCCTCCGCCACCATGTCGGCGGCTTCGTCCGGAGTCAGAGTCGGAACAGAATCGTAAATCTTGGTCGGCGCGATCATCGGTGTCTTCACCAGCGGCATGTTGATGGTGGTGAAGGTGACGTTGCGATCAGACCACTCGGCCGCCGCACAGCGGCTGAATGCATCCAGCGCTGACTTGGACGCCACGTAAGACGAGAACCGCGGTGCGTTGGTCAGTACACCGATGGACGAGATGTTAACGATGTGGCCACGACGCTGCTCCAGCATCTTCGGCGCGAAGCCCATGATCAGGCGCACGGAACCGAAGTAGTTCAGCTGCATGGTACGCTCGAAATCGTGGAAACGGTCGAACGACAGGTCCAGCGAACGACGGATGGAGCGACCGGCGTTGTTCACCAGCACATCCACCTGACCGTGGTTGTCCAGCACCGTCTTCACGAAGCGGTCACAGTCGTCCATGTCGGCGAAGTCGCACTGATAGGCGTGCACGTTGCCGCCCTTCTCTTCGAGATGGGCAACCACTTCATCAAGCTTTTCCTTGGTACGCGCGCCGATCACCAGAATTGCGCCGGCTTCTGCCAGTTTCTCAGCGGTCGCCAGGCCAATACCGGACGTTGCACCGGTGACCACACACACGCGGCCTTCAACGGTTCCGCGCAGGGTACGATCCTTGAACAGGTCCGGGTCGAGGTTGCGCTCCCAGTAATCCCAAACCACCGCGGCGTATTCCGGCAGGCGCGGCACTTCAATGCCAGTGCCTTTCAGTACACGCTCGGTTTCGCGGGCGTCAAAACGGGTCGGGTAATTGATGAAGGACATGACGGAAGGCGGAATGCCCATGTCGTCCAGCAGTGCCCCGGTCAGGCGCTTGACGGGCGGCAGGTTCTTCAGGCTCTGGCGAATGAACGGCGGAATGAAGCCGAACATCCGGGAGTCGATGCGCATGGCCATCTTCGGTGCGTGGCCGGCGTCAGAGAAGATGTTGAGAATCTCACCCACTTTGTAGGGGTCAGAATCAACGAGATGGAAGCAGTTGCCGTCCTCGCCGTCCAGGTGGGCAATGTGATCCATGGCGTTCACCACGAAATCCACCGGCACGATGTTCAGGCGGCCACCTTCGATACCAATGGTTGGCACCCATTGCGGGATCGCACGGCGAATCTTCTGAATCATTTTGAAGAAATAGTAAGGGCCGTCGACCTTATCCATCTCACCGGTCTTGGAGTGACCGATCACCATGCCCGGGCGATAGACACGGAACGGCACCTTGCATTCCTCACGAACGACTTTCTCGGATTCGTGCTTGGTCAGCAGGTACGGATGGTTGAGCTTCTCCGCTTCCTCGAACATGTCCTCGCGGAAGGTTCCCTTGAACAAGCCTGCGGCGGCGATGGAGGAAACATGGTGGAAACACTTGGCGCCCATGGCCTCGGCAGCTTCGACCGCCGCACGGGTTCCCTCAATGTTGGCTGCCTGCTGGGACGCTTCGTCAGCACCCATGTCGTACACGGCAGCAAGGTGGAAGAAATGATCAATGTTGCCCTTGAGGGACTTCATGGTAGCGGCGTCAATGCCGAGATTCTTGCTGGTCAAGTCACCGATTACCGCTTTCACCTGCGATTCGTCAGCACCCCAACGCTCGCGAAGCTGGTCCAGTTTCTCCTGCGATTGCTCGCGCACCAGCACGTGGATCGTGCCACCGCGTGCCAGCAGTTTTTCAACGAGGAAACGGCCAATAAACCCGGTGCCACCCGTGAGGAAATAATTCATTGATTAGTCACCCTGCTTGTTGCTCTGTTTTTATCTGTCCATGTCAATGTTCACCTGGGCTCACGGCCAGGCGGTAAGCTTAAAACGTTAGCATTGTACTTAATTACGAACCGCATGTATCGAGTTTTTTTAGAGTTTTTGCTCTGTAAGTCATTGTTTTGAATTGAGCTTTTACTCTAATCCGGCACATACCCCATGGCTGCAACCTGTTCAGAATGCCTACACAATTTCCCGGTGACAAGCGTCCTTTATGGCAACAGTTAACCACCCAAGCTGCCGGGCACAAAGCAATGAAACCAGAACCCAGCAATGCCATAATCAGGAACTAATCGCCCCCGGCGACGTCTCCCATCAATGATCTCCTGAACGGAACCCACAGTATGAGTAAAGATAACCCTAATACTGAGCGTTACATCGCCATTGCCCGTGCCTGCCTGAAGGCCATCAACGACACAGCGGAAAATGCCGGCGATCGTGAACAGAAAATCCAGGCGGTCTACCAGGCTATCGATGCAGCCTTTCAGGCAGAGTTCGCGGAATACCGTCAGTCAGTGGCCATCATGGGCACGGTGCTGGAGCGGATTGCATCCGGCGAACTGAATCACGAAAAAGCGATCGATCTGGCCCGCAAGACCCTGGATCAGCAACCGGACAGCACCCGCAACGCGCTGATGCACTGATGCACTGATGCACTGATGCACTGATGCACTGATGCACTGATGCACTGATGCACTGATGCACTTGGCAGCTTAGTTGATCACCGGACACAAAGAGGCACTATGAGCACCGGCACCCCCAGAGACGCACGCATCCAGACACCCATTCGCCAGACACTCGCCCTGCTTACCCTGCTGGTGTTCAGCAGTCTGGCTGTTGCAGCCACGTCGCTTCAGAAGAGTCCCAACGACAACAACGACTACCGACTGGTTGAGCTGGACAACGGCCTGCGCGCAATTCTTGTGTCGGATCCGGACGCCGACAAAGCGGCCGCATCGTTGAACGTTGCGGTTGGCAGCGGTAACGACCCCCGGGACCGGGAAGGCATGGCACACTTTCTGGAGCACATGCTGTTTCTGGGCACCGAGAAATACCCGGAAGCCGGCGAATACCAGCAGTTCATCAAGAGTCACGGCGGGAGTCACAACGCCTTTACCGCGTTTCAGGACACAAATTACTTTTTTGACGTTGAAGCGAAGTTCCTGGAACCTGCGCTCGACCGCTTTGCCCAACAGTTCTCCGCACCGCTGTTCACGGCCGATCTGGTGGATCGGGAACGGAACGCCGTCCATTCGGAGTTCACATCCAAACTGAAAGAAGACGGACGCCGCTTATATTCAGTGAAAAAAGCCGGCAGCAACCCGGACCACGCCTTCAGCCAGTTTGCCGTGGGCAACCTGAGCACACTGGAAAACACCGAGGAAAATCCGCTGCGACCAGACCTGATCGACTTCTGGAAAGCGCAGTATTCCGCGAACCTGATGACCCTGGCCGTGTATGGGCCGCAGTCGCTGGATGAGCTGGAAAGCATGGTTCGCCCCCGATTTTCCGCCATCGAGAACCGGCAACTGACGTTACTGAAGCATCCTGAGCCCCTCTACACGGAGGCGCAACTGCCGGCCAAGGTAACCGTCGACGCCATCAAGGACGTCCGCTCACTGAACCTGTCCTTCCCCATTCCCTCTCAAGACGATAACTACCGCACCAAGCCGGCCAGCTACGTTGCCAACCTGCTGGGTCATGAGGGTCCGGGCAGCCTGCTTGACGTGCTCAAGCGGGCCGGTCTGGTTGAAGGCCTGTCCGCAGGGCTGGGCATGGATACCGGCAGCAACGCCACGCTGGAAATCAACATGGCGCTCACGCCCAAGGGGCTGACTAACCACGACGACATTCTTCCGCTGGTGTTTGAATACATCGACACCATTCGCGAGACCGGTATCAGCGAACAGTATTTCCACGAAATGCAGCAGGTTGCCCGTATGGATTTCCGTTTCCGGGAACAGCGGGACCCGGTACACGAGGCGATGTCACTGGCCGGCCAGTTGCGCCACTACCCCTATGAAGAGGTGCTAAGCGCACCCTGGCTGCTGGAACGCTATGCTCCGAAGCAGTATCAGGCGATCCTGGACGAACTGACACCGGACAACGTCATGGTGTTTATTCTGGCGCCCGATCCGGAGCTGGCCACGGCTCGCGAAACCCGGTGGTACGAGACCCCCTGGGCACTCACCCCGCTGGCTACCGAAGAGCTGACATCCGGCGCACCTGACGTGCTGGCGGCCCAACTACGCCTGCCGGCCGCCAACCCGTTCATCCCGGAGAACCTGGACATGGTGACCGGTGACACCATGGCAGAGCCGATGCTGCTGGGCACCCGGGACGGGCTCGACATCTGGTACGCAAGGGACACCCGTTTCGGCACGCCCAAAGCCAACGTCTACCTCAGCCTGCGCACTCCGGCGGCCCGCGCATCAGCCCGCAGCAGCGTGCTGACCCAGTTACTGGTTGACGCGGTGAATACCAACCTCAATGCCTGGGCCTATTCGGCCCGGCTGGCCGGACTGGATTACAGCGTTTACCCGCACCTGCGGGGCGTCACCGTTCGGGTTGGCGGATACAGCGACAAACTGCATACGCTGATTTTGCGGATACTGGCCCAGTTGTCCGACCCGGCCCTGACCGAGCAACGCTTTGAAATCGCCAGACAAAATCTGGTGGACAGTCTGGAAAACAAAGCCAAGGACCGCCCGGTGGAGCAGACCTCCGAATTCATCCAGACCGCCCTGCTCGAAGGCGTCTGGAGCACCGAGGACAAATTGATCGCGGCCCGGGCGGTGTCACTGGATGAGCTGAAATCCTTCTCCGAGGCGCTGTTCTCCCAGGTCGACCCGGTAATGCTGGCCCACGGCAATGTGACCCGGGCCTACGCCCTGAACCTGGCAGCCCAGGTTCGGGCAGTTGTTCTGGACGGCAATGCCATCACCGAGGTTCCGCGCAGCCGGGTTCGGCAACTGCCGGACGGCGAAACCGACGTGGCGATGAACGTGAATCACCCGGATACCGGGTATACCCTCTACATGCAGGGGACGGACACCAGCTACAAGGAACGCGCCCGATTCCGCTTGCTGGCACAAATCATCAGCAGCCCCTTCTACGAAGCCATCCGAACCCAGCAGCAGCTTGGCTACATTGTTTACGCCACCCCCTTCGAGATGCTGGAAACCCCGGCATTGGGCTTTGTCGTGCAGTCACCCACGGCCGGCGAACAGCAGATTGATGCGGCGGTCCGGGAGTTCTCTGCGGCGTTTGAAGACAGACTCAACGGTTTGGATGACGCCAGCCTGGCCAGGGAAAAACAGGCGGTGATCAGTTCGCTGCTTGAGCGCGACAGGAAACTGGGTGATATCAGCAACCGATACTGGCGGGAGATCGACCGGAACAACGATCAGTTTGATTCCAGGGAGCAGCTCGCCAAGGCGGTGCAAAACGTGACCAAAGAGGCGCTGCTGGAGACATACCGCACTGCGGTTCTGAACCGTCAACACAGCCTTCGGGTGGTTACCGGCGCCGAACCGGCAAATGCCGACAGCGAGCTAGTTCGTCTGATGAACCTGCCGCTGGTTACACCTCGCTCAGGGGCAGGCGCGTAAACCGCTCCCAGTCCTCCGGCTCATCCACGTCCCACCGGGGCTCCAGCAAATGCACGCGGAGCCCCAGTTCTTTCAACCGGGCACACGTCTGCGCCAGCACCTGAGGCGTGCCCCAGTCGATGCCATCCAACATCCCCGGCACCACGCGGCTGGCGCCAATGAGCACATAGCCGCCGTCTTCGGAAGGGCCGAGCGCCACATCCGCCTCTGAAAGCTTCAGCACGGCCTCGCGAATGTACTGGGGGTCCACCGACGGGCAATCACTACCCACGATCAGGGCGCGGCTGTGTTCTTTCAGGGCAACCTGGAGTGCAGCGAACATCCTCTGCCCGAGGTTCGCGCCTTGCTGGACCTTCTGCTCCAGCCCCGTCAGTTCGAGATTGCGGACAATGACTTCGCCATCGGTACAGGAAGGATCCGGCGCCCGATCCCACCAGAACTGCACCGGATACCCGGTGGTGTAAAGGTTATCCAGCACCGTCAGCGTTAAACGGACGTGCGCGTCCAGCGCCCCTGCCGGGCCAAGAGCCGGCATCAGACGGGTCTTTACCCGCCCCTGTTCGGGCCACTTGGCAAACTGCATCAATAACGTAGAGGAAGGATGATTTTCAGGCATTGCGGACATCCGATCGATATTCTCGTGCCAGGGATTCCGGGGATTCACCACGCCAGTAGCGCCAGCGCAATCGCCACATCAGAAAAATCGTACGCCAAGGGCCCTGCTTTTCCCAGCGACGGCTGTCGGTAATCACGGGCGAATCGACACAATAGGGGCGCGACACCAGCCGGAGACGCCTCGACAACTCAATATCTTCCATCAGCGGCTGCTCGCGGAAGCCACCCAGCGCCTCGAACACCCCCTGCCGAACAAACACGGCCTGATCGCCGGTGCAGATTCCCGATAGACGGGAGCGCGTATTCATGAACCAGGCAATTACCCGAAACAGCGGCCGCCGGCCACTCAAACGCACATCAAACCGGCCCCAGGCGCTGCCGGACTCGTTAAATCGGAGCAAATGCTTCAGCGCACTCGCAGGCAATCGGGTATCGGCGTGCAAAAAGAGAAGGACATTGCCTGTGGCGACCCGGGCGCCGGCGTTCATCTGAACGGCCCGCCCCTTGCCGGCGCATACCAGCCGGTCACACAGGGGCTCTGCCAGCGACGCTGTCCCGTCGTCACTGCCGCCATCCACCACAACCACCTCATGCCCGGCCTGACGCAACGGCTGGAGTGCTTGCAGGGTTTGCTGAATTGCGGCGGCTTCGCGCCAGACGGGCATAACGACAGTTAGTTTGAGAGGTTCGGACAAAACTCGCTCCGCAAAACAAGGGCACCGGTAACACCTTGAGCCATCAGTCTCAGGCGGCTATCATACCGCCCTTCTCACCGAAATGCCCCCGTAGCTCATCTGGATAGAGCGTCCCCCTCCTAAGGGGAAGGTAACAGGTTCGAGTCCTGTCGGGGGTACCACCTTCTGGGTGCCAGAGTTTCCGACTGTTCTTATCACCCTATTTTGGCCACTCCAGCTACGTTAGCTGACATAAGTCACCAGTTCTGGCCGGCCCTCTCCATTTTCCCACCCAACAAAAGCGGACATTGGGGCGGACGGCGCTCTATCCCTTCGTTGAGCACGGTTACCTCCCGGAGATCAGCGGCAATTGTCGCAAAACTTCGTTAACTGAGGGCCCAAGGGCTTACAAGCCTATGAAAGTTATGGAATAGTACTGTGAGTCGATATTGGGATATGCGCACCGGCATTGTGCGTAAAAAGCGACAATCTGCGTATATCCCGGCGCAACGCATTCAAAGATGTGCTCGTAGATCTTTGATTATTAATAATAAGAAGGCGAATGGAGCGTTTTCCCCGCTTTGTGATATACGCATGCGGGATATACGTCATTTGTCGCTGAATCAGCTGTTCGTTTTTAAGGAGTATGTCATGAGGTTTTTGGTGCTGTTTTTGGGATGCGTATGGGCCTTTGGTGTGCACGCCATCGAAGGAATCAAGGTAGATGACTTCAAAGCTGCCGCAATTGCCCATATTCAAAAGGAGTATCCGAAGGTCGCTCCGGATGATTTGGTGTTCTACGATCTCGACATCTCAATATTAGACAAAGATCTGAAAAAAAGTCGTTTGCGGCTTGGTTTTATTGATGAGAGTTCTCGTCATTCCAACGGGAGTTCTCCTTACGCTTATGACACATACATCGTTAATTTCAGCCTTATTTCAGGAGATTTTGTTCAGGCGCATAAGGGGTTCTGGGGAGGCTATGAGCCTGCTTCGAGCGATGCCATTAAGTAAGGATCTGCAAAGAAACTAACAAGGCCAGGCACGCGACGCCCACCGCATTGCGGCTTCGCCTCCATGCCGTGGCCGCGCATGCTGGCTGGCGTTATGAGTCTTTATGAGAAGAAACGCCCAAAAAATCACTCTTGGAGATAGGTTGGCGTTTGCTTTTTTCGGCGCTGTTAGCTCCTTTATTACAGGCTCGGTGATCTACGTTTTTATCGTGCACGTTATGACCGATCTTCAGGTTGGATTTCTGCCTGGGTTCTATCCGGTCCTCATCTTCACCGCGTGTATGAGTGCTTTGGGATTCATCACCGCTAATGACTACCTATTTAAAATGCTGTTCGGTCTTTGGCGCGCGATTATCAACCTTTGGTAAACGTAGGGCTCATAGCTAATTCCGCTGCCGCGCCAACTCGGCGGCTTATTCAAGGCGTTAAAGGTACAAATGAAACCTACCCACTATTTCGCAATTTTAGTTCGGCTGTTTGCGATCGTATTGGCAATATACGCGGTTCGACAGTCCGCTTTTTTGATCGAGATGCTGAGGGATGGTGACGTTCAAGGCTATGAGCTGTCCTTTACTTTTACCTTGGTTTCAACTCTGTGCCCTTTGATCGCATCGGCACTGCTGTGGTTCTTCCCGATGACGGTCTCGCGCATTGTTATTCGCCCTGAATTGGATCAGGCTTTTGAGCCCATAGGTGTAAAAGACCTGCTTACGGTACTGGTGCTGGCAATTGGCGTTTACGTTTTCTACTTAACTGTTTCTGACGCTGTTTACTGGATAACCCTTTGGCAGATGAGCCAGGATAGCTACTCTGATGCCGCCCTATACTTAGGGAACGACAGCAAAGCAGCCATGCTCACTACTGTGATTGAGCTTTTTATTTCGTTAGGGCTTTTGCTGCGGGCAAGGACCATATCCGACCTGATCCTCAAGTTAACCCGATGACAACCTTTACCAAGTCGCTCAGGTTTTTTCCGGCCCAAAAGGGCCTCCATCGGACAGCCTTGTCAGGCCGGGCCGCCGCTTAGCTTGGCGTCACCATTTCAAAGAACCCGGAGATTGAATGAACGATAAGAGTCAGAAATTCCAAGAAGGTCTTGCGATACGTCGTGAAGTAATGGGCGATGCGTTTGTTGACAAGGCGTTTAACGCAGCAACAGATTTTACAATGCCCTTACAAGAATTAGTCACCGAAAATGCCTGGGGTGAGGTATGGGCAAGAGAAGGTATAAGCCGACAAACTCGAAGCTTGGTAACAATTGCTACGCTGGCAGCATTGAAAGCCTCGACCGAATTAAAGGGTCATGTACGGGGTGCATTGCGTAACGGGTGTACTGTTCAAGAAATCCAGGAAGTCCTGCTACATTCAGCTGTCTACTGCGGCATGCCATCGGGCATCGAGGCATTTAGATCCGCAAAAGAAGCAATTGAAGAGTGGCAGGCAGAAAACGGTTAACAAAACCAGGTTGGGGGCACGCTTGAAAGCGCGGCCAACGAAGCAGTGCAGTCGGTCATGTAGGTATGGACAGAAGCGCCCCCGGTCATCCATGATCCCATTCCCCGAATATCCGGCTTGTTCGTGACAGCCGACCAATGGCTTGAACAGACGGGTCAGTGCTCTGACCGTCTCCACAAATCACACCATCCAGTAACGACTGAGGCAAATTCCATGATCTGGACCGTATACCTTTCCGGCGAAATTCACACTGACTGGCGTGAGCAGATTCAGGCCGGCGCTCACGAGGCAGGCCTGCCGGTGGAGTTTACCGCGCCCGTGACCGACCACGACGCCAGCGACGCGGCTGGAGACCTGCTGGGCAAGCCGGAAAAACAGTTCTGGCGTGATCACCAGTCATCCAAGGTGAACAGCATCCGCACCAAGACGATGATTGAGCAATGCGACCTTGCAGTGATCCGGTTTGGTGACAAGTACAAGCAGTGGAACGCTGCGTTTGATGCGGGTTACTGCGCCGCGCTGGACACCCCTTACATCACCCTTCACGACGAAGACATCATTCACCCTCTGAAGGAAGTGGACGCTGCGGCCATGGCCTGGGCTCAGACGCCCGAGCAAGTGGTTGAGATTCTGAGATACGTCACCACCGCGAAGTAAGTAACCACTGGCCAGAATCGGCCCGGGGCAATACCTGTTCGCCGCGGGCCGAAAGTAACGTCATAACCGTTGAGCCGATATCAAATCGCCTCAACAACCTCCGCCAGCATATCCCTCACCTGCCCCGCGACTTGTTTCAGCTGATCATTGTCGATCGCGCTCATGGACGACAGGGGATCAATCGCACTGACCTCAATACCCTCCGGTATCTCCCGAAGAATCACGTTGCAGGGCAACATGGCCCCCACCCTGGGTTCCACACCAATGGCCTGCCATGCCATAGTTGGATTGCAGGCACCCAGAATGCGATAGGCGTCCATGTCCTTGTCGAGCTTTTTCTTCATGGTGGCTTTGACATCGATCTCCGTCAGCACGCCAAATCCCTTGTCTGCCAGCGCCCTGCGGGTACGTTCGTCGATTTCTTCGAAACCGGCACCCTGAATCACTCGGTTGATGGTGTAAGACATACAGACTCCTTTTTTCATCGGGATTACGTTTGCTATAGGTTTAGCACTCCAAACGGAATTTTGTAGGTATGATCGGCTTGGCCCGCTTTCAGGCATGACCACACACTCCCGACCCACCAACGGCAAAGCACACGATGGATCGTCCTAACTCCGCCTATCCGCTGCCCATGACACTCGCCACCCTCGGTGCCCTTTACCTGGCGCAGGGGCTTCCCTCCGGGCTTTTTGCTCACGCCCTACCCGTGTTCTGGCGGGAAGCCGGCGTCAGCCTGGCCTGGATTGGCGCACTCAAACTGCTGGCCTTACCCTGGGTACTCAAGGTCTTGTGGGCGCCGAAAATCGATCAGAGCCTGCAACGCGGCACCGCGCCGGCCCAGTGGCTCACGCGCCTGCAATTGCCAGCAGCCCTGCTTCTGTTCGCTCTGGGTTGGATTGGGCTTGCACCTGCCGGCTCCACCCTGTTTCTGGTAACGGCACTGGTGCTGACCATCAACCTTCTGATGGCGACTCAGGATATCGTGACCGATGGGCTTTCCGTTCGCTGGATTCCGGCACGGTGGCGCGGCCACGCGAATACCGTTCAGGTTGCCGGCTACAAAGTGGGAATGTTAGCCGGTGGTGCGCTGCTGCTGATGCTCGCCCAGCAACTGCCGCACGTCGCGGCCATTGGCATTCCGGCCACCCTGCTGATTGTGCTGTACCTGCTTGTCCGTCGCTACGCCCCCATGCGAGCACCACTATCTGGACAAGCCATTGACCCCACGCATGCCCATGAGGTTCGGCAGGACAACACTCAGCCCTTCCGGGAAGGGTTCGTCGGCTTTCTGCACCGCCCCGGCATGGCGTTCTGGATAGCGATACTGGCCTGCTACAAAATCGCCGACGCCATGGGCTCTGGAATGATTCGCCCCATGCTCACCGACGGCGGATGGACCTCCGCAGACATCGGTACCTTTACCCTGATCACGACTTTAGCCGGCCTGCTGGGCGCCGTTCTGGGCGGCTGGCTTTATCAGCGGTTTGGCAGCCGGCGCAGCCTGATCTACGCCGGGCTTGCCCAGGCGGCCACCATGGCGGCCTGGGCAAGCGTCGCCACGGCGGGTGCGGACGTGGCGCGCGTCTACAGCATCGGTCTGCTGGAACAGTTGGCTGACGGCTGCTCAACCGTTGCCTTGTTTGCCGTCATGATGAACCTGTGCAGGAAAGACTGGGCCGGAACGGATTTCACCCTACAGGCGTCGATTCAGGTGATCACCGCTGGCGTATTCGGTGCGGTGGGTGGCGTGATCGCCCAGTTTACCGGATATGCCACAATGCTCGTTCTGGCCGGGATTTTGGGCCTCGCAGTGCTGGCGCTGTTTGCGTTGAAAACCCGAAAGCAGTATCGACAGCTGTTCGATCTGCACAAGGATGGTTAGCCATCTGCGGGAAAGATCAGGGCATTCATCGCACCGAGATAGCCCTATCATCGCATTAATGGCCAGCCAGGCCGGCCCGACAATCCTGAGCTGCATAGTCAGAAGGAGCCGAAAATGCGCCGTTCCACGGGAGTGAAAAGGGGCTTGCTGACGCTGCTCTTCGCTTGTCAGGGCTTTGCCGCCCATGGCGAGGCCGACGACCGGACCAAACAAGCGGTTGAGCTCGGCCCCAGGCCGATGTATCTGGTCGACAACATGAAAGACAGCCCGCTCAAACGACAGCTCGAATCCTGCGAAACCGACGCCATGAAACCCAGTGACTTCTCCATCGGTCACCGGGGTGCGCCACTGCAATTCCCCGAGCACACCCGCGAATCCTACGTTGCTGCGGCCCGAATGGGAGCCGGCATGATTGAGTGTGACGTCACCTTCACCAGGGACCGGCAGCTGGTCTGCCGACATGCCCAGGACGACCTGCACACCACAACCAACATCGTGACGATCCCGGAACTCAACGCCAAATGCACCCAGCCATTCGTCCCTGCGGATCCCGAATCAGGCACTCCCGCCAGGGCCGAATGCCGCACCAGTGACATCACTCTAGCCGAGTTCAAGACCCTCCGGGGCAAGATGGATGGCTACAACCCCGACGCCACCACACCAGACGAGTACCTCAACGGCACCGCCAACTGGCGAACCGATCTGTATGCCAGCGATGGCACTCTGCTAAGCCACCGCGAGAGTATCGAGCTGTTCAGGCAACTGGGCGTCAAGTTCATTCCTGAGCTGAAGCGGCCGGTGGTCGCTATGCCTTATGAGAACGACTACAGCCAGCAGGACTATGCTCGCCAGATGATCAACGACTACATCGAGGCGGGCATACCCCCGGGCGACGTCTGGCCGCAATCGTTCCATCTTGCTGACGTGCTGTTCTGGGTTACCGAGATGCCGGCGTTCGGGCGCCAGGCAGTGCTTCTCGATATGAATGCCATCACGCCTGAGAGCAGCTACCTCAAACCCATGAAAAGGCTGAAAGCACAAGGAATTAACATCATCGGGCCTGCGCTCTGGAAGCTGCTGAGCCTGAACGCCCGCGGCGACATTGTGGCGTCCAGCTACGCGAAAAACGCCCGCATGGCGGGGCTGGACATAGTGGCCTGGACAGTGGAGCGCAGTGGCCCGCTGACAAGCGGCGGTGGCTGGTATCACCAGACCATCACCGACGCCATTGACCGGGATGGCGACACTTTCGAGGTGATTGATGCCCTGGCCCGCGATGTTGGCGTAATCGGGATTTTCTCAGACTGGCCGGCAACCACCACCTACTACGCCAACTGCGTTCGCCGGAGCCGCCAGTGAATGGCTAATCACATTGTGATGCTCGATGTTCTCAAGCGGCCGGGCAGCATTGGCATCGGTGCATCGTCCACGACCAGGTGGTGATTAACCCAGTAATGCAACCAGCCGCTGCCAGAGCATGCCCAACACCTCGTAGAATGCTCGCTCCGACTTCAGCTGATTGCTGGCTTGCACACTCAGGTCCGGTTGCTCACTGCCGAGGCGGATGGCTGGCGCAGGTATTGGCTCCAGGCCATGGCGCTCGAAAAACCACATTGCCCGTGCCAGATGGGAAGCCTCAGTGACCAACGCAAAGCGCTTGCCCTCCAGCCACGGTTTCATTTGCTCGGCCTCGTCCCCGGTGTCCTTTGGTTCCGGAAACCGGCGAATTCTGCCTTCCTCAACTCCCATGTCGCTGGCAATTTTCGCGACCATATCAGCATGGGGAACCGGGTCGTTTCGAGCGTGCCCGGAGACAAACAGCTCGGCCTGCGGATTGGCGCGCAGTATCCGAAGGCCCTCGATCAGCCGGTACAGAGACGAAGAACAGAGCTGGGCCGCGGGTGGAACCCGCTGATCACTGCTATGACACCCCCCCAGGACCACCACAACCTCCACCGTCTGAGACAGATCAAAGGCCGCATACTCAGCCTCGATCACACCCACCAACCGGTTGGCCACAGGCGCCCAACTGGTGAGAAACAGCAGGGCCGCCGCGGTCACAAGCGTCAGTCTCGCCATACGCGGCCAGACCCTGAGCATCAGGATTCCACAGGTCATCAACGCGAGGGTAAGAGGGATGGGCATCAGCATCAGGCCGATGAGCTTTTTTAATTCGAATGCTAGCATAGTGGATGTCTACGTTGTGGGAGGATTAGGTTGCCTTCAGAGAAGAACCCTCTCATCAGTACACTCAGTTGCACGTGTGCCAGCGATAAAGCCCCCAGCACAGATTTGCCAGAGAATACCATGCCTCGCCCTGTGAATTGGCTCGTGCCTGCCTGCTAATCAGGCATGGTGCCTGAGCTCCGAAAGCAGACATTCGTTACTCAGCATTCATCGCTTCAGTCTGATAGGCGCTCGCCAATTTGATCTAGCTCAAATCAACTGAAGAGACCTGCAAAAAATGCCACGCCTTTGGGGCCAATGTGATCTGAGACAATTTTTAACATTTCAGTTTGCAGTTCAATGAAGCGTCAATAAAAACAAGGAGGCTGCATCATGGCGAATCAGGAAAGTTCACGAGTCGCTCTCGTTACGGGCGGAACGCGCGGAATTGGCGAAGCAATTTGCAGAGCCCTCAGCGAGGCCGGCTATCAGGTTGTCACCACCTACCGGAATCCCAATCGGGAAGCTCAGGCCCGAGACTGGCAGCAAACGCTGGCCGGCGAGGGTATTGAGGTCGATCTGGTACAGATGGACGTTTCCAGCCCCGAAAGCTGCGAACACGGTGCCAAGGATCTTCTGGCGCGTTATGGTCGCCTGGATGTGCTGGTGAATAACGCTGGTATCACCCGTGATTCAGTCATGAAAAAAATGCCTCTGGATGCCTGGCAGCAGGTAATCCATACAAACCTGGACGGTGTCTTCAACGTTACCCGGTGCTTCCTGGATACCCTGCTGGAACAGAAGTATGGCCGCATCGTAAACATTTCCTCCATCAATGGCCAAAAGGGTCAGTTTGGCCAGGTAAATTACTCTGCCGCCAAGGCCGGCGTTCATGGATTCACCATGGCCCTGGCTCAGGAGACCGCACGCAAGGGCATCACGGTGAACACCGTGTCGCCAGGGTACGTCAGCACCGACATGGTGATGGCCATTGATGAGGGCGTTCGCGACAAGCTGCAGGCGCAAATTCCGGTCGGTCGTTTCGGCCACCCCCAGGAAATCGCCCGAATGGTCGAATTCCTGGCAGACGAGAAATCCGCGTTTATCACCGGCGCCAACTTCCCCATCAACGGTGGAATGTTCATGCATTGATGCTGGATTTCCGATGATCGACGGAGCCCGGGCCACCGGGCTCCCGAAATACCCCCCAACCTCAACAGAAGGAATTGATTCATGTTTACGGACACTTTGAAATTCTCAGCAGAGCCTGTAACCCGCCTGAACAAGCTGGTGATGAACACCTGTGAAAGCCTGGTAGATGCCCAGATCGCCAGCCTTCACGGCTATATGGGTTTGCTGGAAGAACAGGCCAAGTCTGCCACCGCAATCCGCGACTTCGACGGCATCAAGGGCTTCGTTGAAGAGCAGCCCCAGCGTTTCAGCCAACTGGTAGAGCGCGTATCTGAAGACTTCAAACAGTTTTCCAAAGTAGCCGAAGACTTCCGCAAAGACGCTGGCCAGGTGTTCCAGTCTGAAGACGAACCTGCAACCGGTGGCAAGCCAGCCGCTCCGGCAAAACAGGCGTCTGCCGGCACAAAGAAACCCTCTGCCTCAAGCAACTAAACCCGGCTCTCTGATTCTGGCCAGCTACCAGAAGCCTCCGGGGCTGGTCAGAACCCGTTCGATTACTGAGGAAAACCATGGAATCCGTCACCCGATTCGCGAAAGACTACGTGAGGCACGCTTCTGCCCTCATGAAACAGTCACAGGAAATGGTGCTCAAGGGCTTGAACCCGGCGAAGACGCTCACCCCGGACAACTCGTTTGTGATGGACGTAACCACCAGCCTGACTGCCGCCTTTCGGGAAGCCATTGTCGATCCTACCAAGGTGATGCAAGACAACAGCGAGCTCGCTCGACGCTACTGGCAGTTGACGCAAAACATAGCCCTCAACGCCATGCGCCAGCCAGTCGAGCCGGTGGTGGCGCCTGAGCGCAGCGACCACCGGTTCGATGACGACGCCTGGACGCGCAACCCGCTGTATTACGCTATCGCCCAGATGTACCTGATCAATTCGGAATATCTTGAGAAGCTGACCGACGACCTGGACGGCCTGACCGAAGAGAACCGGCGCCAGCTCAGCTTCATGACACGGCAGTTCATCAGTGCGCTGGCGCCAACCAATTTCTTCATCACCAACCCCGAAGCGGTTCGCAAATGCCGCGAAACCTGGGGGCTCAGCGTGGTGAAGGGCCTGGAAAACTTCTATCGGGATATCATGCGAAGCCGGCAGCTGCTGAACGTCTCCATGACCGACGACCAGGCCTTCGAAGTGGGTGCTAACATCGCCACCACCCCCGGCAAAGTGGTGTACGAGAACCGGCTGTTTCAGCTGATTCAGTATCAGCCGACCACCGAAAAGGTGCATCAGACTCCGCTGTTGATCGTGCCGCCGTTCATCAACAAGTACTACATCCTGGACCTGACGCCTGAAAATTCGCTGGTGCGCTGGCTGGTCAGCCAGGGCCATACAGTATTCATCATGTCGTGGGTAAACCCGGATGAGAGCTACCGGGAAACCACTTTCGAAGACTACGTTCAGGAAGGCGTTCTGGAAGCCATGGACGCGGTCGAGGCCGCCACCGGCGAGCATGAACTGAACACCATTGGCTACTGTGTCGGTGGAACCCTGCTGGCCACAGCCATCGCCCACCTGAAAAAGGCCGGCGACAACCGGGTAAAATCCTCCACCTTCTTCGCCACCCTGCTGGATTTTGCCGATCCGGGGGAAATCGGCGTTTACCTCAACAGCGCCACGATCAAAGCACTCGAGAATTACATTGAAAAAATTGGCTATTACGATGGCCGTTTTATCGCGCTCAGCTTCTCAAGCCTGAAAGAGAACAACCTGATCTGGTCGTACTTTGTTAACAATTATCTCAAGGGCGAGCCACCCCTGCCCTTCGACCTGCTGTACTGGAACTCCGACTCCACCAACCTGCCGGCAGCCATGTACAAGTACTATCTGCGGGAAATGTATGTGAACAACAAGCTGCGGGAACCGAACGCGCTGACCATCGCCGATACCCCCATCGACCTGTCGAGCATCGACACACCGGCCATGTTCGTCTCAGCTCAGCAGGACCACATTGCCCTGTGGAAATCCACCTACGCGGGCTACAAGCTGTTTTCTGGCGAAAAGCGTTTCGTGCTCGGGCAGTCTGGCCACATCGCCGGTATCGTGAACCCGCCCGAGCCGGGCAAATATGGCTACTACGTAAACGACACGGAAGCCGACACCCCGGAAAACTGGTTCGACGGCGCCACTCACGAGCACGGTTCCTGGTGGCCAAACTGGCAGGACTGGGTTAGTAAATTTCAGGGTGATGACGTGGAAGCACGAATTCCGGGGGATCGGAAGCTGGAGGTGATTGAGCCGGCCCCGGGACGCTACGTGAAGAAGCGGATTCTCTGAACATCGTGCGTCGGTGATGATCAAGCCTGTTAATCGCTTTGAGGTGGCCCCAAAGGCTTTCCTTCAGGCTTGGGCCTTCAACTCCTTCGGCACCGCGTAACTGAACCGCTTTCGATACTGCTCCATGGTACAACCCACTGTGCGCTTGAACAGCCTGCGGAAGGAGCTGGCATCTTCATAGCCCACCTGCCAGCTGATCTGCGCCGTTTGTTGCTGGGTTGACTCCAGCAGGTGCTTGGCCGCTTCGACCCGCAGCTGCTGCAAATAGCTCAAAGGCGATTCGCCCGTTGCTTCCTTGAACCGGCGTTTGAAGGTCCGTGCTCCCAGGCCAGCAACACTGGCCAAGTCGTCGATGGCAATGTTATCGGCGAAATGCTGCTCCAACCAGTTTTGAGCCTTTTGTATAGCGGCGTCATTATGCGCATCACTGCCAATGAAGATCATGTAGGGAGTCTGATCGACACGTCCGCCCTCCAGTAGCTGCAACTTGCTGCAGGCCGACGCAATTGCTGGTGAAGACAGACGTTCAACAAGATACAGGCACAGGTCGATAAAAGCCGAAGCTCCACCGGCACAGACCACCTGTCCGTTATCAACCAGAAGTTGATTCTCATCCAGCTTCAGTTCCGGATAGCGCTGACGAAACATCGCGGCGGCTCGCCAATGCGTCGTCGCTACCTGTCCTGTCAACAAACCGGCTTCTGCCAACACGAAGCTGCCGGTACAGACACTCGCCAGCAACGCACCTCGGTCGGCGGCCTTTTTCAGCCATGGGTTCAACGAACTGACTTTCTCAAGATAGTGGTCGAGATCTTCCGATTCACCCACGGTCTCCAAACCCGAACCGAGCACAATAACATCAGCGGCAAAGGTTTCTCGACGGGTGGTGGGCACAACCAGGGCACCGCTGTATGCCCGCACTGGCTCATCGTCCAGGCTGACGATATGGCAGTCGAATAAAGGCTCACTGCCCGCCATCAATGCTTCGTGACAAAAATTGGCGGTGACGAAGAAGTCCAGCACACCGTGTATACCGGACGCGTGACAACGTGGCAGGGCAACGATAGCGATCTCTATCACGGCCATGTCCTTTTTGGCCTTGACTATGTCAAATATGACACTGCACCGGACGGACGGCAAGGCGTACCCTGACACTGACATCTCATACTCATACGGCCAACCGGTCGGATTGAGGGAGGCTACAATCATGAAGATTCATCTCGGAAACCTGTCGGAATTTGCCCACGGCTCAGTCCGACACCCCCCCAAATTAAAGGACATCCAGCACGACGCGCTGGCCTTTGGGCTTGAGTTTTACGCCAAAGTGTCCACTGACGGCGCACAGCGCCTGATCGAAAAAATGGCGTTCACCCCCCATCGCCCGACGCTGCCCATTCCCTTTGAGGACCTGCTGGATGACGCCGACAGCCACACGCAACTGCACTATGGCAATAACATTCTCCCGGTATATTGCTGGGGCGATGGGCCAACCATCGTCGGTGTGCATGGCTGGTCAGGTTCCGGCATTCAGTTTGGCGCCTATGTAGAGCCGCTCGTGGAGGCCGGGTACCGCGTGGCACTGTACGATGCACCGGCCCACGGTCGTGCTCAGGGGTCACATACGGACCTGTGCGAAATGACCGAGGTATTGACCAAAGTAGGCCACCATTTGGGCTCCGTTTACGGCATTATTGCCCACTCAACCGGTTGTATCGCTGCCGGCCGGGCACTTGTGGATGGTCTGGAAGCCGATCGCGTAGCCATGCTGGCGCCACCAGCCACCTATTCCGATGTCGTGGATCAATTTGGCGCTGAATTGGGCCTCTCGGATACCGCCTTGGCCAGTCACCGCCAACATCTGGAAGAGCGGCTTGGTGAAGATGTCTGGAACAGGCTGGCTCTGCATGATCTGGCGTCAGATCTGGAGCAGCCGGGGCTGGTGGTTGTTGCTGAGGACGACCAGACAGTGCCGGCATCGCACAGCCACTTGGTCCATCGTAACTGGACAGAGTCCCAGCTGCTGAAAACGCAGGGCCTGGGCCACAATGACCTGATTGGCCACCCCGACGTGGTTCAGGCAGTGACCCGTCACATGACGGGCCAGTGACCGTGGCAACCGCTGAAGATCACCAACCCCTTGCCGCGGCTGAAAACCGCGGTTTTTTTTGGGGCGTTGCAAGCCGGGGTGATGATGCCACCCCGGTGTTTGACGGGATTTATCAGCGTTTGCGCAACTGCCCGCTGTCGATCATCTGCTGGAACATGGCTTCCATGGATTCTTTCATGGACCGGTACGACAGCCCCAGTTCCCGGGTGCCCTTACTGTTATCGGCCTGCCACGGAAGATCCACATTCCGGGCGATCATCCGCCGGGTAGTACCCTTGCTGACGAGTGGCCCTACCAGCCACACCAGCCACTTCGGCAACGCCTTGCGTGGAATCGGATATTGGTCGCCGTACTTATCCAGCAACGATCCAGCCAGTTCCACAAGGTCGGTATTGTGCCCCGAAACGATATAACGCCCGCTGGCCTCCGGATTAAATCCAGCCTGGAAGTGGGCCTCTGCCACATCTCTGACATCCACAACACCCAGCCCCATGCGCGGCGCACCGGGTTTTGAGGAACCATTACCCATTTGCTTGACGATGTTAAAACTTTCCGAGGTCGCCCGCGGGTTAATGCCGGGGCCAATAACCAGGGCGGGATTGATGGTGACCAGGTCCCATCGCTTCTGCCCTTCGGCTATCTTCCAGGCCTCCTTTTCGGCCAGCGTCTTGGAATAGGCGTAGGGCTGGTGGCTTACCGAGGAACTGGTGTTCCAGACCGACTCATTCAGTGTGCCATCAGGCAGGGACTGCAAATCGACGTTATCGCCATAAATCGCCACAACACTGCTGGTCACCACCACACGTTTGACGCTTGGCGTCTTGTTTGCCTGCTCCAGCACATTGCGGGTGCCCCGCAAAGCCGGATCCACCAGTTCTTTTTGTGGATCTTTCACGTCGAGGACGAAAGGTGAGGCGGTGTGGAACACAAGCTCACATCCTTCCATGGCTTCGGCGTAACTTCCGTCCTGCAACAGGTCGGCCTTGAAATACCGGATTTCACCGGGTGCCTGCTCGGCCAGCCGGTTCAGAAACTGGAGCTTGTCCGAAGCACTTGGATCACGAACAGCGGCGTGAACGGTCATGCCCTCATCCAGCAAACGCTTTACCAGCCAGCCGGCAACGTAGCCGGTCGCGCCGGTAACCAGTACAGGGGCGTTACGATTAATCTCGGTCATTTCTGGGTTCCTTTCAAAAACGGTAGCAACAGACCGCATTGTACCGGATGCACTCGAACCGCATGTGCGCTGCGGCAAGATTTAACACTCTGCTAAGCCCCGGCTTGAGCGGGGGAACTGGCCACCCCCGTATCCGCACTCAGATCCGCCGGCACCACCAATCGCGTACGGACCAGTTCGCTTAACACCTCGGAAGGCCGCAGGCCGAGGGTAGCCCTGAAGGTGTGGGAAAAGTGCGCAGAATCGGTAAATCCCGCCTGAATCGCCGCATCCGTCAGCGAACGTCCGCGGGCCACATTGATCGCCGTGACGAACAGTCTGTGCCACTGACGATAGCGACGGATGGGAACACCGACCTGCTGCCGGAACAACTGAACCAACCGGGGAACCGATAAATTTACCGCCTCCGCCAGGTCCTTTACCGAGCGATTTTCGGCAACCGAATCACGGATCATTGCGACCACCGCCGCAACCCGGGGGTCCACGTCCGGATAAGGCTCAGCTTCTGGATTGATGACATGCTCCAGCGCCTCAAAACCGCTGCCATCATCTTTCGCCGCATTGAGCATCAGCTCGCAAAGATCCCGGAGTTCCGCTTCCCTGACAAAGCCACGATAAAGACCGGATTCATGCGCCCTCATCTGAGGCAGCAGCAACCGGTAATCCTGTCCGAGCGCGTCGAGATAACAGGTTCCCACTCGCGCCGTGCCCGGATCCACCGTGGCTTTTTCCCCCGGCCGGAGCAGCAGGCTGGTGCACGGCACGGGCGACACCATCGTCGGCGTCCGGACACGGAAAGGAGCATCCAGGCTGACCGTCAACGACGCGGCCGCCTGGCTGAACTGGATGGCGCGCCCAGGCCGGCCCACGTGAAGGGTACGGCGAGGCCACAAATACAAAACAGACCGTGATGGCTGGTGTTCCACGGGAGCTCCCCCGACATTCCAGGAACCCGCCCCCAGGCCACTCCGGAATCCTCAGGCTGTCAAGATTCCAGGCCCGGAGGCGTGTCAGACATTGTTGTTTTTGATGCCATGTCCATAGTACGCAAACCGGGCAAGGAACCCTCACCAGGCCGGCCAGTTCGTGACCAATACCCGCTTTTTTGGCCCCTTGAGCCCGAACAATCAATTCTTACAAGAACCCCAAAACACGATGCCATAGGGTATGTAGCCAGATGGTATCTGGGACTTCCCAGCCCGGCTGTAGCCATCCTGCAGTAACAAAAACAATCGCAGAAAGCTGCACATGCAGCCATAACAATTTCAATAACAAGGGAAAAACATGAGAACACTCTTCGTCGCGGCCATGATGGCCGTATGCCTGTGTACCACCCTGCCGGCTCAGGCAGGTTTCTTCAGTTCATGGTTCGACCGGAACGAGGCAAAAACCAAACACCCCATCGTGCTGGTCCCGGGCATTTTCGCCTTCGACACCATTGCCGGTATTGATTACTGGTATCGCATTCCGGCTGTGCTCGAGTCCGAGGGTGCGACGGTATTCGTGCCCAAGGTCAACGCCTTCGACAGCTCCGCGCTGCGCGGAGAATCTCTGATTGAACAGCTTGACGAAATCCGCGCGGCATCCGGTGGACGCATCAGCAAGTTCAACCTCATGGGCCACAGCCAGGGCGGTGTCACCTCACGTTATGTGATGAATGTCAGGCCGGATCTGGTCGCTTCGGTGACGACCCTCCACTCCCCCCACAAAGGATCGCCGGTGGCTGATCTGATCACCGGCGTGGTCCCGGAAAGCACCCTTCGCGGCGTCGCCTTTGAAGCATTCGCCAATGCAGTGGGAGATCTGGTCAACCTGCTGTCCAACAACAAACGCGACGACTCTGACATCTACGCCATGCTGGGTGAATTCAACAAGGCCGGGTCGGCTGCCTTCAACCGCCAATTCCCCGCCGGGGTCCCCACCAGTGATTGCGGAGAGGGACCATCTCAAGTCACCATCAACGGCCATCGCATCCGCCTCTACTCCTGGAGCGGCACCTCGTCGTTCACCACCGGCGTTGACCTTTCCGATGCCTTGTTCACCACGACCGGTCTGGCCGTCAGCGGGCCCAGCGACGGCATTACAGGCCAATGCTCCAGCCACTTCGGCAAGGTCATTCGGGACAATTACCGGATGAACCACATCGACGTGAATAACCATCTTTTTGGTTTGGTGTCATTGTTCGAGACACGCCCGGAAGCCCTGTTCAAGAACCACGCAAATCGGCTCAAAAAAGCCGGTCTCTGAGCCATAGTGCCTGTGCGTCCATGGGGGCGCACAGGCCGGAGTTGTGACCATGACCCCGAAGATCATTCTCCCGTCTATCGCGGCCACAGCGGTGATTATCAGCTTATGGTTTGGCCCCGCCACCCAAACCACCGACGCCCCCGCCCTTGCCCACGAAACCCGGCATGAAACACCTGGCTCCCCGTCGCCGCCCGAGTTAACACAGCCGGCGGTTGTCACTCAAGAAAACCCGCGATTACCAGCCGAGTTGGCGGAAACCCTGAGTTACGTATCCCTTGAGGTGGACAGCCTTGGCAATCTGGTTCCCAACGCGGATCTTCGACAGCTGTTCGACATGTACCTCTCCGCCCTGCAGGAGCATTCTCAGGAGCAGGTTCTGCAATGGCTCGATCAAGCGCTTTCCGAGACTCTGTCGGGCCGCCCTCAAGCCCTCGATCAGGCGCGAAACCTGCTGGACCGCTACATAACGTATCGCCTTGCGGTGGGCGAGCTTGCCGAAACCAGTGCGCCCTCGCTGACGCCAGACGGGTTCGATCTTGAGGTCCTGCGCTATCGGCAACAGCAGTTGCAGGCGCTCAGAAATAGTCACTTCGTCGCCACCGAAAGCGATGCCTTTTTCGGGTTGGAGGCAGTTCAGGATCGCTACACGCTGGAGTATCTTTCGGTGTCTCACAGCGGAAACCTGAGCGAAACCCAGAAGCGCCAAGCGCTGGAGGCCCTGGAACAGACGCTACCGGCGCAGTTACGAGAACTCCGGCACCGCACTACCCGGCACGCCGACGTATACGATCTGGCGCGCTCGCTCCGGGAAGGTGGCGCCAGCCCCGCCGAGATCTACCAGGCAAGAGCCGAGACGCTGGGGGACGAAGCGGCTGCAAACCTGGCAGAACTGGATCAGCAGCGGGCCGACTGGCAGCGACGCCTGAGAGCGTTTTCAGCAGAAAAAACCAAGATCACCCGGCAGAATTTGCCTGCCAGGGCCGAAGCCGAGGCTATCGCCATGCTGATTCAGCGCAATTTCTCCGGTACCGAACGGCTCAGGGTGCAGGCGTTGGCCCCGGAGCTCTAGCCGGGGCCAATAGCGGAAGGGCCTTCAGGGCGTAACGATATTAAAGTCGCCCCCGGGTTTGTCCAACAGACTGAAGAAGCCAACCAGGTCGAGCTTACTACCCTCAAAGCTGATCTCATCGCTGAACAGCAATTCCTTGAGCCCGGCGTTGCCAACAAGCAGGTCAACGAAGATCTCACGGGTTACGTTCAAGCTGGCGTCCGCCGGCGTATCGCTACCGACACGGCGATTGCGCAAAACGGAATTCTGCACGGTCAGCAGATAACTTTCCTGGAGGTCGGTGAACGTCACTTTGATCGTGTGATGCTCGTCCTCGGCCTTGTCCGCATTGAGATTAACCGCCATGCTGTCGAAAAATAACGACACCGGCGTGTGGAGCAACACCTCTCTCATCATGGCCGGATTGAGACCTTCTTCTGGTGCCCCGTGGCGCAACTCATACGCCCCGGACAAATAGAAATCCCGCCAGGGTGCAGACTCGGACCGGTACCCCAGCTGGTCGTATACCCGTGCCAGTAACTCTTTGGCCTCTTGATTGTCCGGTTTCGCGAACACCAGGTGATTAAGCAACTCCGCCAGCCAACGGTAGGTATCGCGGCTGTCACTGGCATCCATTCCCGCGGCCCGTTCAAACTCCTGCCGGGCACTGTCGAGCACCTGCTGAGCACCACCCATCATCCTGATGTACCGGGTTGCCACCTCGGGTTCCGGCAGAGGATCGAGCTGCGCCGGGTTGGCACTGAACCACCCCATGTAATTCTGGTAAACCGCCTTGGCATTGTGGGACACCGTGCCGTAGTAACCCTGATTGTGGAAATCTGTGGTCAGTGACGGCGGTAACCGAAGCTGATTTGCTATCTCGCGGGGGGTTGCTCCCTGATTCATTAACCGAACGGTCTGGTCGTGGATAAACTGGTATGTGTCGCGCTGCTTGGCCAGGAAATCCTGAATGTTGTCCTGCCCCCACAACGGCCAGTGGTGGCTGCCAAAATACACATCTGCGGCGGAAAACCGGGTTCGCGCTTCCTCAATAAAGCCGCTCCAGATACGAGCGTCCCGCACCTTTGCCCCACGCAGCGTGTAGAGGTTGTGCATGTTTCGGCTGACCAATTCCGCACCGCAAAACGCGTTCTGATCCGGCAGGTAAAAGGTGAACTCTGCGGGCGCCTCGGATCCCGAGACCATTTGGAACACCATGGGCACACCATCAACCGTGAGTTCAGTGCCGGTTTCGCTCACAAGATCGGTCGGTTTGGCAAAGCCATAGGTTCCGAAGGCGGGAGACTTGCCCAGCCCCGTCCCGATGTGCCCATGAGCATCACGGGCAAGCCGCTTGCCGTACATGAACATCGCTCGGCGCCCCATGGCGGAACCGGCAATGATGTTTTCGCTGGTCGCTTCATGCTCAAAACCAGCCGGAGCGATGATGCGCAGATTGGCTCTCTCCTCGTCCGAGAGATGCTCAAGCACACCCTGAACGCCGCCAAAGTGATCAATATGGCTGTGCGTGAACAGAACCGCCCGAACCGGTTTTTCCCCCAGATGCTCCCTGGCAAACAGAAAAGCTTTGCTCGCCGTTTCCGCTGCTGTCAGGGGATCAACCAGTATCCAGCCGGAATTGCCCTCAATGATCGACATATTGCTCAGGTCGTAACCCCGGACCTGGTAGATTCCATCGGTCACTTCGAAAAGCCCATGGATATTGTTCAGCGCGGCTTGCCGCCAAAGGCTGGGATTGACCGAATCCGGCGCGTTCTCGCCCTCGCTGTCAATGAACTGGTAATCCTGAATGTCCCAGACCTCGGCGCCATTGCTATCGAGGACAAGCAGCTCCGGATCCTGCGCAATGAGGCCGCGGCGCGCATTGTCAAAATCCTCACGGTTGGCGAACGGCCGCTCCTGCAACATCAGCTGATTGGCCTCACGGGTACTGGCGGTGGGTGCGCTGTGACCAGATGCACTGGTCGCAGACGCCAAGTCCTGCGTGCCGTCACAGCCGACCAACGACGTCGCCAGCAATGCCCCGAGTAACGTAATGGCAGATCGATTCATGACAATCCTGACTGGTTGTTTTTATTGGAAATAAGACTGAAGTGTAGCGATCCGCCGTGGCCAGCGAAAGCGGCGGTGTCAGATAGGAATTCTGCGTATCCCGGCTTCCCGCAACGAACGGGCTGCTATACGATACGCGCCCTCACAATTTGCCCGCTTGTCGCGTAAGGTACCTATGTCTCCGAATGCCCTGTACACCGACTTGTCGGGCTACTACGACCTGATGTGCGCGGATATCGATTACCAGGCGCAAAGCACCAGCGTGAGCAGGCTGCATAAGCTGTTCGGAAATGATGGAAAGCGCCATCTGGATCTTGCCTGCGGCACCGGCCCTCATCTGCGCCGCTTTATCGATTTTGGCTACAGCTGCCATGGCCTGGACATTAACCAGCCAATGCTGGACCGGGCCCTGCAGCGTTGCCCAGAAGCACAGTTCGCGCAACTCGATATGTGTAACTTTCGCTTCGAGCAATCGTTCGACCTGATTACCTGTTTCCTCTACTCGATTCATTACAGCAATGGACTCGACGCACTGCGATCCTGTATTCAAAGTGCCCACAGCGCCCTGAGCGCCAACGGCGTGTTCTGCTTTAACGCGGTGGACAAAACCAAGATCGATAACACCCGCTTTGTCGGCCATAGCACAACGCATGAGGACAATACCTTTGTCTTCCGCTCCGGGTGGCATTACGAAGGGTCGGGTGACCGGCAATCGCTGAAACTCAGCATTCAGAAATTGACCGACGATACAAGCCAGCTGTGGCACGACGAACACGCCATGGTCGCGCTGAGCTTCGCAGACTTCAGCCGTCTGCTCGCTCCCTACTTTGACGTGCACATCTTCGAGCACGACTACGAGCGCATCCTGCCCTGGGACGGGACTTCCGGGAATGCGCTCTTCGTGTGCGTGAAAACCTGAACAACCGATGTCTGAATCGCCGACGGTCTTGAAGATCGCCGGCCATCCGTTAACTCAGTCCAGAAAGTTGGTGATGATGGCGGTCGCCCTGAGGGGCTGGGTTTCGGGAAAGAAATGGCCGGCCAGAGGGACAACCTGCAGGCTGGCATCCGGAATGGCGTTCACCACATCGAGGGTGTGAGCAAAACTAACGATTTCATCCTCGCCGACAACCACCAGTGTGGCCGAGTTGATGCCACCCAGTGGTTCCAGGCAATTGTCCGGATTCATGCTGACCAAATAGCACGGCGTGGTCCAGAGCTTGTACATGCCGTCCCGGAACTTCGTCCAGCGAGGTTTGGGGTTTTTCGCCTCGTATGCAGCCCGGTAGGTGAGATCAATGAAATCCTTGAACAGATTTTCGCTGTTCAGCAGCGACTGAAACCCAGGGTTGTAGACGTTGCCACCGAAAGCTGCGCCGAACAGCATCAACTGATCGACCCGATGGGGCTGAGTTGCGGCAATGTCTGCAGCTATAACCGCACCATCACTCCAGCCGACGAAATGCGCATTGTCGATGCGCAGCTTATCCATCAACGCCAACACATCTCTGGCCATAAGCTGATAGGTAATGCGACCCCCTTCGGCCTCGTCGTCCTTGTAAATATCCGTTGATCGCCCGTGGCCCCGGCTATCAATTTTGATGACCCGGTAATGGAAACGGAGCAGAGCCGTGTGGGGGTCCCACATATCGGAATCGCCAAAACCACCATGCAGCATGATCAGCGGTTTCCCCCAACCCACGTCTTCATAATATAAATGAATGCCATTCACTGACGCTGTTCGCGCCTGGCTAATCGTGCTTGCCAGCAGCGCTGCCACCAAAAACAGAAGTTTTACCGTCGACTTGTAGTTCATATTGGCGCCTCCCTAACGTTGCCATTTTTATCCGTTATTTATTTCGGTCTTAAATAATCACCCGATCTAAAGTGCTCTGAAATCTGCAATGACATCCACCGACCGGTGGCAACGAACTCTGCTTATTTTCAGTCTCTCAATGCCCACGCAATCTTTTTAAATTCCAGATTCTAATAAAGAGCAAAAAATCCATCGGGAAGAAGCGCTAATATCCGAATTCAGCACCCCATACTAAAAAAACACAATAGATGAGAAATGCAAGTTTCATCATAAGAAAGGGACTGATGCGGTTATTAAAGAGACACACCAATTAAGACGGGATAATTTGCTGGCGGAACAGCCTACACGGGGCGTGATCTTTCACTATCTTATGAGAAGAGGGTCCCATACTGGAGTTCCCACTCCAGACTTTCTAATACCTGACCTCGCCTATTTTAGTCCCTGACGGAGATAATCAAGCGTCATGAAAACCGAAAAATGGCTGATCGCCCCCCATCGCATTACCTCGGAGGGCGAAGGTTTGATGGATTTCTTGCTCGTCAAACGGTTTCCGGGCGCGGATTGGGAAAGAATGCCCGATGAAATCCGGGGCTACCAACACGAAGAGGGCGTTGAAGCTGAAATTGAGGTTGAGGTTTCACGCCTGCCTGACCCTCCTGCGGACGGGTCGAGTCTGCAATTCACCTGCACCCGGGTCGTCAGGAGAGGATCCAGCTGACGACCCGGTCGCCTTTCCTTTGCCGTTCCCCTCCCGTCAGTACGCCATTCTTGATCCATCACCCAGGC
Source organism: Marinobacter salinisoli (assembly GCF_017301335.1). Lineage (NCBI taxonomy): Bacteria > Pseudomonadati > Pseudomonadota > Gammaproteobacteria > Pseudomonadales > Marinobacteraceae > Marinobacter > Marinobacter salinisoli. The sequence continues at coordinate 3,119,845 of NZ_CP071247.1, forward strand.
GTTTCAGTAGCAAGTCCCAATTCTATTTTGATTCAGCATCGTCCTCCGAGCCGTCGGTCAGAGACTCGTCTTCGGCCAGCGTGGGTGCACCACCTCCGTCTTCGGCGCTAGCCAGGTCATCTTCACTGAGCTGCTCCGAATCCTTCGGCGTTTCGAAATCGGAAACTTCGTCATCGGCGATCAGGCCTGGCGCTGCTCCGCCGTCCTCTGCGTCAGCAGCGCCAGTTTCCGATGCCCCGCTGGAAGCCCCGTTTGAATCAACGTCCTCTTCCAGACTCAGGTCAACATCGTCTGCAATCATTGCCGGAGCACCCCCGCCATCCTGGGCAGCCACCGGCGCAACGGACTCAAGCCCACTGGTATTTTCTCGTTCTCCGGTTTCTCCTTCTGCACCATATACCGCCGTCTCAAAGAGCCCTTCAACGGCGTTTACCAGTTCAGCCGATGGCCCTCCGGCGTCGTGGGCATCAGAAGCATCCTCCGACAATTCCATTTCTGCGCTTTCGTTGATACTCATCTTAACCACCCCAGCACGTGATAACGGGCTTCAATGCCAACCGGATAATTCACCAGATTACGGACCTGGATGAAATATTTATTGAGTGCACCGTAATTCCCCACGGAATCACTTTGGCGAGTGACGCGAACCTTCCACTCAATCTGGGCGCCCGCATCACGGGGCGGGCTGGTAGGGACCACCGTCCAGTCAACATGCCAATGGGCAGGCCAGCTATGTGAGAACCAGGAACGGGTCTGACCACCGGGCACCGTTCCCCGGAACTGGACACCTAACCAGGTCCGGCTCGGTTCAAGGTTGGGATACATCGCCCGCACTGCAGCAACGTCGCCGGCGCTGAGCCCGTTACGCTGACCAATAGTCACTCCCTGCCGAAGCGGCTCGATGGTCGGCTGGCCGTTGCGCGAGAATGCTGTCCGTCCGTAATGCATAATCGAGCCGTAATCGTACCCGCCGTAATCATCGCCATCCGTAATATGCTGATTAAAGTTGTGCTCGCGGCCGGGGATAATGTTCTGAAAGTTGATCCTGATAAAGCGATTGCGATCTTCCCGGCTCTGCTCGTGCCAAAGACCAACCGCGTGACCGATCTCATGTATCGTCGCACCGAGACCACAGCCCCCCGCCAGACCAATATCCTGGCGCCCGCCGCGCATACCAACCATTGACCAGCAACCGGATGCCGGCATAAAGCGAATGTAGTTCGGGTAGCGCGATGCATGCGACGACGTCCGCCGGACGAACCTGATCTTGGTTCGCTGTTGCCAGTGCGCGATCGCTTGCGTGACCCGCGCCTGGTTCGGTAGGTTCGTGTGAATTTCGTAGGGAACAATGCCGCCTGGCCAACGATAGCGCCTGCCGGTAATCCCAACCCCGTGTTGTATGGACTCATCGCCCTCCGCCGCGGCGTCTGCCTGATTTCGGACTTCTGCGGTCATGGCCGCCATTTCGTCTTCTGTTCCAAGCACGATGCAGCCCTCAAACACCGCCAGGCGCATTGGCGCTCCGGTGTCAGGGTCCTTCTCTTCCACTATGGAATAGTTAATCGGTTTTGCTTCAAACGTCTGGCCGGAAATAAAGCCACTCCGAACGTCATCAGAGTCTAATAACAGAGGGTCGTTTTGGTTATTCATGATCAAGCCCCTTATTCTTATTTAAGTAAGGTAAAATGGCTCGACCGGCTCATTGAGTTCAGGCCAGTGAGCCTGACTACTTCACGTGCCTTAAAATAGACAAGAGAGGCTTTTCAACAAGAGAGTATTTATGCGGCACATCTTAAATATGTGTCGACAAAAAAATATTTGCACTAAATTTCAGAATCTTAAAAAACACCAAATTAATTAATAGAATGACAGACAAGATTTTAATACAACATTGAATAAACGACCCCAAAACATATACACAAAGAATACACACAATATTAAAAACGGAAACTCCGTTCACTTATAAAGTGTAAAATATAAGGGATGGATTACTTTTCACCGTTAACAAAATCGAACTCACCAAGACCTCGTTGTAAGCTTGTCGCAACACCGGGATCGTGATGAAAAAAGCCCCACATCAGCAAAGCGCTGAAAACTCACTCAGTGCGAACGCACTTGGGGATCACTGCTCATATTCCCGCACCAGTTCCTGCAAAAAATACAGACCGGCGGAACTCAGGAACCAGCGGTTGGTACCGGATCGGAACAACAGATTGCGTTTATCCAGGTAGTCCAGAGCTTCTGGCATACCCTTCTCAAAGCGCGCGGCTCTGAGGATATCCTGATATTCCTCATCACTCGCCATGGCATTGAAGTCCTGCTCGCTCAGCCCGGCATCCGGGCGCCCCAGATAGTCCAGGTCTCGCCCGCTGCGAGCGAAATAGCGGCCAATCAGCAGCAGTACCACCTGCACCCGGAAGGCGTTCTCGTCATGCTCTTCGCTTTCGTCGTCGCTGCTTTCCTTCAGGAAGAAAAAGTTACCGGCTTCGTTGAACACCAACTCGCTGCCCAGATGCTCGTAGAAAGTCCGGAAGTGAGACAGGTGGTTGAACAGCAGGTTGTAGAGCGGATTGGCCTGCAGCTCGGAACGGTTCTTGTCCCAGATCTCCCGCACGATCACCCGGCCGGCCTGAAATTCGCGGTAGATGGCGGCACTATGAGCCGGCAGGATCTGGTCAAAGTGGCTATCCGGGGCGGTGCGTTCACCGGCTTCGTTGGTTTCCGTCACGTCAGAAAAATCAGGCATGGCGTTTCTCTTGGTCTATATCCGGATGAACAGAATCCCGGGTATCGGATTCCAGGCGGCGTTTACGGTACACAAACTGTTCACCGCCCTCAGGTTGGTCCAGCGTTCGGAAGCGGTTGCTGGTGATCACACGCATCCCCTCCGGTGGCGAATTAACCAGTCGATTCAGGGCCGCAAGCAGATCCGGGAAACGATAGCCCGGGATAAAACCATCCAGTCGGCCGTGCAGTTCCCGGACCAGGTCTTGAGTGGGCCGAAGGCCCAGGGTATCCAGCCATTGGTAGAGCTGATTGATTCGTTTGACATCAATGCGGGCATGGCGGCCACTGCCCTCCACTTCCTGCAGAACCGGCGCTTCGGCCTTGCGGCGGAGGTCGCTCAGCCGCAATTCCAGCTCGCTGAACATCAGCTGGTAATAGCTGGAGGAGTTGCCAAAGGCATAGTGCTTTGGCCGCTGCTGCGCCCGCAAGCCGACCAGGAATCCAGTACTTCGGGCAAACTCCCCACCTTCCAGCCACTTGCGGCGTAAGCTGAGGGTTTCGGTTTCCCCCTTGAGTTCCCGCAGCTTGCCATAGAAATGCTCCATGGCGTTGTACTGGGCCATACCCCGGCGCGTCTTGCGCAGAAAGTGTTCCACTTCCTGGGCCACCGCCTGAATGGGTTTATACAGGGCATTCAAACTGATGGCGGATCGGAACAACTGATCGGCCAACGAATGGTCATCGTGACTCTCCAGCAGCCGCACCATGGCATTCAGGGTTTCGAACAGGTTACTGCCGTCCGGCAGCCGGGTGTCCGGGTTCAGGAACACCAGGGTCGGTTTGATGTGGCGCTCATAGAGGGTGACGATCTGCTCGAACAGATTGTGTCGCAACTCGAGGTATTTCTCCGGTTCCCGGCTGGCATCGCCGGACAGATCCGCCAGCTGGGTGCTGATCGTTTGCATGCGCAACACGTTCTGGCGCAACAGGCCGATGAGCTGGCTGACCCTTTCGTTCAGGTCATCACGAAGTTCGGTGTAATCCAGATCGGCATCGCTGAACGTGCTGGTCTCCAGCCGATTCCGAACATCCCGCAGAGTCACCAGATGCCCCCGCAGCCGAGCATCGGTCAGCTCCTGGTAGAGCGACGCGTTACAAGCCCGCATCAGGTTAATCAGCGCATCCTGGAATACCAGCCGGCGCTCGCCTTCGGCCTTGATGATGTCGATGATCAGGCCACTACGAAACAGGTTCTCGGTGTTCATGGCCAGCCGCACCCGCTCCCGATCGGCCTTGCCGAGGTTGCGGGTGTAGTCCATCACCTCGGCCACCAGATCGCTTTCGAGGATGTATCGGGCCTCATTGCGGTCCATGCGCTCGATCAGCCGGAACAGGATCTTCGGGTGATCGAACAGCAGGCGCGTGGTGTCCAGCGTGCTGAAGCGCTTACTCATCCACCGGCTCCAGCAGGCTGTTCTGGGTCTGATCCGCCCAGTGGCTCAGGGGTTCGCCGCTGGTAAAGCCTTCCGCCCCGCCCCAGAACACCAGGGTACGTTGCGGGCTGTAGGGGCGACCGGTGCGCATCTGCCCAACCTCAAGGTGGCGACCGATCAGGTAGATCACTTCCGCGCTGGCGCTGTGGGTAGCGGCGGAAAACAAATTAAAGCCTTGCTTGCCCAACCGCTCCAGCAGCGACGGCATCTGGCTGATATCCACACTGGCCAGCTCGTCCAGCACCATCGGAAACGACAGCGCCACCCCCGGGTACAGCACACGCTTGAGCAGTCGATAAACCAGCTCCAGGTTAATCAGTGCAGTCGTAGACGTAGACTGACCTTTCTTGTCCAGGCTGGTGGCATTGGCCTTGCGGGTGCGGTAGGAAATGCCGGTGATCACCTTGTCCATGGTCAGGCGCTTGCTGCCGCCCTGCTCACCAAAGAAATCCGCCACGAACACCCGCAGGCGATCGTAGAAGGCATCGGATTGGAGCTGGTTTCCGTAGGGATCGATGTTGTTGGCTTCTTCCACCAGATTGCGGAATTTCGGGTCGGTGTGAATATCCACCCGAATCTCAACCAGATCGTTGATCTGAACGCCGTCCAGCTCCCGATTCAGCTGCGCCTCGAAACGGGCGATGTGTTCGTGGTTGGATTTCAGTGCCTGACGGTAACTGGCCACGGTTTCGTTGTGGATGGCGATCTGCTCTTCCAGCACGCGCCAGCGTTCGGTCATACCGGCAAACAAATCCTCCAGGCTCTTGAAGGTTTCCCGAAGCGTCGAAGGCGCCGGGCTGTCTTTCTGCAGCTCACCCTCGCCATCCTCATGAATGCCCAGATACACGAACTGGCGCAGGTGATCGAGAATGTTGCGACGATGCTCTTCCAGGTCATCCAGCTGCTTTTGCACGTCGTCAAAGGCGGCAACCGAGACCTTTTCGATCGGAAGGGAGTGTTGCGATTCCACCGTTTTAAGAAACGGGAACCGGTGCTCCACCGTGCCAACGCTGCGGCTCAGGTTGGCCAGTTCACGCTCCCGTTCTTCGATGCGGTCTTTTTCAGCCTTCGCCCTGGCCACCTTTTGCTGCACGGCATCCTGAGTATCGTGCTCCAGCCGGGCCTTCTCCTCCAGCTTGACCAGTTGCTCTTCGGCGGCCAGCTTTTCTTCAGTCGCGTCGCGTAAGGTGGTCGCGGCAGCGGGGTAACGGCTCAGGGTGTCCAGATCTTTTTCGATGGCGCGGATTTCCTTCTCCGTGCGCTCGATCAGCACCGGGCGGTCGTGCTCCTTGTGGGCGGTATCCGCCAGCTCGGAGCGCTCCTTTTCCAGACCATTCAGTTCGCCCTCTATGTGCTGGTACTGCTCGGCAAAATTGGTCTGCCGGGCCGGCTGGCCGGGGTATTCCGCATCGAACCAGTCGAACCCCTTATCGGTAGCGTTGAACAGACGGGCAAAGGCTTCAATGGTGGCCTTGCTGTCGGCGTCCAGATCCTCACCGGGGCTGGCCAGCATCAGCCGTTGGTCCACCGCCCGCAATGGTGCCGCCGTGGCTTCGTCCAGCTGGTTCTGCAGCTGCCATTGTTGCTTGCTTTCGCGCTCCTTCAGGGTGTCTCGCTTACGCTCTAAATCCTGTTTCTTGCGCTCGATCTGCGCCAGCCGGATTTCGGCCTGGGCGGCGCTTTTCAACGCGGCGAGATGCCCTCGCTTGCTCTCCAACTCTTCCTTCTGGATGTCCTCGATTTCCTGCAGGGTCATCTCGCCGTATTGATACACCAGCAGCTCGCCGTCTTTCTGGTAACGCTCTGCCTGCTTGAGGCGACGATCGGCCGATCGGATCTCACCTTGCAGCGCACCGGCCTCCGCTTCCAGTTGTTTTAACCCCTGCAACACGCGCCGGAGTATTTCACTTTGCTCGTTCCAGACCTCCACGGCGGCTTTACGTCGTTCGCCAATATCGTGCAACGCATTCGACAAACCCTCCCGGAAACCCGCGAAATCCTGCTGGCTGCCCAGCAACGACTGATAAGCGTCATAGGCCCGGCTGAGCTTATCGAACCGGGCCCGCTCTTTTTCAATCCGGTTGAGCTGGTTTTGCTGCTGCTTGAGTTGCTCGTGCCGGTTGAGGAAATCATCGACGTTGAAATCAAAGGCATCATCGACGAACTTCTTGTCCGCCTCGATGATGCTGGCCACCGCATTGGCCATGGCCTGATCGTCCGCCTTCATTTCGAACAGCAGCAGGATCAACGTGCGCAGGGACTGCACCCGGCGTTCGTCCGACTCACCCAGCGGCAGCACCGAATAGCGCACCGCATCGGCATGCATCAGATCACTGCTGTAGAGCATGGCTTTGAGCTTGGCCGGATCGTTTACCAGCCGGGTATCTTTCGAGAGTTTCTTCAGTGCTTCAGAAAGCCGGCTGAAGGACAGTTCCGGCACCGCCTGGCCAATACCGTCTTCCGTGTCGCCATTCCAGAACAAGGGGCGGATCTGATCGTAGCTCACCGGCACAAAGGCCCGGCCGTAGCTGAGCTGGCTGGCGTTGTCCCGGTACAGGATCTGGCAATGAGTGCCCGCCGGGTTTTCCGCCTCCATAATCAGGAAACTGAACTGACTGGGGAAATAGTGCTGGTAGCTTTCTTCGTTGGTGTAGAAACTGCCCGCGCTGGCATTGCGGAAGGCGAATTTCTTGCGACTGTTCTTGAAGTTGTTTTCCGGCAACAGGAACAGGCGTAAGGAGTTCAGCAAGCTGGATTTGCCCAGGTTGCCCGGCCCCAGGATCAAACCATGGTTGTCGACGGGAACTTCGACGTAACAAAAGCCGGCGGAATCCACCAGCACCAGGCGCCGTATGCCAAATGAAAAGGTACTCAGGCTCGCCTGTTGGTCAGTCATCCAGAATCATCTCCTGTTCCATAAACTTGCCGGTGGCCCGAAATGCCAAGGCCAGCGACGCAAAGCCCAAATCTTCCGCCAAGGAGAGTGCCTTTGTAAACCGCTGGGTGGTGTCTGGGGTTCTGCGAAACCGTTCGGGGAGCTTTTTTTAGAATGCTTCGTAGTTGAGTGGCTGGCCACGGAGGATTTTGTCGAGGTAGTCGTTCAACAGCTCACCCCAATTACTCTGAACAGTGTTTATGAACTTAGGCCTGGCGATTAGTGTAACGCCATCAGGCACCTACTGTATCGGCGCCTTTTCATCCAGAATGTTAGCCTGAGTCTCTGCAAAGTGGGTAAAGGTAAGTCAATGAAAGACACGCTCAATACCAGCAAAGGCAACACTACCCTGGTTACGTTCAATAGCCAGGGCAAAGCACTGGAATGGAACTCCCTCGGTGATCAGGTCATGGGCGGACAATCCGACGGCAAGCTGACCAGTTCCGCGGAAGGGGTCGGGCTCTTTCATGGCACAGTCCGGCTCGATAACGGCGGCGGCTTTGCCTCCGTCAAAGCCGACCTGCCGGAAGCATTCGATGCTTCCCGTTACACAGGTATCGAGTTTCTTGCTCTCGGCGACGGCAAAACCTACAAGGTCGGCCTTCGGAACGGCACGGACCGGCACAGCATTGTATACCAGCACGCGTTCACCCCAGATATGGAAGACTGGAGCCGCATCCGGCTCCCCTTCAGTGAATTCATACCGACCTGGCGCGGCAAGACAGTGACCGATGCAGAACCGCTGAATCTTGCGCACCTGGCTTCAGTGAGCCTTTTCGTTTCGGGCCGACAGGTTGGCGCGTTCCAACTGAGGATGCAGGATTGGGTTCTATTCTGATCTTTATATACGGCGGGCCTTCTTCACCCGCCGGGCCCGGCTCATTTCATCCTTCACGTATGCTCCGAAGGCCTTGAGGATACCCAGGTTCGGATCAGCCTCTTTGTCATCCGCCAGCCGGAAAATTTGCTGGTAGTACCAAGCCTGGCCTCCAAGCACGTTTATTATTTTAAGTGGCATCAGCGGACTGGCCGGCGAGAAAAATCCCCGCTCGGCAAGCTTGACGTGATCTTCATGGCAAACCGCCTTTTCGATTCGCCCATCAAGAAGATCCCTGGGTGTATCCGGATCCGTGCAGAGCGGCCGGCCCAGGCCAATCACGTCGGTTTCGCCGCTGGCAATCGCCTCCTCCATAAACCTGCGCGTCCGGAATCCACCGGTGACCATCAGTGGGCAATCGCACACCTCACGAATTGTCTGGGCATAACCCAGGAAGTAAGCCTCCCGCTTGCGAGTGCTTTCCCGCATGGCCGGCCCTTCGCTCGCCGTGTCGGCATCACCGCTGTACCCAAGCAGACGCGGCTGTTCGTAGGTGCCACCGGAAACCTCCAGCAGATCAATGCCCTCCTCATTGAGCCAGCGCACCACGTTCACACACTCATCGAGCGTAAAGCCGCCCTTGCGGAAATCATCGGAATTCAGCTTTACCGCCACCGGAAACTCCGGCCCCACAGCGGCGCGCGTCGCCCGCACCACCTCAAGCAGGAAACGGGCGCGATTCTCCAGCGACCCACCCCACCGATCGGTGCGCTGGTTGGTGACCGGCGACAGAAAAGACGACAACAAATAGCCATGAGCCCCATGCACCTGAACGCCGGTGAAGCCCGCCTCTTTGGCGATCCGGGCCACATTGGCAAAGCGCTGGATAAAGTTGAGGATCTCCGGTTCCGTGAGTGCCCGTGGGCGGGCATAGTTGCCCATCAGCGATAGCTGCACCGCCGAAGGCCCCATCGGGCGGGAGGTAACGTAACGCGGCGACTGCCGACCGGCATGGGAAATTTGCATCCACAAATGGTTGCCATTGCGGGTGCCCGCATCGGCCCAGGCTCGCAGCTGCGCCATACCCACCGGCTCGCCTTCAGCCGGCGCAGGATCAATCGCCACATTACCCGGCCGCTCCAACACCCGGTGATCAATCATCACGTTGCCGGTAATCAACAGCCCCGCTCCGCCATCGGACCACCTCCGATACAGGGTTTCATGGCGTTGGGTGGCGTGGAGCTGATCGTCTGCCAGCCCCTCGGTCATGGCAGCCTTGGCAAGGCGGTTTGGCAGGACTGCTCCGCAGGGGAGCCTTAGTGATTGGGAGAGGGGCGATTGGGGCATGACATCATCCTGATGAGCTGGGTTCGTTGATTTTCACATTATTATCGAGCCGAGAGTTTTACTGCATTCAAACAGCATGGCGCTTAAGCATAAAGCCTTAATCCGTCGAATTAAGTCTGAAAATCACGCTCATTGGACCGCTCCCTTCATGGCTCTCATATTCGACAGGCCCAAAATAAGTGAAGGGTGCCGCTTTACCATTACGCAGCTTATTGTCGCGGACAAATAGATGCACTGAGAGTCCTAGCTTTTGGTGTTCGATCAGTTCCCGACCGCGCTTGCTTTGAGGCATTGTTGAGTTCTGGCTCTGCCAATGAAATGTTTGATCATCAATCCAATGATCGACATAGCGGTGCTGGACGCCTTTGCCCTGCTTGTTTAACGTCACCAACAAAACATGGGCATTGGCATCTTTCAGGAAGACGTGTCCGCTTTGCCAATTGCCGGGATTAAAAGTCGCTCCGAATAATTCCGGAATCTTCTCTCTCGGGATTTCCTGTCCAAGAGCCATTTCCAGCGGTTCAACAACACCTTCTAGGCGGGCGAACGTTCGAAACTGCTCACTCAACTCAGGAGTGACCACAATATCCTCGTAACTTGGGTTAGCCGCCTTGAGCACGTACTCGCCACTCGGTGTTTTCTGAACTGTTCTCAGCAGATATTGAGTGTCGCCAGCTTCATCAAGCCGTTCGATAGCCAGTGTTTTGTTAGTGATTGAGCCCGCTTTGTTTGAATCTATTTGCTCCAGCAACAAATAGTCTCCATCGCGAATCGGATTTTTGCCTCCGTTCATAGAGTTCCCGGAAGCCCTTGCGATGAAATGTCGATTTGGATTAATTCGTCCATGACCGAAACCGATCGACCTGTATTCGGGTTCGTCTGCAGAGCTGTTTCTAAAATGGCCACACGCAATCTTTAGCGTGGGAAAATAAGGTAGCTCAGCTCCAGAGGGGGTAACAGGAATGACATTTTGCACTGTGGAGGGAACGTCCTTGGTCGACTGGCGTGCTTCATAGGATGAGAGGCGATACTCAATCAGCTCTCGCACCATTTCTTCGAAAACGCTGATTTGATTGGTGTCCAGTGTAAACGTTGGCTTAAATTCGTCATTACGGACCTCGAAAACGGCTGGAGTTTTGTTGGTCCAGTGATCGACGGGATTCTTCTTCCAGTACTGTTGCCATTGAGTTGATGAGCCATCAGCATCTTTTACCCCTTTGGCAAGCTCAGCGAAGAGCTTCGGCCTGCGTTTCAGAATTTGCCAAGATACTTGCGCCAAATCCCCTAACTCGGGCGGCTTCCGCCAGCCATCCATTTCTTGAAACGCTTCCAGTAATATCATCTTGAAGGATTTGCTCATTGAAGTGGTCTCAACTTCGAGCAGAAAGCCTTCATGCCGGGTCATCAGTTCTCGCTCAGCTTCGGTCAAATCCTCCATGTCGCGTACTAAGCCGAACCAACTACCGTGTTGTTTGCGCGTTTTTACAACACTCGCACCAAAGTGATAGTACTCCGTCAGCGTCGGGCGTCGCCCAAGCGTGTCCTTTAGCGCCTGGTAGTCTTTCTCAGCCCCTTTCTGATCAAGACCTTTCAGGAAGCCGATCACTTCCAGGTCATAATTGATATAGCAGCCGTCTGGCAAATCCAGCTGGCCCTTTTCAGCTTTGCGAGCAAACTCTGCTAGCTGCCGGTGGTTCATCGCTTGGCCAATCAACGCCTGGGGTTTATGAAGGAAGCTTTGGTGGTTACCAACAAAGTCCAAAATCACCAGTTTATCTTTTCCGGTTTCCGGGCTTTTCCGAAGGCCGCGGCCAATCTGCTGCAGAAACAGGACCTTGGATTCCGTTGGACGCAGAAGCAAAACCGTGTCGATGGCCGGCAAATCAACGCCTTCATTAAAAAGGTCCACCGAGAAGATCACCTCAAGCTGGCCACTACCCAACAGCTCCAGGGCCTCGCCGCGAGACATCTCTGACTCACCATGAACGGCCGCTGCCTTAACGCCCTGTTTCTCGAACTGGCCCGCCATGAAATCGGCATGGGCCCTGGAGACACAGAATGCCAGGGTCCGGCTTTGCTTGTGCTGTTGCCAAACTTTCAGCGCGTGACGAGCCCGCCCCAGCGTCGCAAGCTTATTGGCCAACAGGTTGGGATCGAACTTTCCGTTACGCCAGGGGATCTCGGTGTAATTTACGGTATCGTCGTAAATACCGTAGTAATGGAAAGGTACGAGGAATTCACCCTTTACGCCGTCAAACAGCGGATATTCAAAGACCAAGTTGTCGTCACACAACGAGAGAATATCGGAGCGGTCTGTCCTGTCCGGCGTTGCTGTTAACCCCAGCAAAAACTGGGGAGCGAAGTGACTGAGGAGCCGATGATAAATAGGCGCGGAAGCGTGATGAAATTCATCGACCACGATGTAATCGAAATGACGTGGGTCGAATCGTTCCAGATGTATTTCCTTACCGATTGTCTGGACCGAAGCACAGAGGATATCGACCGTTCGGTCTCGCTGCTTGCCCATGTAGAAACCAACGCGGCTATCCGGCTTGATCCGCAAATAGGTCTCAGCAGCTTGGTAAAGAATTTCTTCCCGGTGGGCAACAAAGAGAATTCTGCGAGCGCCCGTCTGTACCGCATCAAAGGCAGACAGCCAGGTTTTCCCGAGGCCAGTTGCTAACACCACCAAACCTCTACGATACCCCTCCTGACGGGTTAGGTTCAGAGCTTGCAGAGCCTCGCTTTGAACAGCATTCGGAACGGGTACTTCTTGTTTTTCATCGCTGCCCGGTTCTACTCGTTGGACCGGCGGATTTCTCCGTTTCTCGTAATCATCAATCCACGAATCAGACAGCGGCACCACATTTGGGTGCTGCAAGAGCTCCTCAAACCGGCTGATAGCCTCCAGATAACCTGACTCTGAGGGATAATCCACTTGATAGTTCCACTCCAAACCATCTTGGAGCGCTTGCCTACTGATGTTACTGGACCCTATGAACGCCCTGCCCCACATTTGCTGGTTCTCAGCGTGACCAGCGAATAGGTAGGCTTTCAAATGGAAGCTATTTCCCCGGCTCTGAAAAATGCGAACCTGAGCTCCATGGTCTTGCAGCAGAATAAGCTTTCTGAGGGCCTCCGTGTCCGTGATATCCAGATAGTCGCTGGTGAGAATCCGGATACGTGCCGCATCTGGCTCTCTTTGCAGCGCACCCACTAGATCGGGGAACAAAAGGTTCAAGCCAGTAGTTTTCACAAAGGCTACTGCCATATCAATTTGATCAGCAGCTTTTATAGCCTGACAGAGCTTGGGCAGAAAATTGTGTTCTTTCCCACCAATCGTCAACTTACTGTGTGAAGACGGTGCTTTGGTTAGAAGAACGTTCAACCACCGTTCTTGTCTATCTGGGCGTTGATCATCAGTGCGCCACATCTGACAAGTTTCCATTCCTGTTAGGTCCTGGATCCACTGCTCGGCAGTAGTTTCGTCAGCATCAGTGAAGTGCCTGCCGTTGTTGTTACGCTCTCCCTTGCCAATCTTGAAACTCATGTAGAAAACGCCGTCCGGCTTCAGCGCTTGCCACAACTGTTCAATGGCTGCCGGCACTTCGGCATGAGATAAGTGGAGGAGGCTGGCACAGGCCCAAATCCCATCGTATGTATTGGTTTCTTTGATGTCCGAAAAGTGGCGATGCTGAACCGACAAGCTGGTCTTTTCTCGAGCCAGAGAGACAACGGCCTCCGATCCATCGAAAGCAGAAACTCGATATCCCTTATTGCTGAAATGCAACGCGTCCCGTCCAGAGCCACATCCCGCATCTAGAATGTGCCCACCCTCTGGAACTTGCGCCAAGAAGTCCTGATAAAGCTCTTCCATGCTGACGTGAAACGTTGATTCCACAAACGCTTCGGCGTTGTTGTTGTAATAGGCCAGCGTTTCCTTCATTCGGCGATTCCCTTACGACCAATAAGCATGCGATTTAATCCAGTTAGGCTACCAGGCGGTGAAGTTGCCGCCAACAGACTTAAGGACCAGCTCAGTGCATTACGTTGGTATGCAGAGCGGTTCTTGTCGGCAATCCGGCCCTACTCCTATGCAAACGATGTTTACTTGCAAAACGAGAGGCTCGGCAAACCCCTATCGTAGGTACTGATAGCCTCGCCTCAGATGTCGCACTTTCCTGATAGAATACATCGCTACCATAGTGATACCGCTGTAGAAAAATGGGCATTTAATGAGCAAAATCGACCTCCTCAACACTCCTGAGAATTCAGCCGGAAGCCCCGCCGTTACTGGGCTGGGGCCTTCTCGCCGCTTTTGCGTCGCCCCGATGATGGATTGGACCACCTCCCATTATCGCTACCTGGCCCGTTTGCTCAGCCGCAATACCCTGCTCTACACCGAGATGGTCACTACCGGCGCGTTGATTCATGGCGACACCGAGCGGTTTTTGCGCCATGAGGAGGCCGAGTACCCGCTTGCGCTGCAGCTTGGCGGCAGTGATGCGAAGGAGCTGGCGCACTGTGCGGCGCTGGCCGAGAAGTTCGGGTTTGATGAGGTCAACCTGAACGTGGGCTGCCCCAGTGACCGGGTGCAGAACAACATGATCGGCGCCTGCCTGATGGGGCATCCGCAGAAGGTGGCCGAAGGCGTTCAGGCGATGATTGAGGCGACCAATCTGCCGGTTACGGTGAAGCACCGGATCGGCATCGATGGCCGTGAATCCTGGGACGATCTGTGTGAGTTCATTGAAACGGTGGCCGAAGCTGGCTGTAAAACCTTTATCGTGCACGCCCGCATTGCGATATTGGATGGCCTGAGCCCCAAGGAAAACCGGGAAATCCCACCGTTGAAATATGACTGGGTATACCGCCTGAAGCAAAAGTACCCGCATCTGGAAATCATCATCAACGGTGGCATCAAGACGTTTGACGAGTGCCATGAACACCTGCGCCACACCGACGGCGTGATGCTGGGCCGGGAGGCGTACCACAATCCCTGGTTGCTGGCCGGCGTGGATCCGGAGTTCTTTGGCGAAAGCTCGCCTGTGCAGACTCGCCATGACGCCCTGCGGGCCATGTTTCCGTTCATCGAATCCGAGCTGGCCCGGGGCGTTTACCTTGGGCATATGACCCGCCACCTGCTGGGCCTGTTCCATGGCCAGCCCGGCGGCCGGCAATTCCGTCGCCACATCAGCGAGAACGCTCACAAACCGGGCGCTGGACTGGAGGTGGTTCAAGCCGCCCTGGAAAAGGTCCGCGAGCCGGAACCGACCATGATTGCGGAAGCTTAATCGCGCCCTGATTACGGCTGTCTTGTTCCTGTCAGACGGGACCGTTATTGTAAGCGTTGAAACCACGTTCTGGAGACGAATGTGACAATAACGATCAACCGGGATGACACAGCAAATGAACAAGCTCGAGCAGTTAAAAACCATGACCACGGTGGTTGCCGATACTGGTGATCTGGACGCCATTGCGCAATGGCGACCGGAAGACGCTACCACCAACCCTTCGCTGCTGCTCAAGGCAGCGGCGTCAGACGCCTACCGCCCCATGCTGGACAAGGCCGTGGCCGAGGCCCAGCGCCACGGAGGGTCGGATGCCGAGCAGCTCACCATGGCTACCGACACCCTGGCTGTTCTGGCTGGCAAAGAAATCCTTGGCCTGATTCCAGGCGTTGTATCCACCGAAGTAGACGCCCGCCTTTCCTTCGACACCAGCGCCACGCTCGAGCGCGCACGTCGGATGGTAGACCTGTACGATCGCCATGGTGTGGATACCGGCCGTGTCCTTATCAAGATTGCCTCCACGTGGGAAGGCATACGAGCGGCAGAACAGCTGGAGAAAGAAGGTATTCGCTGTAACCTGACCCTGTTGTTCTCGTTCATTCAAGCTGCGGCCTGCGCCCAGGCCGGCGCATTTCTGATATCGCCCTTTGTGGGCCGGATTCTGGACTGGCATCTGGCCAACAGCGACCGTCAGCAGTTCGCGCCAGCGGAGGATCCCGGCGTGCTCTCTGTCTCCCGCATCTATAATTATTACAAGACCCACGGCTACGACACGGTGGTTATGGGTGCCAGCTTCCGAAACACCGGTGAAATCGAAATGCTGGCAGGTTGTGATCGCCTGACCATCAGCCCCGCCCTGCTTCAGGAATTGCAGGACGATCAGGGTTCACTCACGCGCCAACTGACCGGCGATGGTGCCAGCTCGCATGAACGTCTGCAGGCCATAGACGAATCCCTGTTCCGCTGGGAATCCAACGAAGATGCCATGGCGACGGAGAAACTGGCCGATGGCATCCGGCGGTTTGCCGCAGATCAGATTGAACTTGAAAATCGGGTAAGACGCTTGGCAAAAGCGGCCTGAAACCCGGCTCAGCGCAACGGTTTGGGATGACATGATTGAACAGCTGAAGAAACTCTTTGCCGCACCAGAACCACAGGCTCAGAAGCCCGATGCCCATCAATTAGCGATCGCATCGACAGCCCTGATGCTGCAGCTGTCGCGTATCGACCGGGACCAGGACGATCGCGAGCTGCAGACCATCATTGAGTGCGCTGTAGCTGAGCATCAGGTGTCGCGGGACGAAGCAGAGGCTATCCTTGAAGATGCCCTCAGTCATGCCGATGACGCCACGTCTCTTTACGAGTTCACCGGCCAGATCAACGAGCACTTTGATCAGGAAGCCAAGCAGGCACTGTTGGTGAACATCTGGCAGGTGGCCTTTGCCGATGGGCGCATTGATAAATACGAAGAGCATCTGATCCGACGCATGGCCGAATTACTGCACCTGAACCACCGGGAATACATGCAGGCCCGGCATTCGGCAGAAGCCAAAAGACAGCAGTAAAGGAGACCGCATGTTAGCGATCCTTCATCCCGATACCAGGCTGGACAGCGACAGCTATCGCCAGACCATGAACCACCTGGAAAACCTGCCAGGGGTGTCTGTGCGGGTTCACGAAGTCCAGGGGACCAGCCAGCGGCTGACCGAAATCTACCTGCTTGGCGACACCAAATCCCTGAGCAAGGACGAGATTGAAGCCCTGCCGGCGGTGGAGCGGGTAATCCGGATTTCAGACGATTACCGGATCCTCGGCCGTCACAAGGACGATCGACGGCAAAGTGGCTTCACCTATAACGGCGTGGAATTCAGCCAGTCCAACCTGAATATCTTTGCTGGCCTGTGCGCCGTGGACATTCCCGAGCATGTGGAAATCATGATGCGGGCGCTGGAACAGCATGGCCAGCTCTGCACCCGCATGGGCGCCTACAAGCCGCGCACCAACCCTTACTCTTTCCAGGGCCACGGCAAGGGCTGCCTGCCCTGGGTGTTCGAAAAGGCCGGCAAGCATGGCATCAAGGTGATTGCCATGGAGATCACCCACGAGAGCCACATCGAAGAAATCGATTCCTGCCTCGAGGCCCTTGGCCGGCCAACGGGAGTGATGCTTCAGGTCGGCACCCGTAACACGCAGAATTTTGAACTGCTGAAAGCCATTGGCCGCCAAAGCACTTACCCCGTGCTGCTGAAACGGGGCTTCGGTATTACCCTGAACGAATCCCTGAATGCGGCGGAATACCTGGCAAGCGAAGGCAACGCCAACGTCATTTTCTGCCTGCGGGGAATGAAAACGGAAGCCGGCCAGCCCCATCGCAACATGGTGGATTTTGCGCACGTGCCCGCAGTGAAACGCCTGACCCGCATGCCCGTCTGTGTCGACCCGTCGCACTCGGTGGGCAGCCGTGACAAATCCCCGGATGGTATTCTGGATGTGATGCACGCGACCGCTCAGGGTGTTATCGCAGGCGCCAACATGGTGCTGGTGGATTTCCATCCGAAACCGGAAAAAGCGCTCGTGGACGGGCCACAGGCTCTGCTGATGGACGAGTTACCGGCTTACCTGGAAGACATCAAGCTTTGCCACGACACCTGGAAGAAGCGCCAGGCCATTTACCAACGCCTTGAAGGTAATCCAACGGAATGATTGTATACGGCCACAGGGGTGCTAAAGGAGAGGCCCCCGAAAACACCCTGCCAGGTTTTGTACACGCCTACCGGCATGGTATCCGCCACTTTGAACTGGACCTTGTGTTGTCCAAAGACGGTAAACCCGTGCTTTTGCACGATCTGACTGTCGATCGCACCACCAGCCACAGAGGCAGCGTCTCCAGCTTTACGGCTCACGAGCTGGCCGGCATGGACGCTCGCAACAACACCAGTTCCTGGCCTGCGCCCGTCGGTGTTCCCAGCCTGGAAGATCTGCTGAACCAGTTCGATGATCTGGAGCACCTCCAGCTTGAGGTGAAGGCCGACAAGCGTCATCGCCTGAATGTGCTGTGCAACCGGTTAACCGAAGTCATTCAGCGCCGGGACCTGTATCAGAAGGTCGCCATCACCTCGTCCGACACCTGGTTTCTCAAAGAGGTGCGCCGCCGCAACAAGAACATCCGTATCGGGCTTGTGGCCGAGCGCAAATTTCCGAAGCCCCTGAGCATGGCGCTCAAACTGGGCTGCGATTATCTGTGCCTGAACTGGAAACTGTGCTCGAAAACCCTGGTGGAGAATGCCAATCGCCGGGGATTGCATGTGTCGGTATGGACCGTCAACCGCATTCACGACATGCTGGTGATGGAGGAAATGGGCGTCGATAGCATCATTACGGACTACCCGACCAGTACCCGCATGTTCTTCGACAACCGGGCAAAGTCCCAGTTGGCCCTGCCCAATGCAACGAATGAAATGATAGCGGCCAGCGAGGCGCTGACCGCCCGCTGAACCGGATCAGAAGATCCGGTTCAGCCCGTTCAACGCAGCTACCCGGTAGGCTTCCGCCATGGTCGGGTAATTGAACGTGGTATTGATGAAATAGTTCAGGGAGTTGGCTTCGCCTTCCTGGTTCATGATCGCCTGTCCAATGTGAACGATCTCGGCCGCCTGGTCCCCGAAGCAATGGATGCCCAGAATTTCCCGGGTTTCACGGTGGAACAGAATTTTCAACATCCCGACCGCTTCACCGGTAATCTGCGCGCGCGCCAGATCCTTGAAGAAGGCCTGCCCCACTTCGTAAGGCACCTTGGCTTCTGTCAGTTCACGCTCGGTGCGACCCACCGAACTGATCTCCGGAATGGTGTAGATACCGGTGGGCACGTCTGACACGTAACGGAAATATTCATCCTCGACGATATCGGAAGACGCAGAACGCCCCTGATCGTAGGCGGCACTGGCAAGGCTTGGCCAGCCGATGACGTCACCTGCGGCGTAGATGTTCTCCACTTCCGTGCGGTAATGCTCATCCACCGACAACTGGCCACGACCGTTCGGCACCAGACCAACGTTCTCGAGGCTCAACTTGTCTGTATTGCCCGACCGGCCGTTACACCACAGGAACGCATCGGCCCGGATCTTTTTGCCAGACTGCAGGGACAGCACAACCCCGTGGTCATCCCCTTCCACCGACTCATACTGCTCGTTATGGCGCACCAACACCCCGTTGTTGCGCAGGTGATAACTCAGCGCATCGGAGATCTCGTCATCCAGGAACGACAGCAGACGGCTGCCCGGGTTGATCAGGTCTACTTTCACA
This sequence comes from Marinobacter salinisoli, assembly GCF_017301335.1. Classification (NCBI taxonomy): domain Bacteria; kingdom Pseudomonadati; phylum Pseudomonadota; class Gammaproteobacteria; order Pseudomonadales; family Marinobacteraceae; genus Marinobacter; species Marinobacter salinisoli. The sequence continues at coordinate 3,138,757 of NZ_CP071247.1, forward strand.
CCCAGGCCGGCGAAGATCGACGCGTACTCGGAACCGATAACGCCCGCGCCGTAGATGATCAGGGTACGCGGTGTATGCGACAGGTTCAGAATGGTGTCGGAGTTGTAAATCCGGTGGTGACGGAAATCCACATCCGGTGGCAGATACGGGCGGGAACCCGTAGCAATGACGCACTGCTTGAAGTGCAGGGATTCAACGGACTTGTTACCCCGAATTTCAAGACGGTTTTTGTCAATGAAGGAAGCACGGCCATTGATCAGGTCTACCCGGTTTCGGGCATAGAACTGGGTCCGCAGCTTGACTTGCTTGCCAATCACCTTCTGGGCATTCTGCAACACCCGCGGGAACGAGAACCACCGGGGATCGCCAATATCCCGGAACATCTGGTTGGTGTTGAAGGTGATGATCTGCTTCACCGAGTGACGCAGAGCCTTGGACGGAATCGTCCCCATGTGGGTGCAGTTGCCACCAACCATGGGCTTGTCTTCGATGATGGCGACTCGCTTGCCGTGTTTGGTCGCATTCATCGCCGCCCCTTCACCGGAAGGTCCGGCGCCGATAACGACGACGTCGTAATGATGCTCTGCCATGCCTGCAGTAACTCCTTATCTACGCCGTAAGATGTTTATTTTGTGTTTGTTGTTATCTGTTGTCTGACTTGCTCGCATCGTAAGTCAGGGTATCCGCAGTTGTGCTCTCAGTTGCGGCCCGCTTGTTCTCTTCTTCACACTTCTGGGTGTTACCACCACAGATATCGCACGATTGGCTGATACCCAGGGCACCGATACCACCGCAGGTACCCTTGATGGGTTTGCGTCCAAAGATCACGCCAATCGACATGGCCGCTACCAGCAGCACCACGATAAACAGGACGAGTAAAAAGGTACCCATAATACCCTCGCTTATTGAGTCACAAAGGACGAGAAAGCTGGCGTCTGATGCGTTTCGAAGCCGTCTTTCGCCCTTACGATGAAGTAAGCGGGAATATTTTCCCGCACCGCGAGCGCCCTGGCTCGCTCAAACCCCATCACATTAAAACCAGTGGCGAGCGCATCCGCCGTCATGCAGTCTTCGGCAATCACCGTCACCGAAGCCAGATTGTGCGAGATAGGCTGCCCCGTTGAAGGATCTATTGTATGGGAGTAGCGCCGGCCTTCCGATTCGTAATAGTTACGATAATCGCCCGAGGTCGCCATGGCCTTGCCATCCAATGCTATGACCCGGTTGACCTGGCGCGCACCAGACGTGGGCTCTTCGATGGCCAGTCGCCAGGCATCGCCACCGGGCTTGCGTCCCTTCACGCGGACTTCCCCTCCGATTTCCACGAGATAGGCGCCAACCCCTTCACTGTCTAGGTATCTGGCAACCGCGTCAACCCCGTACCCCTTGGCAATGGCCGACAAATCAATGTACTGGCGCACCTGGGCTCTCAACCCCGGTGTCAGGGCCCTGAGCTCAAGATGCTCATATCCGGTTTCGGACAGTGCCTTGGCCAGTCTTTCATCGCTGGGAACCGTCTCAGGCCGGGCCTCCGGCCCGAAGCCCCAGAGGTTAACCACCGGGCCCACCGTGACATCGAACGCCCCGCCGGTCAGTTCCGAAATCTCTTTCGAGCGCTTGAGCACTTCAAACAAAGGTTCCGACAGTGAAATCCATTGCGACTGGTCCTCGGTGCGATTGAGAACCGACAGTTCCGAGTCCGCACGCCAGGTGGACATGGACGCATCAACCGCTTCCAGCTCGCCTTCAATGCCCTCTGCAAGCTGCTGCAATCGCGACTCGTCCTCAGGCAACACCACACTGATGTGATAGGTGGTGCCGAAAACCGGCCCGGATATTTCCCAGATATTTTCTTCCGGCTCAAATGAACAACCCGCCAGAGCGGTCACGACCAGCGCCACGATAGCGCTGGCCATGAACACCCTGACGGGTCTCAACATGCGGGATGTCATCAGGGCTGATTAACCTCCGAAATCATCCAGCATGATGTTTTCATCCTCGACACCAAGATCCTTCAGCATCTTGATAACCGAGGCGTTCATAATGGGAGGCCCACACATGTAGAACTCACAGTCCTCAGGCGCCGGGTGATCCTTCAGATAGTTGTCGTACAGAACGTTATGAATGAACCCGGTGTAGCCTTCCCAGTTATCGGATGGCAGCGCATCCGACAGCGCCACGTGCCACTCGAAGTTGTCGTTCTCTGCAGCCAGACCATCGAAGTCTTCCACATAGAACATCTCTCGGACACTCCGTGCACCATACCAGAAGGAAATCTTGCGGTTGGAGTTCAGGCGCTTGAGCTGATCGAAGATGTGCGAGCGCATCGGAGCCATACCGGCACCACCACCCACGAACACCATCTCCGCTTCGGTTTCCTTGGCGAAGAACTCACCAAACGGCCCCATCACAGTGACCTTATCGCCCGGCTTCAGGTTGAACACGTAGCTGGACATGATGCCCGGCGGGTGATCGGTGCCAGGAGGCGGTGTCGCGATCCGGATGTTGAACTTAAGAACACCCCTCTCTTCCGGGTAGTTCGCCATGGAATAGGCCCGGATGGTCTCTTCCTTGTTGATCGCCTTGTAGCGCCAGATGTCGTGCTTGTCCCAGTCTTCGTGGAACTCTTCCTCGATGTCGAAATCCTTGAAGTTGATTTCGTACGGAGGACACTCCAGCTGCACGTAACCGCCGGCGCGGAAGTCCACTTCCTCGCCTTCCGGTAGTTTCAGAACCAGCTCTTTGATGAAGGTAGCGACGTTGTGGTTGGAGATAACCTCACACTCCCACTTCTTAACGCCGAAGAACTCTTCAGGAACCTCAATTTTCATGTCCTGCTTCACCGGCACCTGGCAAGAAAGACGCCAGCCTTCCTTCTCTTCGCGGTTGGTGAAGTGAGTCTTCTCGGTGGGCAGCATCGCACCACCACCGTCCAGAACCTTACATTTACACTGGGCACAGGTACCGCCGCCGCCGCACGCGGAGGACAGGAAGATGCCGCTGTTCGCCAATGTGCCGAGCAGCTTGCCACCGGCTTCGGTAGTCAGGGTGTGCTCAGGATCGTCATTGATTTCGATAGTCACATCACCGGTGCTTACCAGTTTGGAGCGGGCCGCGAGAATGATCGCGACCAGCGCCAGAACGATAACGGTGAACATGACCACGCCGAGAATAATTTCTGTATTCATGGTCTCGCCTTTTCGTTAAACCGAATCACCGGGTGAATTACAGTGAGATTCCGGAGAAGGACATGAAACCCAGGGACATCAGACCAACGGTAATGAAGGTGATACCCAGGCCACGCAGACCTTCCGGAACATCGCTGTACTTGAGCTTTTCACGGATACCGGCCAGAGCCACGATGGCGAGCGCCCAGCCCACACCGGCACCAAAGCCGTACACCACACTCTCTCCGAAGGTGTAGTCACGCTCCACCATGAACAGAGAGGCACCGAGAATCGCACAGTTAACGGTGATCAGCGGCAGGAACACCCCGAGGGCCGCATACAGTGCCGGGATGTATTTATCCAGCACCATCTCCATGATCTGGACGATCGCGGCGATTACACCAATGTACGACAGCAGACCCAAAAAGCTCAGGTCGACATTCGGCAGGCCGGCCCAATCCAGCGCGCCCTCACGGAGAATTCCGTTATACAGGAGGTTGTTGACCGGCACGGTGACCGTCAGTACAACCACCACGGCAATCCCCAGACCCAGAGCGGCTTCGATCTTCTTGGAAATGGCCAGGAAGGTACACATCCCCAGGAAGAACGCCAGCGCCATGTTTTCAACGAAAATGGCCTTAAGAATGAGGCTGAGATAGTGTTCCATTAAAACGCCTCCTTGGCTTTGTGACGAGACATCTTGTAGTCAGCCTCTTCCACCTGATCAGGTTTCCAGGTACGCAGGCCCCAGATTGCCAGACCGATAATGAAGAAGGCACTCGGCGGGAGCAGCAGAAGACCGTTCGGAATGTACCAGCCGCCCTCATTGACGGTCGGCATCAGGGAAATACCGAACAGGGAGCCCGCACCCAGCAGCTCACGGAAAAACGCCACGAACAGCAGCAGAACCGAGTACCCCAGACCGTTACCGATACCATCTAGGAAGCTCAGCCAGGGGCCGTTTTTCATCGCGAAGCCTTCAGCGCGGCCCATAACGATGCAGTTGGTAATGATCAGACCAACAAATACCGACAGCTGCTTGCTGATCTCGTAGGCGTAGGCCTTGAGGATCTGATCAACCACGATTACCAGTGAGGCGATGATGGTCATCTGTACGATGATCCGGATACTGCCCGGGATCTGGGTCCGCACCAGCGACACCGCCAGGTTGGAGAATGCCGTTACCGCGATGACCGCCATACACATAACCAGGGACACGTTCATGCTGGTGGTTACCGCCAGCGCAGAACAGATACCGAGGATCTGCAGGGCAATCGGGTTGTTACTGAAGATCGGTTCGAAGAGAACCTGTTTGGCCGATGCATCTGCCATGATCAGACCTCCTCTTTACGCAGTTTTTGTAGGAATGTTGCGTAGCCACGCTCACTCATCCAGTAGTTGACCAGGTTCTGGACACCGTTACTGGTGAGTGTGGCGCCGGACAGAGCATCGATCTTGTGCTCCTTCTCAGCGGCATTCGGACCGACACCGCCCTTGACCAGGCGGATCTTCGGCTCGGCGCGCTCGCCGTCGTACACTTCCTTACCGACCCACTGCTGTTTCCAGCGCGGGTTATCCACTTCGCCACCCAGACCCGGGGTTTCGGCGTGGGCGTAGAAGCCCAGACCTTCCACGGTGTTCAGGTCGCCTTCGAGGGAGATGAAGCCGTACAGGGTGGACCAGAGGCCATAGCCGTGAATCGGCAGCACCACGCGGGTGATCTGGCCGTTCTCACTCATGGTGTAGACCTTGGCGACGTTCGGGCGACGCTTGATGCCGGCCTTGTCTTCGGAAGACGGAATGTTGGTGGACATCTGAGGGTCAGAAGCCGCTTTGTACATGTCGTACTTCATCGGATCCGCCACACCCACGGCATCCGGTTCAACAAATTCACCGGTGTCCAGATCAACAAGGCGTACATCGAACTCACCAAACATGTCTTCAATCTGGTCAGCGCTGGCGCCCTGGGGCAGCATGCCCGCTGCGGACAGGATGTTGGTCTTGATGTCCAGGCTCTGGTTCTTGACCTGCGCAGGCTTGAGCATCACCGCCGCCGTGGAAACCACGACGGAAAACACGATACTCAGCACCAGCGCAACAATGAGCGTTCTGGAGACAGTTTCTTTAGCTTTAGCCACGAGCGAGCCTCCGTTTGATGTTGGCCTGCACCACGTAGTGGTCCATCAGCGGCGCGAACAGGTTTGCAAACAGGATTGCCAGCATGATGCCTTCCGGGAACGCCGGGTTGATCACACGGATCAGAACCGTCATCACGCCCACCAGGATACCGAAGCACCAGCGGCCGGTGTTGGTCATGGCGGCAGAAACCGGGTCGGTCGCCATGAACATCATGCCGAAGGCGAAACCACCGATCACCAGATGCCAGTGGGCCGGGACCGCAAACATCGGGTTGGTGTCTGAGCCAATCACATTCAACAGCAGCGACATACCGATCATGCCGATCAACACACCACCGACAATACGGTAGCTGGCGATCTTCATCATCAGCAGGATCAGGCCGCCGATCAGCACCGCCAGGGTGGATGTTTCACCCATAGAGCCCTGAATAGTGCCCATAAATGCACTCATCCAGCCGATCTGATCGTTCAGAGCGTCCAGACCACCGCTGGCCGCCCAGCTCAGCGCGGTCGCGCCACTGAAGCCGTCAACCGCAGTCCACACGGTGTCACCGGAGATCTGCGCCGGATAAGCGAAGTACAGGAAGGCACGGCCCGTCAGCGCCGGGTTCAGGAAGTTCTTGCCGGTACCACCGAACACTTCCTTACCGATAACCACGCCGAAGGTGATACCCAGGGCCACCTGCCACAACGGGATGGTGGGCGGGCAGATCAGTGCGAACAGCACAGACGTTACGAAGAAGCCTTCGTTGACTTCGTGACGGCGAACGGTGGCGAACAGCACTTCCCAGAAGCCGCCGACCACGAAGGTCACCAAGTAAACCGGCAGGAAGTACGCCATACCGTAGACAAAGTTATCCCAGACACCCGCTCCAGCACCGGTGACTGCGAGGGCCTGGATAAAGGCCGTTCGCAGGCCTCCGTCCGCGACCAGCGCATCCGGGTTGGCCGCCAGGAAGCTGTTGGCCTGATAACCGATGTTCCACATACCGAAGAACATGGCCGGGAAGGTGCACATCCACACGGTGATCATGATGCGCTTCAGATCAACGCCATCACGAACGTGGGCGGTGGTGGAGGTCACCTTGCCCGGAGTGTAGAAAATAGTGTCGACGGCCTCGTAGAGAGCGTACCAACGCTCCCACTTGCCACCTTTTTCAAAGTGATGCTCGATTCCATCGAGAAACTGTCTGATAGCCATCGTATTAGCCCTCGATCTCGATTCGGGTCAGGTTCTCGCGGAGAATCGGACCGTACTCGTATTTACCCGGGCACACGAAGGTGCACAGCGCCAGATCTTCTTCATCCAGCTCAAGTGCACCGAGTTTCTGTGCCGTTTCGGTATCACCAACAATCAGCGAACGCAGCAGCTGGGTCGGCAGGATGTCGAGCGGCATGACCTGCTCGTAAACTCCCACCGGCACCATGGCCCGCTCACTACCGTTGGTCGTGGTTGTGAAATTGAACAGCTTGCCGCCCATCAGTTTCGACAGATAGATGTTCAGCACCGAGAACCGGTTCGGCCCAGGGGACAACCAGCCCATAAATTCACGCTTGGTGCCTTCTTCCAGCAGCGAGACCTGATTGGCGAAGCGGCCAAGGAATGCACAGGGACCGTCGCCACGGCGGCCACCGAATACGGAACCGGAAATCGCGCGGACTTCACAATCGGTCGTCACTTCGCCTTCCAGCAGTTCGGGCAGACTGGCACCCAGACGAGTGCGAACCAGACGAGGCTTCAGCGCCTTGGGGCCACCGAGGGCTACGATGCGCTCGACAGGAACTTCGCCAGAGGTGAACAGCTTGCCGAAATCGATCACATCCTGATAGTTGATGGACCAAACGGTCCTGTTGGCGGATACCGGATCCAGGTGGTGAATGTGGGTACCGACGTTACCCGCCGGGTGCACACCGTCAAACTGCTGAATCTCGATCCGGTCAGACTGGGGCACGGACACGTTGGAACCCGGCTTGCCAGTCACGAACACTTTGCCATTGGTCAGTTTGGTCAGAAGCGTCAGCCCCTGCTCGAACGCTGCGCTGTTCTCGCCAATGATCACCGTGGGATCGGCTGCCAGCGGATTGGTGTCCATTACGGAAACAAAAATGGAGTTGGGCGCAGAGTCAATCTCCGGAACCTTGCTGTACGGACGGGTCTTCAATGCCGTCCACAGGCCGGACTCTACCAGGTTATCAACCACCTGCTGGCGCTCCAGCCCAGCGAGGTCTGCCTCGCTGTACTTGGCGAAGGATTCCGCCTCATCGCCATCGATTTCGATCACGATGGACTGGAATACCCGACGCTCACCGCGGTTGATTTCTTTCACCACGCCAGCGGCGGGTGAAGTGTAACGAACGCCTTCGGTCTTCTTATCCGTGAACAGCAGCGAACCGCGCTTAACACGGTCCCCTTCTTTAACAGCCATCGTCGGCTTCATGCCGTTGTAGTCAAATCCGATTAACGCTACGTGGCGAACGGGCTTGCCTTCGGTAATGGTCTGCTCGGGGGCGCCGCTGATGGGAAGATTCAGGCCTTTTTTGATCTTAATCATTAGCCTCGTCCAATCATCAGAAACTAGCTTATGAATTCATCACATCCGGCCCCTGCGGCCCAGACTTCCCTCCCTGGAAAACACCGTGCCGCCGCACGAATGCGGGAAAACCCATTCCTTGGAGGCGGCAAACGGTCATTTCGACGCAGGAAATGATGAGAAACTGGGGGCCAGACATACCCAAAATCGCGCCAATTATAGAGATTAAGGAAACCCATTTCCAGCTGAAACCCCAACCCGTTTGTGCGCAAACGTAACCGCCTAAGCCTTCATTCTGAACAACAAAAACCCCGGCAACTCTCGTTACCGGGGTTTCTTTTTTCAGGCTCAGCCCCTCAGTGGACGGCGCCCCGTCAGTCCCGCGTGCGCTTCGGGAAAATCGGGTATGTCACGCCAGCCATTTGATTCACAACGCGAACCACCTGGGCACTGTAACCAAATTCGTTGTCGTACCAGACGTACAGAATCAGACGCTTGCCGTTGGCGATCGTTGCCTGTGCATCAACAACACCGGCATGCCGGGAACCCACGAAATCGGTAGAAACCACTTCCGGAGAATTCACGAAATCGATCTGCTTCTGCAGCTCGGAGTGCAGAGCCATCTCGCGCAGATACTCATTCACGGCATCCACGGAAACGTCTTTATCGAGGTTCAGGTTGAGAATCGCCATCGACACGTTGGGCGTCGGAACACGGATCGCATTGCCGCTGAGCTTGCCTTTCAGCTCCGGCAGCGCCTTGGCAACCGCCTTGGCAGCGCCAGTTTCGGTGATAACCATGTTCAGCGGCGCGGAACGGCCACGACGACTGCCCTTGTGGTAGTTATCAATCAGGTTCTGGTCATTGGTGTAGGAATGAACCGTTTCCACGTGACCATCGACAATGCCGTATTCATCGTTAATCGCCTTCAACACTGGCGTAATGGCGTTTGTGGTGCAGGACGCCGCCGACAGGATCTTGTCCTCGTCGGTGATCCAGTCGTTGTTGATGCCATAAACGATGTTCTTGATGTCGCCTTTACCCGGCGCCGTCAGGATGACCCGGCTCACACCTTTGGCCTTCAGGTGCAGACCCAGGCCGTCTTCGTCGCGCCACTTACCGGTGTTGTCGATCACAATGGCGTTATCAATGCCGTAACTGGTGTAGTCCACCTTGTCCGGGCCATCGGAGTAGATCACCTGGATGAAATTGCCGTTGGCGACAATAGCGGAGTTCTCTTCATCAACCGAGATGGTACCGTTGAACGGACCATGGACAGAATCACGACGCAGCAGGCTGGCGCGCTTTTCGAGGTCGTTGTCGGCGCCGCCTTGACGGACCACGATTGCGCGCAGACGCAGGTTGGCGCCACCACCGGCCTTTTCAATCAGGATGCGGGCCAGCAGACGACCAATCCGGCCGAAGCCGTACAGAACCACATCTTTGGTTCCGTTCGTGGCGTTTTCCTTTGACTCCTCGCTGTACTTGCCAACCACCGGGGCAATTTCGCGCTTCAGGAAGTCTTCCACCGAATCCGAACCACCCTCTTCGCGGTACTTGACCGCCAGCTTGCCGATATCGATGTGAGCGGTACCCAGCTCCAGACGATCCAGCGCCTCAAGGATTGGCAGGGTGTCGTGAACAGACAACTCACTGTCTTCAACCTGGCGAACATAACGGTGCGCGCGGATGATACCGATCACCGACTGGTTGATGATGGAACGACCGTAAACAGACGTTACCACGTTGTTCTTCCGGTACAGACGACCGATGACCGGAATCATCGCCTCCGCGGTAGACTCTCGTTCCGTCCAGTTAGTCAGGTGCTGATTGATCTGTTCGTGACTCACGATGTGAACCTCTGCTCTGTAGGGCACTGGTTAAAAATTTGGGGCGCACATTATCCATCGTAAAACGCCTGACAGCAAATACGGACTGCCCGTAGCGTCGTAAAGAGCCTGAACCGGACACCAGGGGACCGAAAACCCCCGTCATGACAGCGCCATTCACCAACGGTAGAATACGCCGCTCGCCAACTTCCGGTTACCCGTACCCGAAGCGCAGAATCGCCGTGAGCCAAGGAGCCCCCATGTCGCGACCTTCCCATTCGCTGATTGCCCCACAAGCGCCCAAGAAAGCCGCCGACCACCGCACCTGGGGGCAATTACACGGCAGCAGTGACGCCCTCGCCATCTGCGAGAGCGCCCAGGCCCATCAGGGGCTAACCCTCGTCATTACCCGCAGCACAGACGAAGCGATCCGCCTCGAACAGTCCATGCGCTTCTTCCTGGGGCTGTCGACCTCTGACGAATCCGAAACGGTCACGCCGGACGGCCTTGAGTTGCTGTCGCTGCCGGACTGGGAAACCCTGCCCTACGATCTGTTCTCGCCGCACCAGGACATTACCTCCCGGCGCATCCGGACCCTGCATCGACTGCCATCCACCCGTCATGGCGTGCTGGTGGTGCCGGCACGCACCCTGATGCATCGACTGGCGCCAGTGGATTATCTGCAAGGCAACACCCTGCTGCTGGAAGTGGGCCAGACCCTGGATATTGACGCCTGGCGCATGCAACTGGAGGCGGCCGGCTATCGACATAGCGAAAACGTCTACGAACACGGCGAGTACGCCGTCAGGGGTGCCATCCTCGACATCTACCCCATGGGGTCCAACCTGCCGTACCGGATTGACCTGTTCGACAATGAAATCGAAACCCTGCGCACCTTTGACCCGGAAACCCAGCGCTCCATCGATCGTATCGAACGCATCGAACTGCTGCCGGCGTACGAGTTTCCATGGCACAAGGACGCGCGGTCAGGTTTCCGAAATCGGTTCTTCGAATACTTCCCGAGCGCCGACAAGGACACTCCTATCTATAAAGACGTTTCACAGGCCATCACGTCGCCGGGCATCGAATACTATTTGCCGCTGTTTTTCGACCACACGGCCACCCTGTTCGATTACCTGCCGGGCAACACCCTGGTGTTCACTGCCGACGGTCTGAATGACGCAGTGGCTTTGTTCGACGCCGAGACCCGGGCCCGTTTCGAAGACCGCCGCCACGATCGGATGCGTCCGATCCTGCCCCCGACGGAGCTCTTCCTTCAGCAGGACGAGCTGTTCGGGCACCTGAAGCACTTTCCCCGCGTCACCACGACGGCGCAGACCGCCGAGGGCACGGGCGCAGAAAACTGCCCCACGTCCAGCCTGCCGGATGTCGCGATGGACGGCCGTGCTGCCGACCCCTCCGGACGCCTGAAACGCTTCCTGGACGAATTCACCGGGCGGGTGCTGATCTGCGCCGAATCGTCGGGACGCCGGGAGGCATTGATCGAAAACCTCGGCGACCATCAGCTCAAGCTCACGCCCGAGAACAGCTGGCAAGCCTTCCTGGATGACAGAGACAGCACACTCGCCATTACCATTGCCCCCATGGAGCAAGGGCTCGTGCTTGCTGAAGAGCACATCGCCCTGATCACCGAAACCGCCCTGTTTGGCGAGCGCGTCTTGCAGCGCCGGCGGCGGGAAAAACCCACGCAGACCGACGACGCTGGCTACCGGGACCTGTCGGAACTGCGGATTGGCGCCCCGGTGGTCCATATCGACCATGGGGTTGGTCGCTATAAGGGCCTGGAAACCATCACCGTGGAGGGCGAATCCAACGAGTTCCTGATGCTGGAGTATGCCGGTGGCTCCAAGCTGTACGTTCCCGTGTCCAGCCTGCACCTGATCTCCCGGTACGCGGGCACCGACGAAGAGCACGCGCCTCTGCACAAACTCGGCACCGAACGCTGGAGCAACGCCAAACAGAAGGCGCTGGAAAAAATTCGCGACACCGCAGCCGAATTGCTGGACGTGTACGCGCGCCGGGAGGCCAGAAAAGGCTTCAGCTTTGAAGACCCCAAAGAGGCCTACCGGGCCTTTGCGGCCGGTTTCCCGTTCGAGGAAACCCCGGATCAGGAAGTGGCCATTGCCGCCGTGACCGAAGACATGACCAGCGAACGCCCGATGGATCGCCTGGTGTGCGGTGATGTCGGCTTCGGAAAAACCGAAGTGGCCATGCGGGCTGCATTCATTGCCACTCACTCAGGCAAACAGGTTGCCGTGCTGGTACCTACCACCCTGCTCGCGCAACAGCATTACGAATCCTTCCGGGATCGCTTTTCCGACACGGCGGTGAATGTGGAACTGCTCAGCCGCTTTCGCAGCAGCGGCCAGACCAGCAAGGCCCTGACGGCCATCGAAGAAGGCAGGGCCGACATAGTAATCGGCACGCACAAGCTGCTCCAGGCTGACATCAAGTTCAAGAACCTCGGGCTGGTGATTATCGACGAGGAGCACCGGTTCGGCGTGCAACAGAAAGAAAAGCTCAAGGCCCTGCGCGCCGAGGTGGACATGCTAACCCTGACAGCCACGCCTATCCCGCGCACCCTTAACATGGCCATGGGACACCTTCGTGACCTGTCGATCATCGCCACTCCGCCGGCGCGACGACTGTCGGTGAAAACCTTTGTGCGCCAGCGGGATGATGCCATGGTGAAGGAAGCCATCCTGCGGGAAATCCTGCGCGGCGGTCAGGTGTATTTCCTGCACAACGACGTCGCCACCATCGAGAAAACCGCAGAAGACCTTCGCCGCCTCATACCCGAAGCCCGGGTTGGTGTCGCCCACGGCCAGATGCGCGAGCGTGAGCTCGAACAGATCATGTCGGATTTTTACCACAAACGCTTCAATGTGCTGGTGTGCACCACCATCATCGAAACCGGCATCGACATCCCGAGCGCCAACACCATCATCATTGAACGCGCCGACAAGTTTGGCCTGGCGCAGTTACACCAGCTCCGGGGCCGGGTCGGTCGATCGCATCACCAGGCCTACGCTTACCTGTTGACCCCTCCGCCGCGCTCGATCACCTCAGACGCGAAGAAGCGTCTGGATGCCATTTCCGAGTCCCAGGACCTGGGCGCCGGCTTCATGCTGGCTACCCACGACCTCGAAATTCGCGGCGCCGGTGAACTGCTGGGCGAGGGACAGAGCGGCCAGATTGAAAGCATCGGGTTCAGTCTGTACATGCAACTGCTGGATGAGGCTGTCAAAGCCATCAGAGACGGCCGCACCCCCAATGCCGACCTGCCCCTGAGTCATGGTACGGAAATGAATCTGCGCATCCCGGCGCTGATTCCCGAGGATTACCTGCCCGACGTTCACAACCGGTTGATGCTGTACAAGCGCATTGCCAGCGTGGACAGCCGGGAGGCCCTCAAAGAGCTGCAAGTCGAAATGATCGATCGCTTTGGCCTGCTGCCGGAACCGGCGAAAAACCTGATCCGGCAAACCGAGCTCAGGCTCCTGGCAGACAGCCTGGGCATCGTTCAGGTCGATGCAGGCCGGGAATGGGTGCGCCTGGAGTTCGGCGCGTCAACGCCGGTCGATCCGCTGGTGCTGGTGAAAAAAGTCCAGGCCGCTCCGGATCAGTTCCGACTGGAGGGCGCCAACAGCTTCCGTTTTCGGCTGAAGGACACTTCTACCAGTGGTAAACTCGACGGCATTTCCAAGACACTGGGCGAGCTGGCCCCCGCGAAAGCCGCGGAAGCCACCTCATAGATAACCGACTCGTATGTGGAGTAACCCCTTGCTAATTGACGGTCTCTTACCGCGCCGCACCTTGATCCGGACACTGTTCGCAGGTCTTCTGCTGTCGTTCCCTTTTGCGGGACACGCGCAGGAGTCCGCGTCATCGCCCAACTCGGCGCAGGGCATTCCCTCCGATTATTACCGGGCCGAACTGGTTATTCTCGAGCGCCGGATTGAACCGTCGGCGGTCAATGAAAACATGAAAGGTCGGGCGGTTGAGCCCGCGCCGGAGACGGAAGCCGTTCTGCAGGCTATCGCTCAGGATGGCACCGTACAAACCACCCTGGACCTCGCACCAACCTCTGAGCTGTCATTGAACTCCGCGGCCCAGCGTTTGGTGAACAGCGGCCGGTATCGCGTGCTGGTTAACGCCGGCTGGTACCAGGCCTTCCCGCCAGACTACGACGGCGAGCCGCTGAAGGTGGCTGTGGGCGACTGGCTCGAACGTGCCGGCGTCAGGGAAATCGAGGGCACCATCACCATCGACCGTCAGCGTTACCTGCACGTGGATGTTCATCTGAATCACTGGCAGTACGCTGAATCCACGCCGATGGCGGAAATCGCAGAAGCACCGGCGGAGGGCGAAGCACCGGTGGCGGCAACCACAGAGGGTGGGCTCAATGAGCAGGCTGACAGCAACACCCTCCAGCCCGGCCTTACCGGAACGCCGCTGGAACTGCTGACCTGGATTCGGGAAACCCGCCGCATGCGTAGCGAGGAAATCCATTTCCTGGATTCCCCCACCATCGGCGTCCTGGTGTTTTTCAAGAAGATTGAGGCAACGGACTAAGCCTGCCCAGCCCGGCCACCGACTGCTCGAGCATGACCTTAACGTCAGACATGCCGGTATCGATGGCCGCCTGAATTTCCTCCATGGTGATAATCTGGTCGGTCTTCCCGGCCGCCCAGTTCACCACGAGTCCGAGGCAGACATAGCGCAGCCCGAGCTCAGCCGCCAGCACAGCTTCAGGCATCCCGGTCATGCCGACGATATCGCACCCATCACGCTCCATCCGGCGAATTTCAGCCGCCGTCTCCAGGCGCGGCCCCTGGGTCGCACCGTACACGCCAGAGGCAGAGCATTGAATGCCCTGCCCGGCGGCGGCATCAATCAGCACCTGTCGCGCGTCCCGGTCGTAGGGAAAGGTGAAATCTATGTGGGTCACGGATTCCAGTTCACCCTCGAAGAAAGTGCTCGCCCGGCCCCAGGTGTAGTCAATCAATTGATCGGGAACCACCACATGAGCCGGCCCCATGGCAGGGTGAATGCCACCGACAGCGTTTACGCCAACCACCGTACGAACACCCGCGCGAAGCAGTGCCTGAAGGTTAGCCCGGTAATTGACCTGGTGCGGCGGAATGCGGTGCGGGTTGCCATGACGCGCCAGGAAAACCACCGGTTGCTCGCCCAGGCGGCCTTCCACCAGCGGTGCCGAGGGCTCGCCCCAGTCCGTATCGACCATCTGTTCGCCGATGATTTGCAGTCCGCTGAGCGTGGTCAGCCCGGTGCCACCAATAATCCCGACCGGTCGGGCTTCCGTTTTTGCCTGCATAGGATGCCTCACGCTTTGTCGGCCTGAACCGCCGGGGCACGATTATTTGACCCGGATTCCCCGGCCTGAGTCTCTTCATAGGAATCAGAGGAATCGGCCTGACCGCTCCCCTGCGCAAGACGCACGCCGTCCGGCAAATGCAAAGTGCGGGTCGGGAACGCCACTTCAGCACCATAGCCTTCAATGATGCCACTGATCTGAAGAAGCACGTCCTGTTTGATCTCGTGGAAGCGCACCCAATCGGTGGTCTTGGTGAAGGTGTACACCATGATATCCAGCGACGACGCATTGAACGCCACGAAGTTCACGATGAGGGTCTGATTTGCGTCGATTTCGTCATGCCCCTGCAGCATGGATCTGATATCCGATACGATCTGGTCCATCTGACTCACGTCCGCATAACGAATACCGATGGTTTCGCTGATACGACGATTGGTCATGCGCGAGGGATTCTCCACCGCAATGGTCGTAAAGGCGGCATTGGGGACGTAGAGCGGGCGCTTGTCGAAAGTACGAATGGTCGTGATTCGCCAGCCAATGTGTTCGACCACGCCTTCGATGCTCCGGTCCGGCGAACGCACCCAGTCGCCGACCTTGAACGGCCGGTCGAAATGGATGATGACGCCGCCAAAAAAGTTCGCCAACAGATCCTTGGCCGCAAAGCCGACGGCGACACCACCTACACCACCGAATGCCAGAACGCCGGATATGCTGTAGCCAAGAGACTGCATGGCAATCAATACCACGGTAATAATCACCGCGGCCCGGGCCAACTTACTCACCGCATTGACGGTGGTGTAGTCCATTGGCCGCTTCATTTTCACCGGAGAAACGAGAACAGTCTCGCCCTCCTTGATCAGGCGCAGCATGAACCACGCGAAAATCCAGATAAAGCCGATCTCAAGGATGGTTTGATTGACCTTGAAAATTTCCGCATCCGAGTGGCGGTAGGCAACCTCCGCCGCCCAGTAGACACCCTGAAGCCAGACAAAAGCGACGACCGGCTTGCGCACGGCATGAAGCAACGCATCATCCCAGTGATTCTTGGTGTTACCGAATTTGCCCTCAAGAAACCCGATTATCCGGCTGGCAATGAAAGCGATGGTGGCGGTGCCAAGAACCAGGCCAAACACAACAAGTGCCACGCGCCAACTTTGCGAAAGCAGGCCGAAATTGGCGATCCAGCTATCAACGGTGGAGTGTGCGTCTTCGAACATCGATTTCCTCTGAACAACCTAATTTATCGAATGGTCACCGGTGTGCCCGGCTTAACGCGCTGAAACAGGTCAATCACGTCAGCATTGCGCATGCGCACACAGCCATGGGACATGGGAACGCCCATGGGCTCGGTATCGGGTGTGCCGTGAATGTATATGAAGCGACGAAAAGTATCGACCCCCGGCCCCCGGTTTCGGCCGGACTCGCGGCCGCAAAGCCACAAGATGCGACTCAGTATCCAGTCCCGGTCCGGGTGGGCTTGAGCCAGTTCCTTGCTGTAGATCTCGCCGGTGGGTCGGCGCCCGCGAAACACGGTGCCTTCGGGCTGCTCGGCACCGATCATCGCGCGGACGTAGTGATCGCCGCGAGGAGTGCAGCCACTGCCGTCCTGCTCACCCGCACCATTAAGACCAGTGGATACCGGATACTCGGCCAGCACCTCGCCTGCCGGGCCGGCGAGAGTGAGCGTCTGGCGATCAAGATTGATGTCTATTCGGAGGGCAATGGAGGAATCATTCAAACCGGTCGAGCTCCCATCTGGCGGAATTTTCCAGAGGAAGCCTAACCGAGAGGATGGAAATCAGGCAACCGAGACCTTTTCCGACTGAGGGGGAACCAGCATGGCGTCTTCCGCCTGCATGCCGGCCGCCAGGAAGGGCACCAGGCGACTGGCGATTTCCTGCACAGTGGTTTCCACCCCCAGTTTATTCTGCAGGATATCCCTGAGCGCATCGCTGCTGGACATGGTGAACGCCGTTGCGCCCAACATGAACTGGATGCGCCAGTAGCGATCCACCGCCGACAACTGGGGTGTCGCCTCTTTCAGAAGACGCATAAAACGGCCGAAAGGCTCGCTGTATTCCTGTTCCAGAAACTTTCGCAGATGGCCCTGGGACTGGGTATATGCCAGACCCAGCAGGCGCATGAAGATTGAAATGCCTTTCTCGTTACGCTGGGGCATGCGCACGGCGCTCTCGGTCAACGCCCAGAGTGTCTGATTCAGTGTTGGCGGATTGCCTTCACAACGCGCTTCCAGTGCATCAAAGGCCTTCTCCAGGGTTGCCGAAAAGGGTGTCAGAAAACGGGCGAACACGGCGTGAATCAACGCATTCTTGGAACCAAAATGATAGTTTACCGCGGCCAGATTGACATTGGCCTTGCTGGTAATCATCCGCAGTGATGTCTCCGAAAAGCCCCGTTCAGCGAAAAGCTCTTCGGCTGCGTCCAGTATCTTGTCTACGGTTTCTGACTGCGGCATTTTGTTGTAAAACCTCTAGCAAACGTCTGTTTGAAACATACGTTTGAAGCCGATTTATGTCAAGTTCGTGGCACCGGCTCGGCAGCGACCTCCTGCCAGCCTCGGTCAATCGCATTCTGATTGCCCTTGAAAAACGCTTTCTGTACCCGGCTGTACGCCTTTTCTGCCTCCAGCATATACATAAGGTATAGACGAACATGCTCTCGGCGGCTCAGGTAATGTGGCAGCCGGCGCCGCTCCGACGCCCGGACCAGAGGGCTGAACCGGGCATTGGCCAGCGCCGGATTGAACCGGGCCATGCGGGCGCACTGCCACACCAACCCGGCGGCTCCTTCCAGGTGAGCGGCGTGGGCGCGCGCTTCCCGCAACATCCGCCGGCGTGTGGTCAGTAATTCAACATACGAAGGACGGGCACTGATCAATCGCCGCAACGAAGGCACGCCAAGCATCAACAACACCATCATCGCGCCAAACCCGGCCCCGGCTATCCAGGCTGCCACAAAACCGCTTAACCCGCTCAGAAACAACAGCCCGGCGATCACCATCGCAAACAGCCATAAATCGCGGTACCGGCGGGCAGCGGCCAGCGCATAATTATCCGGCCAGTGGCTCATGGCCAACTGCTCAAAGTCCATCAGCAGGACCCGGTCGCATTGACGCAAGATCATGCGAAGCTCGCGCTGGCTGGCCAGCGCTTTTGCTAAATCGGGGTCAGCGTCCGCCTTGGCACTGGGATCTGCGTCTGGCTCTTCCTCAGAGAGCGCCCCTTCACTGGCGCCTGACTCGTGTTCGCCGACAACGGCTAGCTCGGGCTGCACTGCATTGCGGGCTGTGTTGTCAGGCCCATTCGACGGGGCATTCGCTTCTGACGCCACCTGTCCGCTCGCGGCATCGGGTGACAACGTCGCGGGCAAAGGATCGGCGGCCCGACCCGGACGCAGGACGGCGCCACTCGCGAGGTCGATGGTGGGTTGGGTAATTTTTTGTTGGTCCGCCATGTTCCGAATTCCCGGTTTGCGTCTCTGCGCCCGATGCCAGAAGAAGCGCAACTCTTTCATATATTATCGACAGCGCAACCAGATTCTTGAATCGCCAGCCCCTGACCACCGTCCCGCCTTGGCAAGCCTGGGCCGGATCGCTATCCTGTGCCTCCGCCGCAAAACCATCTACGCTCGCATCTCAGGAGGCACAGGTTATGTTCACAGGTATTGTTCAGGGCATAGCAACCATCGAAAACGTAACCGAAGCTCCCGGGCTCAGCACCTACGCCATTCGCCTGCCAGAAGACAAAGTGGATGGTGTCAGCATCGGTGCCTCCGTTGCGATTAACGGCACCTGCCTGACCGTCACCCGTCAGGAAGGCAGCACTCTGTTTTTTGACGCCATGCAGGAAACCCTGCGACTGACTACGCTCGGGGACCTTCACACCGGCGCGCCGGTCAACTTCGAGCGGGCAGCGCGGATTGGCGATGAAATCGGCGGGCATTTACTGTCGGGCCACGTTCACACCACGGCCCGAATTGTCGAGATTCTGCGTCCTGAGAATAACGTGACCATCTGGTTTGAAGTGCCGGAAGCCTGGACTCGGTACATTTTTCCGAAGGGTTACATCGCCATCAACGGTGCCAGCCTGACCATCGGTGAGGTACGCGATAACCGCTTCAACGTCCACCTGATTCCTGAAACGCTGCGTGCTACGACCTTTGGGGATGTCAGCGAAGGGGACCGGGTCAATATCGAAATCGACAGCCAGACTCAGACCATTGTGGACACATTGGCGCGCCTTGGTTACGACCGCCCCGCACCAACGCTTTAAAGCCTAGCGAAAGGCCGCCTCAAGCACCACAAACTTGGGGTTGGCATCCAACTGGCGCACCAGTGGAAAATAACTGCGCAGGCTGCGGTGGTAGCCCAGGTGCCGGTTACCGACCATCAGTAACCGGCCTGTTGGCGCCAGATGCTGCTTAGCATGGGCGAACAGCCGCAGCGCGATGTGATCGCCCACCACACCGCCCTCATGGAAGGGCGGGTTCAGGAAAATCCGCTCGAATTTACCGGCCTCCCGGGGAACGCCATCCGCGTGCTCAAACTGCACACTGGCAGCGGCCAATGCAGCCTGAACATTATGCCTGGCGCTGGCTACCGCCTGACTGGAGACATCGCTGAACGTAACCGCCAGATCAGGCCGTTCGTCGAGGATCGCCAAACCAACCACTCCATTGCCGCAGGCGAGGTCCAGAACCCGTTCCGCCGACGGCACATCAGACACCGCCTTGCGAACATGGGGAAGAAACAGCCGGGTCCCGATATCGAGCTTGTCCCGGGCGAAAACCGCAGGCAAAGCCTGAACCTTCAGGGCCTGGTTTTCCAGCGTGTAGCCCTTCCACGTCCCCGCCCATTCGCCGAGCTGTGCCGCCCCTGGCCGACAGACTATCACCCGGGCCTTTTTCCTCGCCGGGCACACCTGTTCTGTATGTACCGCCTGCGCGAACACGTCCACCCCACGATCAGGCAGATGCTTGATCATGCCACCGGCCAGTATCAGGCCGTCATCCGCCAGCACCCCGTTCAGCCAGCGCAGAAGCCAGGCCAGGTAATCGCTGTGCCTGGGGATTCGCAGAACGACAATGTCATACCTGCCTTCGGGAGGATTCAGCCAACTATGGACCCTGGCCGGTGCAGCCAGCGCCGGATTGAGACGGGCATTGTCCACGAGTGCACCTGGCACTGTCGCGCTATCGGCCACCAGATCCGGTTTGAACGCGGCGAGGCCCAGGGTCAGCGCGCCGAACTGATCGTCCACCACCAGCATTCGAGGTTTTTCGGCGGGTGTGAAGCGCGCATGCGCCTCAGCCAGCAGCAGTTCGTCGGCTGCATCCCAGGCACGCAACGCGGCCGCCTTGCCGGGCCGGGAAAGAGCGAGACTTCCATCAGGATGGTCAAGGGTGGAAACGGGCATGGTCAGCCACTCACACGGAACTGGTTCACAGGAGGGGTATTCTAGGCTGTTTATTCTAGAAATAAATCCTAACGTTGGAGGCGATCAGGTAGTACCCCTTTTTCGGTTGGCTCCGCTGTTCAAGGACGCGAACCTCTTGCCCCTTACCCCAGGGGCTTTTTTCGTTTCAGGCTGTCAGAAACCGGGGTGATTATCACCTTCGGAATGCGCGATAGACGGTAAAGCGACGATCTTCATGCAGCCGTTCAACGGGTCCGATACAACGTTGGATCAGCCCTGAATAAGGCAGGAAGGTGTTGGCGACCAGCCGCAGTTCGCCACCGGGACGCAAATGCCGGGACACACTCTGCAGAAACCGCTCGGTCATTGAGGTGTCCGTTTTGACCCCGGAATGGAACGGTGGATTGGTCACCATCGCCGACCAGGTACCCTCAACACCGTCCAACCCGTCAGACGCCAGGATATTGCCTTTAGCATTCCCCCGCTCATAAGTCGCCTGAGCACAGATAACCGCCTGAGACTGAACGTCCAGTCCATCAACCTCGCTGCAGGCGCGGCCATTCTGCCGCTGCCAGCTCTGCAACCAGGTACCAATGACACCCGCTCCACAGGCGAAGTCGAGAATGCGATCCGCTGTGATCGGGGTTTCCGCCAGCGTGTCGAGCAACAGGCCGGTGCCGTCATCCAGTTCGCCGTGGCTGAAAATCCCGGGCAGCCCACACACATCGACGGTTACGCCGGCACGGCTGACTGTATGCCACTGCATCCACCGGGTCACATCAAATGTGTCCAGTGGCTCGACACCTTCCGCACTCCAGATCTGACAGTGCCGGGCACTGTCGAGCTTGGTTGCGCCCGGCGCGACAGTCTTGAGCTGTTTAACGGCCCCGGCGATGCCTTCTTTCTTCTCACCCACCACCAGCAGCCGGCCCCCGGTTGCAATCAGCTTGCGCGCCAGTGCCAGCCGGAAATCCAGTTCCGTCCGGGCTTTGGGAAGAAAAACGACCACCGTATCAAACGCCGCTGCGCGCAAAGCCAAGTGGTCATACCCGAAAGCCACCTGCCAGCCCGGCTGGCCTGCCAGCAACCCTGCCTGACCGACGTGATCGCTCATCGCCAAACCGCCTTGCGGCAACTGGGCCAGTAATTCCGGCGCCGAAACACCTAACAGAGCTATACGACCAGCAAGAACCTGATTTACTCGAAGCAGGGCCTGATGTGAGTTGGGCATTGCAGACATGATTGGAAGTTTCCCGGACCTGGATTCATCGTCAGGCGGGATACTCTAACCGGAATTACCCGCCGAGTCTCGCCTGGAGCGAAAGCCTCGGAGGGTAACAGAGGGGTATGTAATTAGCAGTAGAAGGGGCCGTTATTTGTAGCGCGAGACAGTGCCCACGCGCAGGGCGTCTTCCGGAGACATATCCCAGCTTTCGGTCTGACGACTCCGCGGGGTGTGCGCCTCATTACCCTGAGTATTGCCGGTTTTCTTCTGGGTCAACGCTGTCAGCGCCTTCTGCATCAATTCTTTCATGGTTCCACTCCTCAAACTCGCTGAGCTCAGCTTATCAAATGAGGCCAAAACCAACTGTGATCGCGCCACCGTGCCACGGGTGACGCAGATCACGAAAAATTTGACGCTATTTTACATTCCTGTAATGCGGCGCCTGCAGGCCCTTTTACTCAGGCAAGGCCAGAGCCTCGGGCTGCGTGGTGTGCATGGTGGTTTGAGCCAGATCCAGCAGCTCCCGCAAGGCCACAGAGAACATGGCGTATTCCGGCTCCCGCACGGCCTTGAGCTCGGTCAGCATGGTTTTCCAGCGGCGAACCAGAGCACCATGACGATTGAGCCAGGCATCAACACACAAGGGTACATCCTCCGGCTTACCCGCCAGCTTCAGCACACCCACCGTCAGAGAGCGCTGCTGCCACTCCAGGTCTTCCCGGAAGCTTTCCCGGGCCAGCGCCTGCCAGTGAGAGACAGGCGTCAGTGAGGCAATTGCCCTGGCAAACCAGTTCAGGTCCAGCCGATCACCCAGGTCATAGTACAAGTTCGCCACGGTTTTCAGCGGCATCCCCGTGGACTCTTGCGCCTCAATAATGCCTAGCGAGGAGTACAGGTAATCCGTGCCGGATACCACCGAAGCGAGCTCCTTGGACAGACCGGCATCCACCAGCGCATGGTGGCGTTTCTCCCAGGTGGTGCGGGCGTGATTACCCAGGTAGTCAGGCAGGCTGGCGGTAATCTGCCAAACGCTGTCGGCGAAACGCTCCATATGATTCTGGATGTTGAGTTCCGCCCGGCGATTGCGCAGCAGCCAGCGAACCGACCGGCGCATCAGACGCATCAGATCCTGCATCAGGTCCATTTGCAACTGGGCCGGCACGTTAAAGTCCTGATCCTCGATCTTGTCCCACCAGTTGTCGATCCGGAACACGTCGCGGGCAATGATCCACGCGAGGGCAATGGACGGCGCATCAGCGCCGGTGGACTGACTCAGTCGCTCAACGAAGGTGATCCCCATGTGGTTCACCATATCGTTGGCAATCTGGGTTGCCACGATCTCGCGCCGCAACTGGTGCTCACCCAGCTCCTTGGAGAACTTCTGGGTCAGCTCACGCGGAAACACCTTGTACATTTCACCCGCCAGCAACGGCTCATCCGGCAGCGAGGAATCGATCAGGGTCTGTTTCAGGTCACCCTTTACGTAGGAAATCAGAACCGACAGTTCCGGCCGGGTGAGCCCTTTCTTGTCGAATTTGCGTTCGGACAGGGTTTCATCGTCCGGCAGGAATTCCAGATCCCGGTTCAGCTTGCCCTCGTTCTCCAGCGTATTCATCAGACGACGGTATTCCTCGAGACGCTCGGCGGCGTCTTCGCTGGCGATACTGATGGCCTGGGTCTGGCGGTAATTGTTCTTCAGAACCAGAGCAGCCACATCGTCGGTCATCTCTTCCAGCATGATGTTGCGCTGCTTGGAAGTCAGATCCCCCATGGCCACCGCCTGGTTGAGCAGGATCTTCATGTTGACTTCATGGTCAGAACAATCAACGCCGCCGGAGTTATCGATGAAGTCGGTGTTAAGACGGCCACCGCGCAACGCGAACTCGATCCGGCCCAGCTGGGTCAGGCCCAGGTTACCGCCCTCACCCACCACCTTGCAGCGCAGGTCAGTGCCATTGATCCGAAGCGCGTCATTGGCTTTGTCGCCGACATCGGAGTGGGTCTCGCTTTCGGCCTTCACATAGGTCCCGATGCCACCAACCCACAGCAGATCCACCTCGGCCTTCAGGATATGACTGATCAGCATGTTGGGCGGTACCTTGTCGGCCTTTATGCCCAGCAGCTTTTTCATCTCCGGGCTCACCGGGATGGACTTTGCGTTGCGACTGAACACGCCACCACCCTTGGAAATAAGCTTGGTGTCGTAATCCGTCCAGGAGGAACGGGGCAGCTCGAACAGGCGCTTGCGCTCTTTATAGCTCTTGTCCGGGTCCGGATTGGGGTCCACGAAGATGTGAATGTGGTTGAACGCGGCCACCAGTTTGGTCTTTTCCGAACACAGCATGCCGTTACCGAAAACGTCACCGCCCATGTCACCAATACCGATGGCGGTAAACTCGTCCATCGCCGGATTGATGCCCATTTCGCGGAAGTGCCGCTCTACTGACACCCAGGCACCCCGTGCGGTGATACCCATCTTCTTGTGGTCATAGCCATTGCTGCCACCGGAGGCAAACGCATCGCCCATCCAGAAGCCGTACTCGGCGGACAGGCCGTTGGCGATGTCGGAGAAGGTAGCCGTGCCTTTGTCCGCGGCCACCACCAGGTAATGGTCATCTTCATCGTGACGCACCACTCGCTCGGGCGGCTGGATACCGGATTCCACCAGGTTGTCGGTGATATCCAGCAAGCCACGGATAAAGGTTTTGTAGGCTTCGATCCCCTCGGCCTGGAATGCCTCACGATCGGAGGGGTCCGGCAGCCGCTTGGCGACAAAACCGCCTTTGGCGCCAACCGGCACGATGACCGCGTTCTTCACCTGCTGGGCTTTCACCAGCCCCAGAATCTCGGTGCGGTAATCCTCGAACCGATCCGACCAGCGCAGCCCGCCACGGGCGACCTTGCCACCGCGCAGGTGCACACCCTCGACCCGCGGCGAATAGACGAAGATTTCGAACATCGGCAGCGGCAGCGGCATGTCGGGGATTTTTGAAGGGTCCAGCTTCACACTGATGTAAGGCTTGTGCCCTCCGCTGCCATCTGGCTGGTAATAGTTCGTTCGCAGGGTCGCCTGCATGAGCTCCAGGTACAGGCGCAGAACCCGGTCTTCGCTGAGGTTTTCAACCTGATCCAGGCCGGCATTGAACTCAATTTCCAGCTTCTGCTGCGCCGCCTGGCTCTTGCCGTCACTCTGGTACCGGTCGGGGCTGAAGCGCACCTCAAAGTAATCCAGCAGCGTTCGGGTCAGGTCGACATGATTGACCAGGGTGTTGGAGATAAATGTCTGGCTGTTGGACACCCGGATCTGCTGCATATAACGGGCATAGGTGCGCAGCAGCGCGATTTCACGCCAGCTCATGTAGGAGGACAGCAGCAGACGGTTAAACGCGTCGTTCTCGGCGTCGCCGTGCCATACCCGGCGGAACAGGTCTTCGAAAATAGGCCGGATACGATGAATATCCACCACACCACCGGTAGAAGACTGCAACGTGAAATCGTGGATCCAGACGGTTTTATCATTGCGATCCACCACCTCGAACGGGTGCTCGCCGATGACCCGAAATCCGAGGTTGTCGAAAATCGGCATAACGTCGGACAACGGCAGCGGCTCGTTCGGGTAGAACAGCTTGAAGTGCAAGGTGCTCTCGTCTTCTTCCAGCGCCCGATAGAAACTCATGGCCAGGTCGCTGGATTTCACCGACTCAGTGATGTGTTCCAGATCAATGGCCGCCCGACGCGGAGAGAACATATCGGTGTAGCTGGACGGAAAGCCGCCGGACCACAGCCGGTACAATTCATTAGCCTGTTCTTCACCGTAAGCTTCACTCAGTGCTTCGTTCAGGCCGTCGCGCCAGGACTGGGCCAGTTCGATCACCTTGTCGCGGGTTTCGGCGATGGGTAATTGGCGGTTCTCGACCTGTGCCACGCGAATGGTGAACTGAACCCGCGCCAGCACCGATTCGGAGAAGTGGGTGACAAATTCGATATCCTCGGCATCCAGCCGATCCAACAACACCTGCTCCACTTTCAAGCGAAGTTCGGTGTTGTAGATATCCCGTGGGAAGAACGCCAGACAGGTCACAAACTGGCCATACACGTCCTCGCGCATGAACAACTCGATACGCCGGCGCTCCTGGATGTAGAGAATGTCCTTGGCCACTTCCAGCAGCTCATCGGCTTCAATCTGGAACAGCTCATCCCGCGGATAAGTGGTCAGAATCTGCTCCAGCTCTTTACCCGCGTAGTCATCACGCATGAAGCCCGACTGCTCCATCACGCCCTCAACCTTGCGGCGCAGCAGCGGAATCTCATCCGGTCGCTCGTTATAGACCCGTGACGTGTACAGGCCGAGGAAACGGCGTTCCCCGACCACTTCACCTTTGCTATTGAATTTTTTAACCGCAATGTAGTCAGGGTAGGCAGGACGGTGTACCCGTGAACGCTGAGCCGACTTGGCGAACGTAAAAATGTCGTCAGTCCGGGTCATTTCATGGCGGGTCCGCTGGGGCAGCTCATTCAGCCGCACCCGATCCGGACGCTCGTTGTTGACCCGCAGGATGCCCAGCTCCGAGTTCTCGACGCGACGAACCACCATGCCGCTCTTGTCCCGGGCAAAATCGTACTCGTCGTAGCCAAGGAACGTAAAATGATCCTTCACCAGCCAGTTCAGAAACGCCCGCGCTTCTTCTTTCTCCTCGTCGCTGATGCCCGCCTTGGTGTCATCCAGTTCGTCGAGGATCTCGCAGACTTTTTGGGTCACCACCGGGAAATCGTCAACGGCGACCCGAACCTCTTCCAGCACCTCCTGAATGGCATTTTCAAGGCTTTTCAGGTCGGCCGGATCGCTGTGGCGATCGATCTCAAGCACAATGAAGGCTTCGTACTCGGTCTTTTTGGTCGTCTTCCGCCCCGACACCAGCTTGCTCAGCTTACCGTCCGCATTGCGCTCTACCGGCAGGATCGAGTACTGGATTGAGTGGGTACCGATTTCCCGCTGGTTGATGGCAATCCGCAGGGAGTCGATCAGAAACGGAATATTCGGGTGCAGAATAAAAATAACGGTATGGGTTGACTGCCAACCATCGCTTTCCAGATCCGGATTGAATACGGCGACCGGGGTTTCGTCCGAATGGCGCTTTTGCAGGAACTGCCAGGACGCCAACACCGCACCATAGGTATCCGAGAATCGGCGACTCGTAAGTTCCTCAAGAGGAATATGAGCGTAGTGCTGTTTGGCAAACTCACTGATTTTCTTTGCTTCTGTTTTTGTGATCTTCTGGGCGAACGCATCAGCCAACTGCTCGAAGAACTGATCCTTGCTGGCTACTGTCACTGCATTCATGTTTAACCTCGGTGAGTGTGAAATAAACGTAATCGACGAAACGTCACATAAGGATAGTCAAACCCTTGATTTTTGCCGTTGAGACACCAAAACT
Source organism: Marinobacter salinisoli (assembly GCF_017301335.1). Taxonomy (NCBI): domain Bacteria; kingdom Pseudomonadati; phylum Pseudomonadota; class Gammaproteobacteria; order Pseudomonadales; family Marinobacteraceae; genus Marinobacter; species Marinobacter salinisoli. The sequence continues at coordinate 3,165,876 of NZ_CP071247.1, forward strand.
GCGGCAACTACCTACGGACGATATTTGTTGTTCTAGAAAGCCAAAAAACCAAGTGGGAGCAATCACTTCCGATGTCGCTTCAGCATACGTTCGGTGAGCTCAGATCGCAGTTAGCAAAACGGATAATTGGGCAGGAAAAACTGGTTGATCGTCTCCTTATCGCACTTCTGGCAGACGGTCATTTGCTGGTCGAGGGAGCCCCCGGCCTCGCAAAAACCACTGCCATCAAGGCACTTGCCGATCATCTGGAAGGTGATTTCCACCGAATCCAGTTTACCCCTGACCTATTACCCTCTGATGTCACCGGCAGTGAAATCTATCGGGCAGAAACCGGCCAGTTTGAATTCCAGCGCGGTCCGATTTTCCACAACCTGGTGCTTGCCGATGAGATCAACCGTGCGCCGGCCAAAGTGCAATCCGCACTGCTGGAAGCCATGGGCGAAAGGCAGGTCAGCGTTGGGCTGAAAACCTTCGCGTTGCCATCACTGTTTATGGTGATGGCGACCCAGAACCCGATCGAACAGGAGGGTACTTACCCGCTACCTGAAGCCCAGCTCGACCGTTTCCTGATGCAAGTCATCATTGACTACCCGTCAGCAGACGCAGAGCGGGCAATCCTGCATTTGGCGCGCAACGACTATCGTCAGGGGCAACCAGACGCCAACACCAGAGTCAGTGCCGAACAAGTCTTTGGCGCCCGCAACGAAGTGGCTGATCTGCATATGGCAGAGCCGGTCGAACGCTATCTCTTGGCTTTGGTACTGGCTACACGTAATGCTACGGATATCGATCCGGAACTGGCACGCTGGACCGCGTTCGGGGCCAGCCCCCGGGGAACCATTGCGCTGGATCGCTGCGCCCGCGCCCTGGCCTGGCTGGATGGTCGCGATTACGTGACGCCCGAGGATGTGCGCGCGATGGCGTTTGATGTGCTGCGGCACCGGATTCTGCTGACCTTTGAAGCCGAGGCCGAGGGCGTCACCGCCGACACCGTGATTCAGCGCTTGATCGACAGGGTGCCGGTCACCGCCTGAGCCCCCAATTTGGACAGACTGATAACGCCAACATGGCCACCATTGATGCAGTAACCCACATCAGCCTGCCCGACCTGATCCGACTGCAGGCGGATGCCCGAGCGCTGACCTTACCGTCCGCGAAGCCCGCCCGTGCGCGTCAGGCGGGGATGCAACGCTCTCCCCAGCGTGGCCGGGGCATGGCGTTTGCCGAAGTGCGTCAGTACCAGCCCGGCGACGACATCCGCAGTATCGATTGGCGCGTCACCGCACGCCGGCAGGCGCCCCACACCAAGCTCTATGAAGAGGAACGGGAACGCCCCATCCTCCTGATCTGCGACCTCGGCCCAACCATGTTCTTTGCCAGCACCGGCGCCTACAAGCAGGTGCGCGCCGCCCAGATTACCGGGCTGCTGGCCTGGCTGGCGCTGTGGTCGGGTGATCAGGTGGGCGGCATTGTGTTTAACGGCAAGACACTGAGCGTGCAGCGCCCCGCCAGGCGTAAAAAATCCGTGTTGCGCCTGCTGGACACGCTGGCCGAACAGCAGCACAGCCCGACGGAAGAACCAGACGCACTGCCCCCCTACTCCGGCAACTCCCTGGACCATGCGTTGATAGAAGCCCGACGGGTTGCGCACACCGGGAGCCGGATTTTTGTCATCAGCGATTTTCTGTCGGTGTCAGCCGATACCTCAACGCATCTGGGTGTGTTGGTCCGCCACAACGCCGTCAACGCCCTGCGCATTGTGGACCCACTGGAACAGCGGTTGCCCGACCATGGCCATTTCGCCGTAGCAGGGCCGCAGGGCCCGGTCTGGTTTGATGCCGGCAACCGACGTTTTCAGGAAGCCTGGCAAGAGAAGGTAGCCGCCCACGAAGCCCGACTGGAAGAGTGCTTCCGGACCTCGCAGGTGGCGACGGCGCTGTTTTCCACGAACGCCGACCCCGCCACCACTCTGAAACCTCTGCTGGGGCCCGGGGGCCGGATCGGATGACGCCCCAGGATCCTCTCAGCGCACTGCGGGATATTCACCTGCCGGCCACCGGTGGCTTCTGGCCCCCGGCACCGGGCTGGTGGGCGCTCGCCATGATTCTGCTGGTGGCGGTCATTACTCTGGTCTGGCTCACCCATACCCGCCGCCAGAAGACGCGCTGGCACCGGCAGGCCAAGTCCGAGCTGGCCGATCTGGAACAGCGCCAGGCGCCGGACGCAGCCTGGTTCGCCCAACTTAACAGCCTTCTGAAGCGGGCCGCCCGACAGCGATACCCCGAACGGCACCCGGAGGCCCTGTCGGGAGAGGCATGGATCGCGTTTCTGCTGGAAAAAGCCCCGGGTGAGCGCATCGCCGCCCGCCCCGTGGTTGAAGCCCTGGTTCACAGCGCCTGGCAGCCCGACGTCACGGCCGACCCTCACCAGGCACTTGAGTTCGCCCGACGCTGGCTCAGGAGGCAGTCATGATCGGCTTTGCCTATCCCTGGCTGCTGGTTCTGGCTTTGGTGCCATTACTACTGCAATGGCGCAGGCCCTCGGCACAATCGGTGGACGCTCCGGTGCTGCCTGTCGGCCACTGGCTGTCTGACCTGCCGGGAGTAAGCCAGAGCGGTACCGCAACCCCACTTTGGCAGAGGGCACTGTTGCTGTTGGCGTGGCTCCTGCTGGTGACGGCACTGGCCCGGCCCCAGCATGTCGGCGAGCAGATACAGCAACCGGTTTCCGGCCGTGATCTTATGCTGGTGGTGGACATTTCCCCCAGCATGGACGAACAGGACATGATCCTGCAGGGGCGCAGCATCAATCGCCTGCAGGCGGTCAAACTGGTATTGAACGATTTTGTTGCCAACCGACAGGGTGACCGGTTGGGGCTGATCCTGTTCGGCACCCAGCCTTACGTACAGGCACCGCTGACCTTTGACCTGCAAACCCTGCGCACCCTGATGAGTGAGGCCGGCCTGGGCATGGCCGGGCGGGCCACCGCCATTGGTGATGCCGTCGGCCTTGCGGTAAAGCGGTTGCGCGATCGACCGCAGGACCAGCGAGTGGTAATTTTGCTGACCGACGGCGCCAACACCGCCGGCGAAATCACGCCGGACAAAGCCACCGAAATCGCCGAGGCGGCCAGCGTTCGGTTGTACACCATTGGCATCGGAGCCGAATCCATGATCCAGCGGGGGCTGCTCGGTTCCCGCCGGGTCAACCCATCCCGGGACCTCGACGAAGCGCTGCTGACCCGCATGGCGGAGCAAACCGGCGGGCAGTATTTCAGGGCCCGCAGCCTGCCGGAACTGGAACTGATTTACGAGAGCATAAACCAGCTCGAACCCATCGAACTGGAAGGTAAGTTCTACCGCCCCATCACCGATCTGTACTTCTGGCCCGCGGGTGTTTCAGCACTGCTGGGGCTGGGTATCTTTATTGCCAGACTACTAAGGTCCCGGCGCCTGGCCCGGCAACCGGCAACCGAGGGAGGGGCACATGACTGAGTTCCATTTTCTGCGCCCAGCCTGGTTACTGCTGCTTCTTTTGCTGCCGGTGATGGCGCTGGTTTTTCGCCGTCTGAGCCTGGGCGACAGCGGCTGGGGCCGGGTCATTCCTGAACGTTTGCTGGCGCCGGTGATACGACACCGGGGCTCGTCCGGGAAAACGTCTCGCTCCCCCCTGCTGCCGGTGATGGCCGCAGTCGTGGTTCTGGCCATTGCGCTGGCAGGTCCGGCCTGGCGCCAGGCCCCGACCCCACTCAAACAGCAAGGTGACAGCCTGGTGATTGTTCTGGACCTGTCCCTGTCCATGCTGGCCACCGACGTTGAGCCCAACCGCCTGACTCTGGCTAAGCGCAAGATCCGCGACATTCTTGCGGCCCGTCAGGGTAGCCTGAACGGCCTGATCGTCTACGCAGCCGACACCCACGTGGTGGCGCCCCTGACCGACGACGGGAAAACCATCGAGTCCATGCTCGATGTACTGGACCCGGTAATCATGCCGGCTCCCGGCAACCGGACCGATCTTGCCATCACTCAGGCGCGCCAGCTGCTGGATAACGGGGCCCCCGGCGAGGGACGCATCCTGTTAATTTCCGACGATGTCCATGAGCGCTACTACCCCATCATTGAGGAAACGCTGGACTCTGGCGACATTCCCCTCAGCACACTGGTTGTCGGCACCGTCGAGGGCGGCCCCATCCCCCTCGCCAAGCGCGGGTTCATCCGGGATAACGGCAACATTGTAGTGACTCGGGCCAACCGGGAAGGCCTGGGCGAACTGGCCCGACAAACCGGTGGACTCAGCCATACCCTAACCCTCGATAACACCGACATTGATGCCCTGGCGCTGGCGGCTTCTGACCAGGATGAATGGCAGGATAAGGACAGCGGACAGTCTATCCAGCAGTGGCAGGACGATGGCTATTGGCTGATGTGGCTGGTCCTGCCGCTGTTTTTGATCGGCTGGCGTCGGGGCGCGTTCGCCGCCCTGTTGCTGACGACCCTACCGTTGACCCCGCAGCCGGCCCAGGCCATGGACTGGGACGCCCTCTGGCAACGGGAAGACCAGCGGGCACCAGAACTGATCAGGGACAATCCAAAAACTGCGGCAGACCAGCTGACATCGCCGGAATGGCGAGGATCGGCGCTGTACCGGGCCGAAAACTACGATCAGGCCGCGCGTGCTTTTGCCCAGTCAGACAGCGCCCGGGCAGACTACAACCGGGGTAATGCCCTGGCCCGCGCCGGCAAGCTGGAGCAAGCCATCCAGGCTTACGACCAAGCCCTGGCCAAATCCCCCGACCTGCAGGACGCTCAGTTCAACCGGGACCTGGTGCAACAGCTGCTTGACCAGCAACAGCAGCAACAGAGCGGCTCCGGGCAGCAAGATGGCGAACAGAACCAGGATAATCGCGCTGGCGGATCGTCACAGGGTGGCGACCAGCAACCACCCTCGGACTCGGAATCGTCACAGGAGCCATCACAGGGCGAAGGCTCCGGCGATCAGCCGCAGGAATCCGGCGCGCCTGAAAGCGCACAGAATCAGGGCCAGCAGCCGGGCAGCGAGGCCGAACAGGAGCAGCCCCAGCCGGCGACAGCCGGGGCGGATTCGGGTGACGGGCAAAACCAGCCCGATAAACGGGTCGAGGCACCAGCCCCGATATCAGAAACCCCGCTTTCGCAAGGCCAGGAACAGTGGCTGCGGCGAATTCCCGATGACCCGGGCGGACTTCTGAAACGCAAATTTCTGCAGCAGTATCAGGAACGTCAGACCCCATCAGACGAGGGCGATACACCATGGTAAAGAAGCTTTGTTTACCCTTGCTTCTGTTTTTTGCCGGGCTCTGCCTGAGCCTCCCCGCGCAAGCCAACGAACTGCGGGTAGAACCCGACCGAACCCGGCTGTACGAAGGCGAGGTGCTGACACTGACCGTTACCGGCTCCATGAAGCTGGACATCAACCTGAGCAATCTGTTCGACTTTGATCTATCGAACCTGCCGGCTCCGGATATTGACAAACTCGAGCCGGATTTTGACATCCTGGGGCGTAATCAACGCTATAACATCCAGACCATTAACGGAGACATGGTGGGCGAAATTACCTGGACTTTTCAGGTCGCCCCCAAGCGCACTGGCTCACTGACCATCCCTCCCCTCACGTTCAGGGATTCCACATCACAGCCCGTGACGGTCGAGGTCGTGAGCGGCAGTCCGCCCGATCAGGACACCTCCGGACGAGTCAGCTTCATCGAGTTGTCTGCGGATAAGGCCGACCTGTATGTGCAGGAGCAACTCACGCTCACCGTGCGCCTGTTTTTCAGTGGTCGACTGATCCGTGGGGACCTGTCCGAGCCAAATCACCCCAATGCGATCATAGAACCCCTGGGCAAGCAGCGGGAATACGCGCGTTACCGGGATGGCCTTCAGTATCGGGTGGTCGAGCGCCGCTATGCCATTTTCCCGCAGCGCCCGGGAGAATTTACCCTTGCACCTATCGAGTTTGAGGGCCAGGCGCGGGACGCCGCCGGCAAGCTTCTGTTCCTGCGCGACAGCGAGGAGCTGTACGGCATCCCGGTGAAGGACGTACCGCCAGAATTCACCGGGGACGTCTGGCTGCCCGCCAGCGCCCTGGCTCTGAACGAAACCGGCCTGTCTCAGGCCGGAACCATAAATATCGGCGACAACCTGACCCATGAACTGACGCTCAAGGCAACGGGACTGCCCTCCGAGGCCCTGCCACCACTACCGGGCACCACGCCCGAGGGCCTCAGACGCTACCCCGAGCAGCCCGAGCGCAGCACCGACGTTACGCCCGAGGGTCTGGTTTCGTCGTTAAAACAGAGCGCTGCGCTGGTTCCCGTAAAAGCCGGCGCGCTGACCCTGCCAGAAATCCGGATTCCGTGGTGGGACACCACCTCCGACACCCAACGTGTGGCCGTAATTCCCGCCAGAACTTTGCAAGTGTCGGGTTCGAGCAGCACTTCCGATCAGATGCAAAACAGTGGAATGGCCTCGGAAACGGTAACGCCGGAACCCAACGAGCAAACAGCAAATCCCGGCCCATCATCCGGCTCCGCTGGCTTCTGGCCGTGGCTCAGCTTGTTGCTCACCTTGCTCTGGCTCGCAACACTGGCCCTCTGGTGGCGCTCGAGGAGCCAACCCGGGCAGCCGGTGTCCACGGACCACGCCAACGCCGACCTCTCGGAAAAAGCAGCCTTCGACGAGTTGACCGAAGCCGCACACGAAGGGTCGCCGCAGACCCCGGCCCTGCTCACCCGATGGATGAACCAGCGGTTTCCCGGTCATACCTTCAGATCGGTGAGTGAGGCTGTGATTTGGAGTGAAGATGCGAGCCTGAAAGCCGAAATAGGGCGCTTGCAGAAGCGCCTTTTTGGCCCGGAGCCATCCGCCGAGAATTGGGACGGCACTACGCTGGTTGCGGCACTGAAACAACTTCGCCAGCGCAAAACAAAGCAAGGCGCTGAGGCGGGCGAATTGCCACCACTGTACCCCACCAACCTGTCCTTCTAGTCGGTTGATACGGGCCGGCCACTCATGCCGGCCCAGTTTCTGCAGCAACGACTCAGTTGGTCAGCTGCTGATCGATAACCAGCTCGACCGGCTGGCTGTCTCCATCCACCACCTCAACTGGCGCATCCAGCCGACCTTGCCAGTCTCCGGCCTGAGGCATTGCGCTGCCTGAACGGCTGAGGCGAGCAACGACCATGACCCGTTCGGCACTCGATATCGTCGCTTCCGGTGACATGGCGCTGCTATCATCCAGACGGATTTCAGCCGGCAACGCGCCAGCGGTTAACCGCTTAATTGCCAGTGGTGGACCACCGGCACCGTCAACGCGCCGGGCAAAGACAAACAGCGTGGTATCTTCAGGCACTTCCCGCGCTAAGGCATCGGCAAGGGACACCCGCACCGTCACTGCCGGCCCCTCGACCGCCTGAGCCACCGGGGCTTTCGGGGGTTCCTCTCCGAGACGGTTGTAGGCTTCGCGAATACCACCCTGGATGGAGGGCAGCTGCGGATGGTCCGGTGCAACCGTGACAATGCGCTCCCAGTGGCGGATGGCCTGGCGGTATTCCTGCTGGCTGAAGGCATGAATGCCGAGCAACCCGAGCGCGTTCACCTCATCGGGATTCAACGCACGTGCCGCGTCGATGGCATCCGTAACCGACTCTGTCATCACACCCTGACTGTCAAAAAACAGCGCCTGCGCCGCCAGCCCGAGGGCAACCGCCCGAGACCCGTCGTCGCCGACGTTGACGGCCAGATTCTGGAACGCCCAGGCAGCCTCTTCGTAGCGCTCAAGCCTCATGTAGCTCTGCCCCAGCATGGCCCAGCCATCCGGGTTGTCCGGATTGGCTTCCAGCTTGGCACGCAATTGTTCAATCAACCCTGCCATCTGTTCCTGCCGGTTACCTTCATCGTTGCCGAGCTGCTGCATGGCATGGAACTGTTCCACTTTGTCCATCGCGCCCCACTTCTGGTACAGCAGGACCGACGCGGCTGGCACCAACGCAATCGCCAGCAAGCCAATAGCCAGCGCGCTTTTGCGACCGGTCACAACGGGGCGCGCTGGCGCCTCCTCGGGGATGTCTTCAAGCATGGTGCCCGCCAACTCTTCCCGCAGTTGACGGTAGCCGTCATCATCGAGGTTACCGGCCTCGTATTCCGCGTCCAGTTCCTGCAACCGGCCCTGATAGGCCATCAGGTTCTCGCGCTTGAGATCTCCGGTCTGCTTGGCCTGGGGACGGTGAAAAAACACCGGATACAGAATGAAGGCGAGCGCGAGAATGATAAGGATCGATGCAGCAATCCAAAAGGTTTGAGTCATGGAGATATCGTCACAGAGTCAGTAGTGGGTACAACAAACAAGACCAGGCTCAGGCGTTCCTGTTCCGGTCCAGCTCCGCCAGAATCTTATCGGCCCGGGCTTTTTCTTCCGCCGTCAGTGCGGGCGCTTCTGTTCCACGCCGACGGGAACGAATCACCACGCCAGCAACCACCAGAAGCCCGCCCAGAACGGCAATGGCCGGTGTTGCCCAGAGCAGGATCGTGCGCTGCTCGACCTGCGGCTTGTAACGAACGAATTCGCCGAACCTGGCCACCAGGGCATCGACAATTTCCGCGTCGGACGCGCCGGCTTCCATCATCCGGTAGACCTCAGCGCGCATGTCCTTCGAGATCGGCGAATTGGAATCCGCAATGTTCTGATTCTGACACTTGGGGCAGCGCAGCTCGGACGTCAGATCCTGAAACCGCTGCTCCTCCTGGTGGGACTCGAACTGGTAGACCTCAGACGCGTTCGCTACTGTAATGCTGGATAGCAGCATCACGACAAACGACAGCAGAATCCCTCGCATCAACCGTTCCCCCTCGCCTCGTTAATCACCGGAAGCAACACGTCGTTCCAGACCGTCTTGTCGACCACGCCCACATGCCGGTAACGAACCACCCCGGACGCATCAATCACGAACGTTTCTGGCGCGCCATACACGCCCAGGTCAAACCCCAGGGTGCCCTTGGGGTCGTAGATACTGGCGCTGTAGGGGTCGCCGAGGCGATTGAGCCAGGTCAGCGCGTCGTCGCGGCTGTCTTTGTAGTTCAGGCCAACGATGGAAACACCCTTCTCGCGCGCCAGCCAGATCAGGTCGTCGTGCTCATCCCGACAAGCCGGACACCAGGTGCCCCACACGTTCAGCAGCTGAACCTTGCCGCGAAAAAGCGACTGATCGACCTGCCGATTGGCATCGTGCAGGTCCTGCAGGGCAAACTCGGGCACCGGTTTGCCAATCAATGCCGATTCGAGCTTGGTGGGGTCTTTGCCGATACCGGCGAACAGGACCACACCCAGCACCAGGGCGATCAGCAAGGGCAGAAACAGCAAAAACCGCCTCATGAATACACTCCTGCAGGCTTCTCAGAATCGGATGACGGCGTGCCCGGCTTCGAAGGCTCGGCCACCTGCTGACGCAGCCGGTATCTGCGGTCCGAAATGGCCAGGAAACCGCCCGCAGCCATGAACAGGGAACCAAGCCACAACCAGCGCACCAGCGGCTTGTACTGGAGCCGGATGGCCCAGGCCTGATCGGAAATGCGTTCACCGATGGCCACGAAGATATCCCGGAACAGGCCCGCATCAATGTCCGCTTCGGTCATCACGCTCATGCCGACCGAATACTGGCGCTTCTCAGGGTACAGGGTCGATACCTGCCGGCCATCGAGCATGACATCGAACTTGACATACTGGGCCGTGAAATTAGCGCCACGGCGCTCGCCCACGTCCCGGAACACAAACTGGTAGTCGCCGACCGTGGCCACGTCGCCCGGCACCATGCGGACATCCCGCGCAATCCCGTAGTTCGATACGATCGAGGCGCCGGCCATGGTGATGGCCAGACCGAGGTGCCCGAGAATCATGCCGTAGTAGCTGCGAGACTGACGTTTCAGACCATGAATCCGGCCCTTGCGGGATGAGGATTTCTCCCACAGGTCCCAGAACGTGGCTACCGCTACCCAGGCTGAGGCGAACACGCCGGCAAACGCCCAGGGCTTGAAGCTTCCGTACAACATCAAGGTAGCTGCGGTCACCAGCAGACTGATGCTCAGGGGCCAGAGCAGTTTGCGCCCCAGCCAGCCGCCATCGGTGCGCTTCCAGCGAGAGAAAATGCCCGCACCCAGCAGCAGGCCGGCTGCCACCGCCATCGGACTGAAGGTCAGATTGAAGAACGGCTCGCCGATGGACAGCTTGCCCAGTTCCAGATAATCCAGCACCAGCGGATACAGGGTGCCCACCGCCACCAGAAGGGTCGCCGATACCAGCAACACGTTGTTGAGCAGCAGGAAAACTTCCCGCGACAGCGTGCCGTAGCGGGCCCGGACATGAACCACCGGCGCCCTGAAGGCATACAACGTAAGGCTGGCAATCACGGTGATGGCCAGCAATCCCAGCAGGAACACGCCTCGCTCAGGATCGGAGGCAAAAGCGTGCACGGAGGTGAGAACCCCCGAGCGCACCAGGAAGGTTCCCAGCAGGCTCAGTGAGAAGGTGACAATGGCCAGCAAAACGGTCCAGCTCTTGAATACGCCCCGCTTTTCGGTGACCGCCAGCGAATGCATAAGCGCGGTGCCAGAAAGCCAGGGCAACAGCGAGGCGTTCTCAACCGGGTCCCAGAACCACCAGCCGCCCCAGCCAAGCTCGTAGTATGCCCACCAGCTGCCCAGGGCAATGCCAATCGACAGAAAAGCCCAGGCCACGGTTGTCCACGGGCGTGACCAGCGCGCCCAGGCGGCGTCCAGCCTGCCGTTGATCAGCGCCGCGATGGCGAAGGCAAAAGCCACCGAGAAACCGACGTACCCCATGTAAAGCATGGGTGGATGAATGATCAGGCCAATGTCCTGCAGCAGCGGGTTCAGGTCAGAACCATCGGCGGGAACATTGGGCAGGATGCGATCAAACGGATTGGAGGTGATGATGATAAACAGCAGGAACCCCACCGTAATCATGCCGAGCACGGACAACACCTGGGAGATCATGACCGCAGGCAAACGTCGGCTGAACACCGCCACCGCCAGCGTCCAGCCCGCCAGCATCAGAATCCACAGCAGCAATGACCCCTCGTGGCCGCCCCAGACGGCGCTGAACTTGAAATACCAGGGCAACAGGCTGTTGCTGTTGTTGGCCACATAGGCCACAGAAAAATCGTCGATCAGGAAGGCATAGGTGAGCACCGCAAAGGCCACCGCCACGAAAACAAACATCCCTGTCGCCAGCGGACGGGCAAAAGCCTGCAGGTTATCCCGGCCGGTAACAGCACCGACCAGTGGAACAACCGACAGGAGGACTGCCAGCAGCAGTGACAGAATTAACGCGAGCTGTCCGAATTCCGGATACATTCTTTTGCGTCCTTTACCCTGTGTCAGGGTCAGTCAGATCAATAGGTTTCGCCGCTGGTGGCCGGCCCGGTGTTGGTCGCGGACTTGCCAGCTTTCTTGAGTGCCTCGGCCACTTCCGGTGGCATGTAGTTTTCGTCGTGCTTCGCCAGCACCTGGTCAGCCACAAACCGGCCATTTGGATTCAGACGGCCCATGGCAACCACACCCTGCCCTTCGGCAAACAGATCCGGCAGGATGCCATCGTATTCAACCGGCACCGAAGCGTTGAAATCGGTCACCCGGAAGGACACCTTGAGACTCTCGGTATCGCGCTCGACAGACCCTTCTTCAACCATGCCACCGGCCCGTATCCGGACGTCGGTTGGAGCCTCACCGGCAGCAATCTGGGACGGATCGTAGAACAGGTTGATGTTCTGACGCAGGGCGTAAGTGGTGAGACCAACTGCGACGGAAAGACCCGCCAGCAGGAACAGTACGATGGTCAGCCTTTTTTTACGGATCGGATGCATTGATTACCTGTTTATCACTCTTGGGAAATATTGACGCGCGAGAAGGTCGCAGCAGGCCGCTGGCCGGACGTATCTTCATTGCTTTCGGATTCATAGGCCCGGCGACAGGATTGGATCACGGTCTTGTGTCGACGCAACGACAGGCCCACGAGGGCCACCATCACCAGCAGAAACACACCGTAGCAGGTCCACACGTAGGGGCCATGGCCTTCCATCTGAATCAGGGCAGTCAGTGAATCAAACGCCATCGTCATGCCCTCCCCGCCTGAATGTAATCTTTCACCCAGCGCGTTCGCTGCTCCCGGGCCAGAATCTCGGTTTTCATGCGCAGGCAGGCCAACCAGCCAAACAGCAGGTACAGCCCCAGCACCGACAGCAGCAGTGGCACCCACATCTCCGCCGGCATTGACGGTTTCTCAGTGAGCTTGAACGTGGCCGGCTGGTGAAGCGTATTCCACCATTCCACGGAGTACTTGATGATAGGGATATTTACCACCCCAACCAGAACCAGCACGGCCACCGAACGTGCCGCCGATTTTTCGTCGCTGATCGCCCGGCCCAGCGCAATCACCCCCCCGTAGAGGAATAGCAAGATCAGCATGGAGGTCAGCCGTGCGTCCCAGATCCACCAGGTTCCCCAGGTAGGTTTGCCCCACACCGCGCCGGTGAACAGGGCAAGAAACGTGAGCAGGAGGCCCACCGGGGCGACGGCCTTGACGAACACATCGGCCAGTTTCATACGCCAGACCAGCGTTACCACGGCGGCAACTGCCATCATGATGTACACGGACTGGGCCAGAAACGCCGACGGCACATGGATGAAGATGATCCGGTAACTGTTGCCCTGCAGGTAGTCTTTGGGCGCAAACAGCAGCCCCCACACCAGTCCAGCCAGAAGGAGGATCAGAGCGCCCGCCAACAGCCACGGCATCAGGCGATTAGCGATGCCAAAGAACCATTTGGGCGAGCCCAGCTTATGGAAAAACTGCCACATCAGTTGGATACCCTGTTGCTCATTAAACGTTACCTATGCGTTCGACAGGCTGATTTTCAGTGCCGCTGATGCGGCAAATGGCGCCAATGTGAGCGCGAGCATCAAAAACGCGCCCAGCAGCGCAAGATAGCCACCCACGGCAGCGCCCTCGGCTGCCGCCGCCACTGTGCCCGTGCCAAATATAAGTACTGGAATGTACAGCGGAATAATCAGCAAGGACAAGAGCACCCCGGCCGACCGCAAGCCAAGCGTCAACGCCGCTCCGATCGAACCAATCAGGCTCAGTACCGGGGTGCCAACCAGCAGCGTTAGACACAAAACCCAAATGGAGTTCCCTTCCAGGTGCACCATCACGCCCAGCACCGGAGCCAGCAGCACCAGCGGCAATCCGGTAAGCACCCAGTGCGCCAGTGTTTTGGCCAGTACCAGCAGAAACAGGGGCTGGGGCTGCAACACCAGTTGCTCCAGGGTGCCGTCGTCGAAATCGTGCCGGAACAGGTGATCGAGCGACAGCAGTACCGACAACAGCGCGGCCACCCAGAGAATACCGGCGCCCGCCTCCCGAAGGAAGGACACTTCCGGGCTGACCCCCAACGGAAACAGAGTGACCACCATCACAAAGAATAGCAGTGGATTGAGGAGATCCTGGCGCTGCCGGAACGCCACACGCAGATCCCGGGCGAATACCGCTTTCATCGCAGACAGGCCGCCAACCAGATTGCGGTGGGGCCGCACGGCAGGGCGAGCCTCGGCGTTCATCAGGCGGCTCCTCCCAGACGAATCGACTGCAGACCCGGCAACGCCAGATTATGGTGGGTGGTAACCACAACCGCGCCGCCTTCCTGCGCCCGCTGAAGCAAAAGCGCTTCAACCGCTTTGACACCATCGGCGTCGATCGCGGTAAATACCTCATCCAATAACCACAGAGGTTCATCGGCAATCAGCAGTCTGGCCAGGGCCACGCGCCGCTGCTGCCCGGCAGACAGCTTGCGACAGGGAACGTCCTCGAAACCATGCAGCCCGGTACCCGCGAGGGCTTCGCGTAGAACAGTGTCGGCCAGCGGGCGACGCCCTGCCGTCAACGCCCTGAGGTTCTCAAGCGGCGACAGCAGGCCTTTGATACCGGGCCGGTGCCCGAGATACAGCATATTGCGGTGGTAATCTTCACGACAGTGGTTGCGCGGCTGCCCCCGCCAGAGCAGGTCGCCCGACCAGGCATCGTTCAGTCCGGCGAGGATTCTCAGTAACGTGGTTTTGCCGGCGCCGTTGTCACCCTCGACACGGGTCACGCTCCCGGGCAGTATGGAAAAGGACAGATCACGGAACAGCGTCCGCTCATCTCTCTCACACTGCAGATTGACAGCCTGTAGTAACGGCTCAGACATCAGGGCCCCGTAACCTAGACGATGCGCGGACAGGTGGCATCGGATTCATCCTGGACTGACACCACGGGGTGCAGCCCTTATTCACGGCAAGATCTGCCAGCGCCGCGTATTATAACGAAACCGCATGCGTATTACCCATGCCCAATACAATTCGACAACAATGAAAGTACCCTCCGGCCAACATCCGAACACGCCATCAGGGCAGACCACTGGTGCGCAACCGGCGACGCCCCCACCAGCGGCCGCCAAACCGACCGAGACAGTGTCGGCTCGCCAGATGCTGGACGCCCTGCAACTGGCCAACCGCGAAGCCACACTGGCGAAAGTGGCCAAGGTACTGAACCGCGAAGGCAGCAGCGCCACGCAACTATTGCTGGATGTGAAAGGCAAACCGCTATTGGTCGAGGCTGCCATCGGCAAGACGCCCGTCGAGGCCGGCGAATGGGTCAAGGTGATGAGGGCCGGCAACGAACTGCAACTGATCGGCAAACTGGCGACATCCGAGCTATTCAAGAGCCAGGAGGCGGAAGTCGCGCGGGCCCTGGTGCAGCGGCTGCCCTGGCAGCACAGCCTGGACACCGGCCTGGCGCGGCTTCTGGGCAGCCTGACACAGGGACTCAAACCCGATCCGGTTCCCGGCCAACCACCATCGGCCGGGCTCCCCACGCCTTTGCCCGAGCCCGCGCGCCAGGCGTTATCGGAGCTTATCGCCCGCCTGCCCAACAGTGCATCGCTGCCCCCCGGCCAGGGTAACGAGCCCCGGACACCGCAATCCATCAGACAATGGATCAGCGAGAGCGGTCTGTTCACCGAAGCCAGGCTGAGCCAGTCGTCCCGGACAGAGCAGGCGGCGCTGCCAGACCTGAAGCTGGCCATCGGCCGGGTCATCACGGCACTGCTTGCACAGCCGGCGAAAACACCCGAGGCATTGAGCCAGTTCAACCGACTGACACCAGCGACCAGCCAGGACCTGATTCAGGCGCCGCTGCAGTTTCCGATCGCCGGCAGCGCCTACAGTTCTGCCGGCAACGCAGGCACTTCTGAACCGGTAACGGCCGGCCAGATGCTTCGGCTACTTGCCGGCATGCTGAACCGGATCACCGTAAATCAGCTGCACAGTCAAACCCTGAGTGCCCGCGCCGGGGGAGATGCCGGTTCGCCGGCGTCCGTCCTGCTGCTGGACCTGCCCTGGCTCACCCCCCAGAACGAACCCAGGATCGCCCAGTTGCGCCTTGAGCATTATTCCAAACAAGAGCGGCATAACGCCAAAGAGACCAAAGCCGCAGCGGGCGAATGGCGGCTGTCTCTGGCCATTGATCTGGATGAAGCGGGACCGCTGCATTTTGACGTTGCCCTGCGCGAGCAGTCGGTCAGTGCCACGGTCTGGGCCAACCAGCAGGACACCCTGAAACAGGTTAACGAACAATTGCCCTTGCTCAGGAAAAGCCTGTCCGGCCTCGGCCTTGAGGTAACCGACCTGGACTGTCGCCAGGGTAGGCCGCAGGCATCAACAACCCGACTGGAGCATCGACTGGTGGACACACGCGCATGAACGACTCTTCGACCAACGCCGCACCCGCTGCCGTGGCACTCAAGTACGATGGCGACAGTGCCCCGGTCATCACCGCAACAGGCAGGAACGAACTGGCAGAGGAAATCGTGCGGATCGCGAGGGACCACGACGTACCACTGTATGAGAATGCGGAGCTGGCCGGCATACTGGCCCAGCTGTCACTGAACGAGGAGATCCCGGAAAACCTGTACCGGGTGATTGCCGAGATACTGGCGTTTGCGTTTCACATTCGAGGGCGCACGCCCGATGACGTGCAGCCCGCATCGGGAGCGCCATCCTTCCGGGGCTAGCAGTCAGCCCCGGAAACCGGATTACGCGGCCTGCCGTTTCCTGAGTGCGGACACCAGCTCCGCTTCCGGACGGGAGATGCCACAGGTGTTCATCAGGTCTTCGATATCAGCACCCAGATCCACCAGCCGTGACGCCTCGTCGTAGGAAATCCGCAACGGGTCGTTCTGACGCATCTCTTCCAGTGTGGTCCGCATTTCGTGAATCTGGCGCTCGCAGACCACCAGCCGCTGCCCTACCCCCAGGCTGCCACTGGTGGTTGCGTGCAATTCACGCCCCAGGGTATCGCAGCGGTCTTTGACAGCCGCCTGCAGCTTGCGGATCTGACGGCGGGTTACCATACCCTGGATCAGGACAAACAGCATGGCGCCGGCAGTCAAAGCCCAGGGCAGGTAAGAAGGAATTTCTGCAAACATTGTGGACGTCTCCCATGGTTATGCACGAAAGGCGTCCATCGTCTTGTTCTGAGAGAACCCGACTCAGAGCGCTGCGACTTCAGCCCATTCGTTTTCAGACAGCATCTTGTCAAAATCAACGAGGATGATCAGTTCGCCATCCTTGTTGCACACCCCCTGGATAAATCGGGCACTCTCCTCATTACCCACGTTGGGTGCGGTTTCAATCTCGCTCGACTTCAGGTAAACCACCTCAGCCACGGAATCCACCAGAATACCCATCACCTGGTTATCAGACTCCATCACCACGATGCGCGTGGCATCCGTCACTTCGGCATCCGCCAGGCCAAAGCGCCGACGGGTATCAATAACGGTGACCACATTGCCCCGCAGGTTGATGATGCCCAGCACGTAATCGGGGGCTCCGGGCACCGGCGCAATTTCCGAGTACCTTAGTACCTCCTGAATCTGCATGACGTTCAGGCCATAGGTCTCGTCGTCCAGCCGGAAGGTCACATACTGCAGTACCTGATCATCTTGAGCCTGGTTTTGCTGTCCGCTTGGGGCTGCCATAGCGCTACTTCTCCTCTTGGGCTGCCCCCGCGGGCAACCTGATCGTCAAAAAGTCATCATCAGTGCCCAATACTATAAGTAGGGGCACAAATCGTGCCAGCAGGACACGGTTTCATTCGGTAAACATCGTTTGTTCAACTCAAATCGAGGTGACGCTCGCGTTCTGCCCGCACCAGGAGGTCCGCCATCGCCCGTACGTCAATCAATGCACACATGTGGTTGATCACAGTGCCGGCCAGCCACGGGCGCTTGCTGCGGGCGCTGCGCCAGCGCACTTCGTCGGGACTGAGGGTGAACGATTGGGCAACGTCATCGCACGCCAGCCCCCATTCACTGTTATCCAGACGGATAACAAAGCGGTAGTTGTCACGGGCGTTTTCGGGCACCCGCCCGGCCATAATCCATTCCGCACTGTCCACCACCCTCAGGTTGTGATCACGATCCGGCCGGATACCCATGTACCAGCGAGGACTGCCCGGGATCGGGCGAATTTCGCTTTCAATGCGGTGTATCGCGCCCAACAGTACCAGCGGCACCGCCAGCTGCAGGCCAGCGACGGTAAAGATCAGACACTCAAACGGAGCTTCGGACCAGTCCGGGCGCGACGGCGGCGCCGCCGGGGGCTGGCTGGCGCTGTCGTGATCATCGACCTGACGGCGACGCGCAGACGGCACCGGCGCCTCGGTGATGACAGGTTCGGCCACCTCGGCAACTGGCTCGTCGAGACTCTCAGCAACCCTGGACTCTGGTTCAGGCGGCGGAGTTTCGACAACGCGGAGTTTCGGCGCTTCCCGAACCGGCTGCACTGCCGTTTGCGAGGTTTCCTCACGCAACGCCGTGTCGGTTGCGGTGTGAAGCAAGTCGTCCAGATAACTGGCCAGCGCACTGGCCGGATCCGCAAGTTGCGTCAACTTTTCGTCAGCCATGCTGACGCTCCCTCACCAGCTCGGTTTGCTCCAGCAGATCCTCCAGCAGGCGGGTGTAGGCCCGAACACCATGGGTTGCCCCGTCCAACAGCGAAGGCACCATACCGGCCTGGCTGGCATCCCGGAACTTGGTGTCTACCGGCACGGCAAACCGCCACAGATGTTCTCCGTAGGCTTTGCGAAGCAGGTTCAGGCTTTTCATCGACGCCTGGGTTCGCCGGTCAAACAGCGTAGGCACCACGGTGTAGGGAAGCTCGTTCTTCTGCGACCGCATGATCATCTGCAGCGTGTGCAGCATACGCTCGAGCCCCTTGATCGCCAGAAACTCGGTTTGCACGGGAATGATCAGGTGCTGGGCGGCGGCCAGGGCATTCACCATCAACACGCCAAGGGACGGCGTGTTGTCGAGAATCACATAGTCGAAGTCGTCCCACAGCTGGGTCAGTGCCCGGGACATGATCAGCCCCATGCCTTCGACCCCGACCATCCGACGCTCAAGTGTTGCCAGTGCGGTACTGGCCGGCATCAGAGCCAGTCCGGGGCAGGAAGTCTCGGTGATCAGTTGCGCCGGCAGGCCATCGGGAACCTTGCCCTGATGCTGAAACAGGTTAAACACGCTCTGGGGGATGGTGTCCGGGTCGTGGCCAAACCAGCTGGTGAGCGATCCGTGTGGATCAAGGTCCACCACCAGGACACGCTTGCCTCGCTGGGCCAGCAAACCACCCAGTGACACCACGGACGTGGTCTTCCCCACGCCTCCCTTCTGATTGGCTACAGCCCAAATTCGCACGTCCGACTCTCCAGAATTAAGCTCAATGCAGCGGCATTCATCCATGCTGCAAGGCGGTTATCGGCCAATGGTCGCCCGACTTGAGGACGCATTCCCGGCAATCAGGCGATGAAACGGCAAAGCCTTGCCGTTCGTTCAGTCTGGGGGGAGTTAAATACAGGAAGTGTGCCAAACAGCTAATTCGTAAACCGCCCAGGCACAATCAGCGCATGGCGCCGCGCACGCTGGCATCGCGCGAGATCAGCAAGACCACCCGGCGATTCTTGCGACGGCCTTTGTCGGTGTCGTTGCGTGCCACCGGCTGGTGCTGACCATAGCCGGCTGCCACCAGGCGTGACGGTTCGACACCCTCCTTCACCAGCATGCGCGCGACCGCCGCAGCCCGTGCGGTCGACAACTCCCAGTTGGACGGGAAGCGCGCGGTCTTGATCGGCTGGTTGTCGGTAAAGCCTTCCACCTTGATGGCATTGTCCCGATCCCGCAACACGCCAGCCACCCTGGCAATCACGTCGAACGCATCGTAATGCGGTTCGGCATCACCACTGCCGAACAGCAGGCTGTTGGGCAAGTTCAGTGCCAGCCAGCGCTCACTGGTTTCCAGCGTAACCACGCCCTGCTGAATCAGCTCATCAAACGCGCCAGCCAGCTCATCCGCCACGGCGCGAAGCGCACGCGTCCTGGCCTCGGCATCGGTGGCGGGCTGGGCAGACGGCTCAGCCACGACCGGGCGGACAGCCTGGTCAGAGACCGAGTCGCCGGTATTTCGCGGCTGCTCCCCAACCGGCACTGGCTCGATCGAGCGCTGAGGGGCATTGAAGACGCCGGTGAGAGTTTCGGACAACACTTTGTATTTGCCCTCATTCACCGAGGACACCGAATACATCACGACAAAAAAAGCGAACAACAGGGTGATGAAATCCGCGTAGGAGATCAGCCAGCGTTCCTTGTTGTGGGGTTCTTCCGGAGTGGGTCGACGACGACGCATGGCCAGGCCTGTCAGGACGACGGCATAAAGCCGCGCAATCGCATTTCGATGGATTTCGGGTTTTCCCCCTCGGCAATGGCAATCACGCCATCAATCATCATGTCCTCGTAGCGGCTCCGTTCGCGGACAATGGCCCGAAGCTTGTTGGCAATCGGGAAAAACAGCAGGTTGGCAAGCGCCACGCCGTAGATGGTGGCCACGAACGCGGTGGCGATTCCGCTCCCCAGACTCTGAGGGTCTTCCAGATTGGTCATCACCTGAATCAGCCCCATGACGGCTCCGATGATGCCAATGGTAGGTGAATAGCCACCCATGGCCTCGTACACCTTTGCGGACTCCAGGTCACGCTGCTCCCGGGACTCCAGTTCCACTTCCATGATGCTGCGAATGGATTCCGCTTCGGTTCCGTCCACCAGCAGCTGCAGGCCTTTTCGGGCAAAAGGCTCGGGCTCACGCTCCGCCAGCCCCTCGAGGCCCAGCAGGCCCTGTTTGCGCGATTTCACGCTCCAGTCGATCACCTTGCCAATCCCGTCTTCCATGCTGATAAACGGTGGCACAAACACCCAGCTGACTTGCCTGAGCGCTCGTTTCAGTATCGGCCAGGAGGTTTGCAGGATAGTCGCGGCCAGAGTGCCACCCACCACAATCAGGCCCGCTGGCCCATTGAACAGCGTGGCAAGGGTGCCGCCTTCCAGCAGATTGCCCCCAAGAATGGCGGCGAAAGCCAGAATAATGCCGAGCAGGCTCAGGATATCCATCAGCCAACACCCTCGACCAGGCGCGGACCGATGTCATTCAGCCCCAGCACCTGATCGGTCAGGCCCGCCTTCGCAACAGCCATCGGCATGCCGTAAATCACCGAGGTTTTCTCGTCCTGCGACCAGATGTCCGAGCCCGACTGCTTCATCATCCGGGCACCCTCTTTGCCGTCTGCGCCCATACCGGTGAGGATGATGCCCAGGGTTTTGCCCGGAAAACTGCGGGCCAGAGAACCGAAGGTGACATCCACGGACGGCTTGTAATTCAGCCGTGCGTCGCCGGGCAGAATGCGCACACGAGCCTGGCTGCCCCGGCTTTCAATCATCATCTGTTTACCGCCGGGGGCCAGCAGCGCAAGGCCGGGGCGCAACAAGTCGCCATCCTCGGCCTGGCGCACCTCAATCCGGCAAAGCTTGTTCAGCCGCTCGGCAAAGGCCGGGGTAAAACTGGCGGGCATGTGCTGCACCAGCACGATCGGTGCCGGGAAACTGGCAGGCAGCGAGGTCAGCACCCGCTGCAGAGCCACCGGGCCACCGGTTGACGTACCAATCGCCACCACGCTGTACGCTTTGGCCGCCACCCGGGAGGAACGCCGCGCCGACGCCGCCGGTGCGGCGGGAGCCGGCCGGCCTGACTCGACCGGCCGAAGTTCCGGCTTCGCAGCCGGTGGCGCTTTGGGCGCTGGCTGGGGCGCAGGAGCTGGCGCAACCGCGGGACGCGCAGAGGGGCGACTGCGGGCAATATCGAGGATGCGGTCAAGCAGGATTTTCTGGAGCTGACTGGTGTCCCGGGCAATGTCCTCGAAGTTCTTGGGCAGAAAATCCACCGCGCCGGCTTCCAGCGCATCCAGTGTCACCCGCGCGCCTTCATAGGTCAGAGAAGAAAACATCAGCACCGGCGTGGGCTGCTTGCGCATGATTTCACGCACTGCCGAAATGCCATCCATCACCGGCATCTCATAGTCCATGGTGATGACATCCGGCCGCAGTTTTTCCGCCATCTCGACGCCCTCGCGGCCGTTCGAAGCCACGCCAACCACCTCAATCTGGCCGGAGCCGGACAGAATTTCGGTCAGACGCTTTCGGAAAAAATGCGAATCGTCCACAACCAGGACAGAGACTGCCATCTACTTCTCCTACACAAAAATACGCCCCAGCAAGGCAGCACTTAACTGTAATGTTGCAGCAGACTGGGCACGTCGATAATCAGAGCGATACGACCATCACCGGTAATGGTGGCGCCCGCCATACCCGGTGTGCCCTGCAGGGCCCGGCCCAGAGGCTTGATGACCACCTCTTCCTGACCAACAAGCTGATCCACCACAAACCCGACCTGCCTGGTTCCCATGGCCACGATCACGACATGGGCGGTTCCGGTCGTTGTGTCACCGTCGCCGTTACGTACCAGCCACCGCTTGATGTGGAACAGCGGGAATACCCGATCGCGGACCACGATACACTCGCGGCCATCGACGATGTTGGTTTTGGTCAGATCCAGATGGAAGATCTCCACCACGTTCACCAGCGGCAGGGCAAATGACTGCTCGCCCAGCATAATCATCAGTGTCGGCATGATAGCGAGGGTCAGCGGCACCTTGATGGTGATGCGCGAGCCCTTGCCCAGCTCGGATTTGACGTTGATCTGGCCATTCAGCTGGCCAATCTTGGTCTTTACAACGTCCATGCCAACGCCGCGGCCCGACACATCGGAAATCTGTTCCTTGGTGGAGAAGCCGGCGGAGAAAATCAGGTTGAAACACTCGGCCTCGGTCAGGCGATCGGCCGCATCCTGGTCATAAACGCCCTTCTCCACGGCCTTTTGCCGAAGCTTTTCCGGGTCCATGCCGGCGCCATCGTCTTCAATCGCCAGCAGGATATGATCACCTTCCTGCTCGGCAGACAGAGTCACCGTTCCCATCGGTGGTTTGCCGGCTCTTTCCCGCACATCCGGCGCCTCGATCCCGTGATCGACCGAGTTCCGGACCAGGTGCACCAGTGGATCGGAAAGCGCCTCGACCAGGTTCTTGTCGAGATCCGTTTCCTCACCGTGCATCACCAGATTCACTTCCTTGTTCAGGTTGCGGGCAAGATCCCGTACAACCCGAGGGAAACGACCAAAGACTTTCTTGATGGGCTGCATCCGTGTCTGCATGACCGCAGACTGAAGGTCGGTCGTTACCACGTCGAGATTCGACACGGCTTTTTGGAGCTGTTCGTCTTCACTGGCACTGCCGAGACGATCCAGGCGATTGCGCACCAGCACCAGCTCGCCCACCATGTTCATGATGTCATCGAGGCGCTTGGTGTCGACGCGAACCGTGGTTTCTCCCGCCGGGGGTGTGTCCTTCGCCGGGGCAGTCTTGGCTGCCGGTGTGGCGTCGGGCGTGGCCGCTTTGGTCTCGGCGCGGGGGGGCGGTGCCGGGTCGCGGCTTCCGGTGTCGGGGGCTTCGGCCGCGCTTGTGGGGCTGCCACCCTTACCGTGCAGCTCGTCGAGGAGCTTTTCGAACTCATCGTCGGTAATCAGGTCATCACCGCCAGTCGAGCCGGCATCAACCAAATCGGCCCCTCCGCCATTGGCTGCTTCAGAGCCCGCCTCCGGCGCGCCGCTGAACTGCCCTTTCCCGTGCAGCTGATCCAGCAGCGCCTCGAATTCGTCATCCGTAATCTCTTCGTCACCGGAGCTGTCAGCAGCACCGGCAGCTTCTGGCGCCGGCGCGGCCGCGCCCTGCGGCGCGTCATGCCCTTGCAACGCATCCAGCAGTTGCTCGAACTCATCATCGGTGATGTCGCCACCATCGGCAGGCGCGTCACTGGTCGGCGGGGTCACGGCGGTGTGATTGGCGGGCTCGGCAAAGGCGTCCAGGGCGGCAATCAGGGCGTCCGGGGCCGGCGTCGGCTCCTCGTGGTTACGCACCTGCTCAAACATCGCGTTGACGTTGTCCAGCGCCTCAAGCACCACGTCCATCAGGTCCGAATCGACCCGACGCTTGTGATTCCTGAGGATATCGAACACGTTCTCTGCCGAGTGGCAGCAGTTAACCAGAGCGTCAAGCTGAAGGAACCCGGCCCCACCTTTAACGGTGTGGAAGCCCCTGAAAATTGCGTTGAGCAGATCACTGTCGTCTGGATTTTGCTCGAGATCCACCAACTGTTCGGACAACTTCTCGAGAATTTCCCCTGCCTCGATCAGAAAATCCTGCAGAATCTCTTCGTCAGCATCGAATGCCATGGATTACCCCACCTGTTCAGAAACCAAGACTGGACAACAAGTCATCAACGTCGTCCTGCCCCGAAACCACATCTGCCCGCTCATTGGCCCTGATCTGGGGGCCAACGCCTTCCTCCGGAGACACCTCCACCGCATCGATCTGATGCACCGTTCCGGTCAACTGATCAACGTGGCTTGCCATGACAACCAGACTGAGCATCTGATCTTCAACTTCTTTCACCAACGCAGTTACTTTCTCGATCACCTGCCCGGTAAGATCCTGGAAGCCCTGCGCCAGAAGGATGTCCGACAGGTTGCTGTATACCGCACCCGCATCCCTGGTGAGGCCATCCAGGAAGCGATCCATCCGGCCGTACAGCGCTCTGAACTCATCCGGTTTCATTTCCCGGCGGCCCAGCCGCTGCCACTCCTGGCGCAGCGCCGATGCCTCTTCACTGGCAGCGCCGGCCAGGGGCATGGATTCTTCCACCAGGTCCATGGTCCGGTTGGCCGCTTCGCTGGTCATCTGCACCACGTAAGCCAGGCGGTCGGACGCATCGCTCATCTTGGATAGGGCTTCGCGCTGCTGGGGACTGCGGGGATCGATCTGGAAATTGCGAATGGCCTCGTGGAGCGACCGGGTCAGCCGGCCCACTTCGCGGTAGAGGCTCTGATCCCTGACCTCGCTCAGTTCGTTGATCACCGACATCGCCTGGGCGTAATCCCCGGCCTCGAGGTGTCGGGACAGCTCCGATGCTTGCCACTTGAGCTGTTCAGCAGCGTCCGGCTCGAGGCTCCGATGGTTCTTGTTGGTATCGCTCATGAGAGCCATCCGACCTCTGTTTTACTGGATGCGTTCGAATATCTTTTCGATTTTTTCTTTCAGCACGGCAGCGGTAAAGGGCTTAACAACGTAGCCGTTCACACCCGCCTGAGCCGCGGCCACAATCTGGTCCCGCTTGGCTTCGGCGGTAACCATCAGGACCGGCAGGGCCTTGAGGTTTTCGTCGGCACGGACCTCCTTGAGCAGATCAATGCCAGTCATGCCCGGCATGTTCCAGTCGGTCACCAGGAAATCGTATTTACCGCTTTTCAGCATCGGCAGCGCGGTATTACCATCATCGGCCTCATCCGTGTTGGTAAAACCCAGATCACGCAACAGGTTCTTGATAATCCGCCTCATGGTGGAAAAGTCATCCACGATGAGAATCTTCATGTTCTTGTCCAATGGGACCTCCAGTTACTAAACCCGGAACTCGGTTTACTGCCCGTCAACAATCGGGCGGATGACTAAGACATCGGTCTATTGTGTGTGCTTTACGATGCGTGTAAAGCGCCGGTTACCAAAACGCTACAGAGCCGGATGGCGCTGATACACAAGGAAGAATGACGACAGGAAGTGATTAGACACGCCAATCCGACAGACGGCTTCGCAACCTGAGCGCCGCCTGACTGTGAATCTGGCTGACCCGGCTTTCGCTAACCCCCAGAACCGCTCCGATTTCCTTCAGGTTCAACTCTTCCTGATAGTAAAGACTCAGTACCAGCTTCTCCCGCTCGGGCAACTCCGCAATGGCCTGCGCGAGACCCTGACGGAAGGCATCGGAGGAGATCCCTTCCAGCGGGTTGTCACTGTGCTCTGTTTCTTCTATCGGCAGCTCGCCGGATTCATTTAGCTCATCCAGGCTAAAAAGCCGGCCGCTGTTGCTGTCGGCCAGCGCGGAATGGTATTCGTCAAGATCCATGCCCAGCTCCTCGGCCACTTCCGTGTCCTGGGCTTCCCGGCCAAGCCGGCCTTCGACTGCTTTGATGGCCTCGGAAATTCGACGGGCATTGCGATGAACGGAGCGCGGCACCCAGTCGCCCTTGCGGATTTCATCCACCATGGCGCCGCGAATTCGGATACCGGCGAAGGTTTCAAAGGTTGCACCCTTGGCAGAGGTATAGCGCTGGGCGGCCTCCAGCAGGCCGATCATGCCGGCCTGTATGAGGTCTTCCAGTTGCACAGAGGCGGGTAGCCGCGCCATCAGGTGAAGAGCGATTTTCTTGACCAGCGGCGCATGATCTTCAACCAGTTGCGCTGCTCCCGGCGCCGTGCCGGCCTGCTGGTAGATTCCCAGGTTCTTCGCCAATGTCATGTATCCGCTGTTGTTTCGATTGGATCAAATCAGACTTGGACGAGCCGTTCCACGAAGAATTCGAGGTGTCCCCGGGGCGAGGACGGCAGTGGCCAGTTGTCCACTTTGTCGGCCAGCGCCTTGATCGCCAGGGCGGCCTTGGATTTGGGGTAGGCATCCAGAACCGCACGCTGGCGCTGAACGGCCTTTTTCACGGCCTCGTCGAACGGCACCATGCCCACGTATTCCAGCGCCACATCAAGGAAGCGCTCGGTCACACGGCTGAGTTTCTCGTACAGGTGGCGGCCTTCTTCTTCATTCCGGACCTGATTGGCAAGAATACGGAACCGGTTGGTACCGTAATCACGGTTCATCAGTTTGATCAGCGCGTAGGCATCGGTAATGGAGGTGGGCTCGTCGCAAACCACGAAGAGCAATTCCTGCGAGGCGCGCAGGAAGCTGACAACCGATTCGGATATACCGGCGGCGGTATCCACAATCAGCACATCAATTTCGTCGCCCAGTTCACTGAAGGCATTGATCAGACCGGCATGTTCCATGGCGCTGAGCTGTGTCATGCGCTGGGTTCCGGACGAGGCCGGCACCACCTTGATACCGCCCGGACCTTCGACCAGCACGTCTCTGAGGTCACACTCACCCGAGAGCACATCGGCGAGGTTCCGGTTGGCGGTGATGCCCAACAGAACGTCAATATTGGCCAGCCCCAGATCGGCATCGAGGATGACTACCCGGCGCCCTTTCTGCGCGAGAGCAATACCCAGGTTGACGGACACATTGCTCTTGCCAACCCCGCCTTTTCCGCCGGACACTGCAATTACCTGAACCGGTTTCGCTCTGCTCATGCTCGTTATATTCTCTCGCCAGTTAATCCAAGGCTGTTCTTATCGTTCAGACGACTGCCCGCCAGTGTCGGCCACGTCAGCGGGTCCCTGTTCTTCAGGCACCCTCAGCAACGGCCTGTTGTTGCTGCATATTTTTCAAACGCTCCACGGCCAGGCGAACCAGTGGAATCGCCTCGGCGTGATGCAAGTGCTCGGGTATCTTCTGGCCGTCGGTGTAATAGGCCACCGGAAGACTGGTTTCCATGGCAAAACCGAGAGACTCACCGAGCGTCAGGGCTTCATCGATCTTGGTCATCACGCAGCCCGCCAGATTTGCCATCTTATAGCAATGCCAGACGGATTTCATGATACGCGGCTGACTGGTTGCGGAAACCACCAGATGGGTGCGGATATTATGATGGCTGCGAGCCAGCTCGGCCAACTGCTCCTGGTAGCCTTTGTCAGCGCTGGTCAGGCCGGCAGTGTCGATCAGTACAAGATGCTTGTCTGACAGCTCATCCAGGATATCGTCCAGTGAATGGGTCTCATCCACCACCCGAACCGGCACATTCAGGATGCGGCCGAACACAAACAGCTGCTCGTGCGCGGCAACACGGTAACGGTCGGTCGTGACCAAGGCCAGGGAGTCGGCGCCGTGTTTGAGTACATAGCGCGCAGCGAGCTTTCCGATGGTAGTGGTTTTGCCGGATCCGGTTGGCCCCACCAGGGCGTACACGCCCCCCTCATCCAGCCATTCCTTGCGCGAGGTACGTACCCCGGTGGCCAGCATTTTGAGTGACTGCTTCCACCCCTCATCCAGACGTCCACCCGTGTGGCGACGCGCAAGGGACGCGGACAAATCATTGCTGAGCCCGAATTCCTGCAGGCGCTCGGCAAGGCGCTGCTGAACGGGATTGACGCCGGGCCTGGCCATTTGCTGCGCCTGATTGCCACTCATCATGTCGCGCAGAGAGCTGATTTCCGCCCTCATTTGCGCCAACTCGCTGGAGTAGTCTGATGTCACAGCCGCGCTGCGCTCGCCACCGGACTCAGGCTGAGGTGACGGGGCACTCTCGTCAAACGCGGCATCCCACTGACTACTGCCAGCAGCGGCGCGTTTTTCCCGCACCCCCCGGATTCGCTCTCGGGAACGATTCAGCTCGTCTTCAAGCCGGCGATGCTGGTCGGCCTGCAGTTCTGCCAGGCGGGCACCGGAGGTGGCAGACCCGGCCTCTTCGCCCAATCGCTGGCGCGCCATGTTTTCGTCGTAATCCAGTGCCGTCACAATTTCGACACCTCCATCCACTCGACGATTGGAAAGAATGACAGCATCCGGCCCCATTTGTTCACTGACTTGCCGGAGCGCCTCAGCCATACTTTGAGCGAAAAACCGCTTTACCTTCATTCTACCTCTTCCTCCACCGGCCACGCTGCATCTGCGCTAGCCGCTTGTCTTTCCGTCGTCACTGACCAACGGACGCCACGATGGTGATCTGTTTGTTTTCGGGTACTTCCTGATACGAGAGCACGTGCAACCGCTCTACCCCGTAGCTGGCGAATTTCGCCAGCACCGGCCGGAGCGGCCCTGAAACCAGCAGGATGGCGGGCTTACCCAACATTTCCTGCCGCTGAACACTGTCCTGCAACGAGCGCTGCAGTTTTTCCACCATGTTCGGCTCCAGCACCATCCCGATGTCGTCCTGACCGCCGGATTGTTGACTCTGCTGAACCGACTTCAGCAACATCTGTTCCAACTCTGGGTCGAGGGTAATAACCGGAATCTCCGACTCGTTACCGCAGATACTCTGGACGATCATCCGACGCAGCGCCTGGCGCGCCACCATGGTCAGCAGCTTGGGATCCTGGCTACGGGGATGGATGTTCACAATTGCCTCGGCGATGGATCGCATATCCCGAATCGGCACTTCTTCCTTCAGCAGGCTCTGCAAGACCCTGAGCAACAGGCTGATGGAAATCGTCGTGGGCACCAGCTCTTCGGCCAGCCGGGGTGACATCTTCTCCAGCTGATCCAGCCATTTCTGGGTTTCCTCATGCCCAAGCAGCTCATGAGCGTGCTTCTGAAGCACCTGGTTCAGATGGGTTGCGACCACCGTGCTGGCATCCACGACGGTGTACCCCAGGGTCTGGGCCTGATCTTTTTTGTCGGTTTCGATCCAGCAGGCATCCAGACCGAAAGCCGGGTCCTTGCCTTCGATACCTTCAATTTTGCCGAACACCTGCCCCGGGTCGATGGCCAGTTCCCGCTCGGGGTGAATCTCTGCCTCGGCGATGGTGACCCCCATCAGGGTGATGCGGTACACGTTGGGCATCAGGTCCAGGTTGTCCCGGATGTGGACAGACGGCATCAGGAAGCCAAGATCCTGTGACAACTTCTTGCGGACCCCTTTGATCCGGCTGAGCAACTGCCCACCCTGGGACTTATCCACCAGCGGAATCAGGCGATAGCCGACTTCCAGCCCGACGATATCCACGGTGGCGACGTCGTCCCACCCAAGCTCGCGGGTCTCACCGGGCGCCGGTAACTGATGCCCCTGATCGGCAGCGCCATCGGCTTGCAGTTCCTGTCCGCCGGCACGATGCACCCCGGCACCGCCCTGGGCCGGAAACACCGCGCCCTCTTCCACGGTTTGCTGATCCCGCTTCCAGATAAACCAGGCTGCACCGGCGGCCAGACTGCCGAGCCCCAGAAAGGCAACGTGAGGCATGCCCGGAATCAACCCGAGAATGATCAGGATGGCGGCCGCAATACCAAGCGCCTTGGGCGCACTGAACATCTGGCTGATGATTTGCCCGCCCATGTCCTGACTCGAAGTGACCCGCGTCACCATGATCGCCGCGGACGTAGACAGCAGCAGCGACGGAATCTGCGCAACCAGACCATCACCAATGGTCAGCAGCGCGTAGCGCTCCATGGCAAGTCCGAAGGTCAGGCCATGCTGCATCATGCCGATGGCAACACCACCGATAATATTGATGGCCAGAATCAAAAGGCCGGCAATGGCATCACCCTTAACAAATTTCGACGCACCATCCATGGAACCGTAAAAATCCGCTTCCTGGGCAATCTCGGACCGACGCAGCTTGGCGTCTTCCTGGTTAATCAATCCGGCGTTCAGGTCGGCATCAATGGCCATCTGCTTGCCGGGCATCGCATCCAGAGTGAAGCGCGCGCTTACCTCGGAAACCCGGCCGGCACCCTTGGTCACCACCAGGAAGTTGATGATCATCAGAATGGCGAACACCACCAGACCGACGGCGTAGTTGCCGCCGATGAGCACTTCGCCAAAGGACTCAATCACCTTGCCCGCGGCATCACCGCCATCGTGGCCTTCAAGCAGGACGATCCGGGTAGAGGCCACGTTCAGCGCCAGACGCAGCAGCGTTGCCACCAGCAGCACGGTCGGGAAGGACGCAAAATCCATCGGTCGCATGGCATACACGCACACCAGCAAAATCACGATGGACAGCGTGATATTGAAGGTGAAGAAAACGTCGAGCAGGAAAGCCGGCATGGGCAGGATCATCATGCCCAGCAACCCCATGAGCATCACGGGAACACCGAGATTGGCCCGCGTCAGGGATTTGACGTTATTCAGGACTAATACTCTGTCCATGCTTGAAGCGACTCCGGTAACAGGCCCCGGGGTAAACAAGGGGCGGAAATCTGACGCTAATTCGTCATTTGGACGGTAATTCGCAAGATCCGTACCAATCCTTACCCCAATTCCTCCGGCTTCGCCCTGCGGCCGCCTGACTCAAACCGCCAGATACGGTATCCTTGCGCGGTTCCATAGCGCTGCTTAACCATCAAAGAAAACCCACAGATAGGTGATCCCATGCCAATCCACGAGGTGAAACACCCCCTGATCCAACACAAGCTGGGCCTGATGCGCCGGGCGGACATCAGCACCAAGAACTTTCGTGAACTGGCACAGGAAGTTGGTGCCCTGCTCACCTACGAAGCCACCAAGGACTTCGGCCTGCAGGAACAGACCATTGATGGCTGGGCCGGACCGGTGAAGGTCGAACAGATTCAGGGCAAGAAGATCACCATCGTTCCGATCCTGCGTGCCGGTCTGGGCATGCTGGACGGCGTACTGAGCCTGATCCCGGTTGCCCGCGTGAGCGTGGTTGGCCAGATCCGCGACGAAGAAACCCTGGAAGCCAGTACCTACCTGGAAAAACTGGTGGGCGAACTGGACCAGCGTATGGCCCTGATTGTTGACCCGATGCTGGCCACGGGCGGCTCGATGATTTCCACCATCGACCTGCTCAAAAAAGCCGGAAGCACGGAAATTCGCGCCCTGGTACTGGTGGCCGCCCCCGAAGGCGTCCAAAAAGTATTGGAAGCACACCCGGACGTCTCGATCTACACCGCCTCAGTGGATGAGCGCCTGAACGAGAAGGGCTACATCCTGCCCGGACTCGGCGACGCCGGCGACAAAATCTTCGGAACCAAGCAAAAGGACGTTTGACCCATGCAAGACCACAGTAACGACCCGATGTGGAAACAGGCAATTGCCGGCTCCCAGATGCTTCTGGTGGCCTTCGGCGCACTGGTGCTCATGCCACTGATCACCGGTATGGATCCGAACGT
Source organism: Marinobacter salinisoli (assembly GCF_017301335.1). NCBI lineage: Bacteria > Pseudomonadati > Pseudomonadota > Gammaproteobacteria > Pseudomonadales > Marinobacteraceae > Marinobacter > Marinobacter salinisoli. Next base: position 3,197,239 of record NZ_CP071247.1, read on the forward strand.
CGCCCTGTTTACCGCAGGCCTGGGCACACTGATTTTTCATATTGTCACTGGCGGCCAGATTCCGATTTTCCTGGCATCCTCTTTTGCCTTCATCGCACCGATCATTGCCTCGAAGGGCAAGTTCGGCATGGAGGAGACGCTCGGCGGCCTGATGGCGGCGGGCATTCTTTACATCCTGCTCAGCGCTCTGGTTCGCCTGCGCGGCACCGGCTTTGTACGCTCCCTGTTGCCACCCGTGGTTATTGGCCCGGTCATCATGACCATTGGCCTGGGCCTGGCGCCGGTCGCCGTGCACATGGCCTCTGGCCGCACCGGTGACGGTTCCGCCGAACTGGTGCCCTACGACACCGCTATCTGGATTGCCATGATCTCCCTGGCCGTGACCGTCATCATGTCGGTCTGGGCAAAGGGCATTTTCCGCCTGATTCCGATTATGTTTGGCGTCATCGTGGGCTATATCCTGTCGGCCTTTGCCGGCATTGTGGATACCACCCCGGTGCAGCAGGCCCCCTGGCTGGCAGTGCCGAACTTCGTGGCCCCGGAATTCAGCTGGGGCGCGGTGCTGTTTATGATCCCGGTCGCCATAGCACCGGCCATTGAGCACATCGGCGACGTCCTGGCGATCGGCAATGTTACCCGCAGGAACTACCTGGAAAAGCCCGGCCTGCATCGCACCCTGCTCGGCGATGGCCTGGCGACGAGTGCCGCGTCCATGCTCGGCGGGCCACCCAACACCACCTACTCCGAAGTGACCGGTGCAGTCATGCTCACCAAGAACTTCAACCCCAAGGTGATGTGGTGGGCGGCTGTGACCGCCATTGTTCTGGCGTTCGTCGGCAAGTTTGGCGCCGCCCTGCAAACCATCCCGGCACCCGTCATGGGTGGCATCCTGTGCCTGCTGTTCGGCTCCATCGCCGTAGTTGGCCTGAATACCCTGATCCGCCACCAGGTCGACCTGTCACAGGCACGCAATCTGGTGATTGTCGCTGTCACCCTGGTGTTCGGCATCGGCGGCATGGTTCTGGGCCACCTGGAAGGCATTGCCCTGTGCGCCGTGGCTGCCATCATCCTGAACCTGGTGCTGCCGGGTCGCAGCGAAGCCTGGGGCAAGGCCATCTATGAGCAAAACCCCAGCTGACAGTTCCGGCATCAGCTTTACGGCGCTGTATACCGGCGCCGTATGGCACCGGTACGGCCTGTCGGACGACGCCCTGGCGACACGCCAGGGTCGCTGGCTCTACCGTGCTTTGGCGCCCTTCGAAGCCGTCAGTAAGGCGGCTATCGGGGGCAACCTGCAAACCTTTCTGCTGCAACGCCACCTGATCATCGATCAGTTGATCGACCAGGCCGTTGAACAGCATGGCGTTACCCAGGTGCTCGAAATTGCCTGTGGCATGTCCCCTCGCGGGATCCGGCTGCGGCAGCGCCACCCCCACCTGCACATGGTGGAAGCCGACCTGCCCGAGATGGCCGCCAGGAAGGCTCTGCGCCTGATGACCGCCGGTCGCCTTGGCGACCATCACCAGGTGACTCCCATCGACATTCTCGCCGAGCACGGCGAGCATACCCTCGAAGCAGTTCTGCCACGGGTGTTCGACAACCAGAAACCTGTGATCGTGGTGACCGAGGGGCTGACCAGCTACTTTTCTCTCGACGTCATCAGTGGCTTCTGGCGGCGGCTTGCGGCCGCACTGGCGCAACGGCCAGGCTCCGTGTACCTGTCAGAAAGCTATTACCAACCGCGCCACCCGGCGCTCAGAAGCACACTGAATGCACTTGGCCACGCTCTCGGCGGCATCACCCGAAGCCAGGTGTCCTTTCATTTCAATTCCGATATCGAAGCCGGCAAACACTTTGTGTCCTGCGGTTTTGCCGAGACCGTCCTCCACGACCCGCGCGACTGGTACGACACGCTGCCGATACCCCGGAGTCGTGGTGAACCGTTGATCCGGGTGGTGGAAGCCCGCTGACGCGGACGGGTCAGGAATCCCGGCGCAAATCAGAAGGAATGGGGAAATCCGGCAGACCGGGCCGGTCCCCGCGACCTTTGCGGAACTGCCGTAACTGGAAGACATAGGCAAGCACCTGGGCAATGGCCATATACAGGCCATCGGGGATTTCTCCGCCCAGATCCGTGTTGTGATACACCGCCCGGGTCAGCGGCGGTGTCCGGAGCACCTCTACCTTGTGCTCGCGGGCAATCTCCATGATCTTGAAGGCAACTTGATCCGCGCCCTTGGCGACAACCACCGGTGCCGACATCCTGCCCTCGTCGTACTTCAGGGCCACCGCGTAATGCGTTGGGTTGGTGATGACCACGTCGGCGGTGGGCACATCCTGCATCATGCGGCGCTGGGCCATCTCCCGCTGCAATTGGCGAATCCTGCCTTTAACTTCCGGCTTGCCCTCGGTGTCCTTGTACTCGTCCTTGACCTCTTGCTTGGTCATCCGCAGTTTTTTCTGATGATCGTAGATCTGAAATGGCACATCGATCATCGCAATCATGATTGTGGCGCAGGACAACAGGAAGAAACTCCAGCCGACCGTCCAGAGCACATGCTCCATGGCCGGAACAGCCGGCTCCTCAGAAATACTCAGCAAATCCTCGGTACGCAGATCCAGAATCAGGATGGCCACCGTCAATACCAGCCCCACCTTGGCGATGGCCTTGACCAGTTCCACCAGAGACCGGGCCGAAAACATCTTCCCGAGCCCCTTGATCGGATTCATCCGGCTCAGTTTGGGCGCGATCGCCTTGCCACTGAACAGCAACCCGCCAATGCCGATCGAACCGGCAATGGCCGCAATCAGTAACAGAATCAGAATCGGAGCCAGGGCCCACGCCGCCTCTTTCGCAGACGCGATAAGCTGCACACTCATGTGACGGGTATCGAAGATGGCGGAACGCTCCAGCACAAAGCTGTCGCGCATGATGGCCTCCAGGGATGCCCCCAGGCTGGTACCGAACACCAGCAATCCGGCGGCTCCGGTCATCAGTACCGCCATGGTGGCCAGCTCCCGGGAACGGGCTGTCTGCCCCTCCTCTCTGGCCTTCTCGAGTCGTCGGGGTGTGGCCTCTTCCGTTTTTTCCTGACTGTTGTCGTTCTCTTCAGCCATCGGTCACAGCTACCCGGTGGATTGCACACAAGGCCAGCATGCTCAGGGCCGCCCCTGCAGCTGGCGCATGAACTCAAACGTCTCCCGGGTGTACTGATCGAAATGCGGCACGAAATTGGCGTGCAGCACCCAGATCGCAAACAGCCCGAATATCAGGCCGATCGGAAAACCCAGGGCGAAGATGTTCATCTGGGGCGCGGCCCGGGTCATCACGCCAAAGGAGATGTTAACGATCAGCACCGCCGTCACTGCCGGCAGCGCCAGCAGCATTGCGGCCGCGAACATCCAGCTGATCCGGTGCGCCAGTTCCCATACGCCCGTTTGCCCCAACCCTTCCATACCGATGGGCAGGGTCCGGAAGCTCTCGATGAACACCTCAAACACCGCCAGGTGCCCGTTCATGGCGAGAAACAACAGCGTAATGGTGATGGTGTAGATCTGAGACAGGACCGGGACGTTTACCCCGTTGGCCGGGTCCACCATAGAGGCAAAGCCGAGACCCATCTGCATGGCAATCATCTGACCGGCAATCACAAACAACTGCCACAGCGCCGTAAGCGCAAACCCCATGCCCACACCAATCAGGATTTGCTGCAGGGTAATGACCACTGCATCCGCACTGAGGGCGTCTACCTTGGGCACGTCGGGAATCATCGGAACGATCAGGATGGTCATCAGTAACGCCAGCCCAAGACGCACCCGAGCAGGCACCAGCTGGGTGCCGAAGATGGGGATCACCATCAGGAAGCTGGCCAGCCGGAACAGCGGCCACAGATGCTGACCAACCCACTGGCCAATGAGATCTGCGCTGAAGCCAGCCGGTATCATCGATCAGCCGATCAGGTAGGGAATGCTGGAAATCAGCGAATTGGCATGGTCCAGCAGCTTGGTCAGCATCCAGGGGCCGGCAGCGATAATCACGATCAGGGTGACTATCAGACGGGGCAGAAAACTGAGGGTCTGTTCGTTGATCTGGGTGGCCGCCTGGAAGGTACTGACCACCAGCCCGATCACCAGCCCCGGACCGATGATCACGCACGCCAGCAGGACAATCATCCACAGCGCTTCACGAAGAATGTCGATTATGGTTTCCGGCGTCACGATGCCCCCTATATTCCGTAACTGGCCGCCAGAGTGCCCATAATGAGCGCCCAGCCGTCCACCAGAACAAACAGCATGATTTTGAATGGCAGCGAAATGATGATCGGTGACAGCATCATCATACCCATGGCCATCAGCACGCTGGCCACGACCATATCGATGATCAGAAAGGGTATAAACAGGATAAACCCGATCTGGAATGCCGTCTTCAGCTCACTGGTCACAAAGGCCGGCATCAGAACCCAGAAGGACACATCCTCCGGTGTTTCGTATTGCTCGTCGGCCATACGCACAAACAACGCCAGGTCGCTTTCCCGGGTCTGGGCCAACATGAACTGCTTGAAGGGTTCACTGGCGCGCTCCACCGCTTCCAGGGAGGTCACCTCCTCCTGCAGGTAAGGCTGGAGCGCCACCCGGTTGGCCTCTTCAAACACCGGTTTCATAATGAAAATGGTCAGAAACAGCGCCATGCCCAGCAAAATCTGGTTCGACGGCGTCGCCTGCAAACCCAGTGCCTGGCGAAGGATGGCGAACACCACGATGATGCGGGTGAACGAGGTCATCATCATGAGCATGGCCGGCAGGAAGGTCAGCGCCGTCATCAGCGCCAGAATCTGCAGGGTTACCGAGTACTCCTGAACCCCTTCGCCCTCGCCAGGCTCAACGGTGAAGGCGGGAATCCCCGGTATACCGCCGCTCTCCTGCGCCATGGACAGAGGGGCCCAGACGATGCCCAGAAGAACCACCAACACCGGAACAAGCCGATTAAACCACGTGGCTGTCATGCCCTTAATCAATCCTTACTCGGTGTGTTCCAGGGTTTGCCGATCATGCCCTGCAACCGTCTGGCGAAGTCGCCGGGCACGGGCTTGCCTGCCTCGACAACGGGTTCGTCAAAGACATGCAGGGTCCGGATGGAAGATGGCGTGATGCCCAACAGGATCTGCTGGCCACCGACCTCAACCAGCGCAATTCGCTCGCGCGTGCCAAGCGCCATGACCGAAACCACTTTCATGGCCTGATTGTTCATCCCGGTCATGCCATTCATGCGCCTGACCATCCAGGCGCAGCCGTAGATAATAGCGACCACCGCGAGCAACCCCAGCCCGAGACTGACCAGTGTGCCGACGGTGTCAGCAGCGCCGGTCACCGGCGCCTTTACCACAGGCTTGCCAGCCTCTTCGGCCAGCACGGGGGCGGCCAACAGGGATGCCGCAAAACCGGCGAGCAACTGTTTCATCTTATCGCTGCAAGCGCTTGATGCGCTCGTTCGGGCTGATCACGTCGGTCAGACGAATGCCAAACTTGTCGTTGACCATAACCACCTCGCCGTGGGCGATCAGCGTACCGTTGACCAGAACGTCCAGCGGCTCGCCGGCCAGACGATCCAGCTCAATCACCGAGCCCTGGTTCAGCTGAAGCAGATTGCGGATCGGAATCTGGGTATTGCCCACTTCCATCGAAATCGTCACCGGGATATCCAGCACCACATCCAGATCCGGTGACATATCCTGTCCCTTCGGGGGCTGCCCGGAATGATCAAACTCTTCGATCGGCGCGGCCTGGACCGAGCCTTTCTGTCCACCGGCGCCGGCCTCGGCCATGGCCGCCGCCCACTCATCTTCCGTGGACGCCTTGTCACCGCTCTCATCACCGGATTCTTCCATGGCCGCCTCCCACTCGGCGGCCAGCTTTTCATCTTCGCTGAGTTGCTGCTCGTCTTTCTTGTCGTCAGCCATTGCGTCCCACCTTCAGTTGTTTTTTCACCTTGGGCAGCTGTGCCCTGTCATGAATTCTCAGCGCCAGCTTTCCGTCGCGGGAGCCCATGGTCGCCTTGTACACGGGAATACCGTTGGCGGTGACCGTCAAATACTCGGGAATTTCCACGGGAATGATGTCACCCTCCTTCAGTTTGGCGACGTCCCGCAGAGACATCTTTTTCGAACAGACCGCGCTGTTGACCGGCACCTCAACCTCTTTGATATCCTCGCGCAGGGCATGAATCCAACGCTCGTCGGCGTCATCAATATCGCTCTGAACCCCGGCGTCCAGCACTTCCCGGATGGGTTCAATCATCGAATAGGGCAAGGCAAAGTGGAGTTCGCCACCACCGCCGTCCAGCTCGATGTGGAAACTGCTGACCACGACCACTTCACTGGGGCTGACGATGTTCGCCATGGCTGGATTGACCTCCGAGCTCATGTACTCGAAATCCACGTTCAGCACGGCATGCCAGGCTTCTTTCATATCGTGGAAGACCTGATTCAGCACCATCTGGACAATGCGGGTTTCGGTGGGGGTGAATTCCCGCCCCTCAATCTTGGCGTGGCGCCCCTCGCCGCCGAAAAAGTTATCCACCAGCTTGAACACCAGCTTGGCATCGAGCACGAACAGCGAGGTACCGCGCAGCGGGCGCACCTTGCACAGATTCAGGCTGGTCGGGACATACAGGGTATGGATGTATTCGCCAAATTTCATGATCTGGACGCCACCGGCAGACACATCGGCGTTTCGGCGTAACAGATTGAACAGGCTGATCCGGGTATACCGGGCAAACCGCTCGTTGATCATTTCCAGCGTCGGCATCCGGCCCCGGACAATCCGGTCCTGGCTGGCGAGGTCGTAGGACTTTACTCCGGTATCATCAACCTCGTCATAGGTATCAATATCCCCATCGTCGACACCGTGAAGGAGCGCATCGATTTCGTCCTGAGACAACAAGTCCTGCATAGTTAGCCCTGCCCCTGTAATGCCTTACCCGTGCCGGGTCTCATTGCACAACAAAATTCTGTAACAGCACCCGCTCAATCACGGGCTCGCCTTCCTGCTCCAGCACCTGATTGACGGTCGCCAACATCGCGTCCGCCAGTTCCGAGCGCCCGGCAGGCGTTTGCAGCTGTTCATACTGGCTGCTGCCAAGCACCATCACCAGCTGACTGCGAATCAACGGCAGATGCAGCTGGGCGGCGGTCAATGCTTCCTGGTCCCGTGCCTCAAGCGCAAGGTAGGCCTGCGCGTAACGCTGCCGCCCCTCTGCCTGTATGGTTGTCACCACCGCCTTGTCGAGCTTCACATAGGTGCTGGGAACAAACGCCTCCTCAGCCGTCTCTTCGCTGTCCGGCGCATCGTTGCCGGCGCCGAGAAACCAGAGGGTTCCCATTACCGAGAGTCCGATTGCCAGAAGCAGCGCAACCACCAGGATGATGATCAGCTTCAGCTTGCCTTGTTTCGCCGGTGCCACAGGAGGCGCGTTGTTATCTGCCATAGTGTTTGTTGTGCCAGAAATTCGTCGTGTGAGGCGCGTATCCGCGCTTTTCAGAGATTAAATGCAAAGCTTGGGCCAGAACATAACCCGCACCCGATGCCGAAATGAAAACGCGCAGTTTAGCGTTGCCAGGAGGGTTGGGCAAAATCGATCACTGGAAGCCTGGGCGAACCGGCGGCGGCTTTAACGGAAGCCGCCGGCTACGATTTTTTCAGGGTGTTCAGATCAGGCAAAAACGTCGATTTCGCCATTCCAGCTCAGATCGAGCGCACCGGCCGCCATGTCTTCATCACCTTCAACCGCGGCCAGTTCGCCGCCGCTGTCACCAGCGCCACCATCCGCATCGGTACCGGCACCCTGTTGCCCGGCCTGCTGCTGCGGCGAATCGGAGACGTCGAACTTGGTCAGATTAAGACCCTGCTCTGCCAGCATGTCCCGCAGGCGATGGGAGTGGAGTTCGAGCTGATCCCGGACCACGGGGTTCGCCGCGTGAACGGCGATATTGGCCTGCTCGTTCTGGACCCGGACTTTGACCTCCATCGGCCCCATGTCCGGTGGGGTCAGGTGGATTTCCGCCACCGACATGCTGCGCGCGGTCAACCAGCTCAGCTTGCCGACCAGCTTGTCACCCCACTCCGCGTGCCCCACGGGCAGATCGATGGAGGTGGCGTAGCTCCTCAGGGGAACCGCCGTCTCGGCCGTCAGCCTGGTGGCAGGATTGGACGACAACTGGGACGCCAACTCAAACGTGGCACTCAAGCGCGGGCTGGCTGCAAGGTTGGCAGCATCCGTTGGCCGCGCAACGTCCGTGGTGGCGACGTCCGCGAGTTGCAGGCCAGCCGTGACACCAGGGGCACCCTGGCCGTAACTGCCCTGCCCGGCAATCAGGCCCTGAGCGCCTGAGGCACTGGCAGCCCGGAGGGACCGCGCCGCCACATCCTGACCGGCCGACATTCCCGGCGCGGGAACTGACGCAGCAGACAGCCCTTGCTCAGTCACCCCCTTTTGATTGCCAGAGGCCACCAGCGACTGCAGGCCCACGAACGTTACCGGCACCATCACTGGCTCGGCGGTTTCCGGGTCCGCTGCAGTGGCAACCCCGGCGTCGTCGCGGTCGGCCTCAGGCTTATTCCCGGCGGCGGAGTCGGACGCCTTGTCCGCACCGGGGGCACTTGCCGTTTCCGACTGAGATGTTTCTTCGGCAGGCCGCTCCGCAGACTCGGTTTCTTCACGGCGCTTGTCCGTCCTGGCATCGAGCTTTTTCTGCTCCTCCCGCGAGACTGACTCAAAGCGCCCATCCGGGTCCGCGGCCTTGCCAGCTCGGGATTTGGTAGCACTGCTGTCATTGGGACCCCCTGGCGAGGGAGTCAGAGGAAGAACCGTTTGGGGCATGGCAACCTCTTGCCGTTTTACACTGGTTATTGCCCAGGCCTTGCCGCATCGCAGCCGGTTATCGGGCATTTACCAGGAAATAGCAAAAGAGGTGCCAGCGCTCCGCTGTCAGGGGACAAAAACTTCCAGAATGTCAGATACACTGCGGAATTCGGCTTCGATGGCATCCACCGTTGCCGGTGCATCATCCAACCTCTGTTCCTTTCCGGCTTTCTCAACAATCTGGCACAGCGCTCCGAGCCGGGGGGCGCCGATATTGATGCAACTGCCTTTGAAGCTGTGCGCCATTTGCGCCAGAGCATCGGCATCCTGACCGTTCAGAGCCTGACGCAAGCCGGCTATGCGTTCACGGGAATCTTTCAGGAACGTTTCAATCAACACGCCAAATTCATCGTCCATGACGTCCTGAAGTTCAGCGAGTGCTTCCTGATCGATATGTGGTGTTTCGTTCATAGCCATGCTCTGCAGGAGAACCGGTCAGTGCCGGTCATTTGTTATTCGATCCGAAGGGCCATCGGATAAATCCCAATCATAGACGATCTCTACCCGATTGCCCCGGCCGTGAAAACGAAGGGATTGTGACAACTGCCTCATCAACAACAGCCCACGGCCGGCGTACCGGGTGTGCTCCGAGCGGGTATCACCAGCGGCCAGAACGGGATGATTCTCAAAGTCGAAACCGGAACCACTGTCTTCACAGACCACACGAAGTTGTCCGCCATACGGTTTCATGGAATGCGACAGACTGAAACGGATGAAGTGCCCCTTCACCCGGCCGAGCCTGACCTGTCGCTCACGATAGTATTTACCAAACCCTTCCGGTGAGTGTTTCCAGTCCGATGGCAGTTCCAGTATGCCGTGCTCAAGGGCGTTGTTATAAAGCTCGGCAAGCACGGTGTAGATTTCGCCACTGCGGGAACGCAGGCCTGGTACTTCCATGCAGATGTGCAGCAAGAGCGGAAGCGGATTGAAATCTCCGAGTGTTCGTTCACGAATTTCATATTCGCAATGCCACTCGGCGGGCCCGGGCAGGGTCGTGCGGTCCGGCAAGGGTGCGATTTCCGCATCATCCACCATATCCACACAGAAAAGCGTGATGTCATCATCGTCCTGATGGGCGCCGATGAACTCACGCAAACTGCCGATCACCGCATCGAACGGATGCATTCCGCCGCCACGGGTGTCCAGTGCCTGAGCAACTCCGGCATCGCCAAACAGCTCACCGGCGGCATTTCTGGATTCCAGCACGCCATCGGTCATCAGCATCAGGGTATCGCCAGGCTGGGTTGCTACCTGCTCCAGTCCGGCATCGAATTGATCGGGGGGCAGAATCCCGAGCGGCAAGTGCCGAGACGGCATGGCAACGGTGTCGCCGTTAGCCCTGATCAACGTCGCATCCGGAAGCCCCCCGTTCCAGAACCACAGCTGGTGCTGGTGAAACACGGCTTCGATCATTGCCCCGCAACAGAACATACCGACGGGAAGAATATTCTTGAGTTTCTGGTTGATTTCCCGGAGCACATCCTTGGCACTGAACCCCTTGGCGGCCATGCCGTAGAAGATTTCCGCCAGCGGCATGGCACCAATTGCCGCGGGCAAGCCATGGCCGGTGAAATCCCCTACGAAGATCAGCATGCCGCCGGCCGGGCGTGGTGAGGCGAACAGAACATCGCCATTAAAGATACTCAGTGGCGATACGTGGTAGCGGATATTAACAGCGTCCAGACAACCGGTGTGGGCCACGTTGTCGAACACCCGCTTGGCGATCTTCTGTTCCTTGAGCATCTGATCGTTCAGGTCGCGGATGTGATCCCGCTGATCCGACAGCGTGCGGTGCATCCGGCGCATGCGGTTGAAGGCGTTGATCTTGGCCTCAATAATGACGCGATTGTAGGGCTTGCTCAGAAAGTCATCCCCGCCGGCATCGAGACAGCGCGCCAGTGCATCCGCCTCGGAAAGCGAGGTCAGGAAGATCAGCGGCACCATTCGCTCGCCCGCCAGCGCCTTGATCCGGCGAGCGGCCTCCATACCGTCCATGACGGGCATCATGGCATCGAGCAGCACGATATCGGGATGAGCCTGTTCGAACAGGTGGACGGCTTCCTCGCCGTTTCGGGCCTCGAATACCTGATGACCGATCCGCTTGACCAGTGTTTTCAGAATCAATCGGTCGGAATCGCTGTCATCTGCGATCAGAATTTTCAGCGGCCGCTGATCGGCGATGGATGCTTCCACTTTACCCCCGTGGAGGTTCACCCATCAGCGGATGGCGAACAACTGCTCGAAATTGGATATGGAGAGGATGCGACGCACGTCGCTGTTGCAGTTCTCGATGGAGATCTTGGCGCTGTCCCCGCCGGCGTAGTCTCGCAGCAGCAGCAACATGCCCAACGCGGAGCTGTCCAGGTAGGTGGTTTCAGACAGGTCGACGACATAGTGGTCGACCAGGTTGTCGCAATGCTCGTAGGCATCCCGAAAGGCCTGATGGGTACTGAAATCAAAGCGCCCGTCAATACTGATAACCAAGGTCTGGCTATCCTCCAGGTGACGCGTCTCAATCGGCATTCCGAAACCTCCGTAAACTCCTTTTGGCGCACACACCTAACCTGCGTGCAATCTGTTCAGGAGTAAGAATAGCGCAAGCGAACTGAATTGCATGCGCAGGGGATTACATCACAGAAACCTTCAGCGCTTTCTCCAGGCATATGCCCGACCGGCCGCTTCGTCTGCCTGTTTCTGCTCTCGCAGGTCCAGCTCACGCCGTTCTTGCTCACGACAGGTTTCGATGTATTTCTCCATGCCGCGCCGTCGCTCCCAGGCCTTCTGCCACTCTAGCCGGCGCTCGTCAAACCCGCGCTCGGCCTGATCGAGCTGCGCCTGCTGCTGAACGATGACCTGATCCAACTGGGCAATAAATGCCTGCCATGCCTGCAGCCTTGCCACGGGCACAACGCCCTGCTGACCGCCCCGGATCTGGTCCCGATACTCTTGCTGATAGCGGCTAAGATTATTCACCTGTTCCCGCTGCTGGTCCAACAGTTTCTTCGCCTCGGTCATGCGCTCGAGCGCTTCCTGTTCCTTGCGCTCTTCCAGGGTGAGCACCACCTTCAAACGCTGGGACCGGGCCACCATCAGTCAGAGCTTCCGGGCTGGCTTCCCATGGGCTGGGGCGCAGCACTTTTCAGGCGATCCGGCGAACGTCGCTCGGGAACCACCGTCAGCAGCTGCTGGATGCTGTCCTGCAGGGGCGCACTCTCGTTCAGTCCCTGCTGGAGGAACTGGCGCATGTTGGCGATGTGGGCCATGGCGAAATCGGTTTCCGGGTCAGAGCCCTTGACGTAGGCACCAACACTGATCAGATCCTTGGCTTGCTGGTATCTGGAATAAACCTGCTTGAAACGCTGGGCTCGGGCGAAATGCTCCAGTTCCGTTACCTGAGGCATCACTCGGCTGATAGAGGCTTCCACATCAATGGCCGGGTAATGCCCCTCTTCCGCGAGCCGGCGCGACAACACAATGTGGCCATCAAGAATGGCCCGGGCCGCATCGGCAATCGGGTCCTGCTGGTCATCGCCCTCGGTCAGAACGGTGTAGAACGCGGTAATCGAGCCACCACCGGGGCGGCCGTTTCCGGTTCGCTCCACCAGCTGCGGCACCTTGGCGAACACCGACGGCGGATAACCTTTGGTGGCCGGTGGCTCACCCACCGCCAGGGCGATCTCGCGCTGTGCCTGGGCGTAGCGTGTCAGCGAATCCATCAGCAGCAAAACACGCTTGCCCTGATCCCGGTAGTACTCGGCAATCCTGGTGGTGAGCATGGCTGCGCGCAGGCGCATCAAGGGGGAATCATCCGCTGGCGACGCCACCACAACAGACCGCGCCAGCCCTTCGTCACCGAGAATGTCCTCAATGAATTCCTTCACCTCACGGCCCCGCTCACCAATCAGGCCCACCACGGTGATGTCGGCGTCGGTAAAACGGGTCATCATGCCCAGCAGCATGCTCTTGCCGACACCGCTGCCGGCAAACAGGCCCAGCCGTTGGCCCTGTCCGACCGTCAGCAGGGAGTTGATCGTCCGGATACCGACGTCCATGGACTGCCGCACAGGGGCGCGGTTCAGCGGATTGATGATTTCGCCATTCAGCGACACCCGTTCCTCGGCCTGCAAGGGGCCCTTGCCGTCAAGGGGGTCACCGGCACCATTCACCACCCGGCCAAGCATCTGTGGGCCCACCGGCACCAGGCTGGCGGCGGACAACGGCACCACCCTGGCCCCGGGCCTGAGCCCCTCAATAGCCGTTATCGGCATGAGATAGACTTTGTCATCCTCGAAACCAACCACCTCGGCTTCCACGTTGCCGCTGCCCTGGCTCTGAATCACACACCGGTCACCGACCACCATCGGGCAACCCACGCATTCCAGGGTCAGCCCCACCATGCGGGTCAACCGCCCGGAGAGCTCTGGCTCGTGCTCTTTTTGTGCCGTTTGCTGGAGGTTATTCAGGCGCTCAATCAGGGTGGATGTCATCGCCCTTCTCCTTGCCGGCAGCCTCATCGGGAGATGTGCCAATGGACGGGGCAGCCGTTGGCGATTGTGTTGCGGCCGGATTCGGGATATCCGACAGATCTCCGGCCAACTCGCCCAGACGCTCCGCCGACGCGGTATTGCCTGAGGCCTGGTCGGCAAGCATGGCCTGCAGGCTTTGCTGGAAGCGTTTTTCCACGGAGAAATCCACCAGGCTTTGGCGGGTTTCGACCCGACAGCCACCCGGTGTCAGGCGGTCATCCGCAACCACCGACGCCGGGGTATCCAGGCGTGCTGCAACCTGGCGCACCAGATCTGCGTCCTGGGAATGAATATGGATCCGTACATTATCTGCGGTTGGCGGCAGTGCCCCGAGGGCCCGGCGCACCACCTGCTGAATATGGGTGGTATCCAGGCTCAGTTCCCGCAACAGAACCGAACGCGCCAGTGTCACGGTGAGGTTCAGCAACGCCGATTCAATCTCGTCATCATGGCGACGAATCGGCAGCAGCAACTCGCCCATCAGGTGCTCCAGTCGCTCCAGCCGGGCATCCACGTCCTGTTTCGCATCCGCCAGTCCCTGTTGCAGCCCGTGCTCCCGCCCCTCGTCGGTACCTGCGGATCTGCCCTCTTCCAGGCCCTGCTCGCGGCCTTCCGCCAGACCCACCTGGTAACCCTGGTCACGGCCCTCGTTGTAGCCGTCTTCCCGGGCGGCTTCGCGGATTTCGCTGATTTCCGCCGCCGTCAGCGGTTTCACCCGCCGCTCTTCCTCACGGCCAATTTCATTACCGCGCTCGTCCAGCAGCGGCAGCTCCCAGCGCTCGTAGGCCGTCAACTGCTCCTTCGGGATGGGCGTGTCCAGGTCAGAGTTTTTCATTACAGCATTTCTTCACCGGAACCACCGAGCGCGATCTCGCCGGCTTCCGCCATACGTCGTGCCACGGTAATGATTTCTTTCTGCGCCCCTTCCACTTCGCTGACCTTGACCGGTCCCTTGGACTCCAGATCATCCTGCAGCAGTTCCGCAGCGCGCTTGGACATATTGCTGAAGATCTTGTCCTTAACGGCGTCGTCTGCGCCCTTGAGCGCCACCACCAGCACTTCGGACGAGACTTCGCGCAGCAGGGCCTGAATGCCGCGATCGTCGATGTCCTTGAGGTTGTCGAACACGAACATCAGGTCCTCGATGGTCGACGCCAGATCGGGATCCATGTCTTTGATGGAATCCAGCAGGCTGCCCTCAATGTTGCGGTCCATGAAGTTCATAATGTCGGCGGCGCGCTTCACACCACCAATCCGGCTGACCTGAGTGGCCGAGCCGCCGGAGAACTGTTTCTCCAGGATGTTGTTGAGCTCCTGCAAAGCCTGGGGCTGGATGCTCTCCAGGGACGCCACCCGCATCATGACATCGAGCCGCACCTTTTCATCCAGGGTCGCCAGAATTTCGGCGGCCTGATCCGGGTCGAGGTAGGAGATAACGATGGCCTGTATCTGCGGGTGTTCGTAGCGGATGATGTCACCCACGGCCCGCGGTTCCATCCACTTCAGGGTATCGAGACCCGTGGTGTTGCCGCCCACCAGAATCCGGTCGATCAGGCTGGCGGCCTTGTCTTCGCCCAGGGCCTGCGTCAGCATGGCCCGGATGTAGTCGTCGTTGCCGACGCCCAATCCGGTCTGGCCGCCGACGGCATCCACGAACTGGTTGAGCACGAAAGTCACATCATCTTTTGTGACGTCCTGCATTTGCGCCATGGCCACGCCAACCCGCTGAACCTCTTTCGGGCCCATATGCTTGAGCACTTCGGCCGCGTCGGCTTCACCGAGGGACATCAGCAATATGGCAGCCTGCTCCACCCGGGGAATTTTCCGCTGGGGTTTCTGTGCCATATTCCCACTTTGTTGTTGAAGGTTTTGATCAGTCATCGACGTTCACCCACTGCCGCATCACCTGGGCAACCCGGGCCGGGTCTTCCGCAATCAGGCCTTTGAGTGCGTTGAGTTGCCTGTCATAGCCATCTGCGGCACCGGGTAAAAGCAACTCATCCTGGCTCATGGCTTGCCGCAACTCATCAGTGCCGTCCACCCCGTCGAGGCCATCGTAGCCGCCACCGGCCAGCTCACCACCGCGTTCCCGCTGCCCGTTTCCGGACAGGCTTCTGAGCGTGGGTCGCAGTAACCCGATAACCAGTACCAGAATCACCAGCCCCGCCAATACCTGTTTCATGAGATCCCAGAACCAGGGCTGCTCCCAGAACGCCGGCGCTTCGAATTCCATCGCCTCAACCGGCGCGAAGGCTGTGTTCATAACCGTAACACTGTCGCCACGGGCCGCAGAAAAACCGACGGCGTCCCGAACCAGCATATTCAGACGCTGCAGTTCTTCTTCAGGCCAGGGTTGGTAGCTGACGTCGCCAGTTTGCGGATCAACCACTTTCATGTCGTCGACCGCCAGGGCAACGGTCACGCGCTTGATGCGGCCCAGTTCCTTGCGAACGTAGCTGACGGTTCGGTCGACTTCGTAGTTGCGAGTGGCTTCGCGGCGCACATCCACCGGTTTGGCGCCCCCACCCTCGCCATCGTCACCGGCGTTGGCCTGCTCCGGTACGGCGGCATTGCCCGGCGGCTGGTTCGACAGCGCGCCCGGGATTCCTGTCGGACCAGCGCCGGAAACGCGCTGTTCGGTCAGCTCACGCTCACTGCGAACGGCCTGTTGTTCAGGGTTGAATAGTTCTTCAGCCTGTTCCACCGACGAGAAGTCAAGGTCGGCGGACACTTCGGCCCGGTAGCGGCCCTCCCCGATGATCGGACCAATGATGGACGCCACGCGGCGGGTCAGCCGGTCTTCCACCTTTTCGGTGTACTCGTACTGATCCTTCATCCGATCAGTGTCAGCCTTGGACTCCTTGCCTGTCAGCAGGTTGCCGCTCTGGTCAACGACGGTCACGCTGTCCTTTTTCATCATCGGAATGCTGCCGGCAACCAGATTGACGATCGCTTGAATCTGCTCCGGCTCCGGCCGGCGTCCGGCAAACGCATCAAGGAACACCGAAGCTGAGGGCTCGCGGGCATCGCGAACAAACACCGATCGCTCCGGAATCGCCAGATGAACCCGCGCGCTGCGCACACCGCGCATGGCGCTTATGGTGCGCGCCAGCTCACCCTCCAGGCCACGGCGATAGCTCACCGTTTCCATGAACTGGGATGTTCCCAGACCACGCTCCTGATCAAGCAATTCATAGCCTAGGGTCTGCTGATCGGTCACGCCCTCGGCGGCCAGTTTCAGGCGGGCGCTGTAGACCTGCTCGGAGGGCACCAGCAACGCGCCGGTGCGGGGATCCATCTTGTATTCGATGCCACCACTTTCAAGAATGGCGGTGACATCCTGGGGATTGTAAGCAGACAGATCACCGACCACAGGTTGGTAATTGGGCTCTTGTGCCCACAGCACCACCGCAACACCCAGCGCCACGCTGGCGGCCAGCCCCACCATAAGCCCAATCTGGCGAAACAGATGCAGACGGTTGAAGCCAAGGAAAAGATCGCTGCCGCTCTGTGGCGTTTCTGCCGTCTGAGCTGCGGGCGCATTTGTCATTGCTGTTTCAGCAGGAACGCTGGCCATGCTTCGGCTCCGTTATCAGATCGGCATGTTCATGATGTCTTCATAGGCCCGGACCACACGGTTCCGAACCTGCGTCAATGCCTCGAAGGACACTGAGGATTTCTGGGCCGCTATCATAACCTGAGTCAGATCCACATTTGGATCACCCATTTCATAGGCGGTACGGAGCTCGCCGGTGGTCTGCTGCAGCTCATTGACGTTGTTTACCGCATTGCCCAGCATGTCGCTGAAGCTGGGCGTTTCCGGCGTTTTGTCAACCTGGCGAGGCGCATCAATCCGCCCCCGAACCGACTGATCCTGCTCGATCCTCTGGTTTTGCATCATTTGCGAACGCAGTGACCGGATATCTGAAAGAACACTGTTTATGTCGGCACGCTCAACCATCACTCTCTCCCCATCCCGCCCTGAACACCGAGCGGGTGTCTTTCTGGAAACTTGTTCATGAACTTTTAGCAAAGAACAGGCCAGATAAACCTTTGTCTTTATTTACAGTGTCTTATGGATATTTCAACAAAAATTGGGGCGGGAGAATGACGGAGTTTTGACGGCATCGAGATAAAACAGAAGACGAAAAAAAGGCACCCGCAGGGTGCCTAATAACGAAGGAGACGTTTGATAAATTCAGATGGTGGCCAGTTCCGAGTCCAAGTCGATGCCGGCATCCCGCATCTGGGCCAACTTGTAGCGCAACGTCCGAGGACTGATCCCGAGCAGCTCGGCTGCGCGGTTACGTCTGCCACCCTCTTGCCTAAGCGTGTCAATAATAATACGGAACTCCTGACGCTTCAGATCATCACCCAGCGACGCCGGTCCACTTAAATCGACTTGCTCTGCCGGCGCCATATCGCCCTCGTTGCGGATGGAAAAATCGGCGTGCGCATCAACCGGCTGAGCGGGCTGGATCGGTGCCGCAACCGGTGCAGCCGCCTCTACCCGACCGCTTATGCCCAGTTCAAGACACAGGTCGCTGGCATGAATCACATTACCCTGGTGCAGCACCAGCGCCCTCTGGATGGCATTATCCAGCTCACGAACATTACCCGGCCAACGATGACGCGTCAGTGCCAACCGGGCATCTTCGGCAAAGGTGACACCCGTCAGCTTCATCTTGCGGCAGTGCTTCTTCAAAAGGGTTGTCGCCAGCGCCATGATATCCAGCGGTCGCTCCCGCAACGGTTGCCAGTGCATGGGGAACACGGTCAGGCGGTAATACAGGTCTTCCCGGAATTTACCTTCGTGCACGTAATCGGCCAGATCCCGGTTGGTCGTTGCGATCACCCGCACGTCCAGTGCGATGGTTTTTCGCCCGCCAACGCGTTCGACCTCACGCTCCTGAAGCACCCGGAGGAGCTTGGATTGCAGGCCAAGCTCCATCTCAGAGATTTCATCCAGCAAAATCGTGCCGCCATTGGCCTGTTCGAACTTGCCTGGCGATGCAGACACGGCGCCGGTGAACGCCCCCTTCTCATGGCCAAACAGGATGGCTTCCAGCATGTTCTCGGGGATCGCCGCGCAGTTAATCGCGACAAAGGGCTGATCCGCCCGCGGCGACTGCTGATGAATATAGCGGGCCAGCACTTCCTTACCCGTACCACTCTCGCCCGAGATCATGACCGTGGAATCGCTACCGGCAACCTTGGCAGCCAGCTGGAACATCCGTTTGCTGACGGGATCCTCGGCCACCGGCGCATCGGTGGATTTTTGCCGGCTGCCGCCAACCACCTTGCTGACCGCGGCCACCAGAACCTGCGGCTCGAAGGGCTTGACCAGATAGTCGATTGCACCGGCCTGCATGGCCGACACCGCATGGCTGATTTGCCCGTACGCCGTAATCAGCATCATCGGCAAGCCCGGGTACAGACGCTGAACCTCTGCCAACAACTCATGGCCAGACAGACCCGGCATATTCACGTCACTGACTACCATATCCACCGGAGCTTCCGCCAGCCGCTCGAGCGCTTCGCGCGCATTGGCAGCTTCGCGAACCCGGTATTTGGCGAGCTCCAGAGTGGTTACCAGCGCTTCCCGCAGGTCATGGTCATCCTCGACAATAAGAATCTGAGCCTTGGCCACGATTGCCTCCGATTAATGGTTATTCTTGAGTTGCGGCAGACGCAGCGTTGCCACCGCGCCGCCCTGCTCCGGCGATTCAATCGCAAATCGCCCCTGATGCGCCTTTACCACCGCCTGCACCACGGCCAAACCAAGACCGGTACCATGAGACTTGGTGGTGTAAAACGCCTCCATGAGACGAGGCGTGTCTGAATGGTCGAATCCCGGGCCATTATCAGCGACCCGAATGACCAGCTCACCCGGCTCGGCCACGACCTGTACCGATACCAGGGTCGCGCCGGCTTCGAGACTGTTATTAACCAGGTTGGTGCACGCACCCACCAGCGCATCGCGGTTACACATCAGTCGACAGTTCGCCGCCACATCGTTCTGCAACGCCACCTTCACACCGGCATTCAGGGTCATGCCATCCAGTGCCGCCGACAGCGCGGACACCAATGTTGCTGCCGAAAGCTCCTCCGCCAGGCGAGTTTCACCACGGGCAAAAATCAGCATGTCCCGTACCTGTTGCTCCAGATGGGTCAACCGGGACATCAGCCGGGACGCACATCGCTGACGCAGCTCTTCATCCAGATCGTCCTGACTCAGGTGGCCACCGTAGAGAATGGCCGCGGATAGCGGGGTGCGAATCTGATGAGCCAAGGAGGCAACCATCTTGCCCATGGCTGAGAGCCGCTGGGCATGGGCCAGCTGAGATTGCAGCTGACGGGTTTCGGTCATGTCGGTGAGCAGAATCAACTGGCCGGGCTGGTTTTCCATGGTTCGGATTTCGATACTCACCCGACGACCATCCTTCAGGGAAACCTCGTGGCCATCATCGCTGCGCGGGGCAAAGCAACGGTGAATCACGTCGATCCAGCGCTCACCGTCCAGAGGCTCGCCCAACAGGGCAATCGCGGCGGGGTTGGTCTGGGCGACCACACCCTGACTATCCAGAACGACAACTCCGGCAGGCAGTGCCGAAAGCAGGGTCGACAGGCGGTCAGCCAGCTGCTCCTTCTCTTCAAGCTCCTGCTGACGCTGCATGGTTTCCTGAGTAAGCTCACCGGAAAGCTGATTAACCCGGGATTCGAGCGTCCGGTAGGAGTCAGTGATCTGACGGGACATCCGATTGAACAGCTCCAGCGCGGAATCCACCGCCTCGTCGCCCTGCTGCCCCCCTTGCTGCGGAAACAGGGCCGTCACCTTATGGTTGGCGTCGGCCGCAGCATTGGCCTTGGCGTCACCATGATCCGGCCCGACAACAGAATGTACCTGACTCATAACCTCGCCCCCCGACGGACCATTACCGGCCCTTAAGATTCGGATAATTTATTTTTCGGAGGCTTAAGCCAGCATCATGCCAACTACATTTTTCTTATATTTTTCAATGAATAAGCAAATATGCACAGAACCGAATGACAATTTTACGTCGCGTAAATAAGAAAAACGGCGCCAAAGATTTCAAACCTTTGACGCCGTTTTCGGACACCACCGCGCCGGCACGCGAACACCGGGCGTTACTCAGGAGTCTTCGCTTTCTTCCTCGCGCAAGCCGTACTTGCGAACCTTCTCGACCAGCGTCGTGCGCCGGATACGCAGCTTTTCCGCAGCGCGGGCGACCACACCTTCGGCTTCATCCAGCGCCTGCTGAATGAGCTGCTTCTCAAGATTGGACAGATAATCCTTGAGGTCAATGCCATTCACCGGCAACAAAGCCGGCGCATCCAGCCCCACGAGGCCAGGCACGCCCGACGGCATATTGCCATGCTCCACGGAACGGTTCTCATCGTAGTCGTCCACATAGCGGAACTTCTTCGGCAGTTCCTGCACACCAATCACGCCGTACGGGAACATGATGGCCAACCTTTCCACCAGGTTGGCCAACTCACGAACATTACCCGGCCAGTTGTGACGACACAGACTCATAATGGCTGCCGAATTCAGCCGTAACGATCCCCGCTTCTCCTTTTCCATGCGCGCGATCAGCTCATTGATCAGCAGTGGAATATCCTCTGCCCGCTCGCGTAACGATGGCATTTCAATGGGAAAAACGTTCAGCCGATAGTACAGATCCTCACGGAACTCGCCATTTTCGATCATGTCTTCAAGCGGCTTGTGGGTGGCGGCAATGACCCGGACATTGGCATCCTGTGTCCGGTTGCTGCCGATCCGCTCAAAGGACCGCTCCTGCAGCACCCGCAGGATCTTGACCTGCATGTTCAATGGCATGTCGCCAATTTCATCCAGAAAGATGGTGCCGCCCTCCGCCATTTCGAAACGGCCGACTCGGGCCGTAATGGCTCCGGTGAAAGCGCCCTTCTCATGGCCGAACAGCTCGCTTTCCAGCAACTCAGCCGGAATCGCGCCGCAATTGACCGGTACAAAGGGCTTGTCCCGGCGATCCGAATGGTAATGCAGGTTGCGGGCAACCACTTCCTTACCGGTACCGGACTCGCCGGTGATCAACACACTCACCTCTTTGTCAGCCACCTGTTGCATCAACTGGCGTACATGCTGGATCTTCCGCGAGGTTCCCACCAGGCTTCTGAACAACTGAAGATTCCGCTGCTGGCCGCGCTCCCGGGACTGGGCCTGAAACTGATCACGATAGATCTGGGCCCTGTACAGCGAATCAACAAACTTGGTGTAATTCAGCGGCCACTCAATGCGTGCGATGATTCGGGTTGCGTAGCTGTCCTGAAGACCTTTAAGTGACGGGTCGCCAATCAACAGAATCGGAACCCCGTCGGCTCCCGCGCATAGCGATGTGATCACATCTTCGACATCGGCATCCTCGCCGTTAATCAAAGCAACGCCAACGTCGGAGAGGCCCCCTGACTTGCCCGATTTCAACAAGGCACTGGCTTCGTCGCCGTGCACAACGGGTTCTTCTCCGATAAAATCCAGAATCGTGACTATGTCCCGGCGTCTGGACTCATCGTCACTCAGCACCAGCACTTTATTGTTCTCGGACATCCACAACCAATCTCTTGAAGTGAGTGAGCGGTCTTTATGAAGGAAACCGCATGGACAGTCAATTTTATGACGCTATTCAGGCCCGCTTGATGAAATATTTTGATACGCGCTGGCCACATCGCGATTGCGGTTCACTTCTTTGAGAGCGTCCTGCGCCTCCTGACGCGCCCGCCGCGCGCCCTGATCGATGGCGCCGATCAGCTGCTGGAGCTCCTCAAGGCGAAGTTTTACGGCGGCCACATCCAGCGCACCGCTTTCCATTGCCGCCATCATCGGATCCACTGACGGTTTGATGTCGGCGTTCAGCTCTCCGAGTCGATTCCAGTCTTCCTCACCCAGAGCCCGGGACAAGTCGGACATCAAGCGATCAACAGTGTCGAGCAGGTCATTCGGGGAAGACATAAGCGCACTCCTGAAGTAATTCCCGATTTGCTGGCCAGCACAGGCATTGCAACCAATAAAAAAAGGCCGGTCAAGCCGGCCTTTTCATTGTGCCTGAATCAACGACGCGCGTCGCGCCGCGCTGCGGAGGCGGTGAATTCAGCGCTGCGGAAACCGGGGCTGAAATCATAAGGCTTGTAACCATTGTCCAGGCCATCAATGTAGTAGCGCTTGGCCTTGAGGTCGTAGGTCATTTCCATCGTCGTCCAGAACACCGGCTCGCTGTAGAAGCTGATGTTATGAGCTTCGGACACCCGCCACAGGTTACCTTTGTCATCGTATTCTTCAGACGCCAGGATCTGCCAGCTGTCCTCATCGATGTAGAAAACCCGGCGGTCATAGATGTGGCTGATACCGACACGGCGCTTGGCCTCAACCACCCAAACCCGGTGCAATTCGTAGCGAGCCAGCGACTGATTGATGTGGCGGGGGCGAATCACATCATCCGGGCGCACTTCCGCATCATGGAGACGATAGGCGTTATAAGGCACGAAGAGCTCTCGCTTGCCCTTCAATTCCCAGTCGTACTGGTTGGGTGCGCCGTTATACATATCTTTCTGGTCTACCGAGCGAAGGGAAGACGAGTTCGGCAAATCGGTCTCATACGCCAGATTAGGTGAGCGACGCAGACGGCGGGAACCGCTGTCATAGCGCCAGGCCAGACGCGGAGACCGGATCTGATCCAGTGTCTCGTGCACCAGTGTAATGGTGCCTGCCAGGGCAGCGGGCGCCACCGTATTGGTCTTCAGGTAGAAGATCTTGTTGTCGATCTCCTCAAGTTTCGCGCCTTTTTTGCTGTACGCGATGTAGTACTGGTAGTCGTTCACAACCGGGTTGTAGGAGCCGTCGGTCTGTGGCGTGGCTGAAGCGCTGCGGAAAGCAACCTCGGTACCACGATAGCGCAGGATATGATTCCAAATCGCTTCCAGCCCGTTCTGGGGAATCGGGAACGGGCTGGTCATGATGGCATCACTCACACCGTTTCCGTTATCGAGCAATTCCGCTGTCAGCGCGTTCTCTTTCAGCTTCTCGTAGACGTGCTCCGGATAAGCTGCGGTCCGGCGGGTTTCGTAAACGGGAATAAAGAATTCCGGACCATACTCTTGCAACATTTTGAGGTGGCCATCAGACAGCTTGTCCTTGTAAAGGTGGACATTGGCCTTGGTAATGATGAACAGCGGCTCGTCTTCCGGGAATGGGTTGGTCTCAATGTCACCTTTCTTCCAGGATGCCGGCGCTGCTTTCAGCCCGCCGGTCCATTCCGGGATGGTTCCAGAGGCGTTGGCCGCTCGTACCGCACCAACCGGTGTCAACTCATCGCCCAGTTTGGCAGCTTCTTCCGGCGACACCTTGGCAAACACTGCGCCGG
This sequence comes from Marinobacter salinisoli, assembly GCF_017301335.1. Taxonomy (NCBI): domain Bacteria; kingdom Pseudomonadati; phylum Pseudomonadota; class Gammaproteobacteria; order Pseudomonadales; family Marinobacteraceae; genus Marinobacter; species Marinobacter salinisoli. The sequence continues at coordinate 3,221,100 of NZ_CP071247.1, forward strand.
ATAAACCGAGCACGGCGACCGCAATACCTGCGACAATAGGATTTCGCATTCCTTACACCTCCAGCAAATACATGCATCCCGGACTCATGCCTGAGCTTTCCACCGGGCGCTATTAGCAACCGTACAATTCGGCCAGCATCTTTGTGCCAAATTCAAACGACCGTTTCAAGTGATTGTTTGTAGATTCTTGTGAAACACCATCGAGACAGTCCGATGCACAAAATAACGCCAGAAAATGTTATGCTATGCGGTCACGTTTTCAAGTTGAACATCCCTTATCAGGTGCGGGCTTCCCCATGGCGTCTCAATGGTACTCGTTGGTCTCTCAAAAGCTGTTTCTGGCTGAGCAGTTGCTGCGCTTGAAAGACAGTGCCGGAGCGCCCGCAGACTCAGAACCGGCGGCGGCACTGCGCGAGGAAGCCAAGATCCAGGGCGCCGTGGAACTGATGCTTCGGGCCAGGCAACTGACGCTGACCATGATTGCCCGTTTTCATCAGGTTAGGCAGGGTCAGCCTGCCAACCTTGAGCAGCTGGCAGCCCTGATTGGAGAAGAGTCCGGCGATGTCGTGCATTTGCGCGAGCTGGCACAGTCACCGGGGAATTGGTGGAACCACCTGGATCAACTGGAGCGGTCTCAATGTAATCCGCCCGCACAGCGGAAAACGGTCAGCTCGGACAACATTATTGCCATAGCTGCAGAGACCGGACCGGACCGCTCCACGAACGCCCTGACCAGAACTCTGGGCGAAATGAAACAATTTGCCAACGATCTGGAAGAGCGCAACAGCGAATGGTAACGCGGCGCCCACTCCGATCTCATCAACACAAAGGTTTACGGTATGTCACCCTCGTTTTATGAAATCGTCCAATTGAGCAATGGCGATTACGCGTTGCGCCGCATTGATGATGACAGCGCCCCCCTGGTGAAAATCTCGTTTTCAGAGGAAGCCCGTGAAATGATGGCGGACCGGGATATGAACGTGGCGAAAGCCATGATTGCTGCCGGCATTGAAGCGGTGGGCAGTGTCGCTCACGATATCGATTGGGAAGAAGACGAACAGGAAGCGACAGAAATCTCACCTTCCTACACCCTGCACTGAGCCGGGCATCAACCGCTTGCGGTGCCCTCTCCATCAGGGCCCGCCTGCGGATTTGCCGGCTTAGCGCTGGCGCAACACCACTCCATGGCTATTGCCCATCGCTGACGCTTGCTGCAACTCCTGAAATGCCGACTTGCTGAGTTTCTGTGTCCACATAACAACCGCATGACAGGTACCGGCACTCAACGCTCGCTCGGCGAGGGCCTGTGCCGAATACTCCGGCGTAGAGCGCAAAACCAACAACTGACCTGCCACGATACCGTGCATCTTCTGCCACTTGCTCACCAGCGCCTGGGGCGGATCAATCCAGGCAAGCCAACGCTTCTCCTGGTTCAGCTGGGTCAGCATCGGCAGCAACAGCTGAAAGCTCTCGACCTGCTCCCGAGGCATAATAATTTCGGTTACGTTTCCGGCGCCTGGGGCAGCACGCGTCTCCCCCCGTGGCCGCGCCGCAATCACCGCCCGTTTTTTCGGTGTGACGGGCGAAGATACCGGATAGGACAACGCGCCCTGGTGAAACGCCGTATTCTGACCGAAGCTCAATTGTTCCATAACCTAGCTGCTCCCAGACTGTCCGTAAAAACCTGACCTGATTAGTGAAGATCCGAGCGACGGATAACCCCCACGCCCAACCCCTCGATGAACAACTGCTCCTCTGTAAGATCCACCTCGATCGGATCGAATTCTTCGTTCTCTGCGATCAGGTACACCTTGGTGCCGTCCTTGCGGTAACGCTTGACGGTCACCTCGTCTTCGCCAACCCGCGCTACCACCACCTGCCCGTTGTGGACATCCTGGGTGCGGTGCACCGCCAGCAAGTCGCCGTCGAGGATTCCGATATCTTTCATACTCATCCCACGCACCCGCAGGAGATAGTCGGCAGACGGCGAGAAAAAGCTCGGCTGCAGCGTAACGTGGTCCTCAATGTGCTCCTGAGCAAGAATCGGGCTACCGGCCGCCACCTGACCGATGACGGGCAATCCCAGATCCGCCTCGGCTTCAGGCAGTCGAATGCCGCGACTGGCCCCCGGAACCATTTCAATGGCCCCTTTACGGGCGAGGGCTCGAAGGTGCTCCTCTGCCGCGTTGGCCGAGCGAAAACCCAGCTCTGCAGCGATTTCCGCACGGGTGGGCGGGTAACCAGTCTCATCCAGATAGCGCCGGATGATATCCAGCACCTGAGATTGCCTTGCTGTCAGTTTCATGGGGTCACTCCGTCCAAGCGTTTCCGGGCCCACCCTGGCGATTCAGCACTCTGGGCATGCCCTGTTTTTATATACAGTAAGTGAAATATATACAGTGTTTTATCCAGTGTAAAGCCCGCGGAGAATTTTCCTAACCAGGCCAGCAGGTTGTAACGGCGAATGTGGTATGGTGAAGAAAAGGCTGCCCGCCAGGACAAGGAGCGCTATGGACCATCGCAACGCATGCCTCATGCCGGACATCATGCACACCAGCGATCAGAAGGAACGCCGCGTAGGCATAGAACTGGAGCTATCGGGTCTCAGCTATGACCAGCTCGTATTCATCGTGGCTGATTTTCTGGGCACCAAGCCCCGACTGGAATCCCGCTATGTGACCAAGCTGGAAACCGATCTCGGCGAATTTACGGTGGAACTCGATTCCGAACTGGTCAAGGATCTCGACTTCAGCGACGCCGGCCTGCCCGATTCCATCAGGGAACTGGGTGGACAGGCCCTGGAAGTGATTGATGCCGCAGCCGAACGTATTGTGCCGCTGGAAATCATCACGCCGCCGCTGCCGTTCAGCGAGGTCGAGCAAATCGAGTCTCTGGTGAACACATTGCGCGAGCACGGAGCCCTTGGCAGTCGGGAATCCATCTATTACGCATTCGGGCTGCAGCTGAATCCGGAATTGCCGGACCTGAAACCGGCAACAGTGGTTCGCTACCTGCAAGCGTTTGCCGGACTTTATGAGTGGCTCAAATCCCGCCACCAGCTGGACATCAGCCGCAAGATGACCACCTATATCGAGCCCTGGAGCAGTCGCTACACCACCCGGCTGATGGAGGACGACTACGAACCGGACCAGGCCGAGCTGCTGCACGACTATCTCAAGTACAACCCGACCCGGAACCGGGCTCTGGACCTGCTGCCGCTGTTCGCCCATCTGGATTCATCTTTGCTGGGGGAGTACGTACAGGATACCCGGATAAAGAGTCGCCCCACCCTGCACTACCGGCTGCCAGACTGCGACATTGACAACCCCTCCTGGCGATTCGCCGACGTCTGGAACGACTGGGTGGTGCTTGAACAGATCGCTTCCAACGCGCACCAACTGGCCGATCTTCGGGCCAGATACCGCGAGGCGCAGAAGCTGAATCTCCACAACCTGACCCATAGCTGGCTGGACAGCTCATCCGAATGGTTGCAGAGTCTGGGGTATGCATGATCCGTCATTAGATGAACCGGAGTTGCCAGGCCTCACTATCGGGATCAGCGGACCCTCACGGCGCGCGACCACCCACCGCCTGATCAGCCTGGGGTTGCGGATGTACGGGGCACATACCCATTACATTCGGCCCGGCTCCCACACCAATGTCCCTTTGCTGGATGGGTTGGTGCTGTCTGGTGGCACACACATTCATCCTGAGCGCTACGGTCAACAGCCACAGGTGTCAGCGCGATATGATCCACGTCGGGACGCTACCGACTACCGTTTGCTCGAGCAGGCGGAACGCATAGGGATTCCGGTGCTGGGCATCTGCCGAGGCGCCCAGTTAATCAATATTTTTCATGGCGGGTCGTTGTGTCAGAACGTCAAACCGATCCGGGTCCACACCCGGCATCGCCCACTGCTGCTGCCCATGCAGACAGTCAGGCTGGTACAGGACAGCCGGCTCGCACGGGCCATGCAAGGCCTGACCATCGGCGCGAACCGCATCCACAGCCAGGCGATCAAGCGGCTGGGCCGGAATCTCAGGGTTGTTGCGGTTGATAACGACCTGTTCGTTCAGGCGATCGAGAGCCAGGGCGGGCAATGGATGCTGGGTGTCCAATGGCACCCGGAATATCTGCTATACCATGGAGGACATCGCCAGATCTTTCGGCAGTTTGTTCAGGCGGCCCTCGAGTTCAAGCGGAGCCGGCTCGAGCCGGACTCTGAGACCACCTCATACGACCAAGCTCCAGGGAGGAGTGACCCATGAATACTGGAAGCCTACTCGCGCGCCTCGGCGTGCCCCTCATGCTTCTGCCCGCCCTTGCCCTCGCCGGCGAAGTCTCACTGAGCGGCGAAGGCAGCGTGCGTTACCAGCCAGACAGCGCGCGACTGCAGTTTACCGCCGTCGTCGAACACGAAGTGCCACAGCAGGCGACGGAACAGGTGGCGGCGTTGATGGCGCAGTGGCGGGATGCCATTGAGGATTACGAGGACGACCTTCAGGACTACACCGACGCGAACGTGCACCTGTATTCACGAACCCTGCCGCCGAGTGAGCGCGGTGGTGAACCGGATAAAAAAGCCGTTGCATCCCAGACAGTCACCTTCGAGATCAATGACCTGTCGCTACTGAATCCCCTGCTGCAACAAGCCCAGTCGATCGGTTTGCGCTACAACCTGAGCCCGGGCCATTTTTTCTACTCTGAAGAGGAAGAGCTGGAACAAGAAGCTCTGGCCCGAGCCATTGCCGATGCCCGGGCCCGCTGCGAATTCGTTGCCGATCAACTGGGCGAATCCTGCGGGGACGTGATCAGCATGCAGGTAAACGGTGGCATGCACCCCGGCCCCAGAATGATGGCGGAAGCCCGGGCTGCCGCAGACACCGTGTCCAACGTCGGCATCCGGGAAGTGACTGCTTCAGTAACCGCCACTTTCGAACTCGACTGACACTAGAAATCTCGGGTATAGAAAATATCCAGCGAAGAGGCCAGGCCACTGGCCGCTTCGAGGTAGAAATATTTGCCGATATCGTAGCGCAATGCCACCGTCGTAATCGGCTCAAAAATACCGACGCCGTAACGCAGGCTGAGTTTGTCCGTCAGGTAGCCACTGGCAACCACCGAGGTTTCATCACCGGCGCCTTCGGCTTCAAGGGCAAACTGATCAATGCCCAGCTCATCGCCAATCTTACCCGTCAGCTCGGCGGTCTGATTCAAGGTCAGTGACAGGGCCGCAGTGCTCATCTGCCCCTCTTCGCCCCGTGTCTGGGGTGCCCGCCCAAGAATCAGATAGGACAGGGCAACGCCCTCGGGCATATCGGGTACGGAAAATACTTCTGTCGTGGGTGATTGCGCAGGCCCGGTCAGGCGGATACCGGCCACCACGGCATCGACTTTGCGGACGGCTTCGATTTCCAGGTAGGGCTGGGCGATCGCGCCTACGAACAGTACGCGAGCCGTGCGCAGCTCGAGTTCCTGGCCAAACGCTTCATAACGGCCGTCGACCAGGCTCAGCGTGCCACGGGTATCCATGTTGTTGCCAATACGCAGCGTCCCCTCCAGGTTACCCTCAACTCCGAAGGCTACAAACGAAACTTCGTCTTCACCAACCACCACCCGGACATCCATCTCCAGATTCTCAACCAGCGGTTTTTCTTTCTCCACGCCGACGATCACCTCGTCTCCGGAAACCGTCACCGCCTGCGGTGGAAGCCCCTGGATTTCGATGGCACCCCGGGGAACCGCAAGCACCCCTTTCACGCGCAACTGGCCCTGACGGAAATGGATGTTCAGGTCTGGAGCCAGGTCGAGCTGGGCGTAGGGTTCGAGGTTCACGGCCACCTGCTCGCCACGAAGGCTGATCTGACCCTCCGGTTTCCGCCGCCAGTCGACGCTGCCGTCCAGGTCAAGGAAGCCATCGCCGCCGGTTTCGACGCGCCCCGTCAGGTCTGCGGAATAGCCAAGCAACGTTACTTGCGCCTCGATGGATTCCATTAAAACCGGCAACCGGGAATCCACCAGCCGCCCCCCGGTCAGAGTGAGTTCACCGTTCACGGCCGGGCGCATTAACGGCCCCGAAAGCCGTCCACGCCCCTGTATTTCACCGGCAACATCCTCGAGGCCGGCCACCAAACCCGCCAGCGCGATGTCCAGTTTTTCAAGCTGGAACTCGCCCTCGATCCGCCGATCCTCCGCACGGGGATCAACGGCTGCATCCACAGACAACTTGCCGATTTGCGGCCCCGCCAGCGCCAGCTCGAGCTCAGCGGCTTCCGGTTTCAGGTTGAGCACCACTTGCAACTGCTCGTACCGGAAGTCATCCCACTCACCGTCCAGAAGCACACCCACATCAGCGCTGCCGGCATCCAGCTCGATCCGGCCGGACGGACCAGTCTCTGTCATGGTCAGCTTGAGGCCGGCATTCAGGAGCGTCTGCCAGCGAATATTTTCGGGCAGAAATGGCTCCAGTGCGGCCGTCGGAAAATCGATGAGCCGGTAATCCAGTGACGGAGTGGGAAGCAGGACCTGATCGCCGGCGCAGAGCTGACTCTGTTGCCAGGCCCAGCAGTGCGCGCCCAACGCCAGCCGGCCACTGTCGGAATAAGCCAGTGACGCCGGCGCTTCCAGCGTCCAGCGCTGTTCCTGTTCCGGCAGAGAAACTTCCCCCTCGGATAACTGGCCAGTCCAGGCCGTCCAGCCCTCGCCAGCGAAACCGCCAGCAAAGCGCAGGCGCAGGTCAGCGAACGAGTGAACCGCCGTTATTGCCAGCCAATGATCATTCCGGTCGCCCTCCAGATCGAGCTCAACGGATTCGATGGACTGTCCGGCGGCATCAATGCCACTTGCCCGCACCTCACCTTTCAGCCGGAACCCCGGTTGCATGGCGGCATCGATGGTAACCTGCTTTGCCGCAACCGTGTCCTGCCAGGCCAGACCCTCTGCATCAAGTGACACGCTTCCTGCAGGCTGATCCGGCGTGCCGGAAAGCCGGATACTCGCGGCCAGCTTTCCGGCCAAGCCCTCAAGCAACTGCCCGGGCTCGGGCAACTTCACCTGCACGGAGCCGTCCAGCTTTTCACCCCACTGCCCCGCACCCCGAATCCGGTTATCACCCACGTCCAGCGCAAGCCCGGATACTTTCCAGCTGCCCGAGGCGGTATCCAGTCCGCCTTTGATCCGCGCGGGCCTGGCCTGCCACTGCCCGGACAAATCCACGTTCGCCTGCAGGTCAGGAATCTGGCCTTCCCTCAACCGGCCCTCGGTATCCACGGTACCGCTCAAACTGGCGTCCAACGCCGGCACCCAATAGCCCGGATTGAACTCATTCAGCTTGAGAGCGCCTTCCCATGCCAGGCCCTCTTTGAAAAAGACCGTGCTGCGCCCACTCAAAGAGCCCGCCTCGGTCTTTACCTTCAGATCAGTCAGGCGGACCGCTTCGGTATCGCCGTCTACTTTCGATGACAGCGAGGCATCTCCCTGGGGCCCGGCCACCGCTGCAGTCAGGCGCGCTTGATAGCGTCCGTCAGCCCAACTGACTGAACCATCAAGATCCTCAACCCGAACCGCCGGTTCTTCCATATCCGGCAGAAGCGAATACCAGGGGAAGCTACGAAGGGAAATATCCGCTCTGGCGTCCAGCCCACCCTGCCAGCCCACTCCACCCTTCACGGTGACCACGCCTTGCGCCTCGCCCTCACCCGATGCGAGCACCAGTTCAATGTCCTGGGCGTCTGATGTGGTGACATCGCCCTCGAGCGAAAGCGCCACCGGGCCCTGGGTGCCGGGCAGCGTCGCTTGAGCTTCGGTATCGAATCCCTGCGCCAGGCTGCCGTCTGCTTCCACAAACCAGTCCTGCAGGGTAAGGGTTTCAGGTAGGGAGCCATGGGCCAGAAATGATTCCGACTCGATGCGCAGCCGTGCCGGCAGGTCCGGGTCCAGTGGCTCGACTTCTCCCTCCAGATCGGCATTCAGGTATCCCTGGCTGAGCCCACGCAAGCGCAGATCCCGGACACTGCCTCGCAGGTTAAGATCGATCTGCCACTGATCGCCCGCGGGCGGCGGCAGCGCGGCCAGCACATCGAGGTCAACCGGCCAGTCCCGGCGTGTCTCCAGCCGACCCGACAGGGTGACCGAGTAATCCTGCCACCGGTAGAAGGCTTCGCCGATTTGCCAATCGGCACCCGCACCCTCCGCTGCCAGCCGCAACTCATCCCAGACCGTGCCGTCGTTGATCAGAAGCGGCCCCAGGCGGATTTCGCCAATGCGCAGCCCCAGGGGCAGCTCAATCTCTGGCAGAGTGATGGGTTCGCGTTCCTGCTGCGGTGTGTCATCCGCCGGTTCAAGCTCGACGGCGATCTGTTCGGCCTGCAGGGTTTCCAGGCACAGCCGCTTCCTGAACAGGCACGATGGCGACCAGTCGAGACGCGGGGACGCCACGTTTACGTCCACACCGTAACCTTGCCAGACCACACGATCTGCCTGCCATTCCCCAAGCACCGTGCCCCGGCCATCGACGATTTCCAGCCCGGGTATTTGTTCCAGCACCCAGGCGGTGCCGGTCTCCGAGCGCAAGGCCAGCAAAACCAATGCGACCAGAAGCACCGGCAGGAGAAGCAACACCAACACGACACAGGCCAGCCAGAACCACACCGATCGGCGGCCAGATGACGTCGGCTGTTGTTGGGTGGTTTGCTCTGTCAAAGCTCTGGTCCCATGGAAAAGTGTAAACGCCAGTCGCCGCCGAATTCCCGATCCAGCCCCTTGGCGATATCCAACCTCAGCGGCCCTACCGGGCTGATCCAGCGAACACCGATGCCCACGCCGGTAGCCAGCGGATCATTGAAGTTGTTGATGGCGTTGCCATGATCCACAAACACCGCAGCCCGCCAGCGATCCGAGATGCCGTATTGGTATTCGCCACTGCTCACCAGCAGGAAACGCCCACCTACCGGAACGCCGTTTTCGTTGTCCGGGGACAAGGTCTCGTAGCCGTAACCACGCACGCTCTGATCACCACCGGCAAAAAACCTCAGCGATGGTGGGACATCCGAGAAGTCATTGGTGGCCACGCCCCCAACGTGAAAACGGCCAACAAAGCGATGTCGATCAAATACCGTGTACAACCCCTTGGCCAGAACACTGGCATGCAGGATGTCAGCCTTGGAGAGCAGCGCCCGGTGCGAGCCGGTGATATCAAACTGCAAGCGGTATCCCCTTGAGGGGTCCAGGGGCGAGTCGGCGTGGATTTTCGAGTAGGCAGCGCCGGGCAAGAACAGGCTACTGGTGCCGCGCTCCTCGTCGCGGATGTTGAAGCGCTCGCCCTCCCAACGGATAGATAGCACCTGCAACCAGTCATTATCCAGCTGATGCTGCCACTGCTGGCCTATGGTAATCAGTTCCGACTCGACATTATCGATGTCCTCGCGCTGAAAGCCGGCGGTCAGGCGGATCAGGTCCGTCATTGGCGGATCCAGCGGCAGCTCATAGTAGGCACTCAAATTCTGCCGTGGTTCGGAGAACTCGATTTCAGCACCCCGGCGGTGTCCCATTGGATTGAGCCAGTGTTCCAGCCAGTTGCCCCGGAACCGTGGCCCCACATCCGTGGAGAAGCCCACCCCGGTCGACACCGATCGGGGTTCCCGGCGAGTCAGGCTGACACTGACCGGGATCACTCCGTCAACGGCGTCCTCCGGGGGCGCCTCAATCTCAATACCCGCAAAATAGCCGCTGCTTGAAAGATTACGGTTCAGCTGGGCAACCTCATCCGCGTGGTACGGAATGCCCGGCTCAAAGGTGACAAAATCCTCCAGCAAGCCCAGCTCGAACCAGTGCCCTTCCTCGAAAGTGACCTCGCCGAGCGCATAGCGTTCACCGCTCTCGAAAATCAGGGTGATCTCTGCCGTCCCCGCCTCCGGATTGACCGCCAGGGTGCTGGTCGTGAACTTGCCGTCGAAATAGCCGCGCCGGCGGGCCCGGGACTCGATGGTGCCGCGCAGCGAGGCGTACTCGCCATGATTCAGGACGTCACCCTCTGAAGGTTTGTTGGGCAGGTTTTGGGTGAAATCTTCGTCGGAAGCGGCGGCACCGTTTATTTCGACCTTACGGGAAATCACCCGAACCGGCTCACCGGGCACCACCGATATGATCAGGCGAGCGCTCTTTTTCTCATCCGGCTCTTCCTCGTCCCTCTCCAACTCCCAGTCAATGGTGGGGTTGTAATAGCCCATGGCACGCAGTGCCCGTGAGACTTTCTTGACGTTGGTGGGGACCGAGCGGCGCAGCTCCCTGGCGGTCCGACCCTTGACCTCGCCAACAAACGCTTCCGCGTTCTCTTTCAGTTCCGGGTAGTCCCCCTGCACGTCAATACTTACCTGCTGAGCAAGCACCATTACCGGCACAAGGCAGCAAAGGGCCAGCGCGGCCAACTGCGATAGGCGAATGGTGAAAGCTGCGCGTACTGAAAGCATCCTGCTCTGCCCGTGCTGAAATCGTAACCGCACCGCCGCTGGCGTCGAACGCGCGGCCGGTTGCTGTGAACCCTGTTTGCCGACGACGAGTCGCCGCCATGTTTGAATTAATGCTAACCTGTCAGAAGGTTGTAATGCCCTGATCAGTAACCGGAATCTGAATGCTTCATATAAATCGAGAGAACTTAAAATCCAGCCATCAGCTTATCTGGTTCGTCATTGATTTCATCATGCTGGGGCTGCTGTTCATCAATCTGGTTTTCATCATCTGGGACGCCATCTACAACTTCGTTGCCGTCCAGAGTCTTCTGAAAGAGTACACCCCCGGCCTGCAGGCACTGTACCACCCTATCCACGAGCGCTTCATTTTTTACGACATGATTTTCGTTTCGCTCTTCCTGGGGGAATTTTTCCTCCGCTGGGGTTACGCCGTAAAAGCGCGCACCTACGACCGCTGGTATTTCTACCCCTTTATTCACTGGTACGACCTGATAGGCTGTATCCCGGTCGGCAGTTTCCGTTTCCTTCGGATACTTCGGGTCATTTCCATCATATATCGCCTGCACCAGTACAAGATAATAGACGTCACCAGCACCCGGGCTTATCGCTTCGTCAACTTCTACTATGAAGCCTTTATGGAAGAGCTGTCTGACCGGATCGTGCTGAAAGTGCTCAGCGGCATGCAGCAGGAAGTCCGGCGCGGCTCACCCTTGTTTGACCGAATCAGGCAGGACATTCTGTTCCCGCGCCGGGAAATGCTGTCGGACTGGATATCGGATCGTATCGCTGAAGCCGCCCAGGAAGGCTACGTTCCCAATCGTGGAGCCCTTCGAAGTTATCTTGAGGATCGGGTGGACAACGCCCTGAAGCAAAACCATGAGCTGTCACGCCTCAAGTACTTGCCGGTGGTCGGCCCCACCATTCAGGAAACGCTGGAAGAGGCGGTGGGCGACATTGTCGCCCACGTGGTGCACCAGATTCTTGAGGATCTTGCCTCGTCCTCCAACCACGCGTTTGTTGAAGACATAGTCAATGTCTTCCTCCCGGCGCCAGGCCACGAGGAGGCCTCGGAAGCCGACAGCGAGGCCCTGATTACCCTGATCATCGAAGTGATCGAAGCCGTCAAGGCACAGGTTCGGGTCAAGTACTGGCGCGAAGACCTGCCCTGAGCCGACGCCAACCACCCATAACAAAAAGCTTAAAAACCATGGACGACCTGCATTACCTCCCTGCGCACCAATTACTTGCCAAACTCCAATCCGGCGAGCTCAGCAGCGAACAACTGACGCGCCTGCATCTGGAACGAATCGGGCAATACAATCCGGCCATAAACGCGGTGGTACAGCAGGACACTGTGCGGGCGCTGAAACAGGCTGCCGAAGCGGATCAAAAGCGGGCCTCCGGCGACTCACTGGGCCCGCTCCACGGCCTGCCACTGACCGTGAAAGATACTTGGGAAGTAACTGGCTTGATTACTGCGGCCGGCGCGCCGGCACTCAAAGCGTATACTCCCGAACACAATGCCGATGTTGTGCAGCGCCTTCAGGATGCCGGCGCCATCATTCTGGGCAAGACCAACGTTCCGCTCTTCGCCTCCGACATACAGACCTACAACAAGGTCTATGGCTTCACCCGCAATCCCTACAATCCCGATCGGACACCGGGCGGTTCCTCTGGCGGTGCCGCAGCGGCACTCGCCTGCGGACTGACCCCGCTTGAGGTGGGCAGCGACGTGGGCGGTTCGATTCGCACGCCGGCGCACTTCTGCGGGGTGTTCGGTCACAAGCCGACCCGGGACATCATCTCAATGCGGGGCCATATACCCGGCCCCCCGGGCAGCCTGACCCAGCCGGATCTGGCCGAAGCTGGCCCCATGGCCCGGTGCAGTCAGGACCTGGAATTGCTATTGAAGGTTGTCGCCGGCCCGAGGCCCGCTGATGCCCGCAGCTGGACCCTTCAGATGGATCCGCCGGCCGTGTCTGAACTCGCTCAGGCCCGGGTCGGCCTCTGGCTCGACGATCCGCTGTGCCCGATCGACAGCGAGTTGCGCGACGGTTATCGGGATTTGGCCGGCAAACTGGAGCAACGCGGCGCCTTGGTCGCAAAAGCCCAGCATCCTCTGCTGAATCTGGCGCATATCCTGCCGGCCTACTTCAATTTGCTGGGCAGCCTGATGTCGCCGTCGCTCAAAGCGTCCCAGCGGCGCCAGATGAAGTGGGTGGCACGGCTCGCCCCCTGGCTTACATTTTTCGGCCCGGTAACCCATGGCATAGGCGAATACGGTCGGGGGGCAATACAACCGGTTTACCAGTGGGCAGTGTGGAATGAAACCCGGGAAAAGATGCGCCATCAGATTGAAGAGCTGTTCGACGAGTTCGATGTGTTGCTCACGCCGATAACGCCAACAGCCGCGATTCCGCATGACCACAGCCAGCCCATGTTCAAGCGCCGGATAACGGTAGACGGACAACAACGGTCGTACATGGATCAGATGTGCTGGATCGCCCTGGCCACCTTGCTGGGCCTGCCAGCAACTGCCGTACCCATCGGGCGGACCCAGGCGGGCCTGCCCTACAGTATTCAGGTGATTGGCGCCCCGGGCGCTGACCTGACGACCATCCGTTTTGGTCACCTGCTGGAGCAAGCGGGCCTGGCAGGCTTCACTCCGCCACCGCAACGGTAAATGCCACACCGGCCCCGGATTCAGACCTTGGCCAGCGTTTCCCGGGACAGCGGTTCGATGGTTGGCGCACAATCGGCACCAACCGGCTGACACGTCATTACACAATTCCGGCCTGATTCCTTGGCGGTGTAGAGCGCCTCATCCGCCGAGGCGATCAGGCTGTTGGGAATCCCCCGGGCCATGGGCTCCGTGCCCGCCACCCCGATGCTTACAGTGATGGGCATCGACTGCCCTTCCCAATCCAGGGGCTGAGACTCAACCTGCCGCCGAATACGCTCAGCCACAATGGCGCCACCTTCCAACTCGGTATGACACAGCAACACGGCAAACTCCTCGCCACCAAAACGGGCCACAAAGTCGCCGGCGCGATACACCGAGCGCTGCAACAACCCGGCCAGATGCTGCAGACAGGCATCGCCACACAGGTGTCCGTGGTCATCATTGAAGCCTTTGAAATGATCCACATCGATCAGCAACAGACAGATGTGAGACGGCTCTCGGGACCCCTTCGACCATTCCTTTTGCAGCGTTTCGTCAAAATAACGCCGGTTGTGGATCCCGGTCAGACCATCCAGAGACGACATCTTCCTGAGCTGAAGATTGGCCGCCTCCAGCTCCCGCGTGCGCTCCCGGACTTTGTGCTCCAGCAGCTCATTGGCCTGACGCTGGATTTCCCGGTTTTCCCGCTCCGCTTCCAGCAAGCTTTGCTGAGCCTGGAAACGCCGCTGACGCTCAAGGTTAATGCGGTAGGCGAGCGCAAACGACAGCAGGATGACCTCCAGCGCGGCACCCATCTGCGGGCCATATTCGAAGAAAACCGTGCGGGGCAGGATTCCGAGCTTGTTGAAGGCCAGGAAAAAGTGGCCCATCAGCAGGATGGTCCAGGCGATGGTGTAGAAACGCGCCAGAATATCGCCTCGTATCGACAGGTAGATACCGATCATCCACACCACCGGGGCACCCACCGTAATACCCAGCACCGCCAGACGAATCGACACGCCGTAAGACAGGAACCAGGAGAGCGCGAAAACCAGCGCGCCATAGACCCCGAAACCGGCCACGAAGGCGCGAATAAAGCGCCCGCGCTGAGACAGGTTCAGGAAACCATAAGTGAACAGGCATACGAAGACCATGTTCAGGGTAATGAATCCGACCAGCGAGTGATTATTCAACTCCGGCAGATCCGGCCAGAGGTACAGCGCTGTCATGCCGTGCAGCGACAGCTGCACCAGCGCGATGGTGAGCACATTCAAGATGTACCAGAGATAACTCGAGATTCGAACAAACAACCAGATCAACAGGTTGTACAGCGCGATGGCCAGCATGATGCCGGCAAAAATGAATTGCAGCGCCTGAAACTTCTGGTCATTTTCGAAGAATGCCGCTTCCTGCCACAGGGTCACCGGCAGCTGAACCGCACCCTCGGTTTGCACCCGAATCAGAACCGTCACCGAGTCCTTCGCAGCCACCTCTATAGGAAACAGGAAATTCCGGTGTTCAATAGGCCGGCTGGACACCGGACGCAAATCACCGGTGTATACCGAACGAACCTCACCCGAGCCATTGATCAGGTGCACATCGACGTAATCGAGAATGGGATAGGCAATTTCAAGCAGCTCGGATTTATGCACGTCGCTGGCGTTGCGCACCGAAAACGCAAACCAGAAAGGCGCCTCGCTGAAACCGAGGTTGGGCGTTTTGGACTCGTTTCGCGTCCATTCCATCCCCTCGGGAAGCTGCAGGCCGGAAGCCAATAAGGCCTGGGAGTTCAGGGTCCGTTGTGAATCTTTGACCCAATAGACCCGGTCACCCAGAGGCATCGACTCCCCGCCCCGGGCCGTGAGCGTAACCGCGGTTTCGCTTGAGGGTGCCGAGGCCCCAGCTGCGACGGCAGGGGCAATGACAAACAGACACAACAGAGCAAGGAGAATCTGAGGACGCACCGACATGAGCAAACATTGGTCCGGTTATGGGTATTAGTGTGAGCGGTGCCAACTGCTGATGCAGATTCGAAGGAACAGCTTACGTATATTTTCAATACATATATACAGAGGTCTCAGTGTACCAACAGCCAACCACGGAACACCAGTTCACGCTTTATCGGTCGCCACTTGCCGTTTCAGACCGCCTCTTACAAACACCCCCTAACGCAAAAGCCCCGGGCTGAAACAGCCCGGGGCTCTCTTTTAGCTCTGCGTCGGCAGAAGCCTCATGACACTCGATATCAGGAGTTAACCGTCTTACTCACCGTATCAGAAGGTGCACTGCGCAGGCCGTTAACGTCCTCAACCTGAATGGTGAAATACCAGGTACCAGCATTGAGGTTCTTGATGGCATAGGACATTTCTGCTGCGGACTGTGCGTCCGTGACCACCACTTCCTGGCTCAGCTCTTCTGAGTCCTGCCCGTAACGGATCACGTACTTGTCGAGCTCACCCATGGCGATGCTTTCGCCGTTAACTCGGGTCATCGGAGCGCTCCAGCTCAGTACCGCTGTATTTGCAGCAACCGGTCCATCGATGGCGCCACCAGTGCCCTGGGATACGGAACCGGACGATCCGCCGTTACAACCAGCAAGGCCTGCACCCAGAGTAGCCGTTACAAAACCAACCATAGCCATTTTCTTGACGCGCTTCATCATATTCTTCACCAATCACTCGTCGAAATGTGAAATTCTTAAAAACGAGCTCCATGGTAAACAAAAACTTGGCGTGGTCGATTGTTTTATTTTGTCATTTTTACGTCACTGAGAGATACAAATTTGGATAAATACCAGTCAATACGGGCATTTTTTGAGCACATCGGTAGCAAGGTAAGAGCTAACACGTAGGGAGAATCCGCAGGAAAAAAACACTCTCAGAGGCCAATCTCAGGCTCAATTCCAGGAAAAAAGAACTTTTCCTTGGCACTTAATCGGCAATCACGCGCCAAAAATTTGCGCAAAGCGAAGGTGCCAACCGATGCTCCGGGCAAATTGGTCGGCCAAAAGCAGGCGTAAGGCACAAAAAAGCCCCACCGGATGGCAGGGCTGGGGAGTTTGGCGAGCTCAGACCTCGCCCTGGTGCGCAGGCGACTCAGAATCGGAATTCCGGCCCCACGCTGAAGACATTGATATCACTCTCACCGAATTCGTCTCTGTCCCCCACGTCCAGATAGAGGTCCCAATCAGCGCGCAGGCGCAGTGAACGGGAGACATCGAAAGTGACGCCCAACCCGCCTCGCAGTGCAAAGCCACTGTCATCGTCGGTGACTGAGAAAGGGCCGAATCGATCAATCGCAAACACCTCATAGTTCAGATGCCAGAGCACCAGCCCCACTCTGGTGTGCACTTGCAGTGGCCCGGAGGCTGGCACGCCAAGCTGCACAGAGGTATCAAACAGATGCCCCTCCACTCCGAGCGCCAATGGATCGCCGTTCACCACCCCGGAAGCCTCAATTTCATCGATGAAGCGATAGCCAAGCTCGAAACTGACGACGTCCGTTAACCGGGTGCCGCCGTAGGCACGAAACGAAACCGCGCCGTCATCGCAGGTTGATTCCGACCCATCACAGAAGTCCTCGAACGTCGCCTGCCCCAGCGAAAAACCGATATAGCCGCCGCCGGGCTGCCCGCCAAAGGCCTGACCATGAAACGCCAGCACCAGCAATCCCAGCACCACGAAACGACGCCATTTCATTCCAGTCTCCTTACTGCACATTGATGTAACGCACGCCGCCACGCGGGCGGGAACGCATTTGCTACTGAGAGTACCGGTTTCGTGGGCGCAGCCTAGCCAATAACCGCGTATTTGCAGATTCTTTACACGGCTCCGGCATGGCTTTACAAAAGCGATCGCCAACCAAGCGGCCGAACACTGGCTTACTTCTGTGGAGGCGGTACGGGGGGGAAGGAAAGGCCCGAAGCAGGCCGTCGCCAGCGTCCGTGGTTTCCGGAACGCTGGCAAACCGAAGCGGGAACGGCTATTGCGGAAGGTACCAGATTGGCGAGGTGTAGGCGCGCTCCTGCCCGGATGTTTCCGCACCATCGGGGATCTCAACCCCAAAACGCAGGGCATCGTACACCACCCAACGCGGTGTCGGGATTTCAAGCACCCGGGCGTAATAGAACGCCGCCTGCGCAGCATCAAAATCCGGATCGGTCCACACGGTCCCCAGCTCTGAAGCACCGATGGTGTTGGTCCAGTTGGCGTTCTCCACATCCACGGTGTTGCCAACCGGTGGCAGCACTCCGTCGGCATCGGCTTCACGGCCATCCGACCAGACCACGTCATAGACCTTTTCGTGGGTTTCCCCGTCACTGTCCAACCAACCCTTGACGATCTGGACCCGATCAAGGTTTGCGCCAATGGGATCACGCAGCGCGTAGACCATGAACGTTGGCGCTGACGCGCCGGACTGGGCGGGCAGATCGCCACCCATAGGCACACCCTTTTCATAGCCACGGAAAGCCGGCTGCCGACTGTTCAAATCCTCGTCGGTATACTCCCAGCCACCAAAGAAACGGACCATCATCCGGGGGCCGGTTGTCCCGTAGACTTCTTTACGCTCCATGGCATCAAAGATAGCGGCCCGGGTATTCTCGGACGCCCAGACACCCGCGTAGCCCGAGGACGTCAAGGCATAGCCCTCAAAGACGCCATTCTCGCTCTCTGTGAAAGGATGCTGCATGCGCTCAGGATTCGGCTCAACGTTGGTCGCTTTGCCAAAAAAATTCTCTTCTTCGACCGCGGCAAGCGAAGTGTGGCTGTCTGTCGATCCGACCATGCCAAATTTGTAGGGATTGGTTCCCAGGCGCTCCTCAAGCTTCAAGCCATTCTTCAGGGCTTCCCTGGCGTACTCATACTGAAGCATGTCGTCGGTTTTGGCTTCAGACAGATCCAGATTACCCGCGTCCCATGTTTCGTAGTCCGCGAAGGCATCATCGGGCGAAAGCAGCGGATGCGCCTCACCGTCACCTTTTATTTGTGTTGCCTCGTACAGCGGCTCCCACTTGGCCCGCAGGCGGACATAGTCTTCATCGATCTCTTTGCCGGTGTACTGTTGATCAACCGGGAACATGATGCCGTTCGAGAGGTTGCCGTTGTGGGCCAGCGCGAGCGCCGAGCCACCGGTTTTTTGCTCGTAGTTCTCGAGCCAGGCGTACAGATCCAGGGGATCGGTCGATCCGATCGGCGCCTGGGTGGTAAACGGCACAATCTGGCCCGCTTTTTCTGCGCCGTCCCGGAACAGGACATTGCGATGAAGGTTGTTCCCCGCCACCAGGGAGGTCCACTCAAAGCCGATGATGGTGGTAAACCTTCCCGGATCGTTGAACTGTTCGGCTGCGTCTACCACCTTCTGCCAGATGGACTGGTAGGTCTTACCGCCCGGCGAGTACTCCGCCATCATGTCCAGATCGATGTCGCCCTGAGCAAACGTCGTAATAAGGTCCAGCGCTGCATCAGCGGAGGCCTCGCCTCCGGCCTGCAACCCCTCGTACCAGCGTTTGCCCTGCTCATATTTGATGAGGTCAGGCTTGCCGTTGGCCAGGTCGTTGAACAAGCCCATCCCGTCAGAGTGATCTGCAATCACCAGCCAGTCCAGGGGACGCGACAGTTTGACCGGCTGCCCGCTTGACGCCATAACCTCCTCACCCCGGGCAAAGCGATAGGCATCATCAAGCCCGAGTCGTGCACCGAACAAACCCGCGTCCATCGATAAAGCGGTATGAAGGTGGGTATCACCCCAGAACACCTGACTGGGGAAACTTCGTTGAGCATAAGGCGAATACGCCTTGCCCGGATATTGGTCAGAGAGCGACTCTTTGGAGGGCTTGAACTGCGCCCAGACGGAGTCGGGTTTGGCCACGAAGGTGCCAAGCAGCACAACGGCAAGACCAAGCAGAGAAAGAAGAGTCCTTTTCATCACGGTTGTCCTCCGTTTCTTGATGACGGACGAGGAAGGTGACTCGCCCCATGGCAAGCAAATACCTGCATCAAAGCATCTCAACGAAGCACGAATTCATCCCGAGTGGGATCGAGCTACAACCTTCGCGGTAGAGAATGAATTCCGGTAACGATGCCCCTCCGGATCTGAAGCGCTCTTTTCGTCCGCAGCAGAAAAGGATGTCCGGAACGGGGCAACCCCTTACAGGATAGTTTCGTGCGCCGCTTGCGCAAGATCGGGACAAAAAAGCCGAGCGCTGCAAACTCCCCTCCGAACACCTCAGCCAGATTTCATCGACTTTCTCGATGAATAAAAAACAAATAACTCTACTGTTTCGATGATCGAGGCGATTTATCGTCAGGGTAGTGAGAAGAGCCTCACTCCAGCGCTCTTCCGTACCAAGTTTTGAACCTGAAAACTTCCGACAAGTGACGCGGCAGATGAAGGACTTAACCTTATCCTGATTGCGTTAAGGAGCATTGCCGGCATGATGACGAATCTTGACACCCTGGAAGCCGAAGCCATTCACATCATGCGGGAAGTGGCGGCTTCCTTTGAAAACCCCTGCATGTTCTATTCAATCGGCAAAGATTCAACGGTTATGCTGCATCTCGCACGCAAGGCTTTCTGGCCGGCTCCCGTGCCTTTTACTCTCCTGCATATTGATACCACCTGGGAATTTGCCGAGATGGGCCGGTTCCGGGATGCGCTGGTGGAAAAGCATGGACTCAAGCTGGAGGTCTGGATAAACCGAAAAGCGCTGGACGGGGGCGTCCACCCCATTGAATCAGGGTCGGTCGTCTACAACGATCAGATGAAAACCCAGGCGCTCAAACAGGCACTCGCCCATCATCAGTTCGATGCCGCGCTAGGGGGCGCCCGGCGGGATGAAGAAATGTCCCGTGCCAAGGAGCGCATTTTCTCAATCAGAAACGAACACCAGCACTGGGATCCGAAGAACCAGAGACCCGAACTCTGGAATATCTACAACACAAAGATCGATAAAGGCCAGTCTGTGCGGGTTTTTCCTTTGTCCAACTGGACCGAGTTGGATATCTGGCTCTATATCCTGCGAGAAAAAATCGACATCGTGCCCCTTTATTACTCCGCCAAGAGACTCAGCTGGGTTGACCAATCGTCGGGCACCATTCTCGCGCTCGACGATGACCGAATGCTGCCACACCTGACCGAGCAGGAAAGAGACACCCTGGCCGAGCGCCAGATACGCTTCCGCACGCTGGGGTGCTATCCCCAGACCGGGGCGGTAGCAAGCGAGGCGACGTCGGCACACCAAATTGTGCTGGAGATGATGGCGGCTCGAACCAGCGAGCGTGAAGGTCGTCTGCTGGATAAAGACCAGGCATCGTCAATGGAGAGAAAGAAACGTGAGGGATACTTCTGAACGGGGCTTTACCTGCACGGTGGTCAGGGCTGAGGATGCCACCAAAAGACTGGTTGTAATCACGAACAAAAAAGGCAGACCAGTCGAAACTGATCTGCCTTTCTCTTATGTGGTAGCGGGGGCTGGATTCGAACCAACGACCTTCGGGTTATGAGCCCGACGAGCTACCAGACTGCTCCACCCCGCATCAAACTGGTTGTTGTCCGGGGCAACCCCGATCAACGTGGCGCGCATGATAAGGGCTGAATCATTCGCTGTCAAAGCCAATTTGAATTTATCTGCAAATTAACGCTCCAGAATGGCGGTGACACCCTGTCCACCGGCGGCACAGATGGAAATCAGCCCGCGACCTTGCCCCTTCTCTTCCAGAAGCTTCGCCAGCGTTGCCACGATACGGGCACCCGTCGCGGCAAAGGGGTGTCCGGTCGCCAGGCTGCTGCCCTTCACGTTGAGCTTGTCGCGGTCAATGCTGCCCAGCGGCTTATCCAGGCCCAGCTGGTTGGTGCAGAAGTCGGGATCTTCCCATGCTTTCAATGTCGACAGGACCTGGGAGGCAAACGCTTCGTGAATTTCGTAGAAGTCGAAGTCCTGAAGGCTCAGGCCTGCTTTTTCCAGCATTCTGGGAACGGCGTAGGCTGGCGCCATGAGCAGCCCTTCCCGCTTGTCCACGAAATCCACCGCCGCGACTTCCGAGAAAGTCAGCCAAGCCTTCACCTCATGATTGTTAGCTTTAGCCCACTCCTCGCTGGCCAGCAGCACGCAAGAGGCGCCATCGGTCAGGGGGGTGCTGTTGGCGGCGGTCATGGTGCCATTGTCGCGATCAAAACAAGGCTTGAGTGTGGCAAGTTTTTCCAGCGTGGTGTCCGGGCGCAGAATGTTGTCTTTTGCCAGGCCAGCAAGCGGGGTCATCAGGTCGCCGAAGAAATCCTCCTCATAGGCTTTGGCCAGCTTCTGGTGGCTTTCCCAGGCCAACCGATCCTGATCTTCACGTGCGATCTGCCATTTATGCGCGGTGATCTGGGCGTGATCCCCCATGGACATGCCCGTGCGGGGCTCACCGTTTTCGGGCACTTCCGGCACCAGATGCTTCGGGCGGAAGCGGCCCAGAATTTTCAGTCGCTCTGAGGTGGTCTTGGCCCGATTCAGATCCAGCAAAATTTCCCGCAAACCCTCGCCGACGCCGATAGGCGCGTCGGAGGTGGTGTCTGTACCGCCGGCGATGCCGCACTCGATCTGCCCCAGTGCAATCTTGTTCGCGACGAGGATGGCGGCCTCAAGCCCGGTGCCGCACGCCTGCTGAATGTCGTATGCGGGTGTTTCCGGGGCCAGCCCGGAGCTGAGAACAGACTCCCGGGTAAGATTGAAGTCCCGGGAGTGTTTGATCACCGCACCGGCAACGACCTCGCCCAATCGCTGCCCCTGCAAGCCATACCGATCCACCAGCCCCTGCAGGGCCGAGGTCAGCAATTCCTGGTTGCCAAGCTTGCTGTAGGCGGTATTGGACCGAGCAAACGGGATACGGTTACCACCAAGAATGGCCACACGACGGATTCCGCTCTTTGCTCCCGAGTTGGCCCCGCCACGCTGCCGAGGTTTCTTTTGAGTCGTTTTCGATGCCTGTACCATAACCATTCTCCATAACGGGTTTCATTGAAGGAAAGTCTAGCCGCTGCGCGACACTGCTCATTGGCATGCCTGACTGCAGCAACAATGCGTTGAGTCAATACAAATACTGCGTAACGAATTACTCTTTAAACACGTCAGCGTTCGAAACCACCTACAAAAAGGAAGCAACCATGTCGGACCTCTATCTCAGACTCGCGAACACTCCGCTTGGGCAAACCGCCGTTAAAACACTTGGGCTACCATCCCCAGTGCCACTCAAGCGCCTGCAGCGGCCCGACGAACCCTTCATCGAAGGCAACGTGCTGGTGGGCGCCGCCACGGGCGCCAAAGCGGCAACCGCCGTGGGGCGCACACTCTCCGCCAGCCCGGCAAAGCTGTTTTATGCCAGCGGGCAAGACCTGCTTGGCGACTCGGAGCAAGCCGGCAGGAAAGCCAAAGCGCTGAACCTGACAACAGCCGTTGAACAGTCCTTAAACGCACTGGTGTTCGATGCAACCGGCATCAAAACGCCCGAACAACTCAAGGCACTCTATGCCTTTTTCCACCCTACCATCAAAAAGCTGGCTGCCAACGGCCGGGTTGTGGTCATTGGACAGGCACCGCAAACCTGCAGGAAACCCGCCAATGCGGCGGCACAGCAGGCGCTTGAAGGATTTATTCGAAGCGTTGCCAAGGAGATCGGCAAGAAAGGCTCAACGGCCAATCTACTCTGGATTGCGCCAGGTGCCGACCCGCAACTCGACTCCAGCATCCGGTTTTTTCTGTCACCGCGTTCTGCCTATGTTTCAGGCCAGACCGTGCGCATCGGAAAATCAGACTCTGTACCGGCTGTCAGCCACGTAAAGCCGCTGACCGGCAAAGTTGCCTTGGTCACCGGCGCCTCGCGCGGCATTGGGAAGGCCATCGCCGAAACCCTGACACGAGACGGCGCCACCGTGATTGGACTGGACATACCATCGGCGATGAGCGAACTGAAGGCGGTCACGGATGGCATCAACGGCAAAGCCTTCGCCTGTGACATAACCGATTCGGCGGCCCCCAATCTGATCGCCGACTTTATTGCGGAACATTTTGAAGGCGTTGACCTGGTGGTGCACAACGCGGGTATCACCCGCGACAAAACGCTGGGCAACATGCCGGAACACTTCTGGGACATGACCATCGCCGTGAACCTGAGCGCGGAAGAACTGATTGACGAGGAGCTGCAAAAACGACAACTGCTTCGGGACAATGGCCGGATCGTATGCATTTCTTCCATCAGCGGCATTGCCGGTAACTTCGGCCAAACCAACTATTCCACGGCCAAGAGCGGAGTGATTGGCTACGTCGAGTCCATGGCCAAACAACTCAAGAACGGCATCACCATCAATGCCATCGCCCCGGGCTTCATCGAAACCCAGATGACGGCCGCTATGCCGCTCACCATTCGGGAAGCTGGCCGACGCATGAACAGCCTGTCCCAGGGCGGACACCCTATTGACGTCGCGGAAGCCATCGCATGGTACTGCAACCCGGCATCAAACGGGGTTAACGGAAATATCGTTCGAGTCTGTGGTCAATCACTGATAGGAAAGTAGAAACGAAAAAAGGCGGACCATTTGGTCCGCCTTTTTAAAATATGGTGGGTGGTACTGGGATCGAACCAGTGACCCTCGCCTTGTAAGGGCGATGCTCTCCCAGCTGAGCTAACCACCCAGAAAGAGTGGCGGAGCGGACGGGACTCGAACCCGCGACCCCCGGCGTGACAGGCCGGTATTCTAACCAACTGAACTACCGCTCCGCATCGTTCCGGCATCTAAGCCTGAACTAAGTACCCATGAAAAGTGGTGGGTGGTACTGGGATCGAACCAGTGACCCTCGCCTTGTAAGGGCGATGCTCTCCCAGCTGAGCTAACCACCCACTTCGCAACCAGCAAGCTGGCTTTTATCATGGGTTTCACTTGCGACACTCAAGCTGTCTTGTCGACCGAACTTGCTGTCTCAACCAAGTGAGACGCGCATTTTAAGCATTTCGCTGACGGTGTCAAACCTTTTCAGAAAAAAATCGAAAAAAACTTCCAAGCCTTTATTTTTGGACACTTTTCATCCAAAACAGCGGCCTTAACGATTTTCTTTTGAGCGCCGTTTAACCACCCTGAGCCTGGGCCTTCCCTGTCCCGCCTGAGTGGCTTTCCGAGACAGCGACAACTCGCTGACCCGTGAACGCCGTTTTTCAGGGACCGCCTGATTGGCCAACGAGCAGTTTACCTCATCAAGCCATTCCCGCATTTCACCCCAGGTTGTTTTTAGCCGGGGCAAAAGCTCACCGGTGATTTTCCCGTACCGGTCTGCAATGGATTCCTTCAGTGACATTGTCGTGCCTTCCTTGCAATGGAACCAACGCCAGTTTAGTCACCCTTCTCTTGTTCGACAATACCCGGCCCGAGCGATGCGTTTCTGCACGGTGTACTACTAGAAGAACCACCAGCCGCCAGACTCAAGCTCTTCCTGACGCTCGCGCTCTTCTTCCAAATCTGCATAAGCAGCTTCCAGTTCTTCGATCTTGCGATCCGCCTCAAGCGGCTCACTGGACCCAAACGGCCAGTACCAGGGCGATTCGTTGTAGAGCCCTTGCGCCTTGAGGCGCTCAATCTCAAGTTCACGCTCCTCTTCAAGCGCCGCAAGAGCACGCTCGTAATCGGTATCCTCGTTAATCTCGACGATAGAGGTCGCTGCATGATTTGGCGCCAGCAAATCGGCGTTCAGAAAACGGGTCGTGACGATTTCTTCTGGCCCCATGGCGTAATCCCGGGTGACCCACTGCAGGTCGCCCTGAGCCAGGGGATGCTCTGAATCCATATCGGGGTGCACCTGGTCGGGCTGACTCACTTCGCTGTAGCGCAGGTAATAGATGCGGCCAGGCTCGACCTTCAGCGTGGCATCGACGATCATGCTCAACGCGAATGACCCCATACCCTCCAGCCCCAGCAAAGGGCGGCGCATATTAATGTGACGCTCCCCGGGACTTACCTCGAGCCAGGTAAAGCTGTCATTCCGAAAATTAAAATAGTGCTTGTCATCAATATAAACACTGGGGGATTCAATTTCGTCAGCTGCCCATTGGGAGTGCGGGCGATAGAAATAGATCAGCGCGTTCTTCGGATCCCAGTCGTCATTGGGAATATGAACGAAGTCGTGACCGGACACCGGATGGACAAAGCCGCCAACGCTCTTTCCAATAGACTGGTAGATCTTGCAGCCCGATATTGAAATTGCGGCGACTACCAACAAGGCGCTGATCCATGCCCTTGGAGCCGCCAGAGTCGCTCGGAGAGCCTGGAGAATTCGGTTTCTCATTGTTGTTCACTCTTCATCTTTCCGCGAGTGGTCAGATAATACCAACTGCCTACACGGAGAAATGAGAGCTACCGCAAGGGCTGAATACAAACCGTTACATAGACCGGATTGCACGCCCTTGCAGCAATGCAGACACGCTTAGTTTGCCGACACCTGGGCGCGCAAGGCGTTCACTTCCTCAGACAAACGAACCAACCGCGACGTCAACTGAGAGCGCGAAGCATCAATCGCCGCGACCGTTTTCTCCAGCCCCGCCACCTCGCGCTGAAGTGCCTGAACGCTTCCCTGCCCCGCAGCGGAACTGGTTTTCTGCTCAAGCGAGGACAACCGACTTTCAACACCACTGGCGGTCAGTTTCTGCTCCTGCTCGAAGCGCCTGATGCGAGCTTCAACCAATTGGTCTACCTCGGCCATTTTCTGGGTCAGACCAGTCAGCTGCCCCGTCAACTGCTGGGCAGTCTCCTCCAGGGCCGAAATGGACGTCTGGGACTGGCTTTCGAGGGCAGCCAGATCGGCGGCCAGAGAGGTGCGCACACTTTCCACTGAAGCCTGCAAAGCGGTCAGGGCCTTGGCGTCTTCGGCGAGCCGCTGTTCGAGAGTGACCAACTGCTCTTCATGCTCATTCAGCCGGGCCTTATTGCGCTCATTGGCAACCACCCAGAGCTTTCGGATCTCGCTGTTGGCGGCTTTGAGCCCACTCTGGTTCGAGGCAATTTGCTCACCGAGGGTGGCGCCACGCTCTTCAAGGCTTTCCCCGGTCTCAGACAACTCGCCTTCCACCCGCGCCAGGGCAAGCTTACTCTGACGGGCCCAGTAATCCGCCTCTTCCAGCTGCCCCTCCAGTGCTTTGATGCGCTGGCTCTGGGAGTACCAGCCGGCGAGCGCGACACACGCAACGGCAATAAAGAGAAGCCAGAGCATGGTGAGACTGCGCCCACCTCCACCAGAGCCGTTTCCGGACCGATTCGAGGGCGCTTCGCCTTGCTTTGCTTTCGTGCCGCGGTTTGCTGCCGCGGCCGTCTTTTCACTGGGATCATCACGCTGGCCGGTGACAATCGGGGCCTCAGCTCGGAGTTCATCGTCGTCTGGGCGAATGGGTTCCATTGGTTCTCCTAAATGTGGAGGGGTTGTCTACAATTAATAGTCGATAATACATGCACATAAACCCGCGGGGAATCGGCCCGCCTCGCAGCGGCCTCCGCACAGGCATCCAAGTTGCGCAGACACTGACCAGACCATACAATGGCCGGCTTTCAAATTAGTAGGGACTGTTGTCTATGCAGCCACTTGTAGGACTGATCATGGGGTCCAAATCCGACTGGCCCACGATGGAACATGCAGCGACGATGCTGGAGAAGCTCGGCGTCGCGTATGAAACGAAAGTTGTGTCGGCTCACCGAACGCCGGACTTGCTGTTCGAATACGCCAAGTCTGCCTCTGCCCGTGGTTTGAAAGTCATCATCGCCGGAGCCGGCGGTGCCGCCCATCTGCCCGGCATGGTCGCGTCCCAAACGGCCCTTCCGGTACTTGGCGTGCCTGTACAGTCCAAAGCACTGAGCGGACTCGACTCTCTGCTGTCGATCGCGCAGATGCCCGGCGGTGTGGCGGTGGGCACACTGGCTATTGGCAAGGCTGGCGCCACCAACGCGGGCCTTCTGGCAGCGCAGATCATCGGCACCTTTGATCAGGATGTGCAGCAAGCCGTTGAGGCGTTCCGCACCGAGCAGACCCAGGCTGTCCTGGACAATCCCGATCCCCGGGAAGACTGACGCCCGCTTCCGACCCCGAACGATGGCAGGAGTATGAAATGAGAATTGGTGTTCTTGGCGCTGGACAGCTCGGAAGAATGTTGGCACTTGCCGGCTACCCGCTGGCCAAAACCTTCGTGTTCTATGACATGTCCGGCAACCCGAGCGCAGGGCTGGGTGAGGTGATCATTGACCGGGACGGAAACTACCTCGACGATTTCCTCTCACGTGTCGACCGGGTCACTTACGAATTCGAACACCTGCCCGTAGAGGTCGCCGAAAGGCTGGCTAAAGAAAAGCCGGTGCATCCCTGCCCCCGCGCCCTGCAGGTGTGTCAAAACCGGGAACGGGAGAAAACCTTGTTCGGCGAACTGGGCATTCCCACCCCCCAGTGGAAGATCGCGGATAGCGCCGAATCACTGAAGTCCGCAGCCGAAGCTCTGGGTTGCCCTGTGGTAGCCAAGTCCAACACCGAAGGCTACGACGGCAAGGGCCAAGCGGTACTCAAAAGCCCCGAGGAAGCACAGGAGGCCTGGGCGGCCATCGGCCACCCCCGGCTGATCGTGGAGAAGTTCGTTCAGTTCAAGCGCGAAGTTTCCATCATCGCCGTCCGCGCCGAAGACGGCGACGTGGCCTTCTACCCGATGGCGGAAAACACCCACCACGAGGGTATCCTGCGGTACTCCATCGCCCCGGCTCCGGGCCTTCGAAAAGACATCCAGGAAGAAGCCGAGCGCTATATACGCGCCCTGCTGAACGAAATGGACTATGTCGGCGTACTGACTCTGGAGCTGTTCGAGACCGAGGACGGCCTGGTGGCCAACGAGATGGCGCCCCGGGTGCACAATTCCGGCCACTGGACCATCGAAGGCGCAATGACCAGCCAGTTCGAGAATCATATTCGCGCCGTGAGCGGCCACCCTCTGGGTAACGTAGAGGCCAGAGGCCTGAGCTGCATGGTCAACATCATCGGCGAGCACGGAGAGATCGATCGAATTCTGGAACTGCCCTATGCGCACGTTCACCTCTACAATAAGGGAGAACGACCCGGCCGGAAGCTCGGTCACGTCAACATCCTGGCGGACAGTTACGAAGAGCTGGTCTGGCGGGTGCGCAACTGCGCCCAATTCCTGCCGGGCAGCCCGGAATTTAGAAGTTCCCTCACCACCAAGGGTTGATATGCATCAATTCGCCCATATAGTGGCGCAGTGAACATTCATTCAAAGAGAGACAGGGAGAACGACCTCATGGCATTTGAACTTCCCGCACTGCCGTACGAAAAGAACGCGCTGGAACCGCATATTTCCCAGGAAACCCTGGAGTACCATTACGGCAAGCACCACAACACATACGTCACCAAGCTGAACGGCCTGGTCGAAGGTACTGACAACGCCAACAAGTCTCTTGAAGACATCATCAAGAGCGCCAGCGGCCCTCTGTTCAATAACGCCGCACAGGTTTGGAACCACACTTTCTACTGGCACTGCCTGAGCCCGAACGGCGGCGGAGAGCCCACCGGCGCGGCCAAAGACGCGATTGAAAAAGCGTTTGGCTCTTTCGAAGCTTTTCAGAAAGAGTTCAATGACAAGGCTGCCAACAACTTTGGTTCCGGCTGGACCTGGCTGGTCAAGAAGGCAGACGGCAGCGTCGCCATCGTGAACACCAGTAACGCTGAAACGCCTCTGACCGGCGACGACAAGCCGGTGCTGACGGTAGACGTTTGGGAGCATGCGTACTACATCGATTACCGCAACTCCCGCCCGAACTACCTTGAAGCGTTCTGGAAGCTGGTCAACTGGGATTTCGTAAACGAAAACCTGGCCTGATCATTCGTTCGCGGAACGTTCCGGCAGCCTTCAGGCTGCCAACGAAAGCGCCCACAATTACGTGGGCGCTTTTTTGTATCTGGCCGAACGAAAACCAAACAATTTGATACACGCAACCCCGACATACTCTGGAAAAATCATTGATACTTAAAGCAGTTACGTGCAAACGCAAACGTGGGCAAGCATACGCGGGATCACGATCTGCCTTAAGACCAAAAACGACATTCTCCATCCCCCAACATGGGTGACTGACAAGCCTGAATGGATAATTACCTCAACATCGAACAGCGCCTCGGCGACCGTATTCTGTGGTGGATTCTGACCATAGCGCTGCTTTGCGGGTTCGTCATCAGTGCTGTCCAGGTGTTTATCGATGCTCGACGCGTATCCACCAACCTGGAAAATCAGGCTTCTGAAACCATCGCAATGGTCAGAGATGCAGCCACCCAGGCTGTGTTCAATATCGATGCCGACCTGGCCCATCAAGTCACGAAAGGCCTGCTTGCCGTGGATGCCATACACCTGGCAAGGATCACCCATCCGGATGGAGAACCGCTGGGCGGCCAAGACCGCCCGTTGCGCCAGACCGCCTACCGGCCCCTGACAGACGCCATCTTCGAGGCGGACCGGAAATACCAGACCGCCCTGACGCGCGAAAGCTCGGACATCGTGTACGGTTACCTGGAAGTTCACTACGATACGGCACTGTCAGCGGACACCTGGCTCAGCCGGTCTGCAGTTACCTTCGCTTCCGGCCTGGCGACCGCCGCTATTCTGGGCCTGGCCGTCTTTTTTGTTTTCCACCTGCTGCTGGCCCGCCCGATGATTAACATCATCCGGTCGATCAAATCGGTTGATCCCGAACACCCCGATGGCCGACTGATCGCCATTCCCAAAGGCCATCAGCGCGACGAGATGGGTCTCTGGGTGAACGCCACCAACAACCTGCTGGTGTCTATTGCAGACAGCCAGGAACGTCACCGCGAAGCCGAGATACGAGCCAACCGGCTGTCTCAGTACGACCAGCTTACCGGGCTCCCCCGACGGGAGACCTTTATGGAAATGCTTGAGCAGGAGATCGCTCTGGCGCGGAAAGACGGTCAGGTCCTTTCATTGATGGTCTGCGGTATCGACGATTTCAAATCCGTCAACGAGCAGTGCGGCTTTCGAGTCGGCGACCTGATCCTGCAGAAATTGTCAGACCGACTTTCGTCGACACTCGCCGGAAGCCGATTCTCACTATCCCGACTGGGCAGTGATCAGTTTGCCATTCTCGAAAAGGGCATCCAGAACAGCTTTCAGGCAGCCGAGTCCGCGGACCAGGTTCTGACCTGCTTCAGTACACCGGTCAGCGCAGAAAACCAGACCGTCAGCATGTCTGCTACGGTCGGTGTTTCCATGTTTCCCTCGGACGCGGACGAGGCCGACCGTCTGCTCCAGAGCGCCGAGCAGACCATGACGCTCGCCAAACAAAGTGGTCATAACCACCTGCAGTTCTACGTCGCCAGCATCGACCAGGAAATCCGGGACCGGAAACTGCTCGAAAGGGACTTGTCCGAGGCTTTGGCCAAGGGGGAGTTCCACCTGGTGTATCAGCCACAGGTAGATCTGGAAACCCGTCGCATCATCGGCGCCGAAGCACTGATTCGCTGGAACCACCCCACCCGCGGTTTCGTGCCCCCCGACCATTTCATCCCGGTTGCCGAAGCCAACGGCGCCATCGTCGAGATAGGTCAGTGGGTTCTGGAGCAAGCTTGCTGGCAAGCCTCACAATGGGCGGCCAAGGGCATCGGCGTTCGCATCGCCGTCAACCTCTCAGCCGTTCAACTGCAGCAGGCCGACGTGGTTGAGGACATTCTGGACACCCTGCATCGCCACAACGTTGCTGCCGGGCGACTGGAGCTGGAAGTGACCGAAACCAGCTTCATGACCAACCTGGCGGATGCCGTCGACAAGCTGCACCAATTGAATCAAGCCGGCATCAGCATTGCCGTGGATGATTTTGGTACCGGGTATTCATCACTGACCTACCTGAAGAAAATGCCGGTACAGCACCTGAAAATCGACAAGCAATTCATTCGCGATCTGCTGCTGAACGAAGAAGACACCCGTATCGCCAACACAATCATTGACCTGGGCCGCAGCCTGAACCTGTCCGTGGTGG
The DNA here is from genome assembly GCF_017301335.1 of Marinobacter salinisoli. NCBI lineage: Bacteria > Pseudomonadati > Pseudomonadota > Gammaproteobacteria > Pseudomonadales > Marinobacteraceae > Marinobacter > Marinobacter salinisoli. The sequence continues at coordinate 3,252,277 of NZ_CP071247.1, forward strand.
CCGAAGGTGTAGAAACTGCCGAGCAGGAGTACTATCTGACCCAGCGCGGCTGTCGTCTGGCGCAGGGTTATTACTTCAGTAAACCAATACCCGCTCGTGAATTTGAGACCTTCGTCCACAGCTTTCACGAGCAATTCGCCGAAAATAACGTCTGAAACCACCACTGTACAGGAGCTGCAATGGGTACCACCTTGATCGGCCTTATTGTTATTGCCGCCGTCGTGTTTTACCTGGTTTTCATCTACAACCGCCTGGTTACCTTGAGAAACCAGTTCAAGAACGGTTTCGCCCAGATCGATGTGCAGCTGCAACGTCGACACGACTTGATCCCCAACCTGGTGGAATCGGCCAAGGCCTACCTCAGCCATGAAAAGTCCACACTGACCCAGGTAATGGAGGCGCGCCACAACGCCGTCAGCGCCCAGCAGGATGCCGCCAGAGACCCCAGCGACAGCACCAAGATCCAACGCCTGGGCAGCGCCGAAAACCTTCTGACCAAAGCCTTGGCCAACTTCTATGCGGTTGCCGAGAACTACCCCGACCTGAAAGCCAACGAAACCATCCAGCAGTTGATGGAAGAGCTTTCCAGTACCGAAAACCGCGTCGCGTTTGCGCGCCAGGCATACAACGATGGCGTGATGACCTACAACACGTTCCGCGAGCAGTTCCCCAACAACATACTGGCCGGCATGTTTGCTTTCAAAGAAACCGCGCAGCTGGAGCTGGAGTCTCCGGAGGCCCGGCAGGCACCGAAAGTTTCATTCTAAGACGTCCCACAATGTCGCATCAGGGCTTTTTCCAGCGCCAGGCGAAGGCCCGGCGCAACACCAGTTTTCTGGTTCTCCTGTTTCTGACGGCCGTGACGCTGATCACCCTGGCCGTCTGCCTCGTTGGCTACTTTGTCACTCGCAGCGAAACCAGCCACCTTGCCTTCCATGAATGGTTACTGTCACAGCACGGGCTTACCACCAGCGCGGTTGTCATCGCGCTGATTGGGATTGGCTCACTGGTTCGCTGGGTGGATCTGGCGGGCGGCGGGACGCGGGTCGCCAAGATGGTCGGCGCCCGACCAATCGACCCTGACACCCGAGACCACGACGAACGCCGACTACGCAACATCGTTGAAGAGATGGCCATCGCCAGCGGTGTCCCTGTACCCGAGCTCTACGTAATGGACCAGGAGACCGGCATCAATGCCTTTGTGGCGGGCTACACGACCGGCGAAGCGGTCATGGTGGTCACCCATGGTGCTCTGACGCAACTGTCCAGAGACGAACTCCAGGGCGTCATCGGACATGAATTCAGCCATATCCTTAATGGCGACATGCGAATCAACATTCGGCTGATCGCCCTGCTGGCCGGCATTCTGATGATTGGTCAGATCGGCGGGTTCCTGCTCCGGGTCTCGTTCTATGGCAGCCCGCGCTCATCGCGCTCTTCCAGGGATGGCCGCGCTCAGGCCGCCATGGGCATTGTTGGCTTGGCCCTGGTGCTGATTGGCTACGTGGGGGTGTTCTTCGGGCGCTTGATTCAATCGGCGGTATCCCGCCAGCGGGAAATGCTCGCCGATGCTTCCTCGGTTCAGTTCACCCGCAATCCCGAAGGTATCGCGAGCGCCTTATACAAAATTGGTCTCAAGGGCGGCTACCTCGACACTACCAGCCACGCCAGCGACATGAACCACATGTGTTTCGGCGAAAGCACGCGGATGAAGTTTGCGTCTTTGCTGGCGTCCCATCCGCCGGTGGAAGACCGCATCAACGCGATTCAGCCGGGCATGCTGGCCAGGTTGCGCAGCCGGTTCCGGGATGCCCGGGCCACAGAAGACCTGCGCTCTGCGGCTGCCAAAGCAGCGCCACCCCATGCCGCCGGCTTTTCGGATTCCGGCCCGATCATCCACAGCCCTGCCCGCACTTATCGGGACGAGACAACACAAGCCAGCACCCGCTTGTCGGATCGGGTCGGCACGGTGACACCGCAAAGTGAAGCCTTTGCCATTGGCTTCCTCAACCAGCTGCCAGACAGCTTTCGGGCGCAACTCAACACTCGCACCGGTGCAGTTCAGCTATGTTATGCCCTGCTGATCTGCGGGCTGTCAGAAGAGGAACGCCAGGGCAGGCTGGCGCTGATCCCAGACCATCCCGTTCTGGGAGCCCAGCACGACGCTCAGATGCTGCTGATACCCACCCTTCGGGCCGCAGGTGACGGCATAGGTTTCCCAGCCCTGGAACTGGCCATGCCGGCCTTGAGAAAGCTCGATCCAGACGAGCGCAGGCTGCTGAAAACCAATGTACAGAAACTGGTGGCGGCCGACAGGAAAATATCACTGTTTGAGCTGGCCCTGACCAGCTTCCTGTCACGCCATCTGGGGGAAGGTGCCGGCCGGAACGTGCCGGTGCGGTATCGCAATTACCGCCAGGTGGTGCCAGCCCTACAACGGGTCCTGAGCCTGATGGCACGAGCGGGAACGAGCAAGGCGGCGGATGCAGAAACCCTCTTCCAGCGAGTCATGGCGAGCTTCACAAACCGTGCAGATGAAACAATGATTCTTGAGAAGGTGAGTCTGCGCCAGTTACGCGAGGCGCTGACGATGCTCAATGGATTATCACCCCTCCTGAAACCCGCCATCATAGATGCCTGCGGAGATTGCATTATTCATGACGGCAAGATTGAAGCCAGGGAGTACGAGCTGATGCGATTGGTTGCCGACCAGCTCGACTGCCCGATGCCGCCGCTTACTCGCTGATATCCCGCAACCTCTCCCGGCGGCGTCCGTCAAACAGGACGTCGACTTCCGGGTTGATTTCGGCCTTCGGCAGCTTGAGCTTGTCGCGCATATCCAGGTTCACGTCCCACAGCTCATTGAATTTGTCCTCGGTCACCGCCACAGCCTCCAGTTTACCCAGCATGATGGTGGGCCTCAGGAACACCAGAAGATTACGCTTGGTACGACGCTCGGACTCTGAGGAGAACAGGCGCCCGAGGAAGGGAATGTCGCCGAGCAGGGGCACCTTGCTTTTCACGACCTGGAAATCGTCGCGGATCAGGCCGCCGAGCACGATGGTTTCACCGTCATCGGCCAGGACCGTGGTTTTGATTTCCCGCTTGTTGGTCACGATGTCGGAAGCATTCTCGACGCTATCCGCCACGTTCTCGGTGGTTTGCTCAACCACCAGTTTGACCAGACCGTCTGCACTGATGGTGGGCGTGACTTTCAAAGTCAGACCAATATCCCTGCGTTCGATGGTGGTAAACGGATTGGTGGTTCCATCACCCGACACGGTCGACTCGCCGGTCCGGAACGGCACATTCTGACCAACGATGATTTCGGATTCCTGGTTATCGAGGGTGATAATACTGGGCGTGGAAAGCAGGTTCGCCGCAGCGGAGGTGGACAGAGCCTGAAGAAGAATCCCCCAGGTAAGCCCACCCTTATCTTCTTCCCCGATACCAATAGTGATACCGCCTGCGGCGGGGCCAATCGGCGTTTCAGCGACAATGGCACCGATTACTTCGCTCAGGCTTCGACCAACATTATCGAAGTTGCTGGCAGCAATCGGTGTCGAGCCACCGGACTGATCACCAATGGCAGCCTGAACGCCAAGATCTTGCCCGAGCTCGTCACTGATTTCGACAATGGCGGCCTCAATCATGACCTGGGCGCGCCGAACATCGAGACTCGCGACAATCTGTTCCGCCTCCTGCATTAGCGAAGGTTCGCCGCGCACAACCAGTGCATTAAGCCCTTCATCGGCAAACACGGCAAAATTGGCGCCGGGTTTGGACGCCGCTCCGTTTTTGCCACCGGATTCTTCCTCAACCACCTGGCCCATCACGCCTTTCAGGATTTCCGTCATGGTCTTGGCGTCGGCGTGTTTCAGGCGAATGACTTTGGTGGTTCCCCCGGTGGCCGATGGCTGGTCCAGCTGACGGATCAGCCCTCTCATCTTGTCCCGGAAGTTCTTGTCCCCCCGCAGAATCAGGCGATTGCTCCGTTCGTCCGCAGTGACGCTGTATTTACGAGAGGCATTCTCACCGTTCCCTTTGCCCAGCTCATCCGGTGCCAGCTCTTGCAGCAGGACCACCATGTCGCCTACCCAGGCCTCATCCAGCTGGATAACTTCCACCTCGTACTTCGAGGGGCTGTCCAGTTCACGAACGATCTGTTCAATCCGCTGGATATTGGAGGAGTGATCGCTGACGATCAGCGCGTTGGCAGCTGCCACACCGGCCAGATGGCCATATTTGGCAACCAGCGGCCGCAGAATAGGCACCAGTTCCAGCGCGTTGGCATTGTCTACCTGAATAACCCGGGTGATCAGCTGTTCGGAGGGTGTTGCATCGAAACGGGACAGGGTTTCGGCCGACTGTTTGGCATCAACCTGCTGAACCACTTTAATGACCTCTTCGCCGGGGATGGCGGTAAACCCGTGCACGTTCAGCACGGCGAGGAACAGGTCGTAGATTTCGCTCTTGTTCATTGGCGCACTGGACAGGACCGTGACCTTGCCCTTGACCCGCGGGTCAACCACGAAGCTGTAGCCGGTAATATCCGCGACCTGGGTGACAAAAGCCCGGATGTCTGCTTCCTTGAGATTCAGCCGCCAGGTTTCTTCCTGCGCCTGGGCCAACGACATCAGCGGCAAGAGGATGAGTAAGGCTACAGCCCGCAACAAGTTGGTCTTATGGTTATGCATGTGGCGAATTCGTCCTGTATCTATTTGACCCGATCAGCGCCATTGCTCGGGTATTGCAAAACTAATGGTTAGAAAAGAACCGTCACGTTCGATTTCAATGTCGAGCTGAGCCTGGTCTCTCCAGCTATCCAGCAGTGCTTTATCCTGTTCCAGATCACCCAGCATTTGTCCGTTGATCGCTGTAATGACATCTCCGGCCTGCAAGTTGACGGCATTCAACATGGCGTTGGAGCCGTCATACACATAACCGGATGCACCGCTATCATCCACAGGACGCAATCCATAGGCGTTGAGTGCTGCAACACCCTCATTGTCGAGCTGAGCGCGCGCATCTTCCAAAAAGGCTTCGGGCGAAGATTGTGCCGGCTGCTCCGGGGTCTGTGCAACCAGAGCCTCCGAATCTTCTTCAAAGGTGAGCGACTCGTATCGACCGCCTCGCCGTATCAGAATTCTGGCGGCCTCGACCTCGGCCAATTCGGCATTTCCTGGCAGCATCTCCCCGACGCGGTAATACCCTGTTTCGCCATTGCTTCCTGCAACTATAGCACCGGAGTCTTCCGGCCGCTGACCCAATAAAACCCCCTCCAGACGCAGCCTGAGCTGGGTTTCAGGCGCCGAGCGCTTAACCACCTCGGACACCCCCGCCTGAGCCGCAGGCCGTCCAAAAAAATCAAAACTGGCCATCGGTGCGGACAACCCGGAACCTCCGCCAGGGCCGCCTTCCAATGTTGCTGGCGCAGCGGGCACGGGTCGCTCATCCCACAGGAAAAGCCAGGTCACTCGTGCCAGCGTCAACCCCAGATAAACCGCCAGGCCGATCAACAGGAGATTAGCCAGCAACCGGGATATCCGGGCCTGCGAATTCGGGCTTATGGCCATGGCTCTAGCGAGCCCCCGGTATCAAGGGTTGCCGGACCCGAAAGATCACATCGTCCGGACTTGCCGAGTCCGACCATGGCTGACCCGCCAGGTCTACCATGCGCTTATAAACCCGAACTTCCATCATTCCGTTCCAAAGCACATTTGCCTCTGCTGCCGGACCGTTGCCGTCCTGCTCTTTAACCGTCAACCCAATACCGCCCTGGGTAGTATCGAGGTCGGCCTGCATCGGCGGAAACTGAGCCTGGCCGGTTTGATTACCCATGGGCCAGGTTACCCGGCCACCGGGCCAGCGCCCGATACCGTCCGCCCTTTGCAGGCGGTTATCGGACCACAGGACATTCAGGGAATCGATGGTCACGTCACCCTCAATCATTGCCCCGCCACTCTGTCGAATCAGATCCTCAAATTCACCGACCGCAACCCTGCCTCTCGCATCCAGTTCCGCGCTGGCAGGCCAGCCAATCGTAACATCACCTTCCAGTAAAGATTGTGACGAAGCAATGGAAATATCCACGGGCAAAGTCAGATTGGTCAGCGACGGCACGCCCAGTATCCAGGACACGCGAAGTGGATAGCCCGCGACATCGAGCCCCGCGGCCCCCTCCCAGATTCGGCCGGACACCTGCCGGACCTGCACCTGGTCGGGCAACTGAACGTTCGAGGAAAACTGGCTCCAGAGCCAGCCCGCCGGCACCCATACCACTAAGGCAGACAGGTAGACAACAAGCGCCAGAAGCACCAGCAAAAAGATCTTTCCGAAACGGAAAAAAGGCTTTGGTTGGGATTCGTTCATTCAACGACACGCGCACAGTTGACTGGTAGCCGAGTCTAGCAAACGGCTGGCCCAACTTCATGAGAAAAAACAAAAACCCTGCGCCAGTATTACCAGCGCAGGGTTTTGATCGGGTCGTTCGAACCACGCACTCCGCTATCGAGGCGTGGCTGGGATCCGGGCCGGCTTACATCATGCCGCCCATGCCTCCCATACCGCCCATGCCACCCATATCTGGCATTGCGGCACCGCCCTTGTCGTCCTCAGGCTCGTCAGCAACCATCGCCTCGGTGGTGATGATCAGGGACGCCACGGAAGCGGCCGCCTGCAGGGCCGAACGGGTAACCTTGGCCGGATCCAGGATGCCCATTTCCAGCATGTCGCCGTAGGTTTCGGTAGCGGCGTTGAAGCCGAAGGCACCCTCGCCTTCGCGAACCTTGGCCACAACCACGGAAGACTCACCACCTGCGTTGTAAACGATCTGACGCAGCGGAGCTTCCATCGCCCGACGCAGGATGTTCACGCCGGCTTTCTGCTCTTCGTTGATGGCGTCAACCTTATCCAGTGCAGCGATTGCACGGATCAGGGTTACACCACCACCAGCGACGATGCCTTCTTCAACCGCTGCGCGAGTAGAGTGCAGCGCGTCTTCTACGCGGGCCTTCTTCTCTTTCATTTCCACTTCGGAGCCTGCGCCCACCTTGATCACGGCAACACCGCCGGCCAGCTTGGCAACGCGTTCCTGCAGCTTCTCCTTGTCGTAATCGGAGGAGCTTTCTTCGATCTGCTTACGGATCTGCTCAACACGCGCTTCGATATCAGCCTGGGCACCCACGCCATCGATGATGGTGGTGTTTTCCTTGGTGATGTTGATGCGCTTGGCGTTACCCAGATCGTCCAGAGTGGCGCTTTCCAGAGACAGACCAACCTCTTCGGAGATCACGGTACCGCCGGTCAGGATCGCGATGTCCTGCAGCATTTCCTTACGACGATCACCAAAGCCAGGCGCCTTAACCGCAGCCACCTTCACGATGCCGCGCATGTTGTTCACGACCAGAGTCGCCAGCGCTTCGCCTTCGATGTCCTCAGCGATGATCATCAGCGGCTTGCCAGCTTTGGCTACGGATTCCAGAACCGGCAGCAGTTCGCGGATGTTGGAGATCTTTTTGTCGACCAGCAGGATGTAGGGCTCGTCCAGCTCGGCGGACATGTTGTCCTGGTTGTTGATGAAGTACGGGCTCAGGTAGCCGCGATCGAACTGCATACCTTCGACCACATCCAGCTCGTCTTCCAGGCCACGGCCTTCCTCAACGGTGATCACACCTTCTTTACCAACACGCTCCATGGCGTCGGCAATGATCTTACCGATGGTTTCGTCACCGTTGGCTGAAATGGTACCGACCTGGGCGATGTTGCGGTTGTCGTCGCACGGCTTGGCCATCTCGCGGATCGCTTTCACCGCTTCGGTCGTTGCCTTGTCGATGCCACGCTTCAGGTCCATCGGGTTCATGCCGGCAGTCACGGCCTTGATGCCCTCGTTAACGATGGACTGGGCCAGAACGGTTGCAGTGGTGGTACCATCACCCGCGGTGTCGTTGGCCTGTGAAGCCACTTCCTTCACCATCTGGGCGCCCATGTTTTCGAACTTGTCTTTGAGCTCGATTTCCTTGGCGACGGATACACCATCTTTGGTGACGTTCGGCGCACCGAAAGATTTTTCCAGAACGACATTACGGCCTTTCGGGCCCAGAGTGACCTTAACCGCGTCCGCCAGTACGTTGACACCAGCGACCATGCGCTTGCGGGCGCTATCACCAAATTTAACGTCTTTTGCTGCCATGTTATCTATTCCTGTTCGTTAAACCGAGATTGAATCAAACGGATCAATGAAGTGTCGTGCGAGTCGCGGGGCGATTACTCAAGCACGCCGTAGATGTCGTTCTCGCTCATGATGAGCAGCTCTTCCCCGTCAACCTTGACGGTGTTACCGGCGTACTGGCCGAAAACAACGGTGTCACCCACCTTGACCGCCAGCGCACGGGTTTCACCGTTATCCAGGATGCGGCCGTTGCCCACGGCAATCACTTCACCCTGAGACGGCTTTTCCTTGGCATTTCCCGGAAGAACGATACCGCCAGCTGTTTTCTCTTCTTCTTCCTTACGGCGTACGACAACACGATCGTGTAGCGGACGAATTTTCATTGCTCGTTGTCTCCAATAGTCAGATTAATGTGGCAATGACATTTGCTGTTTAAAAAGGTCGGGCATGCGATGCATGCTCCGGCCAAATTGCCCGGCCGGCTAAGCTACTGTTTTCCAGTCGTTATCGGCCCGCGGCTAACTTGTGACTTCTATGTGGGGTTAGCCCAAAGGTTTTCAACACCCGAGAGGAAAATTTTTCTCATTTTTTTTCGATGCGGTCGCGATCGCTCTCTGTGCTGTCGCGGTATTCGCCTTCGATGATATCCCCGTCCTGGTCGAAACGACTTTCGCGGTCAAATGGGCTCTGGTGGCCAAATGGCCTACCCTGCTCGCCAAACGGCCCCCGGTCGAAGGGCCCCTGCCCGGCACGGAACTGGAAATTCCGCGACTGACCGGAAATCACCATCCGCTTGAGCGCATAGGCCGCGAACCAGTGTCGGGTAACGGGAATCAGGCACAGAAACCCGATGGTGTCGGTAATAAAGCCGGGCGTCAGCAAAAGCGCGCCACCAACCGCCAGGATCAGCCCTTCCGCCACTTCCCGGGCCGGCAATTCACCGCTATTGAGGCGCTGATTGGCGCGCAACAGCGTCGCCAGCCCCTGCTGGCGAAGCAGCCAGGCACCGATGACGGCAGTCAGTAGCACCAGGCCAACCGTATTGAGAACGCCAATGACACCGCCTACCTTAATCAGGACCGCCATCTCGGCGATGGGCATGACGATGAACAGAAGGAGAAAAATAGACATGAGGCACCTGTATTCAGGCTATGGGCTTTGCGGCGTCTGATATACTTGCGGGCTTTTGACTTTATAGGCAGCCACCCTTCGGCTCGCCACGCGATCAACTTACTACTCTACGTTAGGGCGAAACATGAAACTTCAAGATTCGGTCATCGCAATAACCGGCGGCGGACAGGGACTGGGACGATCCATGGCAATCTATCTGGCCGAACAGGGGGCCAGGCTGGCACTGATCGATCTGGTGCCGGAAAAACTGGAGGAGACCGTCACCGCCTGCAAGCACGCCGGTGGCGATGCCCGGGCCTATGTGTGCAACGTCGCTCGGGAAAAGGACGTCGAGGAAACCTTCGCCGCCGTCGCCAGAGACTTCGGCCGCCTGGATGGCCTTGTCAACAACGCCGGCATCCTTCGTGATGGCCTCCTGGTCAAGGCAAAAGACGGCAATATCGCAAAGCGCATGAGCCTGGCCGAATGGCAGGCGGTGATTGATGTCAACCTGACGGGCGTGTTCCTGTGCGGACGCGAGGCCTCGACGCACATGATTCAGGGCGGCAACGGTGGCGTAATCATCAACATTTCGTCCATCTCCCGCGCCGGCAACATGGGACAAAGCAATTATTCCGCCGCCAAGGCTGGTGTTGCCGCCCTGGTGCCGGTCTGGGCGAAAGAACTGGCTCGCCACGGCATTCGTGTGATGGGCATTGCGCCAGGCTTTATTGAAACCGAGATGACCGCCTCAATGAAGCCCGAGGCACTGGAACGAATGCGCGCGGGCATCCCGCTGAAGAGAATGGGGCAACCGGACGAGATTGCCACCACCGTGGATTTCATTTTTGAAAATGACTACTTGACCGGTCGCATCATCGAAGTTGATGGCGGCTTGCGGCTCTGAGGCCAGGGATAACGGGGCGGGTAAGCGCTTGCCCCGTTATTGCCATTGAAATCGGCGCATCGCCACCCGACCGCGCACAACTTCAACCCCCTCCTTCTCCAACAAGCCCACCTGCTCCCGGTATTTTGCCGAGCCCTCCGGAAACGCGATCAGGCCGTTGCCGCGTATGACACGGTGCCAGGGCACTGCGTGGCCTGCCGGCAACTTCCCCAGCGCACGGCCAATGTAACGTGCCTGCCGGCCCAGGCCAGCCATGCTGGCAACCTGACCATAGCTGGCTACCCGTCCCTGCGGAATGGCCATCACGACCTGCCAGATAGCCCGGTCTTTGGCGGATTCAACCATTCAATCCGCCTGGGCCGGCGCAGGTTCAACTTCAGATTTTCGCGGCGCCAGGGCGTCGAGACGATCACCTTTTCGAATCATGTACATCGACAGCAGAATCGCTGGAACGCCCATGACGCCAGCCAGGAGGAAGAACTCCGCGTAACCGTAATCGGCCACCACAATACCGGAGAATCCTCCCAGAAATTTCCCGGGCAAGGTCATTAACGAACTGAACAAGGCGTATTGCGTAGCGGTGAAAGATGCGCTGGTCATGCTCGATAGCCACGCAATCAATGCCACATTGGCGATGCCGCCACTGAGGTTGTCGGCGCTCACCACCAACGCAAGGGTCGTGACATTGGGCGGGTATTGGGCAAGCACCACGAACAGCAGGTTGGTTGCGGCCGTCATCACCGCGCCCAGCAACAGGATCTTACGGACGCCATAACGAATCACCAGTACCCCACCGATAAACGACCCGACAATGGTCATGAAGAAACCGAAGATCTTGGTGACATCTGCCACCTCGGTTTTGCTGAAGCCCATGAAATTCAGGTAGAACGGATTGGCCATAACCCCCATGGCGATATCGGAGATGCGATACACCGCCACCGTTACCAGTATCAAAACAGCCAAATCACGATACCTGCCGAAAAAGTCCTGGAACGGCCCCGCAACTGCGGCGTAAAACCAGCCCATGGCGCGAGCCAGCCGGGGGCTGAGATGAGTTCGTTTGGAGGCCTCCTGCTCAATCTTGTGCGCGATGTCCTGCGCGGCGGCAAAATGATTGAGTCGCGGCTCCCTCACCACCAGGACCGTGAGCATGCCAACACCAACGAGCAGCGCCATCACCTCATATGACACCTGCCATGACCAGAATTCTGCGATATAAAACGCCCCGGCGCCTGCCACCAGAAGCGCGAGCCGGTAACCAAAGATGTAGGTTGCCGCCAGCGCCGCCTGCAAGCGTTCTTCTGCAATTTCAATGCGGTAAGCGTCAATCGCCACATCCTGTGTGGCCGAGGAGAACGCCACAAGCAAGCCAAACAGCGCCATGGTTTCCGGTGCAACGGTCGCATCAACGTGGGCCATCAGGTATAGCCCGGTGGCGATCCCCACCTGAGCCAGCAGCATCCAGCTGCGACGCTTGCCCAGCAACCGATCCAGAATTGGCAGGCGGACGCGGTCAATGACCGGCGCCCAGAACACCTTGATGGAATAGGTAATGCCGAGCCAGCTGAAAAAACCAATCGTCGCGGTTTCCACACCGACATCCGCCAGCCGCGCATTCAGCGTAGAGAAGACCAGCAGGAACGGCAGGCCAGCCGAAAACCCCAGGAAAAGGAGGGCAAGGACCTGCCAACGAGTGTAGGTATAAAGCGTGTCCCTGAGCAGGGCACGGCGGTCGCTGGAGAGAATGGTCAGGCCTCCGGATCAGTCGCGAAAATTATTGAACTGCAGCGGGATATCCAGCTCAGCTTCACGCAGGTGGGCAATGGCGGTCTGAAGATCGTCGCGTTTCTTTCCGGTCACCCGAACCTTGTCGCCCTGAATGCTGGCCTGCACCTTGAGCTTCGCATCCTTGATCAACTTGACGATTTTCTTTGCCATGTCCGTTTCGATGCCCTGCTTCAGGGTGAACTGTTTCTTGACCAGTTTTCCGGACTTGCTCTCGCCCCCTTCGGACAAAGCGCGGCTATCGATGTTGCGCTTTGCGAAGGCCATACGGACCATTTCCTCAAGCTGCTCGAGCTGGAAGTCCTGCTCGGCACTCAAGGTGATTCCGCTATCATCCTTTTCGATGTCGGCTTCCACATTCTTGAAGTCCCAACGGTTGCCCAGCTCACGTTTGGCCTGATCCACCGCGTTGGTGACTTCGTGCTGGTCAATTTCAGAAACAATGTCAAAAGAAGGCATGGTCGTTATTCTCCAGTCGCCCCTATGGGTATACTATCGCCATGAAAATAGGCGGATGTGCAAGGTCGCCAAGCATAGCAATTGCCGCGCCGGACCGCATCTGGCGATCCGCACCTTGATCCGATCACAAACCGGTAGAAAGTAGATAACAATGCCAAACCTGGATTTACCCATCCTCGTAGTAGATGACGCCAAATTCAGCAGCATGGTGGTTGGCCGCACCCTTCGAAATGCCGGCTACCGTGACGTGCGCATCGTCAACAACGCTCCCGCCGCGCTGGAAATGATTGAACAGCGCCCCGTCAGTGTGTTGATCGCCGACTGGCTGATGCCGGAGATGGACGGACTGGAACTGGCAGACTGCGTGCGGCAACAGGATGAGCAGACCAACCACTACACCTACGTGATCCTGCTGACCGCTAAAGAGAGCCACGACGCATTGGCAGAGGCCTTTGACCGCGGGGTGGACGATTTCATTTACAAGTCGGACATGACCAAGCAGCTGATTCCCCGGATTTTTGCTGCCGATCGCATGGCCGAGCGACAGAACACCTTGCTCAAAGCCAACGCCTTGCTTATCGAGAACAACCGGGAGCTGGAATCCACCAACATCATTGATCTGGAAACCGGCCTGTGCAACAACAAGTACGGCCGTGAACGCCTGAGTAAACTGCTACGCCACGCGGAATCCCGCGGCGGCTCCTGCGCCTACGTTCTCTGTGGCATCCGCAACTGGCAGGAACTCAAGCGCAAGCATCCGCCCACGGTCATGAGTGAACTGGCCATCGGCATCGCCCGCCGCCTGAACACCCTGATTCGGCCAATCGATGCTCTGTGTCGCATCGGCGATAACCAATTCTGCATCGTTGCTTACTTCCCCAACAGCGATCACTGCACCACCACCGCATTCCGGCGGGTGTTTGACGGCATTAACCATAAGGCCCTGAAAACCACGGCAGGCTATATCTCCGTGGAAGCTGGCATGGTGTTGTGTCGTGCCGACGCTGAACACGGCACGCCCTTGGTGCAAGCCATGGAACGCTCAGCCGTGCAAGGCCTGATGGAGGCCTACGAGACCCGGCGGTTCACCGAAACCGCCCCAGACGTTGGCGCCGAGGCGTAACAACTGCGCAAATTTCAGCCAACACAACGTAACACAGCGATACGCTTCACACACAGACAGCGCCCGCCGCAAGCCTTAATCTATTCATCGTGGATTCAAGCAGTATCCCAATAGCGGAGGAGCCAAGCAGTAACTCCGCTGCAGTATGGGTTAGCCGCATATCCCCATGACGAAGGATCCGCGTTGTACCTTCGTCGCAGTATGGGGTTAGCAATCCCCCATGGCGGAGGAGCCGTGTTGTACCTCCGCCGCCATATGGGGACAGGTTTACGCCGCTTGAACGGCCAACTGAACCCCCCTCCCTAACCAGCAGCCATGCTGGTTTTGTTGTTTCTGGAGCGCCGTAAATTCACGCGGAACGGCTTCGCCTCGCTGCAGATAATCGTCCGACATTCTGATTGCACATCCTCTGGCCCAAAACATCTGTTAACACTGCGACACCGTTCACACACAGACATCCCTGTGCCGGCCACCTAACCTGATTACGTGGATTCAAGCAGTATCCCCCATGGTGGAGGAGCCGCGTAGTACCTCCGCCGCCGAATGGGATGCGCTTCCACAGGATTAACGATTGATTCAGGCCTTTCGTTTTTTCCACCTTTCAGGCCAGCTTTTTAGCTGGCCTTTTTATTGCGGCCTTGCCCGCGCCCTGCTGCCAGCACCAAACCGGCCGTCAAACGCACTCTCCCAAGCGCACAGATCCCTGAGCCAAACTTCCGGTATACTGTAGCCACAACAAACAGATGTAGTCGCCGCTATGAAACCGCTTGGAACCGCGTCCGTTGCCGCCTTGCGCCAATATGTGCGCGCTGCCGAAGCCGCCGGAATCGATACAAAAGCTCTGTTGCACCGCTGCCGCCTTGACCCGGCCATCCTGGAGTCGGACGAAGGCCGCGTGCTGGGCGAACAGCTCCAGCAGTTCATTCGCTTGCTGGTGGAGCACGCCAATAACCCGATACTGGGTTTGCAAACCGGCGATTTTGTTCAACCGGGCCACTACAGCGTCGTGGGTTACATCACCATGAGTTGCGCCACTCTCGGCGAAGCCGTTGCCCGCATCCCACCTTTTGAACGGCTCGTGGGCGACATGGGCACCACGAGGCTGGCCTTGCAGGGCAACCAGGCCATTCTCAGCTGGCGCTGCAACTACACCGACCCCGTCGTTTGCGACCACATCGTTGATAACGTCATGTCATCCTGGATCAAGTACGCCCGCTGGCTGGCCGACGACGAGTCCGCCGGCCCAAACCTTGTCCGCCTTTGCCGCTCATCACCCGGCAAAGACCTGGAGGACGCTTACCTGACACGATGGCACTGCCCAGTTGAGTTTGAGGCTGGCGAGGATGCCATTGTGTTTGCAAAGGAGCTGCTCGAAGCCCGGCTGCGCCAGCCCGACCCCATGCTGCGCAAAACCCTGGAGGCCCACGCCCTGAGCCAGTTGGCGGTGCTGGATACCAACACCGCACTGACAGCCCGGGTTAAGCAGATGATTCAGAGCCATCTGACGCAGGGCATTAGCCGGCAGGACATCGTGGCGGAGGCGCTCGGCGTGACAAATCGGACGCTTCAGCGCCGGCTCAGTCAGGAAGGCACGTCGTATCAGAAAGTGCTGGATGAGGTGCGGCAATCCCTTGCCGAAGATTATCTGCAGAACAGTGAACTCTCGATTCCGGACATCGCCCTGCGGCTCGGGTACAGCGAAACCACCTCGTTTCACCGGAAATTCAAGGCCACGAAAGGCAAAACGCCCGGAGAGTTCCGGGCGTCCAGTCGACCAGCAATCAGGGAGTAATCAGAGTTTTCGGCCCTTGCCGGCCGCAATGCGCAGACGCAGAGCATTCAGCTTGATAAAGCCTTCCGCATCTTTCTGATTGTAAGCGCCCTGATCCTCCTCAAAGGTGGCGATCTTCTCGTCGAACAGGGAGTCGTCAGACTTACGGCCGACAACATCCACGTTACCCTTGTAGAGCTTCAGGCGAACGGTCCCGTTGACGTAGTCCTGGGTCTTGTCGATCAGTGCCTGCAGCGCCTCACGCTCCGGTGACCACCAGTAGCCGTTGTAAATCACCTCAGCATAGCGCGGCATGATGCTGTCTTTCAGGTGCGCCACTTCACGGTCCAGGGTAATGGACTCAATAGCGCGATGGGCACGCAGCATAATGGTCCCGCCCGGGGTTTCGTAGCAGCCACGGGACTTCATGCCCACATAGCGGTTCTCAACGATATCGATACGGCCAATACCATTGGCGCCAGCCACCTTGTTCAGGTGCTCCAGCACCTCGTGTGGCTTCATGTCCTGACCATCAACGGCAACAATATCGCCCTTGCGGTAAGTCAGCTCGATGTAGGTCGGCTGATCCGGAGCCTCTTCAGGCGACACACTCCAGCGCCACATATCTTCCTCGGCTTCCGCCCACGGATCCTCAAGATTCATGCCCTCATAGGAGATGTGCAGCAGATTGGCATCCATGGAGTAAGGGCTCTTGCCCTTCTTCTTTTCAACCGGGATATCCCGCTCTTCGCAATAAGCGAGCAGCTTCTCACGGGAATTCAGATCCCACTCTCGCCACGGCGCGATGACTTTTACGCCAGGCTTCAGTGCGTAGGCGCCCAGTTCGAAACGAACCTGATCATTACCCTTACCAGTGGCACCGTGAGAAATCGCATCCGCGCCGGTCTCGTTGGCAATTTCCACCAGACGCTTGGCGATCAGCGGGCGCGCAATGGACGTACCCAGCAGGTACTCGCCCTCGTAGATGGTGTTGGCTCGGAACATCGGGTACACATAATCGCGCACGTACTCCTCGCGCAGGTCCTCGATGTAGATCTCATTAACGCCCAGCGCCTCGGCTTTCGCACGCGCGGGCGCCACTTCCTCACCCTGTCCGATATCAGCGGTGAACGTCACCACCTCACAGTTATAGGTATCCTGCAACCACCGCACGATGACGGAAGTATCCAGGCCACCGGAATAGGCCAGCACCACCTTTTTGATGTCAGACATGTCCTTGCTCCTGACTGCACATTATGAATAGAAAAATAGGGCGACCATTGTACGGAAGCGCGGGGTGCTTGGCTATTGAGAGAACAACCACGGTAGGAAGCCGGGCCGGATGCTAAGGGCACCGGCCGGACTGCGGATCGTGAAACCCTGAAGAAAACGCTTAGCCTGCCAGTTGCTGGGCAAGAACTTCCTCGCGGATGCCATCCCAACCTTCTTTGACTGAGCGAAGCAAGTTGGACACCTCGTCCAGCTTGGCCTTATCGTTTTTGACGTTCGCGTCCCAGAGCGCGGTCTCCATGTACTCGTACAGAGCATCAAGCCGCTGCGAAAGCTCGCCCCCCTTCTCCTTGTCGAGGAATCCCCGAAGAGCAGCCACGATATCGATTGCCTTGAGAATCAGCTTGCCCTTGGCCTCAAAGTCTTTCGCCTGCATGCGGGCCTTGGCCATGTTGATGCGCTCAATGGCACCCTGATAAAGCAGCTGGATCAGCTTGTGCGGATCAGCATCGACGATGCTGGTCTGGGTATTAACTCGCTGGTATGCCTGCAAGCCGTTCATAGCTAACCTCTCTGTTGCAGCGTCGGTTATGAGTTTCTGCTCGATGGTTGGGGTGCAATGGCCGCCAGCTGCTGGCTGACGTAATTGCCGGTACTGTTCAGCTGGGATATCAGCGAGTCTGCAGCAGTAAACTGAGACACCAGTCGTTCCCGGTAAGACTGCATCCGGATATCCAGACGATCCCGCTGATCCCGGATCTGGTCCAGGGTCTTATTGAGGCCTTCGGTTCGGGTGGAGAAAAGCCCGTCGCTGCCGACATAGCTTTCAATGGACTGGCTTATCTTGTCGGAAATGCCTTCGCCACCACTCTGGCCTGCGAAAATGGCAGTGACCGCCGCCGGATCGGCTTCCAACTTCTCTTTGAAGATTGCGTCATCGAATTCCAGCTTGCCGGTAGCCGGGTCGGTTTTGATCCCCAGGTCGGCCAAGCTCCTGACAGAGCTTGTTTCCAGGCCGGCAGGTATTGTCGTCAGTCCAGCGCGAATATCTCGCTCCATGTTTCGGATCGTTGAATCCCCGGTCAGCATGCCACCGCTACCGCTGACCGAATTAAATCCGGCGTATTTACCAATAACTTTCTCAAGTTCGTTGTATTTATCAACAAATTCCCGGACCCGTTCCGCCACGGCATCCGCGTCGCGCTCCACGCTTATATTGGTGCTGCCGATAGCGGCCACATCGAACGTGACGCCTGCGACAACCCCTTCAATAGAGTTGGTTGGGCGACTGACAGCAATTCCGTTCACCTCAAGCAAGGCATCTTTTGCCGCAACGGTTTCGGCGAGGTTCGACGCGGCACCATCAAACGCAAATTGTGATAGGCCCGCCATATCCGCGTTGTTGCCGTCGGCGTCGGTCACCGAGACCTGAATAGCATTCTGCAGCCCGGTGTCATCGGCCGACAGGACCAGACGGAAACCACTGCCAGTATCCACAACACCCGCCGACAGACCGGCGTTCGCATCGTTGATCGAATCCGCCAAACCTTGCAACGTGTTGTTGCTGGAGTCCACCGTGATATCGGTACTGACACCATTGACGGTAAAGGTCATCGTGCCCTCGCCCACTGTCGTGCTGTCGGAATCGGCAAACACGCCAGAGGCAAGGGACTGGGCCTGGGCGAGCTGAGTGACATTGACACTGTACGAACCGCGACTGGCAACGGCAGAATCCACGCTTACGGCCGCTGTCGACTCGTTTGAGGATGTGGCAGACAGCGCCTTCAACCCTTCGGGTTCGGCCAGCGCTTCAAGCGGGGACTTCATCGCCTCCAAGGCACTGCGGAGCGCACCGAATGCCGAAATTTTGGCCTGAGCTTCACCTTCCCGGCGGTTCAGCCTTAATTCGGCTGGCTGTCGCTCTGCATTGACCAGCTGATCAACGAGGTCGGCACTGAAGATACCCGACCCTACTCCCAGCGATGATATTCCTGCCATCTTTGCGCCCCTTGCAAGGATTGCCCGTTCATTGATCGTTATTACAGCTATCGGCTGAAAGCGGCAAACCTTTGCCCTTCACCACCATTTTTTCGTTACAGCACGTAAGCAACGCAATACAAAAACCAAAAGAAAACGCCGCTATCTCAGAAAGATAGCGGCGCTAACGTCAAACCGTGCGTTTAGACCTTCAGGTCAAACAACGTCAGCGGTTCATCCTGCAGCAATTTTTCTGCCAACCTCAACGCAACCTCATCGGGAATCTGCCGGATCACCTGCTGAGTTTCCTGATCAACCACTTTCACAATGGTTTCTCCGGATTCCCTGTCCATCTCAAAATGCAGATCTCTCTGCACGGTCTGGACAAAGTCATTCAGCCGGGATACTGCCTGACCCACCGGTTCCCCGCCATCAACATGCCGAACGGCGGATGCAGCGGACAAGGACGCCGGAGCAATATCAGAAACATTCCCCGAAGAGAGCGCTGGCTGGAGTCCCGCGAGGGATCCCTCTGCCAGAGGTGACGCAGACGCCCGTGCCGGGATCTGATGACTGACACGAACCAGCCTCAAATCCGGATTATTCAGGTTTACGTCAGTCATGGCTCACCTCACTCTCCATCCGATTGAGAGACTGACTCCCCCTGCAGGGAGAGCCAGCGCACTCGTTAACTCAGCTTACTGAAGGAGAGATAGAACCTGGTTCGGGCGAGCATTTGCCTGCGCAAGAACCGAGATGCCTGCCTGCTGCAGGACATTCGCCTTGGCCAGTTTCGCTGATTCAGAGGCGAAGTCCGCATCCAAAATTCGGCTATTTGCCGCACTCAAGTTTTCGATGGAGTTACCAAGATTGGCGATCGTGGATTCGAATCGATTCTGAACAGCACCCAAATCCGCACGGAATGAGTTCACCGTATCCAATGCCGTATCAATGGTAGTCAGTGCGCCGCTGGCTCCTGCAACAGTGGAGATATCTACCGCAGAAACAGCCAATGCTCCATCGGCACTCATATCTTGCGACAGGTCCACGGCGATGACCTCGCCACTGTTAGCTCCCACCTGGAAGTTCTCGGTTGCAGTGAGCGAACCATCAAGCACGTTCAGACCATTAAATGTTGTTGTATCAGCAATTCGACTGATTTCTTCAATTCGCTGAGTAACCTCAGCCTGCAGTGCAGCGCGGTCAGTGGCGGAGTTCGTTGCGTTAGCAGACTGAACCGAAAGCTCACGAATACGCTGAAGGTTGTTGGTAATCTCATCGAGGGCGCCCTCAGCAGTCTGTGCCAGAGAGATACCGTCGTTAGCGTTTCGCTGGGCGACCGTCAGACCACGGATCTGAGCGTCAAAGCGAGTTGAAATAGAAAGACCGGCAGCATCATCCTTGGCGGAATTAATACGCAGGCCCGAAGACAGTCGCTCAAGCGCTTGGTCAGACAGACTCTGAGACTTACCCAGTTGGTTCTGTGCGTTGATTGAGGCGATGTTAGTGTTGATTCCGAGAGCCATAATACTTCTCCTTCGACTGGTGTCGTTACTTCATGGAAAAGGTGTGGCGCTCGTCCAAGTGTTTTGTAGCGCCGCCCTGTTATTCCACTTAACGGCCCTAGAAATCGTTTCTTTAGAAAAAAAACCACTAATTTGTGAGCAAATGTAAACAACCCTTTAAATGCGGCAAGCTCATTCCCTCCTGCCGACGGTATTTTCAGTGCCCGCTAAAACACTAAAACACCAAGAAAACGTAAAAACTTTATTTTTCATAAACATAAGAACCAAAAACCAAGACTGGCACAGGTTTCGCTTCACCCTGAAAACAACGACACCCAATAACATTGGCCGGCAATGCGTCTCCAAATGATCGAACACAGAGTGACCGGCATCTCAGAGCAGGGAGAAACAACATGCCTCAGATAATCAATACCAATATTGCTTCACTCAATGCCCAACGTAACCTGAACGCCACCCAGAGCGATGCCAATGTCGCCCTGCAACGCTTGTCATCGGGCCTGCGGATCAATTCAGCCAAAGACGATGCTGCCGGCCTCGCGATTTCCGAGCGCTTTGAGTCCCAGATTACCGGCCTCAACATGGCGCAGCGCAACGCCAATGATGGTATCTCTCTGGCGCAAACAACCGAGGGCGCGCTGGACGAAATCACAAACAACCTGCAGCGTATCCGTGAACTGGCCGTTCAGTCCGCCAACGCCTCAAACAGCCCTTCAGACCGCGCGGCATTGAATGCCGAAGTTCAGGAACGTATTGCGGAAATCAACCGAATTTCCGGCCAAACCTCGTTCAACGGTTTGAAGATTCTGGACGGCAGCCTCCTCACCCAGACTTTCCAGGTTGGCGCCAACGCCGGCGACACCATCAGTGTGTCTGGCTTCGATACCCGTGGCTCGCAGATCGGTTCTACCATTAACCAGTCCACTGGCCTCATGGCCATGACCGATGGTACCGATACCCTGCAAACAATCTTCGATGAAGGGCGCACGGTTGATATCACCTTCGACATTACCGGGACCGATGGTGCTGTAACGCCCGTTACCGTCACCGGGGCGAATTCCCTGCAGGACGTTCTGGGCCAGATCAATGCCCAGTCACCGACCACGGGCGTTGAAGTCAACATGAACAGAACCAACGATGAACTGATTTTTTCGTCGCAGTTCGGCACCGACTTTTCCGTGGCAATAACGCCAGCAGGTGGCGGCACCCAGACAGTAGCTGGCACCGCTGCCGCCAATACAGTCTCAGTAAACGCCACGGATATCTCGACTCAGGCTGGCGCTGACCTGGCGATGATCAATATCGACTACGCCATCGACTCCATCAATAGCATCCGCGCAGAGCTGGGTGCGGTACAGAACCGCTTTGAGTCCACCATTGCCAACCTCAGCACCACCTCGGAGAACCTGTCGGCCTCCAACAGCCGCATTCGTGATGCCGACTTCGCCGCGGAATCTGCGGAACTGGCCCGCACCCAGGTGCTTCAGCAGGCCGGTCTCTCCGTTCTGTCGCAGGCCAATGCACGGCCTCAACAGGTACTGCAGCTGCTGCAGGGTTAAGTTGATCAATTGACAGGTTGAGGTGTCCCATGGAAGCGAAGCATTACCGTCACGGGCAAACACAGAACGCGCAGGCCGCCCGGCTGTACCTGAGGGCCAGCGAAGCGTACAGCCAGTCCAACGGCGAAACGACGCCACTGGCCGCACGTCTTGACGCTCGCAAGCTCTGCCGCCAGCACCTGGAGGCTGCGCTTGCGCTGGAGCCGGACTATGCGCCGGCACTGGGCCTGCTCGGACGGGTTGCATTGGATGATGGGCACCTTGAACAGGCTCAGATTTTGTTTATCGCCAGCCTGGACGCCCAACCCGGGCAATCTCAACAATATACCAACCTTGGCTACTGGGCCCTCAAAAGTGAACGGCCGGCCATGGCGGAGCAATACTTCGCTCAGGCTCTGGAGCTGGACCGGCAATCCGCCACCGCTTTCTGCGGCGTTGCCCATGCCAAACGCCTGAAGGCTCAATTTGATGTGGCCTACCTGCATTACCGGAAGCTGCTGGAAATGGGCGCTGACTGGAGCTCAGTCTATTCCGGCATGCTGACTTGCGCTTCCCATTTGGCGGTTCACCAGGCGGACGACGACCTGGCCCGAGATGCCATCGCCTTGCTCAGGCAGGACACGCTACCCCATCAGCAAATCGGCCGTTTTGTTGGTGCGATCCTGAGCGCGAAATACGACCTGAACGTGCCTGACGCACAGATTCTTCTGGACACCGCCAGCGAGGACGAACTGCTGATTCTGGCGTTGCAAAAAGTCCTGATGCCGAGCGCCGCCATCGAACAATTTGTTGGTTTGCTGCGCCGCGCCGTTCTGGCGGAAGTCGCCCAGACTGCCGAATTGCGTGATGAGCTCCAGCCGCTCGCCCTGGCGATTGCACAGTATGCGGAGCGCACCGGTTACGCCATCGCGGCAAGGGATGACGAACAGCGCATGATCGATGCGATCAACAACAGCCTGCAAGCCCAGCTTGCCCTCGGAGAACCGCAGGCAGCGCTGCATGGCTCACTGATCATGAGTGCTATGTACGGCGCTCTGTTCCACCAGGCGTTTGCTGTTCAGCTTGGTCAGTGGAACCTGACCGACTGGCCGCTGGCGATGCAGGCAGTCATGGTCGCAAGCTACTACGATCGCGCCAATGAAGAAGCCATCAAGCAGAATTTCGAGGAAAAGGCTGAGGAACTTTGCCTGGACAAAATCGATCTTCCGCAGGCTTGGCCGACCTGGAGCAACCTGTCACAACAGACCGAAACCAGTCTGAAGAAAATCCTTATTCAGGAATTGGGGCTGCCAGCCGAAGACCTGCCGGACACCCTGCGCATCCTGGTATGCGGAGCCCAATCCGGCCAGCGTGCGCTGGAACTGGCCCGTTACCTGAGCGATGTGGAAGTGATTGCGGTCGATGAATCCCTTGCCAATGTTGCGAAGGGTGGCCGAGTCGCGGCAGAGATAGGGCTGGATAACATCGTGTTCTGGCCCTGGTCCATCGCCCAGCGCTTTGTCGCTGACGGCCACAAGCTCCATTGGGTAGAGGTGGGTCGCCTGCCCTCTGCGGCGATGACAGACCTTTCCCTGAGCGCCTTGGTGAACGACGCCACGAATGCCGGCGCTGTCGTACACCTGCATACGGCCATCACAGAACAAACTCGCGGCGACCGCCAAATTCGTGACCTGATTAAAGAGCACAACCTTCAGCCAAATCGCGCCACCCTTCGACAGTTACGCCAATTGGTGCTCAACAATCATGACAAGACGCCGTGGCAGGACCTGGCCCATGAGGACGATTTCTTCAGCCTCGGCGGTTGCCGGGACCGCTGGTTCGCACCGCAAGATCCGGATCAGCTGAAGCAACTGCTCGGCCTGTTGAGCAATGAAGTGGAATGGAAGCTGATTAAAGCCCGCGACGCCGAGGGGCACTCACTGTCCCCGAAGCCCGTACAGCGCCAGATTCAGGCCGAGGCGATGGGCAATGAAGTTCAAAGCCTCGTGGGTCAGGGCCTGAGCGTTTACTTCAGCAAGCGCCGGTAACGCAATTACATATAGGGAATCAACGATTCCCCATACAGGTGCAGCTCCTCAAGAATATGCCGCTTATTCGGAGTTAACTCCGGGTCGGCGGCCAGCCTTTGCAGCTCTTTGCCATAAGCTTCCAGAGATCGCCATCCCTGCTTGGGACTCATCAGGCGCTGGGCGCGAAAGGTTTCCCAGCGTTCGACATCCTCCCCGATGAGGGTACCCGGGTAATTACGCGCGCGATAGCGGAATAGCATTTCCTGCAGGCGGCCATCTTCAAACTGCACATCCTGCTCGCCCAGCTGTTCCACCGATTGGCTCAACACCCAGTTCAGTTTTTCCCTGTCGGTTCGGCTAATAAAGCCGCCGGCGTATAGCTGTTCATCTGGATCGGTCAGGTCCGACCCTTCGAACTCCCGATCAAAGGCCTGTGCAATCCGTGCAGACACATCCGGCACTTTCCGAAGTTTTGCCAGATTGGCTCTAAGCGCATCACCGTTCAATTCCAACTCGGCCAGCCGCTCGGGCGGCAGCGTCGAAAGCATGTTTGCTGGCGCCAATACCGGACATTTGTTCAGGTGAACGGCTTTCAGTGGGAAACGGGGCGTGTCGTCGCCAAGCTCGGATTGTGAAGTAAACACCCGCTCACGAATCTGCTCAGGCGTCGCCTGCAACAGTTCGTCAGGATCTTCCCGGAGATCGTATACAATCACGGCATTTTTGTTGGACGGATGCTCGGCGACCGGCGCCACCAAAGCGCAACAACCACGAGAAGCCGGGTACTTCGAAGACACATGAAATACTGGCTTCATGACGGCTGTATCCAGCATGGACCTGGCCGAATGCTTGTCCTTATTGCGCAGGACAAAATCAAAGAGCTTGGGCTGCTTTTCCTTGATCAGCTTCGCCATCGCAATGGTTGCCTGAACATCCGACATAGCGTCGTGAGCGCTTTCGTGGGCAATGCCGTTCGCTTTAGTCAGTTCTTCAAGACGAAAGCTGGGGCTGCCGTCATCCTTTTTCGGCCAGTGGATACCCTCAGGGCGAAGCGCGTAGGTGAGCCGGACCATATCGATGATGTCCCAGCGGGAATTGCCGTTCTGCCACTCGCGGGCGTAGGGGTCGCGCAGGTTTCGGTAAAGGGTGTGCCGCGTCACCTCATCGTCAAATCGCAGGCTGTTGTAGCCCACCACGCACGTCCCAGGCTGGCTGAAAGCGTCGTTGATCAGGGCGATAAATTCGGCTTCAGGAAATCCGTCTTCGAGGGCTTTCTGGGGCGTAATACCGGTAATAAGGCAAGCCTCGGGTGACGGCAAATAATCGTCCGCAGGCTTGCAGTAGATCACAAGTGGTTCTTCGATGATGTTCAGATGCTCGTCGGTTCGAACACCGGCAAACTGGGAAGGACGGTCATGAATCGGATCAACACCGAAGGTTTCGTAGTCATGCCAGTAGAACGAGCGAATCAAGGGACGAAACTCCTGCCATTAAATGTCTGATGACAGGAGTTTAACATTTAAAAAAGCTTTGTCCCCAGATCGTTCTGGTGGGTACGCAGGCGCGGCAAACCCGCGGATAGCTCGCTCATCTTTACGGTCATGCTGGTGGGCAGGTTGAGATAAACCCCTTTCCCGGCGTTGATGACATTCGCTCCTGCCGGGCTTTGCCAGGGCACGTCTTCGGCCTGGAAACCAATAAAGAAATCGCTGGTGAAGTCCGTCGTGCCGCCATTGTCTTGCCCCACAATCAATGACTGGGCATGAGATAAAGGCGCACAATTGGCACCAGTGGCACAGTCCGTTGTAACGGCTGCGTCATCAATGCCTATGTGGGTCGCGCGGTAGTCGGTCGCCTGAGTACTGGCATCGAACAAGGCCGCGTCATAGACGTTTCCTGTGCTGTCGTCGGTGATCCTCAGCCCAATGTTGCCGCTGAAGTTGGATGTCACCGAAGAAACAGAACCTCGAGCCTGCTCGAATCCCATACGAAAACCAACCAAACGCTTATCTGTGGGATTTTCGGCCAACTCGAGGTAAGGCCTGGCAGCCTCAAAAGGAACGGTTTCATCAGCAAGATAGCTTTTGCCGTTGTACTCCACACCGTCAACCCGGGCGATGTGGCCAAGCGCCACTCGAGAAGCTGCCAAATCGGCTCCGTCAGCGGTGCCTCCAAGGGTGACGTCGTCAATATTAACTCGTGTCTCGACATCCAAACCCAGTGTCATCCGGGTGTAATCCAGTGTCGAACCCGTGACATTTTCAATGTTCTCAACTTCCATAAACGCCTGCCCGGTTACCTCACCCATCGCTTGGTCTGAAATGGGTTGCAACTCAGCCTGGGCAACGGCGGACATACCCAGAGAAAACATGGTAACGGCAGCGTATCCATACGCCTTGTAGTTCATAGTTGGAGCGTCTCTGATTAGTCGGTTAGAGCCAGTTTCGACGCCGGACTCTGCCGCCTCCTCTGTATTGTTAGAACTTTCTGAATAACGGAGGCAGGTGGCCTGTGAGTAACTCATCTTTTTGCCACACGCACACTATATCGGAGGCAGCTCGGCCAATAGAGTGAGCCTTGTCACATTCGCAACGCCCCCGCGCCTATAACCTGAAACAAGCATGATCAATCGCACAAAATGCCTGACATGTGTATCCTATTCGTACATTAAAGCTACTCAGCCACCGTTAGCGAAGTCGCAAATTAATGACCACCGAAACACTGACAAGAATTCTGATTTGCGACGATTCCGCCTTCGCCAGAAAACAGATGGCCAGATCCCTTCCCGCTGGGCTCAACACCCATGTTTTGTTTGCCGGCGATGGGGCTGAAGCACTTGAACTTCTGCGAGAAGAAAAAGCCGACCTGCTCTTTCTCGACCTGAATATGCCCAACATGGACGGTTACGAAGTGCTGGAACGGGCCCAGTCAGAGGATCTTCCGGTTATCACGATTGTGGTATCCGGCGACATCCAGCCTGAGGCCAGACAAAGAGTGAGCACATTGGGCGCGATTGGTTTCATCAAAAAACCAACAGATACCGAACTCGTGCAGAATTTGCTGCGCGAATACGGGCTTTACCCTCCCCAGTCGGATTTAACCTGCAAGTTAGCTTCCGAAGACTGCATGACAGCAAGCGCAGCATCTCTGGCCAAAGACAGCGCGCTAACACTACCGGATTACCTGCAGGAGTTGGCGAATGTCGCCATGGGACGCTCGACCGATCTGCTCGCCCGACTGCTGGATGTTTTCATCAAGCAGCCCATCCCGAAGGTCGGCTTCCTCGCCAACTCCGAACTGCAACAGGCGATTTCTGCCGCCAGAGACTCGGGAACGTACTCGACGGTTTGCCAGGGCTTCACCGGGGCCGGCCTGGCCGGAGAGGCCCTGCTGATCTTCTCGGACTCAAGCCTTGCGGAAATGGCTCAAATGCTCGATTACGAGTCGACGTCCAGCGATTCGGTGCGCACAGAGGTGCTGATGGACATGTCGAGCATCCTGTTTGGCGCCTTTCTGAAAGGCTTTGGCGACCAGCTGGATCTGAACATCGGACTGGGACGCCCCGCCGTGCTGGGCCACCAGCGTCAGGTTTCCGAGTTACTGCAACACCATCGAACGCAGGACGAGCAACTGCTGTGCATTGAGATCGTCTACACACTCGAGGGCAAGAATATCCAGTGCGACATGCTGGTGCTGTTTACCGAGGCCTCTTTAGCGGCCCTTGGCAGATACATCGAATATCTGGCGGACTAACCGATGACCATACAAGAACACGACGCGCAATCCTTCCACTGGTTAGTCGACATGATGGAGTCGGTCGAAGTGGGGCTGGTCGTACTCGACCTGAATTTCAGGGTGCAGGCGTGGAATGGTTTTATGGAAAATCACAGCGGCATCACCGCCAGCCGTATCCGGGACCAAGTGCTGTTCGAATTATTCCCCGACATCCCCAAAGCCTGGCTTTGCCGGCGGGTGGAGGCCGTCGCGCAACTGAAGATGCGGGTCTTCACTTCCTGGGAGCAACGCCCTTACCTGTTCAAATTCCGGAACACGCGCCCGATCACCGGCACCGAAGAATTCATGTTCCAGAACCTCACCATCAGCCCCCTGGCAGAAGCGTCAGGACAGGTCGAAAAGGTGTGCCTGATGGTCTACGACGTGACAGACATTGCCAGCAGCAAGCGCGCGCTGGAGCACGCCAACGACCAGCTGGCAAAGCTGAGTATGACAGACCGATTAACCGGCCTACTGAATCGAGGCACTTGGGAAAACCTGCTCGACACCGAATACGAGCGTTTCCGGCGATACGCCCACACGGCGTCGCTGGTGATGTTCGACATTGACCACTTCAAAACAGTGAATGACACCCACGGTCATCTCGCAGGCGACGAAGTCATAAAGCACACCGCCGCAACGATGAAGAGCCTGCTGAGGCAATCAGACATCGCCGGGCGCTACGGCGGTGAGGAGTTTGGCATCATCCTGCCTGAGACAGACGCCGCCGGAGCCCAGGTTATTTGTGAACGCCTCCGCGAAACCATCGAACACAGCATCGTGGAGACGAGTGCCGCCGACATCCGGTACACCATAAGCATTGGGATCGCTGCGTCATCGACAACCCAGGAGAACTATATACAGTGGCTTCAACAAGCTGACGAAGCGCTTTATACGGCTAAAAAAAGTGGGCGAAACAAAGTCATCCTATCGGGACAATAAAAAAGCCCGGCGAACTGCCGGGCTTTTTTTGATGCTCAGTTACTGGCCAGATTAATCCTGCTGCCAGCCCTGCACCGCTTCCTTGCCGTATTTTTCCCGCCACGCGTTCAGGGTCTTGTGGTTACCACCGCGGGTTTTAACCACTTCGCCAGTATGCGGGTTCTTATACGTTTTCATAGGACGCTTCGCGCGGCCAGCCGGTGCTTCTACTTTTGCACCAGCCAAAGAAGGATCAATCGCGGAAAGAATCTGCAGCACGTCCTTCGGTGACTTGTCATATTCGTCCATCAAGTCACGTACTTTATTCTCAAATTCCAGCTCACTCTTCAGAGACTGATCTTCTTCCAGCTTTTCCAACTCTAAAGCCAGCTTTTCCATAAGCTGCTTCTTTTGGTAATAATCATTGATTTTTGCCATGAAGCTAAAGCCCTTTAAATAACAGCATAAAATATTGACCTGAGGTCGGTAACAATAATAGTAAAATAAAAAAAAGTAATCAAAACAATTATTGGCAAGAAAATAAAAAAGACAAAAATATAGCCCAGTTTTAGCGCCGGAACAGAGTTTTACAACCTCAAATCAGAATCACCAATAGGCAGAACACCCTTCAGATCAAACAGAACACCATCTGGCTTGAGGTATTTCCGCAACTCTCCGGAACCATTTTCCAAGTACTCTTTGTGGGGAACAGCCAAAAGAACCGCATCATAGTTTTTTTCACCAGGTGCTTCGTGGAACGAAATGCCATACTCCTCCTCAGCCTCGCCACTGTCTGCCCAGCAATCTACAACATCAACAACACAGCCAAAGTCCTCAAGCTCGCGAATTACATCAATTACCCTGGTATTTCGAAGGTCCGGACAATTTTCTTTGAAGGTAAAGCCCATCACCAACACCGTAGACTGGGCCACCTTATGGTTTGTTTTGATCATCGCTTTGACAAGCTCAGACGCTACATAAGGCCCCATATTGTCATTTACTCGTCGACCAGCAAGAATGATTTCCGGGTGATAACCAATCGCCTGAGCTTTGTGAGTCAAGTAATACGGGTCAACGCCAATGCAATGCCCCCCAACCAAGCCCGGCTTGAACGGAAGGAAATTCCACTTGGTGGCTGCAGCAGCGAGCACTTCATGAGTATCAATCTTAAGCCGCGAAAAGATCATTGAGAGCTCATTCATCAGCGCAATGTTCAAATCCCGCTGGGTGTTTTCAATTACTTTCGCGGCTTCGGCAACTCTTATTGAACTGGCTTTGTGGGTTCCCGCAATGACAATCTCTGCGTATAGCGAATCCACCTCATCCGCTACCTTTGGTGTCGAGCCAGACGTGACCTTCTTAATGCTGTCTACCCGGTGTTCTTTATCCCCGGGATTGATACGCTCCGGACTATAACCCGCGAAAAAATCCGCGTTGAAAACTAACCCAGAGGTTCGCTCTAGAATAGGAACACAAACTTCTTCGGTTGCCCCCGGGTAAACAGTGGATTCATAGACCACAATATCGCCTGGTTTCAAAACTGCCCCAACCGTTTCACTGGCTTTAATCAGGGGCATTAGGTCCGGGGTCTTAAATTCATCAATAGGGGTGGGGACGGTGACTATATAAATCTGACAATCGGAGAGGTGTTCTAGAGAATCGGCAAACGTTAGGCCAATGGCAGCAGTCAGTTCCTCGCTGGAGACCTCCCGGGTATAATCCAGCCCGTCTCTAAGTTCGGCAATTCTTCGGCTATTGATATCAAACCCTACAACGCTCCTCTTCCCACCAAAGGCGACGGCGAGAGGAAGACCAACATAACCCAGACCAATAACGGCTATTTTTTTCATCCCAAATTCCCTTTAACACAGAAACACCCTGTTCAATCCTTTTCACATCACACAACCACGAAATGGCTTACTCCACGGATAAATCAATAATAGCCAACATCCTTAACCAACGCGCATCAAACGACACACAAACCCAAGACTCTTGAGAAATTCGCTATCCCCACCTTACAGCTCCCAAACAAAAGGGATTAGAAGCACGGCCGTTAGCCCCACGACCACGCTCAGCGGCAAACCAATTCGTACATAGTCGCTGAACTTGTATCGACCTGGGCCGTAAACCATCAGATTCGTCTGGTATCCCAGTGGCGTGATAAAGCTCGCCGACGCAGCAAACATAACGGCAACGGCAAAAGGCAGAAAATTCACGCCGAGCTGTTCAGACAGCGCCAGTGCAATGGGAAACATCAACACAGCAGCCGCATTGTTGGTTATCACTTCAGTGAAGACGGCGGTTAATACGTAAACGACAACCAAGCCCAGCCAAGGCGAGTAACCATCCCCATCACCCAGCAGGCCTCTTGCTATTGCCTCAGCTGCCCCAGTCTCCGACATTGCATTTCCCAGGGCAAATGAGGCTGCGATCACGACCAGAACCGGCAAATCGACACTGCGCCTGGCCCGGCTTGCCGTAATGCATCCAGAGGCCACCATTGCTCCTGAAGCAAGAAACGAAGCCTCGAGAATACTCAGTACTCCAAACGCACTGAGTAAAACCATACCCAACAAAATGAGAAGGGCCCGAGGCGCCTTTGTGAAGTCTGGTGGCGTTGAGTCATTCAACTCGCTGACCAACAAAAAGTCCCGGCGAAAACGGTACTGCTCGGCAAACTCCTGGCTGGCCTCAAGCAAGAGCGTATCGCCCATCTTGAACTGGATGTCCCCAAGCTTGCCCTCAACCCGATTACCCCCTCGAGAGATCGAGAGAATAACTGCATTAAAACGGGTGCGGAACCTGCTATCCCTTACGGTTTTGCCTAGCGCGGGAAATTCCTGACCAAGAACCACCTCCACCAGGCACCGCTGATGGTTTTGAATATCGAGCTTGTGAATGCTGCCGCTAGCGGGACGCAAGCCCTGAATTCGACGCAACTCACTTGCACATTCAGGCGCACCGACAAAATAGAGTTTGTCACCTGCCTGCAATACCCTTTCCGGCTCAACTGCTGTAATGAGCCGCCCGTGGCGTTCTATCTCGGTCAAATAGCCGTAGGTCAGGGCTCGCAAACCGGCCTCGACGATCGATTTTCCTACCAGAGGACCGGAATCGATCACTTCGACCTCTACCCCGTACTCTCTGACAGCTTCCAGCTCCTCATTGAGCCCGCCGCGATCCGGTAGCAAACGCGGGCCAAGCATTATCAGGAAAATGCCACCAACCACCAGGAGTGGCACGCCCACCCAGGCCAACTCGAAGAGCCCCAAATGGATGCCCACGCGACTCTGCAACATGCCATCGACCACCAAATTAGTGCTGGTACCGATAAGCGTGCAAGTACCGCCGAGGATGGCGGCGTAACTGAGAGGAAGAAGAAGTTTCGAGGTGGGAATTCGAAGTCGTCGCGCCCAATCCTGAATCGCCGGGATGAACATTGCCACGACCGCCGTATTGTTCATAAAGGCACTGAGCATTCCGGTGGGAAAAATCATGCGCGATAGTGCCCCTCTGACCGCTTTGGGGTGCCCAAGCAACATACGCGCAATCCACTGAACAGCCCCCGTTTCTTTCAGGCCAGACGCCACGATGTACAGGGTAGCTATGGTGATGACACCGGGATTGGCAAAACCAGACAGGGCAGATGCCGGGGGGAGAACACCAAAGACCAGGAGCACTGTGAGCGCAGCCATCAGCGCCAGATCTGCGGCGATGCGGGTGAATACCAGAGTAGCGAGAACTGCCCCCAGCACGATCAGCGTGAAAATGGCATCCCATTCCATAGAAAGCCCCTCAGGCCTTCACATCAAGGATCAGTTTCCGACTATGCAAGTAGCTTATAAGGCGCTCTGCACACTCGTCCACGCTGAGCCTGGAAGTATCGAGCGTGATTTCAGCGCGCATCGGCGCTTCATAAGGCGAGTCAATGCCGGTAAAGTCCTTCACCACGCCCGCCCGTGCCTTTTGATAGAGTCCCTTGGGGTCACGCTCTTCACAGGTTTCCAGGGGCGTGTTCATAAAGACTTCAATGAACTCGCCAGCAGGAAAGAGGTTCCTCACCATTCGCCGATCACTGGCAAAAGGCGAAATAAAGGCGCTCAGAACAATCAGGCCGGCATCTGCGAACAATTTACTGACCTCGCCAATCCTGCGAATATTCTCGACGCGATCGTCATCCGAAAAACCCAAGTCACCATTAAGACCGTGCCGAACGTTATCCCCATCCAAGAGAAAGGTATGGTAACCACGCTGGTACAGCGCCACATCAAGCGCGTTGGCCACTGTGGACTTTCCAGAACCACTCAGGCCTGTAAACCATAGTAAGCAGGGACGTTGATTCTTCGAGGCGGCACGCTCGGCCCGGGAAACTTTATGCTCGTGCCATACGATATTATTGGCCAACCTGGATATCCTTATCTTGTCTAGAAAACTACAGTCTAGGTTTTACCAAATCCATTTCAAATAATAACCTAGCCCCAAAACTCCGACATCTTTCTGGTAACAGTTCCCAGCTGCTTAGCAGGCAACGAATTAACCGGCAGCCGCTTTTCGGCCTCCACCGGTCGGAAACTGCCTCCCCAGTTCATCCGATCCGGTACGATTACTCAAAGGCGCGCGAATCCTTACCAAATACGTGCCGACTCTCGCCAAGTGGCACAACTGAATAAACCTCCGGGTTTAACAGCACAAGCCATTAAAGACCGTTTGATCCCATCAATTCCTGCAGGTTAAATCATAAAAAGAAAAGCCGCCATACAGCGGCTATCTGGATAAAGCTGCCAAGCTCTTTAGTAGGCGGATAGCTCACCGTAAGTTCAGAACCGATGGCGGCTTGGCCTCTGGCTCCGCTCCATGGCACCAAACTAAATCTGCGACATCTCCATTTGGTGCAAAACCGGTCGGCGCTTCACGCAACAGCGATGCGATCTTATCACAATCAAATTCCTGACTTGCTCGCATCAGCTGATCCAACACCCGTTCAAGCTCATTCCAAGATAGGGAGACTTCCCGAGCCTTCATAATCCTCGGATGAGCGGTACCCTGAGGATCATCACCGATGAGTAGCTCCTCATAGAGCTTTTCACCAGGGCGCAATCCACTAAATACGATTTCGATATCACCGTCCGGCTTTTCTTCGGTTTTCTCAGTAAGCCCCATAAGATGAACCATCTTTCGGGCCAGATCGGCTATCTTTACCGGCTCGCCCATATCCAATACAAAAACCTCGCCACCCTGTCCCATGCTGCCAGCCTGAAGTACTAACTGACTGGCCTCTGGAATGGTCATAAAATAGCGGATAATATCCGGATGAGTCACCGTCACGGGCCCACCATCTCGAATCTGATCACGGAACAGCGGGACCACAGAGCCAGAAGACCCCAGTACATTACCGAACCGAACCATGGAAAACACCGTCTTCGACTGTCGCTCAGCCAGAGCCTGAAGCACCAGTTCCGCCATGCGCTTACTGGCACCCATCACATTCGTAGGACGCACGGCTTTGTCTGTCGAAATCAGAACAAAGCGCTCCACACCGCATTCGATAGCAGCTTCCGCAACACGCTGGGTTCCGAAAACGTTATTCTGAACCCCCTCAATCACGTTATGCTCTACCAGTGGCACATGTTTATAGGCAGCAGCATGATAAACGGCCTGAATACCAAAACTTCGCATAATCGCTTCGCAGCGCCGGCGGTGAATAACACTCCCTAGCAGCGCCTGTATTTCAACACCGAGATTCTCCAGCCGGTTCAGGGTCTGCAACTCACGCTCAATGGCATAGAGCGAAAACTCCGATTGTTCAAACAAAACCAGCCTTGAAGGACGATGACGGATAATCTGCCGGCAAAGCTCCGAGCCGATAGAGCCCCCGGCGCCCGTGACCATCACAGCCTTACCATACAGCCCCGCAGCCACCTGGGCGTTATCCGGTTTTACCGGATCACGCCCTAGCAGATCCTCGATTTCAAGATCCCTGATATCATTGATGCGGGCCTGTCCAGCAATCAACTCTGACATGTTTGGCACGGTCTGAACCGGTATTGAAAGCGGCTCCAGCCTCTTGAGCAAACGTTTCCGATCAATCCCCGAGTCCTGATCCAGTGCCAACAACAATCTCTTGACGCTATGCTCACGAATCACCCGTTCAATGTGGCTGATGTCATAGACGGGAATGCCGTTGATAAGGGCGCGATGGTTAGATTTGAGAAGGGTTATGAAAGCCGCAGGGTGGTACTCCATTCCCCGCGCCAAAGCACGAGCGAGCTCAATGCCGGTTTCCCCTGCTCCGATAATCGCGACAAACTGTTTGTTATGGCGCCTCGGGCGATTGACCAGTATTCGAACGCCCATACGCGTGCCACTAACAAAAATGAATGCTAGAGCACTATAAATGAACGGCACTGAGCGAGGAACCAATACCTCCAGCCAATAGCCCAGAAGAATCAGGGTAATTGCAGAGATAACGACACCGTAGATAACCGTGAGGAACGCACGGTCACTTAGGTATCGAACAACTGCACGGTACAACCCCAGCCTGACAAACGCTGCGATAGTGACAACCACTGTCAGTCCAGAAACAACCAACTGCTCGGAATCTGGAATCCAGAATTGCTGATCAAAACGTAACGAAAATGCCGCCCACAGCGCAAAAAACAGAGCCACCACATCGGCAGCGACAGAAACCAAACGTTTGTGAAATCGTGATAGATCAAGAAATTTATTGAACATTATTTCCCTTTACCAACTTATAGACTGCGGCACACTGTAGTGGCCAACTAATCCCGGACAGTGTTTTAAGGCTTTCCTCAGCCTAAACAGGCGAAATGAAGCCGTAATTAGCTTTCCAGTTGTAGTAGCTCGCGTCGGAGATACCTTACTCTCGACACACTTCCTTGACCAGTCGGCCGCCCCAGACCTACTTCAGGATCTTGACGATCGGTGACTCGCTGAACCGTGATTTCTTCATGCTTGTCTCAGTTTGCCTTATCGTAGGCAGGAGAACTCCAATGATGCATGCACCGATTTTTGGGGATGGTTACAAACTTCACGCTTTTAATAATTAAGAAATTGGACTGCGGGTCGTGGTCAGTTGGCGTGGCGACCACCACAAAGTCTCTGCTCCGATAGGCCAGCTATTTGTCCAGCATGGCGTTAAAGTTCAGCGCTCTATTGGCCCGAAAACTGGAAGCTCCCGCATCAATAATCGGACTTTTACGGTTGTTCAGAAGCTCAACCTTCTCCGAATCAATATCCAAAACAAATACCTGGTCATGCTGTGCCAACGCCATGGTATTGGAAGGATTAATATAGCCGGCACCGGTGATGGCGATTTTCGTGATGCTCATTGTTCCTTAAAACTTTGATCGGTCAAAACCTTAAGCACTTCAATCACTGCTGTCCTGGCACTCTGTCACCGGAACCCTTGCCGGAGACCGTCATCAGGATATATTTGAAGTAGGCGGATACGGTCAAGTTCTCCAGCATTTTCTGGTCAGTTTCTGCCAATAGCCTAGGAGTAGACATGTCGATGCCATTCACCTGTGCTAATCCGGTAATACCCGGTCTCGCGTCCAACACACCACGTGTTTCACGCTCTTGAATCAGTGCCTCTTGATTAAAGAGACAAGGCCTTGGGCCCACTAAACTCATCTCGCCTTTCAATACATTCCAGAGTTGTGGTAGCTCATCCAATTTGGTGCGACGCAAAAATCGGCCGAATGACGTTACGGAAGAAGGACTGGCTAGATGACTTGCAACGGAGGCAGTCTCTTTTGCCATAGTCCGGAACTTGACCAAAGTAAAAGGCCTCTTATCTCGGCCCACCCGCTCCTGTCTGAATATGGGAGAACCCGTATCGAAGAAGCCGACAAATAACAAAAGCAATAACAATGGGAAGCCGAAGGTCAACCCGATCAGAGCAAACAAAAAATCGAAAATACGAATCACACATAGTCCTTAGCAATCAGAAAAACACCGTCTTAAGCCATCATCCACACTCAGCGGAGGTTTCCAGCCTAGCAAATCTCGGGTTTTGGAAATATCAACCTGCAGCGAGTCCAGCAAACGCCGAGCGACCGCCTTTTTACCCAGCATGGTTGCACCCGCCGTTAACAGCCCAGGGGGCACGGGTATAAGTCGAGATGGCTTTCCCATTGCCACGGCAACTGCACGCAGCAGCTCCGTGGTAGATAAGTCATCGCCATCACTGGCCAAAAAAACCTGATTGGCTGCGGAAGGATGGTGAGTGCAGGTAATGATCAAATCCACCAGATTGCCCAGCGCCACCAGTGAGCGTTTGTTGTGGACAGCACCAAGAGGCAGCGGCAAGCCTTTATCCACCAACCGTATCATGCTTGCAAAATTACCCTTTACACCGGGCCCATAGACCAAAGGCGGACGGATTATCACTACTTCCATACCACTCTCGGAGGCTAACTCGAGTAAGCCTTGTTCGGCCTCGAGTTTCGAAAAACCGTAAGGGTCTTCCGGGTGAGCCTTCTCTTCAGACGTAAAGGGGTCACGGCCTGAAGTAGACTCTCCATTTACCTTTACCGTGCTCAAGAAAACAAAACGGCTGACCTTGCTTTCCGCTGATTTTCTCGCCAGGGAAAGAGTCAAATCCCGATTGATCTTCCGGAAAGCCGACAGCGGATCTTCGGCCATATCCTGCATCTGGTGCGCCCGGGCAGCACAATGAACAACGACTTCAGCCCCATTGAGCGGCTCCGCTAATGAGTCAGGGTTGTCCAACGAAGGTATCGTGACGACCGGAAAATCAAAATTTCCATTTTTTCGGCAAATCCCAAGGACTTCCTCACCCTCGCACTGTAAACGCTTAGCCAGAGCGCGACCAACAAACCCGCTGGCGCCAGTAACAACTATCTTTCGACTCATTCCACCAAATTCCTGTCTAGAATATTGTGGCTCAGCTGTTCAATAAAACACTCAAAACTCAAACCTCGCTTCAGTTCAGAGCGGTCGCTATCAAGATCATCGGTTTCTATACTACCTTCTTCAATTCTCGCAAAAGTATTTGCCAACGCCCCAGCCTCAGGCTCCACGACCAGGCCAAGCCGGTTCGAAGTTACCCATTCGGCTACGCTGGTCTGTTCGCCGCAAACTGCAAGAATGAAGGCACCGGAGAACACGTAGGATGAAGACTTACTCGGGAAAGCATATCGGGTAACCTCATCTTCGATCGGTAACAGCGCCCACTCGTAATTAGCGTTCAACTGGGCCGCTTCTGTAGCTGAGATCAGGCCGTAGTAATGCACCTGGGAATACTGATTGGCCAATCTTTCCAATGCTGGCGCGAATACTCCGCCGCCAGCAAAAGCAAACTCAAGCGACCCACCGGCATCCAGGTATCGCTCAATCGCATCGACTAAAAGCGGAATGCGTTGGAGCCGGCCAGCATTTCCGCAGAATGAAAACCCTCTCCTTTTGGTCGACACAGGATTAACGCCTTCGAAGGATACGGCCGGATTGCTCAGCACAACGACGTCAGCGTGTGTTCCGGAACGCCTGCAGATTTCATCCGCCATTTCCCGGGTAATAGTAATCAGCCTGCTAGCTTGTCGCATCACCAATCCATCAATCCACCGCAAGCACCGATATATCAGCCGGTTCACGGGAACCACCACATTTGTGGCCTCCGGATGAATATCCTGTAAATGGTATACATAGGAAGCACGGAAAAGCTTCGCATATACCATAACAATAAACGGCACTAGCACGGGCGGATCAGTAGAGACATATACCTTCCGAGGCCGGTTCCAGAGCAGCACACCCATCACCCAAATCATAAAGAAAGCAGCATCAACGATCCGGCGCGCAATACCACTGGCAGAGGTTGTCCAGGCCTTACATGGATAGAACGCCACACCTTTGCCGCGCCCTTGCTGCGAAAGCGCAGAGCGGATATCAGCATGGTCCTGAAGAATCACAGAGACGCGGAGTTGGCAAGCCGCATTTTCCGCGAACCGCAAAAGTGCCTCTCCAATAACCGGGTAAACGGGCCAGAAGCTGCGGTTAATAATTGCTAGGTCTGAACGGCGGGGCATTGAGAAGTTCATGAGGCAGGAGTCAGTACTTTTTCCATACCACTCGATTCACATAATCAGTGTAGCTGTGAATGATTCGCACCACTTTGTCTGAGACATTGGGCATGCTGTAATCCCCGACTAATCTCAGGCTTCTTTTCTCGCCGCGAGGCTGGGTTTCAAGAATTGAAAGCCCCTGCCTGACTCGCTCAACGTCAAGACCCACCATCATAACGGAAGCCTCTTCCATTCCCTCCGGCCGTTCGTGGGCCTCACGAAGATTCAGTGCAGGAAAGTTCAGAATCGACGACTCCTCGTTGATCGTGCCACTGTCTGACAACACCGCCCGGGCCGAGAGCTGGAGTTTCACGTAATCATGAAAGCCCAGAGGTTTCAAAAGCTGGACCTTATCATGAAAGACAGAGCCCGTGGCATTAATACGGTTTTGCGTTCTCGGGTGCGTGGATACAATAACTGGCAAGCCGAAATCCTCGGCGACTCCATTCAGCGTCTCCACAAGTCGGGCAAATGAGCGCTCAGATTCTATATTCTCCTCACGATGAGCACTCACGACGAAATACTGGTCAGCCTTCAACGAAAACCGATTCACCACATCAGACGCCTCAATGCGTTGCCGGTAGTGATTCAGCACTTCGAACATCGGGCTACCGGTTTTGATTACCTGGTCCGGAGCCAAGCCCTCTCGCAGCAGATACTCCCGAGCAATGCTGCTGTAAGTCAGGTTGATATCGGCCGTATGATCCACGATGCGCCGATTTGTCTCCTCGGGGACCCGTTGGTCGAAGCAGCGGTTGCCTGCTTCCATATGGAAAATCGGAATTTGTCGACGCTTGGCCGGGATCACAGATAGACAGCTGTTGGTGTCGCCCAAAACCAGCAAAGCTTCTGGTCGCACATGCGCCAGAACTTCATCAACCGCAGAGATCAGGTTACCAATCGTGTTGGCAGCCCCCTTACTATCTGTCGCGCTATTCAGGAAGTAATCGGGTTTACGAATATCAAGGTCGTCAAAAAACACCTGATTCAGTTCGTAGTCATAGTTCTGCCCAGTATGCACCAGGACATGTTCACAGTGCTCATCCAGCCGGGCTAGTACCCTGGATAACCTAATAATCTCAGGACGAGTGCCAACTACCGTCACTACTTTCAGCTTTTTCATTGAGGTTCTCAGGAATCAGAAGGATTTAATCAAACAGGACAGGCGTAAGTATCAGGGTTGTCCCGGTCGAAAATCTCGTTAGCCCAAAGCATACAAACGAGCTCGCCGTCACCTATGTTCGTTATGTCATGGGTCCAGCCGGGCACAGTCTCTACGATTTCGGATTTCTCTCCTCGGGTGATCAACTCGTACTCCTCACCCGTTTGCATATGCCGAAACTTGAAACGTGCGGTTCCAGAGATCACCAGGAATTTTTCCGTTTTGGAATGATGATAATGGCCGCCACGAGTTATTCCGGGATGAGCTGTGAAAAAAGAAAACTGCCCGGCATCCGGTGTTTTCAACATCTCCACAAACACACCTCGCGAGTCACCATGCTGCGGCACAGTGTAAAAGAACTGTTCTGGGCGAAGGAAACTCAGATAGGTGGAATATAAAGCTCTCGTAAGACCCATCCCCACCCTCGGTATAACAAGAGTATCGCGGCTGCTGCGGAATTCCCGGATAGTATCGGCGAGCTCACCAACAGTCGTCGAATACTCAGGATGAACCTGCTCAAAGCCTTCAGCATCAAGATTAGGCAAAGCACCGTCCAGAAGCGAAACGAATCGGGAAACCACATCGTCTATATACACCAACCGCAAAGGCGCTTCAGGGTTGTTGACCGTGATCGGTAGCCCCTGCGCAATATTGTGGCAGAAAGTCGCGACCACGGAGTTGTAGTTCGACCGAGACCATTTCCCAAACACATTCGGCAGCCTGAACACGTGTACTGGCACATCAAATTCCTGGCCATACCTGAGTACTGCGCATTCAGCATCCCGCTTGCTCAAGCCATAATCGTTATCCAACGCTGCCTGGGTTGAAGACGAAAGGACGACCGGAACCTTATCGCCTTTTTTCGCACGCGCAGCCAATCCCTCACAGAGCCACACTGTCAGATCAGAGTTTCCTTTCCGGAACTCCTCAGGATCTTGGGGGCGATTTACGCCAGCCAAATGGAACACGAACTCGGCTTTCGAAAGGGCGTCTTCAAAGGTTGCTCGGGGCGAGTCCCGGGAAATCAACAACAGGTCAATATCAGTGCGCTCCGCCAAATGCTGCTGCAGGTTTTTTGCGATAAACCCATTGGCGCCTGTGATCAAAACTCGCATAACGTTCAATCCTGAGGTTGTGCATTTTCTCCACGAACGGTGGCGCTAATAAAATCAAGCTTCATCAACAGCTCCTGCATGCCCGCTTTGTCCAGACGTGTCGTGTTGTGGGAATTGTAATCGTCAGTGTGGGAGATTTTCTCTTCTCCCTGCTCCACAAACTTACCGTAGTTCAGATCCCGCAAATCCGGCGGCACCCGGTAATACCCACCCAAATCCTCCGCGCAGGCCATCTCCTCACGGCTCAGCAGCGCCTCAAATAGTTTCTCGCCATGTCGAGTACCGATTACATTGATCGGATGGTCTGCATGGCCGACTAGATCAGTCAACGCTAGGGCGAGGGTTTCGATGGTGGCAGCAGGGGCTTTCTGCACGAACAGATCGCCATTGCTGCCGTGTTCAAAGGCGTACAGCACCAGGTCCACCGCATCTGCCAAGGTCATCATGAAGCGGGTCATGTTCGGGTCTGTAATGGTGAGGGATTTACCGCCGCGAATCTGATCCACAAACAACGGAATCACCGATCCGCGAGAGGCCATCACGTTGCCGTAGCGGGTGCCACAAATAACAGTCTTTCCCGGGTCCACATTGCGAGACTTGGCCACCATCACCTTTTCCATCATAGCCTTGGAGATGCCCATGGCGTTGATAGGATACACCGCCTTGTCGGTACTCAGACAAACCACCCGCTTCACTTCGTTCTGGATTGCCGCTTCTAGGACGTTCTCCGTGCCGATCACATTGGTTTTCACAGCCTCCATGGGATGAAATTCACAGGAAGGCACCTGCTTTAGCGCCGCAGCATGGAATATGAAATCCACTCCCCTGGTAGCATTCAGAATGCTGTTGTAGTCCCGCACATCGCCAATATAAAACTTGAGTTTGGGGTTGGAGTAGCGCTTGCGCATATCGTCCTGTTTCTTCTCATCCCGGCTGAAGATGCGAATCTCTTCAATATCGGTATCCAGGAAACGACTGAGAACTGCGTTTCCGAAAGAGCCGGTGCCACCCGTTATTAGCAAAATTTTATTACCAAACACTCTAGTACCCCAAAGTCATGTATTTCCGAACTCTAAAACTTCGACCTGTAAACACGGACAGTCAGAGAAGTTCTTGAAGTTCATCAAATGTAAAAGCTTTAAAAATGTTCTCGGAACATAAGGATGGGAAAATCTTCATTACATAAGCCCGATCTTTATCGTTGACCAATGCAGCAATTGCTTTCACCCCTCTTCTTGACGACTCTAGCAGTACCGTCGATTTTCTGGCGATACAAACTGAAGAGCGCATAGCTTCATCAAGATCTTCTATCTGTTCGACGTTTGGAAAGCGATTTTTATAGTTACTTGCAGTTTCAAGAGGATGTAATTTAATAGAAACGGAAACATTTCTTCCAGTAAGTTCCTCTATGATTCGGTAGTTTACCTCAGGATTTCGAGGCTCAGTAAAAAAGCAAACCCGTTCAACCAGTTTCGCAAACTTACTCTCACCACCAACACCATACATTGAATCTACTACTGAACCTACATAAAGAAACTTATCTTCGTGGTATAACCTATTAAGAAAACTGGCAGCCTCTGGCGTAAAACAATAGAAAGTGGTGCCTGCTAACCCACCTGGGAAACGAAATCCATATTCAAGCCCATGGGGCAAACAGACAAGCTCCTTTTTCTCCCGATGACATACCTTAGTCTGAAGCAATGCAAAACGATCGTCTTTATCTCCTGTGTAGAAGACCGCGCGTGGAGACAACCGAACAACCTCGTCCAAGCATGATTCGTAAACTGCCTTGTGTGCAATGCGTTTAAGATAGCCTGGGAACAGCGCAAGAGCACAAGAACGACCTAACATAACTCTGCCATCTTTCAAGATATTTTTGATATCCCTTAACGCATGGAAAGCCGACATTAAAGATATTTTGAAAATATTCTTCCAACACACAACCGAATAGATAGAAACCCCGGGAACATTGAGCCCGCCAAAGTTATCTACAAGCGTCACCGCTGATATCTCTCGTTCTATACTCAGCCTACATTTCTGATAGGCAGCCTTAGATCTGATCAGGAAGACAACTTTCCTATTAACATCAAACTCTAAAGTGATATCAGATTCTTTTCTTCTGACGAGATAGAATGGCAGAAGAAAAGACAGTAAAACTATCGAAATAACCGAAAAAATAAATACAAAGAATGATAACAAAGTCGTTAACATCCGGATTATTAGTGAAACCTGTTTACCCGCTTCAGCCTTTGCTCTAATAAAAAGATTTTTATCGAGAACCCGAGCAAACAAACTAAACCGCGAGCAGGCGCTTGATTTCAAAACCTCTGAGAACTCCAGCAACCTGACATAATGGTAAAAAAAAATTTCATTTGAATAATCAGACATCCCAGAAAAATCATGATCATTCAAGCGATCAATGAAGTCCTCCGTATAGCAACTATCGGTCGGAATACTTTCTAGAACCCCCGTAGCCTCGAGTCGTTTCAGGCCGGAACGAGTAAGAAACACGCATTCATTTCTATCTACCGTCATACCAAGTCACGCAAACTGGCCACAAATTCAACATTATGCATATCGCAGTATGACTTCCATCCGGAAAACTCAGTCCACTGGTTGACAAAAACAAAATCTAACCCTGCGTTAACT
Source organism: Marinobacter salinisoli (assembly GCF_017301335.1). Classification (NCBI taxonomy): domain Bacteria; kingdom Pseudomonadati; phylum Pseudomonadota; class Gammaproteobacteria; order Pseudomonadales; family Marinobacteraceae; genus Marinobacter; species Marinobacter salinisoli. The sequence continues at coordinate 3,295,624 of NZ_CP071247.1, forward strand.
GAAGCCTCGTGATCGTATCGGCTATCCCCGATAAACAAGGCTGGCCTCACAATGCGTCCCGCCCGTAACTCACGGGCCAGAATCTCATCTTTGGTATCGGGACTGCCATAGATACCGCCATCAAATAATTGATCCAACCCTCTTACAGAGAAAACCTTCCGTAGCTCAGCCTGATCCCCACCAGAAACGATAGACCAGGATGTTGATTGGGTTTGTTCGCGCAACTCAAATAGTCCGGAGTCTGCTTCACATTCGATAAGACCCTCGCGAACCTTGCGAGCGTAAACATCAAGCAACTCATCGAGGCCCGGCCCAACAGCATCCGAAGGCACAATCTGATTCAAAAAATGCTCAAACTTTCGGTAACGAGAGACACCGCCATTCGCCACATGGTGATCAACCAGTGCCTGTGCCGGGCCTTCGCCATAGGGCAGAGCAGCTTCATAAAAAGCCTTGGTTTTTACCTTATTTGAGTTAAGCACAACCCCGTCACAGTCAAAAACGAGACTGCCATAGCGTTCAGTTTTCACAAACCATGCTTCCGTTTAAGGGCCATTTCTACACCAGCTACATCCTCCGGAACATCCACAGCGAGGCTACCCGGCTGCGTTTCAATCATCAGAACACGCTTGCCCAATTCGAGGAATCGCAGGATCTCGATGTCTTCACATTGCTCGAGTGCGCTTTTCCGCCCAAACTTACGAAAAGCATTAAGCTCATCACGGTTAAATGCATAGATACACACCTGTTTCTTATACCCTTCCGGTGCGTTATCAGGGTCTTTGTAGCCTGGCAAAGCGACGCGAGACATGTAGACCAACTCGTCAGCTTCGTTGGTGATGACCTTGGGAATGTTGACGTTGCCTGGGTTTTCCTGATCTGACACCCAACTGTAACCGTTCACAACAACCTCCATATTCTCCGCTTTGGCCGCGCCGACACGGCTAATATCAGAAGGATTAACCAGTGGTTCGTCACCCTGCACATTGATGAAGATATCCGCTTCAATCTGTTCTCCTGCCTCCGCAAGCCTGTCTGTCCCAGTCAAAGCGCTCGGACTGGTCATAACCGCTTGGAACCCAGCCGAGCGAACAACCTCCGCTATGCGACTGTCCTCGGTCGCTATATAGACGTTCTCCGAGCCAATAGCCTTGGCAGCAAGCTCCGCCACCCAGAGGATCATCGGTTTTCCCATCAAGAGTACAAGCGGCTTTCCCGGGTATCGACTGGAAGAAAACCGGGCGGGGATAATAACGACTGTTCTCATCTCTTCCTCACAGGGCGTAAATTGATTGAGCAGGGAGTGAATAGCGAGTGGGTGTCACCGCGATCAAAGGCACAGCTTCGGAACAAGCCTGGTAATGCGACAAAAGGTTTTGCATTTCCTGGCTTCTTGGATCATCAGCGCCGTAACCGTCAAAACCCGACATAAAAATCCGCTCAGCCTTCCCGCTCGTGACGACAGCCAGCACGTATGCTACAACCAACGAATTCGGCACAGAACAACAGTATTGACCAAACTCGAAAACTTCGGGCAGAACTTTCAGACCGAAATCCAGGGTTTGCTTACTGGCAAGTGATTCTTTTACATCTTCCGGCAACATGGAGACAGGTGTTATCAAAGGCTGAGGCAGCTGAGTATGAGCCTCACAATCAGCAAGCAGACGCACCGGATGGCAGGCAACACGTACATCGATGAGCTCAGCGGCTATTCCGGACTGAGTATTGAGTGCAACAACAAGGGGATTCTTGCGGCGAATGTAAGACTCAATGGCTCCACGATGCTGCAAAACACCGGGGCCTGAACCGAGAAGAAAAACCTCGCGACCTTTGATCATGGAAGAAGGGTCCCAACTACCTGTCGGCTCACCCTGGTAAAACTGTCGCGCCGCATCAAGAGTGTTAAGGCTAAACTTCTTCCCACCCTCAACCCTGAGATGGTCGATAACCGCCAGGATATCTTCCTCATCGTACCTGGAATCGTTCAGCATCTCCTGAATATAGGTCGGGTGGATGGAGTATTTTCCTGCCAAGTAATAATAACTGTTGGTTCCCCACCCGTAACGTTCCTGCATCGGCTTGAAGTGCTCCCTTATGAGCCGCATCAGCGGAACCATATTGACCGGTGAACTACGCCGCTCCGCAATTTCAATCACGAGTTCTTCGGTTCTTGCATTGCCAGGCCCACGCCCCATTCCAGTGACTGTTGAGTCGACCCAGGTACACCCTTCATCGAGAGCTGTTAGTGAGTTCTGGAGCGCCAATCCCATATTGTCGTGGGTATGGATACCCAAAGGGCCAGACCACCCCTGCCTTATCCACTGAATTACTTGCCGTACCTGATTTGGGTTCATCCCCCCCATAGAATCCGCAAAGTACAATACATCCAAAGGATAGCGGGACGCCTCTTTTGCTAAATCAACCACCTCCGACTTGCACTTATCCGCAACCTGCATAAGGTTGAAACCAACCTGATAACCACGTTCTTTTAGCCAGTTAGCTGCGGGGAGAACGTCTTTAAACTCATGGGCGTGGCAGGCAATACGAACGAGGCTAAAGCGGGCTTTGTCTGCGGAAAGTGGGAACAGAGCGCAAAGATCCGCCTTCTGGGTATCTGGAGAAGCCAGTTCACTGCCATTAACCATTACGCCGATAGTCAAATCTGAGGGAAAGTTGAGGTTTTCGAGAAATTCATCAGATGTGTATGCAGCGGCGCCCTTAAATCCATCCGTCTTCAATGACCGGAACCCAAGTTCGACAATATCAACACCCGCTACACTCATTGCATAAAGGTAGTCTTGAACAAGATTGTGACCAAAATCCCACGCATTGTAGTAGCCACCATCTCTTAATGTACAGTCAAGTAGAAGCATTACAGGGATACCTTTATTAAAGTTTACTAGCCATTATGACCAAAAAATCACTAATACCTATTTGTATCATGAAAATCTAAAGCGAAGCCGAAGGAACCAAAACGCTAAAAATGTGTAAAAAACGCCTAAACTAAACTGCACATTTGACAAGTAGTTATTCGTGAAAAACAAAACAGGGAGTGTAATCAAGCATCCAAACCAAATAAATCTATGCAGTTGAATCTGCCCTGATTTTGGTGACAGGCATCTAGCAAAATAATAAAAACCCAAACAAAATATAATAGCACCAACATGACTGAAGTCATAAACGAGGGTTGCAACAAGTCCATTAAAGCTGGAAGCGTTATCATGCAAGGTTTGGTACCTAAGATCAACATAGGAACTCACATCAAACCCTAACCTGGAGCCAACTTCGTCCAAAAGGGATCGCGATGATTTACCATACCACAATTTATCTAGACTAAAATTTTTCATGACTTCTGAACCGTTAACCACCCACTGAGAGAAATAATCAAAAATGGAGTAAAGAGCCCGATTTTTGACAAGCCCCTCATCTGCCGACGAGTAATAGGACGACTCAGAGAACCTCAAACTCGTTATATAGTAAAAAGCAGATAAAATAGCACCAAAGACAACAAAAGCAAAAATATTTATTTTTTTCCTTATTCGGCTACTAATCGCAGGATATGCGTACAAATAAAAAAACACGTACATTAGGACAAACTGTACTATTGCCGCTCTTGACAATCCATGAAGCCCCGAAAGCGGAACATTCAAAGAAAGTATTAAAAACACGGCACTGACGACCAACCGACTTTTTACCAGAAAGTAAAAATGAAATGAAAGCGATAAAATTCCCAAAGGCGATGCAAGGTTTGCAAACCTAACCAAATATGGGTTAACCCACTGCCGGATAAGAACCGCTGCCTCCCCTTCATTTTTGTACGAAGTTATGTTCGAAACACTAAGCGCGACATACGAAAAGGACTTATAAACGATAAAAAAGTTCACAATCAATGAAAAAAATAAAACGAAAAAAATAAAAATCAGCAAAAACCTAAACGAAGACAAACTTAAAGGGTCAAAAATTCTAACGACCGAATAATCCCGAAACGATGAGCAAACTATCAACAACAGAAAAATTGTAAACAAAACATTAAAAAGATCAAAAAAGTGCTCGATCTCTGCAGAGTTTCCAACCAGAAAACCAGCAAAAATCGAAAAAGTGAAAAACCATAAAAGATAAAAAGCAACCGACCTGGTATTAATAAACCGAAGCGAGCAAATTGAAAATGAAAGAAAATATAACATTGACCACTCTGCTTAGTTATCGAACAAGCCCATCAATCATTAAGCAATCTCTGAAATCTGAACAGTGACCATAGCTTAGATATTTGAAATTGGTTATCAGCGCTTCGGGCAGATAAAAGTAATGCCCGAAACAATCGAGATATCAGCATCATTACCACCAATGGAACTCCATTGCTCAAATATAAAGCCTTTATCAAAACCAGTGATCTTGTCTTCTCTGCCCACCTTCACAAATAAAGACTTCATAGAATAAAATAGCTTTCTAGAAAAATAGAAGAAAAAATCGCGATCTAGGCCGGAACCTAGAAATTTAAAACCTGTTTTATCTTTACGAAAGTGCCCATTGAGATCTTCACATATTTCGTCAATTGCATTAAATTCGCTTTTTGAGTTCTTAACATAAGGAAATAATAATTCAGCGTCTTCAAGCAAAGAAGCTCTCGATTGCGCAAGTAAGCGCTTGAAAGCCATTTCCAGTTCAGTAAAATCTCTGACCTTTGCTCCAACTTCTGATGCACCTGCAATAGCATGATCACCGGTATCTCGCGGTGAGAAGTTTATTGAAGGGACACCTATAATCGCAGCTTCAACACCACTTGTGCTTTCGGAATGGATAAACAACTTTGCCTGTTCGAGAGCCTGAGAAAGATCCCCCGATTTATCTACTGTGACATTGCCCAGAAAGCGGTAGATCGACCTGTAAAGTGACGCATCTTCACCGGGGTGAGGTCTGAAAAGAAACTGAGTATTGGGGTTGCTCCTTGCAAGACTGTATACAGCGTCAATAAATTGAGCTCTCTCTATAGAAACTGCGCACCACCTTTTGACCTGTTGTTGAAATAGTTCCCCTTCAGAAACCCCCGAAGAACCCTCCGCCTGCATTCTAATATCCAGGAAATTTTTGGAGATCAGCGATATATCATCTTTAGCCGGAGAAATGCCTGCGAAACGACTGCAAACTAGCACATACTTAATTCCAGGCTTGAAGTCTTTACTATCATGCTTTCTGGACTTCTTTTGAGCCTCGAGAAATCTAAGATAATCCAACCGAGGAGCGCCTATAACGCTCAAATCACAATCTTCATAGGTTTTATCGAATACGGCTCTTTGCCTGTCCCCCCAGAAGTACACTTTTTTTAGAAAGGGAAGAGAAAAGTACTCTTCTGGGTATATTCTTTTTACAGCCGACTCATACTCATTTTTGTAATAAAATGCGCCTTCATCGTGAAGAAAATGCATCGATGAAGCAGTTTTTTGAATTTTTTGTATCAAATCCAAATCAAACTGACCTCTTCCGGTGTTTCCTCCAAACCTTCCAAAGATGAGAGCACCACGCATCAATGATAGGAGCAGATAAATGTCATGAGGCCTACCCAGTGCGGTAGAAATGCCTTGGTCGGCCAGTTTTCTTGCCATCAAAAGCCGCCAACCCAAGTCTCTACGAGGCGAATCGACCGAACTTAAAACTACTTTTTTAGACCGTAAAAATCTTAGAGGGATCATGCTATCGGTAAAACCCATCGTAGAATAATTATAAAATCAAAAATCACAGAAATAAAAGGCGGGGAAATAGATCCATAAATCTAAAACTTAAAACCAAAATCTGGCCTTGAGCTTTTCCACTTACTATATTTAATTAACCCTGAAATTGCACACCCAATAATCATTGCTAAAGTCACGGCCCAATAGGAGTTGCAATGCCCAATCAAAACAACCATAACAGAAGCAGCAGCGAAACCTGAAACATTTGCAGCTATAATGACCTTGTCTTGCAATGTCGCATATAGGGCGTACTGATATATATAACCGATCAGAAAAACGCTGACCGCGAATAACATTCCATAAAAAAGAGGAATATTATCATAATAAACTCTTTCGCTAAGCATTGAAAATACAAAAGGCACTGAGAAAGATATAGAAATCATCAGAACAAACAAACAAACAAATGCTTGTTTCTCCATTTTTTTGTAAGCACTTTCGAACTCAGATAATTCACCTCGTTTATAGGCTTTCATCATCCTCGGATAGAAAAACACGAACACACCTGACTCCATAAAAGAAAGCATTGCAGCCGCAATACTCATGTAAACGCTATACGCGCCAAGTAGAGCTAAACCATTAAAGGCCTCGAAAGCATAACGGTCCAGGGTAAATATTGCTCTCGCTGAGATCGAAGAAATCAATAATGGAAGAGCGATCCAAATACCTCTCCTGACCCATTTCCAATCCGGACTTAAAACGGAGTGTTTCCAATCAAGTTTGAGTAAAGGAGCAACTCCAATCACTATTCCAAAGGCTGCGCCAAAGATCCAGAAAAGCAGTAAAGTTTCTATATTTCTCGTGGCTGGAAACATCCACATCATCAAAACGAAAAATACCGCCCAGAGCGCCTGCTTGATAAAGATTATTATGGTAGCCAACATCTGATTTTCTGACGCTACCAATAGGCGCATTAACTCCGAAGATAGATGTTCCAGAATGAGAAGAACTAAAAACCCCGCCAAGAGCTCCAATGGCAAATGCCCGAACACGAAAAGCAGGCTTAAAATGGGCAGAACCAAAAGATACATGATTCCAAAAAACACAACCTGGCTTGAAATAAGCCGAGGCCAATCGTTTTTCGGCTTAGCGACAAGGCCTCTCGTACTATATGTGTAGAATTCGAAGCCTACAAAGTAGATTGAGTAAGAAACTGTAACTGCTATAAGACCGTAAAGCCCTACTTCTTCAGGCGGCAGGTAGACTGCCAGGCAGATTATAAAAAAAAACTTTATCGCTAATGTGAGTCCTCGCAGACCTACATTAATTAACCGGAGCCTCATAACTTTATTGCCATACTTTTGATAAGATGCTCACATATCCTGAAATCTACTGCCTCATCGATATCGATTGACCTTACCCTCGGCATTACACAAGCCCTAACACTATCCGTGAATAGACGCCCTGTTTCTCGCAAAGTCTTTGTAGAGGTGACGTAAACTGCACCATTCAAACGATATTCTTTTTGATAATCTTGTGCCCGTTTACCTGTCAATTCCAAGCCATTCAAATGACCACCGTCACTGATTGTGCCGATCCAGGCTGTAGGATGGTCCACCTCGCATACACTTACTACTGTGTCACCACTCCCACTGTGCTCATAGTTCTCTACCGCAGCTCGAATGTCTTCGGCCAACCTGAGAGGGGAAGTGGGTTGGAGTAGAATCAGCGTTTTCGCGGAATAACCGGCTTGCTGGTCAGCATCAAGCGCCTCTTGTAGAACATCGGCGGTGGTGGCGTGGTCCGTTGCCAGCTCTACGGGACGTTTATGGGCGATTAGGCCTTTGTCAGCATAACGCCTGGCAGTGGACAAGATTTCCTCATCATCGCTGGTCACCATTATTCGAGCGTTCAACCCAGTTTCGAGTGCTGCCTCAATCGTCCAACAAATCAGCGGCTTTCCCGCGAGCGGTAGAACATTCTTGCGCGGTAATCGCTTGCTACCACCCCGGGCGGGAATAACGATAAGTCTTTCACTGGGCTCAGTCATTGAGCAAGCTCTTTACTTCAGATTGGGCCTTATGGAAATCGTCCATGCGTCCGATATCCAGCCAGTACTCATGAATCGGAAACATGTTCACCGCCTTACCGCCGTCAATCTGCTGCTCCAACAGGGTTGGCATATCAATCCGGGTGTCGGGTCCCACACTTTTGACCAGCAAAGGGTCCAGCAAGTAGATACCTGCATTCACAAAGAACCGGTGAACAGGCTTCTCCACCATCGATCTAATCTGGGTGCCTTCGCTGGTGATCACCCCATAGGGTACCTGGTGTTCATATTCCCGCACACACATGGTGGCTACGCCATTGTGGGTTTCGTGGAACTCCAGGAGACTGTGCAGGTTCAATGAGGTCAACAGGTCGCCATTCATCATGAATAATGGCTGATCTATTTCATCGTGCGGCAGCAGGCCCAGCGCGCCCCCGGTGCCCAGTGGCTCCTCTTCATGCACGTACTGAATGGTAATGCCCCACTTCTCGCCATCGCCAAAATAGTCGCGGATAACTTCCGGCATGTAGTGGGTTGAGATATAGAAGCGATGAAAGCCAGCTTCCACAAAGTTCAGCAGGATTTGCTCAAGGATTGGCTTGTCACCCACTTTGAGCATGGGTTTTGGGCAGTTATTGGTCAGCGGTCTCAGGCGGGTGCCGAACCCGCCTGCCATCAGGAACACCGGGTTGTCGTGGCGATTCTTGTTTAGTATGTCGTGCAGGTTGGCCAGCCCTACTACCCGCCTGTCCTCGTCAACAAGAGGGAGTTGCAGTAGCTCATACTGCTCCATGACCGAAAGTGTTCGACTCTCGGTCCAGGATTGCTCCGCAGTCTTGGGCTGAGTATTCATAACCTGGCTAACCGGCGTTTCCAATGGCATGTGTTTCAGCAACGCCCTGCGCACATCACCATCTGTCAGCGTGCCCAGCAACTTATCGCTTGAATCGATAACAAGCGCAACTCGCAAGGCAGCCTTGTCCAGAACTTCAATGGCCTGTTCCAGTGTAACGTTGCTATTTACTAGGGCTTTACGCCAGGGCTTCATGGATTGCTCCGGGGTTCAAGAGAAGTCATTAACTGACAGGTTGTAAAACGCTTTCTTGCGAATGTTTTCCAGTGGGTACTCCGCAAGCACCTTGACGATGGATTCACTGGCACCGCCGTTGCCGTAGGGATTGAAAACAGAGCCAAGACTGGCCTGAAAGTCGGCGGAGTAGAGTGTTTCAAGCGCCGCCTGAATTGCCGAAATACTCGGCTCACAATCAATCACGCTGCTCGCTTTCAGCCGGCCTTTCTGGCGATCGCCGATATTCACGGTGCCTACCTTAAAGGATGGCGCCTCTGCCAAGCCGCTTGAGGAATTACCAACCACGCCGTCTATCTGTGCCAGACAAGAGAAGTAGCGTAGCTGACCAAGCGACGTATACACCTTGGCATTGGGATGTGATTGGGCAAACTCCCCCACCATGGCACTGAGCTCGCGACTACCAGTGTCGGCGTTCGGCATCGTAAAGATCAGTGTCGTATCTTCAAGGCCTTCCAAAGCGGCCAACAACTCGCCCATCTGGGCAGCCGAACTGGCCCCATCCTCAAGCGTTACCGGGTGGAATGTCACTAGCAGGCTCTTTTCACCAAAGCTGAGCTCCAGTGCGCGCTCCAGCTCTTCGCGGCTAAGCAGCGTGATGCGCTTGATAGCATCAATACCCATACCGCCAAAATTGAATACCCTGTCCGGATGTTCCCCAAGCTGAATAACCCGCTGGCGGTATTCGTCTGCGGCCACAAAATGCAAGTGAGCCATTTTGGTGATGGAATGGCGGATGGCTTCGTCAAAAGCCCCCTCGGTGGTCTCTCCACCATGCAGGTGTGCCACCGGTATACCTGCAATCATAGCGGCAGAGGTAGCGGCGAATATCTCGAAGCGATCTCCCAGCACCACCACGATATCCGGGGCCAAGCGCTCATACGCATCGGCAAAACCAAGCACACCAAGACCCATGGATTTGGTCACCGCCGTATTGGTGTCTGAGCTCAGAAGCATTTCTACCTTGGCATCAATGTTGAAGCCATTTTCCTCAATCTCGTGGTAGGTGGAGCCAAATTCGGGAGATAAGTGCATGCCAGTCGCAATCAACTGAAGCTCAAGCTTCGAGTTATTTTGAATCTCTTTCATCAACCAGCGCAGCAACCCGAATTCCGCTCTAGTGCCAGTAACTACACAGACCTTGCGAGTCATAGCTCGATCAACTCGTCTTCACTGAAATCACGGGGAGCGGTGCGACCGATGACTTCATCCCACTGCATGGGAGAAATTCCGGTACCCGGGCGCTTGGCCATAAGGTTTTCTTCACTGAACGGTTCGCCAGCCTTAATGGGGCGAACAGCCACGAGGGACTTGCGAGCAATAGGTTTATTCTTGAGTTCGCTTGGGCTAGGTCGTTTAATGCCGTCGCCCAGCGCCTTTTCAATATTTCGAATGCCTTGCACCATGGCCCTCAGCTCACCGGGCTCCAGGCTGGCTCGATGGTCGGGCCCGGGCAGTTTGCGGTCCAGAGTGAAATGCTTTTCAATCACCGTCGCGCCCAAAGCAACCGCGGCTATGGGTATTTCGATACCTGGAGTGTGGTCCGAGTAACCTACAGATACACCGAACGCCTTGCCAATATTGACCATGGCGCTGAGATTCACGTCTTCCATAGGCGTGGGGTATTCGGTGGTACAGTGCAGAACGGTGATCTTGTCTCTGGGCGTTCCGGCTTGCTCTACCACATTGATCGCGGCTTCGATCTCTCCCAAGTTAGCCATGCCGGTCGACAAAAGCACATGTTTACCGCGACAGGTCAGATAACGGAGGTACGGCAGATTGGTTAGTTCGCCGGATGGAACCTTCACATAATCACTGATATTGAGCTTATCAAGCAGATCAATGCTAGTTGCATCGAATGCAGTAGAGAAAAAGCCGATCTTTCTTTTTTTGCACTCGTCTATGAGCTCCAGATGATCTTCATGTGAAAGCTCTAACTTTCGGACCATCTCGTACTGTGATTCGTCAGGATCGGTTGCTCCCTTCTGGTAGTCGGCTTTTGGAGCATTGCGTGCAATATTGCTTGCAGCAATAAAGGTCTGGAACTTGACGAGATCGGCGCCGGCTTCGGCAGCTACGGCAATAAGTTTTTTGGCAAGTTCAATGTCTCCGTTATGATTAACACCCGCTTCAGCGATGATCAACGTATTCATTTGATCCTCCTTGCGGGTGCACCAACATATACGGCCTGCTCCTCGCAGTCTTTTATTACCACCGCACCTGACCCAATGGTAGTACCGGCTCCGATCATCAACTTTTTCTCGTTACTACCTTGATTAATCACGGCTCCTGTTCCGACCCAACATTCCCGCTCTATCAAGACATTGCCTGAAATATGTGCACCTGGAGCAATGTTCACAAAATCTTCGATGATGACATCGTGCCCAATGGTCGCGTTTAGATTGAATATCGAGTAGCTCCCCACATCAATGTTGTTTGTGAAGCGGACGCCGGCGCAAATAATTACACCTTCCTGCGCCTGGATCTGCTCAAGCTGATGCTTTCCAAAGCTTGCACTTGGATGGATCAGGTTTACGAAACTCAGCTTGCCCGAATAGCGATTGACAACCTTGGCTCTGATGTTGTTCTCGCCGATACCTAAGGCATAGACGGTCCCTTCGGCCTGCTCTAAATCGCTTTCCAAAACAATCGGCCACATGCTAGAACCAATTGCGGCCTCTGTCTCATCTTTCGCAATTAAAAAAGGTTCGTAACCCAATTCGTCTGCGATATCGGCAATTTCTCTTGCAAAGCCTGATGTGCCAAATACACCCAACTTCTTCATAACTTATCCCTTTGAAACCACACTGCTCGGCAAATTAACCACCCGAGCTTCCAACCACTCCGCATTATCTAAGTCGCCTCGGCGACAGCTCTGATACATGTCAAGATGGTTCATCAAAGCCCAAATTGGCCGTGTCATCACCCCGTCTTGATTGGTATTTTTGAGCAGCTCGTTTCTCTGAGCTTTGTTCTCACAGATAACAGCATTCAGCCAGTAATTGGAGCGGCAATCTTGGGGTTCTTTCACGAATTGTAGGCTTGAGCCTGTTAAAGCACCCTCATAGGCAGCGGCTAATGCCCGCTTGGCCTCAATGAATGTTTCTAGCTGCTCCAACTGGGCGCATCCTAATGCTGCATTCAGGTTAGGTAAACGGTAGTTATATCCAAGTTCATCATGAATGTACTCATAGGTATGAGGCTTCTTGGCGGTTGTCGTCAGATGCTTAGCGCGAGCGGCCAAAGTCTCACTGGCTAGAATCATGCCCCCGCCTCCGGTAGTCATGATCTTGTTACCGTTGAAGCTGAGCGTGCCCAGCGCACCGAAGGTTCCTGTGTGCTTGCCCTTGTAAAAACTGCCCAGAGACTCGGCAGCATCTTCAACCAGAGAAATGTTCCAGCGATGAGTCACGGATACCAGGGTATCCAGGTCAGCAGGATGTCCGAAGGTATGCATGGGTACGCACGCCCGAATCACCTTGCTGTCAGCCCGGGTACGGCACACGCCTTCTGCATCCAATTCGGCATGTTCTTCCAGCCAGGCTTCAAGGGCCTCGCCGGATAACCCCAGAGTTTCCCGATCTACATCGATAAACACCGGTTCAGCATTACAGTAAGCGATGGCGTTGCAGGTGGCCACGAAGGTGAGTGGTTGAGTGACCACCAGATCTCCCGCCTCCACTCCGGCGAGCTTAAGAGCGATATGTAAAGCCGCCGTTCCGTTTACCGTAGCAACAGCCTTTGCCGAGCCAGTGTAAGCGGCCACACCCTCTTCGAACCGATCCACATAAATTCCCACACTGGAAACGAAGGTCGACTCTATTGTATCCGCCACGTACTCCTTTTCACGGCCGAGAAAGACCGGCGCATGCAGTGGGACAAATTCATTGGTCCGGTAATAATCCCTTACAAATCCAACAAGCCGGTTTACCGACACTTCAGACATTATAAATTCCAGCCTTGTAGTGCTTCAGATTATCCGGGTTGGTAAACCACTTTACGGTTTTCCTCAACCCCTCCTCAATCGAGTTGTCGGGGGTGAAGCCGGTCAGATCACGGATCTTGGCGTTTTCTCCCCAAAGACGGAACACCTCTGATTTTCCGGGGCGAATTCGCTGTTCGTCGGTAATGAATTCGACATCGCTTTGCATAATCTCACGAATCAACTTCAGGGTATCGCCAACTGAAATCTCGAAATTCGAGGCAATGTTTACCGTTTCACCGATTGTTTTATCAGAATTGGCCAGCGCCAGAAATCCCCGGCAGGTGTCTTCAACATAATTGAAATCCCTGGTGGGCGACACATCACCGAGCTTGATTGATTTTTGGCCGGCAGCAATCTGGGTAATAATCGTGGGAATAACCGCTCTTGCTGACTGCCGCGGACCATAGGTGTTAAATGGGCGGGCAACAGTCAGCGGCAGGTCAAACGCATTGTAGAAACTCATCGCCATCGCATCCGCGGCAATTTTAGATGCGCTGTAGGGAGACTGCGGTTGAACCGGGTGTTTCTCATCAATCGGAACATACTGGGCAGTACCATACACTTCGCTAGTGGAGGTGTGAATCACTCGCTTCACACCATTTTCAAGCGCTGCCTGGCAGATATTTAGTGTTCCTTTGACATTGGTGTCTACATAACTATCCGGTGCCACATATGAGTAGGGAATAGCAATCAGTGCGGCCAGATGGTAAACAATATCTACACCCTTGGTGATATGTTTACAGTAATGCGGATCTCTAACATCACCGTTCAGTACCTCTATATCATCCAGACAATCGATATTTTCGAGCCAGCCCCAATAATTGAAGGAGTTATATTGAGACAAAGCTTTTACTTTATAACCTTCACGAACAAGAAGCTCAGTGAGATGAGACCCGATAAATCCATCAGCTCCGGTTACCAAGACAGTTTCTTTCATCATAATAGGGATCCAATTCCAAAATTTCAGAAGCAAGCTTTATTCGAGTAAAAGCTCTCTTCGCGTAGCGAGCGATATCCAATACTTCAGGGCTGTTGCAGTGGCACTCCCAACGAGCATTGCAAGAGTCACCGACCAATATTCGGAATGAGAGGCAAATAGGAATAGCGTCAGTGCCGCTAATATCAAACCCGTAACGTTTTCGGCAATGATGCTGCCATCCCTGGTCATCGTGTAGAGCCCATGCTGAAATACATAGCCAATGATAAAAATAGCCATTGCAACAATGACTGCAGCGAATAAAGGTAGATTTTCAGCGTAGACTCTTTCCTCAAGGAGAGGAAAGATTGTAATTCCGGCCAGCCCGGCACCTGCCGTCAAAACCGGAAGCCACAAGACCGACTGTCTTGCTAATTTTCGGTACGACGTTTGAAACTCTCCAAGATTTCTCTCTTTGTACGCCTTCATCATTCTCGGGTAGTAGAAAACAAAGACACCTGACTCCATAAAAGAGAGCATCGCGGAGGCAACTCCCATGTAGACACTGTATGCACCCAAGAGCGCTAATCCGTTTAGAGCCTCGAAAGCGTAACGATCAAAAGTGAACAAAGACCTAACGGCAATCGAAGATAAAAGCAAGGGGACAGAAATGATGACACCAGCTTTTACCCAACGCCAATCGAGCTTGGATAATGCCCCGGCCCAATTCAGTTTTAACAGTGGCCACACGCCGATGAATATGCTGCTGAAAGTACCGATCATCCAGAACAACAACAAATCAGGAATATTTCTGAAGTCCGGATCCAGCCACATGGCGAGAGTAAAGCATACCGCCCAAAGTGCATGTTTTACGAAGATGACCAGAGTTGCCAACAAAGGTTTTTCAATTGCAACCAGCAGCCTCATCAATTCGGTTGAAAGGTGCTCCAGAACGACCAGACAGACAATAGATGCCATTAGTGTCCAAGGGAGCATTCCCATCACAAATAGAATGCTCGAGGCGGGCAGGACGACAAGATACATGAGGCAAAAGAAGGCCAACTGACTAGTTAGTAGACCCGACCACTCGGACTTCGGCCTCGCTACCATGTCGCGGGTACTGTAGGTATAAAACTCAAAACCTACAAAATAAATCGAATAAAAAACTGTGACCGTAATCAATCCATAAAGGCCAACTTCTGCAGGTGGTAAAAATATCGCCAAAGACAAGATAAAGGTAAATTTAACCCCTAAGGTCACCGCCCTTAAAACTACATTGAAAAAACGGACTTTCATAGAAACTGTTAATAGGTCCACTCAAGTTAAAACTTGTAAATGTACAGGAAAGACCCGCTTCATAGCAGCTACACCCGCTTCATTCAAACCACGGCTGCTTTAGGTTTCCAAGGCACTCTGTCGCCGGACTTGCTTTAAACGCTCGAAGTTATATTTCCACGGCTGTGTTTCCGCATCCCGTCCAGTCACATCCGCCAACTAAACCACTAATCCGGGCCGGCACATAAACTCTGCTAAAAGAGGGCCACGAAATCCTAACGTCTCTTTATTACTCGAGCACTATTTAGACTGCCCATTTGCCATCCAGCAAGGGATCAACTGGAAATCACGCTTCAGCCATCCGCTCCTTTATCAAAGCTACGAATTCGGCGAAAAACGCCATGAAAACGCCACCCAACAAACCCAGCAAGCCAGCCAAAAGTAAAATTAGACTTCCAGCAGGTCCTTCGCTGTCGACACTCTTTCGGCTAACAGCTAAAACCTCCATGGATTGAATAGAAGCAAGCCGGGACTCAAGAGAGAAGCGCTTATCAATCGCAGATGCTATCAACGGTTGCGCTTCTTCAGTTCCCTTGAGTATCTCTATCCGCTCATCTAGTGATTCGATTCGGGTTTCAAGGTTTCGCGTCAGGCTGTTTACGGCCGCTACCTGACCTTCTTTGAGTTGAGCGACCAGCCTCGCGTGGATTTTTTCGACAATCTCAAACTGAGCGGCTCTCGCCTCAGATCTTATTCGAATCAGGCCAGTGTTCTCGGGGTTCGAAAAACTAACTTTCAACGGCAATTTCTGATTTGTTTGGGCAGTAAATTCAGCCTCATATTGTGGCAGCCAGTGATTTTCAAGTTCCGCAATCAGAACAACAGGGGCCTCGATGTATTCTCGCTCCCCCAGCACTTCTTGCTCTGCCACCTTGATAAGACTAGTGTACTCAGATTTTTTAGGCGCGAAAAAGGCATACGCTGCGCCGACAAGCAAGACCGCCAAGAAAACCATATAAAAAATACGTCGCCGTCGAATAAGAGTCGTGGCCAAATCTACCAGACTGATTTCGTCGTCGTACCCGACTCTTTCCTGATTATTTTGCATGAATTAAACCTTTCCGCATCCCACAGCGTTGTTATTGTTAGGGCAAGCTACCGCCCATCCCATGTGTCCGGCGGGATCAGGCAGCATCATCAAAAGGCAAGAAATAACGAGCTTTTGAACGGTTTGCTTCCCTGCCGGTTCAGTTTCCTGCCTGCACCTAGTCACTCTCGTCTTAACAGCGCATATTCTACGCCACTGGCTCTTCCTTTTCAGTTATCTGACCTAAATTTCAGCTAACTGCAAGTTCAGGCTTTTACGAAGAGCTAGATGCGTACTCGTACTGATAGTACCCGTATTGATAAGATGACGACTTTTTCACCACCGCATTCAGCACCACACCGCGAATGTCGATGCCATTCTGTTCGAAACGATGCTTGGTTTGCTCGATTTCCTTCAGCGGGCTAACTCCGTGCCAAGCAACTAAGAGACTGGCGCCTGCATGCCGGCCGACGATCGCCGCGTCCGTGACGGCCAAAAGTGGTGGAGTGTCGACGATCACCAAATCGAAATCCTTGGAGACACTTGCGAGAAACTCATTAAAACGCTTGCTCATTAGCAGCTCAGAGGGGTTTGGCGGAACGGTGCCGCGGGTAATGAAACTTAGTCCATCTACCTCGGATTTCCGCAAAACGTCTTCACGACAAGCCTGCCCGGCCAGTAGATCTGACAAGCCCTGCTTGTTCTCGACACCAAACACATTATGGGCAAGACCTCGGCGCATGTCCGCGTCCACGAGCAGCACCCTTTGATTGGCCATGGCCATAACAGCTGCCAGGTTAGCTGAAACAAAGGTTTTGCCTACACCCGGGCTAGGGCCCGAAATCATCAGAATGTTGTTTTTAGCATCCATCATCCCAAAGTGGAGACTGGTGCGCAGGCTTCGCAGCGACTCTACGGCCAGGTCTGCTGGGCTCACAACAGCCAGCAAGCCTGAGGTTGTATCGGCTAAATTTGGCCGCAAACCTCTGCGATTTTTCGCGAGCTTGTCCTGCGTTTCGGAACGTGGGATGGATGCGTATATCGGCAACCCAATTCGCTCAATCTCGTCTGGATTTTCAACCCCGCGATTCATGAAAGAACGCACGAATACAACACCAACTCCAATCATGCCACCGAGCATGAGCGCCATTGCAGTTATAAGCACGCGCTTCGGGGCCACCGGAGTGGTGATATCAACCACAGCCTCATCCACCACGCGCACATTACCGACGGTGCCGGCCCGCGCAATATCGAGTTGCTGGATGTTCGAAAGCATCTGGAGATAAATTTTGTTTCCTACCTCTACATCCCGACGCAGGCGAACTAGCTTTTGCTGCGTTTCCGGCAGACGACCAAGACGCCGATCGAGTTCCTGCCGACGATGCTTCAGTTCGGCCATCTGAGAGGCCCAGGCTTTATATCTCGGATGGGTGGGCTGGAAGCGCTGTTCTATTTCCGCCCTCTGAATCTCCAGCTCGGAAATTCGGGTCTCAAGCGCAACGATCTGCTCGAGCAGCGCTGTGCTTTCGGCTGTGATGTCGATGGTCTCGGCGTTTATCTGGTATTGGTTCAGCTTCCGCTCAGCATCCTCTAGCTCCTTCCTTAACTCCGGGAGCGACTCTCTCAGAAATTTCAGAGATTTAGCAGCTTCGGCGCTATTGCGCTCCACATTCTGACGCACATAGCGGTTACCCACCTCGTCCAGCACATCTTCCGCAAGCACGGGATCGGTGTTCTCGTATGACAGCTCGATGATGCCGGAACCCTGCCCCTTTTCCGAGGCCGAAATCGCTTTCTGGAGGGCCATGATCGCATTCAATCGTGTGCGCTTTGTCACCCGAAACAAAGTGCCTGGCCGGGCGTGTAATTTGGTGACCATAAGGGCGAATTGGCCTTGCTCCGCAGGTTTGCCAACATCGCCATAGAGAACGACCGCCTCGCTCTCGTTGAGCAACTGCCAAGCTCCGCCTTCCATCGCTCGCAAGACATAGGTACCGGCTTCAGCGGGCACCTCCATACGGGTCACGGTAAGTTCTTCGGCACCCCAAGCGTACTCACTTCCGAACAGCGGCGGTGCCAGACTGCTCTGCTCTCCCTGGAAGCGCCGGGCAATTGCCTCGCCGATGACGGGAAAATAATTTGGAGTGGTGACGATATCCAGATTAAGCGCTCCAACTACCTCGCCCAGAACTCGGCGGCTCTTGATTAACTGAATTTCGGTGCCTGCATTGGACGCAGATTCAAGAAGGCCAGACAGGTCTTCCATGCCCGGTAAAGCACCCTGCTTTTCCTCTACCTGGATCAGTGTGTTTGCCCGATACACATTCGGCTGCAACAAAGCGTACATCGCCCCGATTAATGTGCACGCAAGAGTGGCCATCAAGATCAACCACCGACCTTCCCACAGGGTACCCACGAGGGCCATTAGATCGATTTCGTCATCTGCTCGCCCACTGTTAGGGTGAACAGATCTGTTGTTGGCGTCGGAATTATTTGTCATTGACGTTACTTACCCAAGTATTTGAGCCAACTTTCCGTGGCTTGCTGTATCAAATGAAACGCATGTTCAAAAGCCGGACGCTGTTGGCGATAAGGGTCCGGAACCGACTGGTTGTTCTGCCACTTCCCAAGCAAAAAGGCACGGCCTCGAATTTGAGGGGCAATGTCATGCATACGCTTGAGATGCCCTTCTTCCATCGCCAGGACAAGATCCGCATCCGCCAGCATTTCTTGAGTGACTTGTCTAGCAAGATGGGAAGTGGCGTCGATACCATGTTCTTTTAAAAGTTCCAGAGCGGTTTCGTCTGCCGGTTTGCCCACCAAGGCACCGATGCCGGCGGAACTGATGTGCTTTTTAGAGTGTTCAGGCAGCTGGGCCCGCAACAGGTACTCCGCCATGGGGCTGCGGCAGATATTGCCCACGCAGACAATAAGAATGTTGTTGAACATCAAACCTCGGATCAGTTGGTCAGCTCACGCTCGGTGATTGAACCGTAATAAACGGCCTGCACAGTAGGCAGTACCTGTGCGATGAGTCGGTTCCAGCGAGCGATAGGCGCGGCTGTTACGTAGACGATATCCCGGGGCTGCAACCTAAACTGATCAGCCAAAACCAGTGCTGTGGCATTTCGCGCGTGAAGCTGGAAGACGTCAGCAATTTTGTCTGAGTTGTCAGAGGCCTGGCGAATAACAAATACGCCGTTGGCGTTTGCCACTGCCTGAGCAAATCCACCAGCATCGGTCAGAGCTTCTGCAAGGGTAATGTCAGACCGGCCAATATTGAGACTTTTTTGCTGCGCCACTTCCCCTAACACGAAAATTTTGGCGGCATCGTTGCGGGCTACGTGAATGATATCGTTAGGGCGGAGTAAGACATTTTCGCGCGTATCGCCTTGCCTGTAGAGTCCCCGAAGAGAGTAACGTCTTGTTTCCCCGTTGCGCGTGAGCGTCACATTCGTCCAGTCCGCCACTTCAGTAAGTCCGTTGGCGTTGCTGACCGCCTCGAGCAGCGTCAAGGGCACATTGGTGATTGGCTGAGTACCCGGCTTTTTCACTTCACCGGTCAGATAGACCCGCTTTGAACGGAATGACGCCACGGTTACGTCCACCTGAGGGGACTCAATATACTCTGCAAGGCGCTCTCGGAGGATGTCGCGAATCTCAGTGACCTTCAAGCCGGCCACTTTCACTTTGCCGACGTAGGGGTAAAAGATAGTGCCGTCGCTGTGCACCCAGTTACCAGCTTCGGAGGGACTTCGATCTCCACCTGCCGGTATCGTCAGTTCAGGGTGGTCCCAAACGGTAATGTTCAGCACGTCGCCACGATTTACTTCGTAATCGTATTGGTTTAGCTCCGCTTCAAGCTCCCGATTCAGCACGGGTGTTGTACGAGGAGCAGACAAATTCTCCCTCAGAAACTGGGGAGTGATGGTATAGATGTTCACCATCTTATCCAGGTCCACGCTCTCGTCCTTTTGCCGATCGTACGGGATGTGGGCTCCGGGTATAACGGCGCAACCTGAGAGGCTGAGGATTATAAGCAATGAAAGTAGGCGGTTCATCCGGGATTGAAGTTCCGTGGCTGGCTTACGTATTTTGCAGAATAGAGAAAGGGGCTGGTGCTGCCAGCCCCTTTTTTACTTCAGTGGCGTCTAACTCAACCGGCGGTTGCGCCAGTTGCGCCAGTTGGCAGCTGCTCAGTCAAAATGGCTTCCTGAAGCTCAGCCTGAGACAGCAAGTCTTGGGCTGCCTGCTCCTCGATGGCCGCTGCATTCGGAGCAATCGGGGCCGCATAGGAGGCGGAACCAGAGCTGGTAATGGTTTCAGCGTTGTAACCGGCCAGATCAGTCGCGGTGGCACCGGCAGCGGAGAACTCTTGCACCACTTGCGCCACGTTGGCTGGGTTCAGGCTCTCAATCAACGCCCCAAACGCAGCAGTTTTGTTGAGATCCGAATTGGACTCCATCACCACTGCCACGTCCGCAACCAGGTCAGCGATCTGAGCGCTCAGAACCTTATTGATCAAATGCAGCTCCGCTGCGGTTTTCTGGTCAACACCCGATGTGCTGTCGAACGCTGCGATCGGGTCATAGGTTGTCAGATCAACCGTCACACCTAACTCGCTAGCGAGCTCGGCAGCCGCATCGGCTTTCAGTTTAGCCAGGGTTTCGGTTGAACCGGCGGCCAGCGCGCTTTCGACTTTCATTTGAATCACGGTGCTAAAGCCGCTAACTGCGGTACTGCCTGCCGGAGCAAGGTACTTCAGGTTGGGGTCAACTGGCTGCCCGGTGTCTTCGTCAATAGTATTTTCATTCGCTTCCAGCACCAACGGAGTCAGCAGCTGAGAGTCGGTCAAGCCTTTCAGGCTGAACTTGCCGCCCGCAACGGTGGTAGCGCTTGGCTCATCCGCATCACAGGCCTTGTTCAGGTTCTCGTCCACACAAACAGTGGCGCCAACCAGATAGCCATCGTACGCAACCCCTTCAGAAACTCCACTGGGAGACTGGCTTGGGGCCAGCGTAGAGCTGTTATTATCGGAACAGCCCGCGACAATCATCATCGGAGCAAGGATGGCGGTGGCCATCAGGTTACGCGTGGACAATCCTTTTTTGAGTTGGGTCATACTAGCCTCTTAATCTCCTGAGTAAGCTATCGCTTGTCTTTTTTAGTTGCTTCTTATCAAAGCCCGCGACACTCAGACTATAAGCGTCGGAGCTAAAAATCTATATTTTACAGAATGTTACAAAAAACCCCATTGCTCGAGGTTCTTTACTGGAGAGCCAATCGACCACGATTTAGGTAGACAGAACGGAGCGGATTGGCCGATTCAATAACCCTGGCGCCGCCGAATGAGGTCAAATTCCGGTCTTCGTTGATGCGGGTCTGAATGTTGTAGTTCCAGTCTGCATCACCGCGAATCTGGGCGTAACGGAATTGGCCGGTTTTTTCGGGCGTGAGCGGAATCACCCAGCCAAGGCTGACAAACTCAGCATCTGTGTTCTTGTAGGACAGGCGCAGGGCGTAGTCGCCAAACCAGAAGCGGCTGTCGATACGAACGCCCGTGTCTTCGGCAAAAAACTGACCACCGTAGATATCCACCTGCGTATCCAACCGCGGGTTGTAATAGCTATATCGGGCCAGCATCTGGTCTCGGGCGACATTGTCATAATCGGCGTGTTCAAAAGAGCCTCCCAGGTACGCCAGGCTATGCCGACCGCCAGCCCCCAACACAAGAGTTTCGTTCAGGACGCCGTTCCAGTCTGTGGCGTACCGGCCCACGTGAAAACTTGTGTAAAGCTGCGGATGCAATTTGAACGTCTGCTGAACTTCGGCTTCGGCAAACCCGGTGCGCTGACGATCCTGATAGAACACCCCACCCTTTTCAAAGTCTTCGGTGGCATAAACTTCAGCATTGTAAGTGACTGAAGCGAGCGCACCGGGCCATAGGGAGACCGAAGTTTCTGCACTGAGGCCAACAGAGGCATCCCACACGCCGTATTCGGTCGCAATACCCGAGCTGACGGTTGGGCTCAGGGTGATACGCGGTTTCCAGCTGGGACCATAGCCGCCCTGAAAGTCCCATTGAAGCTCGTTTCTGTGGAATACGGTGCCCGAGGTGTAGTCGGCGGCAAGCATGCGAACTTGGGTGCGATCTCCCTCGCCGCCGAGGCTGATAGTGCGTTCGACAACCGGAATGTTCTGGTTCAGCAGAGTGAGCTTTGCCGCTCTGTGATGGCTGGCTGCGGACTGAGCCCGTCGCGCGACATCGGCGATGGCATCCCGCTCATCCCGGGTGTAGATGTTATTTTCCCACTGGACATGGAGAACATTTTCGCGACTGGCGACGGAGACCCGGTCATAACCGTCAGCTATCAGTTGCTGCCCCAGAGCCTTGGCCCGCTCTTTGGCTTCATCTTTGACAGCTGGGGTATCGACGGCTTCCCCACCCAATGCCTCATCAACGACGGCGGCAGGGGGCTTAGTGAGGGGCTGAACCTGACTCGAAATATTGGACGGAGAGTACCCTGGCTCAGAAGCCATAGTAGCGTGTTTGTTCACCGACTGGAGGTGCCGCTTGCTTGTCTCATTACCAAAAGGAATTGAAACGCCTACTGAGAAAAAGTTTCGATTATTATCGATATTACCCTCATCGTAAGCCAGCACTTTGCCGTTGATCTGCATGCCAATTGGCAACAGCCCCCGGGGAGTACTCCCGCCTAATCCTAGCCGAACATTTTGGCTATCATATTCCGCCATCACATTCAGCCAAGATGTGGGCCGATATGAAAGCGCACCAAAAGGGCCGTCCACATAACGATCAGATAATGTGGGATCACCGTAACCGGCTGAAACTGTGACCGGACCAAACTGACGTCCGGCGACAACGTACAAGGCTTCGAAGTCATCAGTCTCGCCGCCAAGGTCCTGAACTCCGGCGGCCAACGTGAACCATTCTTGCGGAATAAACGGAGCCTGAACCTTGATGTTCGCGGAGAGATCCCGAATACCACAGTCCTCTCGGTAGCAATTTGCTTGAGTTCGATCCCAAGTCAGCCGACCACCGACCTCAACATTTGGGAACATACCAAACAGGCCACTGACGTTGTTGTAGTAGCCGTAGCCCGCCAAAGACTCAGTCGCACGGGTTTCCAAGGCCTGGTCTGAATACTGAACTGCAGCCTTGCCGTGCTCGAGCACTGTCGCAGAGGGCACATTGAGGTAGCCGCTATAGCCTGGGAAGGCGAGCGTGGTTGCGAACACCGGCTGGCCATGAAGAACAAGGCCAGCCACGAAGGCCGGCTTCAGACACGCTACCGCCCCACCGACCAGGGTCCAGTGTTTTGAGGTCATGAAATTCATCAATTTTTCTGGGACAAAACGGGGCCTGAAGCGATAGAGACGCTCCGTTTTGGTCCTTATTAGTGATGTAAGTTATTTGGATATGTTTCCGAATGGCGGCGCGATTCTAACGGCCCTGTAACTATTAGCAAGTGCCATTTGGCCGCCTCACTGCAATTCAGGTAGTTAGGCGCGTGAAGAATTGTTAAAAGATGAGGAAGCGAATGAAATACAGCGAAGGGACGGCGATAAAGCTCGCTCAAGGCTCAACGAAACGCCTTTCCTCCCTTTACTAAGGGACCTATCGTCGGATTGAAGCCACGGGCACCTTAACTAACTGCTGCTTCTGCATAAAGCTGATAAGTACAATCGCCCTCTCCTCACCATCATAGGCCTGGAAGATGGCATTTATGCCTTTGAACGGCCCATCGTCCAGCTCTACAGGCTCGCCTTCTTTTATACCCCCGGCCTCAGCGACCCTATCCAAACCACCTTTAATATACTGGATAACCTCGTCCTCAATCGGGGCTGGCCTGTTGGCGAAGCCTACGACGCGAATGACGCCGCGCGTTGAACGCAACTTGGCCCATACGGGGTCGGTCTTCTCCAGATTGACAAAGAGATAGCCGGGAAACAGAGGTTCAAGCTTTCTGATGCGCTTGCCCGCCTTGACTTTTTCGACCTCAATCTTTGGGTAGAAACAGCGGATATCCTGGTTCTGGAGATGTTGCAGAGCCCGATCACCTTGTGTGGGCTTGTGTTGGATGGCGTACCAGGTCATTGCAGATCCGTTTGGTTGAGAGTGACTGAGGAGCCAGAAACGCGACTCCTCTTGCCACCCAATTAAGACTTCAATTCAAGCTGGGGAGAGCAGCTGGCGAGCTTAACCAATCCCCAAGCTAAAGACACCAACTTGCAGCCGCGACAAACGAAGGATTAAGGACATCCTCTTTACCATACCGCAGCGCCTCACCCTGCAGCGTCTGAACCCGCCCGCCGGCGGATGCCAGAACGGCATGCCCCGCTGCCGTATCCCACTCACTGGTTGGCCCGAGGCGGGGATAGATATCGGCACGCCCTTCCGCCATTCGGCAAAACTTGAGCGAACTGCCGGCCTGAACGAGCTCGTGATCGCCGATCTTGTCAATGAAGTCTCGGGTCTCATCATTTAAGTGATTCTTGCTGGCGACCACGCGTTTAGACCCCCTCGGCTCTGCGACAGAAATTCGGCGAACTTTACCAGCACGATCACGCTTCCAGGCGCCCTCGCCCCTCACACCCCAAAACGCCTCTTTTAGAGCAGGAGCAGTGACAACGCCCAGCGTGGGCTCACCATCCTCAATCAAAGCGATATTGACGGTGAACTCGCCGCTGCGCTGTGTAAACTCCTTGGTGCCGTCGATGGGATCAACCAACCAGAATCGGCGCCAGTGCTGGCGCTCTTCCCACGGGATATCTCGCCCCTCTTCCGAAAGAATCGGGATGTCGTAGCTGATCGCACGCAAACCACTAACGATTACCTCATGACTCGCGACATCGGCAGCGGTGATGGGCGAGTCATCATCCTTATAACTGACCTTGAAATCAGACTCGTAAATATGAAGCACGCGCTCGCTGGCTTCGTCGGCGATTCTGATCACATCGGTAAGTATCTCACTCAATTGCATGCTGCACGGCTCCTGCCTCAGATCAATAAATCGTGAACTATGATCAGGGATACTAACATCCCCACCAACTCAAACGTGAGGCTTGCCCATGAAACTTCAGTTCCTCGGTGCCACAGGGACAGTTACCGGCTCTCGTTATCTGCTTTCAGATGACAAACACCGCCTGCTGGTTGATTGCGGAATGTACCAGGGCGTAAAGACTCTGCGCCGCCGAAACTGGGCAAAGTTTCCAGTTGAGCCTCACACCATCAATGCCGTCGTGCTTACCCATGCGCATATCGATCATTCAGGCTATTTGCCTGCGCTGGTAAAAAACGGTTTCCGGGGGAAAGTTTACTGCACCAAAGGCACACACGAACTCTGTAAGATTTTGCTGCCCGATGCGGGATACCTGCAGGAAGAAGATGCCAAATATGCCTTCCGCAAAAAGTTCTCGAAGCACGAAAAGCCGGAACCCCTGTTTACGGAAAAAGACGCCAGGGAAGCCCTGAAATACTTTGAGTCTCTGCACTTTCACGAGACCTTCGAGCCAGTTAAGGGCATGGAAGTCACTTTCACCCCCGCTGGCCATATTCTCGGGTCGTCTTGTGTTCATGTGCATAACAGAGAAACCGACCGAACGATCGTCTTCAGCGGCGATGTCGGCCGACAGGACGACATCATCATGCGCCCTCCTGAGCCCATTACCAAAGCGGACATTCTGGTTTGTGAATCCACCTACGGGGACAGAAGGCACGGCGAAGTTGACCCAGAGACTGAACTGTCCGACATCATCACCCGGACCGCGGGCCGGGGCGGCATTGTCCTGATACCGGCCTTCGCCGTTGGGCGTGCCCAGATGCTGCTTTACGTGGTGCACAAACTGATGACTGACGGACGCATTCCCAATCTGCCCGTTTTTTTGAACAGCCCCATGGCCATCCACGCCACTGAGATCTTTTGTAAGCACCACAAGGAACACAAGCTTACCCCGCAGGACTGCCAACTGATTGATCAGAAAACTAAATTCGTGCGAACCGTGGAAGAGTCCATCGAACTCAACACGGTCCGATACCCCTGCGTGATCATTTCAGCCAGCGGCATGGCCAGCGGCGGCCGAGTTCTTCATCACCTGAAAACCCTGCTGCCCAATGAAAGGAACAGCATCGTGTTTGCCGGATTTCAGGCCCCGGGTACCCGGGGTGACGCGTTGGTGAACGGGGCGGAGTCCGTAAAGATTCACGGCGAGTACTGGCCAGTGCGGGCGGATGTATTCAACCTGGATTCGCTGTCGGCCCATGGAGATTACGAGGAAATTCTGGATTGGCTGGGACAGGGAACGCTGAAACCGGAGAAGGTGTATGTCACTCACGGGGAGATGGTGGCGAGTGATGTGATGCGGAAGCGGATTTGTGAGCGGTTCGGGTGGAAGAGCGAGGTTCCGGAACTGCTTCAAGCCAACGAACTGTAGTCGATCGAAGGATAGTTTAGGGCATCTCAGACTCCTTACGCGGAAAATTACCGTGAAGCCAGAAGCGAGGCATTAAACCCTCACGCACATTGTCCTCGTAATACGGGATATCTGCCTTCATTGCTTGGTAGTATCTCCCGACCTCGACAAACCAAGCGATAGACAAACAAGCTACAACCCCTACTGCAATCACAACTGAGGAACCAATACGCCTTTCTGCAGAAGGTGACGATTTAGGCTCTGAAATTAGCCCCCAGAAAATGCTCAACACCACGAAACCAGTCAACATTGACCCAGGAGCCAGAAAGACCGCAGACGCCCCCGCATGGATCATTGCTGCAGACACAGACGCCAAAAAACCTGCAACGGAAGCATTCAAAACCGGGGATCGATAGGCGCCCAACTCAGAGCAACGTCTCCACGCCGACCGAATACACCGGACAACCAAGAGAACAACGGCGACTACCAAAAGCCAACCATATTCAGCGGCCCACATCAGATACATACTGTGGGGATGGGCAAACTTCGGAGCTTGACGATAGCCATCCGTGTAAATTTCATGGGTTAGCCAAGCTTGGGAACCCATTCCCCAAGGAAAGTTCTGAAGGCTCATTGTCCAAGCCTCTCCAAATAAGACTAGCCTCCCTGAAGCTGTGGTATTTATTGACCGAATACTTGAATCTTCAAGCAAAACATTCGGTACAAGCACACAAAGCAAAAGCCACGCAAAAAAACCACAGGTACAGTGCCGAAAAACAACTTTAAGCCAAGGTATCGCTGACCTGCCCATCATAAACATCACAACGATAAGGCCAAATGCGAGCCCTAACAGAGTCCCCCGAGCCATAGAAAGAAAGACTATCCACCACCAAAGCGCCGCACCAACCAAAACAAAAAATTGCCAGCGCCGTTTAGACCGCCAAGGCCCCACAAGCACCGCCAATGGAAAAAGTGGCAACAGCCATGTCGCTAAGTGACTCCAGTATCGAATATTTGCAAAGCCCCAAGGGATATAATCTGCTAAATCACTTACACCGCCAGAAATCGCAAAGACATAAATCAGAAGGGAAGTAGCGCCATAGAACGTCGAAACCAATATTGAAGCGTACGCCACAAGAGCGGCACCATTTAGCTTTTCTTCCGTCTTAATTGGCAACATTCCCAGAAAAAAAATTCCGAAGAAAAAAGCTGCATACATCCCAGGTTCAACCCAAACATAGGAAGATCCCTGAGACGGAAGAGCCAACACGAGGAAGCCGACCGCCACGCCGATCCATTCCCACTCCCTCAGAAAAAAGGCCCACCCATGTAGTCGAAGGAAAAAAAATACAGATACAGGTACAGTCAACGCCAGAATAATAACCAGCAGGAAGCGCTGAAACTCATACCCATTCAGCGGCAAGGGCAAAAGATCAGCAAATAAAATGCTGACAAAAAGGAAGATTACAAATAAGAAAAGAACAGAACCCCTCAAGCTCTGCACAGGCCCATTAAGCATTTTTTGTCGACCTAGAAATTACTTTAAAACCATTCATTAGGGCGACCCATCGTAACCCCCGGTAACTGTAGGCATCGAAAAACACCCTTCTTTGAGCTCACTCATCTTACGAACGATCTGCGAGGTGGCTAGTTGATAGTAATCTTCGCCATGAATCACACGAACCAACTCCAGTTGCTTTACCCCCTCCCTCTCACGCCCGTTCAAAAAGAGCGCCAGAGCATATCGAAATAATACGGAAAGGTGGGGATATCTTGTTGCGGCATCATTCATTTCTCGCAAACTTAGCTCCGACATTCCCCGGCACAGATTACGGCTTTTAACCGCCTGCAAAGCCTCTAGATGGGACAACAAAGAGAAACCGCCCGAGAGCTCTTTTTGCTCAAAACCCACGACCCTCGCTGCTGCGATTCGGCTATTGAATTCGTTTTTATCGTAGTGTCTATATTCGAAAACCACCCGACCAAAAAGGAAAGGCACAATAAGTACCGCAAGAGCCCAACTCGTCGGGCCAAGCCTCCAACTGCAAGACCTACGCCGTCCAGCTTCCGCTACCCCGACAAATAGTCCAGCAGGCAACAAAAAGTACGCAAAAGCATGAGGGAACTCCAGCATCGAATGGATAAAGATTAACCCAGCACACAGCAAAGCAAACCCAGTTTCGAGCCGTTTACTGGCCTTGAGCAACTGCCACTGCCACCAAATTAGGCCTACGATCAAAATCCCGCCGACAACCACCCCGTTCCACAGAATTAGGTCAAGGAAAAGGTTATGGCTATACTCGAGCAACCCCGAAACGGGATACTCCTCCGCAATAGCTACCTGCGCAGCGATAACTTGCCCCCACCCATACCCAAACCAAGGTCGCTCAGCGATAGCCGCGAGCACCATACCCCAGAGCTCGAGACGCCTAGTACCCCCAATACGCTCGCCAAAGGCTTGCCCGCCAAGCAAAAGAAACTCAGAAACGAGAGGAATCAGCAGAACCAGGGCAAAAAAAATGCTGAGCCAGACCGCCCCTAATCCTCGGGACACCCGCAACCTTAGCGTTCTCCCTTGGAATACCCAGAACGCATACAGGGAGAAAGCCGCAACCCAAGAGGTACGTGACTGCGTCGTTGCCAATGCAACCATGAGGATAACAACAATGCATGCCCCCAAAGTCTTCCCAATCCATCCTCGCTCAAAAAGAAACAGGAGCGATGCGATCCCCAGCAACAACAACGTGGCCAAGTGATTAGGCTGAGCCAAGTTTGCGTAAGGCCGTTGACCCAATAACCGCAACTCAAAGCTAGATTCGGATAAGCCCAACCATTGGCGAAAAGCGATGAAAGCAGAAAGGGTTGACGCAATCAAAAGAGCGCAAGCCATACCCTCGACGAGATGACTCCTTTTGTCAGAGTCAGAGCTAGAGTTCAAACCAACAAACGCTGCCGCAAAAAACCCCAATACGTATATGCCAGAAATCACCGCATCACCAACAAATAAAATCTGTCCCAGCATCGCTTGAGAGAATGGAACAGCGGCGACGAAAGCAATGCTCAAAATTGGCATTGAAGTTTTATTTTTGTTCCGGATAACAGCAAGGGCCAGCATAAAGAGCCCGAAAAAAGCGAGAACCTCCTGATAAAACGAGCTCCAAATCTGCGAGCGAACGGGCCATATCCAGGAGGCCAAAAACGCTATCACCCCTATGCAGGTTAAATAAAAACGAACGCGTTGGTTGCTCAAGTTAAATAGTCGCACGATTATGCTCTAGCTAAAAAAAATGCTGCCCGAAGGCAGCATTTTCATACCGTATAAGTCTTAAGACTTAGAACAGCCAGAAGGCAGGTATTTTGCATCAGAAACGCTTGCTGAGCACTCATACAGACCAGCCGCCGTGCGGTTGAGCTGAATCGATGCGCTGGTACCGAGACGCCCTGGATTCTTAATGTCGCACTTGATCGCACCAGTAGCAGAACCATTAGTTCCAGGTTTGGTTACGCTGATAGTTGTGCAATTCCCAGAGCCGGAGGCCAAACCGATAGCAGCGGGACTACTGATAGCATCTGCACCTTCAGAGGTAAAAGTCAGCTCGTAGCTTGTCTTACCTGCAGCGATGTCAGCCAGGGCAGCAGTCGCCTTAGACTTGGAGATGTAATCCTGATAGGCCGGAATCGCGATCGCAGCCAGAATACCGATGATCGCTACAACAATCATCAATTCAATCAGGGTGAAACCGTTCTGTGCCTGGTTGTTTTTCATCATTTCGTATCAACCTCTGTGTTTGTTATCGATCAACTCTGCCCGCACGGCTAAGCCGCGCCAGCATAAGAAGCCTACCAAGCCTTAAGCACCGACCATGCCAGAATTAAAAAAAATTCAAAAACCTATTACTTATAGAACCTTACAAAGCCCACATTACTTCACCAGCCCTCCCCACAAATCAAACCGCAGGCTCACACCGTCAGAAAGTGACCTTTTTCGTCACTCTCGAAACACCTATACCGAACAGATACTGAACAAAACAAAAGCCTTCAAAACCACGCTTCCCAATCAACGCCCGGATCTCTACACTCTTTGCAATCAACAAGACCTGTTTTCAACAACTTGAACGGCCCTCTCAAACGCTTATGTCGAACAACAAAAGCAGCATCACACTCACCGGCCTGGCCAGGCGCTTTGTCGACGACGGCCTATTGGACGAAGACACTGCAAAAGACGCATTTCTCCAAGCATCTCAGAACAAAATCCCGCTGATCACCTACTTAGCACAAAACAATCTCGCCGATAGCGGAAAGTTGGCATCCTCGGCGGCCCAGGAGTTTGGATTCTCTGTTCTGGATTTGGATGCTTTCTTGCCTGAGATGATGCCCGAGAAAGCTGTTGACGAAAAACTGATCCGCAAACACAGCGCACTCCCCCTTTACAAACGAGGCAACCGCCTGTTTGTCGCAGTATCTGACCCAACGAATATCCAAGCGCTGGACGAGATCAAGTTCAACACCGGCCTGAGCACCGACGCAGTTCTCGTAGATGACCAGAAATTGCGCACGGCCATCGATAGGTACCTGGAGTCCCAGGACACCTCCATGGGCGACCTGGATGACGCAGACCTCGAAGGCGTTGAAACGGAAGCCGGCGATCAGGATGATCAGGACACAGTATCCACAGCGGAAGTTGACGACGCACCGATCGTCAAGTACGTCAACAAAATGCTGCTTGATGCAATTCGTGGCGGCGCATCAGACATCCACTTCGAGCCCTACGAAAAGATCTATCGAGTCCGCTATCGGACCGACGGCATCCTGAAAGAGGTGTCGCGCCCCTCAATCAAGTTGGCGCCCAAGATTTCCGCTCGAGTCAAGATCATGTCTCAACTGGACATCTCAGAGCGTAGAGTGCCGCAGGATGGCCGGATTAAGATGAAGCTGTCCAAAACCAAGGCTATCGACTTCCGGGTAAACACTCTGCCCACCCTTTGGGGCGAAAAAATCGTATTGCGAATACTTGATCCCAGCTCCGCCAAACTGGGTATTGATGCACTGGGATATGACGAAGACCAAAAGGCACTTTACCTTGACGCCCTGAAGCAGCCTCAAGGAATGATCTTGGTCACCGGCCCCACCGGCTCAGGCAAGACCGTGTCGCTATACACGGGCCTGAATATTCTCAACACTCCGGAGACCAATATTTCGACTGCGGAGGATCCGGCTGAAATCAACCTTGAGGGCATCAACCAGGTCAACGTCAACACGAAGGTAGGACTGGGTTTTGCCGAAGCCCTGCGGGCCTTCCTGCGACAAGACCCTGACGTCATCATGGTGGGCGAGATCCGGGATCTTGAAACGGCCAATATCGCGATCAAGGCGGCACAAACCGGCCACCTGGTGCTGTCCACGCTTCACACTAACAGCGCACCAGAAACGCTTACTCGAATGATGAACATGGGCGTACCCGCGTTCAATATCGCCACCTCCGTAAGCCTGATCATCGCCCAACGCCTTGGCCGGCGCCTATGCAATGCCTGCAAACAACCCCTCGACGTACCTAAAGACGTGCTTCTTCAGGAAGGGTTCACAGAGGCACAAATTGAAACAGGCTTCACGTTGTACCGACCCAAGGGCTGTGATAAATGCAGTGGGGGATACAAAGGCCGAGTGGGTATCTACGAGGTTGTGAAGGTTACCGATGAACTGGCAAACATGATTATGGAAGAAGCCAGCTCCATTCAAATTGCAAAACAGGCGCAGGCCGAAGGCTTCCGGAATTTGCGGCAATCCGCCCTTATTAAAGTGATTGAGGGCGTGACCAGTCTCGAAGAAGCCAACCGCGTGACGAAGGATTAGTAATGGCAGAACAAGCACAAAAGCTGGAAGCGTTTATCTGGGAAGGAAAGGATCGCAAGGGCAACAAAGCTCAAGGCGAGCTGACAGGGCAAAGCCTGGCATTAGTGAAAGCCCAGCTCAGGAAGCAGGGTATCATTCCAGAGAAGGTCAAGAAAAAACCCAAACCCCTGTTTGGTGGCAGCAAAAAGATTACGCCTTTCGACATCGCGATGTTGACTCGCCAGCTTGCCACCATGATGAAAGCCGGAGTTCCCCTTGTTCAGAGCTTTGATATCGTTGCCGATGGGCTTGAAAACAAAGGCCTTCAGGAACTGGTAATGACCATCCGCACTGACATCGCCTCTGGTACCAGCTTCGCTGGCGCACTTCGAAAGCACCCAAAACACTTCGACGACCTTTACTGCAACTTGGTTGACTCTGGTGAAAAGGCAGGGGCGCTGGAAGCCATGCTCGACAGGATCGCCATGTATCTTG
Source organism: Marinobacter salinisoli (assembly GCF_017301335.1). Lineage (NCBI taxonomy): Bacteria > Pseudomonadati > Pseudomonadota > Gammaproteobacteria > Pseudomonadales > Marinobacteraceae > Marinobacter > Marinobacter salinisoli. The sequence goes on from NZ_CP071247.1 coordinate 3,328,445, forward strand.
AGAAAACAGAGCTGTTAAAAAAGAAGGTCAAGAAGGCAATGACCTACCCAATCGCAGTTATTGTGGTAGCCATCATCGTAACAGCGATTCTTCTGGTCAAAGTCGTCCCTCAATTCGAGACGCTCTTTCAAGGTTTCGGAGCAGACCTGCCTGTTTTCACCCAGATGGTTATCGAACTTTCGGAATGGCTCCAGAAGTGGTGGTTTGCTGTACTTTTGGGGATCGTCGGCGTGATTTTCGTGTTTAAAGAGGCTGTGCGCCGATCCAAAAAGTTCTCCGATCTGGTGGACAAATACGTGCTAAAAATACCAGTGATGGGAGATATTTTGGATAAATCTGCCGTAGCAAAGTTCGGTCGTGTACTATCCACGACTTTCGCTGCGGGCGTTCCGCTTGTGGACGCACTGGACTCAGTAGCTGGCGCCACTGGTAACGCGGTATACAGAGACGCCATTAACCGAATAAAGACCGATGTCTCAAGCGGTACCCAGTTGCAGGCATCTATGCGTCAGCAAGAGCTTTTTCCGGCAATGGCAGTGCAGTTAACCGCAATCGGAGAGGAGTCAGGAAATCTCGACGACATGTTGACCAAAGTAGCAGAACATTATGAGAACGTTGTTGACGACATGGTCGACAACCTCACCGCCCTGATGGAGCCCATGATCATGGCGGTCCTGGGTGTTCTGGTGGGCGGACTGATCATCGCCATGTACCTGCCAATCTTCCAGATGGGTCAGGTTGTCGGTTAACACGCAGAGATGCTACATAAGCCGGATTGCTCCAGTGTAGTCCGGCTTTTCTTGTTTTAACGGAAACACCATGCCCTCTATCGATACATTCCTCGCTACCCCGGCGATGCTTTATTTGGCCGTCGTCCTTGTCTCCCTCTGCATCGGCAGCTTCCTGAACGTCGTCATCCTTCGGCTGCCGAAAATGATGCACCAGGAGTGGCGCTGCCAGTGCGAAGAGTTTCTTGAGGTTGCTGACCGCGATCGAAAGCAGGAAGAAACCATCACCCTGTCGAAACCCGCATCAACCTGCCCGTCCTGCGGTCATGGCATCCGGGCATGGGAAAACATTCCGGTAATCAGCTACCTTCTGCTCGGCGGGAAATGCTCTCACTGCAAAACCCGGATTTCAGCCCGCTATCCGATCATCGAAGCACTCACCGCCGCCTTCTCTGTCGTCACCATCGTGTTACTCGGACCGTCTGAAGCGGCACTGTGGGCGCTGCTGCTCGTCTGGGCGCTGGTCGCTTTGACCGTGATTGATCTGGACACCCAGCTACTGCCGGACAACATCACCCTGCCCCTTATGTGGCTGGGACTGGTGCTCAACTACTTTAGCGTTTTCACGGATTTCTCGTCCGCGTTCTGGGGCGCGGTGGCAGGCTATCTGTCGCTGTGGTCCGTGTACTGGTTATTCAAACTGGTCACCGGCAAGGAAGGCATGGGGCACGGCGATTTCAAACTGCTCGCCGCGCTCGGCGCCTGGCTCGGCTGGCAGCTGCTGCCGGCCATCATCTTGCTGTCCTCGATTGTCGGCGCGGTTGTCGGCATAAGTCTTATGATCTTCAAACAACACGGCCGTGAAGTACCCATTCCATTTGGCCCCTACCTCGCGGCGGCTGGTTTGCTCTGCCTCTGGTTCGGCCCGGAAATACAAGTCCTCTGGTATGGCTTCCTGGGGGTGTAAGGCATGGTCGTTGTTGGGCTGACAGGCGGAATCGGGTCAGGAAAATCGACAGTCGCCAAACTGTTTGGAGAACTAGGGGTTCACTGGGTGGATGCCGATGATGTGGCCCGCCAGGTCGTTGAACCCGGTGCCCCGGCGCTCGAAGAAATTGCCAACCACTTTGGTCCTGACATCCTCACCGAAGCGGGTGCCCTCAACCGTGCCAAGCTGAGATCAGTCGTATTCGAAGCGCCGGAGCAACGGAAGTGGCTGGAGTCCCTTCTTCACCCCATCATCCGCGAAGAACTGACTCGGCAGTTGGCGCCGGAAAGCTACCCGAATCCCTACGTTCTGCTGGTCTCCCCTCTCCTGTTCGAGACCGACCAGCACGAATTGGTAGCGCAAAGCATCGTGGTGGATGTCCCTGTTGATACCCAGGTTGAACGCACCATGCAGCGGGACACCAACTCCCGCGAGCAGGTGGAGCGGATCATTGCGGCCCAGATGCCTCGAGAGCAGCGGCTTGCCCGGGCGGACGCTATAATAGACAACAGTCGTCCGTTCAAAGACGTGGAGCGTCAGGTTCGTGATTTACATGGAAGGTTTTTGGTGGAGTTTGGCTGAGCGGGCTTTGTTTTCAATACGACCATGGCTGGCGGCTCTTTTGTGGTGCCTGCTGAGTTCTCAGCTTCACGCCGCTGAACCGGCACGGGAAGTGCGGGAGCGCCCCCTGGCCGAAATACTTTCACCCCAGAACTTACCCTCCTCTTTCTACGATTTTGAACCGTCAGAGTACTGGGCCGAACCCCGAGACTCCTACTGGATAAGCTTTAGCAATTGGGTTCTACTTCAGGAACGCCGGCAAAGCCCCAAGGTCGAGCGTCTTGGACAATGGGCGGATCGAACACTGTCGGGTAGTGACCGGGGCCTACCAAACAACGCCAGCTATTTGCGGGTGGGCTTTGCCGCGGAATCCGCATACGGCAATCTGGCGAGCTTTGAGCCCGAAGCCCGCTTCCGACTCGATATTCCCACCACCGAACGCAAGCTCCGCCTGGTCGTCGAGAGTGAAAGCGAGGAGTTGATCCCGCTGGAAGAGCGGCAAAGGGATCGACAACTGACCGACGAGGAACGCTCCGACACGGAAGCAACCGGCGCACTTCGCTTCCTGACCGAGGTTGGCGATGCGGTCAATTTATCCAATGACTTCGGGGTGCGCTTACGCCTGCCACCCGATGCCTTCTGGCGCGCAACCGCGAAAAAGCAGTGGCAACTGGATGACGACTGGGTATTGAACGCGCAACAGCGTATTTACTATTTTCACAATGACGGCTGGGGAGAGCGCACCTGGCTGGCCGCCGGACGGACCATCGGCAATGGCTGGTATTTTCAGTCCTCGTCAGAGCTTGAGTGGGTACATCGGGACCGTAAGTTTGTTGCAGCTCAGATTTTCAGTACCCAGAAACAACTAAACAACCGGTCACTCCTGACACCGAGGTTGGGCATCCTGGGCGAAAGCCAGCCGTCTTGGCGTACCACCGACATTTTTGCCGAACTCACCTGGCGCTACCGCCTGCACAGCGACTGGGTGTTCGCGGAACTGATCCCGGCCCTGAATTTCCCACGGGAACGGAATTTTAAAGATCAGGGCTCGGTGCTCTTCCGGGTAGAGCTCTATTTTTCTGGTAGTATCCAAAGACCCTATCTGGACTGACTATGCCTCGACACCATGCCAGGCCAGCGCAGGAAGCTCTGACGCTGTCCCCCATTGCCATTACCCGCTCGTGTTTTCAGGACAAGTTCGGCGTGCCCCGGCAGCCGGGCCTGACCCGCCATGCTCACGCCAACCTCATCATACAGCCCCCCTATGATCGTGAGGACGCGTTTCGCGGCCTGGAATCAGCGAGCCACTTGTGGCTCACATTTCAGTTTCATGAGGCCGTGCGGGCCGAGTGGCGCCCCGTCGTCCGGCCGCCACGACTGGGGGGCAACAAAAAAATCGGCGTCTTTGCCAGCCGATCGCCGTTTCGTCCGAACAGTCTGGGGCTCTCTGTCGTACGCAACCGAGGCCTGTCACGACGCGATGGCACACTGATGTTGCACATCAGCGACCATGATTTGATTGATGGAACCCCGATTCTGGACATCAAACCCTATCTGCCTTTTGCAGACTCCGTACCGGACGCGTCACTGGGATGGGCAGAAACGGCACCCACGGAGCGCCTTCACGTCCATTTCCAGCCCGAAGCCGAAGCTCAACTGCTGCAACTCCCGGCGGAAACCTACCCCGACCTGAGGCCATTAATCGAAGACGTGGTCAGCTACGACCCGCGCCCGTCCTTCCGTCGCGGCCGCGACGAAGACCGCATTTACGGTGCCCACCTGTATGACCTGAATATTCGCTTCCGTTTTGTGAACCGGGACGGGGATAACTGTGTCGAAGTGCTAACCGTCTGTTAGACTGACAAGGCTGATGTTGCTGTCGTCAAAAGGAATTTGAGCATTGCCCACATCTCGCCTCTCCAAGCGCCTGGGAATCAGACCTCTGGCGGCTCGCCTTCTGGTGTACGTTCTTCTTTTCAGCCTGATATTCTCGGTGGTCGCTACCGGCATCCAAATGCTGAGCGAGCTCCGGCGCAGCAAGGACGACATCCTGGCAAGTCAATCAAAGACCGCCCAGCTCGTTGCCGGCAGCCTGAGCCACAACCTCTGGATGCTCAACTTCAGCGAAGTAGCCAATGGCCTCGACGACATTCTTGCGCTGAATACCATTCAGAAGGCCCAGATAGTCGCAACCACCGGCAGCGAATTTTCGGCCGGACACCGGCCCGACGGGCCAGTAATCACTCAGAGCTTCCCGCTGGTCTTTGACCGCGTCCGAAACCAGCCGCCGGAAACCGTGGGTACCCTGACACTCACCTCGTCACTGGCGCAGAGATACAACGAGCTGACAGACCGCACGTTGCTTAACCTGCTCGCGCAATGGATGGCCGCTCTGATAGGCACTCTGGGTTTGTTTATCATCGTACGGCTGACGCTGTCCCGGCACCTTGAGGCCATTTCCGACTACGCCAGCCGGCTCAACCTCGATGCGCTGATTGCGCCGCTGGAACTGAAGCGAAAACCACCGAGGAATCCGGACGAACTGTCAGAGCTCGAGCACGCCCTCAATACCATGCGGTTACAGTTGCTCGAAGATACCCGCTCACTGCGTCAAACCACACTCCAGTCACAGGATGAACGGGATGAGGCCTTGCGGGCCAACCATACCAAAAACCAGTTTCTTGCCAACATCAGCCATGAACTCCGGATTCCGCTGCAATCGGTCCTCGGTTACGCAAACCTGCTGGCCGATACACCACTGGACCCGGAGCAGCGCGAATACGTTCAAACCTTGCTCAGTGCCTCGCAAGGCCTGTCGTCCATCATCAATGACCTGCTCGATATCTCCAGTATTGAGGCCGGTAAAATGGTGCTCGACGAGATTCCATTTGATCTGCGGGACACACTGAACGACGTGATCCATATGCTCGGACCCCGCGCCCGGGAGAAAGGCCTCGCCCTGGAGCTTCGGGTGGATGAAGATCTGCCCCGGGCGTTGCGGGGCGACCCCGTGCGTATTCGTCAGGTGCTTCTGAACCTGGCCTCCAATGCCCTGAAGTTCACCGACTCCGGGCACGTTCTGCTTAGCATCGAAGTACTCAATCGGAGGGAAAATCAGGCCCGCCTCAGGTTGTCCGTGGAGGACACCGGTATTGGTATCAGCCAGGACGACATACCTCTGGTCTGTGAGCCCTACGTGCAGCTGAATCAACAGTTTCAGCGCCAGCTTCCGGGCGCTGGCCTGGGGCTGAGTATTTGCCGGCAACTGGTTAGCCTGATGGCGGGCACGCTGGACCTTGAAAGCCAGATTGGCGAAGGATCGACCTTCTGGATTGAACTGACTTTGCCGGTCGCCGAGGAAAAATCCCGCAAAGCACAACCGGACACCCGGATGATCAGGAACCGCCGGGTGCTGGTGGTAGATTCTTACCACCTGTCCCGAAAAATCACACTCGAAATGCTGTCCCGGCACAAGCTGCAGATCGAAGCCGTCAAGTCGGCCGGCGAGGCCCTGACCTCACTCCGGCAAGCATTCGACAGCGATCATCCGTTCGACGCCATTATTCTGGATGGTTTTGTGCCTGATATGGATTCCGACCTGCTGTGCCGTCAGATCCGAAGTAACCCGGACTGGTCACACTTGCGGCTTCTGATTCTGTCGTCAAACCCACAACGCGGCGATGCCGAACATTTTCGCCAGGCCGGTGCAGACGCATTCCTGAGCAAGTCACTGCGAGAGTCGTGTTTAGCCCCAATACTGAACCTGCTATTCGCAGACGCCGCTAACCACGAACGTCGCTTCCTGACCAGGTTTTCACTCCAAACCGTCAGCGATGGGCACTCCAGGCCTGAACTGCCATGCCGACGAATGAAAGTGCTGCTGGTAGAAGACAACCCGGTGAACCGAACGCTCACCAGCCGGCTACTCGAAAAACTGGGCTGTAACGTGATGACCGCCAACGACGGCGAGGCCGCCGAAAGCCTGTGGCAATGGCACCGCTTTGACCTGATCTTTATGGATTGCGTGATGCCACGGGTGGACGGATTTGAAGCCACCCGACGTCTGCGAGAGTGGGAGCAAGATCAACGCTGCAAACCGGTGCCAGTGGTGGCCCTGACCGCCAGCGCCATGGAAGAAGACGAAGAAAGATGTCATCAGGCTGGCATGGATTCCTTCGTTGCCAAGCCTGTCAATATTGAAATGCTCCGTGCAGTACTGGAACAATACTGCAAAGCAACGGCAGCTTTCTGATAAGCTGCCGGCGAGGATCATTGTCTTACTTCTGAAATAGGCCACCATGAACGTAGAATGCCCGACCTGTAAAAAATCCGTCGAATGGTCAGACGACAATCCTTTCCGGCCGTTCTGCTCTGAACGTTGCCAACTGATTGACCTCGGCGCCTGGGCAAATGAGGAATACCGCGTGCCTGCCGAAAATGCCTCTCCAGACGATCTCGATCAGGGCGGAGACCAGACCCAACACTGAATCCGCATCCCGCAAGTAACGATGGCTTACCACCTTTTCACTTGAGCCAAGTAAATGCGGGCCATTAAAATACCTCAATAATTTTCATTAGTTACGATAGGTGCATCCATGAAAGCCACCCGTATTTCCGTTTTGGCACTGTCCCTGGCCGCGGCGCCAGCCTTTGCCAGTGATCTCGACCTGAGCCTGACCAACGATTCCGTAAAAGCCCAGGCTAACTTTTTCAGCGCCAGCAACGAGCTCCAGATGGGCGCTGGCTACACCTACCACGAAGGTGGCCGCGACATCCTGAACCTGGACTTCCACGCCCAGGGCCGAACGGCCATCGGCAACCTGCCGACCACGGCGGGTATTGGTATTCGGGGATACGCCTGGGAAGATGACGACCTGGACGGCGGTGCCGGCGCATTGGGTGGTTTTGCAACCCTGAACATTCCCCGGGTGCCTGGGTTGTCCTTCACTGGCTCACTGCATTACGCGCCCAGCATCATGTCATTCGGTGACTCCGACGACCTCACCAGCCTGGAACTACGCGGCAGCTACCGCCTGATTCGTACCGGAGAAATCTTTGTCGGTTACCGCTACCTGAATACGGATTTTGAGCGTCCGCTTCGTGGCGATGTAAACCTCGATGAGGGCGTAATGGCGGGCTTGAAGATTTTCTTCTAACGCAACGTTCCCCTGCCTCATGACCACGGAACTGTGGCCCATATCAAAAGGCCGCCGTTCCGTGGTTCCTCTCACGCTTTCGCGCGTTTTCGGTTGGTATACTCGGGCCTGAATTCATACGCAGGGAAAGCTCGACATGCGATTCTTCTCCGGCCCGGCCCTTCTTTCCGCCCTTGTGTTAATGGGTGGCTGCACAGACGACGCCATCGACACGGCTCGCAAGGATAAAAACGACTTTGGCAACGGCTCAAGGCCCGGGGACGGATTTAATGCCGGTAGCACAGGCGACGGCGGCTCCTCATCCAATCTGCCACCCAATGACATTCTCCTCACCATGGAGGTGCCGGAAATTGCGGCGCCGGATGCTGAACCCTCACGCCGTAATCTGCGCCTGGTGCAACCAGATAGCGTGACGATATACGCCACCACAGACAGCTCCGCAGAAGTCCCGGCCGAGGTAACATTCAACGACGATCTCTCCGTCAGCATTAGCTTTCCTGAGGGACGCCCGCTGGGCCCTGAAACCGTCATCGAAGCAAGTTTCAGCGGTGAGACATACCGCTCCATGGCGGCCGATGCCGATCAGAACGTCAGGGTAAATCCCTTCTCGGAGTACCTGGTAAGGCGAACCATCAGCAGGCTCTCCGCTTTCGACATCCAGACCATCACGGACTGCACTCAGCAAGCCGACTGTACCAACAAGGCTGCCTGGTCCGCACTGGCAGACCAGATACACGATTTCGAGATCGATATCCCGAGCACCGCCAGCAAAGACACTGCGCTGTCGCTCTTGAACGCCCGGGGGGATTTCACCACCTACATCGACGACATGATGCAATATGCGTTGAAACCGGAGACCACCTCCGAAGAGCTTGCTTTGCTCGAAGGAAACTACCACACCGTTTTCTTTGGCGTTGAGCTGGGACAGACGTTTATAGAAAGCAGTCTTTCGAAGTCTGGCATCTGGGGCATTCGCTCAGGACAGGAGAAGGTGCTGGTACCGAAGCAAAACCACGTCTACCCCGGGCTTTCATTCGCCAGCGTTGACGGCGTTCTGCCCGGTTTGACCACTACCATTCTGTCGAGCGATGTCCCCTACCGCCGCGAAGTATTGGTGCATCAGGCCGACAACACCTTTTGCCTGCGCGACGAGGGTATTTGGGGATTCAATAGCCATGCGTCGGCCTTCGGTGCCGCTACCGTCGACCGCGACGTTCGTTTGACTGGCGGCCGGGGACTGCTTCAAAGCATTACCAACATCTATTCTCAGGACATTGGCTGGACCCGTAATCCTTATTACCTGGATGCCTATATTGGCACGCCCACGGCAGACACAAACACCCCGGACCGCATTGTAAGTAGCCATTTCACCGGTGGAAAAGCCATCGCGCTGGAACTGGAGGGCGACACCTACAAGCGCAGAGACACCCTCGAAGATCATTATCTCTCGGTGCTGGATCTCAACCTGGAACGCGCAGCGGGCTTTGATCTGTCAGCGATTGACGGCACTTACAACACCGTGTCTCTATCAATGCGGCTGGGAAGTTCTGCAAGCTGCCAGACCTCAGACAACCAGCCTGTCGTTACCTTTGAGACCGGCACAGGAACCTGGACGGTAAATGGGGATGGCATTAATGAGTCAGCAACAAGCTCATCAATCTACCGCATCCCTTCGGGGGACGTGCTCTCGGAAAGCACAGCAACCGTCACGAATTCCCGACGGGTAAGCCACAGACCCTCCTATCGAACTGACACGCCCCAGAACGATGGCCGACTGAACTTCGGTATAGACGAGCTGCCCAGCGACGGGACTGGAAAGCCGGAGCTCGGTGTTGGGGTCAGCAGCCCGGATGGCAGCCTGATCGCCATCAATCTGGATAACAGTGCCAGTGGCAAAGGAATCCTGATTGCAGGGAAACAACACGCAACGCAAGCCCCCACAGGCGGCCGATTCCGACTTCAGGGGATGAGCCTCGGGATGTCAGAGAGTACCAACGTGCTGCGGCACCTGGATAACGCGACCCTGACCATCAATTCGGGCTCTGACGCGACCCTGGACCCACGCATTCTGGCGGTTACCCACACGGTAAGCGGCGAAACCGTCTCCGCCCCGTCACTTGTGGATGGGCCGAGCGACAGCATTCCGCTCAATGTCACCAGCCCCGGTGGCGGGCGCATAAGCTTTGCCTACACCGACGTGAGCGGTGATCTTACACTGGAAGGCTTCTTCACCGCCGATCAGAACCAGATTTACCTGCGGCTCAGGGACACCCGAAACGGCGAGCAAAACATTGGCCTGGTTCTGGCAACCCGTCTCCCTTGACGCCACCGGGGCACATCGCCCCGGCCCCTGCATAACCGGTATTACCTGTTATAATCCACCCTCACTCTTTTGACGTGAGGTTTTATGTCTTCAGGCACAAAGGCTTTGATGTTAATCGTTCCGCTTCTGGCGTTTGGAGTGGGCGGAGGCTTTTATTCCCCGCACGAAGACAGCAGCTGGCTTGAAAAGTCAGTGCAAACACAATTATCGCTCCCGGAACTACCAGCGTGGGCCGATGCGGAACTGCCTGATTTTTCCCAGTACCGGGATACCACTGAGAAGAAAGCCGCCTTCTTCTCGTTCCTCTACCCTCGCATTGTGCTGGCCAACTACCGCATATTGCTGGAGAGGAACTACCTCGAAAGCCTTTCTGAAAAAGAAACGCTGTCGAAAAAAGAACGAAAATGGCTTGCCCGCCAAGCGGATCGATTGCGAGTCAGCGCTGAACCGGGCAGCACTGAACTGATTCAGCAACTCAGGCATCGACTCGACGTCATCCCCCCATCACTAATTCTCGCCCAGGCAGCAAACGAATCCGCCTGGGGCACATCCCGTTTCGCGACCAAGGGATCGAACCTGTTTGGGCAATGGTGTTTTTCCCGTGGCTGCGGACTGGTGCCACGGGAGCGAAAGGAAGGAGCGCGGCACGAAGTCGCGACATTCGAGTCTCCATACCGGTCGGTGAGAGCCTACATTGAAAATCTCAACCGGCATCACACCTATAAGACACTCAGAAACCTTCGGGCTCAAAACCGCAAGGATAAAGAGCTCTCAGGTCTCGAGCTTGCACAAGGCCTGACAGGTTATTCTGAGCGGGGTGAGGCCTATGTCAACGAAATCCGCTCGATCATTCAGTACAACAACCTTAGCTTCTACGATCAGGATTTCGGACGCGCCATTCGCAGCGTAACACCGGACCGACTCCTGAATATGGCCAAGACCGTATCCGCCTCAAGCCTGCTACCCGGCCAGAGCCGGCAGGACACAGCCAAGACCGAAAGCTGACCAAACAACAAACCTTCCATCAATCGACAGAGATGTTTTGCGCATGCTGGATTTTTTGCCTGCCCCTCTGAAAGGCACGCTTGCCGCCCTCCTTATCCTTGCCAACACCCTGGCGCTGTTTCCGATCCTGCTGGTGGTTGCCATCGTGAAGCTGGTCATACCGGTCACAGGTGTTCGAACCGCCTGCACGGTGGTGCTTAACAAGATTGCCTGGATCTGGATCGGCTTCAATAACTGCCTGATGGACCTGCTGCACAAGGTCGAGTGGGATGTCAGGGGGCTGGAAGCCCTCAACAAGCATCAATGGTATTTCGTAACCTGCAACCACCAGAGCTGGGCAGATATCCCGGCCATCCAGTACGTACTGAACAACCGAATCCCCCTGTTGAAGTTTTTCCTGAAGAAACAGTTAATCTGGGTGCCGTTTCTGGGGATCGCCTGGTGGGCTCTGGACTTTCCGTTCATGCACCGCCACACCAAAGAGCAGTTGGCACGGCGGCCAGAGCTGAAAGGGAAGGATATGGCTGCTACCCAGGCGGCCTGTGAGAAATTCCGCTACACCCCGGTCACCATTTTCAATTTCATGGAAGGCACACGCTTTACCGAAGCCAAGCATCAGCGACAGCGTTCTCCTTATAACAACCTTCTCAAGCCCAGAGCAGGCGGCACAGCGTTCGTGTTTCAGGCAATGGGTGAGATGATCCACACCATGCTGGACGTCACCATTGTGTATCCAGACGGCAAGGCAGGTTTCTGGGATTACCTGTGCGGGCGAATCCGGCGAATCGTGATCGATGTTCAGACCAAAGAGATTCCCGAGCAGTTCCTCGGCATGGACTATCAGAACGACCGGGCCATCCGGACCGATTTCCAGCGCTGGGTCAGCCAGCTCTGGGCTGAGAAAGATGTCCGGATCGATGCGCTGAAAGACAGCTAGAGCAGACCCAGTTCCCGCGCGCGGACAATTGCCTGGGTGCGGGATTTCACATCCAGTTTGGCGTTTATCCTGCGAGCATGAGTTTTAACCGTATGCAGGGAAATATGAAGCTCGTCGGCAATTTCCTGATTCGATAGCCCTTTGGCAATCAGTTCCAGAACGCCGTGTTCACGATCACTGATCGGTTCAGGCAACACATCCGCGCCCTGGGCATCCTGTATATCAAAAAGTTGACCAAGCGCGGATGTGAACGCGCCTTCGGGCAGGCGAGTAAAGGTTTTTTGCATGAGCGGTGAGAGTTCCTGCGCCAGTTCCGCAAACGGGCTCAGAAAGTGCTCCTCCGCGGCTTCTTCCACAACCGCCTGCAGCATCGCCTGACCATGGGTTTCCGCGGCCAATACCGCTTCCAGCAGGCCAATATGGAACGCCACACCGGCCGGCATCAATTCACCGTAGCGACTGCGGATATCTGTGAGCTGTCGGCGTGCTCCCTCGACATCATCACGAGCCATGGCAACCCGGACCTGAAGACAGTCCAGCATGCCGGGCATCATTGGAAACAGCTCCGGCACCCTCCCAGAACAGCGATAGGGCTCCAGCTTCTCGACCGCTTGCGCGGCACTTTCCGGCTGCCCCTGAGCCAGCCAGCAACTGGCCTTGAGCGCTTCGAGCACCGGCGCAAAAAGCGTCTCATCCACCTGCCAGGCGTGCATTGTCCTCTCTGCGCGGCCAATCCAGACAAACGCCTCGTCAAACTGGCCAACAGCACGACACATCAAAACCCTGAGCGCCATGACCATCAGCAACCCCACATCCCGGGACTGCTCGGCATGTCGGCTACAGGAAACCAGCAGGCGGTCCGCCTCCTTATCACGCCCCTGATGCCAGAGCACCAGTGCAAGACTCAGCTGCAACCGAATCTCCCCGATACGGGCGTAACGAGTCAGCTCATGCATCGCCGTATCAAGACCGGTCCGCAACAACTGCTCGGCATGTTTCAGCGCGCCCTTACCCAGCTCGATGCCAGCGTGCGTATAGACAGCCAGCGCCTCGGATCCGAAATCCCCTGCTTCGCGCGCTAATTTTGCAGCAATACGATTAGCTTCTCGCGCCTCTGAGAACCGCCCACAGGCCGATAACGCTCCGGAACGCACCATCTGGGTCACCAGGCGCGCCTGAGCCGACAGTTCATCTTGCGCCAGGGCCTGGTCAGCCATCTCCAACGCCGCTTCGACACTACCCTCGCCCCGAAGAATAAAAGCCTTCAGCGCACACAATCGGGCGGAGTGCGCCGCTCGCTGCTCATCATCCAACCTCTCTATCAACTCCCTGGCCTGACCGAACTGGCCGCCAATCGCATGAACCCAGCCGTAAACGATGCGAAGGCGGGCGCTGCTTTCCAGTAGCTGAGGAGGGAGAGCCTTGCGAAGCCTCAATAAAGACGCGGTATCTTGCCCCAGAAGCAAGGCCTCGGAGCCCTCGGAAGCAATATTGATCACAAGCTTGGAATCACCGGACAGCAATGCATACTTCAGAGCTTCGGGAAACTGGTCGCGCTCACCGAACCACTGACTGACATAGCGCATGCGCTCACGCTGGCCCGTCAACTGCGGCGTTTTCAACCACTCCTGCAGCAACGGGTTCAGGTGATACCACCGTCCCCTGCCAGGTACAGCTTTCAGCGGGAGTCCAAGTTCGACGGCCTCAGAGGGCAAGAAATCGGCAGGATCGCCGGGAAATTCGGCCGATGTAAACAACGCATCGGAGCACAGCTCCAACTCGGCCATTAGCTGCAGCGAACGCCGCTGGGCCCGTGTCAGGTTACCCAGCACTGACTCTTTCAGAAAACGCTGGACGCTTTCGCTATCCATCAGCGAGCGAACATCACCAGTCGAGGCGATTTCTCTTCGATACAGGGCCAGCGGCGCCGGCCAGCCCTCACTCAAATCATACAGCTGATCGACGGCTATGCTCGTCAAACGCTCCGACTCTGGCAACTGCTCGAAAAACTCAAAGGTTTCAGACCGACTGAAGGCTAGCGATTCGAGCCCGAATCGTACCAGACGATTCTCGAGCTCCAGATTGTGCGTTTCGAACGGTAGCGCGGCCCTCGATAACACTACTATGCACAGGCAACGCGGGGTATCGGTCACCAACTGATGCAAAAGAGCGGTCACCGACGGGTTGGTCAGGCACTGAACGTTATCGAGAACCAGCACAGTCTGGACGCCCGGCCCCGCTTCACGGTCGAGGGCGACCAGCATCATGGCAAGGACATCCGCGAAGGTGCCACCACTATGGAGACTGCGTTCAAGTGTTTCCGAAAGATTCAGCGCAACGGCGAGGAGCGTCAGAAAGCGCGAGGGGGAATTGTCCTGACCATTCAGGCTGGTCCAGCGGCAGTTTGCGACCTGCGGGGGCATGGCGCTGAGCGCAGCGGCCACCAGGTGCGTCTTGCCGAAACCGCAACCACCCTCCACGAGAATAACGTTGCGGGACTGTGCCGCCGCCGTTATGGCTTGCTCGATTTGAGGTCGCCTCAGGTAATTACCGGCCAAAGCCGGGACCTGAATCCGCTGCCTCAAGAGGTCCTTTACCAGCTCCCCTCTATTCAGACCATTATTCGCTGACTGGAACTCATCATTGGCCGCACAGCCGTCATGGAATGGTTTCACTCGCTGCCCCGTTATACTCCGACACTCGTAACTATCTGAGTGCCGGGAATTGGCTTATTGGTACTGACTTTGAGTGGCGACCGGCAACGGGTACGCCTTTAGTATGATTGGAAGGTTAAACCAACTTGGGGGCTAGCTGCAAAAAATTGACGTAAAACTATTTTTCAAAGTGGCGGTTTTTTAACAAGTAAGGGGCTCGCCTTGGTAAATACATAAAAAAAGGCGGACATTTGTCCGCCTTTTCTGTATTTCCCGAGGTTTTACCGAGTACCAGCCCGGCGCAGAGCCGCTGGTGTGTAATCCCGGGATTGACGATCCGCGCCAAATTCGTACGCGTTCTTTTCCTCATTGGTCAACCCGAGGGCCAGATAGCGGCCTGAGAGCAGATCGTAGAGTACTTCAATCGCATACCAGGGCACATTATGATCGTAGAACTGGACGGCGTGAGCTTCCGCAACCCGCCACAGTTCTCCGCGGCCATCGTAATGGTCAATTACTGAAGCCTGCCAGGAATCCTCATCAATGTAGAAGTCACGCTGGGCATAAATATGACGCTCACCGCTCTTCAGCGTTGCACGCACGTGCCAGACGCGGTGGAGTTCATAGCGGGTCAGCTGCTGATCGATGTGGCCAGCCTTGATGATCTGATCGTACTTGAGGTCAGGATTCATCAGACGGTAGGAGTTGTACGGAATGTACATTTCCTTTTTACCAATCAGTTCCCAGTCATACCGATCAGGTGCACCGTTATACATGTCGAAGTTATCAGCGGTACGCATGCCATCAGCCGCGGTACCTGGGCCGTCATAGGCGACCTGAGGTGCACGACGGACACGACGCTGACCTGCGTTGTAGACCCAAGCCCGGCGAGGCTCAGCAACCTGATCGATCGTCTCATGCACCAGCAGAACGTTACCCGCCAGTCGCGCAGGCGCAGTAATCGCCTGCTTGAAGTAGAAGAGCACGTTCGGATCTTTTCCAGGCTCGTAATCGCTCAGTGCCGTCCGCCAGGTAAATTCGTCCTGGAACTTCACAACCGAGAACGCACCACTTTCCGTGGGCGTTACCTGGCCGATGGTCCGGACCACAGAACCACCGCGGTAACGGGTAATGTGGTTCCAGATTACTTCCAAGCCATTCTTCGGAATCGGGAAGGGGGTTGCCTCTTCATAATTTCCGAGGCCGTTACCTTCCTGAATCAGCTCAACACTGGTTGCGTTCTCAACCGTCTGCTCCTGGATTCGCTCCGGATATACCGCTGACCGGTGCGTTTCGAAAACAGGCATGACGTAATCTTTGTAACGCTTGATCATCGCGACCTGTCCTGCGGACAGATTGTCGGCGTACTGGTCGACGTTACTCTGATCAATCACAAACTTCGGCTGTTCGCCGGAGAACGGGTCAACGTAAGCGCCACCACTCTTGTAGCCGGCGGGCGGAGTATCCAATCCGCCTGTCCACTCTGGAATATCGCCACCGTTACCGGCTTTCTCTGCACCAATCGGGGTCAGAGTGTCGCCGAGCTTGGCCGCTTCACCGGCAGAAACCGCACCAAAGGCCTGGCCTGCAAAAACACTTGCAGCCAGTACACCCGTGGCCAGTAGTTTCTTGTTTAATTTCATTTTCATCCCTCGTAAAACGAATTCTTTCCGGTATTAGAATGAGTAGGAAACACTGACCGTCGCAAAGTCACGGTCTGTCAACTCGTTATACGGCTTACCGCCGAAAAAGTTGGTGTATCCAATATTACCGGTGATCTTGTTCTGATAGATCGCCTCCAGGGAGACACCCAGAGCCTTACTACCCTCATTAAATGCGCCACCTGGTTGCGGGCTGTAGCCCTCCACATCGTGCGACCAAGCCAACTGCGGACGCAGGTTCACACCGGCAAAGACGTTCGGGTAATCCCAAACGAAACGAGCGCGGTAACCCCATGAGAAATCGGTGGTAAACCCTTCATTATTACAGTAGTTGGTATTTATGTTTGCGCCAAGACAGACATCGCCAACACCTTCCAGCGGAATGGTACCGATACCATAGGTACCGGAACGACCGTAGCGGGCCTCGTCGTATTCCGGCAGGTCGTGGACGTAGGTCGCACCGAACTCGGTAATGAAGGTCATTCGGCTGGCACCCATGATCTGGTCAAAGAACTTGATCAGGGTGAACTGGGTCTGGGACACGTTGAAGCGGTCGTAGCCGGCCACTTCCTGGCCTGCCAGGTTGGCATTGCCGGTTTCCTCGAGACGCTGCTGCTCCAGCTGACTCAGGATTTCACCATTCGGGCCGCGCTGCTGCAGACCACCAAAGATCAGCTCGAACGCGTTCCACTGCAGAGGCACGTTGTCACGGAAGCTGTATTCTGCGCCCAGAGACCAACCGCCCGGCGTAGTGGTGTTGATGCTGATACCGTACAGGTTGATGTTCTCCGGGTACTCGATGAAGTAGCTCGGGAACGTCGTGAACTCCTGTGATGGATCGTTCTGCTGGGTATCACCTGGGTTGGAAGGATTGTTTACCACACCGCTTACGTACGGCAGACGGCTGTTGTACTTGATGTAGTAGAAGCCCAGCTCGGAATCATTCAGCGCAGGTACGTACCAGCGCATGGCCACGCCGAACTGATCCTTCGAATCTGCTTCCTTATCCCCTACCCGCGGTGCGATGAAGCCCTGGGCAAATGCCTGAGAATCCGGCAACTGACCGGCCAGCAGAACCGGGCCACAGCCATCGGCCGCAAAATCGTTGGTGGAGAAGAAGGTACCGCAGTCATCAGGCTTGACCGGCTCCCAGTCGGCCTGGACAAAACCTTCCAGAGTGATGTTCTCGGTCACGCCGGCAGACATGTAGAACATTTCAACCGGCAGCAGGGCGTCTTTCAGCTCGGCGCCCGGGGCGCGGAAGGCCGGCACGTCAACCGGGTTGATGACGTTGATGCCGCCCTGGATGAACGTACTCTCACCCCAGCTCACCACCTGGCGGCCGTAACGCAGGCTGACGGGCACGTTGCCGAAGTACCAGTCGGTAAACACATAGGCATCCAGCAGTTCGCCGCCAGAAGCATTGGCTTTGGCTCTCGGGTTCAGCTCACGTTGCTGGCCCACAAAATCCACCGCACGGCTTTCGTCTTTCAGTTCGAAATCGTACCAGTAACGGCCGCGCACCAGGCCACCTACACGGGTCAGAACATCGCTGTCAACGTAGTAGTCGACAAACAATTCACTGTTGCCCTTGACGATCTTTGAGTAGGTGTCTCCTTTCTCAAAGTTCAGGTTGCCGTCGTCATAGTTGTTGGTGGAAGCACCGATGTTTTCCAAGTCACCACCGGGAGCATACTCTGGCCCCAGGTTACCCTGGGCGATCAACCGCTTGTCGCGATCTTCCATCCGCCAGCCAGCACCCGCTGTCAAAGTGGTATTGAACTGGTAGTCGACACCCCAAACGCTGTTACTGTAGGCAAGGGCCTGACCAGACATACCAGCTGCTACTGCCACAGCCAGCGGTAATTTGGTCCAACGCTGCCATTGATGAGTTTTTCTTGTCATTGGAAGGCTACTCCATTGTTGTTCTGAGTCGCTGCTCTGATTATTGGTGTTCACGATGAATTGGAGGCTTCATGCACAGTGCTCGTGATGTACGCACTATAGCTAAGGCTGTCGAGCGCTTTGATCAGTCAAAAGTATGATTTTGGTTTATCCCCGACCAGCCAATAAAAAAAGCCCGGACAATCGCCGGGCTTATTCATGCTCAAATCAGTTCTATCGCCATTGCCGTGGCTTCCCCACCGCCGATGCACAAGGCTGCCACACCTCGCTTCTTGCCGTGATGCTGAAGCGCATGCATCAGAGTCACCAGCAGGCGGGAGCCGGTTGAGCCCACTGGATGGCCCTGGGCGCAGGCGCCACCATGGACATTCACTTTTTCCGGATCCAGACCAAGCTCCCGGATCGGCATCATCGCGACCATGGCAAAGGCTTCGTTGATTTCGAACAAATCGATGTCTGCCTTGTTCCAGCCGGTCTTACCCAGCAGTGTTTCGATGGCGCCAACTGGCGCGCAGGTAAACTCTGACGGATGCTGGGATTGGGTGCTGTGTCCCACAATCCGGGCGATTGGCTTGAGGCCGCGCTTCTCGGCTTCGGATTCCCGCATCAGAACCAGCGCAGAGGCGCCATCGGAAATGGAGGACGCATTCGCCGCAGTCACGGTACCGTCCTTGCTGAACGCCGGTCGGAGGGAGGGAATTTTCTCGATATTGGCGTTAAAAGGCTGCTCATCGTGTTCAACTACGGTTTCACCTTTTCGGGTTTTCACGGAAACCGGCACGATCTCAGGCTTCAGAACACCGCCTTCAATAGCGCGCTGGGCCCGCTTAAGCGACTGGATCGCGTAGTCATCCATCTCTTCACGGGTGTACCCTTTCTTATCCGCCATTTCCTGGGCGAATGCACCCATCAGACGACCGGTTTCTGCATCTTCCAGTCCATCCAGAAACATATGATCCTGAACGGTATCGCCAGCACCCATACGGTAACCTTTACGGGCATTCTGCAGGATGTACGGCGCGTTCGACATACTCTCCATACCGCCGGCGACCATAATGTCATTGCTACCAGCTTTGATCAGGTCGTGAGCAAACATCGCGGCCTTCATACCTGAACCACACAGCTTGTTGATTGTGGTTGCACCCGTGCTGTCAGGCAGCCCCGCCTGCCGCATCGCCTGACGCGCAGGGCCCTGCTTCAGGCCTGCAGGCAAAACATTTCCCATAATCACTTCCTGCACATCAGCAGGCTGCAGGCCCGCTCGCTTGACCGCTTCAGCGATGGCAATCGCGCCAAGCTCGGGCGCGGAAATCGCCGACAAGCTGCCCTGAAAGCCGCCCATCGGGGTTCGCACGCCACTGACAATCACTACGTTATCGGTACTCATGGATGCATCTCTCTTTGTTATGTCCGGACAAACAGCCCCATCGCCCGGCCTGGTCACTGATCGGACCTGAAGTCCGACCGCCAATCAAGGCTTGTGAGGTGCCTCGAGGTATTCATGGGACTGCATTTCCAGCAGCCGGGATTCGGTGCGCTCGAATTCAAAACTCAATCGGCCACCTGCATATAGCTCGGTAATTGGTGCTGCAGCCGACATGATGACTTTTACGTTGCGGTCATAGAATTCATCGACCATGTTGATAAACCGACGCGCCTGATCGTCTTTATCGCCACCAAGCACCGGCACATTACTGACGATAATCGCGTGAAACTGGCGGGCCAACTCGATGTAGTCGTTCTGGCTTCGCGGTCCGTCACACACATCGGTGAAATCGAACCAGACCACGTCGTCGGCGTGCGCCTGGACCGGAATTTTCCGCCCATTCACCTCGATGCTCTGACTGTGTTTCCCTGCTTCAACCGCGAGGGCATCAAAACTCTTTCGCAGGCTGACATCGGCGTCTTGATCCAGCGGCGAGTGAAACAGCTCGGCCTGCTCGAGGGTTCTTAGCCGATAATCAACACCGCCGTCGACATTGACCACATCGGTGTATTTTTTTACCAGCGCAATCGCCGGCAGAAAACGGGCCCGCTGAAGTCCATCCTTATACAGGCCATCCGGTACGATATTGGAGGTACAGACCAGCGTTACCCCGCGACTGAACAAGCCGTCCATCAAGGTGGCCAGGATCATCGCGTCGCCGATATCGGAGACAAAGAACTCATCGAAACAAATCACTCGGGTTTCTTCGGCAAATTTCCGGGACACCAGTTCCAGCGGGTTTTTCTCGCCCTTGAGATGCTTCAGCTCATGGTGAACGCGCTGCATGAAACGGTGAAAGTGAACGCGCATTTTGCGCTCAAACGGGAGCGACTCGTAAAAGGTGTCCATCAAATAGGTTTTGCCGCGCCCGACACCGCCCCAGAAATAAAGCCCCTTTACCGGCTCTTCCCTGCCCTTTTTCAGCTTTCGGCGCAACTTGACCATCGCCCTGTTGCGCTCGGTTTCCGCAGCCACGAGCTTTTCATAGAGTGCCTGAAGACGACGCACGGCGTCCTCCTGGGCGGAATCTTTCTGAAAATCAGGGCGTTCAAGATCCTGCTGATAACGCTCCCAGGGTGTCAGGTTCGCACTGGTTTTTCGTGTGGACGTCGCTGCGGGCATTCGGTTTTCCAAGATCTGAATCATGAAATTTGGGCGCTGTATTGTCGCGCATTTCGGCTTTTTTCGCCACGATGCCCACCAGATGTAAATTTACGACGATTGGCTCATCACACGGTAATGTGCTGTCAGCGCTCAGGACGCTATACTCGGTAGACGTGCGAGGTAAAATTCCAGTCAAAAAGGGACGACACAACCTATGGAAAACCTGATTCTGGCAGCGGTTGCCGCGCTCATCGTCGGCATCGTCATCGGGGTTATTGTTGGCCGCTCAGGCCAAGGAACCACGCTCCGGCAGCGCCGGGCGGAGCAACAGATTGAAGAACTGAGGAATGAATACACCCGCTATCAAGCACAGGTGAATGAGCATTTCATGGAATCGGCTCATCTGCTGCGCCGGTTCAACGACACGTATCGCGACATCAATCAGCACATGGCTCGGGGCGCGAATCGCCTGTGCAATGACGATGAGTGGATGGAAGAGCTCGGTGAAGACGCGGCTCGAAAGCGCCTGGAGGGCTTGAGCGACGACGGCGTTGAGGCGCCCCGCGACTATGCTCCCAAGACCGACCCGAAAGCCTCTGGCACGCTCGCTGAGGATTTCGGACTGGCTGATAAAAACAGCGCCTGAAAGATCAAACCGGGTTGTCGCAGTCGATGAACCTGTGCGTCAACCCGAATTCCTTGGCCAATGCCTCGCCCAGAGCCTGAACACCGTAGCGTTCGGTGGCATGATGGCCTGCGGCAAAATAGTGAATGCCGGATTCCCGAGCGGTGTGTGTGGTGGGTTCGGAGATCTCCCCACTGATGTAGGCATCCAGCCCGGCCTCTAGAGCCTTATCGATGAAACCCTGCGCGGCGCCCGTGCACCAACCCACACGACGAATCTCGTCCTTCCCTTCGCCGACCCACAATGGCGCCCGATTCAGCTTTTCGGAGATCTGCTGGGCAAAGTGAGACACCTGCACCGGCTGCTCCAACTCGCCTTGCCAGACAAGCCCTCCAAGGGGTCGGGGATTGGCAATTCCCAGAATCTTGGCCAATTGCCGGTTATTACCAAGTTCAGGGTGATCATCCAGCGGCAGGTGGTAGGCCACCAGATTGACATCGTGATTCAGGAGCAGTTTGAGACGATCCCGCTTCATGCCACGAACCCGGGGATCCTCGCCTTTCCAGAAATACCCATGGTGAACCAGAATCATGTCTGCACCCGCATCGATAGCGGCATCGATCAGTGCCTTGGAGGCGGTGACCCCACTAACGATCAGCTTGACGTCCGGGCGCCCTTCCACCTGAAGGCCGTTCGGGCAATAATCCTGGAAATTCTCGGGCAGAAGCCACTCATCAATCTTCTTCAGAATATCGTCACGATTACCCATAAGCTTCTCCTATCACCGGAAAACACGCTGCTAACCCCGGCCCACTCAATCAGGCAACGGGCGGGTTAGAGAGACGACAGCCCATCGATCAGCGCGTCGTTTTGCGATGCCGTGCCAATCGTAATCCGAAGGTGTTCGCTGATTCTCGGTTTGTTGAAGTGCCGGACGATGATCCCCTTTTCCCGAAGTCCGCTGGCCAGGTAGTCGCCCGACTTATCAGGGTGACGGGTCAGAACGAAATTAGCCATCGATGGCAGCACTTCGAAGCCTTGCTGTTCCAGAGCTTGCGTAACACGCTGCCGCTCAGTTATCACACTTTGGCAGCATTCGCGGAACCAGGATTCATCCTCGTAGGCGGCTTTAGCGCCAGCCAGTGCCAGGCGATCCAGCGGGTAACTGTTAAAACTGTTCTTGACCCGGTTCAGCGCCTCGATCAGATCCGGATGGCCAACGGCGAAACCCACCCGAAGACCAGCCAGTGCCCGCGACTTCGACAAGGTTTGTGTCACCAGAAGATTGGGGTACCGATCCACCAGAGTAATGGCACTGGTGCCACCAAAATCAATGTAGGCTTCATCCACCACGACTACCCTGTCCGGGTTGGCGTCCAGTATCTTTTCGATATGTGTCAATGCCAGATAACGGCCCGTGGGCGCATTGGGGTTAGGAAAAATCACCCCGCCGTTGGAGCCACAGTAATCGGCAGGATCAATCTCAAAATCATCGGTCAACGGGATCTGCCGGCTGTCGATACCGTACAGCCCGCAATAAACCGGGTAGAAACTGTAGGTCACGTCCGGAAACAGAATCGGCTCACCGTGCTGGAACAGACCATAGAAGATGTGGGCGAGTACTTCGTCCGACCCATTGCCCAGGAACACCTGCTGCGGATCGACACCATGATAGGTCGCGATGGTCTGGCGCAGACTGTCACCTTCTGGATCGGGATACAGCCGCAAACTGTCGTTCAACTCGGCCTGGATTGCCTCGATCACTTTCGGCGAAGGGCCAAAAGGGCTCTCGTTGGTATTCAGCTTCACCAGGTTGGCCACTTTCGGCTGCTCTCCCGGCACGTAGGGCACCAGGTCATTAACCAGTGGACTCCAGAACTTACTCATCCGTTACGCCTCCACTCCAGCGGGCATTAACACTCATTCTTTGATGCGGTATTCCGCAGAACGGGCGTGGGCGGTCAACCCCTCCCCTCTGGCCAGCACCGACGCAACCCGCCCCATCCGATCGGCACCGCTGGCAGAAAAGCCGATGATGGAAGATCGCTTCTGAAAGTCATACACACCCAACGGCGAGGAGAACCGTGCCGTGCCACTGGTGGGCAGAACGTGGTTGGGACCCGCGCAGTAATCGCCGAGGGCTTCGGCGGTGTAACGCCCCATAAAGACGGCACCGGCATGACGAATGTTTTCCAGCAAGGCTTCGGGATCGTCCACCGACAACTCCAGGTGCTCTGGCGCGATGCGATTCGATACCTCGGCGGCCTCGTCCAGGTCTGCCACCTGGATAAATGCGCCCCGGCTCTTTAACGATTCGGCAATAATATCGGCGCGCTCCATTGTTGGCAGGAGACGCCTGATGCTGGCCTCGACTGAATCCAGGAACGCCTTGTCCGGGCTGATCAGAATCGACTGCGCCTGCTCATCGTGCTCGGCCTGAGAAAACAGGTCCATGGCAATCCAGTCGGGATTGGTTTGGCCGTCACAGATCACAAGAATCTCCGATGGACCTGCGATCATGTCGATGCCTACGGTGCCAAACACCTCCCGCTTGGCGGTGGCCACGTAGATGTTCCCTGGCCCCACGATTTTGTCGACCGCCGGGATGCTTTCGGTTCCGTAAGCCAATGCGCCCACCGCCTGGGCGCCACCAATGGTGAATACCCGGTCGACACCGGCAATAGCCGCTGCAGCCAGAACCATGTCGTTGACCTGCCCGTCCGGCGTCGGCACAACCATCACAACTTCAGCCACGCCGGCGACCTTGGCGGGAATGGCATTCATCAACACTGAGGATGGGTAGGCGGCTTTGCCCCCGGGCACATACAGCCCGGCACGATCCAGCGGTGTAACCTTCTGCCCCAGAACCGTGCCATCGGCTTCCTGGTAGTGCCAGGACTGCTGATTCTGACGCTCGTGATAGTCACGGATCCGCTGCGCCGCCGCCTCAAGCGCCGTGCGCTGATTCTGGGGAATAGCCTCGAGCGACTGTTGCAAACGCTCTTTGCTCATTTCCAGATCGGCCAGACTGCCAGCTTTCAGGCGATCGAACTGCTCGGTAAATTCCAGAACCGCTGCATCCCCCCGAGCCTTCACCTGGGCCAGAATGTGGCGCACTGATTCGTTCACCTGATGATCAACACTGTCGTCCCAGGCCAGCAGGCTGGCCAGCGAACCATCAAAATCGTTCTGGGAGGCATTGAGCCGGGTGATACTGAAATCAGACATGTATTCAATCCTGCGTTGGAAGAGGGAATTGAAAAGGGCCGAAGCCGGGGCAATCGAACGGCCGCGCCGCCCGACGGGCAACAGAGCGAGCTTACGCCTCTGCGTGCCGGGATTCGACGGCGGCTGCCATGCGTTCGATTATGGGGTTAATGCGTCCGTGTTTCATCTTCATTGAGGCACGGTTCACCACCAGACGACTGCTGATATGCTCAATCAGCTCGCGGGCCTCCAGGCCATTCGCCCGAAGGGTATTTCCGGTGTCTACGATATCCACGATTTCATCCGCCAGGCCCAGAATGGGCGCCAGCTCCATCGCACCGTAAAGCTTGATGATGTCGGCCTGTCGCCCCTGCGCGGCGTAATAGCGCCGGGCGATATTCACAAATTTGGTGGCCACCTTGATCCGGCCAGACGGAGACGGCTGCTGCTTCGGACCAGCCGTCATCAGGCGACAACTGGAGATCCTGAGATCCAGCGGCTCATAAAGCCCTTCGC
This sequence comes from Marinobacter salinisoli, assembly GCF_017301335.1. Taxonomy (NCBI): domain Bacteria; kingdom Pseudomonadati; phylum Pseudomonadota; class Gammaproteobacteria; order Pseudomonadales; family Marinobacteraceae; genus Marinobacter; species Marinobacter salinisoli. Next base: position 3,353,301 of record NZ_CP071247.1, read on the forward strand.
CGCCATGCTCCATCAACACATCTTTACCGGTCACACCGAGGTCAGCACCGCCGTACTGAACGTAGGTGGGCACATCCGTTGCGCGGATGATCAGCACCCGCACATTGGGATCCGTTGTGGGGAACACCAGCTTTCGGGATTTCTTGATGTCGTCGACCAGCTCAATACCGGCCTCGGCCAGCAGCGGCAGGGTTTCATCAAGGATGCGACCCTTCGACAACGCGATGGTGATGGAATCAGTCATACTTCCTTCCGGTTTCCCGTGGTCTCCGTTATGACGGCAGCCGACGAATACTTCCGCCCAGCAACTGCAGCTTTTCTTCGATGCACTCGTAGCCCCGGTCGATGTGGTAGATACGATCAACGATGGTATCGCCGTCTGCTACCAGCCCGGCAATCACCAGGCTTGCCGACGCACGCAGATCGGTGGCCATCACCGGCGCTCCGTTCAGGTGCTCGACGCCCTTGATGATGGCAGCGTTACCTTCCAGAGTGATGTCTGCACCCATGCGGATCAGTTCCTGCAGGTGCATAAACCGGTTTTCGAACACGGTCTCGACGATTGTTCCGGTGCCTTCAGCCACGGTATTCATCGCCGCAAACTGCGCCTGCATATCGGTGGGGAACGCAGGGTAAGGTGCCGTGCGCAGGCTGACCGCCTTCGGCCGGTTGCCTTTCATGTCCAGCTCAATCCAGTCCGGACCGGTAGAGATGTGAGCGCCTGCCTCATTCAGCTTGAGCAACACCGCTTCCAACAGATCTTCTCGGGTGTCTTTGAGCTTCACCCGACCGCCGGTTGCGGCTGCGGCGACGAGGTAGGTTCCAGTTTCAACCCGGTCCGGGAGCACATCGTAATGGCAGCCGTGCAGCCGCTCGACGCCATTGATCTCGATCGTTGCGGTGCCATGCCCTTTGATATCGGCACCCATGGCGATGAGGCACTCAGCCAGATCCACCACCTCCGGTTCACGAGCAGCGTTTTCCAGAATGGTCTTGCCGTCAGCGAGGGCGGCAGCCATCATCAGGTTCTCGGTACCGGTAACCGTCACGGTATCGAGAAAAATATGCGCACCCTTGAGGCGACCATTGGTTTTGGCCTTGATGTAGCCGTTTTCCACCTTGATGTCGGCACCCATCATTTCAAGGCCATGGATGTGCAGATCAACCGGTCGGCTACCAATGGCGCAACCACCGGGCAGTGACACTTCGGCCTCGCCAAAGTGCGCAACCAGCGGCCCCAGCACGAGAATGGACGCGCGCATGGTTTTCACGAGCTCATACGGTGCATGGAAGTGCTTGATGGTGTTGGCATGTACCTCAACACTCATCTTCTCATCGATGAGCAGTTCCACACCCATCCGTCCCAGCAACTCCATCATGGTCGTCACATCGTGCAGATGCGGCAGGTTGCCGACACTGACCGGCTCGTCGGCCAGAAGAGTGGCCGCCAGGATCGGCAGTGCAGCGTTCTTGGCACCGGAAATCCGGATTTCGCCATTCAGGGGCTCACGTCCCCTGATCAATAGTTTGTCCACGATAATTATCCTGTTCTGTCGGTGCTGGACATCAGCCCTGTCGCTCGGCCCATTCGGACGGAGTATAGGCTCTTGGATGCAATGCGTGGATCGTGCCATCCATTACTTGCTGGAACAGCGCCTTGTTGATCATTTGCTGCCGCTTGATGGTCGGCAGTCCGTCAAATACCTCACCCACCACGACGACCAGGTAATGGGTACCATCAACCTGTACCTGAACCTCGCAGCCGGGAAACGATTCTTCGACCAGCGCGGTAACTTCGGTGGCGTCCATAACTAAATCCTCGGGCGTTATAAAAATCAGGGGCGGGATTGTAACCAATTAACGACGCTGGGTCAGCTTTCGCATGGCGCGAATGGAAAGGATGTAACCTGCACCAGCTGTCAATCGTCAGACAGGCTCGAATCCGGGCAGCCGTTCGTCGAGGTTGCTCAGCGCCGCCAGCGACTCGAGCCGATCACTGATATGCCTGAAGCACAGACTCGAGCCGGACTGTCCTGCGACACGCTGCCAGCACAACAGCATCGAGAGGACAACACTGTGCGCGGTTTCCAGTTGCGCGAGATCCACATCCAGGCGGGCTTGTGCCAAGCGTATGAGCGCCTCCCCCTGCTGCCGCAGCGGCACGACGGATTGGGCATCCACCACGCCCCGAACGATCAGCGTGCGATCGCGCAACTCGACGCTCGGCACCACAGAAGTCACGACTTATCAACTTCCTGCTCAAGATTGAGCGACTCAACGGCGTCGCCCCAGCCATCGATGACCACGTCAACCTGCCCCCGGTTCTCCTCCATTTCCTGAGCGAACCGGTCACGGAAAGCCAGCCCGATATTCACCCCTTCGACAATGACGTTCTCCATCAGCCAACTGCCCTCCGACGATCGATACATGGAGTAGGAAACCGGATAACGGTTGCCCGAGGAAGTAATGACCTCCATCTGTACCGACGCACGATCCTCGTCACGCGGATTGATGACGGCTTCCTTGACTTCAATACTGAAGTCCTCGGTATTCACCAACGCCTGGGCGTAACTGTCAAACAGGCTGCGTTTGAACTTGGCAACGAATTCGTCCCTCTGCTCCGGAGTAGTCTGGCGCGCGTAGCGCCCCATGACCCGGGCGGCGATCCGGCGAAAATCCACGAATTCGTCCAGAGATTCATTCATGCTGGCGTAGAAGGCTTCCGGGTCAGCCTCGTACAGTCCACGCTCCCGATTCAACTGATCGACCAACAACTGCGTTTTGTCATCGACGTAACGTCGAAGGTCTTCGGCCTCATCGGCCTGTGCTGCGCTGGCAAGGCTCACCATCAGAACAAGCAGCATCAGGAAGCGTTGGGTCATTCCGAACATCAGGTTCTCCTCAAAAAATCTTTGTCTGTCAGCCTGGCTCAGCGGCCAGAAGCAAAATTGCTGATCACACGTTCAAGGTTCATGGCCGACTGGGTGGAGTAGAAAGTATCCCCTGCTGCCAGAGAATCCATCTCCCCGCCTATCGATATGTCAATGTACTGTTCCCCAAGCAAACCGGATGTGCGAATCACAGCGGAGCTGTCCGCCGGAATGTTGTCGACATCCGAACGGATGGCCAGAGACACTCGCGCCTGGAAGGTTTCCGGCTCCAGCGAGATCGATTCAATCGATCCCACCGTTACGCCTGCCATGGAGACCCGCCCGCGCGGCCTCAACCCACCAATGTCATTGAAGTTGGCGTACACCGTATAGGTACTCCCGGCCGACTGCAGCGACAAACCACTGACTTTGAGGGCCAGAAACAGCAACGCAGCAAGGCCGGCAATCATAAACAAACCCACTGCAATTTCCATCGTTCTCTGTGTCATCACCAACACCCGATACTTAATGACCAAACTCACCGAACATGATGGCGGTAAGCACGAAATCCAGCCCCAGCACAGCCAGGGAGGAGTAAACAACCGTTTTTGTTGTGGCCGAACTGATTCCAGCGGATGTGGGCACGCAGTCGTAGCCCTGGTACACCGCAATCCAGGCACACACAAAACCGAACACCACACTTTTGACCACGCCGTTTAAAACATCATCCCTGAAATCCACCGACGACTGCATGTTGCCCCAGAAAGACCCCTCGAACACACCGAGCCATTCCACTCCCACCAGCATGCCGCCCAGAACTCCCACCATGGAAAAGATCAGCGCCAGAACCGGCATCGCCAGGAAACCAGCCCACAGGCGGGGAGCTACCACACGCTTCAAAGGATCCACCCCCATCATTTCCATGCTGGACAGTTGCTCGGTGGCCTTCATAAGCCCGATCTCCGCCGTCAGGGCAGAGCCTGCGCGACCAGCAAACAGTAACGCGGTTACCACCGGGCCCAACTCCCGGACCAGCGTCAGTGCAATCATCTGTCCGATCGCGGCTTCTGAACCGTAGTCACTCAGAATGGTGTAGCCCTGCAAGCCCAACACCATGCCAATAAACAGACCGGACACCACCACGATGACCAGAGACAGCACACCAACGGCGTAAAGCTGCTTGAGCAAAAGAGGAAAACCAGTGGACGGCCTGGGAATACCCGCCAACACACCAAACAGGAACTGACCTGCCCGGCCCAGCGAGGCGACCACATCCAACCCCATGCGCCCCAGAGCCGAAACCCGATCCATCATGCGCTGCCTCCCGTCAGTCCGAAATCAGCATCCACGCTCGTCGCGGGGTAATGAAACGGCACCGGCCCATCCGGCTGCCCCTGCAAAAACTGCTGAACCTGCTCGGACGGATGGGATTTGAGTTCCTCTGGCTCGCCGGCACCGATGACCTTGCCATCGGCCACAATGCAGGCGTAATCGCAGATACTCAGCGACTCCGCAACATCATGAGATACCAACACGCTGGTCATGCCCGTGGATCGATTCAGATCGCGAATGAGTTTGACCAGCACACCCATGGCAATGGGGTCCTGTCCCGTGAAAGGCTCGTCATACATGATGAGTTCGGGATCCAACACAATACTTCGCGCCAGGGCCACACGCCGGGTCATACCGCCGGACAGTTCGGAAGGCATCAAATCACGGGCGCCTCGGAGGCCGACCGCCTCAAGCTTCATCAAAACGATGTCCCGGACCATGTCCTCCGGCAACCTGGTATGCACTCGCAGCGGAAATGCCACGTTCTCGTAGACGCTTAAGTCGGTAAACAGGGCGCCACTCTGAAACAGTAGCCCCATTTTTTCGCGCAAGGTATACAGTGCGCGCCGTTTCAGACCCGGCACTTCAACCCCATCAACCTGAATGCTGCCCGAATCGGGCTTGAGCTGACCACCAATGAGACGCAGAAGTGTGGTTTTTCCGGTGCCACTAGGCCCCATGATCGCAGTGATTTTCCCTCGCGGAATCTCCAGCGACACGCCATCGAAGATACGTCGACCCGAGCGCGAGAAGACAACATTTTTCAGGGAGATGTATGCAGGCGAATCCATGGCCTTTTCCTTTGTGGGAGCTGCGGCATGGCATTGGAAGGGTGCGAAGCTCAATCCCTTGAACTCAAAACAGGTTGTACACCGGGAGTAGTTTGCCCGAACATACCGCAACCGAACAGCATCGATACATGAAAATGATATACTGATCAGCCGACTTGAACTAGTTTCCGGTTAACACACCGACTCTTGATTGGCGTTTCGACACTCACCCACTCAGACCAGGCTAGGATCCCGATGACCGAAAAGAGCACACAGGATTTTCGCACATCCGCACTTCAGGCCATCCGCATTGAGCGCCAGGCCATCGAGGCCCTGGAACAACGTATCGATGGAGAATTCGTCAAAGCCTGTGAAGTGATCATGCAATGCAAAGGGCGGGTTGTCGTCACCGGCATGGGCAAGTCAGGCCACATCGGCAACAAGATCGCGGCGACGCTGGCCAGCACCGGCACCCCCTCTTTCTTCGTGCATCCGGGCGAAGCCAGTCATGGCGATCTTGGCATGATCACCAGTCAGGATGTCGTGATTGCCATTTCAAATAGTGGAAACACCAGCGAGGTGGTAACCATACTGCCGCTGATCAAGCGCATGGGCGCACCGCTGATCAGCATGACCGGCAATCCGACTTCCACCCTAGCCAAGGAAGCCGTGGCCAATCTGGATGTCAGCGTCCAGACGGAAGCCTGCCCGCTGGGCCTCGCCCCCACCTCCAGCACCACCGCCACGCTGGTCATGGGTGACGCCCTTGCGGTGGCTCTACTGGAGGCACGCGGATTCAGCGCAGAAGAGTTCGCTTTCTCGCACCCCGGCGGGAGCCTGGGGCGCAGACTCCTGCTGCACGTATCAGACATCATGCACATCGGTGACCGTATCCCCCGGGTTCAGGAGGGAACCACCCTCAGTGGCGCCCTGCTGGAGATCTCCCGCAAGGGATTAGGCATGACGACTGTGCTGGATGCCAGAGGCAAACTGACCGGAGTCTTCACCGACGGCGACCTGAGACGCACGCTCGACAAGAACCTGGATGTCCACACCACCGCCATCGAACAGGTGATGACTCGCAACGGCAAGACCATTCAGGCCGATCACCTCGCGGCGGAGGCACTGAATATTATGGAAGAAATGAAAATCAACGCCCTGCCAGTAACCGACGAACAGGGTGAACTGGTTGGCGCCATTAATATGCATGACCTGCTGCGAGCCGGAGTGATCTGATGACCAGCGCACCGCACCCGCTGCAAGCCCATTGGCCCGATACCTTGCTGGCAAAGGCCGCGCAGATCCGGCTGATCGCCCTGGACGTCGACGGCATCATGAGCGACGGCAGGCTTTACTTCAGCGCTAACGGCGACGAACTGAAGGGTTTTAACATTCTGGACGGTCTGGGCCTTAAACAACTCATGGCCGCAGGCATCACCGTCGCCGTTATCACCGGGCGACGCTCACCGCTGACCGAGAAACGGATGAACGATCTCGGCATCAAACACCTCATGCAAGGCCGTGAGGATAAAAAAGTGGCACTGCAGGAGCTGGTCAGCACCATGGATGTGCTGCCGGAACAGATCGCCTACATGGGTGATGACCTGCCCGACCTGCCGGCTATTCGCTACGCAGGCCTGGGCATTACCGTGCCAAACGGCTACTGGCTGGTGCGCCAACACGCGGACTACTGCACTCAGGTCGCCGGGGGCGCGGGGGCCGTCAGAGAAGCATGTGACCTGATCCTGACATCACAGAACAAACTGGACGGCGCTTTGGCAAAATACCTGGAATCGGATGCATGACAAACGGATCTTCACCCGACAGTCTTCAGGACGGCACTCAGGAAACAGACCGGGACACTCCAGAAGGCGGCCTGATAGCCCTGCTCACGCTGGAGAACCGCCCCTGGCTGCGCTCACTGGCACTGATCGCCACCGTCGGGGCGACCCTGTTCCTGCTTTGGCGCAGTGACGAGCGACCGCCCTCTGCCGATGATCGAGCAGAGCTGCGGGGCAACCGGGAGCCCGATGGCTTTGTCGTGAATGGCAGCTATACCTCTTACAACGAGGCCGGCGAGCTGGAAATCCAGTTCACCAGCCCGCGTATTGAACAGTTTGAAGAGGGCAACCTGGCCACCGTTGAGGCCCCAAAAGCCAATATTTTCAGCGAGCAGGCCGGCTCGCCCTGGCAAATCGAAGCCGAAGACGGCAGCCTGCTGCAGAACGAGGGGATATTGTACCTGACCGGCAACGTGCGAGTGTTTCAGCAATTGGGGGAGCGGGAAACCGTCCTGACCACAGAATCCCTCACGCTGGATAACGATCTGGGTATCGTTTACACCGAAGCGCCGGTTACCATAGCCGACAAAATCGGGGTAACCCGGTCCAAAGGTATGAAAGCATGGATCGACGAACGCATTGTGGAACTCAAATCCCAGGTGGAAGGACGTTATGAAACAGGCAAATAAGCGGCTCCGAGGGGCGCTGGCACTCACCTTCGCGCTGACACTTACCGGCCCTGCCGCCGCCTTTAGCCTGGACTCCGACCAACCGATCAGGGTCAGCGCAGACAGCGCCCGGCTGGATGATGGCCAGGGCATAGCCACATACAGCGGCGACGTCGAACTGGTTCAGGGTAAAACCCGCCTGACCGCAGACCGGGTTGTGCTTTACCGGTCCGGAAATGATCTCAACCGGGTGGAAGCCACCGGCAGCCCTGCTCGCTACCAGCAGCCAGCCCGGGACGGATCGGGTGAAACCGATGCGCGGGCGCTTAGTATTAAGTGGTCCGCCTCGGATAATGAACTGACGTTCGAGCGAGACGCCATCATACAGCAGAACGGGAACCTGTTCCGCGGAGAGGTCATTCATTATGATACCGTCCGTCGAGTTGTAACCGCCGAGGGTGGCAGCGAAACCAGCTCCGGTCGAGGCCGTGTCGAAATGGTCATTCAGCCACGTAGCACCAGCAAAAAACAGGGATCCGATGGCAGTTCTGAGAGCCAGTAATCTGGCGAAAAGCTACAAACAGAAAAAAGTGGTTATTGACGTCTCGCTGGAGATTCGCAGCGGCGAGATCGTTGGCCTGCTCGGCCCCAACGGCGCAGGTAAAACGACCTGCTTCTACATGATTGTGGGTCTGGTGCCTGCCGATCATGGCCGCATCACCATCGACGGACAGGACATCACACCCCTGCCCATGCACGGTCGCGCGAGAAAAGGCATTGGATACCTGCCCCAAGAGGCCTCGGTGTTCCGAAAACTGTCAGTACGTGACAACATCATGGCAATCCTGGAAACCCGGAAACGCCTGAGCCGAAGCGAGCGCGAACACAAGCTCGAAGAACTGCTGGAAGAATTCCACATTACCCACATCCGTGACAGCGCCGGCATGGCACTGTCCGGTGGTGAGCGCCGGCGCGTGGAAATTGCCCGTGCACTGGCCATGGAGCCGGCTTTTATCCTGCTCGATGAGCCCTTCGCCGGGGTCGATCCCATATCGGTCAGCGACATCAAACACATTATCCGACACCTCCGGGATAAAGGCATTGGCGTGCTGATTACCGACCACAATGTCCGGGAAACCCTGGACATCTGCGAAACCGCGTATATTGTGTCCGGCGGGCACATTATTGCCTCTGGAAACGCCGAGAGCATCCTCGCCAATCAACAGGTGAAGGAAGTCTATCTCGGGGACGAATTCCGACTGTGACACCCTGCACCAGATTGTCTTGGCAATCGCTACCGAGTAAACTCGGCAAAGAACTTGCTAGCCGGCGAAAATTCCGCAACCGCTGGTCTCATATAGAGTTTTACTACACATTCCGTAATCGCGTGAGCTGATGAGTAACGGATCCTGAACCATGGTGATGAAAGCCTCTTTACAGTTAAAGCTGGGTCAAAGCCTGACGATGACCCCCCAGCTTCAACAGGCGATCCGGCTACTGCAGCTATCTACCCTCGATCTCCAACAAGAGATCCAGCAGGCACTGGAATCCAACCCAATGCTGGAAACGTCGGAAGACGACGACAACCAGCCAGACACCACCAGTGACGACGCTGAAAAGGCCGAGAGCTCCGCTGAGAGCGAAGTAACCGGAGACGCCGCGCCAGACCCCGAGCAAGATTGGGACGAACCGGATACCGGCCCCGACTGGTCCACCGAGAATGACGCACCGGACAACATTCCCGACGATCTCCCGGTAGACACAGCCTGGGACGACATCTATCAATCAGCACCGGCGTCGGCCGCTCGTAACGATGACGAAAATGATCACGACTTCGAGACCCGGAATTCACCGACTGAGACCCTGCACGATCACCTGCTGTGGCAGCTGAACCTGACCCCTCTCAGTGAACGAGACGCAGCTGTTGCCCATGCCCTGCTGGATGCGGTCGATGATCGTGGCTATCTGACCAGCCCGCTGGAAGAAATCCACGCCGGCCTGATGGATGAGCAGGACGAGGATCCGCTGGAACTCGACGAAGTGGAGGCGGTACTGCACCGTCTGCAGCATTTCGATCCGTCAGGCGTATTTGCCCGGGATTTGCAGGAATGCCTGCTTATCCAGCTGAACCAGTTACCACCGGAAACCCCTTGGCTGCCGCAGGCAAGACTGGTTATTACCCACTACATTAACCTGCTGGGCAACCGTGATTACGCGCAACTGCTTCGCCGGAGCCGGCTGAAAGAAGACCAGCTTCGTGACGTGCTCGCCCTGATCACGAATCTCAACCCGCGTCCGGGTGATGTTATCGATCAGGCGGAACCCGATTACGTGATTCCCGATGTAATTGTCCGGAAACACAATGGCCGCTGGCGGGTTGAGCTAAACCCCGAGATTGCACCGCGCATCCGCGTCAATGCGAGCTATGCTTCATTAATAAAGCGGGCGGACAGCAGCGCCGACAATACCTATCTCAGAGATCAGCTGCAGGAAGCCAAGTGGTTCATCAAAAGTCTGCAAAGCAGAAACGAAACGCTGCTGAAGGTGGCTACGCGCATCGTCGAGCACCAGCAGGGGTTTCTGGATCAGGGCGAAGAGGCGATGAAACCGCTCATCCTGTCCGATATTGCGCAGGCGGTGGAAATGCATGAATCGACGATCTCCCGGGTGACCACGCAGAAATACATGCACACTCCCCGGGGTATTTTCGAGCTGAAGTATTTTTTCTCGAGCCACGTCAGTACAGACGAAGGCGGGGAGTGTTCTTCGACGGCCATCCGTGCAATGATCAAGAAACTGATCGCAGCGGAAACACCAAAAAAGCCGTTGAGCGACAGCAAAATTGCGGCCATGCTAGGAGAACAGGGCATCAGGGTGGCGCGACGCACGGTAGCCAAATACCGGGAAGCCATGCACATTCCGCCATCCAACGAACGAAAAAGACTGGTTTAGGGGAATACGGTCTGCCAAGGCTGCCCCTGAACAATTTCGCTGGCGCACACCGCTGCGCTGGCTTTCAGCCCGGCCCATTGGGACGGCATGATGACAACAGGAGACGCCTATGCAACTCAACATTTCAGGCCATCATGTAGAACTGACTCCCGCACTCAAGGATTACGTTTCAGAGAAGTTCGAAAAGCTGGAGCGGCACTTTGATCACATCAACAACTGCCAGGTTACCCTGGAGGTCGAGAAAGTGCGCCAGATGGCGGAAGCAACCATGCATGTGGTTGGTGGTGAAATTCACGCAAAGGCTGAAAATGATGACATGTATGCGGCAATTGATTCCCTGATTGATAAGCTTGACCGTCAGATCCTCAAGCACAAGGAAAAGAACGTGGAGCGAAAGCACGGCAACGGTTCCCGGTAGCCAGAGCTTTCACCAGCATTAGCCAAGAGCGCTGCGGCACGGTTACCCTGCCGCAGCTTTTTTTAACCGACCTGCAGTCGATTCATGAGCGACACATCCCTGACAATTGACAATATCCTTTTGCCCGAACTGACGCTTTGCAAAGTTTCTGCATCAAGCAAGAAACGGGTGCTGGAATTTATTGCCGACCAAATCCATCAGCACGACAGCACGCTCAACGAAAGCCAGATTTTCAATAATCTTGTTGCGCGGGAGCGTCTGGGCAGCACCGGCATTGGCCAGGGCATCGCCATTCCCCACTGCCGGCTCGAAGGGCTCGATCGGGTCATTGGCGTCCTGGTAACCCTGGAGGAGGGTATCGAGTTCGACGCCATCGACAATCAGCCCGTTGACCTTATCTTTGCCCTGATCGTGCCGAAAGAAGCCACCAGCGAGCATCTCGAACTGCTTAGCCAGCTGGCCGAGAAGTTCAACGAACGGATCTTTTGTGACCGGCTTCGCCAATGCGATGCACCCGGCACCCTTTACCAGCAGATGACCGCAACGAATTCGTAACCATCCACTCAGGGAGGCTGAACCCACCATGAAACTGATCGTTGTCAGTGGCAGGTCTGGTTCCGGTAAAAGTACAGCACTCCATGTCCTTGAGGATCTTGGCTATTACTGTATCGACAACCTTCCCATTGGATTGTTGTCGCCCCTGACCCAACAAGCGACCGACCAGGCCAAGCCGGGTCGACTCAGCAAAATGGCCGTCAGCATTGATGCCCGCAACCTGTCTAGCGAGCTGAGCAATTTCGAAGACATTCATGAGCGACTCAAAGGCACCGGTTTGACGGTCGAGGTTATTTTCCTCGATGCGGACGAACAGTCCCTGCTTCAGCGCTTCCACGCGACACGACGCAAGCACCCTCTGAGTGATGAGAAAACCTCCCTCCGGGAAGCCATCCACAACGAAAAGAAATTGCTCGAACCCCTCTCCAAGCTGGCAGACTTGTATATCGACACCACCGGCACCTCGATTTACGAGTTGCGCGACATGGTCAAACAGAGGGTCGTAGGGCGCAAAGATCAGGAACTGGCGCTGCTTTTTCAATCCTTTGGCTTCAAGCATGGCGTGCCACTGGATTCGGACTACGTGTTCGATGTGCGCTGTCTGCCCAACCCCTATTGGGACCACAGCCTGCGAACCTATACCGGCCTGGACCAACCGGTAATCGACTTTCTAGAGCAGGAACCTGCCAGCCGGAAAATGGTTGATGACCTGATCGGTTTTCTTGAGAGCTGGCTTCCGGCGTTTGCCGACAGCAACCGCAGTTACATGACCATTTCGATCGGCTGCACAGGCGGCCAGCACCGTTCGGTGTTTGTCAGTGAGCAACTGCGCGAGCATTTCCAAAAGCGCTACAGCAACGTGCAGGTCCGGCACTCTGAACTCCCGCACCTGCAATTGCCGGAACACAACTGAACTCGCCATGATTCGCCGCCCCATCACCATCATTAACAAGTTAGGCCTGCACGCCCGCGCTACGGCTAAGCTGGTGGCCAAAGCGTCGGAATTCGACAGCAGTGTCCGAATTCACGGCAAAGGCCGGGACGTGGACGCCAAGAACATCATGCAAGTGATGTTGCTGGCCGCCAGCAAGGGTACCGAGGTCGAATTGGTCGCCGATGGGCCCGATGAGGAGGCTGCGGTTGAGGCGCTGACCGACCTCATCAACGATTATTTTGGTGAAGGAGAATAAGGCGCTTCAAGGGCGCAGCATTTACCTGAAAGTCCCCCTCACCAATAGACTCTAACTCCGCTATAATGCAGGCGTTTTCTGACTGCAGGTAATCCATGACCGATATTCTGGAAAAAAGTCAGGCTCGCCAGCGACTCCGCTCCCTGAGTGAAGCCCTCGACAGCGGATCGCTGAAACAGGTCGCCCGGATCCTCAACGGTGGCCTGAGCCCCAGTGATATTGCCCACCTTCTGGAATCGTCCCCTCCGCGCCAGCGCGCCCTGCTCTGGAACCTGGTGGACAAACAACTCGAAGGTGAGGTTCTCCAGTACCTGAGCGATGATATCCGGGGCTATTTCCTGAGCCAGCTGAACGCCCAGGAACTGGCGGATATCATCGAGGACTTTGAGTCCGACGACCTCGCTGACCTTCTGCAACAGTTGCCCGATACCGTTATCCAGGAAGTTCTGGATACCATGGACGAGCAGGATCGTCAGCGGGTAGAGGAAGTCCTGTCCTATCCGGAGGACACCGCCGGCGGTCTGATGAACACGGACACCATCACCGTCCGCCCCGACATCAGCATCGACGTTGTCCTGCGATACCTGCGCAGACACCGCAACCTGCCTCCGATGACCGACAGCCTCATTGTGGTCAGCCGTCGGGATGATTTCATCGGTATGCTGCCCATTACCACCATGCTCGTGTCCAACCCGGCGGCCACCGTGCGGGAAGTGATGGATACAGACATTGAGCCTATCCCGGTTGCTCTGACCGACACCAAGGTCGCAACCCTGTTTGAACGCTACGACCTGATCTCGGCGCCGGTTGTGAATGACGATGGCAAGCTGCTGGGCCGAATCACCATCGATGACGTGGTCGACGTTATCCGCGAGGACGCCGACCACTCCCTGATGAGCATGGCTGGTCTCGACGAAGACGAAGATACCTTTGCGCCCGTGTGGAAAACCACCAAACGGCGTGCCGTTTGGCTCGGGATCAACCTGATTACCGCCTTCATCGCCGCCGGCGTGATCGGGCTGTTTGAGGAAACCATTTCCAAGGTCGTCGCACTGGCGGTGTTAATGCCCATTGTCGCCAGCATGGGCGGCATTGCCGGCAGCCAGACGCTAACCTTGGTGATACGAGGCATGGCCGTAGGCCAAATCAGTGGCGCGAACGTGGGCTGGCTGCTCAACCGGGAGTTTCTCTCTGGCGTCCTGAACGGTTTATTCTGGGCGCTGGTCGTCGCAGCAGCGGCGGCGCTCTGGTTCAATGACCTGCTGATTGGCGGCATCATCGCCGCCGCTCTGGTTATAAATCTGGTCGCGGCAGCGCTGGTGGGTACAGTTCTGCCCCTGTTTCTCAAATCCCGTAACATTGACCCGGCGTTGGCCGGCAGCGTTATCCTGACAACGGTCACCGATGTGGTGGGCTTCATGGCTTTTCTGGGCCTTGCCACCGTGTTCTACGGCTAACAGTCGGTCTCTGACCTAACCCTACGGATCCATCATGAGCGAACACGATTCCTACGAAGAAGACGAGCTTGGTAAGAGCAAATCCCAACTCAAGCGCGAGATGCACGCACTGCAAGACCTCGGCAAGCGAATGCTGGAATTGAGCAAGGAGCAGTTGGAAACCCTGCCGATCAGCGAATCCCTGAAGTCGGCGGTGGAGCAGTCACACCGGATCCGACAGAACGAGGCTCGCCGGCGCCATTTGCAATACATCGGCAAGATCATTCGTCGTGAGGACGACCCCGAAAGCCTCAAGCGGGCGATCGATGCCTTCGACGCCGGCAGCGAGGAACACACCCGTCGTCATCATCTGGCCGAGCGTTGGCGGGATCGAATGATTGCCGAAGGCGACAGTGTGGTCGGGGAGTTTTTCAACTACTGCCCGACCTCTGACCTGCAACACCTTCGTAACCTGGCCCGAAACGCCAGAAAAGACGTGGAAAAGGAAAAGAACACCGGGCAGGCGAAAAAACTCTTCCGCTACTTGCGCGAGTGCATTGACGACGCCGAAGCCGCCAATCCGTGAAAAAAGACGGAAGCAGCTACGCTAAAGCCGGCGATGCTCCCACACGGGCATCCGCTTTCTGAGTTCCGCAAGCTGCTCCATATTCAGCTCTCCGCATACCAGCCCCGGCCCCTCGCGATCGATTTCAGAAACTACCCTGCCCCAGGGATCACAGATCAGCGAGTGGCCATAGGTTTTGCGCCGCTCGCTGTTCTGGCCGCCTTGATTGGGCGCTACGATCCATAACTGGTTCTCGATGGCGCGCGCTCGAATCAGAGCGTGCCAGTGAGCCTCACCCGTCTGCCAGGTGAAGGCACTGGGCAGGCAAGCCCAGGTAGCACCTTTTGCCCGCAACGCCCTGAACAGCTCGGGGAAGCGCAAATCGTAGCAAATAGCCATGCCAAGCACGCCGGCCGGCGTATCCACCGTCACCACTTCGTCTCCGGGCTCAAAGGTATCCGATTCGCGGTATTGGCCGTGCGCGTCCTCAACCATGGCATCGAACAGATGGATCTTGTCGTAACGTGCGACCTGACGCCCCTGATCGTCATACACGAGGCACGTGGCCCGGACCCTGTCGTCAATGCGCGTCCCGTCAGGGCGAAGCCCGAGAGGCAAGGAACCGCCCACTATCCAGATACCCAGCTCACGGGCTCGTTCTGCAAGGAAGCGACGGATAAGCCCCTCTCCTTCGGCTTCCCGGTTGCCACAGCTCACCATCTGGCCGGTCGACAACACCGCAAAATTTTCCGGAAGAACAGCGACCGAGGCGCCTTGCGCGGCCGCTTCAGCAAGCAGCCGGGCCGCTTCCTTCAGATTGGCGTCAATATTTCGGCCACTGACCATCTGAATGGCCGCCACCTGCTGAGATTGATCAGCTGTCATATCACCCGCTCCTGTTATTGACCGGTATCGAAAACACGTTGCAGTTTTACCTCAGGCTGCTCCCAGGTCCCCGAGACACGGTACGTGGCACTCGTCAGCTTGCTTAACGGATCCCCCAGAACTTTGTCCAGCACGAACAGGGCCCCGCCAATGGGTGCCCCCGCGCCCATCAACAAGGCGGCCAGAGGCAGGTTCTGAGTCAGGGGCAGCACCACGACCAGCTTCATATCCAGGTTTTCCAGCGCCATATTGGTAGCGCCCGTTACCTTGAAGGCCCCCGACGGCCCCACCACCTGGAGCTCCGGATCCAGCGTCAGCAACCCCTGGTTGATCTGAGCCTGCCCGGAGACGGCATCAAATGCCACACCCCGTTCGTACAGGTCCGAGAAATCGAGCTTTAAACGGCGCCACAGGGTGTCTGCATTCAACAAATTAAAGACACGAAACAGCTGCGCGGTGTTGTTCTGTTCAAGTATGACACCTTCGTCCAGCCGCAGCTGCACGGAGCCGCTCAGTCGCTCTACCGAAAACTCGTCAGGCCGCCCCGGCCAGTCGAAATCGACGTCAATATGGGTAGTTTCGTTGGTGAGTGGTACATCGTAACCCAACAACGGCCCGAGATCGGTCAGGGCACCACCGGCAATCTGTCCGGCGAATTGAGTTGCTTCCCGCCCCCCGAGGATGCTCCAGGTCATGTCGCCCCGGAGCGTCAGCGAATTTAATCGCCCCTCCATGCCTTCCACGATCAACCGCTCCGACTCCGGGCGCAGTCGGAAGGACCAGGCCCCCAGTGACTCGTCACCGAGCCGAAGGTCAGCGATTGTGGCATCGATATCCGGCCACTCTCCCATCCCGAGCGAGCGGAACGCCTCAAGCTGTTCCTCCAGAGTGAGCACGCTCGTCGCGTCACCTTCCTCTTTTTCATCGCGACGAAGTCGCAATACGTCCAGGTCAGCCTCCACTACGCTGTCGTTATCCGGGATAACCACGCGCCCAACCAAGCGCTCGGAACGGGTATCGATCACCCAGCGATCCCCCAAGGACGTCGCCTCTAGCTGAACGTTTTCCAGCCGCTGATCCTTAAGGTAGACGTGCTTGAGGGTCAGATCCAAGCCGGAGTTCTTGAGCAACAACGAGAAAGCGGCGCGATTCTCCCAGTCGGCATCAATTGAGAGTTCACCGTCTGCAGCGGGCCTGATGTAGGCTTTCAACGGCGCCACTTCATCGGCTGTTTTCGCCAGCGTACCAGGCCAGTCCAGGGCGACCCCCCGGAGGCCAGAACGAATACGCACGCCCGGTTCAGCCTGGTCTCCCATCTCAAGCTCTGCCGCGTAGGAGACGATCCCGCTCACGCCGAAGTTGCTGCCCTCATCTGCGCCTGCCAGCCTGAACAGACTCGCAACCGGAACCCGCCCCCACTGCCGGATGGAGAGCCCGGAGTCGTTGCCGGCCGATGCAATCGTAATTTCCACCGGTTGGCCGAGAAACGTGGCGCTCAGCCCAAGCCCGGAAATTCCGGTGTCCGAGTTGTAACCCAGCTCTCCAGTGATCTTTTTCCAGACCAGGTCCGCGTCGGGATACCGAACGGTCCCATCGACGGTTTTGAGCTGCACGTCCACCCGAGGTTCAGCCGTTTCACCCAGAGGCAATGCCAGGTCCAAGGCCATGTCATAGGTGCCGTCGATCTCCAGTTCCGCCGCACGTTCGGAGACCATTTCACCCAAAGGACTATTACTGAGCCAGAAGCCAACCGCCTTGCCTGGAAATTGTGCGGAGGCGTTCACCCGGACAACGCTTTCGTCATTTTCGGTGCCAACCGTCACGGTGCTGGGTTCCAGCGAGAGACCGCCGGTACGGCCTGCCTGCAGCGTCACGTCCGTCAGTCCGTCCTTGACCACAACCCGGCCTTTAGCCCCGGATACCACTGGCCAGCGGTCACTGTACGCCACCGTGGCCCTGTCGAAATCGAAAGCCATCGACGATACAAACGAGCCTTGTTCGGCACGCGCACCGATCTGGCCGCCGCCGCGATAATATCCGGAAACGTTATCCGCCGTTTGGATGGCCTCGGTCAACCAGTCATATAGGTTGGCGTTCAACGTTTTGTCGGGCAGGAACGCGTATAAGGTCTCTTCCGTCCCATTCTGGACATTGATGTCGAGCTCCAGCGTATTGGCAACGTCTTTTTGCAGAGCGAGCTTGAAGGCCCCGGCAAAATGGGTTTGCTCGCCGTAGTGCATCGTCAGATCATCAGAGAAGACGCGAAAGCCATTTTCATCGGTCTGCCAGATGACGCGGCCCTTTAATTCAGGAAATAACCACCCTGCGCTGTAAAGTTTGGGGAACGCCATGCCGATCGGCTCATCGGCGCTTTCTATCTGAACGTAACCATGCTCGCGATCGAGCCACAATTGCCCGGCCAGCCCCGTCATACTCGGCGCGCCGTTGTGTGCCTGAATCCGAACGTTTCTGAGCTGGCCACCGAACTGGAAGCTGGCCTGGGGATCGGCCGGAAGCTCAAGCGTTACCCGGTCAAGAAAACCTTCAGGACGGTAATTGGCCAGAGCACTGGTCGCGACATCGGGCAACACAGGTAGCGCCGACAGCAGGCGCTGAAGCGGCCCGAGCGGCAAAGCATCCGCATGCGCGCGCAAACCATCACCCGTTGGCAAGAGGCTCAAGCTGAAAGGCGACACCGTGTCGGTATTCCAACGCCATTGCAGTTGCTGGAGGTGCCACTCCCCGGGCGGCTCCAAATCATCAGCGGCACCTGCTTCTGAGCGGTTTTCAGGATGGGTATTGTTGGCCCGGCGCCAGCCGAACCGAGCCTGGATATCCTCAATTGGGGCGAGGGATTCCTGGCGGACCGACAACTGCAGATAAGGCGTGTTAAGGCGGCCATTGATCTGCTGAACTTCGCCGCCCTGAAACGTAAGCCAGGCCTCACCGCCCAGATCAACACCTTCAACCCGAAGATCGCGCCATTCATAGTCATCCACCAGCTCATCGAACAATCGGCCGGATTGAACGTCGAGATACAGCTGCCCGGTGAAGTCGCCGCGGAAAAACTGCCGCCCCACCAGACTGAAGCTTGCCAGTTGCTCGGCAGTGCCCGACTTGATTGCCCGGCCGGACGCACGGAACAGGCCCTGGCGATACACCAGGTCAAGCTGCGGAACATCCAGGTGGCGAACCTCTCCCTCCCGGTCCTGCAGGGCAAGGCTCAGGCGTGTCACCTTGACGTAGGGTTCCGACAACCACTGCCCCGCCACCCTCAACAATTGGCTCAGGCGGCTGTTAACCGGCCCAGTCAATTCTGGCCCCTGCACATCCAAGTCGCCAGCACCGGTCTGGCTCAGGGCCAGCTCCACCCCGTCGACTTCAAAATCTTCGAAAACAACCCGCCACCGAAGCAGCGACGACAGAAAGTCAAAACGGACCCGCAAATACTCGATCTGCGCCAGAGCCTGATCCGAGTCGGGTTTGTTAATAACAACATCGCGGGCAGTGAAGGAAGGGTCAAGCCAGAACCATCGGGATGACAGCTGGCCAATCGAGACCGGATGGCCAAGGCGCGCTGACAGCTCAGTCGCAAGGTCGGCGGTATAGGAATCGATGTTGCTGGTCAGCTGCCGGCCAAGCCCGGCGTACAGGGCAAACAACACCAGTACGAAGAGCAACAGCCACCAGACCGCACTCGATAAACGGGCGGCAAGCCGCATTGAGGGCTTCTCGGGAGGGCTCTCGGTCGAGCTGCGTTCATCACCGGTGGCGGACATCCGGCCTCCTAAACCAACTGTCGACCAGTTACCCCCGGATCAGAGCAGAACCACATCGTACTGCTCCTGGCTGTAGAAGGGCTCAACCTGGAACCGGATGGTCTTTCCGATGAAGGTTTCAAGATCGGCAACGTTATCAGACTCCTCATCGAGCAACCGATCCACCACGCTCTGCGAGGCCATCACCAGGTAGCTCTCGGCATCGTAAGCACGGTTCACCCGGAGAATCTCCCGGAACACCTCATAGCACACGGTTTCGCTGGTCTTCAGAAAGCCGCGACCGTCACAAATCGGGCAAGGCTCGCACAGAACCTGGCCCAGACTCTCGGTGGTTCGCTTGCGGGTCATTTCCACCAGTCCGAGCTCAGACACACCGGTGATTTTGGTTTTGGCGTGATCCCGCTCGAGCATTTTTTCCAGCATGCGGTGAACCTGGCGTTGATGCTCAGAATCTTCCATATCGATGAAATCAATAATAATAATTCCACCCAGGTTACGGAGCCTCAGCTGACGGCTGATCGACCTGGCCGCCTCCAGGTTAGTCTTGAAGATGGTTTCCTCAAGATTCCGGTGCCCGACGAATCCCCCGGTGTTGATATCAATGGTGGTCATCGCCTCGGTCTGATCGATGATCACGTAACCGCCAGATTTTAGCTGCACCTTGCGACTGAGGGCCTTTTGAATTTCGTCTTCGACAGAGTACAGATCGAAGATCGGACGTTCGCCGGGATAGTACTCCACCTTATTGGAGAACTCGGTCACGAACTCTTCCACAAACTCCATGACGCGCTGGTGACTCTCGCGGCTATCAATTCGAACCTTTTCGGTTTGCGGCCGGATCAGATCCCTGATCGTACGGATGAACAGGGGAAGATCCTGATAAATCACCGCCGGTTCCTTGACCCGGGCCATCCGCTCCTGAATCGACTGGCTCAACCGATGAAGGTAAGCCATGTCGCCAACCAGGTCCTCAGGAGAGGCGCCTTCGGCAGCGGTTCGGATGATGTAACCGCCCTGAACCTCCGTTTCCTCCGCAGCCGCCTGCTCGACCAACTCCTTGAGCCTCGCGCGCTCAGTATCATCTTCAATACGCTGGGAAATTCCGACGTGAGACACACCGGGCATGAAGACAAGATAGCGCGAGGGGATGGAAAGCTGGGTCGTCAGCCGGGCGCCTTTGGTGCCAATGGGGTCTTTGGTTACCTGCACCACCAGCGACTGCCCTTCCCTCAGCAACGTGCGAATATCTGGCACCGTTTTCGGGGATTCGTTGGCGTCGTCCGCAGCGTTTGGTGAGATCACATCCGACGCGTGAATGAAGGCCGCCCGCTCAAGACCTATGTCAACAAAGGCCGCTTCCATTCCGGGCAGCACCCTGACCACTTTGCCCTTGTAGATATTCCCGACGATGCCTTTGCGGCTGGTGCGCTCGATATAGGCTTCCTGGAGCATGCCATTTTCGACCAGCGCGACCCGGGTTTCTACAGGGGTTACATTGATCAGGATTTCTTCACTCATGTTCAGTTCTCCAGACTGATTGGCCAGTGCGTCCACACGGGATAGCCTGCTTGCTCCAGCAGACTGGCCGTTTCCTGCAACGGCAGGCCAACCACCGCACTGTAACTACCCCTGAGTTCTCTGACAAAAATACCACCATGGCCCTGAATCCCATACCCCCCGGCTTTGTCCATCGGCTCCGCAGTGGCGGTGTAGGCATCCATTTCACCGTCCGACAGGACGCGGAATTCGACGTCTGTTGTGACCACAAGGGAACGGCACTCGCTCTGGTGTGCCAACGCCACCGCTGTCATCACCTGATGTGAGCGACCGGATAACTCAGAAAGCATTCGCCTCGCATCTGCGCGATCGCGTGGCTTGCCCAGAACACACCCATCCAGTACAACCGAGGTATCGGAGCCAAGCACCATGGCATCTGGATGGATGGCGGCCACCGCGAGCGCCTTTTCTCTGGCCAACCGCTCGACGTAGTGCTCAGGGCGCTCGTCCTTCAACGGTGTTTCGTCCACATCTGCGGGCTGCACGGTAAACGATACGCCGATCTGCTGCAGCAATTCCGATCTGCGCGGGGAGGCCGATGCGAGGATGATAGAGGACATCATTACCCAAGCCTTCGGTTCATGTTGTCCAGAAGTACGCACACAATCGGCCAGATCAGGGCGCCCGTGACCGCTGGCCACAGGTAACTGAACCCCGCATCTTCGGCACCCAGCATTTGCTTGATGAAATGCACCAGCATCTGGTTAATGCCCAACAACAGGAATACCATCAGGCTTTGCTGAGGGATCGGGTACATGCGCAAACGCTGATGAACCGTCAGCACCAGAAAGGCGATCAAACCCATGGCCATGGCATTGACACCGAGCGGTGTGGCCTCGAGCACATCCAGCAATAATCCCAGGCACCAGGCAAAAATAATCCCGAACTGGGCCGGCGCCCGGAACGTCCAGTAGAAGACCACCAGACCCAGCCATTCGGGCCGGTACGCCAGCCAATCCACTGGGAACAGCGAGATACTGAGCACCAGGGCTACCACCACGGACAACGCAAAAACCGGATAACTGATCACCGACAACATCAGTTTTCTTCCTCCGCAGCGTTACTTTCCGCCGCACGATCAGCAGAACCTGGGTCTTCCGGCTCGGTCAGCGCAGTTCGCGGGTCCACGGGCGAAAATACCACCAGAACCAGTCGACTCTGGTTCAGTTCAGCCCTTGGTGCGGCTTCGATGGAAACAAATGGCTCCCCCGGTTCCTTGGTTATGCGAGAGACTTCAGCCACCGGGTACCCCCTTGGAAACCGGCCACCCAGACCAGAACTGACCAGCAGGTCGCCTTCTTGAACATCGGCAGTGTCCGGAACATGAACCAGCTCCAGGGTATCCGTATTGCCGTTGCCCAGAAGAATAGCCCGCAACCCGTTGCGAACCACTTCCACGGGGACCGCGTGACTGCTGTCGGACACCAGAATCACGCGGGACGTGATCTGGCTGGTCTGCACCACCTGCCCCATCAGACCATGGGCATCCAGAACCGCCTGGCCTTCGCGCAGGCCGTCCCGGAGACCTTTATTAATAACAATCTCGTGGGAATACGGATCGGGAGAGATGCCCACCACTTCAGCCAGAATCGTCCGGTCGTCCAGGACCTCGGACGAGTTCATCAGACGGCGCAACTCGTTGTTTTCGGACGCAAGGGCGGCGTATTTGAGCGCGCGACGCTCAAGAATCAGAAGACGTGCCCGCAGGTCTTCGTTTTCCTGCTGCAGATCTTCTTTGTTGACGAACAGACCGGAGAACCAGTCACTGAACTCTTGCGGGGCATTACCCAGCCAGTATACCGGGGCCAGAGCGGTCCCCAGGGTACTGCGTACGGAGGAGAGTTTATCAAAACGGGCATCGGCAACCACGAGGGCTGCCGATACGATGATGATGAGCAGGAGCCTTAAGCCGGGAACCGGGCCCTGAACAAAGATGGTCTTAATGGTGATTCCTCCCTACGGGCTTATCCCTCCTGGGAGAACATTCCAATGCCACCCTTATCAATCAACTCAAGCGCCTTGCCGCCGCCACGGGCGACACAGGTCAGCGGATCTTCAGCAATGATTACCGGCAGACCGGTCTCCTCGCTGAGAAGCTTGTCGAGTCCACGCAACAGCGCACCGCCGCCTGTCAGCACAATACCGCGCTCGGCGATATCGGAGGCCAGCTCGGGGGGCGACTGCTCAAGCGCACTTTTCACCGTCTGCACGATCTGCGCCAGCGATTCCTGCAGAGCATCGAGGATTTCCTCGCTGTTCAGGGTAAACGCACGGGGCACACCTTCTGCCAGGTTGCGACCACGCACATCAATTTCACGGATCTCCAACCCCTCGTAGGCACAACCGATTTCGTGCTTGATGCGCTCGGCCGTGGTATCGCCAATCAGGCTGCCATAATTGCGACGCACATAAGTGACAATGGCTTCATCGAACTTGTCACCACCGACGCGCACTGACTCGGCATAAACGATGCCATTGAGTGAGATGATGGCGATCTCGGTGGTGCCACCGCCGATGTCCACAATCATGGAACCACTGGCTTCTTCAACCGGCAAACCGGCACCAATCGCCGCCGCCATCGGCTCTTCGATCAGGTAAACCTCGCGGGCGCCAGCACCCAGTGCCGACTCGCGAATGGCCTTGCGCTCTACCTGGGTAGATTTGCTGGGCACACACACCAGAACGCGAGGACTCGGGGTGATAAAGCTGTTCTCGTGCACCTTGTGAATAAAGTGCTGAAGCATCTTTTCAGTCACCACAAAGTCGGCAATCACACCGTCCTTCATGGGGCGAATCGCGGTGATATTCCCCGGCGTACGCCCGAGCATACGCTTGGCTTCCGCACCTACGGCCGCGACCATTTTCTGGGAATTGCTGGTACGAATTGCCACCACCGATGGCTCATTCAGGACAATACCGCGCTCGCGCACAAAGATGAGAGTGTTGGCGGTACCCAGGTCAATAGACAGGTCGCTGGAGAATAGGCCTCGGAGTTTCTTGATTAACATTCGCGTTGTTTCAACCTGAAAGTTGCTGTGGCAAAAATAATGCGGCAACTTTAGCAGCGAGCACCCCCGCAGGCAAGGCGGTAAAATCGCTGAAACCTAACGATTTACCCATACTCTGGTGGCTTTCTCCCTGCCGCTGCGACCCGAATCTGTTACCATTACCGGTTTAGTGTACCGGCTGCAGTGCCAGCCACTTTCGTTTTTCTTCTACTACGAATACCAATGTCAGTTTAGATACTGGGAGGCAATGCGTGACCATTTCCCGTGAGGACATCGAAAAAGTCGCTGTGCTCGCCCGCATCCAAGTGGACGACGATCAGGTTTCGGCCCTGGAAAAAGATCTGGGCAACATTCTTGACCTGGTGGATCAACTCGCTGCCGCGGACACCGACGCCGTGGAGCCTATGGCGCACCCACTGGACGCGGTGCAGCGACTGAGGGCCGACGAGGTAACCGAAACTAATCAGCGGGAGGCTTTCCAGGCTATTGCTCCCTCCACTGAAGACGGGCTTTACCTCGTTCCCCGAGTCATTGAGTGATCTGACGAACAGAGACTTCAGGAATCAACATGCACAATAAAACCGTAGCAGAACTTGCTCGTGAACTGGAAAGCGGCCGCACCTCAAGCGTAGAACTGACCCAGCAGTTTCTTGACCGCATCAAGAACGAAGACAGCAAGTACAACAGCTTTATTACTGTTACCGAAGAACAAGCGCTGGCCGACGCCAAGGCCGCCGACCAGCAACGATCAGCGGGCAATGCCACGCCCTGGACCGGCATTCCGTTTGCGCACAAGGACATCTTCTGCACCAACGGTGTCCGCACGACCTGCGGCTCCCGGATGCTGGAAAACTTCGCGCCGCCTTATGACGCAACGGTAACGGAAAATTTCCGCAAGGCCGGCGCCGTCTGCCTGGGCAAGACCAACATGGACGAATTCGCCATGGGCTCCTCCAACGAGTCCAGCCACTTCGGCCCGGTTACCAATCCCTGGGGTGCCGGAAACGATCAGAAGCGCGTACCCGGTGGGTCTTCGGGCGGTTCAGCGGCGGCCGTTGCGGCACACCTCGTGCCGGCCGCGACCGCAACGGACACCGGCGGTTCCATCCGGCAACCGGCCGCTCTGTGCGGCATCACCGGCCTGAAGCCAACGTATGGCCGGGTGTCCCGTTACGGAATGATCGCCTTCGCTTCCAGCCTCGACCAGGGCGGCACCATGGCGCGCACAGCGGAAGACAACGCGCTGATGCTCAACGTCATGGCCGGTTTTGACCCGAAGGACTCCACCTCCATTGACCGGGAGGTGCCGGATTACACCGCCACTCTGAACGAGCCATTGAAAGGCCTGCGCATCGGCTTGCCCAGAGAATATTTCTCCGACCAGCTCACCCCGGCCATGGAGGCGCAGATTCGCGCCGCCATTCGCGAATACGAAAAGCTCGGCGCTACCGTGAAAGATGTGTCACTGCCAAATGCCAACCTGGCCATTGCAGCCTACTACGTCATAGCACCGGCGGAAGCCTCGGCTAACCTGTCCCGTTTTGATGGTGTCCGCTACGGTTACCGCTGCGAAAACCCGAAAGACCTGATGGATCTGTACACGCGAACTCGTGCCGAGGGTTTTGGCACCGAAGTAAAGCGCCGGATTCTGGTGGGCACTTACGCCCTGTCCCACGGTTACTACGACGCTTATTACCTGAAAGCGCAGAAGGTGCGCCGACTGATCCAGCAGGATTTTGCCAACGCCTTCAAGGATGTTGACGTTCTGATGAGCCCAGTCACCCCGTCTCCGGCCTTTGTTCAGGGTGAAAAGACCAACGATCCGGTCACCATGTACCTGGAAGACATCTTCACCATCGCCGTGAACCTCGCCGGGCTGCCGGCCATGTCTGTCCCGGCTGGTTTTATGGACGGATTGCCGGTTGGTCTGCAGATCATCGGAGACCACTTCGCGGAAGCACGGCTGCTCAACGCAGCCCACCAGTTCCAGCAGGTGACTGACTGGCACCAGCGCGAGCCCCATTAAGCCCGACAGAGGAGACGAACACATGCAGTGGGATATCGTGATCGGGCTGGAAGTACACGTTCAGCTCGCCACCAAAACCAAGATTTTCTCCGGTTCCAGCACCGCTTACGGCGCCGAACCGAACACTCAGGCCAACGCCGTAGATCTCGCCATGCCCGGCACCCTGCCGGTACCGAACGAGAATGCGTTCCGCTACGCGGTCATGTTCGGCCTGGCGGTAAACGCCGAAATCGGCCGACGCTCCATGTTCGAGCGCAAGAACTATTTCTACCCGGACTTACCCAAGGGCTACCAGACCACTCAGCTGGAGCAACCCATAGTTGGCCCGGGCTACCTCGACATCGACTTGCCCAACGCCGACACCAAACGCGTCCGGATTCATCACGCGCACCTGGAAGAAGATGCCGGCAAATCCCTGCATGAGGACTACCACGGTATGACCGGCGTTGACCTGAACCGTGCCGGCACCCCACTGATCGAAGTGGTCACCGAGCCGGACATGAACAGCGCCGAGGAAGCCGTCGCGTTTGCCAAGAAACTGCACAGCATCGTTACCTCTCTGGGCATTTGCGATGGCGACATGTCCCAGGGTTCCATGCGCTTCGACGTCAATATTTCCCTCAAGCCGAAAGGCTCGGACACGCTGGGTACGCGAACCGAGACCAAAAACCTGAACTCATTCCGCTTCATGGAACAGGCCATTGCCCACGAAGTTGAGCGCCAGATGGACATCCTCGAAGACGGCGGCCAGATCGAGCAGGAAACCCGGCTGTACAACGGCGACCGGGATGAATCCCGCTCCATGCGCACCAAAGAAGAAGCCAACGACTACCGCTACTTCCCGTGCCCGGATCTGCTGCCGATCGAAATAGATGACTCGTTTATTGACGACGCGCGCGCCAGAATGCCGGAGTTGCCGGACGCCCGTCGCGCCAGATTCCAGGAGCAGTATGGCCTGAATGACTACGATGCCGGCCTGCTCAGCAGCGACGCCAGGTTGGCCGCTTTCTTTGAGGAAGCGGCCAACCACACAAAAGACACCAAGTTGGTTGCGAACTGGATTCAGGGGGAATTTAGCGCCCGCCTCAATTCGGAGGAGAAATCCGTCGCCGACTCCCCGATTTCCGGCGCCCAGCTTGGCGATCTGGTGAGTCGCATTGCCGACAACACCGTGTCCTCGGCAGGCGCCAAGAAGGTGTTCGAGGCCCTGTGGACCGGCGAAAGCAACGACGTGGACGCCATCATCGAGGCGAAAGGACTCAAGCAGGTCTCAGATACCGGAGCGCTGGAAGCCATGGTGGATGAGGTGCTGGCCGGCATGCCGGACCAGGTGGCCCAATTCCAGAACGAGGAAGACCCGAAGAAGCGCAAAAAGATGCTGGGTGGGTTCATGGGGCCGCTTATGAAGGCATCCAAAGGCCAAGGCAATCCGAAGCTGTTCAACGAGATTTTGCTCAAAAAACTCGGCGGGTAACCCTGTACAGCAAAACGGGCGCTCAGTGAGCGCCCGTTTTGCTTTTCCTGCCAGGAACACACCCGACCTTACCGGGCAAGGCTCGCCCACAGATCGTGCTCGTCGGCATGCTCAACCACCGCTTTCACGATTTGCCCCGGCACCAGATCGGTTTCGTCATTTAGGTACACCATGCCATCGATTTCCGGCGCATCCGCTTTGGAGCGTCCGATGGCGCCTTCTTCATCAACCTCATCAATCAGCACATCGATGGTCGCCCCGATCTTGGCCTGAAGCCGTGCGGCGGAAATCTCCGCCTGCTTGGCCATAAAGCGCTCCAAACGCTCCTCTTTGACCTCTTCAGGAACCGCACCGTCAATCTCGTTCGCCTTGGCACCCTCGACAGGGCTGTACTTGAAGGCACCCACCCGATCCAACTGCGCCTCCTCCAGCCAGTCCAGCAAATACTGAAAATCTTCTTCCGTTTCGCCGGGGAAGCCGACGATGAAAGTGGAGCGGATGGTGAGCTGTGGGCAGATTTCCCGCCACTTCCGGATGCGGTCCAGGGTCTTGCTATCGTGCGCAGGCCGCTTCATGGCCTTGAGCACCTTCGGGCTGGCGTGCTGGAACGGGATATCCAGGTACGGCAGGATCTTTCCTTCCGCCATCAGTGGAATCACGTCATCCACATGCGGGTAGGGATACACATAATGAAGCCGCACCCAGACCCCCAACTCTCCGAGCGCCTCGCACAACGCCTGCATCTTGGTTTTGAGCGGCCGCCCCTGCCAGAAACCGGTGCGGTATTTGATATCCACCCCATAGGCCGAGGTGTCCTGAGAAATCACCAGCAATTCCTTGACCCCGGCATCCACCAGCCGCTTGGCTTCATCCATGACATCACCGATGGGGCGGCTCACCAGGTCGCCGCGCATGGACGGTATGATGCAGAAGGTACAGCGGTGATTGCAGCCCTCGGAAATCTTCAGATAGGCGTAGTGCCGCGGGGTCAGCTTCACACCCTGAGGCGGTACCAGGTCTGTAAACGGGTCGTGCTCTTTTTTTGGAGGAACGTACTCGTGGACGGCTCCAACCACCTCCTCATAGGCATGGGGTCCGGAGACGGCGAGAACCCCCGGATGCGTGTCGCGGATTCGATCCGCCTCCACCCCCATGCAACCGGTGACAATGACCTTGCCGTTCTCGGCCATCGCTTCACCGATAGCATCAAGCGACTCCTGCTTGGCGGAATCGATAAAGCCGCAGGTGTTCACGACCACCACATCGGCATCGTCGTAGGAAGGCACCACCTCATATCCGTCCTGGCGAAGCTGCGTCAGGATGCGCTCTGAATCCACCAATGCTTTCGGGCATCCAAGGCTGATGAAGCCCACCTTACCGCTTCCAACAGCGGCATCACGAGTTTTGTCTGTCATAGAAAATTCTGAATCCCCGGAGTTTGGAGCAAACCCCCGACATGAGTTGAACGACAATTTTACCTCAGCCGGGAACCAAACTGCAGCAAGCGTCGTCTGCTGGTCGAAGAGGACAAGCTATCTGCCAGGCAAATCAGCCGGCAAAATTTGTGAATTGCTATTCATTTTTTTGAAACAAATCTGACACAATGGACGACAGGCTTCTTGCCGCCTGAACGGCAAACATCTAAACTTTTCGAGCCTAAGCGTTTCTCTGGAAGGGATTTATGGGCAAGGCAGAGACAATCAAAACCATCCAAGCCAGACGAGTGACCATGAAATCAGTTGCCATAAAAAGCAATCTACGGAACCAGCAACGTGTCGACGTCAATATCGACATTTCCGTAGAGACTCAGGACGGCACGCAACTGACCTGCAAGGCCACCAACATGTCCCGCTCAGGCCTGATGCTCTCCTGCAGTCAGGAGCTTATTAAAAAACTTGTCCCCACCCAGCAACCTCCAGCAGCCGGCCACTGGATCCCCATAAAAACCAGCTTCTCCGTCCCCGTTATCGCCAACCAACCGGTCTCCATCGTCGCGAACGGCAACATTGTGCACATGCGTCGTGTCGCACGTGATGAATTCCAGCTTGGGATTAACTTCGCCGAGTTCGAAGGCAACGGATTCGATTACGTGGATCGTCACGTCGCAAAGCTGTTGGCAGACGCCAAGACCATAACCTGAAGCAAGCTTTTCAGCGCCGTCTCCCGGCATATTGTTATAACTTCAAACTATTGTTGCGGCTGTTCTTATGCCGCACACCCGTCTGATATACTCCTAGCCCTCTAATTCAGAAGTCCTCCAATAATCGGCGATGGAATATCGATGACCTCATACAACCTCACACACCTGAAACAGCTGGAAGCCGAAAGCATCCACATCATTCGGGAAGTCGCTGCCGAGTTTGACAACCCGGTCATGCTGTACTCGATTGGCAAGGATTCTGCGGTCATGCTGCACCTTGCCCGCAAGGCCTTTTTCCCTGGCAAGCTGCCCTTCCCGCTGATGCACATCGACACCACCTGGAAGTTTCGGGAAATGATTGAGTTCCGGGACCGAAAAGCCAAAGAGTACGGCCTGGATCTGATCGTGCACACCAACCAAGAAGGTGTCGAACAGGGCGTCGGCCCCTTTACGCACGGTAGCGCCAAGCACACCGACATCATGAAAACCCAGGCCCTCAAACAGGCCCTGAACAAATACAAATTCGACGCCGCATTCGGTGGCGCGCGTCGGGACGAAGAAAAATCTCGCGCCAAAGAGCGGGTTTACTCTTTCCGGGACGAACATCACCGCTGGGATCCGAAGAACCAACGCCCGGAACTCTGGAATATCTACAACGGTAAAATCAACAAAGGCGAGAGTATTCGCGTCTTCCCCCTGTCCAACTGGACCGAACTGGATATCTGGCAATACATCTACCTCGAAAATATTGAGATCGTGCCTCTCTATTACGCCGCCAAGCGCCCAGTCGTTGAACGCGACGGCACGCTGATCATGGTGGACGACGACCGCATGCCCCTGAAAGAGGGTGAGACTCCGATGATGAAATCGGTTCGTTTCCGCACCCTGGGCTGTTATCCGCTCACCGGCGCCATCGAGTCCGAAGCCGACACACTCACAGACATCATTCAGGAAATGTTGCTGGCCAAGAGCTCCGAACGTCAGGGACGGGTCATTGACCACGATTCTGCCGGTTCCATGGAACAGAAAAAGCGGGAAGGGTACTTCTAAGATGTCACACCAGTCTGATCTGATTGCGGAAGATATTCAGGCCTACCTGAATCAACACGAGAACAAAGAACTGCTGCGCCTGCTGACCTGCGGCAGTGTGGACGATGGCAAGAGCACCCTGATCGGCCGCCTCCTGCACGACACAAAAATGATCTACGAAGATCATATGGCCAGCCTGAAAACCGACAGCGCCAAAATGGGCACCACGGGTGAGAAACTCGACCTGGCCCTGCTCGTCGACGGCCTCCAGGCTGAGCGAGAGCAAGGTATCACCATTGATGTCGCTTATCGCTTCTTCTCCACCGATAAGCGTAAGTTCATCATTGCCGACACACCCGGACACGAACAATACACCCGTAACATGGCCACTGGCGCATCCACCGCACAGCTTGCCATCCTGATGATCGATGCCCGACACGGGGTTCTGACCCAGACCCGACGCCACTCCTACATCGCATCCCTGCTGGGGATTCGCCATATTGTGGTGGCCATCAACAAGATGGATCTGGTCGATTTCAGCGAAGAACGATTCAACGAAATCAAAGACGACTATCTCGCCTTTGCCACCAAGCTGGGCCTGAAAGACATCCGCTTTGTGCCGATCTCAGCGCTCGAGGGCGACAATGTTGTCAATCCCAGCGAGAACACGCCCTGGTTTACCGGCCAGCCGTTGATGGAAATCCTCGAAACCGTTGAAGTCTCCCGAGATAAAAACATGGAGCACTTCCGTCTGCCGGTTCAGTACGTCAACCGCCCCAACCTGAACTTCCGCGGCTTCTGCGGCACCATTGCCTCAGGAGTCGTTCGCCCCGGTGACGAGGTCATGGCCCTGCCCTCACGCCGTACCAGTAAAGTCAGGGAAATCGTTACCTTTGATGGCAATCTGGAAGAGGCGTACATCGACCAGGCCGTGACCCTGACCCTGGAGGACGAAATCGATGTCAGCCGGGGCGATATGCTGATCAAGGTCGGCGACGAACCGCAAGTGGACAACCACTTCAACGCCAACATCGTCTGGATGACCGATGCGCCCCTGGAAACCGGCCGCCTGTACAACATCAAACTCGGCCCCAATTTCACCTCCGGCACAATCAAGAAGATTCACCACCAGACCGATGTGAACACGCTCGAACAGCAGGCCAACCCTGCCCAACTGGCACTCAATGAAATTGGTCTTTGTGAGCTGACACTGAACCAGCCGGTGGCATACGACAACTACCCGAGCAACCATGCGACGGGCAGCTTTATCATTGTCGACCGACTCACCAACATCACGGTGGGTGCGGGCATGATCGCCGGTCAGGCCGACAAGGACACCTCGTTCGAGCCGGTCAGTGCCGAGGAGCGCGAACGTCGCCTGGCGCAAAAGCCGGCCATCATCGGCTGCGGCGGCAAGCAGGCAACGGCCCTGGCGCTTGCCGTTGAGCGCGCGCTGTTCGATCACGGCAAGACAACCGTCGTGCTTACCGAGGCCAATGCCGGCGATACCGATGATCGCCGCGAAGCGGCACAACTGTTGTCGGCCCATGGCCTGATTGCCGTTGCGGTCAACCTCGGTTCCGATGTAGCCTCTGCCTCCATTTCCGCAGACAGCGAACAGGAAATCCCTGACGCTGTCAGCCACCTGGTTCAGGAACTGATCCGGAGCAAGCGCATCTGACCCGCGGCACCGACCGAGCCCCGCAGGCCTTGCGCCTCCGGGGCTTTTTTATTGCACCTACTGTGAGAGAGTCCGAGCATGGCCATCAAACACCTCCGCACCGCCTTTGCCAGCCAGTACCAGCCTGGACAACCTGCCAGACTCAGCACCGGGGAAGCCCTTGCCGAGCCCGGCGGCGATTACGAGTCTCTGCACAAACAGATGAAACGCCTGTTCAACAGTAAGCCTGGGAAGAAATATGGCCGCTTCTCCGACGATATCGGAGAGAGCCCCTTCGGCAGCTGGCTGAAAGACTACCTCGAAGACAAACAGAGCTTCAGCTCCTTGACCGACCGACTGTTTGGCCAGTGGCAGGAGCTGCTCACCGGCTGCCAGGAGGAGTTTCAGGGCCACCTGATGATTGTCCATGAAGCCTTGGCTGACGCCGAAATGGTATACCTCCTGATCCTCGAAACCGACAGCGCGATGCGCTTCGACGGCAACCAGGCCCTGGACGCCACCGACGTGCTCAGCCTGTCTCGCCTGAATCTGGCAATGCGCATCGAACTGGATGACTGGCTGGGCAACAACAGCGGCGACAACTACCTGACCCTCCTCCACGGCCGCGGAACCGGCGAGCCGGGCGAACTGTTCATCCGTCTTGCCGGCTTCACCAATCAGGTAGACGTGGAGAAAGAAACCCTGACATTTCTGGACGCGGTTGAAGCGTTTGCAAAAACCTCGGAGCCGGAAAAGGCTGGAGAAGTGCGCACCAAAGCGTACGAATTCTGCAAGGAACAACACGCGCTCGGCGAGCCGGTCGAAATCGGCGCCCTTTCGGAGTACCTGGATGAAAGCGCTCCCCAGCGCTTCCAGGAATTTGCCGGTAAAAACACCGAACTACCGGAAAGCGGTGTTATCCACCCGGATCACCGCAAGGTCAAGAAACTGGTCCGCATCGCCGGCTCCGGCGGCGGCATGAGCGTGTCGTTTTCTTCCGATCTGGTGAACCAGGCGGTGTATTACGACCGGGACAAAGACGCCCTGACCATCACCCGCCTGCCCAAGGCCCTGCGGGAACAGCTCCAGCGCTACCTGGAAGCTCGGGAAGAATAAGACAAGCGCGGCTCAGACTTCCGTCTCGCCGGTATTTTCGAGGTGCGGATAACGGGCTTTGCGCACCTCATTCATCCAGCCCACACCATCGACCAGCTCGCCGGTTTCCGGATCCATCGGCGGGTATGGCAGCTTTCGGTCGTCGCAATAGCGCTTGACGACAGGCTGGCACCAGCAAAACAGAAGCCGCTGATAGTCCTCGTCGGGCAGGCGCCGGTAGTCATACAGACCCGCCGCTTTTCGCTGGCGTTGAGCCTCGGCAAGAATAATCGAACAGGCGGAGGAAACGTTGAGCGACTCCACCATGCCCATCATGGGTATCACAATATGCTCGTCCGCCTGATCAGCGGCTCCCAAGCTGACGCCATCCACTTCGTTTCCCATGATCACCGTGCAAGGCACGGTAAAGTCCACCTCGCGGTAATCCACGGCCCGATCCGAGAGCTGAGCGGCGTATAGCCGATGTCCGCGCCCCTTCAGGTGACGGATCGCATCGTCCATGGTTCGATGGGTGTGTGTCGTTACCCAGTTGTAGCTGCCACCGGCCGTTTTGCGGAACGCCCGAAAGCCCTCTTTCGGCCAAACCACATGCATGTTGGCCAGCCCGAAGGCGTCACAGGAGCGTATGATCGCAGACAGATTGCGGGGTTTGTGAACCTGATCGGTCAAGACGCTCAGGTCGGGTTGACGAGTATCGAGAATCTGCTTGATTCGGGCGAGGCGTTCGGGAGTCATATCGAGAATTCAGTGCTTGAAAAGTCGCGAATCATACCATAGTGAACTAGCAACAAGCCGAGACAACGGTGGTTGAAGAATAAGCACCCCGCTATAATACGCTGTTCTTTTTTGACTGCGCCTTTTTTGAGTGACTGCACGGCGCAACATCCACCAGAATACGTTGAGACCCATGGCCAAGAAGCTGTATATCAAGACCCACGGCTGCCAGATGAACGAGTACGATTCATCCCGCATGGCAGACCTGCTGCGCTCCGGCGAAGCGGTTGAAATGACCGACACCCCGGAGAACGCAGACATCCTGTTGCTGAATACCTGCTCCATCCGCGAAAAGGCTCAGGAAAAGGTGTTTCACCAGCTTGGCCGCTGGAAGTCGCTGAAGACCAGTAATCCCGACCTGATCATTGGCGTCGGTGGCTGCGTGGCGAGCCAGGAAGGCGATGCCATCCTTGAGCGCGCGCCTTACGTCGACATGGTGTTCGGCCCCCAGACCCTGCACCGTCTGCCGGACATGATCACCGAGGTTCGCAGTAAGGGAAATGGCGTCGGTGTCGTGGATGTGAGTTTTCCGGAGATCGAGAAGTTCGACAGCCTGCCAGAGCCGGGTGCCGATGGCCCCTCCGCTTTTGTCTCCATCATGGAAGGTTGCAGCAAGTACTGCACCTTCTGCGTGGTGCCCTACACCCGCGGCGAGGAAGTGAGCCGCCCCGTCGATGACGTCATTGCCGAAGTTGCTCACCTGGCCTCTCAGGGTGTCCGAGAAGTCAACCTGCTGGGCCAGAATGTTAACGCCTATCGCGGTGAAACCCATGACGGCGATGTCATGGATCTGGCCGAACTGATCACCTTGATCGCCACCATTGATGGCATCGACCGGATCCGCTACACCACGTCTCATCCGGTGGAATTCACCGATGCGATGATTGACGTTTACGAGCAGGTACCGGAGCTGGTCAGCCATCTGCACCTGCCGGTTCAGAGCGGTTCCGACCGAATCCTTGCGGCCATGAAACGAGGCCACACCGCACTGGAGTACAAGTCCAAGCTGCGCCGGCTGCGCAAGATCCGCCCGGACATCAGCTTCTCGTCCGACTTTATCATTGGCTTTCCGGGCGAAACCGAGAAAGACTTTGAAGACACCATGAAGCTGATCAACGACATCGGCTTCGATGTGTCTTTCAGTTTCATTTACAGTGCGCGCCCAGGCACACCCGCGTCCGACCTGCCAGACGACACGCCGATGGACGTCAAGAAGCAACGCCTGAGCATTCTGCAGCAGCGGATCAACCAGCAGGCCATGGACATCAGCCGGAAAATGGTGGGTACCACGCAACGCATTCTTGTTACCGGCCTGTCCAAGAAAGACCCGGGCGAATTCGCCGGCCGGACCGAAAACAACCGGATCGTCAATTTCCGCCACGACAACCCGGACGTGGTCGGCCACTTCATCGACGTGGACATTGTCGAGGCCTACCCCAACTCCCTGAGGGGCCTGCCGGTGGATGAGCACTTGCATTGATGGGGCGCAGCCCCATCAATCTTCATCCGTACTCGACTAACGTTTTCCTTTCGTCCGGCCCAGCCGGCAAGCAACACGGAGCATCCTTGAACACCCACGATTCCAGACAGTTTGACCTGCACCCCGTAGACCAGCGCCGACTGGCAATACTGTGCGGACAGTTTGATGAGAACCTCAAGCACATCGAGCGACGCCTGCACGTCAAGGTAGGACGCCGAGGCCATCATTTCCGCATTGAAGGCGAAACCGAGCACGTCGCCGCCGCCACTGAAGTCGTCCGCCACCTGTATCGGGAAACCGAAGCTACGGATGACCTGTCACCGGATACCGTCCACCTGTTCATCCGGGAAACCGGTCTGGAGCGACTGCCTGAGGATGTGCCGTTCGATGGTGCCGTCACCGTCATTAAAACACCGAAACTGCAGGCCAAGCCCCGGGGCGCGAACCAGCAGAAGTATGTGCACAACATTCGCACCCACGACATCAACTTTGGCATCGGCCCCGCCGGAACCGGCAAGACCTGGCTGGCCGTCGCCTGTGCCGTCGAGGCCCTGAAGGACGAGCAGGTCAAGCGCATTTTGTTGGTGCGCCCGGCCGTTGAAGCCGGAGAGAAGCTGGGCTTTCTGCCCGGCGACCTGGCTCAGAAGGTCGACCCCTACCTGCGCCCGCTGTACGACGCCCTCTACGAAATGCTGGGATTCGATCAGGTCACGCGCCTGATCGAGAAAAGCGTGATTGAGATTGCCCCACTGGCCTTCATGCGGGGTCGCACCCTGAACAACTCGTTCATCATCCTGGATGAAAGCCAGAACACCACCCGGGAACAGATGAAAATGTTCCTGACCCGGATCGGCTTTGGTTCCACTGCCGTTATCACTGGCGACACCACCCAGGTGGATTTGCCTCGCGGGCAGAATTCCGGCCTGATTCACGCCGCCGGCGTGCTGGAAAAAGTGTCCGGCATTGGCTTTACTCGCTTTGGTGCCAAGGACGTGGTCCGACACCCTCTCGTCCAACGTATTGTCGAGGCCTATGATGCCTTTGACGACGGAGGTGAGAGCCGGTGAGCACACTCACGGTGGACTACCAGCCGGTCTACGAGCAACCGGGCACACCGCAACAATCCGACTTCGAGGCCTGGGCCAATGCGGCCTGGCAAGACGACGAACCATCCGAGGCGACCATTCGCATCGTCGGTACGGAAGAAAGTCAGGCCCTGAATCTGCTGTACCGTGGCAAAGACAAACCCACGAATGTGCTCTCCTTTCCATTTGAGGCGCCAGCGGGTATAACAATTCCATTGGCCGGCGATCTCGTTATTTGTGCACCGGTTGTTGAAAAAGAAGCGCACGAACAACATAAAGAACTCAGGGCCCACTGGGCCCACATGGTCGTACACGGTATGCTGCACTTACAGGGCTACGACCACGTCAACGATGAAGATGCCGAGGTCATGGAAGCCCTCGAGATCCAGCTGATGAGACAGCTCGGATTTGGTAACCCTTACGAAGCAGAGGAAGTGGAAAGAGACTCATGAGCGACGATCAGTCGAGTCGCAGTCAGGGCAACAAGTCCTGGCTGGAACGCATATCGCAGGCCTTCTCCAGCGGGCCTGAGTCCGTTGAGGACGTGCTGGAAATCCTGAGGGAGGCAGAAACGCAGGACATCATCGACACCGATGCCATGAGCATCATCGAAGGTGCGATGCAGGTGATCGACATGCGCGTGGAGGAAATCATGATTCCTCGCTCGCAGATGGTTACCGTCAAAGCTTCCCAGGAGCCCAAGGAGTTTCTCGGCGAAATCATCAATTCCGCCCACAGCCGCTTTCCAGTCATTGGCGACAATCAGGACGATGTGATCGGCATTCTTCTCGCCAAGGATCTGCTCCCGCTGGCCCTGAACGGCGACCTCAACTGGCCGAGCATCCGCGAAATCCTCAGACCCCCCACCTTTGTTCCCGAGAGCAAACGGCTGAACCAGCTGCTCAAGGAGTTCAAGGAAAACCGTAACCACATGGCGATTGTGGTGGACGAATACGGCGGCACCGCCGGACTGATCACAATCGAAGACGTGCTGGAGCAAATCGTCGGCGAAATTGAAGACGAGCACGACTTCGACGAAGAAACCCACATCAAGGCCCGCGGCAACGGTACTTACGCAGTCAAAGCCGTCACACCGGTTGAGGACTTCAACGAGTTCTTCAAGATTGAACTCGACGAAGAAGAGTTCGACACCATCGGTGGCCTGGTGCTCAAAGAGTTCGGTCACCTGCCCAGACGGGGAGAAACGGTTGAATTCGGCGGCCTGAGATTTACCATTGCCAACGCCGATAACCGTGTCATCCGACTGTTGCAGGTAACCCGAGTTGGGCAATAACTCAATCACACTGAAAGACCTCCCCTTCGCACTCACGGGTAACCGCTGGCTGGCGCCGCTGGTACTGCTTGCCTCTGGGGCCTTGCAGACGCTGACCTTCTCACCGTTCGAGCAGTGGTGGTTTGGCCCCCTGTCGGTGTTCCTGATACTTCTGGTCGCCATCCCGCTCGCACCCGAAAAGCTGTTCCGCGCCGGCTGGCTGACCGGGCTCGGGCTGTTCGGTAGCGGTGCCAGCTGGGTGTACATCAGTATCAGCGAATAC
Source organism: Marinobacter salinisoli (assembly GCF_017301335.1). Lineage (NCBI taxonomy): Bacteria > Pseudomonadati > Pseudomonadota > Gammaproteobacteria > Pseudomonadales > Marinobacteraceae > Marinobacter > Marinobacter salinisoli. The sequence goes on from NZ_CP071247.1 coordinate 3,391,407, forward strand.
GGCAACACGTCCATTCCCGTCGCCGTTCTGCTGACCACCCTGTTTGTAGCAGGCCTGGCCCTGTTCCACGGACTGGCTTTCTGGTTTTGGGGCAAGCTGGCCAAAGAGAACCGGATTCGCCGGTTGATTCTGTTTCCGGCGATCTGGCTCCTGGGCGACTGGCTGCGCGGCTGGTTGCTGACCGGATTCCCCTGGCTATACCTGGGCACCGCACACACTGACGGCCCACTGGGCGGCCTGGCACCGCTGGTCGGCGTGCACGGTATTACGCTATGGATCGTGACAACGGGTGCTGCAGCCTACGGCGCCCTCTGGCTAGCCCGACATCGCAAGTGGGGTGCCCTGGCAACAACCCTCATCCTCGCCCTGATCCCCTGGTTGCTCGCCCCCCAACTGAAAAAGGTGGCATGGACACAGATCAGCGACACGCCCACCAGCTTTGCGGCCATGCAGGGTAATATTCCCCAGCAAATCAAATGGGATCCGGATTTTCTGCGGGACCAGATCGTCACCTACCTGACCATGACCAACGGCCACTGGGATACCGACCTGATCCTCTGGCCCGAGACAGCCATACCCATTCCCCAGGACAAGGCAGGCGAGATCATAGATCACATCGGCGGACGCCTGGGCGACGACAGCACGCTGATTACCGGCATACCCTGGTACGGCTTCAGTGAAAGGCTCGAAGACTTTACGTTTCACAACAGCATCATGGCCATTGGCCAGGGCGAGGGCATCTACCACAAACAGAAGCTGGTGCCTTTTGGTGAGTACGTGCCTCTCGAGGGCATGCTGCGAGGCCTGATTGGCTTCTTCGACTTGCCCATGAGCAGCTTCAGCCGGGGCCCTGAATACCAGTCGCCACTAAAGGCCGGCGACACACAGATCATGCCCTTCATCTGCTACGAAGTGGCGTACCCGGATTTTGTTGCCTTCAACAGCCGCCAGTCAGGCTTGCTGCTGACGATCAGTAACGATGGCTGGTTCGGGGCTTCCATCGGGCCTCTGCAACACTTGCAGATCGCCCGCATGCGAGCCATGGAGACCGGCAGGTACATGCTGCGCGGCACCAACAATGGCGTCACGGCCATTATCAACCACCTGGGTGAAATCACCCAAGCAACGCCGCAGTTTGAGCGCGTTACACTCCGAGGCGAAGTTTTTGTCGCCGAGGGCAGCACACCGTTTATGCAAACCGGCTCCTGGCCGGCCCTGACATTCGCCCTGATCCTGGTGGTGTTTGTTCGCGAACGCGTTATTCCTCCGGTCTCGGCCAGCGGCTCGTGACCCGCTCATAATAGTGGGAGCCGCACGCCTCGCAGGGTTCCAGGTGACTCGTGGCCGTCAGGCAGCGCATATGACTGCAGTTCAGACAACGAAACATACCCGCGGTTGCCACTTCTCCCGAGATGTAGTGGCCGGCATCGGTGTTTTCCAGTTTCTGTTTCAGCTCCAGCGTGTCCACCAGAGTCTTGTCTGCGACAGATAACAGGCGGTCGGCTAACTGGTGTTCCAGGAGCGCGAGGTCCAGCTGCAGCCATTCCTGCAGCCCTTCACCAGTCTCCTCCACGAAATGCATCAGGTGTTTCAGATCGCGTTCCAGGTAGGCCCCGAGAAGGTCTGTCTCCTCCCGTGTCATCTCCTCCAGCTCGTATTCGAACTCGACCGCCTTCTCGACTTCGTCCTCAAGCGCCTGAACCGTCACGTCAGGCAGGGATTTCAACCGGGCCTGAACCCGTTCGAGCATCCGGTCATAAACCTCCAGTGCTTTTCCTGAAAGATGATTACGTTCGGGCTCGCTCATAACGACTCCTCAACACAGTCCGGAAGGAAGGCGTCGGCCTTGGGAAAACGGGCCGCCGCCGGCATTCAGCACCTCCTAATCATGGCACAGGATTCGCGGATTGGCAGACTACCTGTTGGAGCGTGGGTGCGTTAGAATGACCGGCCGCTCCGAACATCATTTTGTTATAGGGTAACTTTGGTAATGGCAGGAATGGACGAGCAATACAATCCAGGTAACGTAGAACAGAATGCCCGCAAATTCTGGGAAGAAAACAAAACCTTCGAGGTGAAAGAAGAACCGGGCAAGCCAAAATACTACTGCCTGTCCATGTTCCCCTACCCCAGCGGCAAGCTGCATATGGGGCATGTTCGCAACTACACCATCGGCGATGCCATTTCCCGTTACCAACGCATGCAGGGCAAGAACGTGATGCAACCCATGGGCTGGGATGCCTTTGGCCTGCCTGCGGAAAATGCCGCCATTGCCAACAAAACCGCACCAGCGAAGTGGACCTACGCCAACATTGAGTACATGAAGAACCAGCTCAAGCAGCTGGGCTTCGGGTATGACTGGAACCGGGAACTCGCCACCTGCAGCCCGGACTACTACCGCTGGGAGCAATGGTTCTTCGCCCGGCTGTACGAAAAAGGCCTGGTGTACAAGAAGATGTCCACCGTGAACTGGGACCCTGTCGACCAGACCGTTCTGGCAAACGAGCAGGTCGTGGATGGCCGCGGCTGGCGCTCTGGCGCGCTGGTCGAGCAGAAGAAGATTCCCCAGTGGTTCATTCGCATCACTGATTACGCCGAAGAACTGCTGAACGATCTGGATGAACTGGATGACTGGCCGGAACAGGTCAAAACCATGCAGCGCAACTGGATCGGCAAGTCCGTTGGTACCGAACTGACCTTCCCGCTCAAAGACAGTGACGACGGTCTGACGGTCTACACCACACGACCGGACACCCTGATGGGAGTCAGCTACATGGCTGTCGCCGCCGAGCACCCTCTGGCCAAGGCCGCAGCTGAGCGCCATCGCGATGTAGCCGAGTTTGTCGACGAGTGCCGCAACAGTAAAGTGGCCGAGGCCGAAATGGCCACCATGGAAAAGAAAGGGATTGATACCGGCTTCAAGGCCATTCACCCGCTGACCCAGGAAGAAATCCCGGTCTGGATTGCCAATTTCGTACTGACCGACTACGGCACAGGTGCCCTTATGGCGGTGCCCGGCCACGACGAGCGCGACCACGAATTTGCCCGTAAATACCGCCTGCGCATCAAACAGGTTATCGCCGCAAGAGATAGCCGGGAAATCGACGTGCAGGAAGCAGCCTTCACCGAGAAAGGCACCCTGGTCTCCTCCGGCAAGTACAGCGGCCTGACCAGCGAAGAGGCCTTTGACGCCATCGCCGATTACCTTGAAGACAACGGCCTCGGCAAGCGGACCGTGAATTACCGACTGCGGGACTGGGGCGTCTCTCGCCAACGGTACTGGGGCGCACCCATCCCCATGATGACACTGGCCGACGGCACCGAGCGCCCGGTACCGGACGATCAGCTGCCGGTGCGCCTGCCGGAAGAGGTCGAAATGGACGGTGTGCAGTCGCCGATCAAAGCTGACCCGGAGTGGGCCAAGACCACCTTTGAAGGTCAGCCGGCCACACTTGAAACCGATACGTTCGACACCTTCATGGAGTCGTCCTGGTATTACGCGCGTTTCTGCAGCCCGAATTATGACCAGGGCATGCTGGACCCATCCGCGGCCAATTACTGGCTTCCCGTGGATCAGTACATTGGCGGCATTGAGCACGCCATCCTGCACCTGCTGTACGCCCGATTCTTCCACAAGCTGCTGCGGGACGTGGGCCTTGTGACCAGTTCCGAGCCGTTCAAGCGTCTGCTGTGCCAGGGCATGGTGCTGGCCGAAACCTATTACCGTGAAGATGACAAGGGCGGCAAGGTGTGGATTTCACCCGCCGACGTCACCGTCGAGCGGGACGAAAAAGGCCAACCGGTTCGCGCCATTCACAAGCAAGACGGAGAACCCGTCGTTACCGGCGGCGTCACCAAGATGTCCAAGTCCAAGAACAACGGCATCGACCCGCAGGCGATCATTGACCAATACGGCGCCGATACCGTTCGCCTGTTCATGATGTTTGCCGCGCCTCCGGAGCAATCCCTGGAATGGTCCGACAGCGGTGTCGAAGGTGCGCATCGTTTCCTTAAGCGCCTGTGGCGCATGGTGGGCGAGCATACCGCAGAAGGTCCAGCGCCAACCCTGAACGCGGCCGAACTGCAAGACCACCAGAAAAACCTGCGGCGCAAGACCCATGAAACTATCGCTAAAGTAAGCGATGATCTGAGCCGACGGCTGACCTTCAACACCGCCATTGCCGCAGTAATGGAACTCCTCAACGAGGTTGGCAAACTGGGCGACAACGAACCGCAAAGCCGCGCTGTTCGCCAGGAAGCACTGAATACCGCGGTGTTGCTTCTGGCGCCGATCGCACCGCACGCATGTCACGCCTTGTGGCAAGCGCTTGGCCACGAAGAGCCGGTGGTCGACGCCCGCTGGCCGAAAGCCGACGAGAAAGCGATGGTGCGCAGCGAACTGCAGATCGTACTTCAGGTCAACGGCAAGGTCCGGGCCAAGCAAGAGGTCCCTGCGAACATCACCAAGGACGATCTGGAAGCACTCGCTCTGGACAACGAAAACGTTCAGCGCTTCACCGAAGGGAAAACCGTACGCAAGGTGATTGTGGTGCCCGGCAAACTGGTCAACGTGGTGGCGAACTGATATGGCCCCGCGCCGAGCACTGAACCCTTCTCGCCCATCCACGCTGGCAGCAATCCTATTGTTGGCCGGCGTGAGTGGCTGTGGCTTTCAGTTGCGCGGCGCGCCGCCAGTTTCCCCTGCACTGCAACCGCTTGCTGTCGCCTGCACGCAACAAATACCCGAGACGCTCTGTAGTTCGGTTCGCACTCAGCTGGAACTGGGTGAAGTGGACCTTCAGCCTGAGGCGGATGCCGCGTACGTTCTTAGCCTGAGCGAGTTCCAGGAAAACCGCCGGGCGTCGGCCATTACGGCCCAGGCTGCGGCAGCGGAATACACGGTCCGACGCTCTGTGGATGTGAACCTGATCAGCGCGGATCGCGTCCCGGTGATCGCAGACACTCGCTTAACCGCCAGCGAAAGTTACCGGTACGACGAAACCAACGTTCTTGCCAAGCGACAGGAAGAGGAAGCCCTTCGAATCCAGCTTGATGATCGGCTCGCCCAGCAGGTGATCTTTCGCCTCGCGCCCCTGACTGAAGCCCGTATCGAGGAAATCCGGCAAGCGCACGAAGCATCGAAAGAGGCTGAGACCGAAGCCGAAGCCGAGACCACACCTTCGCCATGAAGACGCAGACCGCACAACTTCCACAACTGCTGAAGAAAGGGCTCGCGCCGGTGTACCTCATTTCCGGCGATGAACCTCTGCTGGTCCAGGAGTGCTGCGACCAGATTCGCCAGGCCGCCAGGGACGCAGGCTTCCACGACCGGCTCACCTTTCACGCCGATCACCAGTTGGACTGGAGCACCGTTGCCGACGAATTCAATGCCATGTCGCTGTTCGCAGAACGCCGACGGATTGAGATTCACTTGCCCAACGGAAAACTCGGCAAGGGCAAAGACGCACTGGAACGCTATCTGGAAGCCCCCACCGACGACATAATCCTACTGCTGATCAGCACCCGGCTGGACGCTGCAGAGACGCGCCGAAAGTGGTACAAATCACTGCAAAACAAAGGCGTTCACGTGCCGGTCTGGCCAGTCGATGCCGAAAAGTTCCAAGGCTGGTTAAAGCAAAGAGCCAGCCGCCAGGGCCTGCACCTTACCCAAGGCGCCCTTTCCATGCTGGCCGAGCGACTGGAAGGCAACCTGCTGGCTGCCAGCCAAGAGATGGATCGCCTGCAACTGCTCACCAAAGGCGAAACCATTGACGAGGCAACGGTGGAGCAAGCCGTACTGGACAGCTCTCGCTTCAACGGTTTCGAACTGGCAACCGAACTGCTTGCGGGTCGTGCGCCCCATGCCGGCAAAATGATCGGCGTACTCCAGCAGGAGGGCGAAAATCCTCTCGGCATGCTGACCGTGCTCAGCCGCGATCTCAACCTTATCCTTGAACTGAAAAGCGTCGCCAGCCAGGGCGATGCGCCTTCCGCTTTTCTGAAAAAGCGCGGCGTCTTCCAGCCTCAACGGGCCCGGGTAATCGAACAGGCAGCCCGGCGCCTGAATACCCCCCAACTTCACCAGGCACTCGAAATCTGCACTCAGATCGATCGCGCCGCCAAGGGATTCGGCGACCTCTCTCCCTGGCATTACCTGCGCGATCTTTCGGTCCACCTCGCCCAGCGTAACTGATCTGGATCAAGCCAAAGCCGCTTCGGCGCATCTGGCATCTTGACACTTTTTTCCTCCTAGGCGCATGGTTAAGGAATAACCAACCAAGGAGGTGGTCATCATGTCATTTCAAGACGAACTGAAAAAACTGTCGGAAAAAATCAAACAGTATCGGGACGAAGCTCGCGTTCAGATGCACCTGGCGCGAGAGGACGTTAAGGACGAATGGGACGACCTTGAAAAGGAGTGGGATCGATTCCGTGCAAAACTGGAAGACATTCTCCATGACGCAGAAAACGCTTCCCACGAAACCCGACAAGCCGCCGAGAAACTGGGCCAAACATTGAAAGACAACTACGAAGAGATTCGCAACAAACTGAAATAAAACGTTAACAAAATAACAAAAGCACACATTTTTCAACTAGATACATTCTATTAATAAAAATCAATGTGCCATACTTCACAGCGTGGGTGAACGAAGCGTCAGGTTTTTGACCAATAGGTGAAAAACCTAACAATACAACAATAACGCTTCCCGCCACTGAGAGGTCATTGAGGCGTATGAAAAAACAAATCCAAACTCTAACTGCTCTTTCACTGCTGGTCGCCACCGGCGTTGTTATTGGCCAGAATACTCGGTTCAGCGATCCCGATACCGTGATCAAACAAGAGTTCTGGAACAACCTCTATGCCGGAGGAGGAAGCTCGTTCTTCTGCGAAAAGGAATTCAAAACCAAGGGCTTCATGCTCACCGATGGTTATGTTTACCCTCTGGCGGACATAAGATCTGCGCTGGACTGCGGTACGTCCCGTCAATGCGATCAGGACAATCGCTATCGTCAGATTGCTTCTGACCTGCACAACATGGTGCCTGTCAATAACCGGCTCGAAATGAAGCGCCATAACGTCCGCTACGAAAACCTGAACCAGAGCATTCCCACGGATGACTGCGGCATGCGAGAAAGCGCAGGATTTTTCGAACCGCCGGAGCGGGTGAAAGGCGACGTCGCTCGCACCATGGCCTACATGGTCGACACGTATGGCCTGCCATGGCTGGGAGCACCCCCGGTGTTCAAGGGCTGGAATCGTCAGGATCCGCCCGACGACACAGAGCTAACTCGTCATCGCCGGATTGCAGAAATCCAAGGCAATGAAAACCCCTTTGTAACCAGCCCGGATCGAATTGAAAGACTGTAACGATCACAGGGTAGACCAAAAAAAAAGCAGGCCTCCGGGCCTGCTTTTTTCATCTTCGACAGCCTTAGAACTCGTCAGCTGTCAGCGCCATCATGGAGTCACTGCCACTGCGAATCGCTTCGGCCAGAGAAACCGTTTTCGGCAGCAGCCGATCGAAGTAGAACCTGGCGGTTTTGACCTTGCCCGAGTAGAAGCCGGATGCATCTTCCGCCGCTTTCGGTGCAGCAGCCTTAGCAATCTTGGCCCACATGTAACCCAGTGCAGTCAGGCCGAACAGATCCAGGTAGTCAACCGAGGCCGCACCAACGACGTCCGGGTTATCCCCCGCCTGCTTGATAACAAATTCGGTGACATCAGACAGACGCTCAAACGCCGCCACTAAAGGCTCAAGGAACGGACGCATGGTTTCGTCGCTACTGTTCACTTCGATGAATGCCGCCAGATCCTGGGCAAACAGCTCGTACAGCTTGCCCTGACTGCCCACCACTTTACGCCCCATCAGATCCAGCGCCTGAATACCGTTGGTGCCCTCGTAGATCTGGGTGATCCGGCAATCACGCACCAACTGCTCCTGACCCCACTCACGGATAAAGCCATGCCCACCGAAGACTTGCTGACCAGCAATACAGGTTTCCAGGCCGCGATCGGTCAGGAACGCTTTGGCAACCGGGGTCAGCAGGGCAACCATGCCTTCGGCGTGCTTGCGACGCTCCTCATCTTCCGCGTACTTGGCGGTATCCAGCCATTGCGCCACGTAGGTGGAGAAGGCGCGACCGCCTTCGACATAGCCTTTCATCGTCAGCAGCATGCGACGCACATCGGGGTGGACCAGAATCGGGTCAGCGGCCTTGTCCGGCTGCTGAGCACCGCTCGGTGCCCGGCTCTGGATACGCTCCATGGCATACTCACGGGCGCTCTGCAGCGAGGCTTCGGCGGCACCGATACCCTGAATGCCCACGCCCAGACGCTCGTAGTTCATCATGGTAAACATAGCGGCCAGGCCTTTGTTTTCTTCACCGACCAACCAGCCTTTGGCGCCGTCAAAGTTCATCACGCAGGTTGCAGAAGCCTTGATCCCCATCTTCTTCTCGATGGAGCCACAGCTCAGCGTATTGCGCTCACCCAGCGAACCGTCTTCGTTGACCATGAACTTCGGCACCAGGAACAGGGAAATACCCTTGGGCCCTTTCGGGGCATCGGGCAGCTTCGCGAGCACCAGGTGGATGATGTTCTCGGCCATGTCGTGCTCGCCCCAAGTGATAAAAATCTTGGTGCCAGTCACACTGAACGAGCCATCGTCGTTCGGCTCAGCCTTGGTGCGGATGATGCCCAGATCAGTGCCGGCATGCGGCTCGGTCAGGTCCATCGCGCCGGACCAGACCCCTGAGTACATATTGGGCAGGTATTTTTCCTTCAGCTCCTGACTGCCATGAGCATCCAGCGCCAGGCACGCACCGGCCGTCAGCATCGGCGCCAGACCAAAGGCCATGTTGGCACCCTGCATCATTTCCTCAAACTGCGCCACCAGGGTCTTGGGCATCCCCATACCGCCAAACTCCGGATTACCGCCAAGGCCATTCCAGCCACCCTCAACGATGGTCTGATAGGCTTCCTTGAAACCTTCGGGAGCGGTCACTTCGCCGTCATTCCAGCGGCTACCCTGCTCGTCACCTTCACGGTTGAGAGGCGCGAGAACGCCACTGCAGATTTTGCCAGCCTCTTCCAGAATCGCGTCGGCGGTTTCCGGGTCAACATGTTCCGCCACCTTGGGCAGCGAAGCCCAAAGCGACGGCGCATCAAAGACTTCATTCAGAACAAAGCGCATGTCACGCAAAGGCGCCTGGTAATCGGCCATCTGTACTCTCCAGCATTTCTATCAATGTTGTCTGGCGGCTGGACAAATCTGACAACACTTCATTCCGGCTGCCAGTACCGAATGCCCACCACGCATTTTCAATAGGGGCCTATTCTACCCCAAATATATTATTGACTTCACAAAAAAGCCCGCCTCCTGAGAGTGCGGGCTTGGAACTACAGGACGCGTTTCGACACCCTCAAGCTCAGAAAGCGAACGCTTCCTCAGGCATGTCCATCACGCTGTCAGCGCCTGCCAGCATCATTTCAGCGTGCGCCTTCGAACGCGGCAGCATGCGCTTGAAGTAGAAGCGTGCTGTCTGGACCTTGGCGGTGTAGAACATCTCTTCGGAGGTTCCGTCGGCCATGGTGTCCAGAGCAACCTTCGCCATACGCGCCCAAAGGTATGCGAACACGGCGTAACCGGAGTACATCAGGTAGTCGACAGACGCCGCACCCACTTCCTCACGGTTCTTCATGGCGTTCATGCCAACCTTCATTGTCAGCTCGCCCCACTCCTTGTTTATCGCAGCCAGCGGCTCGATAAACTCTTTCAGCTGCTCATTGTCTGCATTTTCTTTGCAGAACAGGTGCACCTGCTTGGTGAAGCCCTTCAGAGACTCGCCCTGAGTCATCAGAACCTTACGGCCCAGCAGATCCAGCGCCTGGATACCGGTAGTACCTTCGTAAATCATACCGATACGTGCGTCACGAACATTCTGCTCCATGCCCCACTCGGAGATAAAGCCGTGGCCACCGAACACCTGCATACCCAGGTTAGCCGCTTCGTAACCGATTTCGGTCAGGAAGGCCTTGGCGATCGGCGTCAGGAAGCTCAGCGCTTCGTCAGCAGCCTTGCGCTCTTCCTCGGTCTTGCCACCGTGAACGATGTCTACCTGCTGTGCAGTCAGGTAAATCAGGGCGCGGGCACCCTCTGCCACGACCTTCTGGGTCAGCAACATGCGACGCACGTCCGGGTGAACGATGATCGGGTCGGCAATGCCTTCCGGGTTCTTAGGACCACTCAGAGAACGCATAGCCAGACGATCCTTGGCGTAGGCCAGTGAGCCCTGGAAGCCCAGCTCAGACGCACCCAGACCCTGGATAGCAGTACCGATACGAGCGGTGTTCATGAAGGTGAACATACAGTTCAGACCTTTGTTCTCAGGTCCGATCAGCCAGCCCTTGGCACCGTCGAAGTTCATCACGCAGGTGGCGTTGCCATGGATACCCATCTTGTGCTCAAGAGAACCACAGGAAACCGCGTTGCGCTCGCCGGCAGAGCCGTCTTCGTTCGGCAGCTGCTTGGGCACGATAAACAGGGAGATACCCTTGGTGCCTTCGGGAGCGCCCGGCAGGCGCGCCAGAACGATGTGAACGATATTTTCCGCCATATCGTGCTCACCGGCGGAGATGAAGATCTTGGTGCCGGTGATGGCGTAGGAGCCATCGGCATTCGGCTCGGCTTTGGTACGCAGGGTACCCAGATCAGAACCACAGTGCGGCTCGGTCAGACACATGGTGCCGGTCCACTCGCCGCTGATCAGCTTGGTCAGGTAAACCTGCTTCTGGTCTTCCGTACCGTGCGCCTCGATGGTGTTGGTCGCACCGTGGCTCAGGCCGGGGTACATACCCCAGGACCAGTTAGAGGTACCTACCATCTCGCTCATAACCAGACCAAGAGAGTGAGGCAGACCCTGACCACCGTAATTCGGATCCGCAGTCATTGAAGGCCATCCGCCCTCTACGTACTGCTGGTAAGCTTCTTTGAAGCCTGTCGGCGTCTTCACGCCATCTTCGCTCCAGGTGCAACCTTCCTTGTCACCCACCTGATTGAGCGGAGACAAAACCTGCTCGCAGAATTTGGCTCCTTCCCCGATGATGGCATCGATCATATCCGGAGTTGCATCCTCTGCACCCTCCAGGCCGGCATAGTGCTGCTCGCTGTTCAGCAGCTCGGTCATTACGAATTTGATGTCACGCAGGGGCGCTTTGTATTCAGGCATGTAATCAACCTCAGTTCTCGGACTCAGCTGAACGGGACGCAGCTATAAGCCTTGGGTTTACTCAGACACTGCAGCGAAGGGCGCCACAGCGTTAATTAAACACTTGTTTGAAACATACGTTTCGCAGCACAGAATTGTCAATAGCCGAGCAGGAATTTTGTGTTGCTCTATGTCACACACCAGGCCGCTATCCGGCATGGCGGAACGCCAGATTCCGGGCATCAGAAGAGACCGTCTTATTGGTATAAGGAGAAAAGGGAGTCCGTCGCCGGTAGCACTACGGGCGGCGTAGCAAAGTCGTTGTCGGGCGACACGGCCGGGATATCGATTGACACCGGGGAACAGGAGAAGGCGAAAAACGGGGCTATCCGAGCAACGGCACTCAGATCATTCGGGCGGAATCAGGCCATGATGTCGAGCAAAGTGCCCAGCGTTTCATCTGCTGTCTTGACGACTTGCGCCGAGGCCTCAACGCTTCGCTTGTAAAGCTTGAGGTCAATCAATGGCTCGGCCAGAGTGCTGCTCGCTGCCGAGCTGCCTTGCGGACCATCAATGCCGGCTCTGGCGATTTTTCGGGCAGCCCCCTCCATACCGGCCACGCTGCTCTGGACACCTTGAAGGCCCGCAGACAAAGCATTGTTGATCATAACCACCTCACCGGCGACTAATTATTGACTCAAGTAGGCCATATTCAAGGTCAATTTTCAAACAACGAACCGATATTAAGATGCGCCGACAAGGCAACCGGGTCCGCTTCCGGACTCCACGGAAGGCTACCCAGGCAGGGTGCCCCCAAATGAGCGAGCAAATAGTCAAAGGTCTGCTGCTCACAACTCATCGCTTCCTGCTCAGCCCGATTAGCCACCCAGCCTGCCAGCCGGAGTCCGTCGGCACGAATCGCTTCCGCGGTCAGTACTGCGTGGTTGATACAGCCCAGTTTCAGGCTGACGACCATTATGACAGGTATGTCCAGCTCTCTGGGCACTGCGGCGTAGGTCTCGCGCTCATTCAGGGGTACCCGCCAGCCCCCGGCGCCCTCAACCAGCATCAGATCTGCAGGACGCATCTGCATGCCCCGGCAGAAGCCCGCCAGACGAGCGGCGGAAATCGACACGCCAGCTTGCTGAGCCGCCACATGGGGCGCAATCGCCGGCTCCAGTGCCACCGGATTGATGATGTCGTAGCCAAGCGACTCGGTAATCGCGCCCTGAAGAATGAGCGCGTCCTCGTTACGCAGCCCGTCTTGGGTGCTGTCACATCCGGAAGCAATCGGTTTCATGGCCACCGTACGCTTTCCCAGGTGTCGAGCGGCCTCGAGAATGGCCGCAGACGCCATGGTCTTGCCAACACCGGTATCGGTACCAGTTACAAAATAGGTATTACGTGCCATCGAGCAGAACATCCTTTCTCAGAGCGTGGGTAGTTTTTTATGGCCGCCAGTAAATCCAGGCCGCCTCATAGCTGGCTGATACGGTGCCGTTTGCATGCGTTGGATAAGCCTGGCACATGGCGCGGACACGCCCGGGTCCGGTCAGCGTCTTGCGCCGGGCATCACTTTTGAAGCCCGCGCCAAGCTGCTTCAACTCGCCGGTCAACGCAAGCGGTGACCGGTAGGGCAAGGTAATCGTCCGACGAGTGATCTGAGCACCGGGCAATTCCCTGTCAACCAGATCCGCCAACCGCTCTCCCGACTCGAACCGATTGATGTGAGGGCGCCCGGGATCAGCCTGAGCCCAGGCGGTTTTCAGCTCTCGCAGGGTGCCGTCAAGCAGGGTGGATATCATCAATTGCCCGCCAGGCTTCAGCAGTCGCCGGCACTGCCGCAGCACCGGCCGAGGGTCCGAACACCACTGAATCATCAGGTTGCTGAAGACGATATCAAAGCTCTGATCCGGGAACGGCAGGCGTTCTGCATCGGCTACCAGCCAGGATAGTTGTGCCCCGCCCTGCTGACGCGCCTGCTCAACCATGCCCGCCGAGAGATCCACACCAGTCACGTCTTTGACACAGGGCACTTGCGACAACACACGGCTAAACCAACCGGTACCACAGCCGAGATCCAGCACACTGGCCGGACTATGACGTTCATCGGCCAGTTTTTTGACCATGGCATCGCCCATCATCCGCTGGAGCCGGGAGGCGCCCTCATAGGTGGCGCTGGCCGCCCCGAATGCGCGGGCAATATCGGCCTTATTGGCAATCGGAGCCGTCGCCACAGACTCCATGTCAGCCGACGGCTGCACGGCACGCAAAGCAACGTTCACAAACTGTCCTCCGTCGCATAAAGCAGGTTTTGGCATTCCGACAAGCCTGCCAACAATCGCTCAAGATCTTCCTTTGAGTGCCCCGCGCTGAACGTCACTCGCAAGCGAGCCTCGCCCTCCGGCACGGTAGGCGGTCGAATGGCGGTAACCAGCAGGCCCCGCTCCTCGAGCGCTTTGCTGAGTGCCAGCGCTTTCCAGTTCTCGCCCACAATTATGGGCTGGATGGGGGTATGCGATGGCATCAACGGATACCCCAGGGCTGCGGCTCGCACACGGAATTCAGCCACCAACTCACGGAGGTGACTGCGCCGCGCCTCACCCTGCTCAACTAGATCAAGACTGGCACAGGTTGCCGCTGCAATGGCCGGCGGCATGGACGTGGTGTAAATGTAGGTTCGTGCCTTCTGAACCAGGTATTCCATCAGCATGGCGGGGCCCGCAGCAAACGCACCACTGGTGCCGACGGCCTTGCCCAGCGTTCCGATCAATATGGGCACGTCCTGCTCAGACAAGCCCAGCTCAGCCACACTGCCCTGCCCGTGCCGGCCAAGTACGCCAAGACCATGGGCATCGTCTACCACCAGTACGGCATCGTGTTCCCGACACAGCCGCGCCAGTTCGCGCAACGGGGCCACGTCGCCGTCCATGCTGAATACGCCGTCTGTCACCACCACCTTGTGTCCGGCGGTTTCCGCCAGCATGCGCTCCAGGGCCTCAACGTCACCATGCCCATAGCGGCGCACCCGAGCGCGGCTCAGTATGCACCCATCAATAATGGACGCATGATTCAGACGGTCGGAAAAAATGGTATCGCCGCGGCCAGCCAGTGCAGAAATAACACCCATGTTCGCCATATAGCCGGTGGAGAAAAGCAGTGCGGCACTGCGGCCGGTGAATTCGGCCAATCGCAACTCCAGATCATGATGGGCGTCATGATGGCCGCAGATCAGGTGAGACGCGGCACCACCGAGGCCTGTGGTGGGCAGCGCACTCTGCAAGGCCTCTATATTGGTCGGATGACTGGCCAGACCGAGGTAATCGTTGCTGCAGAACGACAACACGGTTTTGCCATCGGCCCTGAGCACCGGTTGCTGCGGGCCAGAGATCCGCCTCCGGACACGATGGAGGCCGGCCTTTTTTCGCTCAGCCAGCTCGGCTTCGAAGTCTCGCAACGGGACACCTCGCAACTAGAAGTAGCACCGAGTCTCAAAGACTCCCCCGGTGCTTGAGTGGAAAGTGCTTCAGGTCGCCGCCGTCTCCCGCGTGGCGTCGTAAAACAGGTGCCGGGTCGCCTCGTGTTCCACCGCATCGGAAATTGCCTCGACCTCCTGTTCTTCGGTGGCGCACTGCTCCCGCTGCTCCGGTCGGATACCCAGGCGCTGGAACAGGCGCATATCCGCGTCGGCTTCCGGGTTTGCGGTGGTGAGCAGTTTTTCGCCGTAGAAAATGGAGTTGGCCCCAGCCATGAAACACAGCGCCTGCATCTGGTCGTTCATATTTTCCCGGCCCGCAGACAGGCGCACGTGGGAGGCCGGCATCATAATGCGGGCAACGGCAATGATCCGGACGAATTCAAACGGATCCAGATCGTCCACATCTTCCATGGGGGTACCCTTCACCTTCACCAGCATGTTCACCGGGACACTCTCGGGATGCTGTGGCAGGTTCGCCAGTTGAACCAGCAAACCCACGCGATCATCCTCATCTTCACCCATGCCCATGATGCCGCCACAGCAGACTTTCATGCCCGCCTTGCGAACGTTGTCCAGTGTATCCAGGCGATCCTGATAGGTGCGGGTGGTAATAATGTGGCTGTAGTACTTCTCGGAGGTATCCAGGTTATGGTTGTAGTAATCCAGCCCCGCATCGGCGAGTTCCTGCGCCTGCTCTTCCTTGAGCATGCCCAGCGTCATACAGGTTTCCAGGCCCAGCGATTTCACCTGCTTCACCATATCCAGAACGTAAGGCATGTCTTTTTTTGACGGGCTGCGCCAGGCTGCGCCCATACAGAAACGCGATGCGCCGCGCTCTTTCGCCACACGGGCTTCCGAGATCACTTTTTCGATTTCCAGCAAGCGCTCTTTTTCCAGCCCGGTGTTGTAATGGCCACTTTGCGGGCAGTACTTGCAGTCCTCTGGGCAGGCGCCGGTCTTGATGGACAGCAGCGTGCTTACCTGCACCTCGTTGGGATCAAAGTGTTCACGGTGTACACTCTGGGCGCGGAAGAGCAGATCATTAAATGGCAATTCAAATAACGCTCGCGCTTCTTGAAGTGTCCAGTCGTGACGGGGTGCAGTGGCAGTCATAGAGGAGTCCTGTTAACCTTTTCCGGCCTTTGGGTTTACGGAAGAACCAGATGATAAAGAGCACAGGCATCCTGTCAACCTTATTAGAACTAAAGGTTAACCTGTCTCGCGCCGCCGGTGTCTGTGTTGCCTGCCTGGGTAGCTCGGCAACAGACGGCCTTTGCGATCCCTGTCGATCAGACTTGCCCACCAACCATCAGGCCTGCCCGATCTGCGCACTGCCCATGCCCCGGCCTGACCTGGTATGCGGCGACTGCCTGGCGAATCCACCGCCCTATGCACGGGCCATCATCCCCTGGCGTTACCAGTTTCCGGCCGACGCCATGATCCGTTGCTACAAAGATCGGGGACAACGGCAGTTTCTCCGCCCTCTGGTAACCGCCCTCGGCGCGCAACTGGCTGACTTGCTGCATCAGGACCAGTTAACCAAGCCGGACATCTTGGTACCGGCGCCCATGCATCGCAGGCGCCGGATGAAGCGCGGATTCAACCAGGCCCAGGTCATCGCCGAAGAGCTCGGTTTGCGGCTGAATATTCCAGTGGCGAGCACACTGGTCAGACGCCAGAGCCATGTCGACAGCCAACGAGGACTGGACAAGGGCCAAAGGCTGAAAAACCTGCAAAAGGTCTTCGAAGTAACAGCGGATATTCCGGAACGGATCGCTATCGTTGACGATGTCGTCACCACCGGCGCCACGGTGCGGACCCTGTCTGCCTTGCTCGAGGCGCACGGGGCCCGGGAAATACAAGTCTGGGCGCTGGCGAGAACGCCTCTTTAGCAAAGGCGGGCACTCACCTCATCGGCAATCGCAAGGCAGGAGGTCAAACCCGGGGATTCAATACCAAACAGATTCACCAGCCCTTCCAGGCCATGGGACTCCGGACCGTCAATCCGGAAATCCGCACTGGCCTGATCCGGACCGTGCAGTTTCGGGCGAATACCGGCATAGGCTGGCGACAAACGAGCCGGATCCAGCCCCGGCCACCAGCGCCTTATCCCCTCTGCGAACTGACTAACACGCTGAGGATCAACGGTATAATCAAGCTCGTCAATCCACTCCACGTCCGGCCCAAACCGGGCCTGCCCCGCCAGATCCAGGGTCAGATGCACGCCCAGACCACCCGACTCGGGCACCGGGTAGACAAGCGCCTGCGTCGGAGGCTTGCCGCCATAGCTGAAGTAGACGCCCCGGGCAAACCATTGACGCGGCCGGCCCGACTCAGGCAGCGCGCGCCAGCGACGTGCCAGGTCAACGGCGCCGAGCCCGGCGGCGTTGACTACATTCCGGGCCAGCAATTCACAGGGCATCTGTCCGCCGACAATCAGGCGGTGCCCCTGTGGTGATGATTCGGCCTCCAGAACCGGCGCACCGAAAGCAATTCGACTGCCGGCATCCTCAATCTCACCCACCAGCGAGAGCATCAGCCCATGACTATCCACGATGCCGGTCTGTGGCGACCACAACGCCGCCTCGACCGAAAGCTCTGGAAGCGCTCGGGCAAGCTCCCGGCCCTCGGCACTATATAGTGTTACCCCGTTATCCAACGCGCGAGGCGCGATCGCCCCCAGGGACTCAACCTGGCACGCCGAACTGGCAACAATCCACTTGCCACACTGGCGATGGGCAATTCGATGGTCACGGCAATAGTCGTACAGTTGATCGCGGCCACGCACGCAAAGACGCGCCTTGAGGCTCCCCGCCGGGTAATAAATTCCCGCATGGATAACTTCACTGCTGCGCGATGATGTGCCTTCGCCAAAACGGGAGCCGCCTTCCAGCACCACAACGTCATGTCCGGCCAGCGCAAGTCGGCGGGCCACCGCCAGGCCAACCACGCCAGCGCCAATCACAACCGTTTGAGTCTCAAGACGTTCTTTCGGCAAACCCTACTCTCCCGACATTATTCAGCCCTTCACAAGAATACCCGATTCGCGGTCAGGTCCGCAGAAATGCCGGCGGCCCTTACGCGACGCATCAGAGCAGTTATACTCAGTCTCGGGAAGGCAGCAAACGTGCATGGAGCTCCGAGGGTATGTCTGACAAGAAACAATTCTTTCTGGTGATGGTTGTGGCCGCCGTTTTTGTCAGCTGGCTGGGCTGGCGCGGCTTTGAAGTCATTACGCTGAACGGATTGCTGAAGTCTGATCCGGTGGTTTCCGGATACCCCTACCAACACAGAGTGCTTCGTGTTGAGGGCGATATCGCCATCATGAGTTCCCTGCGCTCCCACAATGTCTCAACCCATCAGGCACTGGGCGCGGTTTACCCGAGCATGAAAAACCTGGCCGAAGGCGACAAATCCTGGCAACGGGCCGAGCGGGAGCTGGCGCAAATTCAGGCCCGGGCGGGCGATATCATTCTGGGTGCCGAAGGTATCCGGAGAATCCGCTGGGAACTGGATGAAAACTGGTATCATATCCAGTCCATGAAATCGGATTACGATACGGAGTTTTAAGTCGCTACATTTATGACCCATGACGCCCCAGCAGCCGCATCAACTCATCCCTACGATTCACTGACGCCAGACACCATCCTGGACGCCATGGAATCCGCCGGGTTCCACATCAATGGCCGCCTGTTCGCACTCAACAGTTACGAGAACCGGGTGTACCAGATTGGTCTGGACGAAGCCTCTCCGGTGATCGCCAAATTCTACCGACCGGGCCGATGGACCGAGTTACAAATCCGGGAAGAGCATGACTTTTCACGGGAGCTGTCGGAAGCTGACATTCCCATTGTCGCCCCCCTGTCCATGCCTTCTGGCGACACGTTGGCCCGCCATGGCGAATTCCTCTTTGCTGTATTCCCGCAGCGCGGTGGACAGGCCCCTGATGTCAGCGTGCCAGATACGCTGTACCGCCTGGGACAATGGCTCGGGCAGCTGCACAACATTGGCGCCCGGCAATCGTTCCAGCATCGCCCGGCCCTGGCCCTGCTTGACGGGCTGGTAGCCAACAATCAGCTGCTGATTGATGGCAACTGGGTGCCCGCCGACCTTCGTCCCGCCTGGGACAGCCTGCTCCGGGATCTGATCGAGCTGTGTGCCGCCCGGATCGATGATGCCGGCCCGCTGGTAAATCTACGCCTGCACGGCGACTGCCACGCGGGCAACATCCTGTGCCGGGATGAGCAGATGCTGTTCGTAGATCTGGACGATTGCCGAACCGGTCCTGCCATTCAGGACATGTGGCTGCTGCTCAACGGTGAAGACGCCGAGCGCGGGGCGCAACTGGGCGAGTTACTGGAAGGCTACGAAATGTTCCGTGATTTCAACCGCAGGGAGCGCCACCTGATCGAACCGTTGCGCTGCTACCGCCAGATTGCTCACTGCGCCTGGCTGGCCAGACGCTGGGACGACCCGGCATTTCCGCGCTTCTTCCCATGGTTTGGTCAACCCCGCTTCTGGTCCGATCAGATTCTGTCGCTCAGGGAACAGTTGGCCGCTCTTCAGTCGCCGTCGCTGTCACTTCCCGGCCAATTCTAATGCACCCACATCATGTCAGCTTTTGAGGTAACCATGCCTGAGCAAGAGGCCCAATATTCCGTTCGCAGCCTGATTCTGACCGCCGTGGTTTCCATCATCGGGACGGTTCTGGTGCTGGAGGCCACCGGCCGGATCGACCACTCCGATAACAAGGATCACGTGCCCGTCGGTAGCTTTGAGGCCATTCACGTCAATCCGGACAAGGCTTTCCGGATGTCCCACAAAGCATCCGAGCTTCACGCCGCGTGCGAAAACGGGTACCTCGCCATTGCAGCGGACGTGGACCCATCGTTCCGGGGCATCCTCGTGGATTACAAAAACCGTGGTGTTCGCTGTTACCGCCAATCACCTACAGCCCCGTCGGTGCCGCAGTCGCCCGCTGCCACGGAGCCCGCAGACGATGAGTGAATCCAAACCGCCCGGGCAGGCACCCGAGCAGACCACCGATCGGCTCTTCGCCACACAACGGCGCCCCGACGATTTCCGGTTTGACGCCTCCGTCGCACGGGTTTTCCCGGACATGATCCGTCGCTCAGTGCCCGGCTATACCACCATCATTCCCATGATCGAGGTGATTACCGAACAATACGTTCAGGCCGGCTCCAACTGCTACGATCTGGGCTGTTCACTGGGTGCCTCTACCCTGGCCATGCGCCACGGCATTCCGTACCAGGATTGCAGGTTATTTGGCGTGGACAACTCCAGTGCCATGATTGAACGCTGCGAGCACTACATTGCTCTGGATGATAACCCGTTGCCGGTGACGCTCCGCTGTGAAGATCTCCTGCAAACCGAGCTCAGCAATGCCTCCGTCACCACACTGAACTTCACACTGCAATTCGTCGCACCGGAAGCGCGCGCCCAGCTGCTGGCGAGGATAGCCGAGGCCACGCGCCCCGGCGGTGTGCTTATTCTGTCTGAAAAGATCCACTTCGAGTCGGAACAGGAACAGAACATACAAACCCGCCTGCACCATGAATTTAAACGGGCGAACGGGTACTCCGACCTGGAAATCAGTCAGAAGCGCACCGCCATTGAGCGCGTGCTGATTCCGGAATCTCTGGCCGCCCACAAAGAGCGCCTGCTGGCAGCCGGGTTCAACGATGTCGTGGTCTGGTATCAGTGTTTCAATTTCGTTTCCATGCTGGCCATTAAAAGCGATTAAGTGACATCCCCACTCATGACACACTTCAATTGGCAAACCTGCTACCAAACCCTGTTTTCCGATCTGGAAAACACCGGACAAGCCCGCTGGGCCGAGCGCCTGCGCACGCAGTTAAAACTGCGCTTTGAGGAACGCCCCCACGGGGACATGGCCCGCTGGCTGAACGCCGTGCACAGCCTGCCAGAAGTGCCTGACATCTCCTCCGACCTCACCCGATCCGCCGTTACCCTGAGCACTGGCGCACCGTTATCTGCCGATCAACAGGAGCAGCTCGAGTCATCACTGCGGGGACTGATGCCGTGGCGCAAAGGCCCGTTCGATTTTTTCGGCACCTACATTGATACCGAATGGCGATCGGACTGGAAGTGGGATCGGGTGGCTCCCTACCTTTCGGACCTTCGGGGACGTCGAATCCTGGATGTGGGCTGCGGCTCTGGCTACCACTGCTGGCGCATGCTCGGGGAAGGCGCAGGGCGGGTGATCGGCATTGACCCGGGACTGCTGTTCCTTTTTCAGTTTCTCAGTGTTAAACGCTATCTGGGAGACGTGCCGGTGGATCTTGTGCCAATTCGCATGGAAGACCTCCCGGACAATCTTCAGGCTTTCGATACCACATTTTCCATGGGCGTGTTGTACCACCGACGCTCACCGCTGGACCACCTGCTGGAGCTGAAAGGCACCCTGCGCAAAGGTGGTGAACTGGTGCTGGAGACACTGGTCGTGGATGGTCCGCAGGGCTACAGCCTGATGCCGGAGGACCGCTACGGCCAGATGCGCAACGTCTGGTTCCTGCCGAGCTGTGACACCCTGCTGCGCTGGCTGGATCGAACCGGATTTGAAAATGCACGGGTGGTGGATGTCACCGAAACCACCACCGAAGAACAACGCAGTACCGACTGGATGCGATTCAATTCCCTTCAAGACTTCCTGGATCCGGAAGACCCATCAAAGACCATCGAAGGCTACCCAGGGCCCAGGCGGGCCACCATCATCGCCGAAAAGCCCTAGTCCAAAACAAAAGAACCGCCCCGAAGGGCGGTTCTGGGAACGCTTCGGCTTACTCGCCGAAAGGATGGCGCAAGGTGATGGTTTCCACCCGGTCCGGGCCAGTGGAAATGATATCAATCGGCGCCTCGATCTGTTCCTCGAGGAAGCGGATGTAAGCCTTGGCATTCTCGGGTAACTGATCGATGCTGGTCAGGCCCACGGTGCTCTCACTCCAGCCCGGCAATTCGGCGTATACCGGTTCGATATCCTCATACGCCTCGCAACCGATGGGCGGACGGTTGATATCGCCATTCGGCGTCTTGTAACCAATACAGACCTTGACGGTTTCCAGCCCATCCAGCACATCCAGCTTGGTCAGGCAGATGCCCGAGACGCTGTTGATCTGGATGGCATGGCGCAGGGCGACGGCATCAAACCATCCGCAACGCCGAGCGCGGCCGGTGGTGGTGCCAACTTCATTGCCCTTGATGGCGAGGTGATTACCCATGTCATCAAACAGCTCGGTCGGGAAAGGACCACTGCCAACCCGGGTGGTGTAGGCCTTGGTGATACCCAGCACATAGTCCAGGAACAGCGGACCGAAACCGGAGCCGGTCGCGGTGCCGCCAGCGGTGGTGTTGGACGAGGTTACGTACGGATAGGTACCCAGATCGATATCCAGCAACGAGCCCTGCGCACCCTCGAAGAGAATATGGTCGCCGCGCTTGCGGAAATCGTGCAGCATGTCGGTCACATCCGCAGCCATCGGCAGGATTTCCTCGCCCATTTGCCTGAGCTCATCCAGCGCCGCATCGATGTCTTCCGGCTCTTCCTTGAAATACTCCGTCAGAACGAAGTTGTGATACGTCATGATTTCCCGCAACTTCGCTTCGAAATTCGCAGGGTTGGCCAGATCGCCCAGGCGAATACCACGACGGGAAACCTTATCCTCGTAAGCCGGTCCGATACCGCGACCAGTAGTACCGATTTTGTCGTTGCCTCGGGCTCGCTCGCGAGCCTGATCGATGCGGACATGGGTGCGCAGGATGATCGGACACGCTTCGCTGATACGAAGCCGGTCCCGCACGGCCACGTCGTTGGCCTCCAATTCCCGGACTTCCTTCAGGAGCGCTTCCGGTGAAAGCACCACACCGTTGCCAATCAGGCAAAATACGTGCTCACGCAGAATTCCGGAAGGAATCAGGTGCAGGGCGGTTTTCTTGCCATCAATGACCAGTGTGTGGCCCGCATTATGGCCACCCTGGAAGCGTACCACTGCCGCCACCTTGTCGGTCAGCAGATCAACAATCTTGCCCTTGCCTTCATCACCCCACTGGGTGCCCAGCACAACAACGTTTTTACCCATGATTTTCTCTCAGTGCCGCTGCCCCGGGGGCAGGCGTTTCATTCAAATTCCTGTAAAAGACAGCCAGAAGCCCGCAAGCCTCAGCCCAGGCTCTCAACAACCCATGTGCCGTCACGCTTCACAAGCTGACGGTCACAGCCTCTGTTCCTTGGATCGACCCCTGCATCTTCAGGAAGGGCTCGCACCACGGTATGGGCCGATCTTTGTTCCACAACGGCGCGTTCCAGTGCCGGATCGGCATCAGCGGGTGCCCAGATGGCACCGGGAATCTCACAGGGACGCTGCCCCAACGACACCAGTGCCCGGATATCGAGACTGAAACCGGTGGCCGGGCGGGCGCGCCCGAAGTCGCTGCCGATGGCGTCATAGCGGCCGCCTTTGGCCACGGAGTCGCCATGGCCCGGAACGTAGGCCGCAAACACCAGTCCGGTATGGTAGTTGTAGCCGCGAAGCTCACAAAAATCGAACCCGACACTCACCTCTGGATAGCTTTCGGCCAACATATCGGACACGCGACTCAGCTTGTTCAACGCCGCGTCCAGATCATCAGAAAAACCCTTCAGGATTTCCGACGCTTGCGCCAGGGCTTCACGGCCACCACTGACTCGGGCCAGATCCCGCAATCTGGCTCCGGGCGAGCCAGATTCACATTCGCCCAACAGGCCATCCAGTTCGGGCACGGATTTCCGTGCCATCGCATCAAAAATTGCCGCCTCGGTTGCAGCATCAAAATCCGCCGCGCCCATGAGACTCTGATAGATCGACACGTGCGCAAGATCCAGATGGATGCCCGGCAAACCGGCAACGCGCAGCGCCTCCAGCATTAACCGGATAACCTCCGTATCCGCCTCTTCAGACTGGCTCCCGAACAGTTCACACCCAGCCTGAATGGGCGTCCTGCCAGCCAGCATGTGCCTTGGACGCGTATGCAGTACGTGGCCCGCGTAGCAGAGACGGGTGATGCCTTCCTGGGCAAGGGTATGGGCGTCGATGCGAGCGGCCTGCGGCGTCATATCGGCCCGAACCCCCATCATCCGACCAGTCAGCTGATCGGTCAGCTTGAAGGTCTGCAGTTGCAGGTCATTGCCGGTGCCGGTGAAAAGAGACTCCAGATATTCGACCAGGGGCGGAATCACCAGCTGGTATCCCCAGCGTTGGCAGGTATCCATTACATCCCGGCGCAGGGATTCGATCTGTCCGGCCAGTGGCGGCAGAATGTCCTCTACCCCGTCCGGCAGCAACCAGCGATCAGATACTGTCATGAGATAACGTTGTCCGTCAGGCCCGCTCCGGCACAAAGCACGGGGGGTTACACAGGATTTAAGGCGAACTCGGGGTAGCAAAACCCCGAAACAAAACCGGTCGGATTTTACACGGTTGAACGACACAAAAAAACCGGAATACCTCGGTATCCCGGTTTTTACGGCAGACGCGGGGGCTTATTTCGCGCCCATCGGGTCCTTCAGGAACTTCATGAAGTCGCTGTCGGAATCGATGACCATGATGTCACCCTTGCCCGAGAAGGTGTTCTGATAAGCCTGCAGGCTCCGATAGAAACTGTAGAACTCCCTGTTGGAGCCATAGGCATCAGCGTATATCGAAGCCGCCTCCCGGTCTCCCTCACCTCGGGTTTCCTCAGATTCCGCGAAGGCTTCGGCAAGAATGACCGTGCGCTGACGGTCCGCGTCGGCACGAATCCCTTCTGCGAGCTCTCGGCCACGGGAACGAAATTCCTGCGCCAGCTTTTCACGCTCGGTCGCCATCCGGCGGTAAACGTTTTCACTGACCTGCCCCGGCAGCTCAATCGCTTTGACCCGCACGTCGAGTACCTCAATACCGAACTCGTCAACCGAGGTTTCGTTCACCCTGTCACGCAGGGTGTGCATCAACTCATCACGCTGCCCGGAGACCACTTCGTGCATGGTCCGAATACCGAATTCGTCCCGCAGCCCGTTGTCCACTCGGGACAACAACAGGGACTGAGCACGGAACTCGTCACCACCGGTCGCCCGGTAGAACTGATCCACATCACGAATCTTCCAGGCGATGTAGGAGTCCACATCCAGCGGTTTTTTCTCCGTTGTCAGGTACTGACGGGAAGGCAGATCCATGGTCAGAACCCGGATATCAAACTCCCGTACCTGATCAATGACCGGCACCTTGAAGTGAAGGCCGGCCGGGATGTCGGTTTCCACCAACTCACCGAAGCGCAACAAGACGCCGCGATGGGTTTCCGGAATGATATACACACTTGAAAGAACGAGCAGGACAACGATCAGGGTGCCTGCAAGCCCCAATACACCTTTAGGTCCCATGATTATCTGCTCCTCCGTCCATTATTCTCCTGCCTGGAGCGAAGCTCCCGGATGACCTGCTCGGTCAATTCCTGAATATCCACTTCCGCGTTGCGGTCATTGGATGACTGATTGCCACCACTGAGAGAACCACGCGGCAACGTAGCGCCCTGGGTCAGGCGATCAAGCGGCAGATACATCATGTTGCCACTGCTTTCAGTGTCGACAAAGATCTTGCTGGTGTTCGACAGCACAGTCTCCAGCGCCTGCAGGTACATCCGCTCACGCGTTACTTCCGGCGCCCGCTCATAGACGTTCAGCAACTCCAGGAAGCGGGATGATTCACCGCGGGAACGCTCAATCACTTCCTGCTTGTAGGCGTTGGCCTCCTCGATCATTCGCTGAGCCTGGCCTCGTGCTTCCGGAACCACCTTGTTGCGGTAGGTCTCTGCCTCTTCTTTCACGCGCTGCTCGTCCTCACGAGCACGCTGCACTTCACGGAAGGCGTCCTGGACGGCGGGCGGAGGCTGAGTGCTCTCCACGTTGACCCGCACGATCTGAAGACCCGTACCATATTCCTGCAGGAAGCGCTGAAGCCGCTGCTCAACACGTACGGCTAGTTCGGCACGGCCTTCGGTCAGCACATCATCCAGGGACGAGCTGCCCACTTCGTGCCGCAGGGCGCTATCGGTTGCAAAGGCCAGCGCCTGATTGGAATCCCTGACGTTCAGCACATACGCCTGGGCATCTTCAACCCGGTACTGAACCTGGAGATCGACGGTGACCAGGTTTTCATCTTGGGTCAGCATCTGACCGCTGGATTCGGCGGTACGCACGTTGGTGACGCGCACCTTGGTGACGTCATCAATGAGGGGCACTTTAAATCGCAGACCCGGCGATTCGGTGCGATTGAACTCACCAAACCGGAGTACGACCGCTCGCTCCTGCTCGTCCACGGTATAGAAAGACTGGTAGATGACGTAGCCCAGAACCAGCAGTAAGCCCAACGCCAGGACAGCGCCGAAGCCACCGGAACTGCTGGAGCCGGAACCGCCCCCATCGCCCCGGGAGCCTTTTCCGCCCAGCATTTTGTTCAGCTTTTCAATGCCTTTCTTTAACGCCTCGTCGAGGTCTGGCGGCCCCTGATCATCGCCGCGCCGACCGCCGCCGGTTCCCCAGGGGTCATTGTCGTTGCGGTTTCCACCCGGTTCATTCCAGGCCATAGTGCTCTCCGTTCCTGACTTGTAGATGGCTGCAAATACTAGGGATTTATCGACGTCCCGGCAATAGCCGATGCTGTTCAGGCATGGCCTTCGTCGAGACGAATAGATTCTTCTTTTACTCCGGCGCGGCTCAGAAGCTGGCGCCAGTCGCGGTTCTGCAGGCGAA
This sequence comes from Marinobacter salinisoli, assembly GCF_017301335.1. Classification (NCBI taxonomy): domain Bacteria; kingdom Pseudomonadati; phylum Pseudomonadota; class Gammaproteobacteria; order Pseudomonadales; family Marinobacteraceae; genus Marinobacter; species Marinobacter salinisoli. Next base: position 3,417,893 of record NZ_CP071247.1, read on the forward strand.
TCTCTACCACTGCATCGCCGTTGTCGCGGTGTTCCTCACTCAGTACGGACCCTGCCGAATGCAGTAGCGCCCTCAGTTTGCCGTCGGCAGGCCCCAGTAGCACGAAGTAATGAACCACGTCTTCGGCCAGCCGCTCCACAACCGCATCGAACAGATCATTGATACCTTCACCAGTGACCGCCGAGACCCAGACGCGGATGGGAACACCGTCTTCGTTACGATCTATCCTTGGCGAAAAATTTTCAAGCAAATCAATTTTGTTAAATACCTGAAGCACTGGAATTTCGTCTGCACCGATCTCCGCCAGTACCGTTTCAACCTGCTCAATGTTGTCGTCCCGACGGCTGTCATGGCAATCCACCACATGCACCAGCAGCGATGCTTGGGTGGTTTCCTCCAGGGTTGCCCGGAACGCTTCAACCAGCTTGTGTGGCAGATGCCGGATGAAACCGACGGTATCCGCCATCACCACAGGCCCGATATCCGGCAGCTCTAAGCGCCGCAGCGTCGGGTCGAGGGTCGCAAAGAGCTGGTCTGCAGCATATACGCTGGAGGTCGTGATTCGGTTGAAAAGCGTCGACTTGCCCGCGTTAGTGTAGCCGACCAGAGACACCGTCGGTATGTCTGCCCGCTGCCTAGCGCGCCGCCCCTGATCCCGCTGGCGGCGGACCTTGCCCAGCCTTTTATGGATCGACTTGATGCGCTCGCGCAGCAGCCGGCGGTCTGTTTCCAGCTGCGTTTCCCCCGGCCCGCGCAGACCAATCCCGCCTTTCTGACGCTCAAGGTGCGTCCAGCCCCGCACCAGCCGGGTGGACATGTGCTCCAGCTGAGCCAACTCAACCTGCAGCTTGCCCTCATGGGTGCGCGCCCTCTGAGCGAAAATATCAAGGATAACGCCGGTTCTATCCAGCACCCGACATTTCAGCTCCCGCTCAATATTCCGCTCCTGACTCGGGCTCAGGGCGTGATTGAACAGCACCACATCGGCTTCATTGGCCTGAATGGTATCCCGGATCTCTTCCAGCTTGCCCTCACCGACAAACAACCGGGGACTGGGCTGCTTGCGAGTGCCCTCCACCAGGGCAACGGGCTCCACCCCGGCTGACGTAACCAGCTCCCGGAACTCGCCCGGGTCTTCGGCATCGTCATAAGCCGTAAAATCTATGTGGACGAGAACGGCGCGTTCACCGACATCAGGACGTTCAAACAAACTATTTCAACTCCGGAGGAATCATTTTTAAAAGGCTATAAAAACAAACACCCGCGCTCGTCGAACCCTGAGGTTCTTCGGAAACGCGGGTGGCGTTATTCAGCGAGCAGACCGATCAGTCTTCAGAGTCACCCTCGCCTGCTGCACCCTGCTGCGGCAGGCGCACGTTACGCGCCGGAACCACGGTAGAAATGGCATGCTTGTAAACCATCTGGCTGACAGTGTTTTTCAGCAAAATCACGAACTGGTCGAAAGATTCAATCTGGCCCTGCAGCTTAATACCGTTCACCAGAAAGATGGATACCGGCACGCGCTCCTTGCGCAAGGCATTCAGATAAGGGTCTTGTAACGAGTGCCCTTTTGACATGGGTGTTCTCCTGTTTTTAGTTAGTTCAGATCGTCATCGTCAAATTTTAAAGTGGTGTGAAGCCTGATGTTTTTCAAGGCGGTTTCGGCAATATCCGGATCGTCGCTGTCTAACCAGACCACATCGGACCACTTCCTCAACCAGGTTAACTGCCGCTTGGCCAGTTGGCGGGTGGCAGCAACTCCCTTGTTCACAAACGCCTCGTAATCCGTGTCGCCGGCCAGGTATTCCCAAGCCTGACGATACCCCACGCAACGCGTGGACGGGAGACCGGGATGCAAATCTCCCCTCGCCATCAGGGCACGCACCTCATCAAGGAAGCCCTGCTCCAGCATGTTCAAGAACCGCTGATAGATCCTTTCATGAAGCTGGCTCCGCTTTGACGGAGCTACGGCCAGCTGAACAACAGTATACGGCAGGTCTGGGAATTCGTCTGCCTGCCACTGTGTGAAATAAGTGAAATCCTCCACCCCATCTCGCTGATTTGCAGATGAATTGCCAAATTCGGCCTGCCAGAACGAGGAAATGGGCTTGCCGGTCAGTCGGTAGACCTCCAGGGCCCTGAGCAATCGCTGACGGTTATTGGGGTGGATCAGGCCGGCCGCGACAGGGTCGACGGCTTCCAAGTCCGCGTGGAGCGCCTGCCACCCTCTCTCGTCAGCCTCACGCTCCAGAGCCGCGCGGACCTCCGCACTGGCCGCCGGCAAGCCGGACATCCCGTGCAGCAGGGCCTTGTAATACATCATGGTGCCGCCAACCAGGAGGGGAATCCGCCCTGCCTGACTGATGGTCGCCATTTCAGCCAGGGCATCCCTGCGGAAATCCGCCGCCGAATAGGTTTCCGCAGGGTCACAGATGTCAATCAGGCGGTGGGGCGCGGCCGCCAGCTCCTGCGCGCTCGGTTTGGCGGTCCCGATATCCATGGTCCGGTAAATCAACGCCGAATCCACGCTGATGATGTCACAAGGCAGTCGGCGGCACAGCTCAATCGCCAGATCCGTCTTGCCGGACGCCGTTGGCCCCATGAGGAAGATGGCCAACGGGGGGTTGGGGGACTCGCTCCCAGTCGGGGTTGTCATCGCTCAGCGACCACGCAGGAACAGCTTGTCCAGCTCGGACAGGGTGACCAGGGTCCAGGTCGGACGTCCGTGGTTGCACTGGCCGCTGCGCTCGGTGGCCTCCATATCCCGCAGCAGGGAGTTCATTTCCGGAATGGTCAGCTGACGGTTGGCGCGCACGGAGCCGTGGCACGCCATGGTTCCCAGCAACTCATGGGTCACCGCCTCGACCCGGTCACTCTGGCCATGCTCAATCAAATCCGACAACACGTCACGAACCAGCTGTTCGGTGTCAGCGCCCCGTAACAGCGCCGGCACCTGGCGCACCGCCAGGGTCTCCGGCCCGATGCGTTCAAGCTGCAACCCCAATTGCTGCAGTTCCTCGCCGTGACTCTCAACAAGCGCAGCCTCTTTCTGGCTGACTGCCAAGGAGACAGGCACCAGCAATGGCTGGCTCTTGAGATCCTGCTCTGCCAGGGCGCGCTTCATGCGTTCGTAGGTGATCCGTTCGTGGGCGGCGTGCATGTCGACGACAATGAGCCCGGCGCGACCTTGCGCCAAGATGTAAATGCCGTGCAGCTGAGCGATGGCGTACCCCAGCGGTGGCTCCTGGCCGCTGTCATTTGGCGGTGTAGGCTGCGCGACCGACAGATCTGTCGCGGCCGGCTGTGCAGCGGAGTCCTGCGCCACGCCACCGCCACTATTCAACGAGCCATAGAAAGCCATCTGGTCGCTGGCCTGCCAATTCTGCTGGGGCTGAGCGTGCTGGCCACCGCTGTAGGCCGACGCGCCTCCGGGCGATGGCACCTGCGCAGACGCCTGCACACCGGCGCCCCAGTTTGTCGTCTCATGGTTTGGCACGGCTGCCGAAGCCACCGGTGCGCCGGCCCCCTCCCGCACCACCGACTGAGCGACAGCACCACGGAGATGATCATCGGGCCGCACATCGGCAAGCGCCTTGTGCAAGGTTCGAAAAATGAAGTCATGCACCAGACGGCCGTCCCGGAACCGCACCTCGTGCTTGGTCGGATGCACGTTCACATCGACCGTCGCGGGGTCCAGCTCCAGATACAGGACAAACGCCGGATGCCGGTTGTTGTAGAGCACATCCCGGTATGCCTGGCGCACTGCGTGAGCCACCAGCCGGTCACGGATAACCCGGCCGTTTACGAAAAAATACTGCAGGTCGGCCTGACTGCGCGAGAAGGTGGGCAGCGCGACCCAACCCCACAGGCGCAGCCCGGTGGCTTCGGCGTCAATCGCCACGGCATTGTCGATAAACTGCTGCCCGCACAGGGAACCAATGCGCCGTTCCTTGTCCAGTGGTGTGGAGGCCGGGCGCAGGCTCTGAACGACACGCTGGTTGTGGCGCAGCGTAAACCCGGTATCAAACCGACTGAGAGCCTGACGCCGTACGCATTCCTCTATGTGATTGAACTCGGTTTTTTCTGTACGCAGAAACTTGCGTCGGGCCGGCGTATTGAAAAACAGGTCGCGGACTTCAACGGTGGTGCCGACAGGATGCGCGGCAGGCGAGAGATGCGCGTCCATCTCCCGGCCTTCCACCTCGACACGGGCAGCGGCCTCCTGACTTTCGGTACGGGAAGTCAGCGTCAACCGCGAGACGGAACTGATACTGGCCAGCGCCTCACCCCGGAAACCCAAAGACGAAACTGCCTCAAGATCATCCAGATTGGTTATTTTGCTGGTTGCGTGCCGGCTCAAAGCCAGCGGGAGATCGGACTCGTGAATACCGCCTCCGTCATCGCGGATACGGATCAGCTTAACGCCACCCTGCTCAATCTCAACGTCAACCCGGCCGGCACCTGCGTCCAGCGAGTTTTCGACAAGCTCCTTGACCACCGATGCGGGACGCTCCACCACCTCGCCCGCGGCAATCTGGTTAGCTAGCCGGGGCGAGAGTAACTGAATGTGGGGCATGTTCTGAAAAAACCTCTTGCTCAGGATGCGGGTATACGAATGGTTTGACCGACCATAACGCGGTCGTCCGTCAGGCCGTTGAACTGCATCAACTCGCTGACCGTTGTCTGATTTTCTCTGGCCACCCCAGACAGGGTGTCACCGGCTTTGATCCGGTAATGACTGACGGCCGGATTGCCTTGGTGCTTCTGCCAGGCCAACAGAGTTCCTGGTGGCGGCGTTTTGCGGAAGTAGTCGTCGATGCCCTCCATGATGGCCGACGCGAGGCGATCCCGATACCACTGGGTAGAAAGGTTTTTCTCTTCCTGCGGATTGGAGATAAAACCGGCCTCGACCAGGATGGAAGGAATATCCGGCGATTTCAGCACCACAAACGACGCCTGCTCTACCCGTGGCTTGTGGAGCTTGGCCACACGCCCCAGGTTGCCCAGCACTGAACCGCCGACGCCCAGACTGGCATTGATGCTGGCCGTCATGGAAAGGTCCAGCAACACGCCCGCCAGCATATCATCCCTGTCACCCAGGGAGACGCCACCGGTCAAATCCGAGCGGTTTTCACTCTGGGCCAGCCAGCGTGCCGTCTCACTGGTGGCACCTCGCTGGGACAGCGCAAACACCGACGCCCCTTTCGGCTGAGGGGTACGGAAGGCATCGGCATGGACAGAGACAAACAGATCGGCGTTGTACTTACGCGCCAGCAAGGTCCGGTTGCGCAAGCCAATGTAATAATCGCCGGTGCGGGTCAGCTTCGCGGTGTAGCCCGGTTTCTGATCAATCAGCTGGGCGAGGGTTTTCGCCATCTTCAGCACCACGTCTTTTTCCCGGGTTCCCCGCGGCCCGATAGCGCCCGGGTCTTCACCGCCATGTCCGGCGTCGATCACCACCACGACATCCCGCTTGCCGTCGGTACTCTGGGTTACGGTGGGCGTGCTGGCTTTTTCAAACCGACGGCCGTTTTCGTCAATCAGGTCAACCACCAGACGATGGCCATACTGCCCGTTCGGGTCCAGCTGGAAACTGCGAGGTTTGATGTCGCCTTTGAGATCGAGCACCACGCGCAGATCATTTCCGTTCCGCGGGGCACTGCGAATGCGAAGAATCGGGCTGCCGTCCAGGTTCAGAGCGTCAAAATCCGCACCCAGTTCAGCGTCCTTGAGATCGATCACCAATCGGGCGGGATTCTCGAGGGAAAAAATATTGTGCGAAACCTTGCCGGCCGTATCCAGCACCAGGCGAGTGTGATCCGGGGCCGGCCACAGGCGCACGTCTTCGACCCGCGAACCCGCGTGGGCAATAACCGACACACTTAGCAAGAGTGCCGACACAACACCGGCCAACGCTCTCGGGATCCATTTTTCCATGCTCATACTGCCTTCCTGCCCACCAAAACCGATAACGAAACCGCTAGCTGTCGCCGACCAATTCGAGACTGTTCAGAAGTGCTGCGCCTTCTTCCGTGCCCGCCCGGAGCACGACAGAGCGCCCATCGCCCTCGCGTTCAAAATGAATCTCAATATCTGGATCCGGCAACAACCCCTGACCGCGCTCAGGCCACTCAATCAGGCACACGGTGTCTGCTGAGAAATAATCCCGGATACCCATGTATTCCAACTCTTCCGGATCGCCCAGCCGGTACAGATCGAAGTGATATGCGGGCATGGCCAGGTCTTCATAGGGCTCGACCAATGTGTACGTTGGGCTTTTTACCGCCCCCTCGTGCCCGAGCCCACGCATCAAACCACGACTCATGGTGGTTTTGCCCATACCCAGATCACCGTCCAGAAACAGGGTGACGCCTCGCTCGGATGCTACCACAACTCGTGCCAGTTCTTGCCCGAGCGCCTCCGTTTCTGTCTCGTCCTTCAAAAAAAAACGGCGTTCATTGCCGAAAACTGCCATTACTCCTCCCGATTTCGATTCGGCAAGCCTTCCGATTCACGATAAATCAGCGGCAAAGCGTCAATCACATCGCTGGGGATTAGCCCCATATAACCTTTGTGCACGGATGCCCGATCAGCGGCCGCAAGATGGACGGCAGCTGCCAGCCCGGCTGCCCGGCGGACATCTTCCAGCTGACCATAAAGCGCGCCAATAATGCCCGACAAGACATCACCCATGCCACCCGTGGCAAGTCCGGGATTACTGCCACTGACAATATCGATTGTGCCGTCAACCGATGCCAGCACCGTACCCGCCCCCTTGAGCAACACCGTGCCACCATATTGATCCTGAAGTTTTTGAGCAGCCAGAACCCGGTCACTCTCCACGTCCGCCACCGTGCATTCGAGAAGCCGGGCGGCCTCGCCCGGGTGAGGCGTCAGGATGTGATTATCGGCCTTGACCGGCACCCTTGACGACAACAGATTCAAGGCGTCGGCATCCAGCACCGCAGGCTTGCCGCTGGCGATGACCTGCTCAAGCATTTGCTGGCCCCAGAAATTCGTGCCCATCCCCGGGCCACACACCACGGCCGACGCCGCCTGCAGTAACGGGGGCAGCTCCGAACCATGGATCACCCCTTGGGCCATCACCGACGGGCAGCGGGACAGCGCCGCGGGCACATGTTCCGGCCGCGTTGCCAGCGACACCAGGCCGGCACCGGAGCGACTGGCTGCCTCGGCCGCCATCAACCCCGCGCCCCCGAAGCCACGATCTCCGGCCACCACCAGCACATGTCCGAAGCAACCTTTGTGGGCATTTGCTCGACGGTCCGGCAACCAGTGCATGATGGCAGGCCAGTCCAGCCTGGACGCCAGCGGGCGCTCGCTGCAACCCACGGATTCCGCCTCGGTATCGAGGGAATCAAACACCACCTCGCCGCACGTCGCCGCGCCCTGACCGGTAAACAGCCCCACTTTCAATCCGATGAAGGTAACGGTCAGGTCAGCCTGCACGGCGCCCCCTTCTGTGGCCCCGGTTGTTGCGTTTAAGCCAGAGGGTAAATCGATCGCCAGCACCCATGCAGGCGAGGCGTTACAGCGCGAAATCAGTCCGGCAAACGGCTCCCGGGGGGCTCCAGAGACCCCCGTACCAAGCATGGCATCCACCACAACTCCGGCACCCGAAAACAGGCTTGAAAGCTCCCCGTCGCTCAGGTTCGCCAGCTCTTGAACATTAACGCCGTCGGCAGCAGCTTTCTGCCAGGCCCGGCGCGCATCGCCGGTCAATTTTTCCGTTGCCGCTACGGCGATGCAGTTCACGCTCAAACCGTGGCGAATCGCATTCGCCGCTACCAGGTACCCATCCCCCCCGTTATTGCCCGCGCCACACAGCACGAGCACTGTGTTTACCTCAGGCCAGCGCGAGACCAGGCGACGAAATGCCGCGCTGGCCGCGCGCAGCATCAACTCGAAGCCATCAATGCCCTGCTCATCAATCAGATAACGATCTAACGCTCTCACCCCTTCGGCGGAATACAGTGAGTCTGGTAAACTGCTGTTGGCGAAGGGCGGCATGAGGCTGAGGTCCCGTTGCAGAAAGCGGATAAAGAAAAAAAGCCAGCTATCTGGAAAGAATAGCAAAACCACCCTAAAGGTCGAAACTTAATCAAAGCCACGACAAACCCTCTGTTTTACAGTGAGTTGCCCTTGCCATGACAGGCCCCACCAGTACGACATCCTCTCCGGCCATTCCAGAAGAAACTCTGGCTGATCTGGCCCAACGCATTCACGAATGGGCCCGCGAACTTGGCTTTTCCAGCTCAGGCATCACGACCCCCGAAACAGGTGAGCACGCCAGGCATCTCAAGAACTGGCTGGCCAATGGCTATCAGGGCGAGATGGACTACATGGGCCACCACGGCGACAAGCGGTATACGCCTGAGTCGCTGGTGCCGGGTACAGAACGTGTCATCTCCGTTCGTATGGATTACCTGCCAGCCCCGGATAATCCGAAAGAAGTGCTCAGGAATCGCGAAAAGGCTTACGTGACCCGGTACGCGCAGGGACGGGACTACCACAAAGTGATCCGCAAACGGCTGGCGACACTGGCCAGCCGCATAGATGAAGCGGTGGCCGGTTATCACCACCGCGCTTTTGTCGACAGCGCGCCGGTGCTCGAGCGAGCCCTCGCGCAACGCGCGGGTCTGGGCTGGATTGGCAAGAACACCATGTTGATTCACCCCAAGGCAGGCTCGTTCTTTTTCCTCGGGGAGATTTTCACCAGCGCTCCCCTGCCCATAGATGCGCCTTTTGAAACCGAACACTGCGGTAGCTGCTCGGCCTGCCTGGATATCTGCCCGACCCAGGCGTTCGTAAGCCCTTACCAACTGGACGGGCGGCGCTGCATAAGCTATCTGACCATTGAACTGAAGGGCAGCATTCCCGAAGATCTCCGGCCACTCATCGGAAACCGGGTGTTCGGCTGCGACGATTGCCAGCTGGTCTGCCCCTGGCAGAAATTCAGCAACAGTACCCGGGAAGCCGACTTCCAGCCACGTCACGGACTCAACAACAGCACCCTGGCCGAGCTGTTTCTGTGGACGGAAGAGCAGTTTCTGAAACGGACCGAGGGCTCAGCCATCCGGCGCACCGGCTATGAGGGCTGGTTGCGAAACCTGGCGGTGGGCCTCGGTAATGCACCCTCCACCATACCGGTGATTGAGGCCCTCAAACAGCGGGCGGAGCACCCCTCAGACATGGTCCGCGAACACGTTCAATGGGCGCTGCGCCGGCACGGTCTATAGGCTGAAGAAGGTGTCGCGGTAGTGGCGCAGTTCGTTGATGGAATCGCGGATATCGTCCAGCGCCAGGTGACTGCCCTGCTTTTTGACACCCGCCAGCACATCGGGCCGCCAGCGACGGGCCAGTTCTTTGATGGTTGAAACGTCCAGATTGCGGTAGTGGAAGAATCCCTCGAGCTCAGGCATGTACTTCACCAGGAAGCGGCGATCCTGTCCGATGCTGTTGCCACACAGGGGCGATGCTCCAGGCTCCAGATGCTGGCGCAGGAATTCCAGCGTCAGGCGCTCGGCCTCCGCTTCACTGATTGAACTCTCTTTCACGCGCTGGGTGAGGCCACTGGCACCATGGGTTTTCGTGCACCATTCATCCATGGCATCCAGCAAACTGTCAGGCTGATGGACCGCAATTACGGGCCCCTCCGCCACCAGGTTCAATTGCGAGTCTGTGATGATGGTCGCCATCTCGATAATCCGCTCCTGTTCCGGGTCCAGCCCGGTCATTTCCAGATCAATCCAAACTAAGCGATCGCCTTCTGCCATGGTTCTTTCCTAAGATTCAGGGTTGTCTTGAGTGAATTCGGGAAATTCACTTCGTATTGTGGCCGATTAACGTATCATGTAACACCTCAACTCCACCGGATACCGACTCGCGATCCCGCATGGCAAAACGGCGACTGAACAAACAGCAGCAATTTCGTATCAAAAAAATCCAGCAGGAGCGGGCCGAGCGAGCCGCCCGGAAGGAAAAGTCCATCGAAGCCCAGGCCGACGCGGGTGAACTGGGCCCGGAACAGCAGGGCCTGATTATCGCGCACTACGGCCAGCAACTGGACGTCGAAGTGCTGGAAGGGGAAGACACCGGAACAGTGGTGCGATGCTTTGTGCGCGCCAACATCGATAGCCTGGTGACCGGCGACAAGGTCATCTGGCGGCCCGGGAAAAACGGGACCGGAGTGATCGTGGCACGCTGCGACCGCAAAAACCTGCTTCAGCGGCCGGACAACTTTGGTGCTTTGAAGCCGGTAGCTGCCAACATCGACCATATCATCCTGGTGATTTCGGTCGAGCCCGAACCCCACGACAACCTGATCGACCGCTATCTGGTCGCTTCGGAGACTTCGGACATTCCCGCCGTCATCCTGCTGAACAAGACCGACCTGATCCGCGACCACAACCGGGCTCAGATTGACGCCTTGCTGAGTCGTTACCAAGCGCTGGGTTATGACGTGGTCCGGACGTCGGCGGTGGAATCCGGAGACCAACCCTCGCCAGAGGTTCAGGCACTGGTGAGAGATCAGACCAGCGTGTTTGTTGGCCAGTCTGGCGTGGGCAAATCATCCATCATCCAGACGCTGATTCCGGATGAGGCGATCCGCGTCGGCGCCATTTCAGAAAGCACTGGCAAGGGCACCCATACCACCACCACGGCAAAACTGTTTCATGTACCGATTGGCGGCGACTTGATCGACTCACCGGGCATCCGGGAGTTTGGCCTGTGGCACATGACGCCGGATGAGATCGAATACGGATTCCGGGAAATTCGCGATGAAATTGGCCACTGCAAGTTCCGCAATTGCCGGCACATGGGGGATCCGGGATGCGCCATTGACGCGGCAGCGGAGGCGGGACGGATCAGCCCGGAGCGACTGAAAAGTTTCCACAGAATCCTTCAGGACATGGCCGAACAGCAGGCTCGGGGGCTAAAGCTGGACTGACCCGGGCGGTCTGTTTACCAGCTCAGTTCACCGGGCGCCGGTTCCGGCTTCTCTTCCAGCCAATTGCCCTGCTCCAGGCGCTCCATGGCCTGCTGTTTTTCCTGCTCACTTGGCTGGGTGAGATCAATGAGCGGCGGCTCATTCTGCCCGGCACTGCTTCGAATTCCCTGCTCGGTCTTTTTGTTCAGCACAATGATGGAAATACGGCGATTGACCGGTGCCGTTGGATCGTCCTTTTTGAACAGGACCGAGTCACTCAAGCCCACCACCCTGGCAATCTGCTCTCCGCGCACCCCGCCGGCCACCAGAGCCCGGCGAGCCGTGTTCGCCCGGTCGGCCGACAGCTCCCAGTTGGTGTACCCCGGACGGCCCTTGAAGGGTGTGGCATCGGTGTGCCCGGTCAGGCTCAGTTTGTTATCCACCGAACCCAGAGTCTTGGCGAGCTCGAACAGGATGTTCTGGGAGTAGTACTTGAGCTCGGCGCGACCGCTGTCAAACATCGGCCGGCCGGAACGATCGACGATCTGAATCCGCAACCCTTCGTCGGTGATGTCGATCAGCAACTGATCCTTGAATTCCTGCAGTGTCTTGTTGTCTTCAATGCGCTGCTTCAGCTCCTGAAAGAGCTCTTTCATGCGGCGCTGCTCAAGGGTTTCCGTCAGCTGATCAACCACCTCGTCTTCGATCTGGATCTGACTGGACTGAATATCCTGGCTCGCCTCATTCACCACCGACGCACTGCCTTCCAGATCCACCGGGTTGGGTGATCCGCCGTCCGTAAACCCCACGGGGTCCCGAAAATACCCCTCCACCGCTTTTTTCTGCTCCGGAGAGGCCGTGGCGGTCAACCAGAGCACCAGGAAGAACGCCATCATCGCTGTAGCGAAGTCAGCAAAGGCGACTTTCCAGGAGCCGCCGTGATGCCCCCCGGCCACGACCTTCTTGCGCTTGATGATGATTGGTTGTTCAGCCACGTGTCAGCTCCGGGTCAGCAGTCGGGGTTATTTTGATCGAACGTGATCGTTCAATTCCTGGAATCCGGGCCGCTTATCCGTGGGCAGGGCCTTACGCCCAAACTCGATCGCCATCTGCGGCGCCTGGCCGGCAACCGTGGCCACCACCGAGGACTTCACGCACTCGTAGGCTTTAAGCTCGTATTTGGCCGAATGCTCCATGGCGATGGACAGCGGGCCAATAAAGCCATACCCCATGAAAATACCCAGAAAGGTACCGACCAGCGCAGCCGCGACGCTCAGGCCGATTCGCTCAGGCCCCTCGGACAGGAAGTTCATGGTGATGACGATACCCAAAACCGCGGCCACAATACCCAGCCCCGGCAGGGCGTCGGCAGTCTTGTTGACCGCGTGGGCCGGCTCTTCCAGCTCATGCTGCCGGCTATCGATTTCACTTTCCATCATGCCTTCGAGCTCATGAGTGGCCATGTTGCCGGAACTGATGATGCGAAGGTAATCGGTAATAAAGGCGAGCAATTCCTTGGATTTCATGATCGCCGGATAACGGCTGAAGATCTGGCTCGCCTCGGGGTTGTCGATGTCCTCTTCAATGGCCATAACCCCTTGCTTTCGGGACTTGTCGAAAATGTCGTACAGCAGGCTGAGCAAATCCATGTAATAGGCTTTGTTATAGGGCGAGCCGGTCAACTGACGCATTACCCCCTGAAAGACGTCCTTGATGGTATGCAACGGATTGGCAATCGCAAAGGAACCTGCCGCGGCACCAAAGATGATCAGAATCTCCGTTGGTTGCCAGAGCACCAACAAATTACCGCCATGCAGAACATACCCACCCAGTACGCTCGCGAAGACAACTACGGCACCAATGATCAGTAACATGGAAAAATGAACGCCTCTCAGTTTGTTATGGCGAGCGTCTTCTGCGCCCACTCGCTTTTGCTTCGGATAATACCAAGGCTCCGAGACCACAGTCAGGCCGTGAAACAATTTCTATACAGGGACCAGACTTTGGTAAACTTCCGCGCTCTCGAGCGCAAAGGGTTTTATGAATGCTTAACAAGTTGTTTGTTCTGAGCCAGTACGTTACGCCGCAACTCGCGGTCTCTCGCCTTGCCGGCCGCCTTGCTGACGATGACAGCAACCCGGCGCTCAAGAACCGGGTCATCAAATGGTTTATCGGCCGGTACGGGGTAAACATGAGCGAAGCATTGGAACCCGATCCGACCGCCTACCCGAGCTTCAATGCGTTCTTTACCCGTGAGTTGAAACCCGGTATTCGCCCGATTGCCGAGGGCGAAAAGACCATGGCCTGTCCGGTGGATGGCGCCATCAGCCAACTGGGGCAAGTCACGGGTGACCGGGTATTCCAGGCCAAGGGTCAATCATTCGGCCTGACCGAACTGCTCGGCGGCGATGAACACCGCGCCGAACCGTTTGCCGGGGGCGAGTTTTCGACCATTTACCTCTCCCCGAAGGACTATCACCGGATTCACATGCCGGTGGCGGGCACGTTAAGGGAAATGGTCTATATTCCGGGCAAGCTGTTCTCAGTGAATCCGGTCACGGCGGAGAACGTTCCCAACCTGTTCGCCCGCAATGAGCGCGTCGTGTGCATTTTCGATACCGAGGCAGGCCCGATGGCACTGGTTCTGGTCGGCGCTATGATTGTGGGTAGTGTGGAAACGGTCTGGTCTGGCGTTGTCGCGCCCGGTGACGGCCAGCTTACGGCCATCCGCTACGAAGGTGATCAGGCGAGAAGGTTTGAAAAAGGCGAGGAGATGGGCCGCTTCCGTCTGGGCTCAACCGTGGTCATGGTGATGCCCAAGGGCGCCGTCAGCTGGAACGACAAGCTGGCCGCCGGCACCACCGTCCGGCTAGGCGAAGCCTTCGGCACCCTGGCCTAAACGCACCGAACCAGGCCTAGGCCCGCTCGAACGGAAACGCCAGGACATCGGAAATATCGCGCGTTCCCAGTTTCAGCATCAGCAATCGATCCAGCCCGAGTGCCACACCCGCGCACTCGGGCAAGCCTGCCTCGACGCTTTGCAAAAACGCCTCATCGATGGCCCTTTCGGGCTTCCCGGCCAGGCGCCGTAACTGGTTGTCGTGCTCAAACCGATGCCGCTGCTCACTGGCATCCACCAGCTCCCAGTACCCGTTGCACAACTCAAGCCCGTCGATGTACAGCTCGAACCGGTGCGCCACCCGATGCCCATCCTGCGTGGAGACCCGGGCAAGAGCCGCCTGGGACGCTGGATATCCAACAATAAACTCCGGCACGTCACGCCCCAGATGCGGTTCCACAGCGAAGCTCATCAACAGATCGAGACAGGCGTCCCGCCCCATTCCTGCCAACTGCTCGGGCTCGAGCCATTGCTCGCAACTTCGCCGCAGTTCACGATCCGACGATTCGAACGGATCAATGTGGGCACAGGTGATCAGGGCGTCCCGATAGGCAACGATCCGAGGGCGGGCGCAACCGAGCCAACCGCATACTAGGTCAGACACTTCCGACATCAGTGCCGCGTCGTCAAACCCAACCCGATACCATTCCAGCATGGAGAATTCGGGATTATGCCGGCTGCCCCGTTCACCATCGCGAAAAACTTTCGAAATCTGGAAGATACTGCCGGAACCCGCCGCCAGCAGACGCTTCATGTGGTATTCAGGCGAGGTTTGCAGCCAGCCGCCGCTAATGCCGGCCGCCGACACGTCAGCGTAGACGCCGTCCAGATTCAGGTCGGTCACACCATGCCGGCCCAGCACCGGTGTTTCCACCTCCATCACCTGCCTCTGCGCAAAAAAGCCGCGCACAAACGACAGCTGTTGTGCGCGGCTTTCCAATGCAGCCTGCGAGGCAGAGGGTTGCCAGACAGGTTGATTCGTCATTGGCGGATCAGCTGCTTTTCACGCGACTGACGTACTCACCGGAACGAGTGTCCACCTTCAGCACTTCACCGATGCTGATGAACAGGGGAACGTTTACCACAGCCCCGGTGGACAGGGTCGCGGGCTTGGAGCCGCCCTGGGCAGTATCACCTTTCATGCCGGGGTCGGTATCAACCACCTCCAGCTCAACAAAATTCGGCGGCGCAACAGACAGGGGCGCACCGTTATACAGGGTGACGGTGTATACATCCTGCTCCTTGAGCCACTTGACGGTATCGCCAACCGCTTTTGCATCGGCGGCATGCTGCTCGAAAGAACCGTCCGTCAGCATGAAGTGCCAGAATTCGCCATCGGTATAGAGGTATTCCATGTCCTGCTCGAGAACGTCTGCCGCTTCCAGGGATTCGCCAGACTTGAATGTGCGCTCCCACACCCGGTTACTCATCAGGTTACGCAGCTTCACGCGGTTGAATGCCTGCCCCTTGCCCGGTTTTACAAATTCGTTGTCGAGAATGATACAGGGGTCGCCATCGAGCAAAACCTTAAGACCACTGCGGAATTCGTTGGTAGAATATGAAGCCATGAAATGTTCACCTGACAGAATGCAGTATTTAAATGAAAGGTCGCTATGATACAGCGAACTCCCACCGCTATAGAAGCCCACCGCGCCGAAGACACCCGAACCTGGCAGCAATTACTTTCCAGCTCCGTCACATCGCCACAGGCCCTGCTGGAACGACTCGAACTGACACCAGAGCGTTGGCTGAACGGCGCCCGTAGCGGTCA
The DNA here is from genome assembly GCF_017301335.1 of Marinobacter salinisoli. NCBI lineage: Bacteria > Pseudomonadati > Pseudomonadota > Gammaproteobacteria > Pseudomonadales > Marinobacteraceae > Marinobacter > Marinobacter salinisoli. Next base: position 3,433,514 of record NZ_CP071247.1, read on the forward strand.
TGCACTGTTTCCTGTTCGGGTACCGGAGCCTTTCCTGAACCGCATGCGCAAAGGTGATCCGGACGATCCGCTACTGCGTCAGGTGTTACCGCTGACGGCAGAATCCGAGACCGCCGATGGCTACGTGCGAGACCCTCTGGCAGAAAGCGGAGCAATCCAGACCACGGGATTGATTCGAAAATACCGCAGCCGGGCATTGCTGATGGTGACCGGCCAGTGCGCCATCAACTGCCGCTACTGCTTCCGGCGCCACTTTCCCTACGAGGATCAGCGCCTGTCCCCCAGCGACCGGAACCAGGTGATTGAAACGCTGATCAGCAGCCCCGAAATCAATGAAGTCATTCTCAGCGGCGGCGATCCGCTGGTGGCCAGCGACCGATTGCTGGCCGAATGGGCCGACTCCATCACCCGGGTGCCTCACATCAAGCGGCTTCGGCTCCATACCCGGCTGCCTGTCGTCATCCCCCAGAGAGTGTGCGATGCCCTGCTCGACTGGGTGAAGAACCCCCCCGTGCCCGTGGTGATGGTATTGCACATCAACCATCCGGCCGAGATCGATGCCGACGTACGCGCGGCGCTGGGCAGGCTGGCCGATGCGGGCGTTACGTTACTGAACCAAAGCGTGATCCTGAGAGGTGTCAACGACACCGCCGATGTCCTCGAATCACTGAGCGAAGCCCTGTTCGCGGCCGGGGTGCTGCCTTACTACCTGCACGCCTTTGACCCGGTCCGAGGCGCCCACCATTTCGATGTACCCGACGAACAGGCCCAGTCGCTGATTCAGCAACTGCTCGTTCGGCTGCCCGGTTTCCTGGTGCCCAGGCTCGTTCGGGAGGTCCCCGGAGAGCAAAGCAAAACTCCGCTGAACCTGCACTTGTGACACGCTGCACACCGGTTTTCGCCCCGTAACTGTCAAAGATTGTTAAGTGGTGAACGGTTCTCACTTTGTCCCTAGTCGGCTTGGTTAAAGTCCTGTAACGTTTGATACAAAACAACACATGTATTCACCGCATTCGCCTCAGAAAAAGGCACGGGCACCCCTACAATCCCCCGGAGCACAGGGCTGCCCCTGAATACATATCAAGATCTCGAACAGTGGCGTGAACAAATGGAAGGCACGATTCTGAAACCAGATTTGCGAGTCCCGGAGCAAAAGACGGCGACACTGTCTTTCTGCGACCCAACACCAAAAGCGTTCAGGGACTGGACCGGGCAACTTCCCCTGGCCAATATCGGTGAAGCCTCACGCCAGCTGTATCACGCCATCATCGAATTGAACCAGTTGTTCATCCACCCGCAACAGCGCCTGCAACTGCTGGAACGGATCCGGGAGAAAATCCGGTTCGTCTGCGACGAGCTGTCGCGACACTACCTCGGCATGTCGGTGGCACTGACCGAGAAACAGCGCAAAATTGCCAACCTGTCCCAGGCCCTGCAACTGCATCTGGCCGCCGGCTACAAACTCTGTGTACTGGAACTGCTCGATGACGGCAGCGTTGATCGCAACCGCAAGCATCTGGTGCTGGCCTGTCACCGGGCCATTTCAGAACTGGCCACCACGATCGTCCGCTCTCATCAGCTGTACTGCCCCAGCCCCACCCGAAGCTGGCTTGAGTGCCACCGGCTGTTCCGCTTCGCACTCAAAAACAGGCTGGTGAACATCGAGGTGGAGGATGAAACCCTGCAGCATCGCCGCACCAGCACGGTGGCGGATGCCTACAAGCGAATCCTTTTGCTGGGCTGCGCCCGGCCCAACCAGCTGCGCCAGAACGAGCTTTTGCAGGTTTACGAGCTGTTTGAACTCTGGAGCGATCACGTTTCATGCCTGACCGACGTGCGTGAAGACAGCCTGTTCGTGATCAACCTTGAGCATGACAACCCACCCATGTACCGGAGTCTGCTGGAGCAGTCACCCTGCGACGACAGCATCGGTTTTGACAGTCAGCGGCTGTCAGCCATGGTGGCGGAAACCCTGCACAATCGCCGTAATCACCTCGATGCGGAATCGCCGCTGCCGGTTCCGGCGCGGATTAACGACACCCTGCTGACACACCTCAGCCAGGCTCTGGGCATTGTTGCCAAGCGGAATTTCAATCGAATTGCCTGCCAGGGTTCGCTGGAAATCTGCGTGGGCCTGACCGCCGCTCACTACTTTGTTGCTGGCGAGAAGCCGTTTGCCGATTTCATCGACGGTAACGAAAACGAGGATCAGGACCAAGGTAATCGGTTTATCCGCTCCGCCCAACAGAAGAACGATCCTTGGTCCAATGCCCACGACAGCGCACCCGGCCAGAACATGCTGCACGCCGCCGATACGCCCATCAACTTCCGGGGTTCAGCGGGCACCAGCTCACCATCGCCCGGCGGCGACAAAAACCGGCCCCGGGCGCACCTCGCGGCACTGATCAACACCAGTCCCGGTGGCTACTGCGTTGCCTGGGAAAGCGCCATTCCAAGCGTTTTGCAGGCTGGCGAAATCCTCGGTGTCCGCGAGCACCACTCCCACCCGTGGAGCATCGCGATGGTGCGCTGGATTCAGCAGGTCAAAAACGAGGGTACTCAGGTCGGCATTGAGTTACTGGCGCCCAGCGCCTCGCCCTGCGGCGTGAAACTGATCCAGAAAGTCGGTAACAGTTCGGAGTATCTTCGTGGCCTGTTGCTGCCCGAAATCAGCGCAATCAACCAGGCAGCCACTCTGGTAACGCCACGACTGCCATTCCAGTCCGGCAGTCGAATCTCCCTGTTGCACGATGGCCGGGTAGACGAGGGGGTGCTGTCCAACAAGGTGGCATCGTCCGGCAGCATCAGCCAGTTTGAGCTCAAACTTCACCATACTGACCATCGCACTATGGCGGAAACGTCCGTGCCCAGCGCCAGTGAGGACGATTTCGACTCGCTCTGGCCGTCCCTCTAGGTTCGGCCAGAAAACCCCTGGCTTCTAGGGTTGTTATTACCGACTATCCCCTGCATCATTCAGCGTAAGAAAAAAGTTCGGCCAAACGATGCCGCTGCTCCGGCCATCGCACCCCGGGATCTCAGCAAATCCCTTCCCTGACCACAAGGCCGGCTCAGATAACCGTGTACCACGAGACGCCCAGACGAATGCAGAAGAAGAACGCGACCGTACATCTTTTAATCCTTGACCCCTCCCAGAATGATGCCGAAGCGCTCGTTAGCCTGTTGCGCAACTCCGGCAAGGCCACCCGGGCACATCGCATCACCTCCGAGGAAGACCTCGAGGAAACCCTGAAATCGGGTCAGTGGGATCTGCTGATTGCCCGGGACCTCGACGAGGAGTTCAGGGCAGACGATGCCCTGGCGATGATCCGCCGCATGGACAAAGATGTTCCGTTCGTGCTGCTCACCAACGACTATAGCCGCGAACGCACCGTCGAAATCATCAAAGCGGGCGCGCAGGACACAGTGCCCGTAGATCAAAACGATCTGCTGGTTCTTGTGGTGAACCGGGAACTGGCCGCGCTCGAGGAGCGTCGCCGCCGCCGACTGCTGGAGTCTCACCTGCGCGAAGCGGAACAGCGCTGTCAGCTGCTGCTGGAAAGCTCCAAGGATGCCATTGCCTACATTAACGACGGCATGCACATCTACGCCAACCAGTCGTACATGGAATTCCTCGGCTATGACGACATCGACGATCTGATCTGCATTCCGGTTCTCGACACCCTGACGCCAGAGAGCCAGGACAAGTACAAAGGATTCATGAAGTCCTTCGTTGAGCAAGGCGAAGACGGGATGACGCTTAACTGCGTCGCGCGTCGCAGTGACGATCACGAATTGAACGTCACCATGTCGGTGTCGGCCGCCACCTACGACGGTGAAGCCTGCACCCAGATCGTACTTCAGCCGGAGCACAGCGACGCTGAACTGGAAGAAAAGTTGCGCCAGATCAGCAGCCAGGATCTGCTGACCGGCCTGTACAACCGACAGTTCCTGATGGACGCGCTCGGCGAAAACATCGCCAAAGCCGCCAAGAACAGCGAATCCGGCGCCCTCGCTTACATTGCGCTGGATAACTTCATGAGCCTGAAGGGTCAGGTGGGTATATCCGGTGCTGATCTGCTGCTGGGTGACCTGGCAAACCTTCTGAAGGAACAGGCCGGTGAAGGAACGACCCTGGCCCGCCTGAGCGACGACGCCTTCGCCATCATGAGCCAGCCGTGCGATGAGAAAACCATGGCCGAACTGAGCGAGCGCGTTCGCAAGGCAGTGGAAGACCACTTGTTCGACATCAACGGACGCACCGTCCAGTTCACGGTCAGCATCGGTGTTGCGGCAATCACCGAGAACTCGCCGAAGGCCGAGGAGCTGATGGCCCGGGCCCACACTGCCTCGTCAGATGTACGCAAGCAGGAAGGCAAGGAACAGGGCAACGGCGTGCTGGTCTACAACCCGGCCGACTACGAAACCCTGGATGAAAGCAATTCGGTCGAAGCCATTCTCAAGGCCCTGGAGGACAATCGTTTCCGGTTGCTGTTCCAGCCGATCATTAATCTGCGTGGTGAGGGCGAGGAACACTACGAGGCGTTTGTCCGTATGGTGAACAAGGACAACGAGGAAGTATCGCCTTATGACTTCCTGCCGCCGATGGGGCCGGCAGACACCGCCATCAAAATTGACCGCTGGGTAATTCTGCAGACCATCAAACAGCTGGCCAGCCACCGCTCACGGGGTCACGAGACTCGCCTGTTCCTGAACATCACGGCGGAAACCCTGCAGGACAAGACCTTCACTGCCTGGCTCAGCGTAGCCCTGAAAGCCGCAAGGCTGCCGGGGGATTCGCTGATTTTCCAGATACGGGAAGGCGACGCCAACAATTACCTGAAACAGGCCAAGGAATTCACCAAAGCCATTCAGGAACTGCACTGCAAGATTTCCATTTCCCAATTCGGCGGTGCAATCAATCCGTTCAACACCCTCAAGCACATTAATGCGGATTACGTGAAGATTGACGGATCCTTCACGGAAGAAATCCAGAAGAGCGACGAGGCCAAGGAACAGGTCAAGGAAATGGTCAAAACGCTGCAGAACAACGGCAAGCTGACCATCATTCCGCTGGTCGAGAATGCCGGGGTGCTGGCTACCCTTTGGCAGGCGGGCGTGAACTACATCCAAGGCTACTACCTGCAGGCACCGGTTCCCGAGATGAACTACGATTTCGGCGACCAATAAGCCAAGCCAACTGCCAACGAAAAACGGCGCCTCGAGGCGCCGTTTTTTATTGCTGCCCGGACATCAGTTACCTGCGTCCGCGAGCCCTTGATTGGTCTCACTCTCGCGAAAACCGATCAGATACAGAATGGCGTCCAGCCCAAGCGTCGAGATCGCATGGCGAGCCGATTCCTTCACCAGTGGCTTCGCCCGGAACGCAACCCCGAGCCCCGCCTGGCTGAGCATGGGAAGATCATTGGCGCCGTCCCCGACGGCAATCACCTGAGCACGGGAGATGCGCTCCTTCTCGGCGATTTCCAGCAACAGTTCGGCCTTGCGCTTGCCATCGACGATCTGGCCGGAAACCTGCCCGGTTACCTTACCGTTTTCAATTGCCAGCTCATTGGCGTAGACATAATCAATGCCCAGCTTGGCCTGCAGATGCCGGGCAAAGTAAGTGAAACCTCCAGACAGAATCGCCGTGCGGTAGCCCAGCGCCTTGAGACTCCTGATCAGGTGCTCGGCACCTTCCGTCATCTTCAGGCGAGCCGCAACCCGCTCCAGCACAGACTCATCCAACCCCTTCAGGAGCGCAAGACGCTCGGCAAAGCTCTGACTGAAGTCGAGCTCACCCTGCATGGCCCGCTCAGTAATCTCTGCCACCTGGTCGCCCACCCCGGCCTCCAGTGCCAGCTCATCGATCACTTCAGCTTCAATCAGTGTCGAGTCCATATCGAACACCACCAGCCGGCGATTGCGGCGGAAAATAGAGTCTTGCTGGAACGCGATATCCACGTTCATCTCGCCCGCGATATGCAGAAAATCCGCCCGCAGCTGCTCCAGATCGGCCGGCTGGCCACGTACGGAAAACTCGACACAGGCAATGCGGTTCTCCGATGGCTTCAGGGACGGACGTGCCGACAGGCGGGTGATGTTGTCGATATTGAGGCCGTGGCGGGCGGTGATCGCCGATACACGGGCGATCTGCTCCGCCTTGATGTCCCGGGACAGCAAGGTAACGATGTAGCAGGCCCGGTTACGCGCCTCAGCCCAGGATTGATATTCCTCAATCGTAATCGGCGCAAAATGCACCTGAAGATCCAGCGCGTGCAGACGGAACAGCAGGTCCCGAATCACCGGCGAGGATTTGGACGCATCCGGAATCTCGATCAGGATGCCCCACGTCAGGTGGTCGTGAATCACCGCCTGGCCGATGTCGAGAATTCGGACATCGTACTGCCCCATGATCCCGGTGATTTCCGAGGTCAGCCCGGGTTGGTCGCGCCCGGACACGTTGATCAGTATGAGTTCACTCACTCTCCGGCGTCTCCTCTTGCTGGGCCGGTGCCACTGGGGAAATGACATCAATAGCGTCCACCCGCTGAAGCCCTCTCGGCAACTTATGGCCGCGCCGGCCACGCTCTCCCAGGTAGTGCTCAAGATCGCTGAACTGCAGCCCCATCTTGCGCTTGCCGGCCTGGATTTCCAGTTGATCGTCTTCGGTAAAGACGGTGACGGCCACCACGAACTCTTCCCTGCTCTGGACCCGGGCTGACGGAATACTGATGATCTTGTTGCCCTTACCCTTGGCCAGCTCAGGTAGCTCACTGAGCGGGAATACCAGCATGCGTCCCTCGTTCGATACGGCGGCGAGGTACAGCGGCTTGTCCGAAGCAGGCACCGCAATCGGAGGCATGATGCTGGCGCCCTTGGGCACCGACACCAGCGCCTTGCCGTTACGGTTCTTGCTGATCATGTCATTGAGCGATGCAACGAAACCATAGCCACCATCGGTGACCAGCAGGGTTTTCTGACTGGCATCCCCCATCAACAGGCCGGCGAAACTGGCACCGGACGGCGGATTGATGCGCCCGGTCAGCGGTTCCCCCTGACCCCGCGCCGACGGAAGGCTGTGGGCCATCAACGAGTAAGCGCGCCCGGTGGTATCGATAAAGATCGCGGGCTGATTATTCCGGCCACGGGCGGCCAGAGCAAAACGGTCACCGGCCTTGTAGCTCAAACCTTCGGGTTCAATGTCGTGGCCCTTGGCCGCGCGCACCCAGCCCTTCTCGGACAGCACCACCGTCACCGGATCGTTGGAGACCAGATCCTCTTCACTGAACGCCCGGGCCTCCTCGCGCTCGACCATCGGTGATCGACGGTCGTCGCCATAGGTTTCCGCATCGGCCAGCAACTCCGTCTTCAGCAACTCGCGCAAGCGATCCTCGGAACCAAGGATAGACTGCAATTCATCGCGCTCGGCGGACAGTTCATCCTGCTCACCGCGGATCTTCATTTCTTCGAGTTTGGCCAGGTGGCGCAACTTCAATTCCAGAATGGCTTCGGCCTGTTCGGCCGACAAGCCAAACCGGGACATCAATTCGTCCTTGGGTTTGTCTTCTGTTCGAATGATCTCGATGACTTCATCGATATTCAGGTAAGCGATCAACAAACCTTCAAGCAGGTGCAACCGGGACAACACTTTGTCCAGCCGGTACTGGAGTCGCCGTGTCACGGTGGTTCGCCGGAACGCCAGCCATTCCGTCAGCACCTCTCCCAGGCCCTTGACGCCCGGCCGGCCATCGTTGCCGATAACGTTGATGTTGACGCGATAGGTTTTTTCCAGATCGGTGGTGGCAAACAGGTGTGCCATCAGCCCTTCCAGGTCCACACGATTGGAGCGTGGCGCAATCACCAGCCGGGTTGGGTTTTCGTGATCCGACTCATCTCGGAGGTCACCAACCATCGGCAGTTTCTTGGTCTGCATCTGCTGGGCGATCTGTTCCAGAACCCGGGCGCCGGACACCTGATGCGGGAGATCGGTAATGATGATCTCGCCGTTCTCCCGGATCCAGCGAGCCCGCATCCGCAGTGAGCCCCGGCCGGTTTCGTACATCTGGCGGATGTCTTTGCGGGGGGTAATGATTTCAGCACGGGTTGGAAAATCCGGCCCCTTGATGTGTTCACAAAGATCATCGATGGTTGCGTCTGGCTGGTCGAGCAACCGAATACAGGCCGACGTCACTTCCCGCACGTTGTGTGGCGGAATATCGGTCGCCATGCCCACGGCAATCCCGGTGGTGCCGTTGAGCAACACATGCGGAAGCCGTGCCGGCAGAACCGACGGCTCATCCATCGTGCCATCGAAGTTGGGCACCCAGTCCACGGTACCCTGCCCCAGTTCGCTCAGCAGCACTTCTGCAAACGGCGCCAGCCGGGACTCGGTGTAACGCATGGCAGCGAAGGATTTGGGATCATCGGGTGACCCCCAGTTGCCTTGACCATCAACCAGGGGATAGCGGTAGGAAAACGGCTGCGCCATCAGCACCATGGCTTCGTAACAAGCGCTGTCGCCGTGCGGGTGGAATTTACCCAGCACGTCGCCCACGGTACGAGCAGACTTCTTGTATTTGGCGGTGGATTTCAATCCCAGCTCAGACATGGCGTACACGATACGCCGCTGTACTGGCTTCAGGCCGTCCCCGATGTTGGGCAACGCCCGATCAAGGATGACGTACATGGAATAATCGAGATAGGCTTTTTCCGTGTAATCCCGAAGTGAAACCCGCTCAAACCCCTCATCCGTAGTCTGAAACTCTGGCATGGATGCCTCTTTTGCCTCTTGTACCTGTTATTGATGCTGCCGACGATGCTACCCGTAACCCCGGGAAAATTCACCAGCATCGGGGCGCGCCACATTATATGGACGCCGACTCGGATACACCAACTTCCAATAGCGGAAACCCCGAATGGAGGCTGTCCATCCCGCCCCGTATTCTGATTATTGCTCGACAGTAGACGTTTCACTTCTCAAAAGCCAACGGAACACTATGAAGCCGAACCTGAAAGCCTGCGGACAGGCCATGATCACTGCGATGGTGAACGCAGTTCTGGCCGTTGCCCTGATGCTCCTGGTGGAGTTTGCCATCAGTGGCTCGTTTCAGGTGCCCGAACCTTACCTGTGGGCAGGCCTGCTGATCTGGCTGGTGATTTTTGCCGGACAATTCTGGCGTCAACGTCATCTGTGCAGATCCCTTCAGTCCCACAAATAACTCTCGCGCACCCTGGCCCCGGGCGTGCGTGCCCCCGTAACAACTCAACTCGCATGATTCCGACCCTCCCTGACAGTCAGGGCAGACCCGCAGCGGACGTCTATACTTGACTCCAAGGTGCGAGCGAGTCCGCACCACCGTCACTGCATCCGACCCAGGTGCGGACAAGGAATCGCGCGGCATTCCCCGGGTCATCAGGTAGCTACAACCAGCACGGCTTTACCCTGTTCCCGTGCCCATCGCAGGATCACACGCCTGGCATTCAGTGAACAATCAAAACCGTCGGTTTCGGGCCACGGCTCCAAACCTTTGCAGACACACCGGGGGGCATGGCTATGCGCTGGAGAGATGGCAGGCGAAGTGACAACGTGGAAGACCGGCGTGGACAAACCTCTCGATATGCCGCCGCCGGTGCAGGCAGCGCCGTACTGCTTCGATTTCTGCCCATGCTCTTTCGCAGCAAAATGGGCCGGACAATACTCATCGTTGGCGTCATTCTGATCTTCGGCGGGAAAATGCTGGGCATCGATATCCTGCCCTTCCTGCTGGGGGGAGGCAGCCCCACCACCGTAGAAAGCCAGCGGGAATTCACTGAGGCCGAGCAGGAGCTCGCCGACTTCACCTCGGTGGTGCTTGCCGACACCGAGGATACCTGGAAAGCCATATTTGCAGAACGCGGTGCGGACTATCGTGAACCCACCCTCGTGCTGTTCACTGGCCAGGTGCAATCAGCCTGCGGCTTCGCCAGCGCCGCCGTCGGGCCGTTTTACTGCCCCGGGGACGAAAAGGTGTACATTGATCTGACCTTCTTCGACGATCTGGCCCGCCGTTTCGGAGCACCCGGCGATTTCGCCCAGGCCTATGTCCTCGCCCACGAGGTCGGACACCATGTGCAAACGGTCCTGGGCATCAGCCAGGAAGTCCGGCGGCTGGGACAGGGACGCAGCAAGCAAGAAGTGAATGCGCTGTCGGTCAGACAAGAATTGCAGGCCGACTGCTTTGCCGGCGTCTGGGGGCATATTGCGCACCGGGAGCGCCAGATCCTGGAGCCTGGCGATCTCGACGAAGCCCTGCAGGCCGCAACAGCCATTGGCGATGATCGTCTGCAACGCCAGGCGGGCGGGCAAGTGGTGCCGGACAGTTTCACCCATGGCACCTCGGAACAGCGCGCCCGCTGGTTCCGGCGCGGCTTTGAGACCGGCAACATAGATAACTGCAACACCTTTGAGGCCAGGCAGCTCTGAGCGCAAAAAGCCCCGGGGCCGCGCCTTTGACGCAACCCCGGGGCCCGATCGTAACGGTTATGCCGCGATGTTACTGGCGGATGCCTTCCACGGAGATAATGATCTCGACCGTTTCAGAGGCCTCCCCCAGATCCTTGGGCACACCGAAATCCTTCAGGGTCAGTTCGGTCTGGGCTTCAAACCCCATGCGATAGCCGCCCCAGGGATCTTCTCCGTGACCGACCATTTTGGCGTCCAGCGTCACTTCTTTGGTGACACCACGGAGGGTCAGATCACCGACAATATCGGCCTCGCCATCGGCTCCCATCTCAATCCGGGTGCTTTGAAAGCTGGCCTCGGGAAAATCATCCACATACAGGAAATCTTCGCTGCGCAGGTGCTTATCGCGCTCGGCATGATTGGAGTCGACACTGGCCGTGTCGATGGTCACCGATACAGAGCTGTTCTCCGGATTGCCCTCGTCATAAACGAACTCGCCATCGAAATCGTTGAAGCGCCCGTACAGCCAGCTGTAACCGAGGTGGGAAATCTTGAAGGTAATAAACTGGTGGGCACCCTCGTCGTCAAACGCGTAGGTGCCACCATGGCCGTCAGCCTGGGCACTGCCGATCAGCGTCATGGATACGGCAGAAGCAAGCAGCAATTTCTTCATGGCAATCTCCTTTTCTGGCTCAAGTGTTTCGATGCAAACAATCTGTTGGACCGCCTAATTCTGACGGCCAAGCATACGACGCAGCGTCGCGTCACGATCAATAAAGTGGTGCTTGAGGGCGGCGCCGGCGTGCAAACCGGCCAGAACCACGATGGCCCAGGTCGTCCAGTAGTGGACATCTCCGGCAATGTCCTCCAGTCCTTTCACCTGCCCGGTCACCGAGGGCACGTGAAACCAGTCGAACACGTGGATCGACGATCCGTCCGCAGTGGAAATCAGATAACCACTGACGGTGGCAGTAAAAAGCAACAGGTAAAGTACCACGTGCACTCCGTGGGCCGCGGCTACTTCCCACCGGGTGTGATTCGTAAGCGGTGCAGGTCTTTTGTTGGCGCCGCGCCAAACGGTCCGGAAAACCATCAGGCCAAACAGGATGATCCCCACGCTTCGGTGAATGTCCGGACCGGTCTTGTACCAACTGTCGTAGTAGTCAAGATCGACCATCCACCAGCCGAGCGCGAACAGGCCCAGCACCAGAACAGCCACCAGCCAGTGGAGTGCTACGGAGACCAGCCCATAGCCTGTCGGCGAATTCGTAATCTGCATGGCGAACGCTAATCCCTCTGCGTGGTTTCGGTTGTTCTCGTCGTTTTGCTGATCAAAGACGATAGCTTAACTAGCTGTTCCTGCTGATGAAATCGAAATGTTCTGCTGACCAACATCAAAATATTTGAGCATCTCCGAAGGCAAACCTCGCCACGCCTTTAGTCGCATACGGCTTTTACGGATTGTTCAAATTTAGAGCAATCATAAACTTAAGGCATCGATTGGAGGCCCGCTGCCTGGGCGTAAACACCGAGAGGTAGTCACGATGGAACTGGAATTTGACGAAGACGTTGTTGTTCCGAGCAACAACTGACGACAAGGCGACCCATAGGTCGCCCGAGTCTTCTTCCGCTAACCCCTTGGATACATACAGTTTCCTGATACAACATTAAGTTGTGGCAACCACATATTTAGTCTGGCAGTCTGCATTTTAGTGTAGTCAGCCTGTCAACTTGCGGGTTATGCTCACGACCTTCGTTAAACAAGGCGCTCGGGCGCCTGACGTCGTTGTACAGTGATCCTAAACCTATGTCGCGCAGCCTTACTGAAAAGCTGACAGCTCCCGAATTGGACCTGCTGTCCCCCATGTTGAATCAGGACGGCTCTGCAACCCATTTACAGCATCTCGCACAAGCGCACGGTCGGTTACGAAGCCCTGATCCGGGCATTCGATAACGACAACGCTGCGGTACTGCCCCTCCATCTGTTCCAGCTGCCCAGCTCACCTGCAGAGAACCTCCTGCTGGACCGACTCTGTCGCTACCTTCACATCCGTAACTACAGCACCTTCGAGGATGAACTGAACTGGCTGTTTCTGAACGTCTCCCCGCAGGCGGTCACCAGCGGGAGCCAGTCTGATTCCTTTTTCGGGCAACTACTGAAGAAAACCGGACTACCGTCACACCGCATTGTGATGGAGATTGTCGAGCAGCCGACGGATGATGCAGAGAAACTGAGAGAAACCGTTGCCTACTACAAACAGCTCGGTTGCCTGACAGCCATTGACGACTTCGGCGCAGGCCACTCGAACTTCGAACGCATCTGGAACCTGTCCCCGGACATCGTCAAACTTGACCGCACCCTACTGACCCGGGCGACCGAGGACCACAAGGCACGGCAGATCCTGAACGGCATTGTGTCACTGCTGCACCAATCCGGTTGCCTGGTGCTCCTGGAAGGTGTGGAAACCAGGGATCAGGCCCTGATTGCCATCGATGCCGGTGTTGACTTCGTGCAAGGGTTTTTCTTCCGAAAGCCCAGCACCGATCTGGAAGCGCTGTCCCGCTCCCAAGCCGGCTTTGACGAGTTGCTGGACGAGTACAAGAGCCGCAACCGGCAGACCCTGGACCCGACCCTCCAACTGGTGACGTTCTTCCGCGAGCACTTCCGTACCGCCGCCGACAAGCTCAGCTCCGGCCAGAGCGTGAAAGAGGCATGCCGGGCGCTGCTTGGCCATCCGGCGGTGTCTCGATGCTATCTGGTGAACGATCAGGGTATTCAGATCGATGACACGGCACTGTCAGACTGGGGCAATCGACATGCTGACCCGCGTTTCCGCCCTCTGGAGAGCACCAGCAGTGCCGACTGGTTCCGCCAGCAATACCTGCGCAAGGCGTTGAATGAGCCAGAGACCCTGCATGTAACAGAACCCTACCTCTGCGTCACCGGTGCCTACATGTGCGTCACTCTGTCACTGGGTTTCCATCACAACGGCTCGCTTCAAGTGCTTTGCTGTGACATCCTGGCAAATCCGACACCGGCTCAACTCAACCGAAGGTAAGCCCGTAAACCTGCGCAATAACCGCAACCGTCACCCCGCCGATGAACAGATTCATCGGCAACCCTACGCGCACAAAATCCAGAAAACGATATCCGCCCGGGCCGAACACCATCATGTTGGTCTGATAACCCAGGGGAGTCGCGAAACTCGCCGATGCCGCCATCATCACCGCGATCACAAACGGCTCGGCGCCAATACCCATGGTGGTTGTCATCGAGAGCACGATGGGAATGATCAGCACCGCCGCTGCGTTGTTGGTGATGATTTCCGTCAGCACCGATACCGCCACATAGACCAGTAGAATTGCCAGCAACACCTCACCCTGACTGAATTCCAGGATGGTGGTCGCCAGCAAGGCGGCCGCTCCGGTCTGCTGGAGCGCGGCGCCCAAGGCGAACGACGCCCCGATGGTCAAGATCACCGGCACATCAACGGATTTCTGGGCCTGCTCAACGGAGCAGCAGCCGGTGAGAATCATCAGTGCCGCGCCCAGCAGCGCAGCGTTCAGCATGCTGACAACGCCGCAGGCAGCCAGCCCTACCAGCACCAGAAGAATCGCCCACGACAACCACGCCCGATCATGGCGAGGGCGTTCGGTATCCAGGTCGTTGATCAGCAAAAAGTCCTTGTTGTAGTGCTGCCGGCTGACAAACGCCGGACGCGCCTCCAGGAGCAGTACATCGCCCGGTTTCAGGCGAATATTGCCCAGGTTACCGGAGACCCGTCTGCCGCCGCGGGCAACGGCCAGCACCACGGCACCGTAGCGGTCGCGGAAGCGGGCATCCCGGATGGTCATTCCCACGACATCGGATTGTGGCGAGAGAACGGCTTCCACCAGCCGCCTCTCGGCCCGATCCTGGCTCAGGCTGGGCTCATCCTCGTGGACCGAAGGCACAATGCCGTTGATCCGCATCAGGTCCGAGATCGCCTGCGTGTTGCCTGCGAAGACCAGCCGATCCCCTCCCCTCAGGCGCTCCTCAGAGGGCACAGCCGTGACCACGTTGCCATCCCGTTCAATCTCCACCAGATACAACTGCTCAAGCTCCCGCAGCCCCGCCTGGCCTACGGTCTGGCCTACCAACGGGCCGTCAAAGGAAACGGCGACTTCAAGGGTGAACTCGCGCATGGAGCCGAACTTCTGCTGATCCTGGCGATCCGGCAGGAAACGCGGCATCACCAGTAGCAGAACCGCGACACCGATCACCGCAACCGGCAACCCGACAGCGGTGATAGAAAAAATCGAAAAGCCCGGGTCTCCGGTCAACTCCTGATACTGCCCGTTCACCACCAGGTTGGTGCTGGTGCCGATCAGCGTCAGCGTGCCACCGAGAATGGCCGAATAACTCAGCGGGATCATCAACTTGGAGGGGGAAATACCAATCTTACGGGACCAGGCATGAACCGCCGGAATCATGGTGGCAACAACCGGAGTGTTGTTCATGAAGCCACTCAGCAAGGTGACAGGCAGGGCAATCCGGGCCTGGGCGCTGCGCACGGAACGCGGATGGCGCAACAGCTTGTTCACCAGCAAATCGACACCACCGGAGTGATGGATGCCGGCAGCCACCACGAACATCGCAACCACCGTGATCAGGCCGCTGTTGCTGAACCCGCTCAGAGCCTGCTCGGCAGAAATGATGCCCGAGGCACTCAGGATAACGAGAATGCCCATCATCACAATGTGCGGCGCCACTCGCCCGAGGCTCATAAAAATCAGAGCGGCGCCTGCTAAAGAGAGCGCAAACCAGCCTTGCCAGTCCATGTCGAGTTCATCCCAGACTCAAAACCGGCAGGATAGCGGCAAAGGAAAAGACTTAAAAAGAATAAATTGAAATCTTTATATTCTTTATATGCATATCAAATAAGAATGGGGCCAGCGGCCTGAGAAACACGTAAGGGCCCGTTAAACGGGCCCTTAGTTGCGCATTAAAGAGGAACGTCGGCGATGTTGCCGTAGGTTTCCAGCCAGGAGCGGCGGTCGGAAGCCCGTTTTTTGCCCAGCAGCATATCCATACGGCTGTCAGTATCGTCACCGTCTTCGATGGTGAGCATCACCAGACGACGGGTATCCGGCGCCATGGTGGTTTCGCGCAACTGCAGGGGGTTCATTTCACCCAGCCCCTTGAATCGGGTCACCGAGATCTTGCCTTTGCGCTTTTCGGCCGCCAGTCGGTCCAGAATGCCCTGCTTCTCATGTTCATCCAGGGCATAGAAGGTTTCCTTGCCCAGGTCCACCCGGTACAGCGGCGGCATGGCAACGAACACGTGACCGGCTGCCACCAGCGGGCGGAAGTGTTTGACGAACAGGGCGCACAGCAGCGTGGCAATATGCAGGCCATCGGAGTCCGCATCGGCCAGGATGCAGACTTTGTTGTAGCGCAAACCGTCAAGCTTGTCCGAGCCCGGGTCGACACCGATGGCCACAGCGATATCGTGTACTTCCTGGGAGCCCAGCACCTCGGAAGGATCAACCTCCCAGGTGTTAAGGATCTTGCCCCGCAGCGGCATCACCGCCTGGAATTCACGATCGCGGGCCTGCTTGGCCGAACCGCCGGCAGAATCCCCTTCCACCAGGAACAGCTCGGACCGGGCGGTATCGCCTCCCGAGCAATCTGCCAACTTGCCGGGCAAGGCGGGGCCCGAGGTAACTTTTTTCCGCGCCACTTTCTTGCTGGCCCGCAGGCGGCGCTGGGCATTGCTGATAAACAGTTCGGCCAGAGCCTCGGCAACACCGGTGTGCTGGTTCAGCCACAGGCTAAAGGCATCTTTGACGATGCCGGACACGAACGCCGCCGCTTCACGCGAGGACAGACGTTCCTTGGTCTGACCAGAGAACTGGGGCTCCTGCATCTTGAATGACAAGACGTACGCCGCCCGCTCCCAGATATCCTCTGGTGACAGTTTGACCCCGCGGGGCAGCAGGTTCCGGAACTCACAGAATTCCCGCATGGCTTCCAGCAGGCCAGTTCGCAACCCATTAACGTGGGTACCACCCTGGGCGGTCGGAATCAGGTTGACGTAGCTTTCCATCACCGCCTCGCCACCCTCTGGCAGCCACTGGATAGCCCAGTCCACCGCTTCGGCATTTCCGGAGAAACTGCCAGTGAACGGATCCAGCGGAATCGCCTCCAGATCGGCCAACGCGGTGCGCAGGTAATCGCGAAGCCCATCTTCGTAATGCCACTCGTCCTTTTCCCCGGTCTTCTCCTGCACGAAGGTGACGGTAAGCCCGGGGCAAAGCACAGCCTTCGCCCGCAGGTTATGGCGCAGGCGGCTGACGGAGAAGTTCGGGCTGTCAAAATAACTGGGGTCCGGCGTGAACTTGAGACGCGTGCCCGTGTTTCGTTTGCCGACGGTGCCGATTACTTCGAGGTCCGACACTTTGTCGCCATCGGCGAAGGTGATGCGGTGCAGCTGGCCATCGCGCTTGATCTGCACTTCCAGGTGGTTTGATAACGCGTTCACAACCGAAACCCCGACGCCGTGAAGCCCACCGGAGAAGCTGTAATTGCCCTGAGAGAACTTACCGCCCGCATGCAGCCGGGTGAGGATCAGTTCAACCCCGGGCAGGCCTTCCTCTTTGTGCATATCCACCGGCATGCCGCGGCCGTCGTCCTCCACGCTGAGGGAACCGTCGCTGTAGAGAACAACATCAATACGGCTGGCGTGGCCGGCCAAGGCCTCGTCCACACTGTTGTCGATGACTTCCTGAGCCAGATGGTTCGGGCGACTGGTTTCGGTGTACATCCCCGGACGTTTGCGAACCGGATCAAGGCCGCTCAATACTTCGATAGCGTCGGCGTTATATTGTTGTTGGCTCATAAGCTGGGAGTGACTCTCAAATTGGAACTGAAAACTGCGTCATAGCTTAGGGATTCGACGGGAAAGATCAACGGTTGTTTTCCGCCGGGACCAGCCGCAAACCTTCCCAGCCCGCTGCCGTAACGGCGATGACGGCGCAAGGGGTCGTCATCATCTGGGGAACCACCGCACCCGGTTCGGGCGCCTTGATGTTAACTGTCAGGTCCAGGCGCCCGTCCACAATGGCAGAATCCGCCAGCATGACACTGAACCCACCCGTCGGCTTTTGCCCCAGCGCAGCGAGGACAACGTATTCCCGACCATAATCCAGCTCTCGCAGCGGTGCCAGCGACAAGGTCCGTGCCGGCAACTGCTCCAGCCGGTCGACATCGTCGACACTGCGGAGAATAAGGTGGCCGGGTGCCGCCAGGCCGCAGTGGGAAGACTGTCCGATCTGCCTCGCCAGCGGTGCGCCGGTATCGGTTTCGGTCTGACTCAGAGCGCAACCGGCTGTCAGGGTAAGCGCGGAGGCAAGCGCAATAATGGAACGGTTTTTTATCATGGTTGAGCAATAGCCTTGGTGGGGTTATCCGCCGGCTCGACAGATAAAAGTTGGTAGCCCCGGAAACCCGGCCGCGGCAGAAGCTCCGGGTGGGCCCGGGTAATAGAGGGCCGGGAATAACTGGTGGTCATGCGAATGCCGGTCACCGGTTCACCGTCTGGCAAGGTGATGACCTCCCGCAAGCCGGATACCGGGTATTCGGCACAAGCCTCGCCGGCGTGGCAGATCAGCGCATCGTTGTCGAGATCTGTCCCCGCCACCAGCACATAGTTGCCAGGCGGCACCTCATTCGTCAACCTGGGCTCCTGGCCATCGTCCGGGACGAAGCTGAACCGGTACTGGCCGTTCTCAGCGACCACATTTGCCTGTGCGACCGTGCGGTAGAAGTTGCCTTCCGGCTCAGGATCCACCAGCAGCACAAAATGCCGCCCGGCGTCTTTCGCATTCTGATCGGACAATACTCGCCCAACAACAGGAATTTCAAGGGAACGCGCCTGATCGGAGGTGTAATTCACCCGGATCGTTGTGCGCTTGGACACATCCGTGCCAAGCGCCTCCAGATTGAGCGACACGGGCAATTCGAATCGCGTGCTGGAGGCTCCGGTCAGATCGGCATTCAGGGTCAACCAGTCGGGCGGCGTGGAGACTGAATTGATCACCACGCTTTGTCGGTCGCTGCCAAAGGCCTCAAGCACCACGGTGGCAGACTGCTCCCCTTCGCTGGAGAGGGCCACAATGGCAGGAGACGCGGTCAAAAGCTCCGGGATGGTGTTGCTCTGCGCGGCCAGTGCGGCCTTGCCCGCATCCATCAGCCCCCAGCCCAACCGGTTATCTTTTGGACACGGCTCTGAGTCGCAGGTCGGCACGGTCAGATCTCCGGCTGCGAGCAAGGCATTGATACTGTCAAAGTTCAGAGAACCGTTGATGCCTTTCATCAGCGCCATCACACCCGATACGTGGGGCGCTGCCATCGACGTACCCTGCAAGCCTATGTAGGTTTCCCGGGGCACCCCCTCGATCGCGCTGGCACTTGCGCTGACCACCACATCGCCACGGCCATCGGCGTTCCCATCCCGGCTGATATCGCCACCGGGAGCGGCCAGATCGATCCAGCTGCCGAAATTGGAATAGGAAGCCAGTTGACCGGCCCCGTCGACCGCGCTGACAGCAAACACGTTGCGAAACGCCGCCGGGAAGGATTCCGCGGAGGTCGCTGAATTGCCTGCCGCAGCAACGAACACCACGCCGCGACCGGTGGCCTCGTCAATGGCATTCTGCAAGGTCTGGATAAAGGGCAGTCCGCCAAGGCTCAGGTTCACAATGTCGGCACGGGGCCCGCCAGAGTCGGGACCTTTCACCCAGCGTATGGCAGCCAGCAGATCGGCGGAGGAACCAACGCCCCCCTCACCCAGCACGCGCACCGGCATCAGCGAGGCATTGAACGCCACGCCGGTTCCACCCGAGTCGTTGGCCAACGCGGCAACGGTGCCGGCAACGTGAGTTCCGTGGAATACGCTGTTACCGATGCTGTTGCCAGGGTCACTGGGATTGTTGTCGGGCCCGGGCTGTCCGTCGTTGTCCAGCTGCTCTGACACGAAATCAAATCCGGCCACCACATTGGCGTTCAGGTCGCTGTGCCAGCTGGTGCTGCTGCGTCGGTAAAGCCCGGTATCCATGACCGCGACCGTGACACCCCTGCCGCCACCGGGTGCCAACTGCCAGGCAGTAGGTGCATTCAGCAGCCCGTAGTGCCACTGCTGGTCGGGATAGAGCGGTTCCGTCAAAGGGCTGGCCAAGGCCTGCATTTTATAGTTCGGGTCCGCCGACACGATTCCCGGCTGTTCTCGAAGTAACCTAACCCATTCGACAGTGCTCGCCTGTGCCGCGGGAGCGCCCCGGCTGCTCATGCGGGCCGGCGCAGCAACCCGCCACATGCCGGGGGCAAGTTCCTCAACGGGCTGCATGTCCGCCCGCCGATTCATCGCCTGGGTTTGTCCAAAGTCCCGGGCGGCGGCAAGCTCCACGATCGCCTCACCTTCGATCACCTCGTGGTCGGGCCAGCTCAGGGTCAGCCCCTGCCCGGTCGGAGCCAGCGCGGAGGACAGGACGTAGAGCACAGGGGCATCGCCCAGGGCGTCGACCCGAACGGTAAAGGTGCCATCGTCATCGGAATTGGTCAGGCTCAGAGTCGAGCCTGTAGCCACTGAATCTGAGGCCAGTTCCACATCATCCTGCAGGAACGTCAGCCGCACACTCGATGCCCCGGCCCGAGTTGCAAAAGCCTGCAATTCCACCGCCTGGCCGGCGGACAAGGTCATGGTATAGGTGTCTTGCGCATCTTCGGGGTAGGTAATGACTGGAAAGTCCGGCGCAGTTGGGTAGTTGCCCTGAGCCACACTGACATACCCGGAAAGAATAAACTCCTGAGGCAGGCTCTGGGGCGTGCTGCGTGGCGCACTGTTCAGGGTAAGCGCATCGGCATTGTCGGCATCCACCCGGGTACCGGTTTCGATATCAATCACCCCCGACAGGGCGGTGTTGAAATTCCCGGGCTCCCGCTCGCTGCTACTGGAGCCGCCATCGCACCCAGACAGCAGCATCACGGTACCGACGGCCACGGTAAAAACGCAGGTAAACCTCTGTTTTGTTGGCGACATTTTTAGACTCCGTGAATTCGCTCAGCATACACGCCCGCACACACCCTGTGATTTACAAAGCGTTAAAACGATACGACGGTGTTCAGGGGTCAGATGCCACGGAGCCCGTTCTGGCAAGCATGCCGAACGGGCTCAGAAGAAGGGCCTGTCTAAAGGGTGTAGAACAACATGGGCACAAACGCCACCAGCAGGAGCGTTGGTCCCATCACCGCGAGCGGAAGCAGCAAACGTTCATAACGGTGCCAGAAGGAGCCGGTACATTCGCCAGCAAGCACTTCTTTCTCGCCGACCACCTGACGGGTGAGAAGGTGGTTGAGGGCAACCGGCGGGCTCAGGTAGCCCAGCTCAAACGCAACCAGACACACGATCCAGAAGTGCAAAGGATCGATGCCGAGGCCAATGGCGGGCTGGGCAATAGTCGCCGAAACCAGAATCACCGCCCCGAAGGGATCCATCACCATACCGATAACGGTCAGCATTATGACGATCACCAGCATGGCAACCCAGGGACTGGTCAGGCTTTCCGGAAAGAGCGTATGGACAACATCGGACCGCTCCAGAATGCCCCCCAGACAAATCGAGAAGCCGATCAGGCACAGCAGGGCGCCAATATGCACCGCGGAATCACTGGCTGCGGCCGCGCTTCGGTTCCAGAAGGCCTGCAGCCGGGAATCCCCCTCCTTGCGGCTGTCTTTTCCGGCATCCAGAAACACCAGCGCCAGCATCACAAGCGGCAGGATCATGGGGGCACTGTATTCATTGAAACCCAGCCCCAGAACTCCCCAGATGGCAAAGATAACCACCGCCCCGACCGCAACATACGGCAATAGCGGGCGCAATTCCGCCAGCGATGCCCGGAACGCGCCCGGTGCCGGACGGGGTCGCCAGTTACCCTGGGTTTTGCAAACAATCACCGAGAACAGCGTGGCCGACATCAGGAATACCCAGAAGCCCCAGCCGTACATCTCCGTTGTGGTTACCTCCTTGTTCAAGGCAGCGACCACGACAATCAACAGACAGGGGTTGAGCACCACACCGAGACTGCCGGACATGGCGGTGGTCGCCAGCGACAACTGCCGGCCGGCCCCCGAACGGCGTAATTCGTCGTACACCACTCCCCCCACTGCCAGGATGAAAATCCCGGAGGCACCGGTAAACGCGGTAGGGAAAGCCGTGGCAAAGATAATCACCGAAGCGAGCATGGGCGCCGGCAAACGATAGGGCTTGATGACGTTGAGCAGCAGTTCCGGCAGACGGGTCTGCTTGAGCACCATGCCCACCAGGACGTACAGGCCGATGTTAATGAACATGGATGACAGGTTGGACATCATGCCGAAGTAAATCGCCAGCCCGGAGGCGTAGCCATCCACCAGAAAGAAGTACCCCATGGCGGTAAGCCCCATACCGCAATACAGGGGCAGAACCAGGCCAGACGATAGGGATAACTGCCCCGATTTCATTCGCTCGGGAACATTCACGAATCGAACGGCGTTGATCGCCATGAACAAAACAAACACACCCGCCCAGGCAATTTGCAGGTCTTCGGTTCGCTCTGTCCCGGGCGAGTTCGTCAGCTTGCCAAGGTAGGCGTACAGAGAGACGACCATCAATCCGTTCACCACGAACTGACCGCCCTGGCTCAGGCGCCACTCGGCACGGTTGCGGGGCAACCGCAACGCGATGTGATCGGCATCCAGCGCGGCGATGGCCGCTGCCATGGCAAACATGGCGATGAACAGGTATTTGGTCAGCTCAATATTGCCGAGCAGAAAGTCCGCCAGCCCCTGCTCAAACGTCTTGAACGCGCCCAATGCCGGCGTCGCCAGTTTCAGGTTCTGCTCATACAGCACGTATGCCTGCTGGCAGAGAACGAGATTCCGTTCAAGTGACTGCCTGATGGCCTCCGGATTAGGGGGCGAGCTGAACAGATCATCAGGGTCCGGCTGATAAGCATCGACCCGCTTGCGCACCTCGGCGCCGACATCCATGTCCAGTTGGCAGGAAGGTTCTATCGCATCCGGATTGAGCAGGTAGTAATTCGGCCAGAGCTGTTCGCCGACCCACAACAGGCGCGAGTGGAGGGAGTTCCCCATACCCAGCAGCAGGGTGAACAGAAGAAGCAGCAGGAGGATGATCCCGTGTACCCGGTGCACGGGATACAGGCCCCTCGCCTCAGGTGCGGTCAAGGCTCGCCAGTTCATGAGTGAATGCCCTGTTATTCGCGATTGGCCGCCGTGCACTCAGACGCCGAGGGATTGCTGGCGCAGCGAATCTTACTCAGCAGACCCAGCATCTTCGGATGGTAAACACTGGGCGCACCGTTCAGACCATCCCGCATTTCCAGGCGATTCTGGCGGAACATTTCCTGGTAGCCTTCAACATCTTTGGCCGGAATGCGCACCCACTTCTGATCCGGAATCGCCGCCTCCTGACCAGCCACCAGCTTCATCGCCTGCGGGAACATACCCCAGGCGACTTCACGGGCCTTCTGGGCCTTCTCATCGGCCAGCACATCGTCCCGGGCAACCATCTGAACGGTTACCTGAGCCAGCGGGTAATCGACAATGCCGCCGCTCTCACCAATGCCCTTGTAGAGCTCCAGGGCTTCATAGGCAAACGCAGGGGCGTAAGCGGTGTCCACGGAACCGTTGTTGAACTTGCCGGCGAAGTTGGTGATGTCCGACGGCACAACGGTGGCTTTCACGAAGTTGACCATGTGGATGGCATCTTCCTGGTAATCCAGTGTCGCGATGCGCTTGCCCGCCAACTCACCGGCGGTATCAATGCTGCGGTCATTCACGAACAGGTAACCGGCGCCGACCGGCAGAATGCCCAGCACCTCGTAACCATTGGCTTTCATCAGCGGCGCAGCCTTGGGCTGAGCAAGCGTGGCCAGCAAGGTTTTCAGGTCGTCGTAGGTTGGCAAGGCACCAACCGCACCAATGCTGCCGGTGAACTGATTGTAAGGGCGCACGCGAATGTCGGTGGCGGCAACCGCATCGCACTGACCGGCATTGAAGTCCCCGATCGCGACCCCCTCATCCGTGTAGGGCTTCAGCTGCAGATCCACGCCGTGGGCTTTCATCTCCAGGGCGTAATCCTTGATCATGTTATACAGATCGCCATTGGCACCGATCACATCAAACACGCACATGGACACCGACTGGGCCGATGCCAGCGGGGCCATGGCAGCCAGGATAAGTGCACTCAGGGATTTGCGAATCATAACGACCTCCCAGTCATTTTTGCTTGTCATTGTTGTGGGCCGCTTCCGGCAACCGGTAGTTACAACAGTCGAGCGTTAAAGCAGTCCGTCCAGATCCATGGTTTCCATGTCACTCATCGGATTCTCCGGGCTTAACTTGCCAAAAGCCCCTTGCGGGGTGCGGTGGCCATAATTGGCCGCCCAGTGTTTATCGGACGCAAACTGAACAATAGTCCCTGCCACCACATCCACCAGACGGTAGTCTTCCCAGACCTTCATTCGCCCATCGGCGGACGCAAATTCGGCGATGGTTTGCTCCAGTATGTCCGGACGGCCAAAGGTTTCAGCGGCCACGACCTCAATCGCCATGGAGGCCCTCATACCGGCGCGAATGGACATGTCGGAACTCTTGTCCAGAACCTTCCAGGGATCGGTGGCTGAGTCTGGCTGGGTGTCTGGCAGCAGCAGCCATACCAGTGCGCGCACTGCGCTGGGCAGCCCCGCCCACTTGTCGTTATTGACACAGGTGGCGGCACGCTCAGCCTGGGGCGCTATGTTTCTCGGGATGCCGGCACGGGCCCCGGAATTGGAATCGTTCACAATCGCCTGCATGCCATTGAGCAAGCCAAGAAGGAAAGTCAGTTCGTCCTGCTCGTCATCAAAGTCGGGGCACACCAGCGGCTCAGCGGCCGGGTCGAAGTCGTAGGCGGCCATGGCCCTTTCAAACGATCGGTGGCGCCGAACGGCCGACTCCGCATTCAGGCGTTTCGCCATCTCCCGGGCGTTCTTGGCTGCAACCACATCGCCGGCGTAATCGGCACGCAGGTAATCCAGCTCGGCCTCCCAGGCCCGGTACTCAACACAGTTGGCCGCCAGCGCCATCAGCAGGGAGCCGCTGTCGTCCGGGGCATCAACAACTTCGGAAAACGAGTAAAGAAGCGGATCCACCCCCTCGCCCAGGGCGCAGGCCATGGTCGGGTCGGACATCTGCATGACGTAAGGTGTGGCTTCGGTCCAGGAATAACCGGACATCACCACACCCGTGGTCTTGTAGATCGGTTCCATGGAGCAGCCTGCCAACGGAAGCAGGCCAATCAGGGTAAGCGTCTTGAGGCGCGCAGACAGCCCGGCGCCGACATTCCTTGTCAGAAAAGCAATCATAATTCGCCCTACGTTCCTTGTTGTTCTATTCGGGATAGCGCACCCCTCTTTTACCACGGCTCCGACCCCAGATACCGTGATCCGCAGCGCGCTCTGGCCGTTGTTTCAGATTGGAAGCCGGAAGAAAGGATGCTGATAAAACAGGCGTACAGACATGGCTTTGGTGCCAGGTCTGTGGGGCCAACCGGGCCAATGGCCCGTCGGCACGGGGTCAACTGCAGACGTGCAGCGGTGGCGAATCAGCCCGAAAACGCCATCATGGCCATGACCTGATCAGTCAAGCCATCGAGCGAGAGCCCCCCGCCTTCGGGCCGATACCAGGTGATGGTCCAGCTCAAGGCACCGGTTAGCATCCGGCGCACCACGAACGGATCGGCCGTCAGCTGGCCGCCCACCTTGAGCGACGCCAGCACATCCAGCCAAATCTGCTCGTAAATGGCTCGCAACTTCAGCACCTCGGCCTGAGAAGGTTCGGACAGGCTCCGCCATTCATACACCAGCACCGCCATCGCTTCCCCGGTCTGGCCGTTGATTGACTCGAGTTCAGCGCGGATGAGCGCCCGCAGCCTGCCGGTATCCGTATCCGCCTTATCCACCGCGGCCCGTAACAACGCGGTATTCAGATGGATGGTTTCCACCATCACCGCCTTGAGGATCTCTTCCTTGGTACGGAAATGGTGGAACAGACTGCCCGACTGAATGCCCACTGCAGCCGCCAGATCCCGAACCGTGGTGCGCTCATAGCCTTTGTCCCGAAATAGGCGGGCGGCTTCGTTGAGCAGGCGCCCGCGGGCTCCGCCCGGGTCAGAAACCAAGTTATCGGCTATCAGGGCGTTCAGGATGTCAGATTGGTTCACGGAAAGTTCCCGGCTGTCAGATCAGGCCAACGATTCTACCTGACATTTCCATGTTTACAAACCAAGCGCTTGCTTGGTATGTTGATTTGCATCATTGAATGCAGGCGACTTCCCTCTTTCTTTAACAAGAGCGACCCACACCCAAAGGCGCCCAACTATGTCTGACAACCGCATCACTTCCAAAAAGCCCGTCCGCATTGGCTGCTCTGCGGCCTTTTGGGGCGACACCGAAACCGCCGCCCGCCAGCTGGTTCAGCACGGCCATATCGATTATCTGGTGGCGGACTATCTGGCCGAGATCACCATGTCCATTATGGCCGGCCAGAAAATGAAGGACCCAACCCAGGGCTACGCCAGGGATTTCGTGCAGACCGTCATGGGTCCGCTACTGGGGGACATCAAGGCAAAAGGGATTCGCGTGCTGGCCAACGCCGGTGGCGTAAATCCAACCGCCTGCCGGGATGCCCTTCAGGCCCTCTGTGATGAAGCGGGCGTGGACCTGAAGATCGCCCTGGTGCTCGGTGACGACCTGCTGATGCAGAAGAAAAAACTGGCCGACGCCGGTATCACCGAGATGTCCACCGGTCAGCCGATGCCAGCAATGATGGTCAGCCTGAATGCCTATCTCGGCGCCCCGGGCCTTGTGGCGGCACTGGATCAAGGCGCCGACATCGTGATCACCGGTCGGGTGGCTGACAGCGCCCTGGTATTGGCGCCATTGATCCACGAATTCGGCTGGAGCTGGAACGACTACGACAAACTGGCCCAGGGCAGCCTTGCCGGGCATCTGCTGGAATGCGGTGCCCAAGCCACAGGCGGTAATTTCACGGACTGGCAGGAAGTGGCCGAAGGCTATGCGGACATGGGCTTCCCCATTGCCGAGGTCAGCGCCAGCGGCGAGTTCGTGATCACCAAACCTGACAACACCGGCGGCAAGGTCAGCCGCGGCACCGTGGCAGAGCAACTGGTGTACGAGATCGGCGACCCCCGGGCCTACCTGCTGCCGGATGTCACCTGCGATTTCACCCAGGTCACACTGACCGAATCCGGCCCGGATCAGGTAACCGTTGAAGGCGCCCGCGGCCTGCCGCCCACCGATTCCTACAAGGTGTCCGGCACCTGGCCGGATGGCTTCAAATGTACGGTCACCTTCCTGCTGGCCGGCCTCGACGCCAAGGCCAAGGCCCAGGCGGTGGCAGAAGCCATTCTCAGCAAAACCTCCGGCATGTTCAGAGCCCGCGGCTTGCCCGATTACTCCGACACCAGCATTGAATTGTTGGGTACCGAAGCCACCTATGGCCCCCACGCTCGAACCGAAAACTGCCGGGAAGTGGTGGTGAAAATCAGCACCGCACACCCTAAAAAAGAGGCCCTGGTGCTGTTCTCCCGGGAAATTGCCCAGGCCGCCACCGGCATGGCGCCGGGTATCACCGGCATCGTCGGCGGCCGCCCCACGGTGTGGCCGAAAATCCGCCTGTATTCCTGCCTGGTGCCGAAATCCACCGTCAGTGTCCGTGTGGACATTGCCGGCGAAAGCCAGCCCGTGGTTGTTGCCACCGAGGGCGGCCTGAACACCAGCGACCTGAGCCCGATGGCCACCTACCCCTCCACGCCCGCCGAACCAGACACCACGGTTCCACTGATCAAACTGGCCTGGGCCCGCAGCGGCGACAAAGGTGATCACAGCAACATCGGTGTCATTGCCCGCCACCCCGATTACCTGCCCTACCTGGCCGCAGCTCTGACCGAGGATGCGGTGAAGAATTGGATGGCCCACACCCTGAACCCCGAAACCGGCAAGGTCACCCGCTGGGCCATGCCCGGGATTCACGGCTTCAATTTCCTGCTGCAGCACAGCCTTGGTGGCGGCGGCGTGGCCAGCCTGCGCATCGACCCCCAGGGCAAGGCGTTTGCCCAGCAGTTGCTGGAATTCCCCGTGGCCATTAACCGCGCCATTATGGAACAAGGACAAGAGTCATGAGTTACCAATCCATCTTTCACCCCGGTTTGTTCAAGGAGCAGACCTTCATCGTGACCGGCGGTGGTTCGGGTATTGGCCGCTGCACCGCTCACGAATTGGCGTCACTGGGTGCCCGCGTAGCTCTGGTGGGCCGGAAGGCGGAAAAGGTCGAAACGGTGAAAGCAGAGATTGAACAAGACGGCGGCATCGCCTCCGCCCATGTGTGCGATATCCGGGAAGAAGAACAGGTCAAAGCCACGATGAAGGCCATCCTCGACCAACATGGCAGCCTGAGCGGTCTGGTGAACAACGCCGGCGGCCAGTTCCCCGCGCCACTGGCGGGCATTAATCAGAAAGGCTGGGAAACCGTGGTCCGCACCAATCTGACCGGCGGTTTCCTGATGGCCCGCGAAGCCTACACCCAGGCACTGTCGAAAAAGGGCGGAGCCATCGTCAATATCGTCGCCGACATGTGGGGCGGCATGCCCGGCATGGGCCACTCCGGCGCAGCGCGGGCCGGCATGGTGAACTTTACCCAGACCGCCGCCGTGGAATGGGCGGCCTCCGGTGTGCGCGTGAACGCGGTAGCGCCGGGCTGGATTGCCTCCAGCGGCATGGACAACTACCCCGAACACATGAAGCAGTGGATCCGCAGCCTGGGGGATAACGTTCCCATCAAGCGAATGGGTACCGAATCCGAAGTCAGCGCGGCCATCTGTTTCCTGCTCTCACCCGGAGCCGCGTTCGTTAACGGCGACTGCCTGCGTATCGATGGCGGTGCCTCGCAGGGCGGGCGCGTCTGGCCGTTACCGAAAGCCAAGAACAATGAGCCCTTTAACGGCTTCCACCGGGCCACAACACCCAAAGTTCTGAGTAAGGATTGAGGAGATCACTATGGAGGCACTGCAAATCAGCGTTAACCCCCAATCCGATGAGTTCCGGGCCAATGTCGATGCCATGGAGGCACACATCCAGACGTTCCGCGACGTGGAGCAAAAGGTGCTGGACCTGGCGGAAGCCGCCCGGGAAAAATTCAACAACCGGGGGAAGCTGTTACCCCGGGATCGGATCAACCGCCTGCTGGACCGGGGAAGCGATTTTCTGGAGCTGTGTTCGTTGGCCGGCTACAAGATGCACGACGACAAGGACGGCAGCCTGGCCGGCGGCGGCATCATTGCCGGCATCGGCACCGTCAGCGGCATTCGCTGCCTGATCGTGGCCAGCAACAGCGCCATCAAAGGCGGCACCATTTCCCCGGCCGGTCTTGATAAAACCCTGCGTCTGCAGCAGATCGCCAAGGAAAACAAACTGCCCATCGTATCGCTGTCTGAAAGCGGCGGAGCCAACCTCAACTACGCCACCGACATCTTTGTGCAGGGTGCCCGGGGCTTTGCCAATCAGGCCCGCCTGTCGGCAGCGGGCATTCCGCAGGTCACCGTCGTACACGGCAACGCCACCGCCGGCGGCGCTTACCAGCCCGGCCTGTCGGATTATGTGGTCACGGTGCGCGGCAAGGCCAAGATGTTCCTGGCTGGCCCACCCTTGCTGAAAGCCGCCACCGGCGAGATTGCAACGGATGAGGAGCTCGGTGGTGCGGAAATGCACGCTCAGGTGGCTGGCACCGCCGAGTACCTGGCCGAGGACGATGCCGACGGCATTCGCCTCGCCCGCAACATCATGAGTGCCCTGCCCTGGAACGAGCAACTGCCACCCCAGCGCGAAGCGCCATGGGACGAACCGCTGTATCCCGCAGAGCAACTGCTGGGCGTCATTCCTTGCGACGCCAAGAAACCTTACGACGTCCGTGAAATCCTGGCGCGCATCGCCGATGGCTCCCGCTTTATGGACTTCAAGAACGAGTTCGATGACCAGACCGTGTGCGGCACCATCCGCATTGAAGGCCATTCCATCGGCATCATCGGTAACAACGGCCCCATTACGCCGGCCGGCAGTGCCAAGGCCGCCCAGTTCATCCAACTCTGTGAACAGGCCGGCACCCCGCTTCTGTTCCTGCATAACACCACCGGCTTCATGGTGGGCACCCACTCGGAACAGAACGGCATCATCAAGCACGGCTCGAAAATGCTGCAGGCCGTAGCAAATGCGCAGGTGCCCAAGGTCGCAATCGTGGTCGGTGGTTCCTATGGTGCAGGTAACTACGCCATGTGTGGCCGGGGCCTGGACCCAAGATTCATCTTCGCCTGGCCCAACAGCCGAACCGCCGTCATGGGCCCCGCCCAGGCCGGCAAGGTGATGCGCATCGTGGCGGAAGAGAAACAACGGAAAAGCGGTATTGAGCCAGACCCGAAAACCCTGGAATTTCTGGAACAGGCAACGGCCAAGAAACTGGAAGAAGGCTCCACCGCCCTGTATGGCACCGCCCGACTCTGGGACGACGGACTCATCGATCCCCGGGACACCCGCCGGATTCTGGCTTTGGTGTTTTCAGTCTGCCGCGAAGCCGACGCTCGCCCGTTACGTTCCAATACCTTTGGGGTCGCCCGACTCTAACCACGCTTGGCACGCATCCGGCGAATTCTGACAAGGAGAACAACACCGTGAAATTCACCGCCGAACACGACGCCCTCCGGAAAACCGTGCGGGATTTCGTCGAAAAAGAAATCAACCCCCACTGCGACGAATGGGAGGAAGCGGGCGAATTCCCGATTCATGACCTGTTCCGAAAACTCGGTGCACTGGGCCTGCTGGGCATTCAGAAACCGGAAGAGTATGGCGGCATGGGGCTGGATTACAGCTACAACCTGGTCGTCGCCGAAGAACTCGGCATGGCGCACTGCGGTGGTGTGCCTCTGGCGGTAGGTGTGCAAACCGACATGTGCACCCCGGCGATTGCGCGCTTTGGATCGGACGAGCTCAAGCGCACGTTTCTGGCTCCGGCCATCAGCGGGGAGATGGTTGGCTGTATCGGTGTCAGTGAAACGGGTGCCGGCTCGGATGTGGCCGGCATGAAAACCACCGCCCGCAAAGACGGTGACGACTACATCATCAACGGCTCCAAGATGTGGATCACCAACAGCCCGAAGGCGGACTTCATCTGCCTGCTGGCCAACACCAGCGACGACAAGCCCCACAAGAACAAGTCCCTGATCGTGGTGCCCATGAGTAGCCCCGGTATCTCGTTCAGCCCACACTTGAACAAGCTGGGGATGCGCTCTTCGGAAACCGCCCAGATCTTCTTTGATGATGTGAGAGTGCCCCAGCGCAACCGCATCGGCGCCGAGGGCACCGGCTTCATGATGCAGATGCTGCAATTCCAGGAAGAGCGCATGTGGGGCGCCGCCAACGTGATCAAGGCGCTGGAAAACTGCATCAACCAGACCATCGCCTACTGCCGCGAACGCCAGACCTTCGGGCAGCCGCTGATCGACAATCAGGTTATCCACTTCCGCCTGGCCGAACTGCAAACCGAAGTCGAAGCCCTGCGCGCCCTGACCTATCAGGCCTGCGAGCTGCACATTGAAGGCAAGGATGTCACCAAGCTGGCCTCCATGGCCAAGCTCAAGGCAGGCCGGCTGGGCCGTGAAGTGACGGATAGTTGCCTGCAGTACTGGGGCGGCATGGGCTACATGTGGGATAACCCGCTGTCCCGCGCTTACCGGGATGTCCGGCTGGTTTCCATCGGTGGTGGCGCGGACGAAATCATGCTGGGGATTATCTGCAAGATGATGGGGACGCTGCCTGGAAAGAAGCGCGACTAATTCATTGATTGATCCCGGAGTTTGCCCAACGGCCCGATAGTCAGTTCAGGACACGCCCGCAAGTACGTCCTTGTAGGGCTCGGTCCGGGCCATCCATGGCCCGAAACGGTCCTGAACTGACTATCGCCCCGCTGGGCTCCGACAACATTCTTGGAGTCGTTTTGATGGAATCTTTACCGCATTGCGAAACACTGCTGCTGGAGAAACAGGGGCCAATCCTGATTATCACAATCAACCGGCCGGAGGTCCGCAACGCCATGAGCCTGCAGATGGTGGCGGAACTGTCCACGGTGTTTACCCAGATTGAATCCGACCTGCACATCCGCGCCGTGGTGATTCGTGGTGCCGGCGGCCACTTCTGTGCCGGTGGCGACATCAAGGACATGGCTGGTGCCCGGGGCCAGAGAGCTGGCGCGGGCGAAGCCGATCCTTTCTACCGGCTAAACCGGGCTTTTGGCCAGATGATCCAGCAGGTGAACGAATCCTCCAAGGTGGTCATCGCGGTTACCGAGGGCGCCGTCATGGGCGGGGGCTTTGGCCTTGCCTGCGTGTCCGATGTCGCCATCGCCGGGCCGACCGCGAAGTTCG
The DNA here is from genome assembly GCF_017301335.1 of Marinobacter salinisoli. Taxonomy (NCBI): domain Bacteria; kingdom Pseudomonadati; phylum Pseudomonadota; class Gammaproteobacteria; order Pseudomonadales; family Marinobacteraceae; genus Marinobacter; species Marinobacter salinisoli. The sequence goes on from NZ_CP071247.1 coordinate 3,465,524, forward strand.
GCATGCCGGAAACCACGTTGGGCATTATTCCCGCACAGATTGCGCCCTTCGTTGTGGAACGAATCGGACTCACCCAGGCCCGCCGCCTGGCACTGCTTGGACTCCGAATTGATGCCGACGAAGCCTGCAAGCTGGGTATTGTCCATCAGGCGGCCAGCTCCGAGCAGGACTTGGAAGAAATGCTTGGCCACGCCATTGAACGGGTGCGCCAGTGCGCACCGGTCGCCACGGCAGAGACCAAAGCACTGCTGCATCGAGTCGGCCACGAAGCCATGAGCGGCCTACTGGATGATGCTGCAGAAAAGTTTGCCGAAGCCATCAAGGGTAGTGAAGGCACGGAAGGCACCATGGCCTTCATGCAAAAGCGGCCGCCAGCATGGGCAGGCGATTCCGAATGATAGCGGAGCGAGTGGGTGGACAGGCTCCTCAGAATGGGACTACACAATGCTAAAAAAACTCCTGATCGCCAACCGCGGTGAAATCGCCGTCCGGGTCATCCGCACCGCCAGGGCACTGGGCTACCGAACCGTTGCGGTGTATTCCGAAGCCGACGCCAAGTCACTCCATGTCGAACTGGCCGACGAAGCCGTCTGCATTGGGCCGGCCCAGGTGTCAGCCTCCTACCTGAATGCCGAGGCTATTCTCGAAGCCGCCAAGACGACCGGCGTCGACTGCGTGCACCCGGGCTACGGCTTCCTGTCCGAGAACTCTGCATTCGCGGAAGCCTGCAAAGCCCGGGGCCTGACCTTCGTTGGGCCGCCCTCGGGCGCCATCGAGCTGATGGGCAGCAAACGGCGCTCCAAGATCGCCATGCAGGAAGCCGGAGTTCCCGTGGTGCCAGGCTACGAAGGCAACAACGCCAGCGATGATGAACTGATGGCCGCCGCCGGAGATATTGGTTACCCACTGATGATCAAGGCGTCCGCCGGTGGGGGCGGCCGGGGCATGCGTCTGGTGGCGTCTGAAGCTGATCTGCTCGACAACATCCAGCGTGCCCGCTCCGAAGCCAAACAGGCATTCGGCGACGACGAACTGATCCTCGAAAAAGCCGTGATCGAACCCCGTCATGTGGAAATCCAGGTGTTCGCCGATCGCCATGGCAACGCCGTCTATCTCGGTGAACGGGATTGCTCGGTACAGCGCCGGCATCAGAAAGTCGTGGAAGAAGCGCCTTCCCCCTTTGTCACCCCGGAACTTCGGGCCGCCATGGGGGAAGCGGCGGTCCAGGCCGCCAAGGCATGTGGCTACGAAGGCGCCGGCACCGTGGAGTTTCTGGTCGACAAAGACCGCAATTTTTACTTCCTGGAAATGAACACCCGTTTGCAGGTCGAGCACCCGGTTACCGAACTGATCACCGGGCAGGATCTGGTGGCGTGGCAGCTGACGGTGGCCGAGGGGCAGCCACTGCCTCTGGCTCAGGATCAGATTGAACTGAATGGCCACGCCATCGAAGTCCGGCTGTACGCTGAAGACCCGGCCCACGGCTTCACTCCGCAAACCGGCCCCCTGCTGGCGTTCGAACCCGCCATGGCAGAGGGCCTTCGCTTCGACTCCGGAGTTCGCAGCGGCGATACCATCACCCCGCATTACGACCCCATGCTGGCCAAGGTCATCGCGTGGGGCCAGACCCGAGATGAAGCGCGCCGCCGGCTAGTCCGGGCTCTGGAGGACACCACCGTGTTCGGTGTGACCACCAACCGCTACTTCCTCAGCCGGATCATCGCTGACGACACTTTTGGCGCCGGCGAGGCAACCACAGCATTTCTTCAGCAGGCATTTGCCGATGATCCCTCTCTGAAGCCAGCGACACCGGGCATCCGGGAAATGGCTGTTGCCGCCTGCCTGCTCGACCACGGTGAGCAGGGCCAGCGCTCCTGGAGCAACGCTCCAGCCACCATGACGCCGATTCTACTTGAACACGATGGCCAGCCGTTCCAGCTGCTGGTCGGCCGACGTGATTCAGGACTGAACGTGACCCTGGGCGAAGACCAGCATTCGCTCAACGTGACCAGCCTGGAAAATGGCCGGGCCTGCTTCATCGACACGGGCGTTCGTCAGACCTGCCAATACCACCGGGAGGGTGATTCCCTATATTTCCAACTCGATGGGCAGGCCTGGCAGGTTCGCGACATCACCCACCAACCGGCTGCGGGAGGGACAGGATCGGGTAGCGGGAAGATTCAGGCCAGTATGGACGGCGCGATCGTCGATATACTCGTCCAGCCCGACCAACCGGTCCAGCAAGGGGACACAGTCCTGATACTGGAAGCCATGAAAATGGAACATCCCGTCAAGGCCGACCGCGACGGTACTGTCAGGGAAGTACTCGTCAGCAAGGGCGACCAGGTAAAGCGCAGCCAGTTGCTGGCTGAAATATCCGACAATACATCGGTCGAACAGGAAGCCGACGCATGACCACTCTGGAACAGAAAACCATCTTCATCACCGGCGGCAGCCGGGGTATCGGCCGTGCCATTGCTCTGGCCTGCGCCAGGCAGGGTGCCAACGTGGTGATCGCAGCCAAGACCGACACACCACACCCGAAACTACCGGGCACCATCCACACCGTGGCTGAAGAAATTCGCGCCGCCGGCGGGCAGGCCCTGCCTCTGGTACTGGACGTTCGTGATGAGAAACTCGTCCGCCAGCGCATAGACGAAGCCGCCGAATACTTCGGTGGACTGGATGCACTGATCAATAATGCCGGAGCGATCCGGCTGTCCGGGGTGGAAAAGCTCAAGGTGAGCCGCTATGACCTCATGCATCAGGTAAATGCCCGGGCCACGCTGGTCTGCAGCCAGGCCGCCCTGCCACATCTGAAGGCGTCAGAGCGGCCACACATCCTGAGCCTGTCACCGCCGCTGAACCTGGACCCGAAATGGTTTGCCCACTACGGCCCGTACACCAGCACCAAATACGCCATGACCATGATGAGCATTGGCATGGCGCAGGAGTTCCGGCGCTACGGCATTGCCGTGAACACGCTCTGGCCAAAAACCCTGATCGCCACCGCCGCCGTTGAGTTCGAAGCCGGCGGGCCACAAATGCTGGCCAAGGGCCGAAAGCCCGACATCATGGCCGACGCTGCCGTCAGCATCCTGAACCGCTCGGCCGAGGAACTGACCGGCCAGAACCTGATCGACGAAGAGGTACTTCGGCGCGATGGTGTAACCGACTTTGAACCCTACCGATACCAACCGGGGGACAAGCCGCTGATGACCGACCTGTTCGTTGACTAGCGCAACTACTCCTTCGATCCAGCATCCAGACAACAAGAACCCTCTATCACGGACCCGATGATGAGTAGCAACCACGTATCCGCCCTGGACATCGCCCGAAGCCTTCCGGCCGTTCTGCGTCGCATCCCCTCAATTGCCCGGGGTTATTACTACTACGCCGTCAAAAACGAAAAGAAAGAACTCACCCTCGGCACCCTGATCGAGCGCAACGCCGAACGTTATGGCGATCGTCAGGCCATTCTCTTCGACGAGACCATCATCACCTGGCGCGAATTCGACCACTGGGCCAATCGGATTGCGCAATACTTCATGCACCAGGGTCTGACCAAGGGCGACGCCATTGCCGTATTCCTGGAAAACCGTCCGGAATTGCTGGCCGTGGTTGCCGGTGCGGCAAAGCTCGGCATTGCCTGCGCCATGCTCAACACCTCACAACGGGGCAAAGTGCTCGAACACAGCATCAATTTGATCAACCCGCAGATGGTGGTCGTTGGTGAAGAACTGGTCGACGCGTTTGAGGGCGTTAAGAGCACGGTCCAGACCCGGCATTCGCACCCGTTCCTGTTCGTGGCGGACGCCAACACCCTGAACAGCTTCGGTGCAGCGCCCGAGGGCTACACCAACCTGGCCGAAGCCGTGAGCCGTTTCAACAACAAACGCCCCGAACTCAGCGACCCACCGAAGATGGGCGACACCGCCATTTACCTGTTCACCTCCGGCACCACCGGCCTGCCCAAGGCCGCACCCGGTTCGCACCGGAAATTCATCAAGGCCTACGGCGGCTTCGGCCATATGTCGCTGGCCATGAAACCCGAGGATGTTCTGTACTGCACCCTGCCCCTGTATCACGGAACGGCCTTGCTGGTGTGCTGGGGGTCGGTACTGGCAGGTGGCTCCGCCATCGCCATACGCCGGAAGTTTTCGGCCAGTGCGTTCTGGGATGACGTCCGGCGTTATCACGCCACCACCTTTGGTTACGTGGGCGAACTCTGCCGCTATCTGCTGAACCAGCCCGCCAGCAAGCAGGACCAGAACCACCGTCTGAGAAAGATGGTCGGCAACGGTTTACGCCCTTCCATCTGGCGGGAATTCAAAGACCGGTTCGGTATCGAAACGGTGTCTGAACTCTATGCCTCCAGCGAAGGCAACATCGGCTTCAGCAATTTCCTCAACCTGGACAACACGGTCGGCTTCTCCACCGCGCCCTACAAACTGGTCAAGTTCCACGATGGCACCCGCGATCCGGTTCGCAACAACAAGGGACACATGGAAGAAGTCGCCAAGGGCGAGCCCGGCCTGCTGATCGGCGAAATCACCAAGAAATGGTCGTTTGAGGGTTACACTCAAAAGGACGCCACCGAAAAATCGATTCTTCGCAGTGCCTTCAAGGAAGGCGATGCCTGGTTCAACACCGGCGATGTCCTGCGGGAGATCGGCTGCGGCCACCTGCAGTTCGTCGATCGAATGGGCGACACCTACCGCTGGAAAGGGGAAAACGTTTCCACCAACGAGGTGGAAAACATCATCGACGGTTCCGGCATGGTGGCAGAGGCCATTGTCTACGGCGTGGAAATACCGGCCACCAACGGCAAGGCCGGCATGGTGACGCTGGTGCCCCGCAGCAACGGCCACCCGTTCGATATCAACAAGCTGCTGGGCTATCTGCAGGCCAACCTGCCGCCCTATGCCATTCCGGTCTTCGTGAGAGTTACAACGGCCATCGAAAAAACCGGCACCTTCAAATACCGCAAGGTGGAGATACAGAAGCTGGCGTACTCCACTGAACAGCCGGCAGACTCCGTGTATGTCTGGCTGCCAAGAAGCAGTGAGTACACCTTACTGACCCCGGAACTGGAAGCGCAGATCAACGCCGGCGAGGTGCGTTTCTGAACCAATGGCGGGAGGCATTGGCCATGCCCCGCCCTGAGGCGACCCGCTTAACAGACAACCGCGGGCGGATGCTCTCTGGCGAAGATAACGGACAATCAGTCTTTTGCCACCCGCAAAACGATTTTTCCGGTGGCGCGGCGCTCGGTCAATGTGTTCAGCGCCCGGGCGTAGTCTTCAAACTCGAACACTTCACTGATTTTCGGGTCGATTTTTCCTTCTGCAAACAGCTGCATCAGGTCCATCATGTTGCGGGCACTGGCTTCCGGCTCGCGTTGGGTGAAGCTGCCCCAGAATACGCCCACCAGTGAGCAGCCTTTCAGCAGGGTCAGGTTGGCGGGCACCTTGGGAATGTCGCCGGCGGCAAAACCAACCACCAGGTGGCGACCGTTCCAGCCCATGGCCCGCAACGCCTGTTCGGTGAAATCTCCCCCCACCGGGTCGTAGACCACATCCACGCCTTTGCTGCGGGTCAGTTTTTTGACCGCATCCTTCAGAGGCTCTTCGGTGTAGTTGATCAGCTCATCAGCACCGGCTTCTTTGGCCACTGCGAGTTTTGCATCGGTGCTGGCCGCCGCAATTACTTTGGCGCCCATGGCCTTGCCAATTTCCACGGCGGCCAGCCCCACGCCCCCGCTGGCCCCAAGCACCAGCAGGGATTCACCCGGCTGGATATTGGCGCGCTGTTTCAGGGCGTAGTAGGAGGTGCCGTACACCATCATGAAGGCGGCGGCCTTTTCATCAGACATGCTGTCGGGCACCGGCAGCAGGTTCTGCTCGGGCACTACCACTTCCTCGGCAAAGGCGCCGTATCCGGTCAGGCCTGCCACACGGTCACCCGGCTTGAAGCGGGTGACTTTTTCGCCGACTTCGATCACTTCACCTGCCAATTCCCCGCCCGGGGAGAACGGCAGCGAAGGCTTTAACTGGTACCTGTCCTCGATAATCAGGGTGTCCGGGAAATTCAGTCCGGCGGCCTTTACCCGCACTTTAACGCCGCGCCCTTTCACCTCCGGGCTGGGGATGTCCTCAATGACCAACTGTTCCGCGGGACCGTGTTCCTTGCAGAGTATGGCTTTCATGGCAACTCCTGTAGCAGCGTTATCGGAGGGAAGGTGAACTTCCCGTTTGATTGTTGCCGGTCACGCTAAACCGACTCTGGCCATGAAGCAACTGAAGCTGACTTATCTATCCCGATAAATCCTGTTTATGAAGGTCACAGGCTCACCCCGGTGGCAACAAGCCCACCGATCACACAGGCCGAGGCAAGCAGGAGCCCGGCCATCATGCCGCGAGATATACCTCGCGACTCTGGCCGGCGATGCCGGGTGGCCTCGTCGTGATTCACCACCTTCTGGTCATGCCGGGACGCACGTATCAGCTCCACCATCTCTTCACACTGGGCAGCATCGAAGGATGCCGGCTGAAATTCCACCAGACCATGCCGCTCCAGGAACTGCTGAACATCCCCGGACAACGGAACGTATTTCATCGACCAGTCGGTGAACGTCCGTTTGGGCAACGGTTCCTGGATCAGGGTAATCACATCCCGATGCCGTGGATCGGCCTTGATACGCTGATAAAGCTCGAGCACTGCCCGCTCGTCACCTTCCAGGTACTGAAAGAACCGGTTATCGCCGTAATAGAGCCCGCCCACCAGTTGATTTTTGGCGTTGTTACGGCGGGACTCCATCAGAATCCGCGCGACATGGGGTTCGATGCCGCGTTTCACCGGCTCCGCCTCGAAGGTGGCGGTGCTGGCGTAGGCCAGGCGCATCAATGGCATAGTTTTCTCCTTACCGCTGAAAAAAGAGGACCAGCGAGGGTTTACGGCCGGGGGCTGGCGCCCAGATCACTGCATGCCGAAATATACTGGCCGCCGGGTTTGCGCTGGCCGCCAATGGCACCCGGCACAGCGCCCTCGCGCTGACCATTGGCCGGCTCTTTATCGGTATTCGGGGTAAGGCTGTTAAATGTGTCGACATCGGCCTGCATCCGGCCAACCTGCTGAAGTGAGCGAACACTTTTTTACGAACTCAGGTCAATCCTCCCTTGGCCTGAGAGCCCCCAGCCGGTAAGATTACCGCCTTTTCATCGAAGCCGTTTTGTCCATCCAAAACACACTGTTCAATCCCAACCTTCAGCAATCCTGAGAGGCAGACACCCGTCATGCTTGAACGACTGTTCCAACTCCAGGCCCACGGTACCGATATTCGTAAAGAAGTGATCGCGGGCATCACCACCTTCCTGACCATGGCGTACATCATCGTGGTCAACCCGAGCATCCTGTCCGCCACCGGCATGGATTTCGGTGCCGTGTTCGTGGCGACCTGTATTGCAGCCGCCATCGGCACCCTGATCATGGGCCTCTGGGCCAACTACCCGATTGCTCTGGCACCCGGCATGGGCCTGAACGCATTCTTCTCGTTCACTGTGGTTGGCAGCATGGGCTACAGCTGGCAGGTGGCCCTGGGTGCGGTATTCCTGTCGGGCGTTATCTTCTTCCTGCTGAGTATCTTCAAGGTCCGTGAGTGGATCATCAACAGCATTCCGATGTCTCTGCGTTTCGGCATCTCCGCCGGTATCGGTTTCTTCCTGGCGCTGATTGCCCTCAAGAACGCCGGTATTGTGGTGGATCATCCCGCCACCCTGGTTGGCCTGGGCGACATCAAAGTGGCTGAGAGCCTGCTGTTTTTCGGAGGGTTCGTTTTGATCTGCGCGCTGTCATTCCGCCAGATCACCGGAGCGGTCATGATCGGCATCATTGCCGTAACCGGCATTGCCATGATGCTTGGCATGGTGGAGTACAACGGTTTCGTATCCGCACCGCCGAGCCTGGCGCCGACCTTCATGGAACTGGACATTGCCGGTGCCCTGAACGTGGGCATGATCAGCGTTGTCTTTGCCTTCCTGTTTGTTGACCTGTTCGACACCTCCGGCACCCTGATCGGCGCCGCCCAGCGCGGTGGCCTGCTGGACAAGGATGGCAAGCTGCCGCGCCTTGGCCGCGCCCTGATGTCAGACTCCGTGGCCACCATGTCCGGTGCGGCACTGGGTACCTCCACCACCACCAGCTATATCGAGTCCACCGCCGGTATTTCTGCCGGTGGCCGCACCGGTCTGACAGCAGTCGTGGTGGCTCTGCTGTTCCTGGCGTGTCTGCTGCTGTCACCAATTGCCAGCATCATCCCGGCCTACGCGACCGCACCCGCCCTGCTCTACGTTGCCGTGCTGATGACCGGCGGCCTCAAGCTGGTGGATTGGGAAGACATTACCGATGCTGCCCCAGCCGTGGTGACCGCGCTGATGATGCCGCTGACCTTCTCCATCGCCAACGGCATCGCGTTCGGGTTTATCACCTACGCTATTGTGAAGGCTCTGAGTGGTCGCTGGTCTGACCTGAACCCGAGCGTGGTGATCATCGCGATCGTGTTTGTATTGAAATTCATTTTCCTGGGCGGGGAATAAACCTCGTCCAGTGAGTTAACCGGATCTGTCATGGACTATTTTTCGGAAAGCATCAAACAAGCCATCCGGACTGTCCCGGACTGGCCCAAGCCCGGCGTTGCCTTTCGCGACATCACCACGGTTCTGCAGGATAAAACCGCGTTCCGCAAGCTGATTGACGCCTTTGTACACCGCTACCATGGCCAGAAGATCGACGCCGTGGCCGCGGTGGATGCCCGCGGCTTCATCATCGGCTCGGCACTGGCTTACGAACTGAACGCTTCCCTGGTTCTGGTTCGGAAAAAGGGCAAGCTACCGTTCGACACCCTGGTGGAAGACTACGAACTGGAGTACGGCACGGCGTCCGTCGAGTTGCACAAGGACGCTTTCAAAGCGGGTGACAAAGTCGTGCTGGTCGACGACCTGATCGCAACGGGCGGCACCATGCTGGCAGCGACCCGACTGATTCGTCGCATCGGCGCCGAAATCGTTGAGGTGGCGGCGATGATTGATCTGCCCGATCTGGGCGGATCTCGCAAGCTTCAGGAAGAAGGTCTGCAGGTATACACTGTCTGTTCGTTTGACGGAGAATAAAACCGAACTGACAGGAGGCGGCCATGTACGATTATCAACACCACTGGAAAGATGGAGTTCCCCTCCACTTACCGCTGGGCAAGATCGTCTGCATCGGCCGCAACTACGCCGAACATGCCCGGGAACTGAACAACCCCATTCCCGACGAACCACTCCTGTTTATCAAACCCGCCACCGCCGCCGTGCATATTACCCGGCCCCTGGTTATCCCCCGCAATCAGGGCGAGGTTCATTACGAAACCGAACTGGCCGTACTGATTGGCCGCCCCCTGACCAATGCATCAGAACGTGAGGCGAAAGAAGCGATTCTGGGCTACGGCCTTGCACTGGATCTGACCTTGCGGGATGTCCAAAGCCAGTTGAAGGAAAAAGGACACCCCTGGGAGCGAGCCAAGGGCTTCGACGGCGCCTGTCCTCTGTCTCCGTTTGTGGCGGCAGAGAAGCTTACCGGAGACCACTTCACGTTCACCATGGAGGTTGACCAGCACCTGCGACAAAGCGGCGACACCCGGGACATGCTCGTGCCCATCGCGCCTCTGATCGCCCACATCAGCAGCCAGTTTTCGCTGATGCCTGGCGATGTCGTTCTGACCGGAACCCCCAAGGGCGTGGGGCCATTGGCGGTGGGCCAGACCCTGTCACTGGAACTGGAAGATGTGCTGTTCGTTGAAACCAAAGTGGTTTAACGTCAAAGACAGGTGAATCCTTTTTCAGTGGAAGACGTACATCTGTCATGGCAAAAAAACCCGTTACATCTCGCAGCGGACGGTTTCTGAAACTGGCCGGAATGACCGCCTCGGTGGCTGGCCAGTATGCAGGCCAACGTGCCCGCAGAATGTTCCAGAAGGAAGACAACGAAGACGCCCGCAGCCAGAACTACACCCGGATGGCAGACCAGATTGCCGACACCCTGGGCGAACTCAAGGGCGCGGTGATGAAAGTCGGCCAGATCGCCTCACAGACTCAGGATTTTCTTCCCAAAGAATTTTCCGACGCGCTGCAACGACTGCAAAAAGAAGCGCCGCCCATGCCGTTTGCGATCATACAGATGCAGATCGAAGCCGAGCTGGGCAAACCCGTAACAGAATTGTTCGAATACCTGCAGGAGACACCCTACGCCGCTGCGTCTATTGGCCAGGTGCATCGGGCTCGCCTGCATGATGGCACCGATGTCATTGTGAAAGTGCAGTACCCGGGCGTGGACGAATCCTGTGATTCAGACCTCAAGCAGCTACGCATGGCGCTCAAACTGGGCGGCCTGCTCAAGATGCCCAAGGAAACCGTGGATCAGCTGTTCGGCGAGATCCGGACTCGGCTGAAAGAGGAGCTGGACTACCTGAACGAAGCAAAAAATCTGAAACTGTTCAGGAACTTCCATGAAAAAGACGATTGGGTGCTGATTCCATCGGTGATCGACAGCCACTCCACCAAACGGGTGCTGACCCTGGAACTGGTCGAAGGTGACCACATCAATGAAGTTACGCCGGACCGCTACAGCCAGGACACCATCAACCTGATCGGCCACCGCATTTTCAGCACCATGGCCGACCAGCTGTTCAAATTCCAGTGCATCCATGGTGACCCGCACGCGGGCAACTTTGCCTACCGGCCTGATGGCACCATCATCATGTACGACTTTGGCTGCGTGAAAAAACTGAAGCCGGAGATCGTGGAAGCCTACAGAAATGTTCTCCTCTCCGCGCTGGAAGAAGATTACCAGGCCCTGGATCGCTACTTGATCGATCTGGGCGCCAGGATCGAAAGCCAGCCGGCGGTAGACGCAGCCTACTACGCCATGTGGCGCGATATACTGATAGTCCCTTTCGATCAGCCGGAACCCTACGATTTTGCCGAAGCCGACCTGCACACCCACGTGGCCGCCAAAACCAGCACGGTGTTCAAGTATCTGGACTATTTCAAGCCACCGGTAGAGAGCATCTTCATCGACCGGATGATCGCGGGGCATTACTGGATATTGAAACGGCTGGGCGTTCAGGCAGCGTTCCGCTCGGATCTGGAAAAATACCTGGCACCGGCCACCGCCGCCTCGGGATAGCCGGCTCCGAGTCAGCCCTGAATCAGAGTGACTGAAGCCACTCCGCGACCCCTTCACACGCACCTTTGCGGATAACGCGGGCACGGCTGACAGAGGCCGGCTCACCGGGGTCAATGACAGTGATGGGCACAGACAGGTCCACCTCGTACACCAACCCGGCCGCCGGGTAGACCTGCAGGGATGTGCCGACAATCAGAAGATGGTCTGCCGTGCGCACAACTTCTGCGGCCTTATCCAGCATCGGAACCTCTTCGCCGAACCAGACAATATGCGGGCGCAGTTGGGCGCCCCGATCGCAGGTTTCGCCAAGTTCGATATCCCGATAGCCAATGTCGTAAACCAGATCGCAGTGGCGGGTGCTGCGGGCCTTCGTCAGCTCGCCGTGCAAATGAATCACCTGGCTGGAGCCGCCGCGCTCGTGAAGATCATCCACGTTCTGGGTAATCACCGACACGCGATATCTGGATTCCAGTTCCGCGAGCAGCCGGTGGGCCCGGTTGGGCTGGGCAGACTGAAGCTGGCGACGACGCTCGTTGTAAAAGCGCAGCACCAGCTCCGGATTGCGGGCAAACGCCTCGGGCGTGGCCACATCGTAGATACTGTGCTCCTCCCACAAACCACCGTTGTCACGGAAGGTAGACAGGCCGCTTTCGGCGCTGATGCCAGCGCCGGTCAGTACAACGATGTGATCCTGCATCAGTCGAAGATCTTGCCCGGGTTCATGATGCCGTTCGGGTCGAATACCTGCTTGATTCCCCTCAGGTAGGCAATTTCCGAGTCGCTGCGGGTGTATTGCAGGTAGGGCTTCTTGGTCATGCCGACGCCATGCTCGGCAGATACGCTGCCCTGATAACGCTCGACGATCTCGAACACCCACTTGTTCACCTGCTGGCACTTCTCGAAGAAGTCCTCGTTGGCCATGTCTTCCGGCTTGAGGATGTTCAGGTGCAGATTGCCATCACCGATGTGGCCGAACCAGATGATCTCGAAGTCCGGGTAATGCTCGGTGACCACATCCTCGATTTCCTGCAGGAAGCCAGGCACCTTGGACACCACGACCGAAATATCGTTTTTGTAGGGCGTGCGCGGGGCAATGGACTCGGAAATCCGCTCACGCAACTGCCACAGATTCTGGGCCTGGGTTTCGCTCTGGCTGATCACGCCATCGAGCACCCACCCGTTCTCCATGCATTGTTCGAACAGCTCCATGGCGTCATCCATCACCTGATCGGACACCGCCTCGAACTCCAGCAGCGCATAATACGGCGCCTCGGTTTCGAACGGCGCCTGCACCTGGCCATGCGCCAACACGTGCCCCATCGCCTGGTGAGAGAAGAACTCGTAGGCGGTGAGATCAATCTTCTTCTGGAAGGTCTGCAGCACGTCCATGGTGTTGGTCAGATCGTTCAACCCCAGCACCAGTACCGTCAGGTTCTCCGGCTTACGGGCCAGTTTCATGGTGGCCTCCGTAATGAAGCCGAGCGTACCTTCCGCGCCGATGAACAGATGACGCAGGTCGTAGCCGGTGTTGTTCTTCTCCAGATCCTTGTTCAGATCCAGAACATCGCCCTTGCCGGTAACCACCTTCAGGCCCGCCACCCAGTCACGGCTCATGCCATAACGGATCACCTTGATACCACCGGCGTTCGTGGACAGGTTACCACCCAGCTGGCTGGAGCCCGCGGAGGCAAAGTCTACCGGGTAATACAGGTCATTCTCTTCGGCAAAATTCTGCAATTGCTCGGTCACAACCCCGGCCTGACAGCGGACAATACGATCACTGGCGTTGAAATCCAGAATCTGATTCATGTTGTCGAAGGCCACAACCACTTCACCATTGGCCGCCACGGCACCGGCACTCAGACCGGTACGACCACCGGAAGGCACCAGGGCCACCTGGTTTTCATTGGCGAACTTGACCAGTGCCTGAACCTGTTCCGTGGTTTTGGGAAGCACGATCGCAAGGGGCTTGGGCGGGTAGATCTTGGTCCAGTCCTTACCGTAGGTTTCAAGGTCGGCCGGATCGGTGAGCACCTTGCCGGGTGCATCGCCGGCACTCATCAACTCTTTAAGGGAAGCAATAACTTGATCAGAATTCATCGGAGCGTCAGTCTCTTAGCATGGCGCCTCGGGCCTGCATACAAACGTTTAAAACAAGCCGGTCAGCACACTGTGAAAACTTGCGTTTATGGTATCATACCGCCCCTGTTCTGTGAGCCAGCCCTCACATAAAGCTGGTAACAGGCCGTTTCACGTGACGAAAGGTTCGGAAGCATTTCTATGTCATATACGTCTCTCGAAAAGAGCAAAATCCGGATTCTGCTGCTGGAAGGCGTGCATCAATCTGCCATTGATACCCTGAACGCTGCGGGCTACACCAACATTGAGTATCTGACTCACTCGCTGGCCGAGGAAGATCTGATTGAGAAGGTCGCCGACGCGCACTTTATTGGTATCCGGTCCCGCACCCAGCTGACTGAAAAAGTATTTGATGCTGCGAGCAAACTCGTCGCAGTGGGATGCTTCTGTATCGGAACCAACCAGGTGGACCTGCAGGCCGCCACCCGCCGTGGCATTGCGGTGTTCAACGCGCCTTTCTCCAACACCCGCAGCGTGGCCGAGCTGGTTCTGGCGCAGGCCATCCTGCTGCTGCGCGGCATCCCGGAGAAAAACGCCAAGGCACACCGTGGTGAATGGCTGAAGTCCGCCAAGGACAGCTACGAGATCCGCGGCAAGAAGCTGGGCATCATCGGTTACGGCAACATCGGCACACAGTTCAGCGTGCTCGCCGAGGGTCTGGGCATGGATGTGTATTTCTACGACGTCGTTTCCAAGCTGCCGATCGGCAACGCAACCCAGGTTGGCACGCTTCAGGAACTGCTGAACATTGCTGACGTGGTGAGCCTGCACGTGCCGGAAACGCCGGCCACCAAGTACATGTTCAAAGCCGAACAGTTCGCCCAGATGAAGCCCGGCTCCATTCTGATGAACGCATCCCGCGGCACCGTGGTGGACATTGACGCCCTGGCCGATGCCCTGGGCAGTGGCAAGCTTCTGGGCGCGGCCATCGACGTCTTCCCGGTTGAACCCAAGTCCAACGACGAAGAGTTCATCTCTCCGCTGCGGGAATTCGATAATGTGATCCTGACGCCGCACGTGGGCGGATCCACCATCGAAGCGCAGGAAAACATTGGCCGCGAAGTGGCCGAAAAGCTGGCCATGTACAGCGACAACGGCACCTCGGTGTCCTCCGTCAACTTCCCGGAAGTGGCGCTGCCGTCTCACCCGAACCAGCACCGCCTGTTGCACATCCACGAAAACGTGCCGGGCGTGATGTCAGAGATCAACCAGGTATTCTCCGAAAACGACATCAATATCTGCGGCCAGTACCTGCAGACCAACGAAAACGTTGGCTACGTCGTCATCGACGTCGACAAGGAGTACAGCGAACTGGCGCTGGAGAAACTCCGTCATGTCAAAGGCACCATTCGTTGCCGGGTGCTGTTCTGAGCCCTGACGGCAAGCCGAAAAACCGGAGCCCTGGCTCCGGTTTTTTTATCGCCTGAAAAAGCAATGTGCCATGACGGCGCCAATCCGATTACAAAACATTCACGATCCGTACCTTGATCTGTCAACTCCCGCGCCCACTCTTTAATTAGGGCGGCCACTAAATCCCAATTCGGGCGGCCTTACTAACAGGAGGTTCTATGTCTTTGAAGGATTCACTGATACAGAAACTTGAAACCCAGACAGAGCGCTGGAGCAAAGAAGTCGAAAGCCTGCGCGCGGATGCCGAGAAAAAGAAAGCATCGGCCCAGGACGAACAAGCCGAAGCGGAAATACAGAAAGAGTTCTCTGAGCAAATCCAGGGGCTGGAGGACCAGATCTCCTCGGCGAAGTCAAAGCTGGACGAACTCAAAGGCGCCAGCGAAAGCCAGCTGGAAAGCCTGAAGCAGAGCATCGAGGGCTGGCTGCCCGGCAGTAAAAGCTAGCCAAGAGCCCTGGTAACGACCAAAAGAAAAGGCACCGTGGCCACAGCCACGGTGCCTTTTTTCCGGCTTACTGCCAGCTACCGCAATTTACTGCATTGGCACCAGCGTCAGCTCCACCCGACGGTTCTGCTCACGACCGGCCGGAGTGTCATTGGACGCCACGGGGTAGCGCTCACCATAGCCTACAGCGCGGGTGCGCTGCGGCTGAATACCGCGATTCATCAGGAAGTCACGCACAGACGAGGCACGACGCTCACTGAGCAGCTGATTGTAGCTCTGGGAACCGGAGCTGTCGGTGTGGCCCGCGATCTGGATGCTGGTCTTGTCGAACTCCTGCAGAACCAGACCAACGGAATCCAGCGTGTCTACGAAAGACGGCTTGATAGAAGATTGGTTCAGATCGAAGGTAATGTTACCCGGCATGATCAGTTCGATCTGATCGCCGTTACGCACTACGCGAACACCCGAGCCTTCCAGCTTGCGACGCAGTTCAGCTTCCTGCTTGTCCATGTAGTAACCGATACCGCCACCAATAGCCGCACCACCGGCTGCGCCAATCAGCGCACCCTTACCACGATCGCTCTTGCTGGAAGTTGCCGCACCAATAGCCGCACCACCCAACGCACCAATAATACTGCCTGTAGTCGCGCTGGAGGTTTTCTCCTCACCGGTGTAGGGGTCGTAAGTCATACACCCGCTCAACCCCATCGTTGCAACCGCAAACGCAAGAACCGTTTTTTTCACAGCATTCTCCTCTGTAACGTTTATGCCCGACCCGCTGCCGCTTCGACCTTGGCGGTCGCTTCGCCGACAAAGGTGTCGATGATTGTATTGAAAACCGTTGACTGTAAATCCTGGGCTTCATTCACTAGATGATGACGCCCATCACGGATTCTCAGTTCCTCTACCGAGGCAAATTTATTCCGGACGATGCGAAGATTGTGCTGCCAATCCACCGTCAGGTCCTTCTCGCCCTGAATCACCGTAACCGGAAAGTTGACCGGCCGCGCTGATTCGATCTTGGGAATCCATAGCCGCAACGCGCTGACCCAGTCGACGTGAACCGCACGGGCCTGAAGCGGATCGTGTTCCCGCAGAAATTTCAGAAACCGGGAGTTTCCGCTGTTGGTTGAGAATGCCCGCCGCCATCGGCTGATGAAAGGCTTCATCACGCTGTGCAGCACTTTGGCGCCCAACCACCCCGTCGGCCTGACCAGCGGCGCCAGAAGCACCACTTTCTTGAAGGCCGAGGTCTCTTCCGTGTGGTAATTGGACAGCAGGTAGTCGATCAGGATGGCGCCGCCGGTACTCTGTCCGACGGCAAACCACGGCCCGGGCACCTTGTCCTGCACCTGCTCCATCACCCGCGTCAGCACGTCTTGATATTCAGCGAAGCTGCCGATTGCTGCCTGCGCTCCGCTGGACAGACCGTGCCCTGGCTGGTCATACGCCAGCACATCCAGGCCCGCCCCCAGGCAACGCTCGATCAACTGGCTGTATAGGCCAACATGATCAAAGTACCCGTGAAAGATGAACACCGTGCCCCGCTTGGGCAAGGATTCCGGCAGCCGGTAGTAATGCACCATGACCTGATGAGGCCCGGCCTCAACGTATCCCTGGTGATAACCGACTTCCGGATGTTCCACCCAGAGATCCAGTCCGTAAAAACGGCAGTAAGCGACCATTTCTGCGCTCAGCGTGTCCGCCACGTCCGGATCGAAAGGGTTTAATCTTTCGAGCAGGGACCCCCTGTCCCAGTCCGGAATTTCTATGGTATCTGTTTTCCAGTACACGTAGAGTTAAACGCCTGTCATGAATGTTTATTCGCTTCTCTAACTACAATCCTAACGTATAGCGAGGACAGAACACAGATGTTGCAACACCTTCTTGAGAGCGGCCTGCGCCAGACCATGACACGACTTGTGCGCCCCCTGCTCCACCCGGCTATCCCGTTATCCTTGCAGCGCACACTGGTGGCACAGGCTTACCGCAGTTCAGTCCCGCCACGAGACTGCGTCTTTCACGAAGCAACGCTTGGCGGTATGCCAATCACTCGGGCCAGTTGCGGCGGCAGTAAAGCAGGTACCCTCGTGTATCTGCACGGTGGCGGCTTCGTCTTTGGCTCCGACACCACCCATCGCGGCATTATCGGTCACCTCGCCAAAACCAGTGGCTGCGAGGTAATCGCACCAGACTACCGACTCGCCCCGGAGCACCCGTTTCCGGCGGCCCTGGAGGATGCCGAAGCGGTTTATAAAGCACTGCTGGATGACGGTGTAAAAGCGGACCAGATTGCCCTTGCGGGGGACTCCGCCGGCGCGGGGTTGAGCATCTCCCTGGCGATGAAACTGCGGGATCAAAACGTGCCCCTGCCGTCGTCCCTCACCTTGTTTTCACCTTTGGTGGATCTGACTCACCAACAGATGTACGTGCCGGAAAACGAGCCCGTTCTGCAAGCACGCTGGCTGGAGCGCAACGCGCGCCACTATGGTGGCAACGAGCCACTGACCAATCCGCTGATCTCGCCCATTTTCGGTGACTTGAGCGGGCTGCCGCCTCTGCTGATCCAGGTAGGCAGCGATGAAATCCTGCTCAATGATGCGCAGCGCCTAGCCAACAAAGCCAAGCGGCAGGATGTGCCAACCACACTGGAAATCTTCAATAGCCTCTGGCACGTGTTCCAGATTCACGCCGGCCAGCTGACCCGTGCCACCGAAGCGCTGCAAGGCGCCGGTGCTCACATCAAATGCCATCTGGCAAACTGATGTCCCCGCGCACCAGCGCCTCTTTGCGCGCCTTCGGCCACTGTTTGATATGCCATTCAAGGCGGGAGGCGCGGCTCCGGTCGCCCACCTCGGTCTGAAACACCAGCCGCAGTGGTCCCTTGCCTCTGAGGCTACGGGCGCCTTTATTGCCTCCCCCCTGATGTTCCGCCAGCCGTCGCGCCACATCGGTGGTAATACCGGTATAGAGCGTGCCTTTACCGGTGCGGATCATGTAAATGCTCCACTCAGGATTCATGAGCCAGTCGCTGTTTCTGGGCAGATACTTTTCGTTGCTGAAGCCAGAGCCCGGCCACAATCATCACCAGGCCGACGTAGGTGGATGTGAGGATCTGCTCCCCCAGAATCAGGTAGATGAACACCAGAGACAAAAACGGTGAAATGAAAATCAGGTTGCTGACCTTCGACGTGTTTTCCGCCTTTTTCATCGCGAAGGACCAGAGCACAAAGGCAATTCCCATTTCGAACGCCCCAACGTACACGGCGGCCGCAACCGCTGGCCATGGCTGTAGCTGAACACCCTCGGAAACACCACAGATGAGGGCAATAACAGGCAAGGCAAAGAGGAAGTTCAGAAACAGACCGACCACCGGATCGCGCTGATCCCGGGTAGCCAGAATCCAGTAGGAGGCCCAGATCAGTGTGCTGCCGAGGGCCAGACTGACGCCAACCGGGTCGGAGAAACTCAGCGACGTCACCGCACCCCGGGTGGCAATCACCACCACACCGGCATAGCACACCAGGCCGGCCAGTATGTCCACCCGACGGAGCTTGTGCCCCAGAAAAGGCACTGACAGGTACGTCAGCACCAGTGCCCAGGTGTAGTTCAGCGGCTGGGCCTCCTGGGCGGGCAAACGATCAAAGGCCGCGAACAACACGAGGTAGTACAGGCAGGGATTGATCAGCCCCATCAGAAACGACTGCAGGTATTGCCGTTTCCTGAGTTCAAACACCAGATGCCAGCGATTCTGAAAAACCAGTATGCCCGCCAGGACCAACACCGACGACGCGCAGGCGATCAACAGCAACTGGACCGGCGCCAGATCCCGCAGCGCCAGTTTGAATGCCGTCGCCACCGTCGACCACAACAGCACCGTGGCCAGCCCGAACAACATGGCCTGCTTCTGGTTTGTCATACGCGCTCCAAAAACCTCCAGGCAGCATGAACCTGCCCTAATATGTTATTTTACCGCCCGTTCATTCACCCTGGCTCCGGAGACCGGGACATGCGCCCTCTGGCACTTTGCTTATCGCTGCTTACCACGTTGTTGCTGATTCTGGCCGGCTGTTCCGAAAGCCAGGACTCCTCGAACGCTGAGGCGACCCCGGAAGCGACACCGCCGGAGTATCCGGTGACCTGGCGGTTTGCGCTGGAAGAAATCGAGGGCAGTGTACAACATGCCTATGCCGTGGCCCTAAAAGAGCAGGTGGAAGCGCTGTCCGACGGTAAGGTTGAGCTTGAGGTGTTTCCCTATGGTTCGCTGGGCACCTCCATTCAGCTGACCGAGCTGGTTCGTAACGGATCCGTGAACCTGGCCTTCGCCTCGCCGGGCCACCTGGCCAACCAAATTCCGGAAGTGGGCATTTTCAATCTCCACTACCTGTTCCCCGATGACGAACAAACGGTCCGCGAATTGCTGACCAGTCCGGAACTGGTGGGCAAGTTTGAACCGCCCTACGAAAAGCACAATCTCAAGCTTCTTTCGTTCGTACCGGAAGGCTGGATGGCCTGGACTGCCAACAAGGCGCTGAGATCACCGGCCGATTTCCAGGGCATTCGATTCAGAACCATGACCTCAGATATGGCGGCTGAGTCATTCCGGGTGTACGGCGCCGAACCCAAACAGACACCATTCTCGCAAGTCTACAACGACCTCCAGCTGCGCAAGACCGATGGCCAGACCAACCCCATCTTTGCCATCGAGGAAATGAATTTCTACGAAGTGCAGAGCACCCTGACGGTGGCTCGCCCGGCCCAGTTCATTTCATCGGTGGTAACCAATCCAGAGTGGTTCGACGCCCTTCCGGAGAACCAGAAAGCGTGGCTTGAGTCCGCGCTCGAGGAAGTGGCCGAGACCACATGGCAAATCCAGAAAGAACTCAATCAGGTTCGACTGGAACGCATGCTGGAAATTGCGCAGATCAAGGTGGTCCAGCTCACAGAGGAAGAGCGCGCCGCTTTTGCCAAAGCCAGTGCGCCGGCCCGACAGGCGTACGTGGATTCGGCAGGCGAATTCGGAGCCGACATGCTCCGCTGGTTAAGCCAGACTGGCAACACCTTTGAAAGCCAGACGCCGGAGTCAGCCAGCCAGAACGGGAGCTGATATGAACCTCACGCCTTCCTTCGCCAGCACCCTGGCACCCCGGGCGGTCAGGTCACTGACATAGCGGAACTGTTCCTTGGGCTCGAGAGGATAGGCCTTAAGGCGATAGAGCATACCCCAGGGCTCGTTTTCAACCACCACCACAATCGGCTGCCAGGTACGAGTAAAGGGGCTGGTGAAGGCCACGTCCCGCAGCAACTCCAGCACCTGATCGACATCGTGGTTGGGCTCCAGATGAAACTTGGCCACGCACATCAGACGGTCGGTGCCATCGTTGCCGTTGGCCAGCAGCGCATTCCAGAGCTTAAGGTGCGGCACCAGAACGACAGAATCGTCGGGAGTGATAATCTCGGCCGCCCGCGCCCCGATTGAGCGAACCTCGCCGTAATGGTCATCAACCTGTATCCAGTCCCCGGGCCGATAGGGCATCTCGTACAGGGTGACAATGCCGGCGATCAAACTGTTCACGTAGTCCTTGAACGCAAAGCCCAGAACCAACCCCAGCGCCCCGAATATGGCAACCATGTTCTCAAATGAGGGCTCGACGAGAATCGGCACCACAACAATAATGGTGGCGGCGATAATCAGCAGACGAAGCAACGGCACCGAGGCCAGCAAATACAGCCTGGGCTTGCCACTGAGCCGGGACGCCAGTGCCGGCAGCAGTTTCTGTACCAGAAAAATCAACACCGACGCAATCAACACCACGAGCAACGCTTCCAGCAATTCCTCGGATGTAATCGTTGCGAAAACCTTTTTCACCTCCAAGTTTTCCATACCGCCCACCGTTAAAAGCCGTCTACCGGAAAGCCCCAGCTCTGCAAATGGCGCCGGATATCGGGGTAGCCAAGATCCGTGACGTGCCAGCGGTTGCCCGCATCGCTGTAGCGAATGATGTCCGCCCGCTGCAAAAGCGCGACGGCATGTGTCAAATCGTGTTTTGATATCCCGACAACAAGGAACAGCGAATCCTCGTCAAGCCCGTCGTGCAGTAACAGTGCATGAAGAACCAGCCCCAGAGCACGATCCCTGCTCTTCGGCATCGCCGGCAGGCTCAGCTTGTCCAGCGGCACCACCCAGCAACACGATGATGGGCTCTTTTCTGCTGAAGAGTCATCCTCCGACTCGTCATTACCCTCTTCCGGTTCCGCCCGAATGGCGCTTCGCCACAGCGCCAGCGCCACGCCATGGTTGCCTCGGGATGCGGCAGCCAGCTCACTCAGGAACCCGCTGTGCTTGATTTTCTTGCCGTTGAGTTTATCCCGGGTTGGTAACACATACAGTCCATCGTCAGCCATCCGGGCGACCACTGGTTCTTCGTCGTTATCACCGGACAGGTATTCCAGCCAATGGCCCAAATAGCTGGCGCTGAGCGGAGCTGGCGTACAGGGCGCAGCCGGCAGGTCCGGGGCATAACTGGCCCAAAACTGCCAGCACCAGCTGGAGCACCCCACCACTCCCTGGCCGGCGGTGTCTGCCGCGATGCGGCGAAACAGCTCACGCACGAGGGCCAGCCCCTGCATGTGTCGCAGCCAGAAATCCGCCAACTCCGGGATCACCCAGGGCCGCGACAAGTCTTGCTCATTCCACCACTCGATCGCGTCTGCATCGCTCATCAACAGGTTTTTCGGTGGCGTGATCACCCAGCCGGCCGACGCATCTGTGTCAGTATCGAGATCCAGCCAGGACCAGCGCACCAGCGCCTCGCGCACGCCGGAAAACGGCGGCGCCACAAGAAACGAGACATTGCGCGGATTTGGAACGTCGTTTTTCTGGCGCCAGAGCAGATCCGCCAGCGTGGCGGCGAGAGCCGAGAAATCCGGGTCAGGCGCGACGGCATTACGGTCGGATTCGGACAGTTCGGGAAGATCGTCCAGGCTCTGAAACGGTTGTTCGTTGCGGGACACGCCGCCCCGGAGCTGAACCGAGATATGGCGCACGGCATCTTTGACCGATCGGCGCACCGACAATTCCGGAAACTCCCACTGATCGATGGGAATCAGGCCGCCAGGCAGGCAGGGTGTCTCGGAAGATGAATCGGGCTTTTCCGTCAAGCAAATGCCTCCTGAATCATCAGACGGCCTGGCTATTCGGGAACCAGCCACTCCAGCTGGTGATCGGCGCCAAGCGCATCGGCGGAACTCACCTCGTCCATCATCACCGACAGACGTTCAGACAGCCCCCAAGGTGGATTGATCATCAGCATACCGGATCCGATCATCCCTCGCTCAGGCGGCTGTAGCAGACGCACCTCACTGCGCAGTACCTTGCGTACCGGCCCCTGCTGAACAGCATCCAACAGACCCTGTTGAAGGCCGCTGGTGAGAATGGGGTACCAGATAAGATAGACGCCATGCCGGCACTTCTTCCAGCTTTTCGCCAGCGTCGAGGCAACGTCCTGGTAATCGGACTTGATCTCATAGGAGGGGTCCAGCAGTACCAGTAGCCTCGGTTGCCGGGGCGGAAGCTGTTTTAACAGCCCCTTCAGGCCGTCCTCCTGTCTGACCCGAACACCCTCGGCCCTGGCCCAGTCACTGAGCTGGGCCCCCTCGGCGGGGTGCAACTCGAAAGCCGTGAACGTATCGGCAGGGCGCAGGAAATGCGCAAACCACGCCGGCGACCCCGGATAGCGGCTCAGCTCGGTGCTGGATGGATTATAGTCGGCCAACACCTCCAGCATGGGTTGCCAGTCCGGTGACCGAAGCCGGTCGCGGACCGACCAAATTCGGCGTACACCGCTGTCTGCTTCGGCGGTTTTCCGGGCCCGGTCACTGTCCAGGTCGTACACGGCACTACCGGCGTGGGTGTCGATGCAGGCGATACCGGAGGGTTTGGCCTGCATCATCGACAGCACCAATGTCAGGGCGGCGTGTTTCTGAACGTCGGCAAAATTGCCGGCGTGGAAGGCGTGCAGGTAACTCAGCATGGGAGGCTCCGGCTCTGGCATATTCGGGTGGCTCAGGCTAGCACCCTCCCTCGCGCCTGAACAGACTGGAAAAACAACGCGACGGTACAAACTGCCCGGCGCGGTTGTTACCCTTACTAACCGACTTATCTCAAGACCTGCAGGAAGCCCGCCTTGACCAAGCACAACGCCGATCCCCTCGACCAGCTCTACAGCCTCATTGCCAACGAAGAAGACGCCCGGGTGTGCAAGGACATTCCCGATGACGCCTGCCGGGAAGTGCCGAAAAACTTCTTTTTGATTCTGGCCAGCAATGTGCTGACCAAGCTGGGTGATTTACTGACCAGCCCCAAGACCGTGCTGGCCTGGCTGATGAGCGCGGTGGGCGCCCCGGCCCTGGTCGCCTGGCTGGTGCCCATTCGGGAATCCGGCTCGATGCTGCCCCAGATGGTGATCGGTGCCTGGGTTCGTCGCAAACCGGTGCGCAAGTGGTTTTGGGTGCTGGGCAGTTTCGGCCAGGCACTGAGCGTCATGGCCATGGCCGCCAGCGTCTGGTTTCTGGAAGGCTACGCCGCCGGCGCCGGCATTGTCGCAGGCCTGATTGCCTTTTCCCTCGCTCGCGGCTTCTGTTCAGTGGCGATGAAGGACGTTCAGGGCAAGTGCATCCCCAAATCCCGCCGGGGCCGCCTGTCCGGCCTGGCCACCACACTGGGCGGCGGATTAACAGTCGTCATGACCTTTCTGCTGTTCTGGGGACAAGGCGACCCCAGCGTTGCGTTCTACAGCCTGCTGCTCTTGCTTGCTGCCGGGCTATGGATCATCGCCGGTATTCTGTTCGCGGGCGTTGAGGAGTATGAAGGGGAAACCAGCGGCGGCGGCAACGCACTGGCCGAGGCGCTGAAGAGCCTGTCACTACTGAGGGACGACGCACCCTTCCGGCATTTTGTCATTACCCGGGCCCTGCTGCTGTGCTCGGCCCTGGCTGCGCCCTATTTCGTGGTCCTGGCGCAGCAGGAAGCAGATGGCAGCCTGCTACTGGGCGTGTTTTTGCTGGTCAGCAGTCTGGCCAGTTCCATCAGTGCCAGCGTCTGGGGCTGGATGGCGGATGCGTCCAGCCGGAAAACCATGATCCGAGGTGCCGCCATTGCCAGCGGGGTGTGCCTGATCGTCGCAGCGACAACGTTCTTTGCTGGTAGCCAGGAACTCGGCGCCTGGTTCTACCCCGCGGCGTTCTTTGTCCTCCAAATCGCCCACTCGGGGGTTCGGCTGGGCCGCAAAACCTATTTGGTGGATATGGCCGGTGGCAACAAACGCACCGACTATACCTCGGTCAGTAATTCGGTGATCGGGGTTTTGCTGCTGGTCACCGGTGCGCTGACCGCGGCGCTGTCGGCAATTTCAGAAGTGGCGGTTATTCTGGTTCTGGGGCTCATGGGTGCGGCCGGGCTGGTGAGTGCCACCCGGCTGCGGGAAGTATCCTGACACGGCCGAACGGTTGGGTCTGATGCCAAAGGGCATCAGACCTGCTTGCCATCGTTCAGGGCCAGCGCCCCTTTGACAATGCGATAGATCATCCAGATGGAGACGCCCAAAAGGATGAACCAGCCAATGATCAGCGCGACGGTCAGCACCCCGATGACCGTCCACAGCAACCCGATCCAGAAAGTTCGGATCTGCCAGCGGAAGTGACTCTCAACCCAGGTGCCCTGCACATCGTCCAGTTTCACGTAGTTGATGATCACCCCCACCAGCGGCGTGATACCGCCGGTGAAAAAGTGCAGCGCCTGCAGGATGTAAACCACCACGGCCAGATTGCGGGCCGGATCGGAACGGCGAACCACTGGATCCGGTTTTGCGGGAATGTATTCTTGTTCAGGCAAGGCGCTACCTCTCTGTTCTTCTGCTGTATCGCAACGGCTCCGAGTGTACCACAGGGTATCTGGCCAGCCCCCCGGTAACCCTGGTCCGATTCAACCCCGGCTTATCCCACCGAGATATTTGTCATAACCCTGTTTTTGGTATAGAGGTGAAGGGTGCGCAAAGCCCCGAACCACATCAATCTCGGGCCCTTTGCGCCCATTGCAAGCTATTGGGGGCTGCCATGCAACCGAAAGACATCGTGGCGCAGTTCATCGCCGACATCCATGACCAGCGCCTGGACGAAGCCAAGGAGTTGCTGGCGACCGAGGGCTTTGAGTACGTCGGGCCGAACATGCGATTCCTGAGCCGTGACGACATGCTGGGCTACCAGTTCGGCATGGTCGCCATTCAGAAAGACCTGGTGCTCAGACAACTGAGTGAAGATGGCGAGCACGTGTTTGCCATTCTCGATTACAGAACCCATTTCGAGCCCATCGGTGATGTCCGGCTCGCCGTCTGGTTCCGCGTGCGAGGCAACAAGATCCAGACCGTCGAAACCTTCTACAACGCAGCGGTGGTTGAAAACATGCTGGGCGGCAACCTGCCACCCGCCGAATAACCCGAAATGGACGCCCGGGCTGCAAACTGGATTCACCCCGTTTCCGGCCCTGAGGAAAAGGATCTCGACAAACAATGACTATTTTCCTGTTTTGCATCGGCCTGGTGTTTCTGATCGTCGGGGCGGAAGCCCTGGTTCGGGGGGCATCCCGTCTGGCGGCGGTGCTGGGCATCTCACCTCTGGTCATCGGGCTGACAGTCGTCGCCTTCGGCACCAGCTCCCCCGAGCTTGCCGTGAGCGTGAAGTCCGCCCTCTCCGATCAGGCCAGCCTGGCCATGGGAAATGTCGTGGGCAGCAACATCTTCAACGTGCTCTTTATCCTCGGTCTGTCGGCACTGATTGTGCCGCTGGTGGTATCCCAACAGCTCATACGCCTTGATGTACCGCTGATGATCGCCCTATCAGTTGCAGTGCTTTTGCTGTCGCTGGATGGAAACCTGAGCCGCATGGATGGGATTTTGCTGGTCACCGGCCTGATCATCTACATCGGATTCCTGATCTATCAAAGCCGCAAAACCTCCGCCGGCATCACGGGGAATGGCTCCGATCATTTGGCGCCCGATCACCAGACAAGCGTCAACTGGCCCAAAAACCTTGGTCTGGTGGTTGGTGGCCTGGTGTTGCTGGTCATCGGGTCCCGCTGGCTCGTGGAGAGCGCGGTGGCTTTCGCCCAATACCTTGGGGTGAGTGAACTGGTGGTCGGATTGACCATCGTCGCCGCCGGCACCTCCCTGCCTGAGGTCGTGACATCGGTGATCGCAGCCATCCGCGGGGAGCGAGATATTGCCGTGGGCAATGTGGTGGGCAGCAATATTTTTAACCTGATGGGCGTGCTGGGACTGGCCGGAATCGTCGCACCCGCCGGCATTGAGGTCTCTACCGCTGTCATCGGTTTTGACCTGCCGGTGATGATTGCCGTCGCCCTCGCCTGCCTGCCGATTTTCTTCACCGGCGCGACCATCAGCCGCCAGGAGGGTCTGGTGTTGTTGGCCTACTACGTGGCCTACACCCTTTACCTGATTCTGGCCGCCTCGCACCACGACGCACTGCCGAGATTCAGCGCAGTAATGCTTTATTTCGTGCTGCCGATTACGGCACTGACCCTGACCCTTATTGCGCTCAGGGAATTCGCCGGCAACAGAAAAACTCACTGAGCTCACCACACCCGTCACCTCACAACCTCGCGGGTCCACAAGGAACCGCATGATCTCGAGGGTGTCGAGGGCTATGTGACAATCCGTGACAATCCGCGGACGAAGCCGTTACGGTTTGCTGACAAATTCAGAGCGGGGTCTGGGGGGCAGGCCCGGCACTTATATCCCGTGGCGGGATGTGCCGGGCCCGGGCGGCAGGAATTACTCGGTCAAATCCTTGTATTCGTCCTTCACCGCATCAGCGGCATCTTCAGCGGCCTCACCCACTTCTTCGGCTGCATCGGAAGCTGCATCTTTGGTCTCTTCCCAGGCACTGTCTGTTTGCCCGGTGGCATCCTCATAGGTATCTTCTGTTGCGTCCGCTGCGTCCTCCGCCATGTCCTCGACGTTATCGGCCGCCTGCTCCATATCAACGCCTTCGTTTTCCTCGGAGCTACACGCTGTCAGGCCAAGTGTCAGCGTAAAAGCAACTGCTGCCAGAATCGGTTTATTCATAACTATTCCCTCCTTTGGTCCGTAAGTTACTGCCATAACAGGTTAGGGCTACCAGACGTCACACACAACAGATGCCGTATTACCCTTTGTTTATCTAGTGGAAAGTAAGACAGAGGCGTTGCCCGTCAAGGGTAATGATATGGTCGATGCCCACCATAACGTTGCGCCCCAGCAGGACATAGTCGTGCCCCGCCCGGCTGTATAGATCCTTGATGGTGTCGTGCACCGTAAAGATCTGGCCTGACGTATCACGATAGACGATTTCTGCAAGCTGACCGGAAGTGATGTAACCGCTGAGAATATCCAGAGCCGACCAAGGCACTACCGTTTGCGGCGCGCTCCTCGATGGAATCATGATGAAGCTATCCCTTTTATTGGGTTATCAGTTGGGCTGTATGTTTACTTCATCTACAGGCAAGAACTTGCAAAGTCTGGTTCACAATTGGTGATTTCGCCAGTCTGCGCCAAACCCGCCGCCTGATACGGGCCGGCAAGCGCCACTGAGCTGTTCGGTGAGAGACCCCGGCCTCAGCAGACCGGGGCGATGGACGCAGGCATTCGGTTCACGGTGAGCCGGTCAGAACCACTCGGCCTTCATCTCCAGGCAGGTATCATCCTGGTTGCGCAGCAGCACCAAATCCTGCGCCACGGTGGGCAGCTCCCAGTGGAAGAAGTACTGGGCGGCCTGGAGCTTGCCGCGGTAGAAATTTTCCTCGCTGCCGGGCTGAGCTCCCGGCAACGCTGCCTCGGCCACGTTGGCCTGACGCAGCCACATCCAGGCCACCACAATGTGGCCAAACAGGTGCAGGTAACAGGACGCATTGGCCAGCGCCCGGTCAGGGCTCTCGCTCATCAGGCTCTTGCCCAGGCTCTGCGTCACCTGAACGGCTTTCTGCAGAGTTTCACTCAGCGACAGCGCCCACTGCTGACAGCGTTCGGTGCTGGCAGCCGTCAGATCAATCTGCATCTGCTGCATCAGCAATTGCAGGCCGTGGCTCTGATCCTGCCAGACTTTCCGGCCCAGAAGATCCAGTGCCTGGATACCATTGGTGCCTTCGTGGATCGGGTTCAGGCGATTGTCGCGCCAGCACTGTTCGACCGGATATTCCCGGGTGTAACCTGCACCGCCATAGACCTGTATGGCGAGGTCGTTTGCTTTCGGACCGTATTCCGAGGGCCAGGCCTTGATCACCGGTGTCAGCAGATCCAGCAGCTTACCGGCCTCAAGCCGTTTCTGTTCTTCCGGGTGGGTGTGCTGATCGTCCATCAGGCGGGCACCATACAGGCACAACGCCAGCCCCCCTTCGCTGTAGGCTTTCTGGGCCAGCAACATCCGGCGCACGTCGGCGTGTTCGATGATGGGCACCTGAGGTGCTTCCGGGTTCTTCTCTGACGGTTTGCGCCCCTGTAAACGGTCTTTCGCGTACTCCAGGCTGTGCATGTAGCCCCGATAGCCAATGACCGCAGCGCCGAAGCCCACACCCAGACGGGCTTCATTCATCATCTGGAACATGTACTTCAGACCCTGATGAGGCTCACCCACCAGATAGCCATGGCAGGGTGCGTCGTCGCCAAAACTCAGTGCGGTGGAGGTCGTGCCCCGGTAACCCAGCTTGTGAATCAGGCCCGCCAGACTGACCCCGTTGCGCTCGGTGCTGTTGCCATCCTCATCCACACGGAACTTGGGCACGATGAACAGAGAAATACCCCTTACGCCAGCCGGTGCGCCTTTAATCTTGGCCAGCACCATATGAACGATGTTCTCGGTCAGGGATTGCTCGCCGCCAGAGATGTAGATCTTCGCGCCTTTGATCAGGTAATGGCCGTCATCCGTGGGCGAGGCAGAAGTGCGGATATCCGCCAGCGAAGAGCCGGCATGGGGCTCGGTCAGCGCCATGGTACCTGTAAAGCGGCCTGACAGCATGTGAGGCAGGAACGTTGTCTTTTGCTGCTCATCACCAAACACACGAATCAGGTTGGCCGCGGCGGTGGTCAGGAACGGGTAGCCAGCGGTGCCGGGATTAGCCGCTGTAAAAAACCCGTTGCAGGCGGCCATCACCGATTCCGGCAACTGCATGCCGCCCAGTTCGTAATCGTAGCGTCCGGCGAGAAAACCAGCCTCGGCGTAGGCGTCGAAGGCCTCCTTGACGTCCGGCAGCATCTCCACCGCGCCCTCGACGAACTGCGGCTCCTGCTTGTCGGCCGCGCTGTTGTGGCTGGCGAACTTGTCCCGCGCCATGCGGTCGGCCGTCTCAATCACCGCATCAAAGGTATCGCGGCTGTGCTCGCTGAAGCGCTCCCGGCCCGTCAGACTCTCGGTATCAAGGACTTCGTATAGTTGGAACGCCAGTTCGCGGCGGTCAATCAGCGTATCACTCATGCATAGTCTCCTGTGTGCGTTTGCACAGGGTGTCACAGCACCTCAGGATGATAAACCGGCATTGATGACATATTATTGGTCGAATCCGCCACCTTTGCCTTTAATCCACTGATTTAACGGAAAACACTATGCTCCGAGTGGCTGTAATTGGATTCGACGGTGCCCTGGCAAGTGCCATCACCGGCATCATTGACCTGTTCCGGCTGGCCGGCGTGTCCTGGGCACGCATCCACAACGAAGCCCCGGCCCCGCTTTTCGAGACCCGACTACTCACTGAAACCGGTGGGGCGTGCCGCTGCATCAACGGCATAACCCTGGTTGCCGATGGCCGCTGGGACACCGACGGCGATGCCGACATCGTCATTATTCCCACCATCGGCGCACTGATTGACACCGTGCTGGCCCAGAACCCCGGGCTGATTGGCTGGCTGAGCCGGCAAGACAGCCAGCACACCCTGGTGGCCAGCAACTGCACCGGTGCCTTCCTGCTGGCCGAGGCGGGACTGCTGGACGGCAAAGAAGCCACCACGCACTGGGGGTTCAGCAACCAGTTCCGGCAACGGTATCCCCGGGTTTACTGTCGCCCTGAAAAGCTGGTTACCGTGGATGGACGGGTCGCCTGTGCCGGCGGCGGCATGGCGTGGTGGGACCTGGGCATCTATCTGGTGGAACGCTACGCCGGACAAGAAGTGTCACGGCAACTGGCCAAGGCCTTTGTGATTGACGCGGGCAGAACCAGCCAGGCCCCCTACAGCGCCCTGCAGACCAAGCGATATCATAACGACCCCACCATTTTGAACCTGCAGATCTGGCTGGACACTAACTACGCCCGGCCGATCTCCCTCAAGGACTTGTCCGAGCAGAGCGGGCTGAGTGAGCGATCCCTGTTCCGGCGTTTCCGGACTGCCACCGGAGACACCCCCACCACCTATCTTCAACTGCTCCGCATTGAGCATGTCCGCCAGCAACTGGAGTCTTCCCGCCAACCTATTGAAGACATTATTCATGCAGCCGGGTACGAGGATGTCAGCTCGTTTTCCCGATTGTTCAAGAAACACACCGGGATGGCTCCCGGTGCCTACAGAGCCCGATTTGCCCGCTGAAATCTGTAACAGTGGCACGACGTATGCGTCAGTAATTTAGAAAGGCCAAAATACGTTGGTATTCGTAAAGAATTTTGACACCGGTGTTCAAATGGGAGGTAACCATGGACACACCAGCACGGCCAAACCAGACCGATATTCTTAACAAGCTGTATTGCATGAAGCAGAAGCAGCTGGCCAAAGCCCTGGAAAGCGGAAATAACCTTCGAAGTCAGGTTCTTGCCGCCGAGGCCGAGGCCATCTTCAACGCCATAAAGGCCGCCCGCTAACCTTTGCCTTCACCGTTCCCCGGAGCCAGACTTTTCCTCAGCCGTCGGCTCCATCGCTGTTTGGCATAGCGGCGAAGGTTAGAGACATTGTCAGTTTCGTCCATGATTTCGGTGCCCAAAAGTGTCTCTAATATGTCCTCCAGCGTCACTATGCCCAGCCAGGTCCCCAGCTGGTCGTAGACAACCGCCAAGTGCTGCCGCTCGCGCAACATGTCCGAGAACAAGAACTCTATGTTGGTGTTGCCCTTGACCTGTTTGATCTGACGCATATGGTCGAGCAGGTCGGCATCCGAGTCGAGGTTGAGAAGATCGGCGCGGTGCAGGTAACCCAGCGCCTCCCCCTCTTTATCGATCACCGGATACCGGGAAAACGGCGAATTCCGGACCTTCTCCCGGAACTCGTCCACCGTCGTGCCCGGCTCGATAAATTTGCACACCGTTCTGGGCGTCATCACAGCATCGACTTTGATTTCATGAAATCTCAGCACGTTCTGGATGATCCGCCGTTCATCTTCGTCGAGCGCCTGCTGGTCCCGACCGATTTCCGCCAGGGCACTGATTTCACCGCGGATGTCCGTTTCCGGCTCTCCAGAGCCGATTCGCCGGGTAACCTGCTTGGACAGCCAGATAAACGGCAACAGCGCCTTGATCATAAACCCGAGAACGCCGGGCAGATGCGGTGCCAGCCCCCGCCAATACTTGGCGCCGATGGTCTTCGGAATAATCTCAGAGAAAATCAGGATGGCCAGGGTCATCGCCGCCGAGGCCGCACCCAGCCAGGCTTCACCAAACACCACGGCCACCTGGGCGCCAACCCCGGTTGCCCCCACCGTGTGAGCCACGGTGTTGAGTGTAAGGATTGCCGACAGCGGGTCTTCGACGTCGTCCTTCAGCTTGCGCATCCGGGCGAACTGTTCCGGGTCGTCCTTTTTCAGCGACGCCACGTAGCTGGGCGTCACTGATAGCAGGGCTGCCTCCAGAATGGAGCAGAGGAACGAGAACCCGATTGAGAGAATCGCAAACGCAATCAGTAAGGTCATAGGTTCACAGCAACTTCGGTTCCCTGGCGGATAGCCCGTTTCGCATCCAGTTCCTCGGCGACGTCAGCGCCACCGATCAGATGCGCCTTGACGCCCGAAGACTCCAGTTGATCGAAAAGTTCCCGATACGGCTCCTGGCCGGCGCAAATCACCACGTTATCTACGTCCAGTATCCGGGTGTCGGTTTCCTGACCATCCTTGTTCACCAGAGTGATGTGGAGGCCCTCATCGTCGATGCGGTCGTAGCGGCAGCCCCGCAGCATTTCCACATCGCGGTGTTTCAGGCTGTTGCGGTGCACCCAACCCGAGGTTTTACCCAGTCCGGCACCCACTTTCCCGCCCTTGCGCTGCATCAGGTAAATCTTGCGCGGTGATTCCGTGGGTTGACGTTCCGCCAGGCCACCGGGACCCTCGTAATCGGGCGCCACACCCCATTCCGCCTGCCAGGCGGCCACACTGATCTGCTCGCCTTCGGGCTGATGACTGAAATCATGGGTCAGAAATTCACTGACGTCGAAGCCGATACCGCCGGCACCGATCACGGCGACGGATTTGCCCACCGGTTTGTTATGGCGCAGAACGTCCAGATAACCAAGGACTTTCGGATGATCGATGCCCTCAATCGCCGGGGTCCGGGGCTTAACGCCGGTGGCGACAATAACGTCGTCAAAACCGGCAGCGGTCAGGCTGTCGGCGTCCACCCGGGTGTTCAGTTTCAGGTCGATGTCCAGAAGCTCGATCTGGCGCTGGAAATAGCGCAGGGTCTCATAGAACTCTTCCTTGCCCGGAATCCGCTTGGCGTAGTTGAACTGCCCGCCAATGCGATCGTCCGCCTCGAACAGAGTGACCTTGTGCCCTCGCTTGGCGGCAGTGGTGGCGGCGGCAAGCCCCGCCGGCCCGGCGCCGACCACAGCCACCTTTCGGGTGACCGGTGCAACGGTCAGCACCAACTCGGTTTCGTGACAGGCCCGGGGGTTCACCAGGCAAGAGGCCCGCTTGGCCTGGAACGCGTGGTCCAGACACGCCTGGTTACACGCGATGCAGGTATTGATCTCGTCGGCGCGCCCCTGCTCGGCCTTGCGGACAAATTCGCTGTCGGCCAGCAACGGACGGGCCATGGACACCATGTCTGCCTTGCCCGCAGCCAGAATTTCCTCGCCTTTTTCCGGCGTGTTGATCCGGTTGGTTGTGCACACCGGGATCGCCACTTCGCCATAGAACTTGGCCGTCACATCCGCGAATCCGCCCCGGGGCACGGAAGTGACAATGGTGGGTACCCGGGCTTCGTGCCAGCCAATGCCGGTGTTGATAATGGTCGCACCGGCCTGCTCAATGGCCTTGCCGAGAGTCACGATCTGATCCCAGGTCTGGCCACCTTCCACCAGATCCAGCATGGACAAGCGGTAGATGATGATGAACTCGGGGCCAACCGCTTCCCGGATACGACGAACGATTTCCACCGGCAGGCGCATCCGGTTTTCGTACGGGCCGCCCCACTTGTCGGTCCGCTTGTTGGTTCGCTCACACAGGAACTGGTTGATGAAGTAGCCCTCGGAGCCCATCACCTCGACACCGTCGTAGCCGGCAAATTTGGCCAACTCGGCGGCGCGGACAAAGTCCTTGATCTGGCTCTCGACTCCGCGGGCTGACAGCGCCCGGGCCTTGAACGGGGTGATGGGCGCCTTGGTGGCCGACGCCGACACGGTGAACGGATGATAGCCATAGCGACCGGCATGCAGCAGCTGCAAACAGATTTTTCCGCCGGCTTCGTGCACAGCGCCGGTGACATGTCGGTGTAACAGAGCCGTTCCCTTGTTGTTCATGGTAGAGGCGAGGGGCGCCAGCTGGCCCGCCATGTTGGGCGAGTAGCCGCCGGTCACCATGAGACCTACACCGCCCTCGGCGCGCTCGGCAAAGTAGCGGGCGAACTTGTGGATATTCCAGAACCGGTCTTCCAATCCGGTATGCATGGAGCCCATGAGCACACGGTTGCTCAGTTCGGTAAACCCAAGGTCAAGAGGTTTCAGTAAATGTGGGTAGGTTGAACTCATGATGTTGCCTCACGAAAAATTTATACCGAGTATACACTTGGTGAATGGCAAGTTGACTTGACCAGCACGACGGGCCACGTATCATCGTCAATCAAGTTTCACGAACGGAGCAACCATGACCTCAAGGTCTTCTGGCTGCAAGAACTCCACTCGCACGCCGATTACCGCAGACATCGCGCGGCACAGGGGTCGATTACCGTACTTCCCTGACCCTCCCGCCCAGGCCTGACTGCTTCTCATTCCTCTCATCGGTTCAACTAAGCTTTGACAGGTGACAGGAATGCCGGAGACAAGACACGAATAAATAGTTGTCTCTACGACTAACAAGGATCCGATAAGAGGTTGCGATGTCGCTACCGCTGGTTGTTTTACTGCCATTCCTGGGCGCCATAGCCGCGCCCCTGTTTGCCCAGGGAGGACGCACGGCCATTGCCATTGCGTCTTCCGTTCCTGCGCTGATCGCACTTGCCGCATTATTCCCCCATTGGCAGACCTTGGCCGATGGCGGTGTCGTGCTGTACCACGCCGACTGGCTCCCGACGCTGGGCCTGGCCTTCAGCTTCCGCCTTGATGGCCTGTCGCTGCTGTTTGCCCTGCTGATTCTGGTTATCGGGTTGCTGATCATCCTGTATGCCCGCTACTACCTGAAGCCCTACGAAAACGCCGGCAAGTT
Organism: Marinobacter salinisoli; assembly: GCF_017301335.1. Taxonomy (NCBI): domain Bacteria; kingdom Pseudomonadati; phylum Pseudomonadota; class Gammaproteobacteria; order Pseudomonadales; family Marinobacteraceae; genus Marinobacter; species Marinobacter salinisoli. The sequence goes on from NZ_CP071247.1 coordinate 3,500,395, forward strand.
TTACGCGCTGCTGCTGTGCTTCAAGGGTTCCATGCTGGGTATCGTACTCTCCAGCAACCTGCTGCTGATGATGATTTTCTGGGAGCTGACCAGTCTCACCTCGTTCCTGCTCATCAGTTTCTGGAACTACAAACAGGATGCTCGCCGGGGTGCCCGTATGGCCCTCGCTATCACCGGTGGCGGTGGCCTGGCATTGCTGGCCGGCGTCCTGATCATCGGTAACATTGTCGGCAGTTTTGAACTCGATCAGGTGCTGGCCGCAGGCGACCAGATCAAGGCACACGACCTTTACCCGGTGGCACTGACTCTGATCCTGCTGGGGGCATTCACCAAGTCGGCTCAGTTCCCGTTCCACTTCTGGCTGCCCCATGCCATGCAGGCTCCGACGCCTGTATCGGCCTACCTGCACTCGGCCACCATGGTAAAAGCAGGCATCTTCCTGATGGCTCGTTTGTACCCGGCACTGGCCGGAACGGAACAGTGGTTCTACATGGTCAGCTTTACCGGCATGGCCACGTTGTTGATTGGCGCTTACGTGGCGATGTTCAAGCACGATCTGAAAGGCCTGCTGGCACACTCCACCGTCAGCCACCTGGGGCTGATTACCCTGCTGTTCGGCATGGGCACGGAGCTGGCGGCGGTGGCCGCAGTATTCCATGTCATCAACCACGCCACCTTCAAGGCCTCATTGTTTATGGCCGCCGGCATCATCGACCACGAAACCGGCACCCGGGACATGCGGCGTATCAACGGGCTCTGGCGGTACATGCCCCATACGGCCACCCTCGCCATGGTCGCCGCAGCGTCCATGGCCGGCGTACCATTGCTGAACGGTTTTCTGAGTAAGGAGATGTTCTTTGCCGAATCCCTGGAGCTGAATCTGCCCGGGATCTGGGCCTGGATTCCCCCTCTGGTGGCGACCCTGGCGGGTATTTTTGCCGTGGCCTATTCGGCGCGATTCATACACGACGTGTTCTTTAATGGCCAGCCGGTGGATCTGCCGATCTATCCCCCACACGAGCCGCCCCGGTACATGAAAATCCCCGTCGAGATTCTGGCATTCGCCTGCATCATGGTGGGTATGTTCCCTGCGTTTTCCGTCGGCCCACTGCTGTACGCTGCGGCCTCGGCCACGCTTGGTGGTGATGTTCCGGAATACCATCTAACCATCGCGCACGGCTTTAACCTGCCACTGCTCATGAGTTTTATCGCGTTCTTTGGCGGCTTGCTGATGTACACCCAGAGACAGAAGTTCTTCGACTTCCATGCCCGCTTTAAGGAAATAGATGAAAAAGCGGTGTTCGAAGCTGCCATGCTCAAGCTCGAAGCCTTCGCCCGCACCGTGACTGCCCGCCTCGAAAATGGCTCGCTGCAGCGCTATACCCTGCTGCTGGTCATCAGCGTCATTGCGGTTGCCGCAGCGCCGCTGCTCGACCTCGGGATTTTTGTGGGTGAAACCGGGCTGACGCCGATTGATGTCCCCACCGCGATGGCCGCCGGCGTATTGATCCTGTGCGCCCTGCTCACAGCGGCCCTGCACTGGTCACGCTTCTATGCCCTGACCTTGCTGAGCGTGGTGGGACTGATCGTGGCTCTGGCCTTTGCCCGCTTCTCAGCACCCGACCTGGCCATGACCCAGCTGTCAGTGGAAGTGGTTACCATCGTACTGCTCATGCTGGCGCTGTATTACATGCCGTCCTGGACACCGATAGAAACCCCGATGCCACGACGTATTCGCGACATTGTGATCGCGCTGGTGGCGGGTGTCGGCATGACGCTGGTCACCCTGGCCATGCTGACCCAGCCGTTCAGTTCCATTTCCGAGTTCTTCCTGGAGAACAGCAAAACCGGCGGTGGCGGCACCAACGTGGTGAACGTGATCCTGGTGGACTTCCGGGGCTTTGATACCCTTGGCGAGATCACCGTTCTGGCCATTGCGGCCCTGGGCATCTACGCCATGCTGAAGGACATGGCCCTGACGCCTCCCCCGGGTGATGGCGAGGGCCATGCATGGGCGCGGGATGCGCACCCGCTGATGCTTCGGCTGATTGCCCGGCCGATGCTGCCGTTGGCGCTCATCGTCTCCGCCTTTATCTTCCTGCGCGGGCACAATTTGCCGGGCGGTGGGTTTATTGCCGGCCTGATTACCTCGGTTGCTTTGATCCTCCAGTATGTGGCCGCCGGCCTGACCTGGACCGAAGCACGGGTGCCATTCAAGTACCATAGCGTCATAGCGATGGGACTGCTGTTTGCCCTGATTGCCGGGGCTGGCAGTCTCGCCTTCGGCTATCCGTTCCTGACCTCCACCTTCGGCTACATCACCTGGCCGGTGGTGGGCAAGTTCGAAGTTGCCTCGGCCCTGGTGTTTGATCTCGGCGTCTATCTGACCGTCATTGGCGCCACCCTGCTGGCAATCGTGAGCATCGGGAGGATTTCCCCTCATTCGGCCATCAAGAGTCCTAAGGAGGGCGCGTAATGGAACTTGCCTTTGCCCTGATCATCGGTGCCTTGACCGCATCCGGCGTGTACCTGATTCTGCGTGCCCGAACTTTCCCGGTGGTAGTCGGTTTGACCCTGCTCTCTTACGGGGTGAACCTTTTCCTGTTTTCGAGCGGTCGGCTCGCAACCGGTGGCCAACCAATCCTGGGCTCCACAGAAGCCTATTCCGATCCACTTCCCCAGGCGCTGGTTCTGACGGCAATTGTTATTGGCTTTGCCATGACCGCCTTTGTGGTGGTTCTGTCGCTACGGAGCCTGGCCGACCACGAGGATGATCACGTAGACGGCGAGCGCAATGTCAGGAGTACGGACACCCATCAGGAAAAACAGGAGGGCCAGCGATGACTCACTGGCTGACCGCCCCCATCCTGATCCCGCTGATCGGAGGCATCATTCAGGTGTTCATGGGCTATGCCCCCATCAGCCTGAGGCGAACCCTGGCTCTGATCACCACCGTTCTGATGATGGTCTCCTCCATCGTACTGCTGGTGATGGCCAGCGACGGCAGTTACCGGCTCTACGCCTTCGGTAACTGGCAGCCACCGTTCGGCATCGTACTGGTGCTCGATCGGCTGGCCGCCCTGATGCTGGTGCTCACCTCGGTGCTGGCACTGTTCTGCCATATCTTTTCTCTCGGTGGCCAGGACGAAGGCAACCGGCAGTTCCACGGCCTGTTCCTGTTCCAGTTACTGGGCCTGAACATTGCCTTCCTGACCGGCGATCTGTTCAACCTGTTTGTCGCCTTCGAGGTTCTGCTCATTGCCTCCTACGGTCTGCTGATGCACGGAGGCGGCCGCACCCGCACAACCCCGGGACTGCACTACGTGGTACTCAACCTGATCGGTTCGGCGGTGTTCCTGATCAGTGTCGGCATGATCTACAGCGTTACCGGCACCCTGAATATGGCCCACTTGGCTGTCGAGATCCCGAAAGTCAGCGGCGAAGAACTGAACATCGTCAAGGCCGGTGGCTTGATGCTGCTGGTGGTATTTGCGCTCAAGGCGGCGCTGATTCCACTGTGTTTCTGGCTGCCCAAAGCCTATGCCCGGGCAACTGCTCCGGTGGCCGGCCTGTTCGCGGTGATGACCAAGGTTGGGGTCTACGCCATCCTGCGCATCTACTTCCTGATCTTTGGCGACTCCGCCGGCGCGCTCGCCAACCTGGGCATGGACTGGATGTTCTACCTGGCCCTGATCACCCTCTCCATGGGTGTGATTGGCGCGCTGGGCGCCGACAACCTGCGAACGCTGGTGGCCTGGCAGGTCGTGATTTCGGTCGGCACCCTGCTGGCCCCGATCGCCCTCGGCTCCACCGACGGAATTTCGGCGGCACTCTTTTACCTGCTCAGCACCACCTGGACCGTCGCGGGTCTGTTCCTGGTGGCTAACCTGGTAGCCAGCCAGCGAGGCTCAGCGAAGGACAAAATCGTCACTGCTCCGCGCATGCACAACCGAACCTTCCTGAGCGTACTGTTTATGGTGGGTGCGGTGGCTGCCGCTGGCCTGCCACCGCTCAGCGGGTTCTTCGCCAAAGTTCTGATTCTGCAGTCTTCGCTGGACAGCGAACAGATGGCCTCGCTGTGGTCGGTGATTCTGATCGGCAGTTTCTTTACCCTCATCGCTTACAGCCGTGCCGGCAGTATCTTGTTCTGGCGTACGGTCGATGGACACGTGGAGAACAAGTCACCTCTGACAGGCACGGTATCGGTCAGTGCCGGTGCCCTGGTTGGCCTGAGCCTGGTTATTGTTGCGCTCGCCGGACCGATTGGCACCTACACCGATGCAACGGCCACGCAACTTAAGAACCCGGGTGCCTATATAGACGTGCTGAATACACCGATGGTGGGAGGAAATCCGTAATGCTCGACCGCCTTAGTTTCCCCCAACCCTGGCTCAGCCTGAGCCTTTTCCTCACCTGGCAGTTTCTCAGTGACGGCGTGAGCGGCGGCAGTGTCGTGCTCGGCCTCATTCTCGCCTGGGGAATCCCGCAGTTGACCCGAGGGTTCTGGCCGGATCCGCTCGTCTTCATCAAGGCCTGGCGGATGCCCGCGTTTTTTATTCGTGTGCTTTGGGACATTGTCGTGGCCAGCTTCGAGGTGGCGAAACTCATCCTCAGCCCGCGCCCTTCACGTCCCGCGTTCGTCTGCTACCCGCTGGAGCTGACGGACCCCCTGGCCATCAGCATACTCGCCAGCACCATATCCCTGACCCCCGGCACCGTGAGCGCAGACGTCAGTGACGACAATAAGTTGCTGCTGGTTCATGCCCTGGACGCGGAGGATGACCAGGAGGTCATCGACACCATCCGAAACCGCTACGAGAAGCCTTTGCTGGAGATGTTCCCATGATGGTTACCGCAATCTACATTACCATTGCCATGGTCACTGTGGCGGCCCTGTTGAATGTCTACCGACTGCTCAAGGGACCCGACGCGCCGGATCGGGTGCTGGCCCTGGATACCCTTTACATCAATGCCATCGCCCTGATCGTTCTGCTGGATATTTCGCTCGGAACGCGTATGTACCTGGAATCCGCCCTGCTGATTGCTGTCATGGGGTTCGTAGGTACCGTGGCCATGGCGAAATACCTCAAGCGCGGTAGCGTCATCGAATGATCGCCCGACCATCACAACCGTTTGCGGAGAACCGACAATGAGCCAGTTTACGGAATACGCCATATGCCTGCTGCTGCTGACCGGCGGCGCGTTCACGCTGATCGGTGCCATTGGCCTGGCCCGCTTGCCGGACTTTTTCACCCGGCTGCATGGGCCCACCAAGGCCACCACCATCGGGGTAGGTGCCATCGTGGTCAGCTCGGTCATATACTTCAGCACACTGGGCAAGGGCATTGGTGTGGAAGAAATCCTGGTTGTCGTGTTCCTGTTCATGACGGCGCCCGTCAGTGCCAACTTTCTGGCAAAAGCCGCCATGCACCTGAAGGTGAAGACAACCGACAACACCCGGGGCCAACCCTGGGACCAGTAAACGAGACATCTAAAAGAATTCTAAGAACTTTTTCGTCCAAGGAATCGTATTTGCTAGAGTTGTGTTAAGCCACTATTAACGGCAGTGCCTCTCAACCTGGGTCTGCAAGGAGCGCCCACGCATGATGTTGCTGGCTGTGCTATCCGGTTTCTTGCTGGCGATTGCTGTGCCAGTGCTGTATCGCCTGGCAGGCAACTACATCGGCTGGGTGCTGGCCCTGTTGCCCGCATCACTCACCGGGTACTTTCTCAACCTGATACCGTCGATCACCGGCGGGCAAACGCTGGTCATTGAGCATCAATGGATGCCCAGCCTCGGGGTATCGCTCGATTTCATGGTCGATGGCCTGTCCCTGGTGTTTGCTCTGCTCATCAGCGCTATCGGCACCTTCATCCTGATCTATGCCGGCTCCTACCTGAAAGGTCACAGGGATCTCGGCCGTTTCTACGTCATCATGCTGTCATTCATGGCGTCGATGCTCGGCCTGGTATTGTCAGACAACCTCATCACGTTCTTCGTATTCTGGGAACTCACCAGCATCACCTCTTACCTGCTGATTGGCTTCAACCATGAAGACGCCGAGGCCCGGAAGTTTGCGTTACAGGGGCTGTTTGTTACGGCCGGGGGCGGTCTGGTCCTGATGGCGGGCCTGATTCTGCTGATTTTCATGACCGGCAGCTATTCGTTTTCTGACATTCTTGCCTCTGATCAACCGTTGCACGAACACAGTTATTACGTCGGTGCCACCGTGTGCATTCTGATTGGCGCCTTCACCAAGTCAGCCCAGGTGCCGTTCCACTTCTGGCTACCCAATGCCATGGCAGCACCCACGCCGGTTTCTGCCTTCCTGCATTCGGCTACCATGGTGAAGGCGGGCGTGTACCTGCTGGCACGGCTGAACTCTTCGATGGGCGAGCATGAACTGTGGAGCAACGCCCTGATGTTCTTCGGTGCAGCAACCATGCTCACCGGCGCCTACCTGGCGTTCAGCAGCACCGGTATCAAGAAGGTCCTGGCGTATTCCACCATTATGGCGCTGGGCACCCTGACCATGTTGATCGGGGTGGGTACGGAAAAGGCGACGACCGCGTTCATCTGTTTTCTGGTGGCTCATTCTCTGTACAAGGGCGCACTGTTCATGATTGCAGGCGCCCTTGACCATGAAACCGGTACCAAGGACATCACCAGGATGGGCGGGCTCAGACGTGCCATGCCCAATACCGCAATAATCACCTGTCTGGCAGCACTGTCGCTGGCCGGACTTCCGCCGCTCTTCGGTTTCGTTGCCAAGGAGTTGCTGCTCGAGTCTCTGCTGCAATCGCCGTCCTGGTCCCTGGTGCTGGTCACCATGGCGGTTGTCGCCTCAATGCTGGTCGTTGCAGTTGCCGGCATCGTGTTTATCAAACCGTTTTTCGGGCCAATCTCAACCACACCGAAACACCCCCACGAAGCGCCCTTTGCCATGCTGGTCGGCCCTGCTGTGCTGTCGGTGATTGCGCTGGTGTTCGGGGTGGCGCCATTTCTGCCAGGAGCGCTGGTGCTGGATGCGGCGGTGTCCTCAATCTATGGCAACAGCGTCGAGACGGCCCTTGCCCTCTGGCATGGCGTGAATGTTCCTTTGATGCTTTCCGCTGTCAGCCTGCTGGCAGGGACAATGCTGTTTGCCTCCTGGCACAAACTGCAACCGGCACTCGACACCGTCAACAGCAGTGTCAGCCGCGTTGGCCCGGAAGCCGGGTATTTCCGATTCATGCTGGGCATTACCCAGGTCGCCAGCTGGCAAACACGACTGTTGCAGAACGGCGTGCTCGGTATTTACTTGGTGACTCTGGTACTCGTCACCTTCGGACTGGTCGGGTACACCTTGCTGACCCGTCATGGCCTCGATTTGAGCTTCGATTTCAGCAACGGATACTTTTATGAATTCGGTATCGCGCTCCTGATCGTCGCCTCTACCGTCTTTGCCAGTGTCACCAGTTCACGGCTGGGCTCGGTGGCTTCGGTAGGCGTCCAGGGGTTCGGGGTAGCATTGATCTTTATCCACTTCAGCGCGCCGGATCTGGGCATCACGCAGCTGCTGGTCGAGACGCTGACGGTTATCCTGCTGGTTCTGGTGCTTTTCAGACTGCCGCCGTTTGTCAGTCTTTCCTCTCCCTTGGAGCGTTCCCGGGATCTGACCGTGGCGGTCTTTGCCGGTACGGTGATGACCCTACTCATGCTCGCGGTGCTGGACATTCAGTACTTTGAGAGCATCTCCAGTTATTACATCGAGAACAGCTACGAACTGGCTTTCGGCAAAAACATTGTCAATGTGATTCTGGTGGACTTCCGGCAGCTCGATACCCTAGGAGAGATTTTCGTGCTTGGCCTGGCCGCATTGGGGGTTTATTCCATGCTCAAGCTCAAGGCGGAGGAGCAACACAAACCATGAATTCCAACACCCTTATCCTGCACACCGCCGCACTGGCCATCATGCCGCTGCAGCTGATGTTCTCGGTGTTCCTGCTATTGCGGGGGCACGATGAGCCCGGAGGTGGCTTCATTGGCGGGCTGGTCGCCGCAAGCGCGTTTGTCCTCTACGCCTTTGCCTTCGGTGCCAGGCCAACGCGCAGACTGATGCGCGTCAATCCAAGGGATCTGCTGGCGGCCGGTTTGTTGTTTGGGCTGGCCTCAACCCTACCCGCCCTGTTGTCGGGCCAACCGATGCTGACAGCCCACTGGTGGCAATTGCCCCTGCCCGGCGAGGGCTACCTGAAGTTGTCGACCGTACTGATCTTCGACATTGGCGTGTACCTGGCGGTCCTGGGTACGCTGATGACCTTCGTGATTGGTTTGATGGAGTCGGGAGAGTAATGCAAACGACAGCCTGCAAACGAGGAGCAACTCCATGGAAACCCTGATGGCCTATGTTATCGGCCTGCTCTTTGCGGCCAGCATTTACATGATGCTGCGGCGCTCGATCGTGAAGCTGGTGATTGGCCTGATCATTCTCAGCAACGCTGCGAATCTGCTGATTTTTGTGGTCTCGGGCCTGACACGGGGTGCGCCGCCACTTATTCCCGAAGGCACAGCGGAAGCCGCCGGTGCGGTGGCAGACCCGTTGCCCCAGGCGCTGATCCTCACAGCAATCGTGATTGCGTTTAGCGTGCTAGCGTTCGCGGTGGTTCTCATACGACGGGCTTACGAAGTGGTGGGAACCGATGACCTTGCCCAGATGAAGGATACGGATACTTGAACCTGGAGCTCGTTCTTCCGATTCTGATCCCTCTGACTGCCGGCGCGCTCTCTCTGGCGTTCTGGCGCTCCGTTCGCGTTCAGCGCCTTCTTGCCGTGATTGCCACCGGGCTCTTGCTCGGGGTGAGTATCTGGCTGATGCGCTCAACCATCGCACAGGGCTTCCTGGTGGTGGAAGTGGGCAGCTGGCCAGCGCCCTTCAGCATCGTTTTGGTATCCGATGTGCTGGGGGCCATTATGATCGTGCTCACCAGCATCATCGGCCTCGCTATCGCAATTTATTCCCTCGCCTCGACGCCCCCGGGGCACGAAAAATTCGGCTATTACCCCCTGATGCACCTGCTGCTTGCCGGCGTCTCTGGTGCTTTTCTGACCGGCGACATCTTTAACCTGTTTGTCTGGTTTGAGGTGATGCTGCTTGCATCTTTCGCACTGCTGACCCTCGGCGGCGAACGCGCGCAGATGGAAGGGGCGATCAAGTATGTCACCCTGAACCTGTTCTCCTCGGCGATTTTCCTGTCGGCCGTTGGCCTGCTCTACGGCATGGTCGGCACCCTGAACATGGCGGACATCGCCCAGAAGGTCAGTCAGGTTGAAGACCCCGGCATGGTCACGGTGGTCTCTCTACTCTTCATGGTGTCCTTCGGTATCAAGGCGGCGGCTTTCCCGTTGTTTTTCTGGCTACCGGCGTCCTATCACACCCCGCAGGTAGCGGTTTCTGCGCTGTTTGCCGGCTTGCTGACCAAAGTTGGGGTATATGCCCTTTACCGGGTGTTCACGCTGATTTTCACCCAGGATGTGGGGTACACGCATACCATCATGCTCTGGGCCGCCACCATCACCATGCTTACGGGCGTGCTCGGGGCCGCCGCGCAATTCGAGTTCCGCCGGATTCTGTCGTTCCATATCGTCAGCCAGATCGGCTACATGCTGCTCGGGCTTGCCCTGTTCACGCCACTGGCGCTGATTGGGGGCGTGTTCTACATCATGCATCACATTATCGTGAAGACGAACCTGTTCCTGGTCAGCGGCATTACCTACCGCCTGCTGGGCAGCTATGAATTGAAGAACCTGGGTGGCGTCTATCGTCAGCGTCCGTATCTGGCCCTGCTGTTTCTGATTCCGGCGTTGTCGCTGGCGGGTATCCCGCCCTTGTCCGGTTTCTTCGCCAAGTTCGTTGTGATTCGGGCAAGCCTTGAGGCCAGCGAGTATTTCATTTCAGGCATTGCCTTACTGGTTGGTTTACTGACCCTCTATTCGATGATCAAGATCTGGGCGGAGGTCTTCTGGAAGAAAGTCCCGGAGCATGTGACGGATGTGAGCAGGCTCAATGGTGAAGTCAAAGACCCACGCAGCTGGGCCTTTTACGTGCCCGTTGTTGGTCTCGCATTCTGCACGCTCATTATTGGCCTTTACGGTCAGCCCATCTACGTGCTCGCCGAGACGGCAGCCGACCAGCTAATGAACCCACAACTGTATATCGAAGCGGTTCTGGGAGGGCAGTCGAAGTGACTGGCATGTTCTGGAATTTACTACTGGCCCTGGCCTGGGCCGCCCTCAGTGGCAGTTTTACCGGGATGAACCTGCTGGCCGGCTTCTGCTTCGGCTACTTTGCACTCATGGTACTGCAGAAGCAGGTACCGGCATTGAAGGGCTATTCGCGGAGGCTGCCACGGCTTATGGCCTTCCTGTTCTTTTTTATCAGGGAACTGGTGAAGTCAAACTTGCGGGTTGCCTACGACATCGCAACACCGGTCTGGCATATGAAACCCGGGGTGATCGCATTTCCCCTCGAGGCCAGATCCGACATGGAGATCATGTTTGTCAGCAGCCTGATTTCCCTGACGCCGGGCACTCTGAGCCTCGATGTCTCCGATGACCGGCGTGTGCTATTCATTCACGCCATGTTCCTTCAGGACGAGGAACAACTCAGAGCAGACCTCAGGGAACTGGAACGCCGAATCCTGAAAGTCATGCGCTAGGAGCTGCCATGCTGAATATTGCAATCAATCTGGTTTATTTGATGTTTTCCCTGGCGCTGCTGTTTTCGTTCATTCGATTAACCCTTGGCCCCTCCCTCGCCGACCGCGTTGTTGCTCTCGAGCTCATTGCCTCCGTGGTTGTGGGCTTCGTCGGCGTGCACGCCATTGATACAGGCGTCTCCAGTTTTCTTGATGTCGCCATCGTCATCGCCTTGACCGCCTTCCTGGCGGCCATCGGGTTTGCACGATTCCTGGAACGGGGAGGCGTTAAGGATGAGTGAACTGATCGTTTCTGTTCTGCTAGTTTCCGGGGCTTCGTTCGTTATTCTTGCCGCCCTTGGCATCCTGCGGCTGCCCGACCTGCCCACCCGCATGCATGCGTCCACTAAGGCCGGTGCAATGGGTGCTATCTTGATCATGAGCGCAGTGGCACTGCATTTTTCTGAAAGCACCGTCGTTGCCAGAGCAATCGCCTTTATTATCTTCATCCTGCTGACCACGCCCATCGCGGCCCATGTTATTGGCCGCGCCGGCTATCGTACCGGTGCAGAACTCTGGGACGGCACCATCAAGGACGAGCTCCGCGAGCGCTACGATCCCGGTACCCATCAGCTTGAGAGCGGACTGGAAGGAAAAACAGAGGGCGGAATGCCGCTGCAACCCTCGGACCGGTCGGAAATGTAACCCGCTTTGAATGCCGGGGTAATTGGTAATCGCCCGGTCAAAACGGGTCGGCGCCCGCCGCTGGGACCCACAATTTTTCATTGGAAGGGCGGAGAATTCCCGTATAGTAGGCGCCCCATTTCTTATAAGGAGACAGCGCACAATGCTGAAAGTTAATGAATATTTTGATGGCAAAGCCAAGTCCATCAACTTCCAGACCTCCACCCTGCCGGCGACGGTGGGCGTGATCAGCCCGGGCGACTACGAGTTCGGAACCACCAAGAAAGAAACCATGACCATCATCAGTGGCGCACTGACCGTGATGCTGCCGGGCATGGACGACTGGCTGACCTATGGCGCGGGCGAGAGCTTTGAAGTCGCCGGCCAGGCCAGCTTCAAGGTGACCACGGACGTCGACACGGCTTACCTCTGCACTTACGAATAAGCGTCGGGTGCCCGGCCCTGTTCTTGGGTCAGCGCCCTGAAGAAAAAAGCCCCGTGACAGCATCTCGCTGCACGGGGCTTTTTATTAGTTTAAGACTGAGAACCTCTTGAATCAGATCAGTCAACAGTTCCGGACTTCAATTGCTTCAGACGTCGCCACAGCGTGGTCTGACTGATCCCAAGATACTCCGCGGCTCGACTCTTATTGCCATTGAAACTCTCCAGAACCCGAAGAATCTCTTCCTGCTCCATAGTCTGCAAATGCCCGGAGTCCGCTGATGACTTAGATACGGATTGACGCTCAAACAACTCGGGTGCCAAAGTGGGGAGATTGTTGGCGAACTGGTCGACGGAGGCATACATGCTCGACGACACCAACAATCGTTCCATCAGATTCTCAAGCTGCCGAACGTTACCCGGCCAGTGGTATTTCCGAAAGATTGGCACCAGTGCTGCCACCAGAGCGGTCTCGTCTGTTTCTATAGCGTATTGCTTGCCCAGCGTCCGGACGAAGTGCCGTGTAAGCGGTTCGATATCATCGGGCCGATCCCTCAGGGGCGGCAGATTGACGATAAAGACATTAAGCCGGTAGTAGAGGTCCTCCCGGAACCGGCCCGCCTCAACCTCCTTGAGGAGATCATGGTTACAGGCAGCCACGAACTTGATGTTCAGGGCAATGGAGCGTCGCGCACCGACGGGCCGCACCTCTTTTTCCTGCAGCACCCTCAGCAACTTGGCCTGCTGCGGAATAGGCAGCGAGTTGATCTCGTCCATGAAAAAGGTCCCGTTGTTGGCGGACTCAAGCAAGCCAGACTGGCCACCGCTGCGTGAACTGGTGAATGCTCCGTCGGCGTACCCAAAGAGTTCGGATTCGAACAGTTCACCCGGAATGGCGGCGCAGTTAATCGCGACAAAGGGCCCGTTCCGATTGGCGCTGGAGTCGTGAACCATACGGGCGGCCAGCTCCTTACCGGTTCCGGTTTCCCCCCGCAGCAGGACAGCCCCGGGCGTTGCCCCATACACCTGAAGAAAGTGACTGACTTCCATCATCCTCTTGGACTGAAATACCAGCGTGGAGGATGGTGCGTCGGCATCTGGCGCACTAACGGGCGCCGCTTTGATCAAGTACAGGTGGCCAACGCGCTGACCGTCCATTTCGAACGAGCGCTTGGCGACCCGACAGAGCCGCTCGCCGATCAGGATGCCATCGGCAACGGTTTCCGCCGTCTGTAGAAACCGTCCATCCAGATACCTGTCCACCCGCCTGTTGCGGCTTAACCCTGCAATCAGGCTTCGGGCAGCGCCATTAAATCCAATGATCTGCTCATCCCGATTGGTGACGAGGGTCGCTTCCGTTGCGCTGTCCAGCAGAAACTGACTGAAGGCTCTCTGCTCACTTTCCCGCTTGTATTCGCCAGCCACCGCAATAGCCCGCTGGATCATCTGCCGGCATGATTCCCTGGAATAGAGCATGACGTAGGGGATGTTTGCACTTTCGGCCAGGTCGCAGGTGTAACTGGAGCCGATTATCACGCCAAAGCCATCGTCTCTGACCCGATCGAAGATCTCCTTTGCCTCTTCGGCAGTCTGATAGGTGCGGTGGACGATCTCCGCACCCTCGACATACTCCAGAAACCCGGTCCAGGTGGCCTGATGTTCGTGGGTCAGAAGCAGAATTCTTCGGTCCACCCTGCGAGCCTTGAGGACAGCTTCAACCAGATCGGACTGGCGCACCTCCAGCGGCACAACCGGAACCGGCAGGGTATCCTTGAGGTAATAGGCGTTTGCCCCGGCGCTGATAAAGACATCGACCGCGTCGTGCTCCACCAGTCGCCGGGCGGACAGAAGTGCGTCGTGAAAGACACTGTCAATAATGACAATTTCGGCAATGGAGCTGAATTCCGGAACCAGCGAATGCACCATTTTGCTTAGTTTCGAGTTACCAATCAGGCAAACGGTGGCGCGACGACTCTCTGCGTTGTTGAACTCCAAAATTCGCCTCCGGAAATTACATCGTTAATCCTGAAACAGCCACGGCTCCAGTTTCTTGCGGTTCAGTTCATATTGACGCACCGATTCCGCGTATTCCAGTGTTCGGCCAATTTCATCCAGTCCGCTCAACAGATTTTCCCGGCGACCACGATCGACCACGAAAGTCCAGATCCGATCACCGGCACGGATCTCACACGCATCAAGGTCAACGGTCACTGCCAGCTCGGGCAAGGTCTGCGCGAGAACGTTGAGTTCATCAATGACGGTGTCATCGAGAATGATCGGCAACAGCCCGTTGTTGAAGCAGTTGTTAAAAAAGATATCGCCGAAACTCTTTGCCAGCACAACGCGGAAACCAAAGTCCCGAAGTGCCCACACCGCATGTTCCCGGGAGGAACCGCAGCCGAAATTGGCCCCGGCCACCAGAATACTTGCCTGGGAATATGGCGACCGGTTGAGGATGAACTCAGGATTCGCACGCCGCTCGGCAAGCGGGGTATCCACATCCCCCGAATCCAGATAGCGCTCATCGTCAAACAGGAAATCCCCGAACCCGGTTTTTTCCAACATTTTCAGATACTGCTTGGGCAGAATGGCATCGGTGTCGACATTGTCCCGGTCAAACGGCAGGAGGGTGCCGGTATGCTGGGTGAAAGGCTCCATGTTACAACTCCCTGACGTCGGTAATTTCACCGGTAAGAGCAGCGGCAGCTGCCATGACGGGACTGGCCAGATGTGTTCGACCACCTTTGCCTTGCCGGCCTTCGAAATTGCGGTTTGAGGTGGAAACGCAGCGCTCTCCGCTGGACAGGCGATCATCGTTCATACCGAGGCACATGGAGCAGCCGGCGGATCGCCACTCGAAACCTGCTTTTCTGAAGATGGTGTCCAGCCCTTCGCGCTCAGCCTGAAGTCCGACCAGCCCCGAACCGGGCACGATCAGGGCCTGTTGGATGGAGCGATGAACCTTCTGTCCCCGGACCAGATTCGCCACACTGCGCAGGTCTTCGATGCGCGCATTGGTGCAGGAGCCGATAAACACTTTGTCGACGGGCACGCCTTTCAGGGACTGACCGGGCGTCAGCCCCATGTAATCGAGCGCACGCGTCAACGAATTGCGCTCAGCCGGGCTGGCCAGGCTTTCGGGCACCGGCACAGAGCCATCAATGCCGGTGACCATCTCCGGCGACGTTCCCCAGGTGACCTGTGGAACCAGTTTGCCGAGGTCAAACACCTCCTCCCTGTCAAACACTGCGTCCTCGTCCGAGTGGAGACTGCGCCAGTACTCCACAGCGTCCGCCAGATCCGCCCCAGCAGGCGTATGCGGCCGGTCACGCAAGAACGCCTCGGTAACAGCATCAAAGGCCACCATGCCAGCACGCGCGCCCGCTTCGATACTCATGTTGCAGATGGTCATCCGCCCTTCCATGGACAAATCCCGGATAGCATCCCCCGAATACTCGATCGCATACCCGGTACCGCCGGCCGTGCCGATACGCCCGATCAGGGCCAGGATCATGTCCTTGGGAGTAACGCCGAGCCCCATGGGCCCGTCGAACCGGACCCGCATGTTTTTTTGCTTCTGAGTTCGCAGGGTTTGTGTCGCCAGTACGTGCTCTACTTCACTGGTCCCGATACCCATCGCCAGCGTTGCGAAGGCTCCGTGGGTCGCAGTATGAGAATCGCCGCATACGATCGTCATGCCGGGCAACGTCAGTCCCTGCTCGGGCCCGACCACATGGACGATACCCTGCCTCACATCTTCAAGTTCAATCAACGGGATGCCGAAGTGCTGGCAGTTTTCGGTCAGTGTCTCGACCTGCCGCCTGGCCACACGGTCAGCAATCCCAGCGACTCCCAGCTCACGCTTGCGGGTCGGTACCGCGTGATCCGGCACGGCGATGTTGGCGCCGATGCGCCAGGGCTGGCGGTTATTGGTTTTCAGGCCGGAAAAAGCCTGGGGAGAAGTCACCTCATGCAACAGATGCCGATCGATGTATATGAGCGACGAACCATCGTCCAGTTCATCGACAAAATGTCGGCTCCAAAGCTTGTCGTACAGCGTTTGACCAGCCATCTTGATCTCCTCAGTTGTGGCTGGATAGCTGCTCCCGGACTTCAGGATAACTCAGCCATTGGTAGAGTTCCTCGCCTTCGTCGGCGTCAATCCTGAATCCACACCAGCTATCCAGTTGGCCATTCTGCAACGGCTCGATGATGCAGTAAGGACGGGCACAATCGCTGCCCGACAATCCCTTACGAAGCAGCAGGTTTCGGCTCTCATCCAGTGTCGCTTTTGCGCTTGCCGCAGCGTCGGGATCGTCTTTCGCGAGCGCTCTGACGTTGGCCCGGAAGCCGGTCACATACACCTCCCGGTAACTGCGACACACCGCAGGCTCTGCAGCGAGGCGCGCGATAAACGCCTGCCGGTTGTCGCCGTCAATGGTCTCAGTTGGCAATGAGCCGCAGGCAGTTAGAGCGAACGCCAGCCCCAGCATTAGGGATCGTTCAGAACACATGGTTCAGCGCATCTTCCAGCGACAGGACATCCACATACTTGGTGTTGAGGTCTTTCAGGTTGGCAGCGTGGGCATCCATATCCCGGTCACCGCAGGCCTCCCGGACCACCACCGTCCGATACTCATGCTGCAGACAACCCAGAGCCGTGGCCCGAACGCATCCACTGGTAGTCAGCCCGGTTACCACGGCACCATCGGCCCCGGCCTTCTGTAATTGCTGGTGCAAATCGGTGCGGAAGAAGCCGCTGGGCCATTGCTTGGTGATCAGTACTTCATCGTCCCGACGTTCGAGCCTTGGGTCGATGCTCTCGAGCCCGGAGCCGGCCTTCAGCACTTCCAGATCGGGCAGTTTTTCCCGGAAGATCCGAGCCTGGCCGGGCGAGCTGTAAGCCACAGTGGTGAACAGAACAGGCAGTCCTTGAGCGCGGAACCGTTCAAGCAGTACCCGGTTGGCCTTGATGACGTCCCCGCACTCCGCAGCCAGAGGGCTGCGGGTGGGGTCGGTAAATCCAAGACTCATATCAACCACAATCAGGGCGTACCTGTCGGCCTTTGCCAGGACGCGAGTGTCCAGACTCATGCCACACCTCCGACACCGGTGGTCCATGTGGGTGTCGCCGGTGCCGGCAGGCCGGTCTCAGTCTCACAACGGGCCTTGATTTCGTCCAGGGTGCCGCCGCGGGAGAACAACTCCGGCTCCTGACGATCCTCGGCCATACTGGCTCGCAACTCCGTTGTGGCAGTTTCATCGACTGCTCCGTCCGCGCTCACAACGACACCGTATCGCCGGGCGCCTTCAACACTCACCAGTCCCTTGCGGACGTCGGCAGCCACCTGGTCAGTGGCTCGCTGCAGGGGATCTCCCCAGCCACCGCCACCCCACGTATCGAAGATCACCAGATCACCCTTTTCAACCTTCACGTGGTCGCACTTGGAGGGCAGAATACGGCGCTCACCGTTGGCTTTGACCAGCTCCTTGCGGCTCCGCTGCCCGGGCGCACCACCGTTTACCCCCCACGGGTAGGTCAGCCAGCGATCGTCGTGGATCGAGATTTCGCCGTCTGCCAGCAGCCGGTAACCCACGCGGATACCGTTACCGCCACGATGAAGGCCAGCACCGCCAGAGTCGGTGATGGTCTCGTAGGTTTCGATGCGAAGCGGAAAATAGGCCTCTACGAACTCGTTTGGCACGTTGGTAAAGCCCGGCCACAGGGAATGGCCGTCCGGACCGTCACCGGCCGGGCGTCCCGGAATTCCGCCAAAGCCGATCTGGAACAACTGGAACCACTCGTTGTTTTCGTCATAGCCGGAATACATGAAGTGGGGCGAATCCGAGAACCCGGCACCACTCATGGCATCCGGAGTGCCCTGCCCCAGGAGGCCACCCATGACGTCAAAGATCCGTCCCAGCAGGTGAGTCCGGCAGGACAAGGCTGCCGGGAAGTTTGGCTTGAGTATGGAACCCTGGGGGATGTTCACTTCAACGAGGTCGTAGAAACCGTCGTTAAACAGGATTGACGGATCAAACAGGTTGATGGTGAACGCCCCGAAGAACATCTTGAACATCTCCTCGTTGAGGTAGAAGTTCACCGAAGACGGAGCCTGTGGGTCGGTCCCCTCAAAATCGAAGATGGCCTTGTCACCCTCGCGCCACATGGTGCAGCGGATGGTGTAAGGCCCCAGTCCCGCACCATCGTCACAGATATAATCCTCAAAGGAACGTTTCTCTTCCGGAACCACATTGCGAATGATTTCGCGCATCGCTATGTAGTTGCGTTCAAGCATCATGCCCAGAGCACTGCAGAACACGTCGTCACCGAAACGTTCTGCCAGTTCGACACAGCGACGCGCGGCAGTACGACAGGACGCAACAATGGCGTTGAAATCCGACTTGTTCCAGCGCGGCATCCGCACGTTGTGAAGGATCAAATCCAGAACGTCTTCGTTCAGCTCGCCCTTCTTGTAGATCTTGACCGGGGGAATCCGGATACCTTCCTCAAAAATGGTCTGCGCATCGGTCGGCAGGCTGCCCGGAACCTTGCCGCCCACATCGGACATGTGACCGAACATGGCCGCCCAGTTAATGAGCCGGCCGTCCTTGAAGATGGGCACCAGAACCAGCCAGTCTGGCAGGTGACTCACCGCCCCATCGCACATGTAGGGGTCGTTGGTCAGGAAGATATCACCTTCCTCGATGTCGCCCTGGTAGGACTGGGTGAACCCGGTAATGAACGAACCAAACTGGCCAACGACCATTTTACCCTCGTGATTGGCGATCATCGGGAAGGCATCACCCTGCTCGCGAATACCCGGCGACATGGCGGTGCGAAAGAGCACGGCGTCCATCTCGTTGCGGGCATTGGCCATGGCATTCTCGATGATATCGAGGGTGACCGTATCCACTTCTACGCGTTCAAGTGGTTTGCTGTTGGGTTGAACGATGTTCGCTGGCATACGATTACTCCTTCCCCTTGTGATCCACGGGTTCAATCAGCAGGTTACCCACCTGGTCGACCTTCGCGTGATACCCCGGAAAAACCACGGTAGTTGAATCCATCTCGGTTACGATGGCGGGACCGGGCACCACATGCCCGGGCCAGAGCTTCTCACGGTCATACAGCACCGCAGTGTGATCCTGACCGTCAAAGTAGATGGGGCTTTCACCCGTGACCGCCGCGCTCAGATCCTGCGCTTTTTCCGCCCATTCCTTTTCATTGATGTTCGGGCGGGGGGCCCGCGCAATGGCGCGCAGATTAACCAGCTCATGCTCTTCATCCAGCGAGAAGCTAAACAGCTGCTCATGCTCCGCGTCGAACGCATCCTGCAACACGCTCAGACCATTGCTACGCAGATCCTCCGGCTCAACCGTCTGGGTCAGCAGCAGCGCCTGTCCCTGGTAGCGCACGTCCGCCTCCCAGGTGATGGTCTGCTGGTCGCCCGGGATGTCCTGTGTCTCCAGTGAATCACTCACCTGCTTGGTGAGTACCTCGAGAATATCCACCACCTGGCTCTTGTCGATATTGGAGAAGCCTTTGATCAGGGAACGGGACGCCTCGTCTTTAACCCGCGTGGTGGCATCACCGTAGGCACAGAGCACCCCCGGTGACGGCGGTACAATCACTGGCCAGGCATCCATCAGAATGCCCAGGGCGTTGGCGTGCAGAGGACCGGCACCACCGAACCCACACAGGGCGAATTCGCGGGGGTCATAGCCCTGCTCGACCGAAATCAAGCGCAGTGCACCGAACATATGCTCGTTGGCAATCCGCACAATGCCTTCCGCCGCCTCCTTCAAAGGAACCCCCATGGCATCCGCCACCTTCTGAACGGCTGCTTCGGCCAGGTCCTTACGGATTTCCATATCCCCACCGAGCCGCTGGTTAGCCGGCAGGTACCCCAGTACCACGTTGGCATCGGTGACCGTTGGCTGATCGCCGCCTTTGTTATAGGCTGCCGGTCCGGGCTCGGCACCGGCACTGTCCGGCCCGACCCGCAGCGCCTTGGTCAGCTCAGGTACAAAAGCGATGGAACCGCCCCCGGCACCAACCGTTCGGACATCCACCGAAGGCGCACGGACTGCGACGTCACCGACACGGGTTTCCCGCCGCAGTCGTGCACTGTTGTCCTCAATCAGCGCCACGTCGGTGGAGGTGCCACCCACGTCGAACGTGAGCACCTTGTCGAAGCCGCCCCTGGAACAGAACCAGATGGCACCGGCGACGCCGCCGGCTGGACCGGACAACAGCAGGTTGACGGGCGTGTAGGAGGCCGAATCGCAGGTGGCCAGTCCGCCATCCGAACGCAGGATGGACAACTGGACGTCATCCGCCAGCCGGGACTTGATCTCATGCTCCAGGTGATCCAGATAGCTGGATACTTCCGGACGGACAAAGCTGTTCACCACGGTGGTCTCAGTCCGCTCGTACTCCTGCATTTCCGGAACTACCCGGGAGGAAAGTGATACCGGAATATCCGGCATCACTTCCGCGGCGATGGCCGCGATTTTTTCCTCATGGGCGCCACTGGCATAGGCATTAATGAGAGAGACCGTCAGGGCCTCTATGCCGGAGTCGCGCAGCAATGCGAGTTTCGACCGGATGTCCGACTCGTCCAGCTCCTGGATGATCTCACCCTTGGCACTGACCCGCTCGACCGCCTCGACCGTGTCTTCCAGGGACGCCAGCAGTGGCTGCTTGTTAAAAATCACCCAGCCACCCAGCCCGCCCGGCACAAAGGACCGCGCGATGTGCAGCACTTGCCGGTAGCCCTGAGTAGTGACCAGACCAACCCTGGCTCCCTTCTGGGTCAAAATGGCGTTGGTCGCCACAGTTGTACCGTGCATGACCGAGCGAATCTGTCTCGGATCAATCCCCGATGTACGACAAATCTTCTCGATCCCGTTGAGCACCCCCTGGGACGAGTCGGAAGGTGTCGAAGGCACCTTGGCGGTATACGTCGCACCGGTATCGTCGTTGATGAGCAGTAAGTCCGTAAACGTGCCGCCCACATCAACCCCTAGTCGAAAGCTCATACTTCCTCCTGACAAACGTTTTGGTTGTGGATGGGCATCAGCGCGCTGCTGCCTGCTCCAGCTCTCTCAGACTGATGGAATCACCGTCCACCCCGCCTGTGTTCAGTTTCGCGTTCGGTGCCAATACAAAGATGGTGGCGTGGCGACGCTGGTAATCAATGGTGAAACCGGCGTTGGACACAATGCCACGGTCGCCGTCCTCGGTTTCGATCGTCTTCAGGTTGTAGTTCATCCACTTCCAGAACTCCCCTTTGCGATCATACACATCGGCCATGTAGAAACGCGGGAACTGGGTATCCATGTACATAACTTTCTTGCTGTACGGATGCTCGGGCGGAGCCACGGCCTCGATCACCCACACTTCACGGGGCTCCCACTGATCGGTCGGATTCCAGTACGGTTCGCTATCCAGGTCCACAATCGGGAATTCCGCGTCACCACTGGCGTCCTGATTCCAAGCCGTGGACTGGCTGTTGGCGACAACCAGAATCTTGCGCTTGCCTAGAAGCTTGTATTCCGGATACCAGGTCGGATGGGCGTTGAAGATCTCGATATCGTCATTTAGCTGATCGGTGCCGCCGATGGGATCCATCCAGGTACCACCCGAAAGACGACGGGTACGACGCACTGACTTGATGTAAGCCCAGCTGTCATCCAGCTTCGGGCTGTCATAGCGAACGGTGAACAGGCCAAGACCCCGGATATCCGCCGGATAGGTGGCGTACAGCAGCTGCTTCCACAACACATCGCCATCACCCTCAACGGTCTGTTCTTCACCCAGTCGCCCCTTCATATAGTAGCGGCGCAGCACCCACTCCTGAGTGCGCTCCAGGCCCCGCTCATCATCGACAAACAGATAGGCGAATTCCGGGTAGTCCTGGAAGTTCTTGGTCGGTTGTGCAACGTGGTGGTTCCAGATCAGCTTTTCCGCTGCATGAGGTGTGTTTTCATCCACCTCGGGGAAAGGCATGCCGGCTTTCCAGCCTTCCATCATGCGGGTATCGGGATTGAAAGTTGCGGCACTGGCGTACTGCTCGGTCGCGGCAAGGTAGTCGTCACCGAGGTTAATGGGCTCGGGCGCCTTGAGCGTAATGACCAGGCCTTCCTCGCGAATCAGCCGTTTCTGCAGGTCGGTCAGCAGGGAGTCAATGCTATCCCCGTCAAAAGTATCGGACAGACGCTGATCAAGGTTGCCCGCATTAATTACATCACCCGACT
Source organism: Marinobacter salinisoli (assembly GCF_017301335.1). Lineage (NCBI taxonomy): Bacteria > Pseudomonadati > Pseudomonadota > Gammaproteobacteria > Pseudomonadales > Marinobacteraceae > Marinobacter > Marinobacter salinisoli. Next base: position 3,522,460 of record NZ_CP071247.1, read on the forward strand.
GCAACTCCGCAGCCACCAGATGGCTGGCGCCTGCCAAAAGACTTACAGCCAGAGTCAGGTTCTTCAGGTTTGTTGTGATTGTCATGAGTATCTCCTCAGAACTGGTAAGTCAGACGTGCGGTCAACTGATCGTTGCCGGAGAAATAGCCGAACAGGTTGGTATCGTTGAAGCCCTCCAGGGGACGATCCTGATCGGTTTCGTGCCAGAAAATATCGGCTTCAAGGCGAACCCGGATGTGGTCGCCGTAGGCCATTTCCACTGCGGGAATCACGAACCCGCCGCCGTAGGTCAGATCGGAACCAACCGCGAGGGACGGATTGATCTGGTCGTTGGCGTAATTGGTTGCCAGCACCGCAGTGATGATGCTGCTGAACTCCTTGGTTTCACCGCCGAAACCGGCGAGGTTAACCAGCTGCTCCTCGCGTTCGAAGTCAGTAATCCAGTTGTTGAAAAGCTGAACGGTGAAGAACGATGGACGGCTGGTGCCGAGGAAATCCTGCAGGTCCAGCTGCTTGTCAATGCGGAACATCGAACGCACCAGGCTCTTCTCGGCAATGCCGCAGAAACCCGGGAAGAAGCCACAAGCTTCGCCGGCGCCGAGCCCTGCCGCACCACCGGCAATGCCGACGTTGTAGGGAGCATCCGGGATGTAGGCGATCTCGGTACTGAACACCAGGTCCGGACCCGCGAAATAGTTGTTCGCAGTCACACCAAAGATATCGATGTAGGGGTAGATAAACTCACCGGCCGCAGCTGGGTTGCCTTCATACTCGTACGGGTTGGTCTGAAGGTCAGGCCGCCCCGGATTGGTGGCCGGGTTGGGATTCGCCACTGGATTGGGGTTGGGACCGTGGAACCAGGCTACCGAGTAGCCCCAGTCTCCGGCCAGGCCATTCCAACGCAGGCCGTAGGAGTCATCATCCATGTCGGCTTCGGAATGGTCGTAGTTGTAGGGCACGTTGGCGGCGAAGGGTGCGGACGCGAAGGTAATGCCCTTATTCGGGTTGTTGGCCCAGCGACCGCCTTCTACGTCGTAACTGTTGCCACGGTTTTCACCATCATTGAGGCGACCTGGAATGTAGAGGAGCTGCAGGCTGCCATCGAGGTCATCAACCCGCTGTACCAGGTTGACCAGATTGAGCGGCTTGCGAAGCTCCTCATTTTCAGGCTCGAGGAAAGAACGCCAGCGGAAGTCGTAACCATGCACCACGTCCAGTAACTGGAAAAAGTCAGTCTCGCCCCAGACTACCTGCTGCCGACCGACTTTCAGATTCGTAGTATCGGTAATATCGCCCTGAACCCAGAGCTCACGGATCTCCTCATCGTCGTAGACGTCGTCACGCAGATTCACCGAAGAACCTGACGCACCGCCGGTTTGTGCCCACTCATCGGCAACCGCCTGCAGGTCCTTCAGGTAATCCGTGGGAGACTCCCGGGAGATGCGCCCGGTAAACTTGAAACGGGCGTTGCCAAAGTCACGGAACAGGTTGAGCTTGCCGACGGTCCGCGCCATGGAGAGGTCGTAGCGATAGTCATCCCGCTGCTCGCCATCGAAGATATTGGGGCCAGGGCCGATCAGCGTGGGGTTCTCCAGGTTCCACGAAAGATACTCGCGAATGTAGCCGGACACCTCCCAGTCTTTGGTCAGCCAGTCCTCTTCACTTGCGGACACGGTTTGGGGAACGCCAGCCATCGTCGCAGCCACAATGCCAGCTGCCAGAAGCGTCTGCTTCCGATAGCGCCCCTTCAACTCCAGGTTATTTTTCGTTGTCATAGTTTTACCCATTTCATTGCGTGGATTGAGCTAGCGGCCCTGCGCCTTGCTTGGCTTCGGTGCCGGAGGGGCTATCACCAAAAATAAACTTCGGCTGCAGCACCCGGACAAGGGATGGCATCACGAACAGCGATGTGAACGCTGAGACGAGAAGCCAGAGCCCGATCAAGGTGCCCATCTCCGCCTGAAATCGCAGCGAAGACAGGGACCAGAACAGAACGCCCGCGGCAAGCGTCACTGATGTGAGCAGAACGCCGCGGCCGGCAGAAAACAGGGATTGGCGAATAGCCTCGACGGGGTCGGCGTCTGGCTCCTTCTCCAGATACTCTTTCACCGAATCGACGATGTAGAACGCGTAGTCGACGCCCAGGCCGATCCCCAGCGCGACCACCGGCAGAGTACTGATGCTCATGCCAATGCCCTGCCACGCCATGAAGGCAAAGGTCACCACGTTGGAAATAAGCACCGGTACGATGAAGAAGATGCCGCTCGCGGAGGAACGGTAAACCGCCAGGCAGGACAGAATGACCACCAGCAGTGCCAGGGCAATCGCTTCGATCTGATCGGAAAGCAGAATCTCATTCACCGCGGCAATGATGCCCAGCGACCCGCCAGCCAGCCGGACTTCGACGCCATCCAGCGGATTTGCCGCGATGAATTGCTTGATTTGATAGGTAGCCTGACGCAGCGTTTCGCCCTGACGATCACGGAAAAACAGGATGACCGAGCCGTTTTTGAACAGTGGGTCAGCGAACTGGGCCAGGTCGTCCGGAGCAGCGCCCTGCATATAGAAGCTGATCAGCTCACCGTTCTCGAGCTGGCTCGAACCCAGTTCCCGGTAACGGGGGTTACCCTCGTACAGGTTGCGACGTACATCCACGACAATATCCGCCAGGGAAATACTGCCACCTACCTGTGGCAGACGTTCCATGCGCCGCTGGAAACTCTGCATCCATGCCAGCACGTCTGGGCGCTTCAGGGCATCCCGCTCCTCCGCCTCCAGCACCACAAACATCTGCTCAGTGCCGGGATAGCTGGCATTGATCAACGCACTGTCCCGGTTAAACGAGGAATCCTCCCAGAGGATGGGCGAGCCGGTGGTGGCATCGCCGATGGTCAGGTCGGTGGCCTTAAACACCAGCAGGCCCACGGCCACGAGCGTCACCGGCAACACAAAAAAGCGGGCGCGGGTCTCTACCACTCTGACCGCCAGTCCGAGTACCGCACTCAGCAGGAACCGGAGGTTCAGGGGATGGGCATTGCGAAGCGGCGCCTTCACCCAGCTGAGCATCACCGGCGTCAGGATCACCGCCGAAAAGCCGATGGTCATCACCCAGATCGCACCAATGATCGACACTTTCTGCAGCAGCGGAATCGGGGTCAGCACCACACACAGGATCGCGCCCGCATCGGACACCAGACCCAGCAGCCCTGGCCGGAACAGTTCCCGCATGGTCTGCTCAGCCGCTTTCCGTGGTGCCACGCCCTCCCCGTCACACAGATCATCGAAACGGGTGATCAGCTGCACCGCGTGGCTGAAGCAACGAGCGGTAATGATGAAGGCAACCACGATAACCAGCGGGTCGAAATTGAAGCCCAGAAGCACACCAATGCCCAGGGCCCAGATGGTGGACACCACGCCGCTTAGCAACGGCAGCAGCGTACCGCGCCAGGTGCGGTTCAGCAGGAACAGCGCCAGCAGCATCGCACCGAGTGAAATAAGAGAGATGGCGACGGTCTCTTCCAGGAAGAAATCGACCCAGCCATAAAGAATCGGCTCGCCGACCACATGATGGCTTACCTGATCCTTGATAGGAGAGGCATCGAGAATGGCCTGTACCTGAGGGAAGATCTTGCTGTAATCCACCAGGTGATCGTAGAAATCCATCTGGATCAGCGTGGAAGACAGGTCAGGCTCCACATAGATGCCGTAAACAAGCGGGTTATTCAGAATGGCTTCGCGCAGCTCTTCGATGCCTTGGGCGGTTTCGGGAACACCCGGCCACATCAGAGGCACACTTTCTATTCCCATCGACGAGGCGCTGACTGATTTCAGCTTGCGGGACGCCAGTGACACTACCTGAAACGGATTGACACCGCTGACCTTGGCCAGCTCGCGAGTGATGCGCTGGACTTCGGTCAGGATCGGGCCAGTCATGATGTCGCCTGATTTAGCCTGTACCAGAATGGAAACCTTGTTACTTCCACCGAAGGTTTCCTTGTAGGTTTCGTGAACATCCACGTATTCATGATCGCTGGGCACCATGTCGCTGAACACGGTTCGCACATCCATTTTCAGGAGCGTCAGCGCCATAAACAGCGTGCTGATCAAGATCAGGATGGCAACCACACCGCGATGACGGATGCAGAGTTCCGAGAGGGAGCGTGCGAACTGACTGACCATGCCTATTTCTCCTCGCCGCGGGTGGCGGGCCAAGCGTCCCAGCGTCCACCATCAAGTTGACCAATCTCCTGGCCGGCAACCACCACACGGTCGCCGGCAGTCAGTAGGCGCGCGACGTATCCGGTGGTTCCGTTCTCGGGCGTCAGCAAGCGCCATTCGTCACCATCGACCGATTCCAGCAGCACCCCACCATTGCCACCGGCAAGCCAGCGAGAGCCGTCATGGATAACGTCGTAGAGATGTTCAGAGGTAGGCGAAGAAACCGATGTCCAACTGTCGCCGCCATCGGTAGAACGGAAAATCACGCCACCGTTGCCCACGATGACGCCGGTGCCATCAAAAAACGCAACGGAACGGAGACTCTCGTAACCCAGCTCCTCGCCGGACCAACTCTCGCCGTTGTCGTCGGACTGGTAGACAGTCCCGAATTCGGCCGTAATCCAGAGCACACCGTCGTTGTCCCGGGTGATGTCGTTCAGGCCAACATCGCCATCGATACTCAGGTTCACCCAGTCCTCCGCTTCGGCATTGCTGCGAAAGACTGCGCCCATCTCGCCAATCGCAAAGAAACCGTCGCCCAGCCAGGCCACTTCGATCAGTTTTCCGGCGATGTCTGACACCGGCAGCTGCGTGGATTCCCATTGGCCTCCACCTTCCCGGCGGAAGGTCCATCCGCCGTTACCAACCGCCAGAACCAGGCCATCGTCCGAGGTGGCGATCCCCTGAAGGTTGATGTTGTGGGGCATGGAATGACGAGCCCAGGTCGACGGATCCGTGCCCCCTTCCAGCACAACCCCGTTGTTGCCCGCGAACCAGAAACGATCGGAACCGGTAGCGCTCACGTCGTAGAACGTATCCCTGGACTCGCTGAGCGGCTGCGGCAGTGGCAGCGGCTCCACGGAGGGCTTGATGAAAGCGGCGGCGTAGGCCAGTCCGCTGACTACCGCCCAGGGAGCAACCTGCGCTGCGAAGCCGAGCACTTTACCCACCATGGCCGGTTTCCCCGCGCTTTTTCGCGAACTGCTGATCCAGCCACTTGAAGCTCTTGCCCCCCAGCGTCACGCCGGTCAGGTCCTCCGCGAACTTGACGACCGGCACCAGGTCCAACGGCTCAATGCCGGTCTGGTAACCCATGCTGTTCAGGAGCAGGACCACATCCTCTGTTGCCACATTCCCGGTTGCCCCCGGCGAGAAGGGGCATCCCCCCAGACCGCCGATGGAAGCATCGAATTCCCGTATCCCCAGGTCCAGGGCCGCTGTGATATTGGCCAGCGCCATGCCCCGGGTATCATGGAAATGGCAGGACAGATTTTCCGAAGGCACAAACGCAGTCAGCCCACCAAGGACCTCCCGGACCTGTGCCGGATTAGCCGCTCCGATGGTGTCAGCGACAATGATTTTGCTGGCACCGGCCTGCTGCATCTGGCGGCCATACTCGGCAACCACACTGGGTGATACACGTCCTTCAAACGGGCATTCGTAGGCGACGGCCAGGTACGCCTGCACCTCGATTCCTTCGCTGCGACCGCGCTCGACGATGGCGGCGCAGACCTCGGCAGTCTGATCGAGACTCATGCGAATGTTTTTCTGGTTCATGGTCTCGGTGACGGACAACACCACGTTCACCACCCGGGCCCCAGCTTCAACAGCCAGTTCATAGCCTTTCATGTTGGGCACCAGCCCCGCATACCGAACTGCGTCCGGATCCGGCAATTGTCCAAAGAGTTCGGCCGTGCCCGCCATTTGAGGCACCGCCTTGGGCGACACGAAACTGCCCGCCTCGACATTCCGCACACCGGCACGAACCATGGTGCGAATCAGGTCCAGACGCGCATGCGTAGTCAGGGTCTTGCCCTGGCTCTGGAGGCCATCGCGAGGCCCCACTTCGTTGACTCGAATCTCGATGGACATTGCTTTACCCCACAATCTTCTTGGCTTTCAGATCAGCAATGCGCTGATCGTCGTACCCCATACTCCTGAGCACCTCTTCCGTGTGCTGACCCAGCAACGGTGGCGGCGTATAGCTGTCGGAAGAGTCAATGCTCAGCTTGATCGGGTTACCTGGAGCCTTGACGACACCGCCGCCGGCCTGGGGAATGTCCACCACCATGTTGCGGAACAGCACCTGGGGATCAGTCAACGCGTCGGAGAATTTATTGACCGGCGCGCAGGGAATCCGGGCGCCGGAGAGCAGGTCAACCCAGTGCTGGGTGGTGTTGGTCTGAAGCAGTTCGGTGAGAATGGCGTTGATCTTATGCTTGTCGGCGAAACGCCCCGGCTGGGTTTTGTATTTTGGGTCGCGGAATTCGTCGATATCCAGCAACTGAACCAGGTTGTCCCAGAAGCTGTCGAAGATGACCGCAATGATCACGAAGCCATCGCTGGTCTTGTAGGCGTCGTAAGGAACGTGAACGAAGTGGCCATTACCGATGGGCGTCGGATTATCGCCGCTGAGCATGTGCATGGTGGCCATGTAATTGAGCATGCTGATCTGGCAATCCAGCATCGAAATATCAACGTGCTGCCCATAGCCGTTGACTGCCCTTGAGTGCAGTGCAGCCAGTACGCCCATCACCGCAAACATACCGCCACCCAGATCGCCAATGGGGATGCCCGCCCGCGCCGGATGCTCTTCATCGTGGCCGGTGATCGACATACCGCCACCAATGCCCTGCACCACCTGATCGAAGGCCGGGCGCTTGAAGTTCGGGCCGGCCTGGCCAAAGCCCGTGACAGAGCAGGTAATGATGCCCGGGTTGATGCGGGAAAGGTGCTCGTGATCGATCTTGAGCTTGGTGGGAACGCCGGCGGAGAAATTATCCAGCACAATGTCCGCTTCCCGAACCAGGTCGTAGAAGGTTTCCAGTCCTTCCTCGGTTTTAAGGTCGATGCAGACGCTTTTCTTGTTCCGGTTGAGGGTGATGAAGTAGGCGCCCTGGCCGTTGTAGGAATTCTTCGGATCGCTTGCCAACAGAGCCCGGGTGCCCTCGCCTTTAAGCGGCTCTACCTTGATCGACTCAGCCCCCATATCGGCTAGCAGCATGCCCGCATAGGGGCCGGAGAGCATGTGCGTGAGGTCGATAATTCGAACGCCTTCTAATGGTTTGGTCATTTTCGTCAGCACACTATTGTTGGATGGAGTGTTAGCGCCCTTCAGATGTGGGCTTTTTCACTACGCATCGCAAACCGAGTGCCAACTCAGCCAAGATCAGAAGAATTAGTTTTTAACTGCTTATTTTTGTTGGTCTTTTTGTGTAAGTAAAAACCGATACACGACAAGCACGCCACGCAAGAAAAGCATTTCAATATGAAACCTGAATTTCAATTTGAAATGTTTATGGCAGACTTTTCAGCATGATACAAAGATGGGAAACAAGGCGAAGCGTACCATTAGCTTCACCCTGGAGAAGATCGACCAAGGCCGACACAGATAAGAAAGGTGTGGGATCAGCAGAAGTGCGAGCCCTCAGGGTTTTGTGATGGCCGGTTATCAGCCACCCGAACGCTTTACCGTCCAGCCCTTCTGCTGCAGGAGCGGCACCAGAATATCCCGCTGGTCGCCCTGAATCTCCACGACACCATCTTTCACTGTACCGCCGGTGCCGCACTTGGCTTTCAGGACTTTTGCATAAGCTTTGAGTTCTTTGTCGTCCATAGGGATGCCCGTCACCAGGGTCACGCCCTTGCCCTTGCGCCCCTTGGTTTCACGGCTGACCCTCACCACGCCGTCGCCCTTGGGCCGCTCAGGCGCGCTGCAACTGCATTCAGCCACAGGGTTATGACAGCCGGGGCACATCCGACCGTGCTCGGTGGAAAAAACCAGCCCCCCTTCGTTGCGCTTTTTCATTCCGGTCCTCTGTTGTTCTCCGGTTTATGACTCAGGCACCGGAGGGTACTGCGAAAACATTTCCGCTACCACTTCATCGATCAGTTCGCGGCGCTCGTCGGGTGACTGGCGCTCCTTCAGATAACGCTGACTGGCCGCGCGCCAAACGACTTCGTTCGTGGCCGTATCGATCAGTTCGATAACGAGCTTGCCCTCTTTCACTTCCCGCACCGGGGGCGGCGCTGCCATGCCCCAGCCAAAGGGCCCATTCCCAAAGCCGACGCCGAGGCCAACACCCACCTGCTCCAGCCGTTCTTCTTCGACAATTTTCCAGTTCACCAGCAGATCAGCTTCGGCCTGAGGCACCTGACGCAAGGCCTCGCGCTTCATTTCGCGGTCCACCGCAGTGCGAACCCGGCTATCATCGAGGGACACGAAGGAACCTTCGCCGGCATTCGGTGCAAACGCCCAGCTTCCATAGCTGCCGAACGGTGCTGAATCCTTGTAATCGGTAACCACGTTCGCCGCACAGCCGGTCAGAGCCAGCACCAGGGCAGAAATCATCAGTAAACGCATGCAAGGTCCTCCTTGTGGAACTCACGTCCTTTCAGTATACGTCCGCCAGAGACCGTCAGCGGTCCTTACGGATCAGTTATCGAAATGGTAGTCCAATCGCTGGGCATCGCAGAAAGCAATCAACGCTTCGGACAATTCCTCGGGCACCTGAAGGCGGGCCGTGACCCGATTACCGTAATCAACCGATTCAACTTCTGCCCCGTTCACTTCACACCAGTGCCGGATTGGCTGTTCATCGGCGAACTGCATGGTCACGGTTACGGCCGCCATGGGTTGCTGGACCACACGATCCACCGCCGACAGTACGCTCTCGGCAGCCCCGGCGTAAGCCCGCACCAGGCCACCAGCGCCCAGTTTTACGCCGCCGAAATAACGAATCACCATCACCAGAACATCCCCCATATCCTTGTGCTGGATGACGTTGAGAATGGGTTTGCCGGCGGTGCCGGAGGGCTCGCCATCATCACTCATGGCGGCTTCTGCGGCGGATCCCGGCCGGCCGAGCTGGTAAGCCCAGCAGATGTGCCGGGCGTCCGGGTGATCCTTGTGGGCGCTTTCCAGCCAGGATTTGACCTCTTCCCGGGAGGAAACCGGGACGATCCGGGCGATGAAGCGGCTTTTCTTCACTTCCGTTTCCCGCTCAAGGTATCCTGCGGGGACGGGGTAATCCTTGCTCATCTGTAGGTAAACCTTATGTCTCAAGACAGCGATCGTAGCAGCCCGGGCACAGCCAGCCCAGCGAAGATCCGGAAAGCCGCCTGCGGCATCCGGTTCGCAGACGACGAATTGCAGGAAGGTATCGACTTTTCCGGCGCCGCCGATCTCAAACCGACCGACAGTGCCACAGCCGAAGAACGGGAATCAGCCGCCGATGAAAGCCGGCAGCCGGATCGTCACGCGTAGCCCGCCGGACGCGCCCCGGTCGGCGCTGATCGTGCCATCGTGCGCCGCGACAATATCCCGGGCAATCGCCAGGCCCAGGCCCCAGCCCTGCCCACCACGGGATTTGTCCGCCCGGTAAAACGGTTCGAACAGATGCGGCAGGTGCTCGGCATCCACTCCCGGACCCTCGTCCTCAAACGCCACCAGCAACCATCGGTTTTCAGAGTCTGCACTCACATGCACCGCATGGCCGGGTGAGGTGTGATCCAACGCATTCTGCAGGATGTTTTCGAACGCCCGGCGCAACAGTTCGGCATCGCCAAGCACCGCGCTTCGGACCAAATCGGGCCTGGCTTTGAGCTGGCAGTCCACCCCCCGGTGCTCGGCGTAGTCTGCGGCGTCGCGCAAAACCTCATTAATCAGCTTCACCAGGCCAAGCGGCTGCCGCTCGATATCCCCGCCCTGCTCCGCCACGCGATAAAGGGTGAGAATATGGGCCGTCATGGCCTCCAGCCGCTCATTCTGGCGCAGAATGCTGGCCATCAATTGCTCATCACCGCCGCCATCGCTGGCCAACTCGATGGCAATCCTCTGGCGCGTGAGCGGGGTTCGAAGATCGTGTGAGATGTCCCGCAACAAATGTTTCTGCCGCTCCAGCAGAGTACAGAGCTGATCCGTCATGGCATTGAAGGCTGTGGCCAGCTGCCCGACTTCATCGCGCCGCCCGGCAATATCGTCACTCACCCGCAGTTCCGTCCGGCCACCGGCGATCTGGCGCGCGGTCTGTTCCATGTGTTTCAGTGGCCGGGAAACCAGCCGGGCCACCCACCAGCAGGCCACCGTGATGAGCCCAAAGGCCAGTGCCAGCTCGATGTAACGGAAAATTCCCGGGTCCAGCCAGCCCTCACCGGAAGACCGGGGCCAGGCGACCAGCCGGTATCTGTCGGTAATCTCAATCACCGCGGGCTGCTGGGGATACCAGCTTGAATTCATCCGGTCGCGGACGAAGGAAGGCAGCTGGCCGTCGTTTTCACTCTGATCATTCAGAATCAGATACAGACCACGCTCCTCGCCTTGCTGCCGCAAGAACCGCCAGGCCATGCGTTTATCCTGCCGTTCGCGGATTTCCACCGCTTCCAGCCCAAGATCCTCAAGCCCCACCTGACGCTCAATGGCTTGCCGCTCCCGGTCCAGCAGCACTCGGGTTGCCAGCTGACTGGCCAGCACCGTTACCGCCATTGCCAGCCAGATAAAAAGGAAAATTCGCCAGAACAGGGGAACCGACGGGGGCCACTTCATACCGGCACCCTGTAGCTGTAACCCAGGCCTCGCACGGTTTCGATGCGCGCCGGACCTTCCGGGCCAAGTTTTCTGCGAAGATTGCTGATGTGCATGTCCAGCGTGCGGTCGTAGGCTTCAAGGCGGCGGCCCAGGGCCCACTGCATCAGGTCGGTTTTGCGAACCACGCTGCCGGCATGGGCCAGCAGCACCTGCAGGACTTCGTACTCGGTGGCGGTCAGATCCAGTGCCTCATCGTTCTGGAGAATGCGGCGGTGGTCAGGCTCGACAGTCAGGTCACCGCAGACGCGCGCTGCGTTCACCTCGGTTCTCTGGTCCCATGCCACCCGGCGCAACAGGGCCTGCATCCGGGCCACCAGTTCGCGGGGATTGCAGGGTTTGGGAATGTAATCATCGGCACCGACTTCAAAGCCTACGATACGATCGGTTTCATCGCCCCGGGCGGTCAGCAACACCACCGGCAGATGGGTGTCGGCCCGCAGTTCACGCAAAACCTCCAGGCCATTGATATCCGGCAGCATGATATCCAACACCACCAAATCACAGGCCTGCCCCTTTGCCAGCGCCAGGCCATCATTACCCGTGGCCGCTTCACGGACCGTAAATCCCTGATTACTCAGGTAACGGGCCAGCAGGCTCCGCAGTTCGTCATCATCCTCAACCAGCAATACCCGGTTCTGCATCGTTTGCCTCCCACAGACTCCTTGCGAGTCTAACACGGCGGATTCAAGCCGCTGATTCCTGTCGCTTTGCTTTGCAGAACCTTTACATTCTGAGAACCTGGCAATGCTTTCTCACGTAAAACATGTGATCTCAGCCCTGATGTGACCTATGGTATGACCAAGGATGCCGAAGAAGCCTGTAACGGATGCCTGATACACAGCCCCCCGCCCTGACCCTGGACACCTGCTACTCGGTGGAAGACATTCCACGAGCCGACTGGGACCGACTCGCCGGCCAACAGAACCCGTTCCTGCGCTACGAGTTCTTTCAGGCTCTGGAGCGTTCCGGCTGCACCAGCCGCCTGACAGGCTGGGAGCCCAGCCACCTCGTCTTCCGGCTGGACGGTGAACTCGCCGGCGTGGCTCCCGCTTACCTGAAAACCCACTCCATGGGGGAATACGTGTTCGACTGGTCCTGGGCCGAGGCCTATCACCAGCACGGCCTGGATTATTACCCCAAACTGCTCATGGCCATTCCGTTCACGCCCTCTCAGGGGCCGCGACTGCTGCTGAAACCAGAGTTGCGAAGCATGCTGAAAGCCAGCCAGCTGCACGAAATGTTCGACACCTTGATGCATCAGCTGGGGGCTCACTCCTGGCACTTGCTGTTCCCCGATGCCCAGGACCGGAAACTGCTCGGCCAGCCGGAACAGCTGCGGCGACTCGGCTGCCAGTTTCATTGGCATAACCGCGGGTATGACACCTTTGACGACTTTCTGGACCAGCTGACCTCGCGCAAGCGCAAGTCGATCCGGCGCGAGCGCCGCCAGGTGGCCGAACAGGACATTGTGTTCAGCCGCCTTCACGGTCAGGACATCCCGGACGACGCCATGGAGGCGTTCTACACCTTTTACCAGGCCACCTACCTCAAGCGCGGCCAACGCCCCTACCTGAACCGGCAGTTCTTTGAATTGATTCGCGCCAACCTGCCCGAACACCTGCACATGGTCATGGCCCGGAAAGACACCCAATGGATTGGCGGCGCCCTCTTCCTGTCCAGTCAGCACACCCTCTACGGCCGCTACTGGGGCTGTCTGGAAGAGATTCCGCACCTGCATTTCGAAACCTGCTACTACCAGGGCATCGAACTGGCCATTGAGCTGGGCCTGAGCCATTTTGATGCCGGCGCGCAGGGCGAGCACAAGCTGGTGCGCGGGTTCGAGCCGCAGCTTACTCACTCCTGGCACGGCATCAGTCACCCTGGCTTCCGGGACGCCATCCGCACGTTTATCCGGGATGAAACGGCGCACGTGGACAGCTATTTTCAGGAGTCGTTCAGCTTTCTGCCCTACAAACAACAGGATCCGGATTAGCTTCTATACTGATACTTTGATGAGACTCACACGGACGCAGCCCGAATGGAAACGGACTCACTACTCAGTCTTTTTGAAGGCAACCACACAGCACTCATTATTGCGGCCATCGCCTTGTTGACAGGCCTTGTCGCCCTGGTCATGGCCATCACCCTGTCCCGCAGCGCCAACCGGGAAGTCGAATCCCTGCGCCAGCAAGCGCGCACACTCGGGCGCGAGCTGGAGGAGCTTCGGGTCGGCCATTTCTCAGGCAGCAGTCATCGCCCGCCGCCGACCCTGGGCGCCGACCCGGGCGCTGCCCGTTACGACACAGAGAAAGAAGCCTACAGCAAAATCTGGCCGCAAATCTGGCACTTACATGACCGCCTGGGGATCTTCATTCGGGCAATCGAAAACGGCGAGTCCGCCGGCGATCTTCGGCTCGACGCCCGCAACGCCGCGCTGGAGGCCAGACAGCTGCTGAATCAGAACCGCCCCTTCTGCAATGAAACCGTCGAAGAACTGGTGAGCCGCCTGATTGACACCGAAATCAAGGTCCACCTGACCGCCTGTCAGCATATGGACGTCTCGAAGGAAGTGTCTGACTCATCCTCCGACCACGAACGCCGGGTTCTGAAGGATAAATGCCAGGCCCTTTACGACGGCGAGGCCCGGGACCTGATGAACCGTCTGGTAGACGCCATCCGAACCCGGGTGATCAACGTCAACTATCCATGATCTTGAAGCCGATCTTCAGAACGACCTGATAGTGGCCCACCTTGGAATCCACGATATGACCCCGGGTTTCCACCACCTCGAACCATTCCATGTTGTGAATCGACTTGGCGCACTCGGCGAGGGCATTCTCGATGGCATCTTCTATGCTTTTTTTGGACGAGCCCACAATCTCGACTTTCTTGTAGGTATGGTGGTCAGTCATGATTGATTCCCCCGGTTTGCTGACAACAGCGTGGCTGAAGATACTCTTGAGCCTAGAAGACAAGCCCGATACCGGCAAACTCGCCGCAGCCTTCGGCGATCTGGCCGGCCGTTCACGGCGTAACCTTTGTCATGAAAGCAGCCTCTAGATTCAGCCTCTGGCTAGTCGTCAGTTTTGCGGTCATTCTGGCCGGGCCATTGTTGATGGCCACCAGTAGTAGCCTGCAAGGCGCCGAAACTTGGCAAACCGCCAGCCGGGAAAGCGCCGGACTTGCCCCCTCACCCGAGGACTACAACGGTGCCGTTGTTCACGTCTATGGCGCCCGGGCCTGGAGCTGGCGCGGGTACTTCGCGGTGCACACATGGATTGCCACCAAGGAACAAGGGGCCGACCACTACCAGGTTCATCAGGTCATCGGTTGGCGACGGAACGTAGTGAAGTCCGCACCCGGAGTTCCGGACCGTCACTGGTATGGCGCGCTCCCCAAACTCTACACCGACATTCGCGGCAAAGAGGCGGAAGCACTCATTCCTGCCATCTACGATGCAGTTGAATCCTACCCCTACCCCACCAAGTACAAAGCCTGGCCGGGCCCCAACAGCAACACCTTTGTGGCCTGGGTCATTCGCCAGGTGCCGGGACTCGACGTTGCACTGCCCAATCACGCCATCGGCAAGGACTATCTGGGGGAAAGCTGGGTGGCTGAAGTGCCCGGGGGCGCCGGCTACCAGCTCAGCGTGGGCGGTTATTTCGGATTGCTGGCCGGTGTTCGGGAAGGGCTGGAGCTGAACGTGCTGGGGCTGTCGCTGGGGGTGAACCCAATGGCGCTGGGGATCAAGTTGCCCGGGATTGGCGAGTTGGCATTGCGCAACCCGAATCCCATGGCGGAAGCCAGCCAGTAAGAGCCCGATGAAAAGTCAGCCAGCATTGCGCCCGCTGGTCGCTGGATCATGGCTGCTGCTGGCGTTAACCAGAAAAGGTTTTCATGCTCTATTTTGCATACGGATCGAACATGTCACTGGCGCGGCTGAGGGCTCGGGTTCCCAGCGCGCTCGCCCTTGGGCAGTATCGTCTCCATCAGCATGACTTGCGGTTTCACAAAGCCTGCCATGATGGCTCTGCCAAATGCGATGCCTACTTCACATCAAACGTGCGTGACGTTATTTACGGCGCCCTGTTCAATATTGATCCCGACGAAAAGCCCGTTCTGGATAAAGCGGAAGGCCTGGGCTTTGGCTATGACGAGAAAACGGTAGATGTCCTGGCCGTGGATGGCCGCCCGGTGCGGGCAGTGACTTATGTGGCCACCCATATTGATACAACGCTCAAACCCTATTCCTGGTACATGAACCATGTGCTCATCGGTGCACAGGAAACCGCTCTACCCCTCGAATACATAGAGACCAAGATGATCTCTATCGCCGTGGTTGAAGATGCCGACTCCCGAAGGGATGCCAGGCAGCGGGCCATACACGATTAACAGGCACGAGCAAAAGCCAGTGCATAGCACTGATGCCAAGGCAGTGGAAATACCAGGTGTCTGAAGCCCACGCGGTGGAGCCTAGAATATGGGTTCGCCCGTTGCTTTGACGGCATAGAACAGGCAATCGCTCTTGGCAATGACCGGGTTGGTGGTAATCATGAAGGCTTTGATGTCCTGGGCAGGGTAAATCTGCCCGTCCTTTACTTGAAGCACCTGCTCTACATCCTCGGCCCGGTTATGGCTGATCGCGGTGAGGATGCCGAGGCCCTTGTCCCCGATCCAACCCAGCGGCTCATCCGGTGAAACCACCCCGAAATTGCGGTGTTCAATGTCCGGCGGGAAGGTGAGGTCAGCGTGGCCGGAAGGTTCGAGGCGGTATTCTATGGTTGCCTCAGGGTCCAGCTCCACCCGGATCGGATTGCGCAGTACCGCAACGTCCCACTCCGCTTTTTCCAGCGACAACACGTCGGGTCGCGAGGTATACCGGACGAGCCCCTCGTAGGCCAGCTGGTGAGCCTGCTCATCCTGAGACCCACCGCACTCAATGGTCACCGTGGGCACCTCCTGCTCGGAATATTCCATCAGCGCGCCCAGACGAAGATCCGTCATGATCAGGCGATCGGTGTAGAGCGAGGTCAGCGCCTGATGAGCGGCGTCATTGGTGATGGTCACCGCGAAGGCCGGGCCGGTGCCTGAGGTGTTGTGCACATCCAGCAGGCATTCAGGTTTGGCCTTGCGCAGCTCTGCCAGCATGGCCTGTGCGATGGCGCCTTCCTCCCCGTCAAAAGGCTCTTTGAAACACCGATTGAGGTCGAGCCCGTCAGGCAGCTGTCGCAGTGAAAGCATAGGGGGAATCTTCGCGGGATAGACGCCACCGAGCAGAAACACCATGTTGACCTCGGGCGTGTGCTGCTCCAGTAACCAGCGGTGCAGCGCAAACAGCCCCGAAGGCTCATTGCCATGCAGCAGCGTTGACATGGCCCGGGTGCGGGAGCGATCCCGACCGGCAACGCGCACCACCGTGGGCCTCCTCAGCCGGTCCAGCCACTCAAGGGGTGATCGTCCCAAGGTTCGGGGCGACGGATTATTCAGGCAATCAAGAACATTCGAGTGGCTCACGGTGACAATGCCCATTCATGGAGCGGCCGGTTTGTCTTCTGGTTGGCCATGTAAAGAGACAACATGCTCCGGAATGCGTCATCGGGAGTCAGGGACTTGAGAAAAGACTCCGTGATGTGGCGCTGCCACCGCGCCCCCGACATATTGGTTTCAATGCGGCCTTCGATGATGCCCAACAGACGGGAAATTTCCGCCTCGTCCACTGCGGTGTGTTGCAGCGCCTCCCGGGCGCGCGGCAGCAGCTCTCGGGCCACGGTTAACAGGGGCACATCCTGCAACTGAACCTGGTCCTTGTGCGGCCAGATAATTTCTGCACCAATGCCGTATTTCGCGGCACGGTAGAAATTGTGTTCGGTGTAATGGAAAGGGAGTATCGACGTCAGATGGCGGATATCATCCAGCACCGCCAGCGCCGCTCCGATGATAAACAGTCCGTTGGCACACATATCAACGGCGGTCGGGCCCGCCGGCATGGAACGAATTTCGATGCGCAGATGGCCCCCTTCGGTGTGATCGTAGATGGCCCGGTTCCAGGGCCACGTGGTGCCCTGGTGCAGGCGCAACTCGGCCAATTTCGGCACCCCGCCACCATCGATCACGGCCATTGGATCTTCATCCGACATCAGTGGAATGATGGGCGGATACAAGGCACCGGAGGCCGCGAACAGCTCCCAGGCGCTGCGGGCCCAGCCATTGCCATAGTAAACCCTCGGCGGGTGGCGCCAGGTTTTGTGATTGGGGGATCGGCTGTCGATGGACTGCTTGAACAGGGCGATACGGGTTTCGTCCCACAGGTGATGCCCGAACAGGCTCGGCGAATTGCTGGCCAGGGCCAGAACAATCGGTGTCACCAGCTGGACGGCGTTGAAATAGTCGGCGAAACGATGGACGGGAACACGCCAGTGCAGCTGAAACGAGGTATTGGCCCCTTCCATGTAAACGTCGTCGGCCTGCAGATCGATGACATCGTTGCCACCGATGTGGATGCTGAAGGGCTCTCCTCGCTGCTCGATCAACGCTTTGGACAGGGCATGATAGCGGGGTTCGTCGGTCATCACCGACGCCCCCATATCGGACTGGCGAAGGGTGGGCAGAATGCCGATCGGTACCAGCTCCCCATCCATGGATGCGGCGTGCTGATTGATTCGCCTGATGGCAGAGAGTAATTCCTGCTCCGTTCTGCCAAACGGGTCGCCCTTGAACGGTTGCGGGCTGAGGTTGTATTCGAGGTTGAAGCGGTTGAGCTCAACCGTCAGCTGGGGATCCTGAACGCTGGCCGCGATTTCGGTGTTGATGGGTTGAACGCGCAGGTCAGAGTCTACGATATAAAACTCAACCTCGGCCCCAATGGAACTCTCCCCCTCACCAAAACCCGGGCGATTCAGAAGACGGGTCAGTGCCGAGAGGTCCGTGCGAACCTTGGCAGCAAAACGTTCAAAATCTTCCGCAGCAAATTCCGTTTTTTCGATCGACAGACCCACGGTAACGTCGTCTCCAGCGTTAACTTACCTAGATAGTAGTGGAACTTGGGCTCGGCACCAGCCCGGGCGCCCGAAACCCTGACATGGCAGAGCCTGCCCAATAATGGGAAAACGCCGCAGCACTGACAAACCACGCCGGTGCGAGTGGGTGATAACAAGTGCTCATCCGTCCGTTCAGGGAGGCACCGATGGCACGGCAAGCTTGCCCCGGCAGGTATCAGCCCGGATTGCGAGCTCAGGCGCGGATGCTAGAATGCCCGCCAGTATCGATCATCACCGGAGAACATTTGATATGAGCACGGCTCCTGCACCCTACCCAATCGGAACTCCCGGCACGCCCTGGGGCGAAGCGGAACGCGCCGAGTGGTTGTCACGACAGACCCGTCATCGCAGCTACGAGTCTGAGGTGCTGAGTGTGATCGAGCGTCTGGGCACGCGGTTTGATGTGGAAGAGTATGGCCACCTGAACTACGGCCACGAAACCTACCCGCTGATGGCAATCCGGAGCCGGGACTGGCGTGATAATTTGCCGGTCGTGCTGATCACAGGCGGAGTGCACGGCTATGAAACCAGCGGCGTGCACGGCGCGCTGCAGTTCGTCGATCAGCACGCAGGGGACTACGCCGGTCGCGTCAACCTGCTGGTCGCGCCCTGCGTCAGCCCCTGGGCATACGAGCGCATCCACCGCTGGAACGCGCACGCGGTCGACCCGAACCGCTCCTTCCGCGATGACAGTCAAGCGGAAGAGTCGGCGGCCCTCATGCGTCTGGTGGCCCCCATCCGTGACCGTGCCCTGCTGCACCTGGACCTGCACGAGACCACCGACACCGACGAATCCGAGTTTCGCCCCGCGCTGGCTGCCCGCGACGGCAAGCCGTTCGAGCCCGGCGGGATTCCCGATGGTTTCTATCTGGTCGATGACAGCAACAACCCACAGCCTGAATTCCAGCAAGCGGTGATCAAGGCGGTAGAACCTATCACACATATCGCGCCGGCCGATGACAAAGGCGAGATCTTCGGGTCACCCGTGGTGGCTCGGGGCGTGATCGAGTACCCGATTGAGCAGCTGGGGCTGTGCGCCAGTGTCACCAACGCGCCGTACAGGACGACCACCGAGGTCTATCCAGACAGCCCCCGAGCGACCCCGGAACAATGCAATGCTGCGCAGGCGGCTGCGGTGTGTGCGGCGATCGACTACGCGCTGGCGCACCGGTAAAAAGCATACACTGGCCGGCGCCAGGTGCCCGGCTCGGGAACGCCAGGGCGCTGCTGCCGGCCTTGTCGTTCCCTCGCTGAGCGCGACCCCAAAGGGTTAAGGCATCAGTCTGCAGACGACAGCGGCGGCCGGAACTCCAGAATGCGCGTACTTGCCGGCGCCGGTTCACAACCACCGCGCGGGCCTAGCAGCGCCTGCTGAAGCTCGAAAAGCGAATCGTGCATCATGCTCTGGATGTCCAATAATGCTTTCATTGGACTCCCCGCCACCCGCCGGCGGGACTCGATCACAAACTGAAGGCCTCTCAGACGAGGCTGGTTGCTTTTCGAACTGCTGAGGATGCACTCCTCAATCAGTTCGGCGCGCAATTTCTCGAAGCCTTCCGGATCACGCTGAGCCAGATCCTTGAGCTCATCGAATGTGGGCAACTGCATGACTTTCCTCCTTCCCTGGATTCCAGTAACAGGTACTGCACCACTCCTGTCCAAAGCCCCAGGCCTGCGGGGAGCAAAAGCCGGGGCTATCAGATTCAGTTAAGCCCCGGCGGGTAATGAAAGCAAGGGCGTTCAGTTTGAGGCGCGGGATTGCGCACGCCGGATGTAGTAGTTGATTGAGAAGGCGGCAGCACCATCCAGGTCCTGTTCGCCGTCACGCACTTCGGCCAGGGCATCTGCGAAGCGCCAGTCGTTCCAGGAGGCCAGATCACGCGCCGCCCACCCCGCCAGCGACGGATGGGTTTGAATCAATAGCGCGTAGCTGTCTGCAATGCGTTGCCGCAGGCTGGAACGGTTACGGGCACCTTGAACCGAGAGTGCTTTTACAACTTCCACCACGGCATCGGACTCGCGGTCAGCAACGCCCAGATAATGCCGCTCCAGCCACTCGACTGCCTCGGCCCCATCGATTTCGATCAGCGCCGTCGCCCATGCCGAGAGATTGAGCTTGAGGCCGAGCCGCGCCCTGCTTTCCATGGCCTGACGAATGATGCGCTCTTCCTCCGGCTGCGCATCCACCCCCAACAGCAGAATGTACAGCGCATGCCATTCGATGTACTTCAGATCGTTCAGAAAGCGGTGAACCTGTGCGGCGGGCACGACACTGTCGGCTTCGCGAATCGTATCGTAGGAGGACTGTCCAACTTCCAGATAGGCGAGTTTATGAACACTTTCGTCCTCACTGGCGAGATAGGGCACGAAGAACCTCGCCCGACTTTCTGCCCGCGCCGAGCGGTTCCAGGCCGGCGCGCGCATCACGATTTTGCGCACAAGTTCCTGGTAAGCAGGGGTCGCATATCCGGCAGAACGCCACTCGTTGTTGGCAGCATCAAAGGCCAGTGCCACGGAATCTTCGGGTCTGAGCGCCAGGCGTTTGCGGGTGGTGCTCGGAAGAAACAGATCAATCGGCGGCGCTTCCACGTCATCCTTGAGGACTTCAACGGCCGAGTACGAAAACGGTTGTTCCGGGTTCTCGCGGGCAAAGACCACCGCATCCGCGTGTAACAGCCGGTCGGTCCCGGTTTCCTCGGGGTACGGAATACAGACCATGCACGCCTCGACCCGGCTCACCAGCAGCGGCAGACAGATCAGTGCCAGGGTGGCAAGATAATGTGAGAGGCGTCTACACCTCGGCATCAAGATTCTCCATCGTCCAAGGGACGTTTGCGTGGCGACCAAACTGTGACCAAGGCTGGACAGGCTCCGCTGAAAAAGAGAATCTCAAGCCAAATCCAGTACCCCTCAGTTTAGGCAGAAAAGCTGCCCATGGTTCCCTACGGAGATATAACTTGCCCATGAACACCGCACCAGAGCCCATCAAGGCCGTTCCGACCAATATCATTACTGGCTTTCTTGGGGTCGGGAAAACCTCCGCCATCCTGCATCTGCTGAACAACAAGCCAGACAACGAACGGTGGGCGGTGCTGGTCAATGAATTCGGAGAAATTGGCGTCGATGGCAGCCTGTTTCAGGGTCAACATGGCCAGGATCAGGGCGTGTACATCCGCGAAGTCCCAGGTGGCTGCATGTGCTGCGTGTCTGGCTTACCAATGCAAATTGCCCTGAACCAGTTACTGGCCCGGGCGAAACCCGATCGATTGCTGATCGAGCCCACCGGACTGGGCCATCCGGCCGAGGTACTCCGGGCATTGTCGGCAGAGCATTATCAGGACATTCTCTCGCTGCAGAAAACCCTGACCCTGGTTGATGCCCGCAAGCTTGCCGATGAACGTTATACCCGGCACGACACCTTTAACCAACAAATCGCCATTGCCGATATCGTGATCGGCAATAAACGCGATCTGTATAAACCGGGCGATGACGAGAGACTCACCGAATACACCCGATTGCATGCCGGTGAACAGACACCAACGGTGCTCACCGAACACGGCATCATCGATATCGGGATGCTTGACGGTGCAACGTCCCCACTGACGACAGCAGCCCCGCATCACCATGCCGAGGAACCCTCGGAACTGCTCTCGGACGCCCCGATTCCGGATTGCGGTTATCTGAAGGCGCACAATCGTGGCGAGGGATACGAAAGTATTGGCTGGCGCTTTTCGCCGTCACTGTCTTTCAATCGCAACAAACTCGTGGCCTTCTTGAGAGGCGTAACGGCTGATCGGGTGAAGGGCGTGTTCATTACCGACGCGGGCATGGTCGGCTATAACGTAACCGCTGACGCTTTTGAAGAGACTAAGCTCGAGGATTGTTCGGAAAGCCGAATAGAGATCATCGGAATTGACCTGAGTGAGTCTCTCGAAACGGAATTAATGGCATGCTTGTCCGGTAGCGAGTAGGCCAAACGCTCGCCCAACGTTCCTCAACCTGAACACTTGGGGTGCACCATGAGTTATTCCGACAAGGCCCAGAAAACCTGGCGCCATGGCAACCTTGATCTTGCGACCAACGTCTTTACAGAGCTGGTACGCTACGCCACCCTGGCCGCTTCCAGCCACAACACCCAACCCTGGCGGTTCAAACTCGAGCGCAACGGCATCTGGGTTCTCCCCGATGTCTCTCGCCGCTGCCCTGCTGTGGATCCAGACGACCACCACCTGTTCGCCAGCCTGGGATGTGCCACCGAAAACCTGATGCTTGCGGCACAGGCCGCCGGGCTGAAAGGCCGTTGCCGATTCGATGCGTCGACATCCGGGGTATTCATTGAGTTTGAAACGGCCCCGCCGACCAGATCGCCACTTTTCGACGCCATTCCCCATCGGCAGTGCTGCCGGACTGAATATGACGGGAAACCACTCTCTGAAGCCGACTTGAAGCATATTCAGAACTCCGGCTGTGGCGACGGTGTGTCAACACTGCTGATCACTGACACGCGTGGAAAAGCGCTCGTCACAGGGTATGTCGTGAAAGGGAACAATGCCCAGTTCGCGGACCGAGCCTGGGCCAACGAACTGAAATCATGGATTCGCTTCAGCGCCAATGAAGCCGTGCAAACCTGTGACGGACTCTACGGCCCTGCCATGGGCAACCCGAGCGTGCCACGCTGGCTCGGTTTGCTGGCCATGAAAGCCACGTTTTCTGCGAACCAACAGAACAGCAAAGATCGACGCCACATCCAGAGTTCTTCAGCCCTCGCCGTGATCTACTCAGAGTGCGATGACATCCCCCACTGGATTGAGGCGGGCAGATGCTACCAGCGCCTGGCCCTTCAGGTGACGGCGCTTGGCCTGAAGACGGCGTTTATCAACCAACCCGTCGAGGTGGCCAATCTTCGCGGTGAGTTTGCCCGGGCAATCGGCATTGGTGACCGGCGCCCGGACCTCGCTGTACGGATCGGCCATGGCCCTGAGATGCCCCGTTCCCTGAGGCGGCCAGTGGAGGATGTTCTGCGATGAGCGCAGTCACTGTGGTACTGGTCGGTCTGCTTGCCACCGGCCTGTCGCTCTGCCTGTGGCGGCGAATGGACCACCGGGCTGATCATGATGTCATGCATTCACTGGCGGTCAGCCAGCCAGACCACCCACCCGTGTTTTCCGCCGATATGGTGGCTGACCTGCCGGACCCGGCCCGGCGCTTTTTCATGTATTCGATAGAACCCGGCACCCCGCTTTTGTCAGCGGCACGGATCACCATGGCCGGTCGTTTTGGTATGGGCGACCGGGAAAACCCCGACTATCTGTGTTTTTCAGCGACTCAAGTCCTGGCCATGCCGCAGGGCTTCGTGTGGAAGATGCATGCCCGGCGCGGCTTGATGGGACTCTCCGGTTCAGATAGCCACCGCTGGACGCGGTTCTGGCTGATAGGCTTCGTGCCGGTGGCACGCCTGGGCGGTGATTCCGACCATACCCTGTCCGCGTTTGGCCGCTACGTGGCCGAAGCCATCTTCTGGACACCGGCAGCCGTGCTGCCCCGCCCTGAAATCGTCTGGGAGGCCATCGATGCGGACTCTGCCCGGGTGACCGTCAGTCACCGAGGCATGTCTCAATCGGTCGACCTGACCGTGGGGCCGGACGGTCAACCGCTGCAGGTCCGTTTTCAGCGGTGGAGCAATGCCAATCCCGAGCAGAAATATCAATGGCAGCCGTTCGGTGGCTATCTCTCGGAGTTCAGACATTTCGGCGGCTTTCGCCTGCCCACCCACGTGGAAGCCGGAAACCAATTCGCCACGGACCGGTATTTCCCATTTTTCGTGGCGGACGTGACTTCGGTCGAGTTCTTGAATGGTGACGCCTGAGCACGGTCCTCATTTTGACCGCACGAGGCGGTGGGCGATCGCACACCCACGCCTGGGGTTTCCACTGATCTATCTGGGGTGGGCCTATCTCTTCTGGCTTCCGGTATTGCTGTCAGACGAATCGGTGTGGACACTGCCAGGCCTGGTGTGGTTCCTGCTGGGCGGTGCCAGCCCGCTGCTGGCCGGACTGGGGCTGGCGGCGCTGACCGGAGGTAAGAGGCAAGTCGCGGATCTGGCTCGCCGTCTGCTGGACTGGCGGCGCATTTCCTGGCGATGGTGGCTGATCATTCTGTTTTTCTGGCTGGGTTTCGATCTGGCCATGGCAGGGATTGCCTTCTGGCTGGGCATCGCCGAGTCACCTCTTGATGTTAATGGGTCGTTGTTTTTTCAGCCCGGCCCCCTGGTGGCTTGGAAAAAGGCCTGACCGATGTCCTGGCTGACACTACGTTCGCAGGCGGGGCGGAGTCTGCCCGAGGAAACCGCGGTGAGCATTGCGCCCGCCTTCGGGCCCGGGTCGTATCTGATTGCCCACGGCGGTAGCAGACAGCTCATCAATGGCCACCTCAAAACCCTGAATGACGAAGTCGAGCGTTTCGAGCAGTGGCGGGGCCAGAATTTCTGATGCCCGATTACTTGCCCTGATCAAGTGCCGTCCGGACCGCCCGCGGCGTCGCCCCGAACCAATCCTTGCAGGCACGGTTAAACGCAGACTGCTCGGAATAGCCCACCAGGCCGGCGATCTGGCCGAGTTTCAGGTTCGGCTCTGTCAGGTATTGGCGGGTCAGTTTCTTGCGCTCCCGGTTCAGCAACTGCTCATAGGTCACACCCTCCTCAGACAACCGGCGCTGAAGAGTACGTTTATGCATATTCAGGTGTGAGGCAATGGTTTCGCTGCTGCACTTGCCGGTGGGCAGCAGGGTGTTGATCAGCCGCGCGACATCCTCGGACAGGGTCTCGGCAAAGGGTGCCTGCTGGGAGGCAAGGTACTGCTCGGCCAGTTGCCAGGTCTGGTGATCGGCGCTGGCCAGGGGAATGTCGAACACGTCGGGGTTCAGACAAAACCCGCACCAGCTGTCATTGAATTGCGGCGTGCATCGAAAAACCTCCCGATAGGCCTGCTCCGAGCCCGCCCGCGGGTGTTTGAAATGCACACTGATCGGGTCAAAGCACTCCCCGCACAACAGCTTCATCGCCTGCATGGAGTTGGACAGGCTGAGTTCGTAGGCCTGGGGGCGATAGCCGCCGGCATCATCGTCGTCGATCAGGAAAGCGAAACGAACGCGCTGCCCGCTGCCGTTGCCCTCCACCAGTTTGCTCAGGGCCAACGCCGGGCTGTGCAAGTGCAGATAACGGGCAATACTGTTGATCGCAGCGCCGACGGTGGCTGAGCTTCGGGCGATGACGCTGACCGGCCCGAGAATATCCATGCCCTGATATTCCGCCAGTTTGAGGCCAAATTCCGGATAATTCAGTGCATGAGCAGTATCTTCAAGGAGTGCTGACAAATGACGGTAGAGGATGAATGAGCTGTCGTCGCGCAGCTCCATCGGCGGAATGCGGTACTTGCCCAGCAATGGCAGAGGATCACCGCCCCGCTCCCGGACCAGCTGGTCAAAGCCCCTGAGGTTGGTCACCCGAATCAGATGCGTCACGGCCACTCCTGTCGCAATATGTCAAAAACTTGTCCCGATTTGTCAAGATTGTCAAGCGTGGCTTTGGAATAGTAGGAACCTGTCAGTCGTATAAATGAATAACAAGGAGACGACCATGAGTGCGGAGCACTACGACATCATCATCATTGGCGCGGGGCTCTCCGGCATCGGCACCGCCTGCCGAATCGCCCGTCAGCACCCCGGCAAGACTCTGGCCATCCTTGAACGCCGGGACAGGATGGGCGGCACCTGGGATCTGTTCCGTTACCCGGGCATCCGATCCGACTCCGACATGGCCAGCTTCGGCTATAACTTCAAGCCCTGGTATTCCGACACCGTGCTTGCCAAGGGCCCGGATATTCGCAAGTACGTGGTGGATACCGCCAAAGAATTCGGCCTGTACGACAAGGTGAAGTTCGGCCTCAGGCTGGACACTGCGAACTGGTCGGGCACCGATCAGCAATGGACGGTATCGGCACTTCATGAACCGAGTGGCGAAACCAGAAGCTTTACCTGCAATTTCCTCGTGAACTGTGCCGGCTACTACAGCTTCGATCACGGTTACCGACCACACTTCGACGGCGAGGACACCTTCAAGGGTGCAATCATCCACCCCCAGCAGTGGCCGGAAAACCTGGATTACACGGGCAAGAAGGTGGTGGTGATTGGCAGTGGCGCCACCGCCATTACCGTGGTACCCGCCATGGCGGACAAAGCCGCCAGGGTCACCATGCTGCAACGCTCCCCCAGCTACATCATGGCCATGCCCGACACCGACAAGATCTCCATGCTGCTCGGCAAGCTGCTGCCAAAGCGGTGGGTTTTCCTGCTGGCCCGCAAGCGCAACATACTGATCCAGCGAGGGCTCTATCTGGCCTGCCAGCGCTGGCCGGAACGCGCCCGCAAGCTGCTGATCGCTCACATGCACAAGCAGGCGCCAAACATCGACATCCGGCATTTCACTCCGGATTACATGCCCTGGGATCAGCGCCTGTGCGCGGCACCGGATGGCGATTTCTTTGACAGCCTGAACTCCGGCAAGGCGAACATAGTAACGGACCACATCGAGCGCTTTGACGAAACCGGCATTGTGCTCAAGTCCGGCGAGCATCTGGACGCCGACATCATCGTCACCGCCACCGGCCTGGACGTTCAGCTCATGGGCGGGCTGCAACTGGAGCTGGATGGTGTGCCGGTGCCTTTGACTCAAAAGCTGAGCTACAAGAGCATCATGATTCAGGACGTGCCCAACTATGGCTGGATCTTCGGGTACACTAACGCGCCCTGGACACTGAAATGCGATATCGGTGGCCAGTACCTGTGCCGGCTGTTCCAGCATATGGACGATCACGGGTTCAGGGTGGCCACGCCGGTGGACCACTTCGACAGCTGGACGGACACCGGTGTCCTGGATAACTTCGCCCCCGGCTATATCAAGCGAGCGATCGAGCGAATGCCACGTCAGGGAAAGGCGCCCCCCTGGGAGGTAACGATGCACTACGGCAAGGACAAGAAGATGCTGGTTGAGGACCCGGTGGATGACGGCATTCTCGCCTTTCAGACCGCGTCGAAAGCGAGCTCCAGCGCCGACAAAGACCCATGGGCGGCAACGGCATGACACGGAAGCCGCAACAACTTGACGACCAGCTTCACGCCGGCAACGACAAACCACCGGTACTGCTCGTGCATGGCATGTGGAGCACCGACCAGACGCTGCACGAACTCCGTGATGCATTCGCTGATGAAGGTTACGAGGTCCAGGCCCTCTGCCTGCCCTATCACCTCGCCAAGGCCGATCACACCGATGCCTCCATGGCCGCTCTGGCCCGGGCCCGGATTCAGGACTACGTGGTCTACCTGGTGGAACAGGTAAGCGCACAGGCACGCCCGCCGATTCTGGTGGGGCACTCGATGGGCGGCGTGCTGGTTCAGCTGGTGGCCGCACGGGTGCCCTGTGCACAGCTGGTGGTGTTGTCCTCCGCGGCTCCGGCGGGCATCAATGGCCTGGGCTGGTCAGTGATCCGGACCCTGGGGCGAAATCTGGTGCGTTTTCCGCTCTGGGACAAGGTAACGGAAGTCGGGTTGGAGAATATCCGCTACGGCGTCGCCAACAGCCAGAGCGCGGAGCTTCAGCAGGAGATATTCGAGGGCTGTACCTACGAATCCGGGATGGCCACGTTCCAGCTCAGCGTGGGGCTCATCCTTCGTCGTCGCTCCCCGGCCCATGTGGAGGTGGAGCGTATCCGATGCCCCGTGCTGATCATCGGCGGCACCGCTGATCGCATCACGCCCATCCGCATTCAACGCCGCATCGCAGAGCGGTTTGGTGCTCAGGCCTCCCTGATCGAAATTCCGGGCTGCTGCCACTGGACCATTGGTGGCAAAGACTTCCCGCATATCCGCTCAGCAATGTTCCACTGGCTGGAAACCCTGACTGTCGCCTGACAACCCGTCGTGTAGCCGCTGCGGGGCAAACTTTCGCTGTCATCGGCAGCGGCTACACTTCCAAGAAGCTGTCTCTGCACAGAATCACGATTGCTGTCTGACTCTGTCCTTTCCGTACTTCTTAAACGAACGGCATGGAGCTCGAAGGCATGATCTCTCCGACTATCAGGATGGTCGCACCTCTTGTTTTGGCTTTTGCACTCGCTTCCACAGCAAACGCCCAGGCGCGTTTTCCAGAGGTAGACCCCGATCAGATCTATTCGCCTTACCCAGAACAAACGTTTCCGAATACGGTGTACTTTGGTGACACCCACCTGCACACGTCCTATTCCGTGGATGCTGGCATGGGTGGCAATACGGTAACGCCGGAGGGCGCCTATCGCTTCGCTCTGGGCTATGAGGTTGAAAGCAGCACCGGCCTGCGGGCCAAGCTCAAACGGCCACTGGACTTTCTGGTGGTGGCGGATCACGCGGAAAACCTCGGCCTGGCACCGCTGATCGACAGAAGCGCGCCAGTGGTTTTAGACAACCCGCAAGCAAAGCGATACCACGACATGGTGAAAGCCGGAAACGGGTACGAGGCCTTTCTGGACTGGCTGAGCCACCAAGGCAAGGCGGAGGACCCGATCAAAGACCCGTCGATGTCACGCACCGCCTGGAACGAAATTATCGATATGGCGGAAAAATACAACCAGCCGGGTCGATTCACTGCCATCATCGGATTCGAGTGGACCACGAACGTCGATGGTAACAACCTTCATCGGAACGTTCTGTTTCGGGGCGGCAAGGAAGCGGCTTCCCAGATCGTGCCATTTTCGCAGTATGACAGCCGGGATCCGGAGGACCTCTGGGCTTGGATGTCAGAGTATGAAAAGAAAACCGGGGACAGGGCGCTGGCCATTCCTCATAACGGCAATCTGTCGAACGGTATGATGTTTGCACCCACCACACTGACCACACAGGAACCGCTGGATGCCGATTATGCCAACCGCCGGAGTGAATGGGAGCCCGTGGTCGAGGTTATCCAGCCCAAAGGTTACGGCGAAGCCCATCCGTTTCTCTCGCCAAACGATGAGTTCGCAGATTTTGCCTTGATCGACGGTACCAATCTAAACGGCACTGAAGCCAAAACCGACGACATGCTGCAGTACGAGTACGCCCGGGAAGCCCTGAAGAGTGGGCTGGCCTATGAGGAAGAGCTGGGCGAGAACCCTTTCAAGTTTGGGATGATCGGCAGTACCGATGCCCATGGTGGCCTGGCCTCATCCGAGGAGAACAACTGGTTCGGCAAGGCCAACATCGTCGAACCCAGCCCCGAGCGCTGGAAAGACGTGCTGATCAAGTCGCCGGTCGACGACAGCCTTTCCATCAACGCGCTGAGTCTCAACGCGTCTGGCCTGGCGGCCGTGTGGGCCCGCGAGAACACCCGGGAGGCAATCTGGGATGCGTTCAAACGCCGCGAGGTCTATGCAACATCCGGCACCCGCATTCGGGTAAGGGTATTTGGCGGTTTCGATTTCACCGAGGACGACCTCTACAAGTCGAACCTGGCCGAACATGCCTATGAAGTGGGGGTTCCCATGGGAGGCGATTTGTCAGAGGCACCCTCGGATAAATCACCCCGCTTTCTGGTGCGCGCATTGCGCGACCCGGATGGTGCCAATCTGGACCGAATCCAGGTCATCAAGGGCTGGCTCGACGCTAAGGGCAACACCCAAGAGCGAATCTACGACATCGCCGTTGCCGGCGATCGCACGATCAACAGCGATGGCCGAGCGGAGGAACCGGTTGGCAACACTGTAGATGTTGATGATGCGAGCTACGATAACTCGATTGGTTCGGCCACTCTGGGAGCCTACTGGGAAGATCCGAACTTCGACCCGGATCAGCGGGCCTTTTATTACATGCGCGTGATCGAGATTCCGACACCTACTTTCCTGGCCTATGACCGGAAATTCTATGACCTGAAGGATGAGATGCCTGACGATGCGACTTACGTGTCTCAGGAGCGGGCCATTACCAGTCCGATCTGGTACACGCCTTAGTGCTGGACTTCATGGAGTGAAACAGGCGCAGAGACCAGATCACATCAGATAACGCACCAGGCCAGCCGCCGCGATACCTGCGCCAATGGCTGGCAGGGGCTTTTTCAGCACCAGCATCATGATGGCGGTGACGGACAGAGCCGCCAGCGCTCCGACATCGCCGGCAAACGCCATGGGCACCACAATGGCGATCAGCACCGAGCTGGCCATGGTGTTGATGAAGCTCTCCACCCTTGGGCTGATGCGCAGATAGGACATGATGAACACGCCCCCGAAACGGGTGGCGACGGTAACGGCGGTCATGATGGCAATGAGCGCCAGGGTGCCGACAGCAGTGGTTTCAATGGTCATTGGGAGTCACCTCCCGCATCCGCTTCTACCGCCGCAGGCTTTTCCAGCCAGAAGTAACCCACCAGTCCGCCAGCCAATGCGCCAGCCACCACGTGCGTGTGTGGAGGCAGCCACTTCCAGGCAGACAGCGAGGCCACTGCCGCCACCGCCCAAGCTGTGAGGGTTCGAACCGATTTCTGCTTGCCGCCCAGAGCCATGGCCAACAGGAAACAGCCCAGCACCATATCCAGCCCCAGGCTTTGAGGATCAGCCAGCAAACCACCGAAGTAAACGCCCAGCCAGGTACCGACAATCCAGGCCAGCCAGAGCACAAGGCCGCCCCCAAGGATGACCTCCAGGTTACGACGGCCGTTCTGGTAATCCTGGGCCGACACTGCCCAGTTGGCATCGGTCAACAACAGCAGCACGCCGTAGCGCTTGCCAGGGCTGAGGTCTTTGAGCATGGGGTACAGCGAGGCCCCCATCAGCAAATGGCGCGAGTTGATGGCAAACACCACCGCCATCAGCGGCAATACCGACACCTGGCCGCTCCACATATCGATGGCGGCAAACTGGGATGCGCCGGCAAACACAGCCCCGCTCATCAGCAAGGCTTGCAGTGGCTCCAGACCTTTCTGGGTGGCGGCCAATCCAAAGGCAGCACCGAACGCCACCACAAACAGGGAGATGGGAAAAAGCCGGACAAACTCCTGACGGACTTTGCAGGGCTGAATCTGGTAGGAAAACGATGCGGCAGACATCCTAAGCAAGCTAAGCGAGATCCGCTTTTCGGCGAATAGGGAAATACCGAACGACAGCTCAAGAATTGTTCGCCTCCGGCCATGCTGCTCTTAAACATTTCGTCACTTATTTTTTTTCTCAGGCGGACAAGACGTTATCGGCCATCCAAATCATCTACGCCTTTTTGCCTAAGTTTTGAACATTGACCTCCCCCAGAAAACTGACTAGCGTGTTTCCCGTCCAGCCCCAAAAGGGCAAGCCAACATCAACGGTGGACAATTGAAATCAGAAGTACGGCCAAAAGCCGGTCTACAAAAACAAGATGGCCACCCAAACCGTGATCCGGAGAGGTGGAGAGGATTTCAAAATGCCAGCAATGACCAATCGATCAGGACTGGTGCACCCTGCACGCCGACAGTCCCGCCGACCGTTTCCCAAGGCCATACCGGCCGACTCTGACATCAGCAACCGACTTCGACTGCGTTTCAAGCTGCCAGCCTGACGGCTGCCCGGCACGCTTTCTGAACTCGAACTGATTCCGGCACACAGCGCATGGAATGCACTGCGCGCGTGCCCCGACGATTTGTGGAAACGGTGAACACCATGCAAGAGAAACAACTGCGCAACGCCAGCCTGAACGACGTCTGGGAAAAAGACTCCGGCGCCGTGTACATGAATGGCAGCCAGGCCCTGGCTCGCCTGCCCCTGCTTCAGGCCCAGCTCGACAAGGCCAGCGGCCTGAATACCGCCGGTTTCATTTCCGGCTACCGCGGCTCACCACTGGGCGGCTTCGACAAAGTCCTGTGGAAAGCCCGCGACTACCTCAAGCAACAGAACATTCACTTCCTGCCAGGCATTAACGAAGACCTCGGCGCGACCGCCGTGTGGGGCTCCCAGCAGGTTAATATTTTCGAAGGCGCCGAGTACGACGGCGTCTTTGGTCTGTGGTACGGCAAGGGTCCGGGCGTTGACCGCACCGGTGACGTCTTCAAGCACGCCAATGCCGCAGGCACGTCCCGCTTCGGCGGTGTACTGGCGGTAGCGGGCGACGACCACGCCTGCAAGTCTTCCACCCTGCCCCACCAGAGCGACTACGCCTTCATGGATGCCGGCATGCCGGTGCTGAACCCGGCCGGCATTCAGGACATTCTGGACATGGGCCTGTATGGCTGGGCCATGTCCCGCTTCAGCGGCTGCTGGGTTGGCTTCAAGGCACTGGCTGAAAACATGGATTCATCCATTTCCGCCAACCTGGACCTGAGCCGCATCGACATCCAGATTCCCCGGGATTTCCAGATGCCCGAAGGCGGCCTGAACTCCCGCTGGCCGGACAAACCCATGCAGCAGGAAGAACGTCTGCACCGCTACAAGCTGGAAGCCGCCAAGGCGTTCTGCCGGGCCAACCGTCTGGACAAGACCGTGCTGTCCGCCAGCCAGCCCAAGCTGGGTATCATCACCACCGGTAAGGCTTACCTGGACGTGATTCAGGCGCTGGCCGACCTGGGCCTGGGTGAGCAGGAGCGCGAGGCCATCGGCCTGACCGTGTACAAGGTCGCCATGCCCTGGCCGCTGGAGCCGGAAGGTATTTTCGAATTTGCTTCCGGCCTGGAAGAAATCCTGGTGGTTGAGGAAAAGCGCGGCCTGATTGAAGACCAGCTCAAGACCCAGCTTTACAGCTGGCAGGACAAAGAGCGCCCGCTGGTGATCGGCAAGCGCAACGAGCACGGTGAAGAGCTGCTGCCGGTGATCTCCGAGCTGACACCGGCCATGGTGGCCCGCGCCATCGCTTCCCGCCTCGGTGACCGCGTCTGCAACGACCAGCTGCACCGTCGCCTGAACTTTCTGACCGAGAAAGAGAACAGCCTGGCGCAGCCAAAAGATCGCCTGGAGCGCACCCCGCACTTCTGCTCCGGCTGCCCGCACAATACCTCTACCCAGGTCCCGAAGGGCAGCCGCGCCCTGGGCGGCATTGGCTGTCACTACATGGCCACCTGGATGGAACGGGGCACCGACACCTTCACCCAGATGGGGGGCGAAGGTGTGACCTGGCTGGGTCAGGCGCCGTTCACCAAAGAAAAACATGTGTTCCAGAACCTGGGTGACGGCACCTACTTCCACTCTGGCCTGCTGGCCATCCGTGCCGCTATCGCCTCCGGTTCCAACATCACCTACAAGATCCTGTACAACGACGCGGTCGCCATGACCGGTGGTCAGCCGGTGGACGGCACCTTAACGGTGCAGCAGATCAGCCACCAGCTCTACGGTGAAGGTGTGCGCCGCATTGCCGTGGTCAGTGACGAGCCCGACAAGTACCCATCCCGGGCTGATTTTGCCGATCGCACCACCTTCCATCACCGGGACGATCTGGACGCCCTGCAGCGCGAGATGCGCGAAATCGAAGGCTGTTCAGTGATCATCTACGACCAGACCTGCGCCGCGGAGAAACGCCGTCGTCGCAAGCGCGGCACCATGGAGGACCCGGATCAGCGCGTGATGATTCACTCCGATGTGTGTGAGGGTTGCGGCGATTGCGGCATCCAGTCCAACTGCCTGTCCATCCTGCCGAAGGAAACCGAGGAAGGGCGCAAGCGCACCATCGATCAATCCGCCTGTAACAAGGACTTCTCCTGCGTGCGTGGTTTCTGCCCGAGCTTTGTCACCGTCAAAGGCGGCAAGCTGAAGAAGCCGGCTGGCGTCAGTGCGGATGTGGACTTCCCCGAGCTGCCGGAGCCGATCGCTGTGGATGGCCATAACCCCTACGGCATCCTGCTCACTGGCGTCGGCGGTACCGGTGTGGTCACCGTCAGCGCCCTGCTGGGCATGGCCGCCCACCTGGAAGGCAAAGGCGTGTCTGTGCTGGACCAGACCGGTTTGGCCCAGAAATTCGGTGCGGTGGTCAGTCACATCCGCATCAGCGACAAGCAGGAAGACATCCACGCGGTTCGCATCCCGGCGGGTGAAGCCGACCTGATGATGGCGTTCGACCTGATGGTTGCCGCCACGGACGACGCCCTCGCCAAGCTGGACAACCGTTTCTCCCGCTGTGTGGTGAACGTGGAAGAAGCCATGCCGGCTGCCTTCACCCGTAATGCGGACATTCAGTTCCCAGGTGAATCCATGGAGCAAAGCATTCGCGAAGCCTGCCGCGAAGACGGCGGTCACTTCCTGAATGCCGGCAAATTGGCAAAGGCTCTGATGGGCGACAACATGGCGGTAAACCTGTTCACCGTCGGCTTTGCCTACCAGAAAGGCCTGTTGCCATTGAGCGCGGCTTCCATTGAGCGCGCCATCGAACTGAACAACGCAGCTGTGGACAAGAACAAGCAGGCGTTCCTGTGGGGCCGCCGGGCGGCTCACGATCTGGACCGGGTCAAAGGCCTGGCCTTCCCGAAGCCCAAGGGCGACGTGGTACAGATCATGGAAACCACCGATCAGCTGATCCGTCGCAAGATGAACTTCCTGACCGAGTACCAGAACGCCGCCCTGGCCAAGCGCTACGAGAAGCTGGTGCGTCAGGCCGAAGCCCGCATTGCCAAGCAACTGGGCAGTGATCCGGTGCTGCTGCGCACCATCGCGGAAAACTACGCCAAGGTACTGGCCTACAAGGACGAGTACGAAGTGGCGCGTCTGTTCAGCAACGGCAACTTGCGCAAGCAACTGGCGGAAGAGTTCGAGGGCGAGGTGGAGCTGGAGTTTAACCTGGCTCCGCCGATCTTCAGCCGCGCCAGGAACGGCGAGCGCCCGAAGAAAATGAAGTTCGGCCCGTGGATGGAGAAGGCCTTTGCCCTGCTCGCCAGAGCAAAAGGGCTGCGCGGTACCCCGCTGGACCCGTTCGGCTACACCGCCGATCGCCGGTTGGAGCGCAAGCTGATTCGTGACTACGAGGCGGATGTTAACTGGTTGCTCAAAAACCTGAGCAGCGACCACGCCGACGCCGCCCGTGCCCTGGCCAACCTGCCCGCGAAGATCCGCGGCTATGGCCCGGTGAAGGAAAAAGCCTATGAGGCCACCCGCAAGGAGCGGACCCAGTTGCGTGCGGAACTGAATCCAAACGCACGGGAACATCAACAAATCGCCAACGCGGCAATCTAACAACAAGAACCCCGCCACCGCAGGCCCCACAAGGGCAGCGGTGGCTTAACGAGAAAGGTGAAACGCCATGAACGTATTCAGCCATCCCGAATTCGACAACCACGAGCATCTGTCCTTTTTCTGCGATCCGGAAACCGGACTGAAAGCCATTGTTGCCGTTCACAACACCTCTCGCGGCCCCGCCCTCGGCGGCTGCCGGATGTTCCCCTATGCCTCGGACGAAGAAGCGCTGCGTGATGTGCTGCGCCTGTCCAGGGGCATGACCTACAAATCCGCCCTGGCCAACCTGGATCTGGGCGGCGGTAAGTCGGTGATCATCGGTGACCCGCGCAAGCACAAGACCGAAGCACTGCTGGAAGCCATGGGCAAGCATCTTGACGGTCTCGGTGGCCAGTACATTGCCGCTGAAGATTCCGGCACCAGTGTCTCTGACCTGAAAATCATGGGCCGTCATACCCGGCACGTTGCCGGCATCGTTGAGCGCACCGGTATTGATGGCCGTCCTTGTAATGGCGACCCGTCCCCGGCCACCGCCTACGGCACTTTCATCGGCCTGCAAGCGGCGGTGAAGCACCAGCTTCGCACCGACAGCCTGAAGGGCCTGAAAGTCGCCATCCAGGGCATTGGCAACGTGGGCTTCCGCCTGGCCAAGCACCTGGCGGACGCCGGCGCCCAGCTGTGGGTGTACGACATCCACGAGGACAACATGAAGCGCGCCGTGGACGAACTGGGGGCCAAGCCGGCCGCGGCCGAGGACATCCTGACCCTGCCGGTGGACGTCATTGCCCCCTGCGCCATGGGTGCCGTGTTGAACGACAGCACGATCCCTGAAATCAAAGCGTCTGTGATTGCCGGTGCCGCCAACAACCTGTTGGAGCGCCCGGACCATGACCAGGCCCTGAAAGACCGCGGCATTTTGTATGCCCCGGACTTCGCCATCAACGCTGGCGGCATCATCGATGTGTTCTACGAGCGCACCTCCGGCTCTGCCGAGAAATCCCGCGCCCACGTGGAAACCATCGCTGACACCCTGGCCGAGATCTTCCGTCGCTCCGACGACAGCGGCCGCCCCACTGGCGTGATCGCTAACGAGCTGGCCGAGGAGCGGTTCAAGAAGCACGTTGCCCATGTCAGCACCCTGCCCGAACGTTTGGCGCGCGCGGTCTGAACAGCGGCAACACCACCTATGAGGCTGTGCCCGTCACAGCCTCTGTTTCCCCTTACAAAAACAAGTACTAGCAGGAGACAGCTATGTCCGTATCACAATCCGGCAGCACAACGTATACCGGAGCACAGGAAGGTGCCAGCGCCAAGCGTGGCCTCTGGTCCTCACGCCTGGCCTTTATCCTGGCCGCCACCGGTTCTGCGGTGGGCCTGGGTAATATCTGGAAGTTCCCCTACATCACCGGCGAACACGGCGGCGGCGCCTTTGTGCTGGTGTATCTGCTGTGTATTGCGGTGGTCGGTATCCCCATCATGATGGGTGAAGTGCTGATCGGCCGGCGCGGTGGTCGCAGTCCGGTCAACAGCATTCGTCTGATTGCCGAGCGCGACAGGCTCAACCCCCTTTGGCGCATGATTGGCGCCGTCGGCGTTCTGGCCGGCTTCCTGATCCTGTCTTTCTACTCTGTGATTGGCGGCTGGGCTGCCTCTTACGTGGGTACGGCAGCCAGCGGCCAGCTGGTGGGCCAGTCTGCCGATGCCATCGGTGCGATCTTCTCCGGCCTGCTGAGCGACCCGCTCACCCTGCTGATGTGGCATACCGTGTTCATGGCGCTGGTCATGGTGGTGGTAGCCCGCGGTGTTCGTTCTGGCCTTGAGCGTGCGGTCAGCATCCTGATGCCCGGCCTGTTCGTGCTGTTGCTGCTGGTTGTTGGTTACGCCATGACCACCGGCGAATTTGGCCGTGCGGCGGCGTTCCTGTTCCAGCCGGACTTCTCCAAGCTGACCACCTCCGGTGTGCTGGTTGCCCTGGGCCACGCCTTCTTCACCCTGAGCCTCGGTATGGCGGTGATGATGGCCTACGGTTCCTACCTGCCGAAGAACGTGTCCATCGCCAAGACCTCCATCACCGTGTCTGTCATCGACACCGGTGTGGCCCTGCTGGCTGGCCTGGCGATCTTCCCGATCGTGTTCGCTAACGGCCTCGAGCCGGGTGCAGGTCCTGGCCTGATCTTCCAGACCCTGCCGCTGGCCTTCGGTCAGATGCCCATGGGCAGCCTGTTCGGCACCCTGTTCTTCGTCCTACTGATTTTCGCGGCCTGGACATCCGGCATCTCCCTGCTGGAGCCCATCGTTGAGTGGCTGGAAGAGCAGAAGGGCATGAACCGCACCGTGAGCACCCTGGGTGCGGGCCTGGTGTGCTGGGCGCTGGGTATTGCCTCGATCCTGTCGCTGAACCTGTGGTCCGACTTCGCACCGCTGGGCAGCATCGCCATGTTCGAAGGCAAGACCATCTTCGACCTGCTCGACTTCTTCACCGCCAACATCCTGCTGCCGCTGGGTGGCCTGCTGGTGGCTGTGTTCGTCGGCTGGGTGATGTCCCGCCAGGCGGTCGAGAACGAGCTGTCGCTGTCCGAGCCGATGTTCCGCCTGTGGTACACCACCGTGCGGTACTTCACGCCGGTTGCGGTTGCTGTGGTGTTCATCTACAACCTGATGTAAGCCTCACAACCTGAAACGACAAAGCCCGCTTCCGAGCGGGCTTTTTTATTCGGGAACGGAAAAGAGTGCGACCAATCAGCCCGAAACTACCTGTTCGGTGCAAGCAAGCCCTAAAATATAAGTGTCCACTTATTTTACATGTCGCCCAAAACAAAATCATAACCTTCTGATAAAAAACACTTTATTTAACCGGCATTTCTTTTGCTTATTTACCCCCTGCAAGACCCTCATTCATATGAAAAAGGAAGTTAATGATGAAAAAAATAGTTGCAGGGATTGGCGCTCTATTACTCACTCTGTCCTTCTCTACTAATGCCGGCCTTATTTACGACGAAGCTACTGATGGCGACATTGGAACTGGTCTGTCCGGTATGTCGATTTGGCGCCTCGAAGAAGGAGCCCTATCTATTCTGGGTACTGCTAACGTAGGAGATATCGACGAGATAGGCATTATCGTGAAGGAGGGTTTTGAGCTCATTTCAGGCACGTTCCAGGCTTGGTTCAGTGGCAGTGGCAATGGCAATTACAACAGCGACGGTGCCCAGACATTAGCTGGCGACCTTTTCCAGGGCGAAATCAAGAACGGCGAAACCTTTGTTGAGATCGCTCCATTCAAAATACACCGTTTCCGCACCAGCGGCTTCTATGCAGATGCAGACGTCACCTATCGCTACGACTTCAACGTCAAGGCTGTTCCCGAGCCGTCCACCCTCGCACTCCTCGCGCTGGGTGTCGCAGGCCTGGCTTCCCGCCGCGCCAGAAAAATCGCTAAAGGGTAAAACACGCCGATTTTCGTGAGATAGCGATTGAAGGCACCACCCTCTTCGGGCGGTGCCTTTCTGTATCCGGGCAGATCGATTTTCAAAACCAACCCCGGCCCACGCCCGGCTCACACCTCTAGATCAGCCGCAAGGCTGCTTCCAGCGTTTCCCCGATTCGTGCGTTAAGCTTCAGGTCCGCCAATTCATCCGCCCGGGTCCGCCCCAGGTTCAGCGTGGCGATGGGCTTGCCCCACTCGCTCGCATAGCGACAAAACCGAAAGCCCGAGTACACCATCAACGACGAACCCACTACCAGCAGCCCATCACTCTGGCGGAGCGCATCCAGTGCGGCTTCCACCCGCTGCCTGGGCACGAAATCCCCGAAAAACACCACATCCGGTTTCAGGATGCCGGCACATTTGGGGCAATCCGCAGGTTTGAAACCGGAGAACTCCACGTCGAGGTCGGCATCCCCATCGGGCGCGACCCCGGCACTCAGGCCGGTAAAGCCCGGGTTCAGATCAGCGCACCGGTCGTGGACTTCATCACGGGTGCAACGGTAGCCGCAGCTCATGCAGAGCACTTCATCGGCCCGGCCGTGCAAGTCGATCACCGATCGGGAACCGGCTCGCTGGTGCAGGCGGTCGACATTTTGCGTGACCACCAGCGGGCAGTGATTGCGATGCTCCAACTCCCGGATGTGATGATGGGCAGGGTTGGGCCGGGCATCACGGATCAGGGGCCAGCCGATCAGACTGCGCCCCCAATAGCGCTGCCTGGCTTCGTGACTGTCCAGAAACACCTGATGCTGAACAGGCTGCTTGCGTTTCCACGCGCCATCGCCGTCGCGGTAATCCGGAATGCCGGAATCCGTGCTGACACCGGCGCCGGTGAGCACCATCAGTCGCGGATGGTCTCGAACGAACTCGGCAAGCAGCGCCCCGGCCTGTTCCGGCTCATGCTGAACCACTGGCTCCACGGCGTCGGGCAACCGCTGACTACTACTGAAGGGTCGGGTTCGATGGGTTATCACAGGTAGAGCGCCCCCGATAAATTCAGCCCGGCTTCCGGGCGACATAAACGGTGTTGAAAGACTCCCTGTTCTGAAACGGATTGAAAAAAGTGACGACGTGGCAGGCCACATCGACAAACACTTCCCTCAGTACCGCCATAAATTCCTCATCCTCACCCTCGTTGGACCACATGGCGAAGATTCCCTGCGGCTTGATCTGCCGAGCCATCTGGCCAATGTTGGCGACGGTATAGAAGCTGGCGTTGGAATCGTGAAGCAGGGCCCGGGGCGAGTGATCAATATCCAGAAGAATGGCATCGAAGGTTTTGCCGGGCGACTCAGGGTCAAAGCCGCCCTCTGAAGGCTCGGCGATGGCGAGATCAAAAAAGCTGCCATGCACGTACCGGCTCCGAGCATCGGCGTTTATATCCGCCCCCAATGGCACCATTTCCTGCTGATGCCAGCGAATGACCGGCTCCAGGTACTCAACAATCAGCAACTCCCCCACCCGTTGGTGCTTGAGCGCGGCAACCGCCGTATAGCCGAGGCCAAGCCCGCCAACAACCACACTGAGGTTGTCACCCGGCGTTGCCTCCAGGCCGATGTCCGACAGCGCCACCTCGGCGTCCACAAACATGCTGGACATCAGGAACTCTTCCCCGAGCTTTACTTCGAAGATATCGCGGTTGCCGATCGCCGGGATGCGGCGCCGACGCAGGGTGATCTCTCCGATTTCGGAGGGTTGGCTATCGATTTGCTCGAAAAGAAGTCCCACGTGTTTCCTCACCTTTAAAAATGTGATTCCCTGGTCAAAGCTCCGAGCTATCGCAGGTGGAGCCCCCTGAATTCCCACCAGAGTGCAAACAAGCCCTTAACACCGCCTGCATTTTTTCTACACCAATCTTTTCCATCAGCTCAATATTTCTCTGAGGAATACCATCCACATCTGGATGGTTATCAATCGCCGCCTCCAGACTGGCTTCCCGCAACAGGTGAAGCATCGGGTACGGAGACCGGTTGGTATAGTTCTCGGCAGCATCCGGCTCCGCTCCCTCGAACTGATAATCCGGATGGAAACTGGCTATCTGGTAAACGCCTTCCATCTCAAGGTACGCAAGCAAGCCATCGGCCGCATCCAGAAATTCATTGTAGGGTCCGAATGCCTGCAATACATCCGGGTGGATCAACAATGTGGTTTCAATCTCTGGTTGGTCGTCCAGGCGACGAAGCTCAGCATGCAGATCCTGAAGCAACGCATCTTCATCCTTGGCATCAGACACCACAAATCGAACCCGGTCCCGGACCAGCTCGCGCTTGGCAAACGGACACAGGTTGTACCCGACCACCACGTCTTCGACCCATTTTCGCGTTGTTTCAATCAGCGCTGTTTCGTTCACATTCGATTCCTCGTTCGGCTAGGACACAGGCAATGAAGCCTGATCGGGCAAGCGAGGCGGGCTGACCAGAACTGTGCTGAGCCATGGATGGCGAAGCTCAAGCGACACAGGGATGTGCCTGAGCGGGTTCTGGACAGCCCGCCTCGCTTGTCCAGCCCCCGTCTTAACAAGGTTAGAAGTAGCCCTGACTCCGCAGATAATCATCATAAGAGCCACTAAAGTCAGTCACCCCATCGGCACTCAACTCAATAATCCGCGTCGCCAGCGACGAAACAAACTCCCGGTCATGGCTCACGAAGATCAGCGTGCCCGGATAGTTCTCCAGCGCCAGGTTCAGCGCCTCGATGGATTCCATATCCAGGTGGTTGGTGGGTTCATCCATCAGCAGCACATTCGGCTTTTGCAGAATCAGTTTGCCAAACAACATGCGCCCCTGCTCACCACCGGAAAGAACCTGCACGGATTTACCAATGTCATCACCGGAAAACAGCATTCGCCCCAATGTGCCGCGAACCAGCTGTTCGCCGCCCTTGGTCCATTGCGCCATCCAGTCGGTCAGGGTGTCATCGGCGGCAAAATCCGCGGTGTGATCCTGATTGAAGTAGCCGACTTCGGCACTGTCCGTCCACTTTACTTCACCACCGTCCGGCTCATAGGCGCCTGCCATGCACTGCAACAGCGTGGTTTTGCCGATACCGTTGGGACCAATGATGGCAACGCGTTCCCCGGCTTCGATCTGAAGATTCAACTTGTTGAACAAGGTTTCGCCGTCGAACCCCTTGGTCAGATCCTTCAGCGTGACAGCCTGACGATGCAGCTTCTTGCCCTGCTCAAATCGGATAAACGGGCTCACGCGGCTGGAGGGTTTCACCTCTTCCAGCTGGATCTTATCGATCTGGCGGGCACGGGACGTGGCTTGCTTGGCTTTGGAGGCGTTGGCCGAGAACCGGCTGACAAACTGCTGCAGTTCGGCAATCTGCGCCTTTTTCTTGGCGTTATCCGCCAGCATGCGTTCGCGG
The DNA here is from genome assembly GCF_017301335.1 of Marinobacter salinisoli. Taxonomy (NCBI): domain Bacteria; kingdom Pseudomonadati; phylum Pseudomonadota; class Gammaproteobacteria; order Pseudomonadales; family Marinobacteraceae; genus Marinobacter; species Marinobacter salinisoli. Next base: position 3,564,325 of record NZ_CP071247.1, read on the forward strand.
GCCTGAGTCGCAGCGGTCATGTACTCATCGTAGTTGCCCGGGAACAGCCGCAGCTCGCCATAGTCCAGATCTGCCATATGAGTACAGACGCTGTTCAGGAAGTGGCGGTCGTGAGAGATGATGATCATGGTGCTGTTGCGCGACACCAGAATATTCTCCAACCACCGGATGGTGTTGATATCCAGATGGTTGGTTGGTTCGTCCAGCAGCAGGACGTCCGGATCAGAGAAAAGCGCCTGAGCCAGCAACACTCGAAGCTTCCAGCCCGGTGCCAGCGCACTCATCGGCCCGTCATGTTCTTCCAGCGGAATGTCCAGGCCAAGCAACAGTTCGCCGGCGCGGGATTCTGCGGTGTAGCCATCCATTTCGGCGAACTGGACTTCCAGATCCGCCACGGCCATGCCGTCTTCTTCGCTCATTTCTGCGAGGGAATAGATACGGTCCCGCTCGTTCTTGACCCGCCAAAGCTCCTCGTGGCCCATAATTACGGTGTCGATCACCGTGAAGTTCTCATAAGCGAACTGGTCCTGGCGCAGCTTACCCAGCCTGCTGTTCGGTTCCAGCATGACCTGGCCGGCAGAAGGCTCCAGATCGCCACCCAGAATCTTCATCAGCGTGGACTTTCCGCAGCCGTTGGCACCGATAAGGCCATACCGGTTGCCGTTGCCAAACTTGGCCGAAACGTTTTCGAACAGGGGCCTGGCCCCGAACTGCATGGTGATATTGGCGGTGGAGATCAAGAAAAAACCTATAGAATTAGAGGGCGGCCGTGCTTGAATGCACAGGCAGCGACGGGAAAAGCCGGCATTGTACAGGTTTGCCAGTTCAACTGTGAGACCGCAAAAGCACGGATAAAAAGGGCTTGCCTCTGACCAGGGGTCACGGCAGCATGCCCGTTCTGATGTACCCATGCATTGATAGGAGAATAACCATGGCACAGGCCACTGCACGTCACATCCTGGTAGACAGCGAAGCCAAATGCGAAGAACTGAAAAAAGCCATTGAAGGTGGTCAGGACTTTGCCGAAGTAGCGAAGCAACACTCTTCCTGCCCGTCCGGCCGCAACGGTGGCGACCTGGGCAGCTTCGGCCCGGGCCAGATGGTTCCGGAATTCGACAAAGCGGTGTTCAACAGCGAACTGAATACCGTGATCGGGCCGATCAAGACCCAGTTCGGCTATCACCTGTTGGAAGTGACCAGCCGCAGCTAATGGAAGCGGTGTCTTCCCCGAACCGACCAGCTTGGCTGGGGCCTCGTGCCCTGGCCTTGCTGGTCGTTCTTTTTGTGGCCCCGTTACTATTTTTCGGTGGCCCCGAGTGGTTCAACGGGCCTTTCGGAAGCGCCGTCTGGAACCTGGGCCATATCGGCTTCTTTGCTCTGATAACGCTGGCCGCTCATCCCTGGCGATGGCTGGGGGGCTGGAAACTCTGGGCGATCCCCACGCTGGCGGTGTTTCTGGTTGGTGGCGCGATCGAAGTTGTGCAGTCGGATGTCGGGCGCGAGGCCAGCTGGCACGATATGCTGCGTAACCTGATCGGCGTCTGGATCGTTCTGGCCTGGCGTCACCGGCTCGATTCGAAACAATCAGCCCAAGCCAGTGCTCATACTGCACTGATGCTCGCCAGCACGCTGCTGCTCCTGTTCGAACTGGGAACCACGGCCGCCATCGGTGTCCGGCAGTTTAAAGTCGCCCATCAATTGCCCCAGCTCTACGATTTCAGCCACAACGACCCCACCCCTTACTGGCAAGGCGAGCTCACACCGTCGAAGGAATACGCCGGCCCGCACGAGCAGAGCCTCCGGCTCGATTTGAACACCAAGCTGTACTCAGGCGGGTCATTGGGCAACCTGCCATCCGACTGGCGCGGCTATCAACGGCTGCATCTGGCGTTGTTCAACCCCAATAGCGAGCCACTGCCGATAACACTGCGCATCAATGACTGGACTCACGCGTTCGGCAACAACGCGCACAGCGATCGGTACAACACCCGGCTGACGCTGCAGCCAGGTGCGCAAACCATTACGGTGGATTTGTACGACATCGAGCAGGCACCGCGGACGCGGCGGATGGACATGGATAGCGTGTCACAGCTCAAGCTGTTCGTATCACGGCTGCCAGAGCCCACCACCATCTACATTCAGGATCTCAGGCTGGAGTGAGCGTCCAGGGGTTATCCGTCAGCACCTCGACGCCTTGACCGGTCACCAGAATCGTCTCGCTGCAACCAATGCCCCACTGCCCCGGGATGCGCAGACAGATTGGCAAATGGAACACCATGCCCGGTTTGAAGGTGGTGTTGCCGCCACGGGCAATGAAGCCGGAACCCTCGACCCAGGACGGCGGAAACTGCGCGCCCACGGTGTAGCCGAACACACCAGAGAAGAATACCTTGTCGGCCAACGGCGCCAGGGCCTTTTCCGCCGCCCGGGCCGCTGAATCAAAGGTGTTTCCGGGCTTCACTGCCGCCAACAGCGCATCTACCACCTTACGACAGCCCTCGAACACCTTCTGCATCTGAGCCGAAGGCTTGCCTGCTATCACGGTTTGCATCATCGGTGCCGTGTAGCGGTGCCAGGCCGCACCAAACTCCAGAAAGACCGGTTCATCCGGTTCAATCGGACACCGTTTGTGGTTGGCGTGGATCACACTGCTTCTGGGGCCGGTGGTTACGATCGGCTGCATGCTCATGAACTCGCTACCGGCATCCAGCAACGCCCGGGCCCCGGCGGCGGCCACCTCGTTGTCGGTGATTCCTGCCCGTACGGCGGCCACTGCAGCGCGCAAGCCTTCCGCTGTCACACTGGCACTGCGCCTGAGGAAATTGATTTCCATCTCGGATTTCACAATCCGGACCTTTTTCACCAGACCGCCGGCATCAACGAATCGGACACCCGGCAGCCGGGCTTTCAGCCCCTCGACCACGCCGAGTCGCAACGAGCCGTGCCAGGAATCGATGCCCACCGTATCCGCCGCTTCACTCAGGGCATCAATCAGTGGCAACAGAACCTCGCCAATTCCTTCCCAGCGATACCCGGTCACGTTGTCCACCCGGGTGGTCACAATGGCCGGCCCCATCTCGATGGAGGGCACCTGAAGCAACAGGGATGAAGTGGTAACGACCAGCGCAATATGCACAGAAACTTCGAAGGTGCTGTAGCCGGTCAGGTAAAAGATATCGGAGCTGTCAGTGAGCAGCAGCGCGTCGATATCATCCGCTTCCATCAACTGACGGACGCGCGCAAGCCGCTGATCATATTCTTCCGGAGGAAAGGGGCATTCACTTCCACGGGACTGAAGGGTCAGGGCCTTCTGGTACGCATTGAAATCCATGGGAGCAACTCCACCGTTGCACATGTGTATAACATGGACCCAAATTCGCTTCCGAACAAATTTTTGCTCAAAAACTTTCACCAATCCCTTGGTTTGAATGGGTTGACAGTTGTCGCTGGAACGGGGCGGCTAACGCCCTTGCTGAGCCGTTGCGACAGTTATTGTTTTCCCCCGGCAGCCGGGGCAAGAAGGCGTACCATCTGTGAACTGACCGATTCAATCGGTTCGGAAATCGCCTGCTGAATGCTGCTGGTCACGGTCTTGGAAAAAGCCGCCCCGGGCGCGCTCTCAAGGAAGTCCAGATAGAGGCTCATTTCCTGGGTACTGATGTCCTCATAGGTGTACAGGTAGCTATCAAACACCTGCTGGCCCACCACGCCTCGCAGGGTGCTGCGCTGATTTTCGATCGCCTGGCGCAGTTCCTGCTGGCTCATGGCCCCGGGACTGAATGCGGACATGGCAGTGGCCAGCCCCAGCTGCACAGCAATGGTGGTATCCACCGCGCTCTCGGTGGCGCGGGCCGCTCGATCGTAGCGTTCGAACATCCGGCTTCGTTCGGTATTGCGGTATTTTTTACTCAGCTCGGGCCCCTGGGCCTGAATTTCTTTCCAGACCGAGGGCGCGGATGCCGCGATTTCCGCTTCGGCAATCTTCCGGGCTACCGGTGTTTTATACCAGTCATGAACCGACGCCAGCTGATCCGGGGTCAGGTTGTTTTCCAGGTTGGCAACGATCTGCTGTTCGATGTCGGCATCCCGAAAACTGTGGCTGACCACCTGCCCGATGGTTGCCGTGACCATCGGTGGCATTTGCCCTACCCGGGCAAGCCCGTCTTCAATGCCCTGCTTCATCATCGCCGGATAATGGGCCACGATGTCATCGATGGGAGACGCCGTCAGAACCTGCTGTGCACTAGGGGCGGCTACTGCCTGACCGGCCACCATTGCCGCAGCAACTAAAAGAGGTTTAATTAGAGCGCGAGGTTTCATAACACTATCATCTCGTTGTGTGCCTTCCTTTGTTTATGGCACGAGTTATGCCAAATCGGCAAGTGATCCCAATTAATGGGAGATGACAGTTTGGTAGGGAAACGAAACACCCGCAGGCGCCGTCGCCGCGTTTCACCATGGCGTGCCCGCCTGACCTGGTATGCGCTTCCGGTGGCCGGAGTGCTCATTGGAATCTGGGCCACCATTCGCTTCAGTTTGCTCGCGCCGGACCCGCCGGCCAATGCCGACAATCTGTGCGAGATATTCCGGGAACATCCGGCGTGGTACGACTACGCCCGCGAATCACAGGACGTCTGGGGAACCCCGATAGCGACTCAGATGGCCTTCGTGTATTACGAATCGTCGTTCCGGAGCCACGCCCAACCACCGCGGAAGCGCTTGTGGGGCTGGATGCCCTGGTTCCGGGTCAGCTCGGCTTACGGTTACGCGCAGGCCCTGGACCCGGCCTGGCACGATTACCTGAGCGCCAATGACAGCAGCTGGTATGCGGTTCGAACTGATATGAAGTACGCCCTGGATTTCATCGGCTGGTACAACCACCTGACCCACCGTCACCTGGACGTTGGCTTCTCCGATCCGTTTCAGCTTTACCTGGCCTACCACGAAGGACGCGGAGGTTTCAGCCGACGCACCTTCGATCAAAAGCCCGCCATCGTGGGGCTCGCCAAGCGGGTGCGGAGTCGGGCGTTCCGGTACGACAACCAGCTTCAGGCCTGTGAGCAGGAATTCCAGTGCTGGCGCTGGTATCAGTTCTGGCCGTTCTGTTCGGTGCCCGGTTAAGGGGGGCTGATCAGAACGCGGCGCTTATTTCAATGGCGCCGGCGTGCGCCCGCAAACGTTCAACCAGGTACTCCATGACAATCCGCACGCGGGCCATTTGCTGGGTGTCCTGATTGACATGCAGCCACAAATCGACGCTCTCTCCTTCCAGCGGATCACTCAGACGCCGCAACTCACGCGCGCCCTCCCCCAGATAACAGGGCAAGACAGCCAGTCCGGCGCCCGCCCTGGCCAGCGCGACCATCGACTGCAGGCTATTGCATCGAACCAGCAATTCCGCCTGTTTCAGGTTTCGGCGGTACCACCGCCCGGTCGCCAGCTGGGTAAAGCTCTCGTCAGGAATCAGCCAGCGGAAATCCTCTGGCCGGCTCAGCATCTCGATATCACGGTGCCGCCGACAATATCCGATCGAACCGTACACCGCTGATTCGATAGCGGCGATTCGCTCCCCGGACAAGGTTTCCTGGGGGTCGTTCTCCGGCCGAACGGTGATGTCGGCTTCCCGATGGCTCAGGTTGGCAACATCGTTATCCGTGAGTACCTCCAGCTCAATGCCGGGGTAGTCCCGAACCAGCTCCGCCAGAATGGGGCTGAGCAGCTCATTCAGCAGAACATCCTCAGCCGCGACGCGCACCTTACCCACCGGATCGTCGCCCTGCCCCACCAGCTTGCGCTCCAGGTTTTCCATGGCCACGGCGAGCTTTTCCGCCTCGCGAAAAGCGGTCTCGCCCACCGGGGTAAGCTGGAACCCATCCCGGCTGCGCTCAAAGAACTGCACACCCATAGACTCCTCCACCTGGTCGAGCCGACGGAGAACCGTAGTCTGGTGCACGCCCAACAGTTGCCCCGCTTTCGCAAGGGTGCCGCCCTGGGCCAGGGCGCGAATAAATCTCAGATAATCCCAGTCCATCTCTCACTGCATTTTTGCAACACGGATACGGATTTTAACTTATTAATACTGCGAATTAGAAATCGTAGAATGCGTCTCGCAGTTTAAGGTAGATCGCTAACTATTTCGCACCTACTTGGAGGAAAGCGTAATGATTCATAGACACAGTGTTACAGATCAGCCGCTTCCATCAGCGCTCCTCCACAACGGCGCTGAGACGCGGAGGCAATACACCCGCGCAGCCATCAAAGGAATGGTGCAACGGTTCAGCCGCAAGGCACAGACCGTTCAGACTCAGGCGGAAGCCGCTATTGATATGCCCCGGATGCAGGGCAGCGTCTAAGGAGTGCAGGCCAGCGGCAGAACCGCAGGCCTGACAGGAAGGAATTCTAGAACGCCGGTGTTCCGTGTTTCGGAACACCGGCGTTTTTCTTTGGATCAGCTTTCCCAGATAACGGTTTGCCTGCTCTCAAACCAGCCATCCATCTTGCCGGCATAAAAGTCCTCAATAACATTCCGTTTGATCTTCATGGTGGGCGTCAACATGCCGTTTTCCATGGTCCAGGGGTCTTTGACCACTATCATGTGAGCCAGCTTTTCGTGCGGCTCGCATTTCGCATTCACCGCATCGAATACCTGCCGCAATTCCTGCTCCAACTCTTTGCGATCGCCACCGTTGGCCAGCTCCTGCCGGGCTTCATCCGACAACAGCACCAGCAAACAGGGTTGCGGCTGGTTCGCGCCGGCAACGCACACAACTTCTACTTTCGGATGATTGAAGCGGTTCTCGATCGGTACCGGCACCACATATTTGCCTTTGGCGGTCTTGAACAGGTCCTTTACCCGACCGGTTATTTTCAGGAAACCTTCTGCGTCGATTTCCCCCATATCGCCGGTTTTCAGGAAACCGTCGTCGGTGATGTCTTCTTTGGTTTTCTCGTCATTCTTGAAGTATCCGAGCATCAGGCCCGGGCTCTTCACCTCAATTTCACCATTGCTGGCAATCCGGTGCTCAACGCCCGGGTTAGCGTTACCCACGGTGCCGACCTTGGTTTTTCCGGGACGGTTGGCGTGTGAATACGCGAAGTTCTCGGACATGCCGTATACCTCAAGCAACTCCAGCCCCAGGTTCCGGTACCAGTCGATAATCTCGGCCGACAGTGGTGCCGCCCCGGTCAGCGCCGCACGGCAATGATCCAGTCCCAACTGCTTCAGCACTTTCTTTTTCACGAGCGAGTTCAGCAGTGGAATGTTGAACAGTACCTTTTGTTTTTTCGGCGGCAGCTTGGCACTGACTCCTAGGTAGAACTTCATCCACAGCCTCGGAACCGAGAAGAAGACAGTCGGCCGGGCGCGCTGCAGGTCTTCCTGGAAGGTCTCCAGGGAATTGGCGAAATACAGATGAAAACCGTAATACAGGGCCTGGGTTTCCACCGCGGCCCGCTCGGCCACATGCGCAAGCGGCAGATACGACAGCATGCGCTCGTCTGAATCCACCGGGAATATCTGCTGCAGGCCTTCGGCCACGGAAATCATGGTCCGGAAACTGTGCATGACGCCTTTGGGGCGGCCGGTGCTTCCGGAGGTATACAGAAGCGTTGCGAGCGTGTCCGGCGTCGGCAGTTTGGGTTCAGCAGGCTCGGTTTTGGCGATGATATCGAGCCACTTCGGCGTGTCGTCGCGCGGCGACATTGGCAGGGAAATAATCGGCAGATCGGCCGGAACATGTCCCTTGATGTCATTCCAGCCATCCGCCTTACCGTCGAGCTTGCCGAGGAACAGCAACTTGGCCTCGCTGTGATCAAAAATGTAGGCGGCCGTTTCGCCGTTGAGCGTGGGATACAGCGGAACGGACACATGACCCGATGCCCAGATCGCCAGATCAGCCAGAATCCAGTGAGCACTGTTCTTGCCCAGGATGGCTATTTTGCTTTGCTCCGGGAAGTTCAGCCCGTTCAGGTGCGCCGCCATTCGGGATACCTGGTCGGCCGCCTCTTTCCAGGTGATGTCCTCGACATGCCCGTCCGGGAACGGCTGCGTCAGGAAGACGTTATCGGGGGTTTCCTTGGCCCAGTAATAAAGGCAGTGCAGAGAAGTTTGCTTGCGGGAATCAGATGCCATCGATGGCTCCTTATTATTGTGTTGATTCAATCCGGCGGAAAACGTCTGTCTTCATAGTAGCCGTATTCCGAGCTGGCTCAATAGCAAGACCCAACTGCCTGACTGACATTATTTGCCATGGGCGTGAAGCAGTTCACAGAACCTGAGCTTCAAATCGCTGGCCCTGGTCTAGATTGAAAATGGAAGCACCGCGACTTGCTCGCCCACCGGAGGACTCCGTGAAATCATCGTCCCGCTCTTTTCTGATTTTCCCCGCCTGGGGCCTCATCCTGCTGGGCTCCGCCGCGTTTTTGTACTGCGCATCCATCGGCCTTCTGGGCGGCTGAGCGCAGTTACAAAAAGGCCTTAACAGCCTCACGACAGACCTGTAAGGCAGCGCATCCTCCTGTAAACTGTTCTTTTTCCAAAAGAATGGATGCGCTCACATGTCTGATCTGGTGCTTTTTCACTACCCCATGTCGCCCTTTTCCGAAAAGATCCGAGCCCTTCTTGGTTACGCCGGCCTCAGCTGGCAATCGGTTCGGGTCGAGGAAATGCCACCCCGACCGGTGCTGGACACCCTGGCCGGAGGCTACCGGAAAATCCCGGTGGCCCAATCAGGCGCGGATATCTTTTGCGACACCCGCACCATTGCCCGCGAAATTGCCACCCGGGCCAACAAGCCGGAACTGATTCTGAGTGAACAGCCGGAGGACGTTCAGGCCTTTGTCGAGAAGGTGGAACTGGAGATTTTTCTGGCTTGTGTGATTGCCGCCAGCGACGCCCGACTGCTGACAAAGCTGTTCCGTGAAACCTCCCTGTTGCACACCTTCCGGTTCCTGAAGGACCGCATAACCATGGGCCGCAAGGCCCGGGTTCGCGCCATGGGGGCACGCGAATCCAGAAAGGTGGTGATGGCATTTATCGCCGATCTGAACGAGCGCCTGACACAGGACTTCCTGTTTGGCGCCCAGCCCTGCATCGCCGACTTTTCCGCCTACCATGGCCTCTGGTTCGCGTGCGATCTGGCCGGCAAGCCCTGGCTTCGGGATTACCCGACAGTGGCGGCCTGGATGGATCGGATCCGGGCCTTTGGCCACGGCACGCCCACCGAGATCAGTCCGGAACACGCCATTGAGCAGGCCCGGCAAAGCCAGCCCCGCGCGCTGCCGGCGGCGGTGGATACCCAGCACGCCGGACAGACCGTCAGTATCGCCCCCACCGACTATGGCCGGGACCCGGTGACCGGCACGCTTGTGCATTCCGGTGCCACCGAAACCATTCTTGCCCGCGAGACGCCGGCCGTGGGCCTTGTTCATGTCCACTTCCCGAAGCAGGGGTTCCGCCTGAAGCCGGTCTGAGGTCAGCGCCGGAAACGGGTTTCCAGCACCACCGCCGAGTTGGTGCGTTCTACCCCCTCAAGATTCCCTATCTCATCCAGCACAGCGCTCAGTTCCTCCAGGGACTGGGCCTGCACAATGGCAATGAGGTCGTATTCGCCACTGACGGCGAACAGTTGAGCCACCTGTGAGATGCCTTCCAGCTCGATATTGGTTTTCGCGGTCAGCTTCTGCATCACCTTGATGGACACATGAGCTTCCACCAGGTTTTCTGAAAACTCGCCGCCCAGCATCACGGAATAACCCCGTATCACGCCGCTGGCTTCAAGCTTGGCAATGCGATTCTGCACCGTCGAGCGCGAGACATGCAGTTCCCGCGCGAGGTCACTGATGCTGGTGCGGGCGTTCTGACGAAGCAGCATCAGCAGCTTCTGGTCCTGCTTACTGATCATTTTGACATCTCAACTTACCAATTTGATCTTATTCTATCTCGATTCGGTCATTTTGCATCTGCAATCTGACACCCCAACCCTTCATACTTTCGCCAAATCAACTCAGGAATTTCGGACATGCTGATTCGCCCGATTGCACATTCAGATCTTGATACGCTGTATCAGATCGCCGTTGAATCCGGCCCGGGCTTCACTTCCCTGATGCCGGATCGGGACGCATTGACCCGTAAAATCGAACACTCCGTCGCCAGTTTTAACCGGTCAGTCTCCACCCCCGGTGACGAACATTATCTGTTCGTGCTGGAGGACGAGACCACCGGCGAGATTATGGGCACAACCGGTATCGAGGCAGCCGTTGGCCATGCCCACCCGCTGTATCATTTTCACCGCAATACCGTGACCCATCATTCCCGTGACCTTGGCCTGCGCCACAGCGTGGAAACCCTGAGCCGCTGCAACCATTATTCCGGCTGTACCGAGGTCTGCTCGCTGTACCTGCGTCCGGAATTCCGCCGGCCGAATGCCGGCAAGCTGCTGTCCCGGGTGCGCTTCCTGTTCATGGGGCTGCACCCCGAGCGTTTTTCCGACACGGTCATCGCCGAAATGCGCGGCGTGTCGGATGACGAAGGTCGTTCGCCGTTCTGGGACTGGATGCAAGCGCATTTTGTCGACATGGAATTTGCCGAGGTCACTCGCCTGATCAGCAGCGGCAATACCGATTTCATTGAAGAGCTGATGCCCTCGCATCCGCTCTACACCTGTCTGCTCAGCCCTGAGGCCCAAGGTGTACTGAGCGAGGTTCACGAGAAGACTCGTCCCGCCCTGCACATGCTCACGGCCGAGGGCTTCCGGCACAAAGGATTTGTCGACCTGTTTGACGGTGGTCCGACGGTGGAATGCAAGCTGCCGGACATCCGAAGCGTGCAGGAGTCGGAGCACTGGTCTGTTGAAATTGAGCAGGTTCCGACCAATGATTTCCAGAAACGCAGCCGGACACGATTCGATTCACCGCTGCTGGTCACCAACACAGAAACCGCCGGCTTCCGGGCGACGGTTCTGACCGGCGCTTCGACGCGCGCGGGCTCGCGCACCCTGTGTCTGACGCCAGCCCAGGCAAAACATCTGAACCTTCAAAACGGCAGCGTTTGCCGGGTTCTGCCACTGACCAGCCAGTCCAAGGCCATGCCGGCTGCTACCGAACACACTCGTGCGGAGGTTAACTATGCACACTGATCTGAAAGAGCTTTTTGACAACCTTTGGGAAAACTACAAGTCGGTAACCCCGTCAGCGGATGAAATCCACCGCATCCTGGGTGCCGAGGAAGGCCAGAAGATCGTGAACGATCACATCGCCCTGCGCACCTTCAACCTGGCCCCGGTTGGCCTGGACGCACTGGCCGAGCACTTCACCAGCATTGGCTACAAGGCTTGTGGTGAATACCACTTCGAGGCCAAGAAACTGTACGCCCGCCACTTCGAGCATCCGGACCCGGAAGCACCGAAGGTATTTATCTCCGAGCTGCTGGTGGAAGAGTTCTCTCCGGAGCTGCAGACCGTCGTGAAAGACATGGTTTCCCAGGTTAAGCCGGAAGACGTCAAAGCCGACAACTTCCTGTACTCCGGCCGGCACTGGGATGTGGATTACGACACCTACCGCAAGCTGCTGGAAGAGAGTGAGTACGCGGCGTGGATGGCAGCCTGGGGTTACCGTGCCAATCACTTTACCGTCAGCATCAATCACCTGACCCAGTACCAGACGGTTCCGGAAGTGAACCAGCTGCTGAAGGACAGCGGCTACACCGTGAACGCCTCCGGTGGCGAAGTGAAAGGTTCCCCGGCCGACCTGCTGGAGCAGTCTTCCACCATGGCGGATCGCATTCCGGTCAAGTTTAGTGACCGCGAAGAAACCATCCCGAGCTGCTTCTACGAGTTCGCCCTGCGTTACCCGAAAGAAGACGGAACCCTGTACACCGGTTTCGTGGCGGCTTCCGCCGACAAGATCTTCGAGAGCACCAACGCCGCCTGACCGGCGCCGGTCTCCGGAACGCGACAGGGCTGGTTATCACCAGCCCTGTTCGCCTTTCAATGGCACAAAACGTACGCCCCCCAGATCCTCAGTTCGATACTCCGTTTCCGATATCCGGGTCACCCTCCGCAGCGACTGAACCGTATGCTCGGACCCCACCGGAATCACCAGGTGACCACCAATGGCAAGCTGCTGCTTCAAGGCATCGGGCACCGCCGGCGCCCCAGCCGCCACGCATATACCATCAAAGGGTGCTTTGTCCGGCCAGCCCAGGGTGCCGTCACCACAGCGCACCTCGACGTTGTCGTAGCCTTCGGCGGCAAGCACGCGAGCCGCTTTTTCCGCCAGCGTTTCAAGGCGCTCAATGCTGTACACCCGCCCGGCGATGGACGCCATCACGGCAGCGGCATAGCCCGAGCCGGTGCCGATATCGAGCACGCTTTCCCCGCCGCGCAGGTCCAGCGCATCCGCCATCAGCGCCACGATGTAAGGCTGGGAAATGGTCTGGCCCTCACCAATCGGTAGCGGACCGTCGTCGTAGGCGCTGTCCGCCAGATCCGGCGGCACGAATTTCTCCCGGGGCACACGCCGCATGGCCTCAATCACCAGGGGCGATGAGATGTCACGGCTGCTGATTTGCTGATCCACCATCCAGTTCCGCAGACGGGTATAGCCTGGTTGCTCGCTCATCGGGGTGCCTCCCTACCGGGTATCCCAACAAGAAGTGTTGGCCGTGAGCGGGCAGGACACAAGTTGGCGTTTGTCTAACCAGCGACGCTGAAAATCCCTATCGTACTGACGGTCAGAAGTACCGTGCCCAGTACCCGGAAAAACACCGGTGTTTCCGCCCTTAACATGCGATCGTGGACCACCAGGCCGATGACATGCCCCACCGCCGCACACGGCAGCAGCCAGAGGTGATGAATCAACTGCAGATCAACCCCCGCCCAGATGAACGCCGCCATTTTGATGGTCACCAGGATAAACCAGAGCGCGAACAGCGTGTCCCTCAGTTTTTCTTTGGGCAAATGCTGAGCCACCACCGCAATGATCAGCGGTGCGCCAATCAACGACGTACCGCTGATGTAGCCGCCAAGCATGAGAAACACGGTATCTACCGACTTGCTGCCACTGCGGAACGGACGATTGATGATGTAAGACACCGAATACAGCGCCACGATGGCGAAAATGATGCCACTGAGCACCTTCGAAGGCAGGGTGATCAGCCCCAGCACCCCCACCAGTTTTGGCACGATCATGATGCCCAGTATGCGCCAGAGGTATTGCCAGTCGACGGTGCTTTCCCTCACGCCACTGTGCGCTCCGCGCTCGTCCGATGTCGTGGCCGGGGCGGTACGGTTTTTCCGGTTATTGAGCCAGATGGTCAGGGAGGAAAACACCAGCAGGTGAACCGAAATGAGAGGCAGAAACACCAGCGGCTGATCCAGCACCAGCAGCAGAAATGGCAGCGACAGCACCGCGCCGCCGAACCCAAGCCCGGAACGCACAAACCCACTCCAGACAAAGATCAGACCAATCAGCACATACTGAATCAGGCTCAGATCAGACATACCACTCCCACCAATCACCAAAACCGCCTCAGCGGCACCCTTGCGCTCCGGAGTCTGCGGAGCTAGCATACAATACTGTACATTTAAACAGTATCGGTAATTATGAAAACCCGCGGTACCAGCCTGAACCCTCACAATCGCTATCAGCCCAGAGTGATCGCCCGCTCGCGGGACAGCGAATGGTACCAGCCGGAGGAGGACGATCCGAATCCCGACTCGATGGCGACCGAGGTGGTCGACGAGCAGGTGCGCACCATCATCAGCCGGAATAACTCCCCGGATGTGCCGTTTGATCAATCCATCAACCCCTACCGCGGCTGCGAGCACGCCTGCATTTACTGCTTTGCCAGGCCCACGCATGCGTACTGGGACATGTCACCGGGGCTGGACTTCGAGACCCGGTTGATTGCCAAACCCGGTGCGGCGCGGCAACTGCGCCGGGAACTGGATAAGCCGGGCTACACACCGTCGCCCATCGCGCTGGGCGTGAATACCGACGCCTATCAGCCGCTGGAGCGGGACCGCCGCATTACCCGCTCGGTGCTGGAAGTGCTCTCGGAATACCGTCACCCGGTGTCGATCATTACCAAGGGCGCGCTGATCCTGCGGGACCTGGATCTGCTATCGGAACTGGCGGCGCAGGGACTGTGCTCGGTGCGCATCAGCCTGACCACACTCAGCAACGACCTGAAACGGCGCATGGAACCGCGCACGGCTGCGCCGGCCACACGCCTCAAGATGATTGCCCAGCTGGCATCAGCGGGCGTTCCCACCGGCATTATCCTTGGCCCGGTCATTCCATTCATCAACGATCACGAGATCGAAGACATACTCAGCGCCGCCTCGGACGCGGGCGCAACCCGCGCCAGCTGGATCATGCTCAGACTCCCGCTTGAGCTGGACGAACTGTTTCAGGACTGGCTGCACCGGCACTTCCCTGATCGTGCCGAGCGGGTGATGAACCGGATTCGGGATCTGCGGGGCGGAAAACACAACGACAGCCAGTTTGGCCGCCGGATGACCGGGACCGGGCCCTATGCCGAGCTGATTCGCCAGCGCTTCAACCACCGAGCCCGCAAGCTCGGCTTAACCCTGCACGAAACCGAGCCCCTGCGAACGGATCTGTTCCGCCGGCCCGGAGGGGAACAAATAGCCTTGTGGTGACATCCAAGGGGCAACACGTTTCTCAACTATGCTGTTTGTTCAGGGACGAACCGGAGACAGTTCATGCCAGTATCCAGCGCGCCTGCACGAGCCGCACTGCTTATCATCAGCCTGTTAATCCTTGCCTGCCAGTCATCGCGGCTGTCGGCCGACGAAGCCATCGTCAACCGCGTTGAAGCACTGGATACCGGTTTCCCGGTGGAGGTTCTGGGCAATCCGCTGCTGGCCCGGAAGGCGTTGTCGAGCTTCTACAGCGCCCGCCAATACGAACCCGCCTGGCAGTCGCCCGCAGCCCGGCAACAACTGATCAGGAGCATCCGTGCCATCGGCCAGGAGGGGCTGGCGCCGGAGGATTATCACTCGGTCATACTCTCCGAGCTCGCCACCGGCGACATGAGCCAATACTCCCCAGACCTGCGGGCCGACCTGGACATGCTGCTGTCCGACGCGTTTCTGCTGCTCAGCTCGCACCTGCTCGAAGGTAAGGTGAATCCGCGAACCCGGCAGCCAGACTGGTCCGCCAGTGACCGAACACAGGACATCGTTGCCGCACTGGCCACTGCACTGGCCACCGAGGACGTGTCCGGAGCACTGGCTCGCCTGCGCCCTGCCCACCCCGGTTACAGACAGCTGGTGGACGCGCGCCAGCAAATGACGCCTCTGCTTGGTCGGTCCTGGTTGCCGATTGCCTTCGGGCCGGTGATCAGGCCCGGGGATCGCGACGACCGCCTGCCCGAGATTCGCCGGCGCTTGCGTGCCCTGACCGACCTGGCCGACCGGGAGCAACGGGCCCCGCCATCCAACCTGGGTGCCTATACCCCGGAAATGAAGCCGGCACTGGCCACCTTCCAGGCCCGTCATGGGCTGGCACCGGACGGCCTCATCGGCCCGCAAACCCTGCAAGCCCTGAATATGCTGCCCATCGAGCGGGTGCGCCAGATCGACGCCAGCCTGGAGCGTTGGCGTTGGCTGCCGGAAGCGCTTGGTGAGCGCTACGTTCTGGTGAACATCGCCGGTTACAGCCTGACCGTGGTGGACGATGGAATGGAGATTCAGCACCAGAAAGTCATCGTCGGCCAGCCCTTCCGGCAAACCCCCGTCTTCAGCGACCGCATCCGCTACCTGGTGTTGAACCCCGACTGGACCATCCCGCGAAAACTGGTGATCGCGGACCAGTTGCCGCGCATCATCCGCGACCCGAACTATCTGGCCCGAATGAACATTCGGGTGTACCAGGGCTGGGGCGCAAACAGACAAGAGGTAGACCCCGCCACGGTGCCCTGGGCGGAGCTGACTCCGGACGCGTTTCCCTACCACCTGGTCCAGCAGCCAGGCCCTCAGAACGCTCTCGGGCGCATCAAGTTCATGTTCCCGAACCGCTATGCGGTGTACCTGCACGACACCCCGGGGCAACAACTGTTCGGCCGCATCGATCGCACCTTCAGCTCGGGCTGTATCCGTGTTGAGAAGCCCTTCCTGCTGGCCCAATGGCTGCTGTCGGGCGATCCTGAGTGGACCGACGCAACGCTGACCGAAGCGGTCGCCAGCGAGCGAACGCAGACCGTGACCCTGCCCAACCCGGTTCCGGTCTACATTCAATATTGGACCGCCTGGGTGGACAACAGTGGACAACTGCAGATCCGCACCGACATCTACAACCGCGACGGCCCGCTGATCAGTGCGCTGCGCCAGACACCCTCCGGCGATACCCAACGAATGACTCCGGTTGCTATCGTGATGAGTCCAGATACCGAGGAGCGCCCATGACACACCGCATCACCATCCTGGCACTGACGCTGGTGCTGGTATCCGGCTGCCAGTCGCTGCCGGACCAACAGGAAGGCATCGACCGCAACGTCGTGTTTCTCAGTGCAGAACACTGCCTGAGTGAAGAACTCGAGGATCTGGACAAAATTCATTACGGCCCCTGCCTGAAAGTCATTGCCGTTGAAGGGGAGCCACCGGAGATCCGGGACGACGGCTTTATCGAGCTGCCGGCGGCTTCGCCAGTTACCCTCGGTGCCGCCTGTGTTTATCGCCATGCCGACGGCACCCCGATTCCACAGACGGCCCAGACTGTCGATATCGCCATCACCGAGCGGACCTTTACCCAACCGGGCGTACGCTGGTACCTTCACGCCCACGAACGGGCAAGGGGCGTTACCGGCTGCGAGCCAACGCTCTCCCGGTCGGTCTTCCCAACCTACAAGACCGACTGACATCTCGCTGCCAGGGACACCTGCCATTGTCAGGAAGCACAGCCTCATCATCTGACACGCCAGCGACGGCTGACCACCTGATCCGCTTGCGGGACGGGCGCAAGCTGGCCTACACCGATGTCGGCGCAAAGGATGGCTATCCGGTATTTTTCGGGCATGGCATGCCCGGTTCCCGGCTGGAGGGCCGTTTTTTCCACCAGCGGGCAAGGCGACACGGCTTTCGGATCATCACCCCTGACAGGCCCGGCATTGGCCTCTCGGACTTCCAGGAGCGGCGGTCTTTGCTGGACTATCCCAGCGACATCCTGCAGTTGGCAAACACGCTCGGATTCGAACGGTTCAGCCATGTTGGCTGGTCCAGTGGTGGCTCCCGAACGCTGGCGTGCGCCTTCGCCCTGGGCCGGCGCATGGATCTGGGGGTGTGCCTGTCCGGATACACCAGTTTCGACGAATACCAGCGCCCGCACCAATTTGTCGAGGGCACACGCTGGCCCGGCCCCCGCCTCGCCCGCATGAGCCCCCGGCTCACCAGGATCGCGGTGCGCGTTGCCGCCTGGATGTTCAGGCGCCATCCGGGCCTGTACATGCGCGAAGCCGAGCAACTGATCAGCCAGGAAGATCGCGACCTCCTGCGCTATTTCCTGCGCGGCAAGGTGTTTCGCCGGGACCAGATGGTGTGCCTGGCCAGTGGCGGTGACGCGATCGCCACCGACCTGCTGACAGAACTGGAAAGCTGGGGTTTTACGCTGTCGGAAGTGAACATTCCCATTCTGCTCTATCAGGGCATGCAGGACCCGTTCATACCGGTAGACTATGCCCGCCACCTGGCGAACAACCTGCCCCAGGCCTCGCTGACCCTGCTGCCAGAGGCCGGTCACCTGTACCCGTTGGCGGAGCATTTCCAGGATGACCTGTTCAGCAGGATTCGGCAGTATCTGAATCACAACACGGAGACCTGATGCCATGACAAACCAAGTCGATATCCACTACTGCACCGGATGCCGCTGGCTGCTTCGCTCAGCCTGGATGGCCCAGGAACTGCTGACCACCTTCGAAGGCAGCCTCGACCAGCTCACCCTGCATCCCGGAACGGGCGGCATCTTTGAAGTGTGGGTCAATGGCAAACGCATCTGGTCACGCAAGGAGCAACAGGGATTCCCGGAAATCACCCAACTCAAGCAACTGGTGCGGGATGAAATAGAGCCGGACCGATCACTCGGCCACTCCGATAAGCCATCCACGAATTCTCAGCCGTCATAAACCCGGTATCGCGCCGGCTGAACTGCCCCGGGGTTCGTGTCGTAGTCCTCCCAAAGCCCATGAGTATCCGACACGATGGCCACTGACATCAGCATCATCTGGCAGGGAACACTCGCAAGTCTGGCAGCGGGTGCCGCCAGCGGCGTGGGCGCGCTCGCCATTTTCTTCGTTAAATCGTTATCCGAACGCTTGAAGGACAGCATGCTCGCCGGGGCTGCCGGCGTGATGCTTGCGGCGTCATTTTTTTCTCTGCTGTTGCCGGGTCTGGAGTACGGCGAGGAGCTGCTGGGCGCCACCTGGGCTTCGGCGGCGGTGGTGATCTTTGGCCTGCTGTCCGGGGCGGCGGTGTTGTTTTTCCTGCATCAGAAATTACCCCACGAACATTTTGACCTTGGCCGTGAGGGGCCGGACGCCGAACACATCCGCAGAATATGGCTGTTCATCATCGCCATCACCCTGCACAACTTCCCTGAGGGCATGGCGGTCGGTGTTGGCTTTGCCGGTGGCGATGTCCGCAACGGCTATGTGCTGGCTACCGGGATCGGCCTTCAGAACATACCCGAAGGCCTGGCCGTCGCGTTCTCCCTGCTCGCGATCGACTACTCCCGGCTGAAAGCCTTCACGATTGCTCTGCTGACCGGGCTGGCCGAGCCCATCGGTGGTCTGTTCGGGGCGACACTGGTGTGGATTGCCGAGCCCATCATGCCCTGGACACTGGGTTTCGCGGCGGGCGCCATGCTGTTCATCATCAGCAATGAAATCATTCCCGAAACCCACCGCAACAGCTACAAAACCATCGCCACCTTTTCGCTGCTGATCGGTTTTGTCGTCATGATGTCGCTGGATGCGACCCTGGGGTGAGCTAGTCGCCGGCGAGCCTGCAAATATCGCGGTGGGTCCAGTCCTGCTGACCGCTTGCTCTATCGGCGTTGACGGCTAGCTCGCACACCTCGTTTACCATCGCCCGAGCCACTGTCGCTGCCTCAATCCCACGATAGGGCTCCAGTGGTCCCAGCAGTAAGCGGTTGAGCAGTGGCATCGCCTTGATGCCCAGCGCTTCCGCCGTCCGTTGCTCCTGACGCTGCCCCAGCAGCAACCCCGGGTGGTAAATGGACAGGTAGGGATAGCCCAGCCCCCGCACCGCCTCCTCCAGTTCGCCTTTCACCCGGTTATAAAAGATGCTCGATGTGGCTGAGGTGCCCACCGCCGACATCAGAATCAAGGCCCGGGCACCGGCCAGCCGTCCCAGCTCCGCAGCCTTAAGGCTGTACCCGTAATCGACCTTGCGGAACTGTTCCTGAGAACCGGCCTTTTTGATGGTGGTGCCCAGGCAGCAGATGATGGCGTCCACGGCAAATAGCTCCGCCTGGCTGTCCATGGCATCGAAATCCACCAGCGGCTGGTCGAGTTTGGTGTGGCTCAGCCCGGTTTCCCGCCGAACCGGAGCAACCACACGCCGGACCTCAGCCCGCTCCAACAGCCCCCGAACCACCTGAGAACCAGTGAGCCCGGTTGCGCCCAGAACCAGAACCGTCAACCCTTGCTCCGTCCCTGCCATGGCCAGTATTCTCCCCTCGTGAAATGACGTCGGCTACTCTTCGTTGAACAAAAAAACCAGGGTGCCGCCCCGCAGGACACTACCATAATTAATGTTGATACCGATGGCGATGTTGTCCAGATAAGGCACCCAGTCCGGCATTTCCATCTGCCAGCCACCGCCCAGTTCATAGTAGTGATCGTTACCGAGCTGGCCGTCCAGATCTCCGCCCATGTCCACCCGATAGGCTTCCAGCCAGAGGCTCTGATCCCGCCATAAGGGAATCCGTAACGGGTCCCTGATGCGCACCCCGGCACGGGTAAACCAGGCCCGCGGCTGCGTGTTGTGGGCGGGCACGTCGGTATCGTAGGTGTCACCCGCAAGGTAGTGGACATCCGCCGTCCAGTGCCAGACCGATCCGTGCAGATAATTCTGATACCAGGTACCGATGGCCGTTTCGGTCATCAGCGCTTTGACGCGAATGTTGCTGACCAGCCCGTCCAGGTCCGGCTCTATCCTGCGCGACTGTACCGTGCGGAAGGCTGTGTCGTTGCGATAGCGCATCCAGCGCCCCTCTATCCGGGCCCTCAAGTGCCAGTCCGGGCGCAGAAAGTAATCCCAGCGGGCGTGTGCTCCTACCGAAAACACCTGGTCCCGAATCTCATCGAGCGCGGCCTCTTCGGACGCCACCAGCTGCCCCTCCCGGGTCACTTCAATGAGTGCCAGACTGCCGCCCCAAATAAGCTCGGAATTCCACTGGGGCAGCGGTGTCGAGGTGGTCAAAGGCATCATCACGTTGCGGATGCTGCGGCGCAGCTCCGAGGATTCGGCCGAGCCCAGTTCCGGGTCCTCCAGCCGGAACACCTCGTTCGGGTCAAAGTCCCAGACACCAAACCGGATGGTCTCGCCATTGGTCAAAAAAGCCGCCAGAGAGAAGGTCTCCGCCAGTCCCTGACGCACCGCATCCTCAAGTTCATCAGCAGAGGCCGTGCCCGCCCGGACAAGCGCAAGCCAGGCGAAAGCAATAACCACCAGCGACACCCAGGTATGCAGTTTCAGAACCCTGCCCTCCTCGCCCTTGATTTATCCCCGGCCGTGCACCGAAAGCACGAACGGGGAAACGGCCGCTGCCGGTCAGCGGGGCCAGCTCTGAAGATAGTCCAGCCCGGCCAGCTGATGCATCTGCCCCCGAATCCAGGCCACCCGGCCCGCCACATAGGCGGAGGGATTCACCACACTCAGTACCTTGGGATTTGGCAACACGGCAGCGAGCCTCGCCGACTGTCGGGCGGACAGGCGACTGGCCGGAATACCAAAGTAATGCCGGCTGGCGGCTTCCACACCGTATATACCGGGACCAAACTCGGCGATGTTGAGGTACACCTCGAGAATTCGCTGTTTCGACCAGACCAACTCAAGCCCCAGCGCCAGGCCCGCTTCCAGTGCCTTGCGAACGAAACTGCGGCCGTTCCAAAGGAACAGATTTTTAGCCGTCTGCTGGGTGATGGTACTGGCGCCACGCAAGCCATCGCCGGAACGGTACTCCTCCACGGCTTTCTGAATAGCGTCCACATCCAGCCCCCAGTGTTGGGGAAAGCGCTGGTCCTCACTGGCAATGACGGCCAGAGGCATCCACGGCGAAATCTGCTCAGCGTCTACCCACGCCTGGCGCAACGGAGCCTCCGACGGCTGCCACTGGTACGCCAGCATAAAGGCGGATGTCGGCGGGTTGACGAAGCGAAACAGCACCAGGACACCAAGCACCAGAAGCAAAGCGCCGACACACAATGACATCAGCCAGGTCAGTAGTTTTTTCGTCCGTGATCTACGGGCCACACCGCCTCCACCTGAAAATCTCGACTATGATCAAGCTCATGATTCTAGTATGTCGTGCTTTGCGATGTTGTGGGATTACCGCTGGGTCATTCCACGACTCATCGTTATTTCCCGGCAGGACGTATAACCGGCCATTGTGACGACCAAAGGCGCCAGACTATGGTGCAGCACCTTAATCACGCAGAAGGTGTCCGGCTGCTACTGACACCTAACCGTTCTCTGAGCTGGCGAGGCAATGTTCGCATCTGGCTGTGTGTCGTGGCGGTCACCCTGATAATCGCTACCGCCATGGCGCTGGCCGGGGCCTGGGTGGTGGTCCCATTTGCCGGCCTGGAACTGCTGGCGCTGGCGATCGGCGTTTACCTGACGTCCCAGTCGTGCCAGCGACAGGAAGTACTCACCATTAACAACAGCGACATCCGGCTGGAAAAAGGCCGGCGGCGAAAACTGTCCGAGTGGACCTTGCCAGTGCGTTACGCGCGCCTTCGCATGAACCCGCCAGAGCACCCTTTCGCGCCACCGAAACTGGTCCTCATCCATCGCGACGTTCACGTTTCGCTGGGCTCCTTCCTGAACGTGGAAGACACCGAGGCACTGGTGCGATTTCTCGAATCCCGTGGCCTGACCATTGAGCGAAAGCAACCGGAGCCAGATCCCGGGCTCTGGTTCTAGAGGCGTGCCTTGCCTGGGGCCGTGCTGACCACCCGGGCCCCGATAACGGACAGACAACGGGGCCGGCTCACCACTCTCAGCGGAGTTTCCCCGACCACGTCACCGTCGGCGGTCACCGTTTTGGACTTGCTGGTAACGATCGAGCATTCGCGCCCTTTCATCTGAATCACGGTACTGGTTCGATCCGGCGAACGCCGGTTCAGGCGAATGGTCAGGAACGTCAGCAGCAACTGCCCCAGAGACCGGGGCTTGATGGCCACCACATCCAACTGCCCGTCATCCGCACTGGCCTCGGGTATTTCGTTGCCACCCCCGAAAAACGCACCACTGGCGATGGCAACCGACAGCCAGCGGCCCCGAATCACCGCCTTGTCGCAACGGATCTCCGCCGAAAACCCCCGCTTGGCATTCAGCCTGCGCAGCAGCTCAACACCGTAGCTGAAGCGGCCAAAGAGTTTCTTGCCGGCAGGCTCCGATTTGCGAACCGGGAGCGTGCCCAGACCGATATGCGCGACATTAAGAAACAGCCGGCCGTCGAACTCGGCAACGTCCACCTTCTGCGTGCTGCCTTGTGCCACCAGCGAGCAAAGAGCCTCCGGATCCTCGGGTAGCGCCAGGTTGCGTGCGAAGTCGTTCGCCGTTCCCGACGGCAGTACCGCCAGCGTGGCTTGTTTTTCCAGGCACAGCTGCGCGCCAAAATTGGCCGAGCCGTCTCCGCCGGCCACCATCACGACATCGCCAGGCCGGATCTCTTCCGTCCATGCCTGATCGTCAAAGCCGACCTTTCGCGGCTCCCGTATCCCGGCCCGGGCCAATGCGTTCAGCCAGAATGTTTGTCCCCGCTGGCCATCGCCCGCTTTTGGATTGGCCACCAGCCAGTAGGTCATGCATTCCGCCCCCCGATGCGTTCATTCCTGTGAACATCGCCCGTACCTGTTACTCAACCATAATGCAGTCTCGGTACTTTCGCTCTTTTGCCCGCCGAACGGCTGGATTGACGGTTACCCGGGGACTGGGCAAACTGCCCGTACGCCGACAGAGCAATAACAACGAACAACAGATTACGAGGCACCCCCATGGACTTCCTTCGCACGCCGGAGCACCGATTCGTCAACCTGCCCGATTACCCGTTCGCCCCCCATTACCTGGATGTCGGCGGCCTTCGGATGCACTACGTGGACGAAGGCCCTGCGGAAGCGAAACCCATCCTCATGCTTCATGGCGAGCCCTCGTGGTCGTACCTGTATCGGCACATGATTTCCCTGTGCGTGGCCAAGGGGCACCGGGTCGTTGCCCCTGACCTGATCGGTTTCGGCAAATCCGACAAACCAACGGACATCAACGCCTACAGCTATCAGCAGCACATGGACTGGATGCAGTCGTTCCTGGATCAAACCAAGCTGAGTGACATCACTCTGGTCTGCCAGGACTGGGGCTCGCTGCTGGGGCTGCGTCTGGCGGCTGAAAATCCGGAGCGATTCCGCGCCATTGTGGTTGGCAACGGCATGCTGCCAACCGGCGACCAGAAGGCACCGGCCGCCTTCAAACTGTGGAAGGGTTTTGCCCTGAACAGCCCCTGGTTCCCGATCGCCCAGATCGTCAACCTGGGCGCTGCCCGGACCCTCACCAAAGATGAACGAAGAGCCTACGATGCGCCCTTTCCGGACAAGACCTTCAAAGCCGGTGCGCGCGCGTTTCCCAAGCTGGTGCCGATGACCCCGGATGACCCGGCCGCACCCGCCAACCGGGCGGCGTGGAAAGTTCTGGAAGCCTGGAACAAACCCTTCCTGACCGCTTTCAGCAGTGGCGACCCGATTACCCGCGGCGGGGACGCCTACATGCAAAACCGGATTCCCGGTGCCGAAGGCCAGCCCCATATCACACTCAAGGGTGGCCATTTTCTGCAGGAGGATGCTCCGATGGCGTTTTCAAACGCCATCATCGATCTGATGGCGCGCATGGACGCCCGCCCTCCGGCCAGCTAACGGAGGGCGGCTTTTCTGGCTTGCTGACGCCAGGAGGACCAGCTGTAAAGCGCCAATGCGGTCCAGATCATCAGAAAGCTGGCTAGCTGGATCTGGCTAAGGCGCTCATCAAACACCCATAACGCCAGGAAGAACTGCAGCGTCGGGTTGAGATACATGAGGAAACCCAGCGTTGCCAGCCGCAACCGGCGTGCCGCTCCGGCAAACAACAGCAGAGGGATGGCGGTAACGATGCCGCTGGCCATCAGCAGGGTCGCGTGAATCGCATTGCCACCGTAATGAGATTGCCCGCTTTGGCTGAGCCAGGTAAAGGCAAGCAACCCCACCGGCAACAGCAGCAGGGTTTCCACAAACAGGCCCGAGAGCCCGTCCAGAACGACCTGTTTGCGAAGCAGGCCATAGGTGCCGAAAGTGACAGCCAGCGCCAGCGCCATCCAGGGCAACTCACCGAGAGTGACCAGCTGCACCAGGATGCCAAGGCCCGCCAGCCCCACCGCCATCACCTGCAGAACGGCCATGCGTTCACGCAATACCAGCAAGCCAAGCGCCACATTCACCAGCGGCGTGAGGAAGTATCCGAGACTGGCCTGCAACACATGGCGGGTTTCGACCGCGTAGATGTAGATTCCCCAGTTGGACGCAATCAGTAACGCGCACGCCAGTACCCGCCAGAGTTTTGCCGGCTCCGCAAGGGCCTGCTTAACCGGTCGCCAACGCCTGAGCACGGTGATGACCAGCGAGAGAAAAACGCAGGACCAGATGATCCGGTGCACCAGAACCTCAAAGGCGGGAATACCTTCGAAAAGCGCGAAAAACAGCGGGAAACAGCCCCAGATCAGGTAAGCCGACAACCCATACCAGACACCGCGGGTTACGTCATTCATCGGCCGTTGCACGCTTGAACGGGGCGCCGGTTCCGGCTTTTTGCTGCGTCACCGCCAGCGCCACACCAACAATCGCTACCAGACCACCAGCCAGCGCCAGGCCGCCAAGCTGCTCACCGAACAGAATGTAGGCTTCCAGGGCGGTGACCGGTGGTACCAGGTAAAACAGGCTGGCCACCTGCGAGGCTGCGCCGCGCCGGATCAGCCACATGAGCAACAGGATGGCGCCGATCGATACCCCCAGCACCAGCCAGGCCATGGATAGCTGCAACTGCAGGCTCCATTCCACCTCACGGCTTTCCAGCGCAAAGGCGCCAATGGCAAAGAAGGATGCCGCCGCGGAATACTGGATGAAGGTCCCTGCCACCAGATCCGCGCCGGTCCCGAAGCGCTTTTGGTACACGGTACCCAGCGAGATGCCGGCCAGAGCGACCAGCGCCCAAAGCAAAGCCCAGGCCGACAGAGGCGCGCCCACCTGGTTGCCGGCGTACTTCTCAAACAACACCAGCGACACACCAACAAGCCCGAGCGCCAACCCCAGCCATTGCCGGAAGGTCACCCGCTCGCCCAGCAGCATCACGGCCACCGCGGCCGTCACCAGCGGCTGCAGCCCCACAATCAGCGACACAATGCCCGAGGCCATGCCATCCTGAATGGCGTAGTACACCCCGCCCAGGTAACAGCCATGCACCAGCACACCGGTCACCGCCAGATGGCCCGCCGCCCGCCAGCCAGGCCAGCGGGTGTTCACAAGCCGGACCAGAATGGCCAGTAACCCGAGGGTGATCAGCATACGGAGCAACAGCAGGGTAAAGGGCTCGGCATAGGGCAAGCCGTACTTGGCGCCAATAAAGCCAGTGCTCCAGAGCCAGACGAACAGCGCCGGAATCAGGTAGGAGGAAACAACCGGGTGCATGCAAGACAACCAGACTGAACGAGAAGTTTAAGACTGCAGGCTAAACGTTAGCAGCCAAACGAAATAGGCCAGGCAGTATCGTTCAATCCGCAGGTTTCGGCAATCGGACCAAAGGCTGGTCAGACCAGATATTTACGCCGGGTCAGACTGACCGAGGCGGCTCATGAACCGCCGAGAATCGACTGCAGCTTCTGGGTGAGCTCCACCGCCTCGGCGCCGAGCGGCGTCAGATAACCGCCATCCTTCTGGCTGATCAGGCCCTTGGCAAAAAGATGTTCTGCGGCGTCAACGATCTCCGGCGCGGCGGTGTGGGCGTGCACCTTGATCCCCTCCTGCGAAGACGAGGACGGAAACTGGGCCAGCAGGTTTAGTTCAGCAAGATGATCAGCAGAAAACGGCATGTGTGAAACCTCGATTTATTGTCGTTGCTTGTTCACAGCATAGTCGATCGGCTCAGCGGGTTTAGCGCCGTTTCTTGATTCAGCTCAGGGCTGAGAGACCAGTCTCATTATCTAATGCCCTATACTTCCCCTAGCCCATCGCACACGGACGACTGACAGCCATGGAAAACAACGGCTACTACCCGCGCCAATTGCGCCATCTGAGCGTTTATCTTGCTGATCTGGTCAAGGGCCGGCTGTGGCTCAAGGTCCTGATCGGCATGCTGCTCGGGCTGATTACCGGAACCCTGCTGGGGCCTTCTGTTGGCCTTGTTGAACCGGCCACCGGCAGCCTGATCGGGAACTGGCTGGCGTTTCCCGGCCAGCTGTTTCTGGCCACCATTCAGATGATCGTCATTCCACTGGTGATTGCCTCGGTGGTGCGAGGCCTGGCCGCCAGTGAAAACGTGTCGCAACTGCGAACCATGGGCGTCCGCGTGACAATCTTCTTCATCATCACCACCGCCGTCGCGGCAATGATCGGCTTGTGGATTGGTGGCGTGATGAACCCCGGTGCCATGATGACCGGCCTGGCTGCCACAGCGCCACCGTCAATCACGGCCACAGCACCGGCCGCCGATCTGCCCGACGTGCTGGAATTACCCGAAACCCTGATTGGCCTGCTACCGGGCAACCCGCTGGACGCCATGGTGGAGGGGCAGATGCTGCAGGTGGTGATTTTCTCCATCATTGTCGGGGTGGCACTGGTGAGCATGGAGTCGAAAAAATCCCGCCCGATGCTCGAACTGCTCGACTCCCTGCAACAGATCTGCATGACCGTCGTGGGCTGGGCTATGCGCCTGGCCCCCGTCGCCGTATTCGGGCTTATGGCGCAACTGACCACCACCATCGGCTTCCAGGCCATGCTCGGCATGGCATCCTATGTAGTCACGGTCATCGTCGGCCTGCTGCTGATGCTGGTGGTGTACATGGTGATCCTCAAAGTCATCGCCGGTGACTCACCCCGGCGCTTCCTGAAAGACACCAGGGATGTGCTGTTACTGGCGTTCTCCACATCCAGTTCAGCGGCGGTGATGCCCCTGTCGATCCGCACCGCCGAGGACAAACTTGGGGTGCGGCCGTCGGTGTCTCAGTTTGTCATTCCCCTGGGCGCCACCATCAACATGAACGGCACGGCGCTGTACCAGGCGGTGGCAACGGTGTTTCTGGCCCAGGTGTACGGTGTCGATCTGGGCACCGGCAGCCTGGCTCTGGTGGTGGCTATGGCGGTGGGCGCCTCGGTCGGCTCGCCGGCAACGCCGGGGGTCGGCATTGTGATCCTGGCCATGGTATTGCAAACCGTGGGCGTGCCGCCCAGCGGCATTGCGCTGATTATGGGCGTGGACCGGATTCTGGACATGTGCCGCACCGCTATCAATGTCACCGGCGACCTGATCACCTGCCGACTGATGGAAAACTGGTCCGGCACCCGGCTGGTGAGTGAACCGGAAGCCAGCAATCCAGCGTAAGGACGACAACAAGCGCCTGTTGCGGTAGGCTGGGCGGCTGAATTTCAAGCAGGAGTTGCCATGACTCAGGTACATATCGACATCGTCTCGGACATCGCCTGTCCGTGGTGCGCCATCGGCTACAAACGTCTCGAAAAAGCCATGCAAGAACTCGGAGATGAGCTCGAGTTCGACATTCAGTGGCGAGCCTTCGAGCTGAATCCGGACTCAACCAACGACGGCGAAGCCATCCTGCCTGCCCTGGCCCGCAAGTACGGCCGCAGCGAGGACGAAATGAGAGCCAACCAGGCGCAGATGATGGACATCGCGTCCGGCCTCGGGCTGAATTTCGAAAAGCTTCAGCAGCGCCACACCCGCAACACCTTCGACGCCCACCGTCTGCTCAAATGGGCGGCGGAACAGGGCAAACAGACCGAACTGAAACTGGCTTTCTTTGAAGCCTATTTCGGACGGGCGGAGAACATCTCCAATACCGAGGTTCTGCTGGCGGCGGTGGAACAGGTCGGGCTGGACACCGACGCGGCAAAAGCCGTTCTGGCCTCCAACCGTTATGCCGATGACGTGCGCGGGGAAGAACTGCGCTACCAGCAAGCCGGCGTGTCCTCCGTTCCGGCCTACATCATCAACGAGAAATACCTGATTTCGGGTGCCCAGGAGCCGGAAACCCTGGTTGAAGCGCTGCGGGAAATTGCGGCCGAAAACTAGCATTTTTCCGGCTTCGGCCTACAGTTAAGACCGGACTCCAGCTGGAGGAAAGAAAATGCTGTACTGGTCAATAATCTGTCTGGTCGTAGCAATCATCGCCGGCGTTCTGGGGTTTGGAGGTATCGCCGGCGCGGCGACAGAATTTGCAAAAATTCTGTTTTTTATCTTCCTTGTTCTGCTGATTATCTCGGTGATTGCCAACGTCGTTCGTGGCCGGGGCCCCAAGGTCTAGGGCCCGGCGTCGAAACGACGTTCGCAGTCAATCAGCTAACGGCTTAATCAGTGACACCCTGGGCCCGGGCCATTGCATACGCAGCTTTTGGCCCGGTCCACAGTGACGGCAGAATGATCAGGGACACGGGGATCGCCGTCAGCACGATAAACTGCTGCAGCACCCCAATCTGTCCAGCCCCCATGTACAGCAGAATCGCCGCCATGAGCGCCATGGCCCCACCCCAGAATGCCCTTACCAGATAATGCGGCTCATCGTGGCCAGCACCCACGGTCGCGATGGCATAACTCATCGAATCCCCGGTGGTGGCCACGAAAATAGTGGTCAGCAGGAGGATTGCGGCGGCCATGACGGTGCCCCCCGGCAGAGCTTCTGCAACGGTCAGCGTGGCGACATCAAAGGAGAAATTGTTGAGTGCTTCGGTCAGGTCAAAGGTGCCCGCCAACTGGTGGTAAATACCGGAGCCTCCCAGCAGGGTAAACCAGATGGATGTGGCAATCGGGGCCAGCACCGCGACGGCCAGGATGGTTTCGCGGATGGTGCGTCCGCGGGAAATCCGGGCCACAAAAATCGACATCAAGGGTGTGTAGCCGATGAACCAGGCGAAGAAAAACACCGTCCACCACTTCATCCACCAGTCCGGAGCCGTTTCAGCGGTCACCGTCGACATGGCAAAGAAGGAACTCAGGTACTCACCCATCGAGGACAGGTAGGTATTGGTCAGGAATAGCGTCGGACCGAAGATAAAGATCACCGCCGCGATTGCCAGGGCCAGAATCACGTTGAATCGGCTCAACAACTGGATACCACGGTGCAGGCCACTGACCGCCGAGGCCATGTACACGCCCGCCAGCATCACCAGGATGGTCAGCTGGGTCGAGAACTCATCGGCAATCCCGAACAATTCGTGCAGGCCAAAACTCATCTGGGTGGCCAGAAACCCAATGGGTCCGACCGTGCCCGCCACCACGGCAATAACGCAAAGCGCATCAACCAGGCCGCCAAACCAGCCGGTCATGACCCGCTCTCCGAGCACCGGATACAGCAGGGTGCGAGGCTGCAGCGGCTTACCCTGAACATAATGGGCATAGGCCAGCACCAGGGCCGTCAGCGAGCCAAGGACCGCCCAGGCCAGAAAGCCCCAGTGCATGAACGACTGCGCCATAGCCGGCGCCACCGCTTCCGCCGTGCCGGCTTCGGCCGTAAAGACCGGCGGCGACACCACGAAGTGATACACCGGCTCGCCCGCGGCAAAAAACACGCCGCCCCCGGCCAGCAGGGTGCAGAGAATCATCGACATCCAGCGGAAGGTGCTGATTTCAGGCTTGGCCAGGCCACCGAGACGGGCGGCACCGGCGCGGCTCAGCGCCACGGCCAGGGAAATAAAGAAGGTGAGTAACAGCAGCAGCTGGAAGAACGAGCCCATGTATTGAGCGGTCCAGCTGAATCCGTCACCGATGACCGATGCCAGACCCTTGGCATCGGTCAGGGACCACCCGACAAACAGCAAGATGAATCCCATGGTGAGGGTCAACACCACCGGATCACCCAGACGCCGGAGCCCGGTGGATTCGCTAGCAGAAACAGTTGCACTAGTAGAGGACATGTAAATCGCCGGTCGTTGAATGGGCCGGGCACCCTACTAACGCACCAATAAGGTTGCTATCGGTAGTTCTACCGAAACAGATCTGACCGCAGGCCCTGAACCACCGACTCACACACCTCGTCCTGACTTCTGCCCTCCCCGGTCACGGAAAGATCCGCGTAGCGGGTGTAGAGCTGAAAACGCTCTTCGAACAGATCATCCAGCGACTGGTCCGGCCTGCGTGAGATGCCCCGGGCGCTGTAGTCGCCGATGCGCTGGATCACCAGAGGCAGAGGAATATCCAGAAACACCACCACACCGTTGGTTTTCAGGTGCGCCATGGCCGCCTCACTGTAGACCGCACTGCCGCCGGTACTGATGATCTGATGATGCACATCCAGCTCCAGCAGCACCTCTTCCTCAATGTGGCGCAACGCCTGATAACCATCTTCGTCAACGATGTCCTGCAGGGTCCGGCCGGCTTTCTCCTGAATCAGCAGATCGGTATCCACGAACCCCATCCCCAGGCGCTTGGCCAGCAAGACGCCAACCGTGCTCTTGCCACTGCCGGGCATTCCAATCAGGACAATGTTCTGGTCAGTCTTCAGGTAAGGCATGTCTACTCCGGAAAAGTTGGGCGGCCGATTGTAACAAGTACGGCTAACCTTGGTCTGAAAACTATACCCTTTGCCTCAAGGAGGACACCATGCGTTATATTTTTTCCCGCTACCTGCCCCATTCACTGGCCCTGTCGCTGGCACTGATGCTGGGTTCCGCCCTTGCACTGGCGGCGGAAGACCCGGTGTACACCGGTTTGCTCTCCAACACCGGCGCGGGTGGTTACGATGTGGTGAGCTATTTCGAGGATGGCGAGGCCGTTGAGGGTTCATCCAGCCACACCGCCGACTACCTCGGCGTCCGCTGGCGCTTTGCCAGCGCCGAACACAAAGAAAAGTTTGAGGCCGATCCACAAGCCTATGCCCCCCAATACGGCGGCTACTGCGCCTGGGCGGTCAGCCAGGGCTACCTGGCCAAGGGCGACCCGGAGCACTGGACCGTCCGGGACGGCAAACTGTACCTGAACTACAACCAGTCGATTCAGGATCAGTGGCTGCAAGATACCGAGAACTTCATTCGCACCGCGAATGAGAACTGGCCGGCAGTACTCGAAAAGTAACAGTTTTCCGACAATCCGTGCGGTTTCATGACTGACACAAAGCCGTATAATCCGGCGAAAAGCATGAACCAATATTCATGCTCTCAGCCCGAAGCCGCACGGACCCCGAATGAGACCCGGACAGACGCGATCAGCCGTAACCCTCGCCCTGCTCACCCTCACCGCATGGATGGCCACCACCGCCGCGCAGGCGGAGATTACCCGTATCGTTCACCCGGATGGCACCGTCGAATTCACCAATGTAAAACAGAGCCAGCCCCGGGCCTCTACCGGCAACGACACCGTCTACCGCTACAAGGATGACCACGGCGTGGTGGCTTTCAGCAGTGTTCGCCCGGCCGGCAACGAGTTCGAGGTTATTCGTTTTCACTGTTACGCCTGCGATCCGGAATCCAACGTGGACTGGCGCAGGACGCCGCTGTTCAAACAACGCTATCGTGACGAGATCCGGACCGCCGCCCAGGAGTTTGACGTTGACCCGGCACTGGTCCGGGCCGTTATCCACGCTGAGTCGGCCTTCAACGAGAAAGCGCTGTCGCCGGTGGGTGCTCAGGGGCTGATGCAATTAATGCCGGGCACGGCTCAGGAGCTGGGCGTGGTTAACCCACTGGTGGCATCGGAAAATATTCGTGGTGGGGTCAATTATC
Source organism: Marinobacter salinisoli (assembly GCF_017301335.1). Taxonomy (NCBI): domain Bacteria; kingdom Pseudomonadati; phylum Pseudomonadota; class Gammaproteobacteria; order Pseudomonadales; family Marinobacteraceae; genus Marinobacter; species Marinobacter salinisoli. The sequence continues at coordinate 3,596,552 of NZ_CP071247.1, forward strand.
TGGCCATGATGCTGCAACGTTTCAACGGCGATATCCGCCTGGCGACAGCGGCCTACAACGCCGGCCCCGGTGCAGTGACACGCTACAAGGGCGTGCCACCCTACGCCGAAACCAAGGCCTACGTGCACCGCGTGGGCATTCTGCACCAGCGCTACGCCGCCAACTGACGCCAGCGTTTTACCCCAGCGCCAGCCAGATACCGACAGCGATCATCAGGCTGCCCGCCACCCGGTTGACGGTGCGCACACCGCTCCCCTGGCGCAGCAACGTCCGCAGACCACGGCCACCGTGGGCATAGAGTTGCAAACAGATAAATTCCAGCAGCAGAATAATCAGAATAAGCGCCGTCAACTGGGAAGTCATCGGCAGACTGTTATCAATAAACGGCGGCAACAGCGCGACAAAAAACGCCCAGCCTTTGGGGTTGGCGATGGCGGTGACAAAGCCCTGCAACGCCAGTTGCCAGCGTGACAAATCAACCGCCGATACCTCTTCCTCCGGCATGGCCATGCGCCCTTTCGAGAACCACATCTGAATCCCCAGCCACGCCAGATAGGCACCGCCGGCGTACTTGAACACGGCAAACGCCGTGGGGTACTTGAGCATGAAGGCCGCCACACCGATGGCGGCCGATGTTGCCACGATGGCCACGCCCAGCAGCTCGCCCGCCATCATCCAGAGTGCCCGCCGAACACCAATGGTGATGCCCATGGACAGGGCCAGTGTCATGCACATGCCGGGCGTAATGGACACCACGAAGAAAGTGGGAACAAAGGCAGACAGCAATGACCAGTTCAGTGACAGCACAACGGGACTCCGAAACCTTGGCTGGATAGCCACGAAATTAGTATGAATGTACTAGTTTGGATCGATAGGATGCTCTCTATTGAACGAAAACCGCAAGCCCCAAGGCTCTGAAAATGCGTTTTTTTCGTTCAAGTCAAAGATGTTAAACCACGCAAAGGACTGCTGTTTATGCCCACCAAGACATGGCGCCAATTACCGATCCTATTGTTTATTGCCACCGTGCTGATCGCCTGCACGGCCACCATTGCACCCGCCTGGGTCGCCACCTTTAACCCGAAAGCCCAGGAGGAGCCGGACCGTCTGGCCTGGTTCGATGACATGGAAGTCGACAGTTACGGCAACGTCGTGGTTGCCGCCAGCACCATCCGGGCGTCCATGGAACTGCACATCCACGACTTCGCTCTGGTGAAATTTGATGCCACAGGCAACCGGCTGTGGTCCCGCGTACTGGACCTGTCCACCTCCCGCTACAAAAGCGACGACAGCCCGCTGGAGCTGGTGCTGGACACCGCCGACAACATTTACGTTCTGGTGGAACAGTTCCGTATCGTCAGCGAGCAGGAATCCGCCAGCGGCAATTATCTGATCAGCTTTGATGCCAACGGCAACGAGCGCTGGCGTCAGGAGCTGGGTGAAGGCACCAATTTCCGCACCCTGACGCTGGCGAACAACCAGCTCTATGTGTCCGGCCCGGAAACCCGGGTTTTCAATCTCAATGGCAGCCAACTGCTCAGTTTCGAGCACCCGCACCACGTGGCGCGTTCGGTGGCTGTGAACCGCAATGGTGACATTGCCCTCGGTGGTGGCTCCGCCGTCACCCTGTTCAATGCCCAGGGCCAGCAACTCTGGCATCACCGGCTGTCTGACCGTGACTGGGCCTTCGGCGAAACCCGGTTCACCCTGCAGGGCGACCTGGTGGCGACCAACGCGCTGGAAGAAAACGGTGGCGCGAGCCTGGCACGGTTCTCAGCAACCGGCGAGTTACTCTGGTTCAAAGTCTTTTCGGCGGCTTATGAAAGCTATGGCCTGCCGGGCCGGCCGCGGGTTTTCGAGGATTACCGGGGCGATCTGCTGCTGCTCGCCTCCAATGAAGACGGCCATCGGATCGTGAAGCTGGATGCCGCCGGCCGCGTGACCTGGAACCGGCGGGGTAAGAAAATGATCAGCGACGCGGCAATGCGGGACGGCGACCTGTTCATCGTGGGCGGTGGCACCAACGCCAAGTACGACACCGATGGCAACCGGGTGGCGGAGTCCTCACTCCGTGAGTACATCCAGATCACCACAGGCAGCGCCGCCATCGATGGCGACCGCCTGTATGCGGGGTACAGCGCGAACGTAAACGGTACCTTCGTGTTGCACCTGTCCCAGTATCTCGACCAGTAACCGTCATCAGCCCGGTGCTTTCCTGCCCCACCCGGGAAGGCACCGGACTCAGTCCGGCAGGTTGTAAAGATAGGCCTGCAGCGCCAACGGATCGGTGACCGTAACCCGGCCGTAGTCGAGCCTCAGCAAGCCGGCCTGTTCATACTCCTTGATGACCCGGTGCACGCCCTGCCGCGTCATGCCCATCATATTGGCAATGTGTTCACGGGTCAGATGAAAGGTGACCGGCGTGGACGTCAAGCCGCCGGCTCCCTGCAGCTGGGCCAGGAACAGCAACCGGCGCCCGATACGGGTGGCGATCCCCTGCAGCGCGTCGTCAGCGATGATGGACATTACCGACCAGAGCCGCTGGCTGATCAGGTCCAGCACCACCGGGTAGGCCTGGGGATAGGTGTCCAGCAGCCGCCGGAAGCCATCTCCGGGCAGTTCAACCAGCCTTGTTTTCTCATGGGCGGTGGCTCCGTAAACCCGCGGCATTCCGGGTGAGAAAACCGCATCACCGATCCAGGCCGGCGCTCCGAAAATGATCAGCGTGGCCTCCCGCCCCTCCGAGTTCACCGAACTGATACGGACCTGCCCCTGGGCGATCACGCACAGCGACGACTGCATGGAGCCCTTTTCATAGATCGGCTCGCCCGCCCCGAAGCTGCGCCAGCGCGCCATCATCTCGGCCTCGGCCAATCCCTTGTCGGGCAGCCCGCCCAGTAATGGGCAGGCCCTTAAAACATCGCTCAGTTCAGACATCGCTAAAACCCGTGACCACCAAACCCAAATGTAAACCATTTGACAGTCGCCCGCTCCCCCAACGCCCTAAACTGAGGGTACGATCCCTTCAAGGGCCAACGAACAACAAGGAGACCGCCCATGTCTGAGCGTATCGCAATTCCCTCCAAGCAAGGCCAGGTCAGTGCCGAAGAGTGGCAACTGCGTGTCGATCTGGCCGCCGCCTATCGTCTGATCGCGATGTACGGCTGGGACGACCTGATCTTCACCCACATTTCCGTGCGCATCCCCGGGCCGGAACACCAGTTCCTGATCAACCCCTACGGCATGATGTTCGATGAAATCACCGCCTCCAGCCTGGTGCGCATTGACCAGGAAGGTAACAAGATCAACCCGGACGATTTCGATGTAAACCCGGCCGGCTTTACCATCCACAGCGCCATTCACGCGGTCCGCGACGATGCAGCCTGTGTCATGCACACCCACACCCGTGCCGGTGTGGCCGTGTCCGCCCAGAAAGATGGCCTGCTGCCGCTGTCCCAGCAAAGCCTTTTTCCCCTGTCGAATCTCGCCTACCACGATTACGAGGGTGTGGCGCTGCGGGAAGATGAAAAGGCCCGCCTGCAGGCAGACCTGGGCACCAACAACTTCATGATCCTGCGCAACCACGGCCTGTTGACCACGGGCACCAGCGTGGCCGATGCGTTTCTCGGTATGTACATCCTGCAGACCGCCTGCGAAATCCAGATTCAGGCGCTGTCCGGCAACCGGGAACTGACCCCGGTACCGGCGGGCATTGTCGATACCATTCGCCAACAAGCCGAACAGGTGACCAAGGGCATGGGCGGCAAGCTGGCCTGGCCGGGGCTGCTGCGCAAGCTGGATCGCGTGAACCCCGGCTACCGGGACTGAAGGAGGACTTATCATGAGTGACGTAACCGCCCCCCAGGCCGCCTTCACGCACATGAAGGACGGCACCGCCGAAGACTGGAAAATCATCGCCGATTCGTTCGGCAAGTTCGCCCAGACACTGCCAGACCGGATTCTGGAGCATCTGAAAATGCTCGAAGGGGATTTCGGGGGCTTTCAGGTGGACCGCCTGACCCATTGCCTGCAAACGGCCACCCTGGCCCACCGGGACGGCAAGGACGACGAATACGTGGTGTGCGCCCTGCTCCATGACATTGGCGACACTCTGGGCACCTACAACCATGCCGATGTCGCGGCCGTGCTGCTGGAACCCTTCGTGAGCGAAGCCAACCACTGGATGATCAAGCACCACGCGATCTTCCAGGGCTACCACTTCTTCCATTACCTGGGCATGGACCGGGACATGCGGAACCAGTACAAGGACCATCCGCACTTCAATCGCACCATCGAGTTCGTCAGCAAGTACGATTCGCCGGCCTTCGACCCGGAAGCGGAAACTCTGCCGCTGTCCTACTTCGAGCCGATGGTTCGCAAGGTGTTCGCAGAACCAAGAAAGTCCCTGTACAAGGACGCGCAGACCGATTGAGCAAGCCTCCGGGGCCCCCGGGCCCCCGCCCCCTCTCCTTCAGTAGCTCATCCAGCCGCACGCTCACCCCCGAGTCACCATCACTTCCCGGAACGCGCCTCGCCATCGCGGGTTGAACGTGCTATTTTGCGCTGCCGTTTAATTATCTGAACACCCGTTAAATATATTATGACTAAAACAGCGCACTTCTGGGCATGGATGTTACTGTTCGTCAGTTTCGTCTGGGGCATTGAGTTTTCACTGGTGCATCAGGCGCTCGACAGCCTGACGCCCCACCTGTTCAACGCGGTTCGCTTTTTTATCGCGGTCATCACCCTGCAACTCTGGTGCGCCTGGCGTGGCATTCGCCTGACGTTGCTGGCCAATCCAGACACCCTGAAACATGGCATTGTGCTGGGCAGCCTGCTCTATGCGGGTTTTGCGACACAAAGCATCGGCCTGCAATACACAACCGCGAGCAATGCCGGCTTTATCACCGGCTTAAACTGCGTGATGGTACCCATCATTGCCGCCCTGTGGTTGCGACAGAAAATGCGCTACTGGGTCTGGCTCGGTGTGGGTTCTGCAACGATCGGTACATTTTTTCTGACCGGCGGCGTGTCGGGCTTCGGCGCCGGGGAATTGTGGGTCCTGATCTGCGCCCTGTCGTTTGCGCTGCATATTGTTTACACCGGCATCTACACCCGGGAAACCGATGCCCTGTCCCTGTCAAAAATCCAGCTCATCACCGTCACCGTTCTCAGCGCCCTGTCCGCCGTCGCCTTTGAGAGTACGGCGCTGGGCGCCGCTGCTGAGACCCTGATTTTTGATCCGCACTGGCTGCCCTGGGTCGCCATCCTGATCGGCGGGATTTTGGGAACGGGCCTGGCGTATGTGGCACAAACCATCGGTCAGAAGTTTCTTGAGTCCTGGCGAGTGGCGCTCATCTTCACCACCGAACCGCTCTTTGCTGCCGTCGGTGGCGTGCTGTTGCTGGGCGAATCGCTCAGCGCGCTGGCCTGGATCGGCGGGCTGTTTATCCTGGCGGGCATGCTGGTCGCCGAGCTGATTGACTCACGCGACCCTGGCAGGGATGAAGATCAGCGTGCAGTCAGCCTGCCCGGCCACCAACCCGATCAGTCGTAACATGGGTAATTGCGGGTCTGGTTAGACGCTGTGCGGCTAACCAGGCGCAGCCCCTGCGAAGGTTCGACAGCCATAGCTGGCCGGACTAAAGTTAAGGCGGAAAGGGGGGGCCGCGCCATGCCGGACTTAACACCGGAGCAACTAGAGACAGTCGCACGGGAATACGACCTGCGCCTGACACCCACTTTGTTTGTTCCCTGGAATCGCCAAACCCTCGAACATGCTCACCTGACATCCGGAGATCAAGTACTTGATGTCGCCTGCGGGCCCGGGGAGCTGACCCTCGGCGCAGCGAGCCAGGTCGCTCCGGATGGCCAGGCCACCGGGTACGATTTGAATCCGGGCATGCTCGCCGTCGCCCGCACCAAATCCCCGGACATCCGCTGGCAACAGGGCAACGCCGAGTCCCTGCCCTTCGAAGACAACCACTTTGACGCAGTGCTTTGCCAGTTTGGCCTGATGCTGTTCGAACATCCGGTGACCGCGCTGCAAGAGATGATCCGGGTACTCAAGCCCAAACATCACCTGGTGGTGACGGTATTCGATAACCTGGCCCAGCAGCCGGTCTACCGCACTCTTTCGGAAATCTATGCCCAGGTGGTATCCGCCGATTTGGGCACCTTGCTCGGCGCGCCCTTCTCACTGGGCGATCCAGCCACACTGAGTGACCTCTTCAATCAAGCCGGGATTCATGATTCTGAGCGGGTCCGCCTGACCCAAACGGCCCGTTTCCCGAGCCTGAAGCATCTGGTACTGGCCGACATTCAAGGCTGGTTTCCCTTTGCGGGCGTGGCACTGTCGGAAGAACAGACTGCCGCGGTTATCCGGGAAGCCGAATCGGCGCTATCGGCCTTTCAGCTTCCCGATGGAACCGTGGAGTTTAGTGTGCCTGCGCATATAGTCACGGCAACCAAGGCTCTCGTGCCCGACGATGGCGAGCATCTGGCCATCTAAAACCCTTAATAGTCTGGTTGGGACCATCGGCCGAGCGGAATGGGTTTGGGATTAGGCAGGTTGGCTCTTTATGGTTGCAAAGCGCACTCTTGAGGCGGACGATAAATTCCGATCCTTTAGGAATCTCGAAAAGCCATTGAACACGCGGATCGTCGCGTGCACTCAGCGATGAAAGGTGACCAACCCCGAAGGAGCTACCTTCACAGCCAAGTGAATGAGCGAAAAGCGTTTCACTGTGTAGGGGCAAAGCCGGTTTAACCGACCCAGGCACGATAACAAACAGGCACAAAGGAACCTGGAACACGGAAACTATGGTTGCCTAACCAAGGCGAGCGAATCCTGGCTGTACTGTGCAGGCCTCATCCCTTTTGATTTCCGCACTTCCCCAATACCACTGACATCCAAAACGGCTGTCACGATTACTGACCTGGAAAAAGCAGCTTCCTGACTATGTTAAAAAGTTCGTCCGCAGTCTCTTTCCGGCCACCTAAAATCCAGGTTGATAAAATGCTGATCGTCTCTCCGCTCCTCATCGCTATCAGATACCTTCGCTCCGCCTCAGACAAATGAGGATTTGGATTATATTTACTCGCGATAATGAGTGAGTTTTTCAGGTGACACTTATAGATAATATCAATTCGGTTAGATTTCACTATGTGATCAATTATCTTCCAGTTCTCTGACCAATAGGAAATGTAAAACTTCAGAAGATTTTTTGCGTCAAACGGCCTATCTCCATTATGTTCCACAAATCCTTCAAGTACTTCTTTAAAGCACTGGTCACATTTCATCGATAAAATATCGGAAACAACATCAAAGTTCCGATAAAAAGTAGCTCTCCCTACCTTTGACTCTTTGCAGACATCGCTGACCGTAATTTCCTTCAGGCTTTTTGCCTCGAGGCAGCGATTAAGCCCTTCATACATACGCTCCGCAGAGCGTCTAACTCGTTTGTCAGCTTTGATGTGATACAAATTTCGCCCCATTTGTTTCGCAAGTTACGGGACAAGTGTATCGAAAAAATACAAAGCACTACAATGGCTCCGCCTGCCTCAATGGGCAGCAACTTCATTATCAAAAAGCGTCTTCCAATAGGTTTCCAAAATGTGACCTTGATATTGAAGAACAGATTTAGAAGTAATCAGGTGTCTAAATAGGTAACAATAATGAAAGGCAATTATAAAAAACGCTCGATTTTATCCGCGATTGGTTTAACTCTTTCAACTGGTGCCTTCGGATTTGACCGGAGTGTTATACCACCAAATTTTCTTTATGAGGACGGAACTTTTCTAGAACTCAGCTATGCGACCGTGCAGCCTGACGTGACGGGAAAGGTTGTAGGATCCCCCAAGCAAGCATTGCTGAACTCCGGAATTCCCGCTGCCCAGGCTCTTGCCTCACTCCTGCCGGAAGTTGGTGAAGATACCGGATCGGTCGTAAAGGATTTCACCAGAACAGGGCTTTCTATAAAAACCGATCTGGGAGACAAGGTCGCTTTCGGATTCCGCCGGACCCAACCGGCAGGAAATAAGGTCGCCTACTCTGATGCCGTACTGGGTTACAACATCGATCTCGAGGCAACGGCTTACGATCTGCTGGTCAAATACAACGTCAATAATGAATTCAGTGTATTCGCCGGACCACGCATTCAGGTGGTTGACGAAACCTCCTTAGGCAACACCGTCCTCGGACAGTTTGAAGTTGATTCCGACACTGCAACAGGCTACAGCATCGGTGGCGGATACCAGAATGCCTCTTACAGAACGCAAGTGTTAGTTAACTACACCTCGAAAATTGCGCACGACCAGCAAGGTGCCGGCGTAGCGGGCTCGGGAATACCTCTTGGCGCTGCACCGGTCTCTTTGGCTACCGCCACCACTGACGCGCAACTGAAATTTACGACGCCAGAGACATTCCTGCTCTCCATAAGACAACCTCTGAGCCAGAGCTCGATGCTGTTTGCGAGTTACCGTCGTTCCAACTGGTCGGACGACCAGCTGCAGTCCAATATTCCGAATTTCGAAACGATCACCGCCATGATCGATATCGACGAATATGTTCTTGGCTATGCCTACAGGCTGAACCCAAACTTCAGTCTGGTGACCGCGCTATCCCATAAGACAGGTCGTGCAGCCTTATACAGCCCCGTCAACGACCGCCAGGGGATTAATATTGGCGCACGATACTCTATCGGCGATTTGCGGTTAGACGCGAGCTTCACCTACGCCAAGCTTGAGGATGGCAAAACAGCGATACCACTCGGAAACCTGGTGCCGGGACAAGCGATTGAGATGGAGTTCAAGAACAATTCGGCGAAGGCCCTGGCATTACGGTTGGGCTATCACTTTTAAACTTCCGGTAATTTAACGAGAGGGGCATCAGTTTGAGCCCCTTTTTCATTCCTCTCTTCAGTCTTTATTTGAGCCTCGCTGAGCTGTCTTTGCCACGAGAACCTGGAGACGACATTTCAATGCAAAAAAACATCTTCATCACCAATTTCAAATTTTTGGCGATATTTCTGATTTTGCTATGCAGCGCCTGCGCCAGTACCAGCCCAGAAGCAGAGTCAGCTAACTACGCAGAGCCGGGGGATAATCCAGTTCAGATTCAGACCGTGGATACGCTTGTAGACAAGGTGATCATTGAACGGGATATCCCTATTTATACGCGGGATGGGGTTCGCCTTTCTGCCAGAATTTATCGGCCCAACAAAATCGGGCAATTTCCCGTAATCATGAGCTTTACCGCATACGGTAAGGACTTGGGTCCGACAAAGTATCCGAAAGTGCTGGAACACAATGCCAAGCCCGATTTTGACCTTGGCCCGATCAATGTGAGCCCCTGGACAACCTGGGAGGCGCCCGACCCCGCATTTTGGGTCCCCGAGGATTACGTGGTCATTTACGTTGATTCGAGGGGCTATTTTGGATCTCAAGGCAAAGCCGCCATCCTCAGTGAACGAGATGGCAACGACTTTTACGATGCCATCGAGTGGGCAGGGACACAGACGTGGAGCAACGGCCATGTCGGGCTGAACGGTGTTTCTTATCTGGCCATTTCTCAATGGGTCGCAGCGAGTGCGAGACCCCCGCATCTAAAAGCTATTATTCCGTGGGAAGGGCAAACCGATGCCTACAGAGAGGTCCTTTACCACGGAGGCATACCTGAAACGGCGTTTACCGATTTCTGGATTAACAAAGTAAATACCGGGGCTAAATCAAGGGTCGGGCCGCCTGGCTTTTTATTCAGCTTTCTTCATCAGCGGCCGTGGCTGTTCAAAAGGGTGGTCGATCCAATAAATATTGAGCTGAGCAAGATCGATGTACCTGCCTTGATTGCCGCGACCTGGTCGGATCAGGGCCTGCACAGCCGGGGCTCATTTCAGGGGTACAAATCCATATCATCAGACGAAAAATGGTTATTCACCCATGGGCGCCCGAAATGGTCCACCTATTACAGTGAAGAGGCCCTGGAATTTCAGAAAAAGTTCTTCGATCACTTCCTCAAAGGCGAGCCGACTGGAATCACCGATCTTAAGCCGGTTCGCTTAGAAGTAAGAGAAACTCTGACCAAATACAAAGTTCGTTATGAGGACGATTGGCCAATACCCAGAACAGAATATCGGGCCTTGTTTCTTGATCAGGAAAAGCAGTCATTGACACATGACCGCCCACGGCAGGAAACCACGGCAAATTATGACGCGAAGAGCGGCACGGTCACTTATCAAATTCAGTTCGATGAAGACACAGAACTATCGGGCAATATGAAGCTGAAACTCTGGGTGTCGACGTCCCGGGGCTCCGATATGGATTTATTCATCGGAGTCAACAAACTGGATATTAATGGTGACAAAGTTGATTTCTATGGAAAAACAGGATTCAACAAAGGCGTCGTTGCCCTGGGCTGGTTGAGAGTTTCTGAACGAAAACTCGACGAGCAGACATCCGAGCCGTGGTTACCTGTTCTCACGCACAGGGATACGGATAAGATATCTCCCGACCAAATAGTGCCGGTTAACATTGAAATTCTTCCTAGCAGCACCCTTTTCAGGAAAGGAGAGTCCCTGGAACTGACAATTCAGGGCCATGATATTTTTGATCACCCGATGCTCGCGCACGACCGCACTGTCAACAAAGGCATTCACTCGGTTCATACGGGCGGTGTTTATGATTCTCATTTGTTGATACCTGTAATCCCCAATTAGCGCCACTTGCCGGTTACGGACAGTGCCTCGTTAAGGAGCGCTCGAATCTAGGCTCCAATTTAGCGAGGCTCACGTTTCAACAAACTCCAGCCAATAAAAAACGCCCGAAGGCATGGCCAACGGGCGTTTTTTCGTTCGCTAACTGCGCTTATTCGGCAGCAGCAATCAGGCTGGCGTTACCACCGGCTGCGGTGGTGTCCACACACAAGTGGCGCTCAATCACGAAACGCTGATCCAGCTTGTGCTCGGTGATCAACGGCAGCAGCGCGCCATCGCGCTTGGCCAGGGCCAGTCGATACTCTCGCAGCAGCGAGGGTTCGGCACAGCTCACGGCCGCCTCATAGCCATTGGCCTGAGTCAGCGCATCCGCCGCCAGCAGCCCATCGGCGCCAGCAACCGGCAAGCCGGCCTTGGCGGCGTCCTTCACGGCACCTTCCACACCCGGTGCAACGATAACCACCTGGTTACCCTGCGACAGGGCCGTGCCCGCTTGCTCAAGCGCAGTTGCCCGATCCGGGCCCAGGCACAGAACCACACCACGCGCGTGGTTGGACAGGCGATTGAGTTCGCCCGTTGGCCCCGGCAGCTCTTCCTTGTGCGCGTCCAGCGGTGCTGGTGCGGCGCCAAAGATCGGCTTGATCAGTGCTTCGCGCGCCTCGGGTTTGGGCGCCTTCATGCCGGCCACCTGGTCAATCAGCTTCTGCAGCTTACTGGCACCGATGGTCTTGGCTCCGCTGTCGGCCTTAACCTCAACCGTCTCGCCCTTCATAAAGCGACGGACGTACTGCGGGCCGCCCGCTTTCGGGCCGGTCCCGGACAACCCCTCACCGCCGAACGGCTGGGAACCCACAATGGCACCGATCTGGTTGCGGTTGATGTAGGTGTTGCCGACCTTGATGCGCTTGGCAACATGCTCTACCCGGCGGTCCACCCGGCTGTGCATGCCAAACGTCAGGCCGTAGCCCTTGGCGTTGATGCTATCGACAACCTTGTCCAGGTTCTTGGCTTCGAAGGTGGCCACGTGCAGAACCGGGCCGAAGATTTCCTCTTCCAGCTCTTCAATGCCGGACACCTTCAGCACGGCCGGCGATACAAACAGGCCGTTCTTAGGCACCGGCAACTTCTTCAGCAGCTTGCCCTGGTCCTCAAACTTCTTGCAGTGATCGACGATCTTCTTGCGGGCGGTTTCATCAATAACCGGCCCGACATCGGTGGACAGCAGCCACGGGTCGCCAATGCCCAGCTCCTCCATGGCACCGTAGAGCATTTCCAGCAGATGGTCGGCAATGTCCTTCTGCACATAGAGCATGCGCAGGGCCGAACAACGCTGGCCGGCGCTCTGGAAGGAGGACGCAAGCACGTCACGCACCACCTGTTCCGGCAGCGCGGTGGAATCGACGATCATGGCATTCAGGCCGCCGGTTTCTGCCACCAGCGGGGCATCCGGTGCCATGTTTTCAGACATGACCTTGTTGATGCGCTGGGCAGTCGCGGTAGATCCGGTGAAACACACACCGGTCACGCGGGAATCCGAAGTCAGTGCCGCACCGACGGTTGCACCGGTGCCCGGCACCAGCTGCACAGCGTCTTTCGGGATACCCGCTTCGTACATCAGCTCAACCGCCCGGTGGGCGATCAGAGCGGTCTGCTCAGCCGGCTTGGCCAGCACCGTGTTGCCAACCGCCAGGTTCGCCATGATCTGGCCCGTGAAGATGGCCAACGGGAAGTTCCACGGTGAAATACAACAGATAACACCACGCGCCTCACCATCGTCCTTGTAGCGGATGCACTCTTCGGCGTAGAACTGAGCGAAATCCACCGCCTCACGAATTTCAGCCACGGCATCCAGCAGGGACTTGCCCGCTTCGCGAGTGGTCAGAGCGAACAGTTCGTGCGCGTGCTCTTCATACAGATCGCCCACCCTGCGAACGCAGGCAGCACGCTCCTCGGCGGACATCGCAGACCAGCTCTTGAAGCCTTCCTGCGCGGCGGCGACCGCGGTATCCACATCCGCGTCCGAAGCCTGAGTCATGTGGCCGACCAGATCCTCGGGAATAGCCGGGTTGCGGACCACCTGAACCTCGCCACCGGCAATGTCGCCGGCAATGAGCGGGCCGCCTTTCCAGCGGTGCTCCTTGAACGCACCACGGCCTGCTTCAACCTCTTCCACGGTCACCGGATCGGTAATATCCCAGCCCTTGGAGTTGCGGCGCTTGTCGCCAAACAATTTGAACGGATGCACGATCGCCTTGCTGGAGATGTTCTCGCCCATGGCCTGCACCACATCGATGGGGTCCTTGGCGATTTCTTCCGGCGTGATGCTGGTGTCAACGATCTGGTTCACGAACGAGCTGTTCGCCCCGTTTTCCAGCAGTCGACGGACCAGGTACGCCAGCAGGTCCTTATGCGGCCCTACCGGGGCATAGATGCGGCACGGTACACCACTGACCGCCAGCACTTCGTCGTGCAGGGATTCGCCCATGCCATGCAGGCGCTGGAACTCGTAATTTTTCACGCCCCTGGCCTGCGCCAGTTCCAGGATGCCGGATACGGAGTGCGCGTTGTGAGTGGCGAACTGGGGGTAAATCCTGTCGACCATGTTCAACAGCTTGGTCGCACACGACAGGTAGGATACGTCGCTGCAGGCCTTGCGGGTGAACACAGGGAATCCGTCCAGACCCATCACCTGAGCCCGCTTGATTTCCGCATCCCAGTACGCACCTTTCACCAGGCGCACCATGATGCGGCGGTCGTATTTTGCAGACAGGCCGTAGAGCCAGTCCAGAACGAAGGCGGCGCGCTTGCCGTAGGCCTGAACAACAACACCAAAGCCATCCCAGCCGGCCAGTTCAGGGTCAGACAACAGTTCTTCGATGATGTCCATGGACAGGTCCAGACGGTCCTGCTCCTCGGCATCGATGTTGAAGCCCATGTTGGCGGCCTTGGCCTTGCGCACCAGTTTGCGCGCCCGTGGCACCAGCTCGTTCATGACACGTTCTTTGTTGCCGTACTCGTAGCGGGCCAGCAGTGCAGACAGCTTGACGGAAATGCCCGCATTTTTGCGGACGTCGTCTTTGCAGGATTTTGCAATGCTGTCGATGGCCGTTGAGTAGGCATCGAAATAGCGCTGGGCATCGGCGTCCGTGCGGGCGGCCTCACCGAGCATGTCGTAGGAGTAGGTGTAGCCCTTCTCCATGTACTCCTTGGCTTCGTCCTGCGCTTCTTCGATGTCACGGCCCAGGACAAACTGGCGCCCCATTTCCTTCATGGCCTGCGCGGCCACGGTACGAATCACCGGCTCGCCAAAGCGTTTGAGCAGCTTGCGCAGGGTGTCGCCGATGCCGCTGCGCTCGGTATCCTTGAGCAGATTGCTGGTCATCAGCAAGGCAACGGTAGCGGTATTGATCAGCTGGGACGACGCCTTGCCCACGTGGCTGCCCCAGGCACCCGAGGTGATCTTGTCTTCGATCAGGTCATTGATGGTGGTGCTGTCGGGAACCCGCAACAGGGCCTCCGCCAGGCACATCAGGGCAACACCTTCCTTGGTGGTGAGACCGTATTGTGCGAGGAATTTTTCCATGATGGTGGGCTTGGCGTTCTTGCGAACACTGCGCACCAGCGTTGCCGCTCGCTTGGAGATGGCATCGCGCTCGGATTGAGATAACTCCGCGCCAGCAATCAGTTCATGGATGACCTTGTGCTCGTCAGCAAGGTAGTAATCACGAACCGCCTGACGGCTGTCTTCAAGAGCAGGAATTTCTGATCGCTGCGGTCTCATAGTCTCACCCTCTTTCTGTTATTCGTCTGCCGGCAATTCTACCGGGATGAACAAAGACGATTTTCCTATTAGAGCCTCCAAAACGTGACAAAAGGTCGTTTTCCAGCGCCGTGCATTAATTATTTTTCTTGTCCTTCAGTTTTTTAGGCGTTTTCCCTTCAGACACTCCCGTGCCCGACCTTTCGACAACCAAGTCAACTCAGGTTACACCCCATGATAGTGGCCAATGCAAGAACTTTCAGGGGGATACGGCCTATACGGCGCGCAATTCAAAGTCGATTTGACCATGCTATGTAGAAATACAGGACATTTGGTTATAGTTTCAGACTCACCAAGTCATTCATTGCATTGGAAACGCATGCCATGGTCGAACTGGACCGAATTGACCACTCCATCATTCGCGAATTGCAGAAAAACGCCCGGATAACCGTGACCGAGCTGGCATCCCGGGTGGGCCTGTCGAAAACGCCATGCCAGGTTCGGATGCGGAGACTGGAGGAGCAGGGCTACATCACCGGCTACACGGCACTGGTCAATCAGAGCAAGCTCGGCCAGTCACACGTTGCCTTTGCCCAGGTCACACTTGGCGACACCAGCAGCACGGCATTGAGCGCTTTCAACGAGGCCGTGCGCAAGATCTCGGCGGTCGAGCAGTGCCATATGATTGCCAGTCACTTTGACTACCTGCTGAAGGTTCGCACCAGGGACATGGCGGAATACCGGAAAGTGTTTGGCGAGCAGATTTCAGCCCTGCCCCACGTGCAGCAAACCAGCACCTTTGTGGTGATGGAAAACGTGAAGGATGCGGGGCTTTAGCACTACCCCGCGGCTACCGGGAGGTCAGCTTGCCACGGGTTTCCAGGCGAGCCTGCCGGCGAATGCCGGCGTTATCAAAACGACGGGTCTGTTCCCGGGTTTCCGGGATGACCTGAGGGACATCCACCGGTTTGCCGTGTTCATCCAGGGCGACGAAAGTGAAATAGGCTGACAGAATATGGCGCACTTCGCCGGTGTAACTGTTCTCAGCCTCCACCCGGGCGCCGATTTCCATGGACGAGCCCCAGCTGCGATTCAACGACAGATTGAACAGCAGGGTGTCGTTACCCTTGGCGGGCGCCCTGAAGTGAATGGAATCCACGGCCGCGGTCACACAGACATGGGCCGAATGCCGCTCGGCAACAACCAACGCCAGCCGATCGCACTTGGCCATGATCATTCCCCCGAACACCGTGTTGTGGGAATTCATGTCATTGGGAAACACTTTGTAGACGTGCTTGTCCACTGCCGATGCAGACACGGGCTTGGCGGGACGATCTGTCATGCATTCATCTCCGTTTGAAAGGTTTGAACTCCGTACTCTACCCCAAGAAAGCGCTCCATTGCGCTGTCTGGACAAAATCTGGTCTAAGCTCATATAGGCTCCGACGCCGTTCTGCGGAACCACTCACTCAATCGCTACCGGACACGCGCCACTGACACGGAGAACTTTCTATGGCCGCATCCTCTAGCCTGGGCAATGTCGTAGGGCGCTGGATTTTTGCTGCTGCACTGGTTTTCGGTACCTACAACCCGACGCAGTATTCCTATATCTCCTGGGCCTTTGACTCGGAAACCACCATGGGGCCGGTCATCGCCATCGTCGGCATTGTGTTACTGATCGGTTGGATTGTTTTCCTGAGGGCCACCTTTTTGTCCCTGGGCTGGCTGGGCATATCCCTGGGCGCCGCCTTGCTGGGCTGCCTGGTGTGGTTGCTGGTGGATATCGGCTGGCTCAGCCTGGAAGGGGAAAGCGCGATGACCTGGGTCATTCTGCTGGTTCTGTCCCTGCTGCTGGCCTTCGGCCTGTCCTGGTCTCACATCCGGCGCCGGCTGACCGGCCAGGTGGATGTGGATCACATTGAGGACGGGCGGGGTTAGCCCCCGATTGTCACCGGCAGCCCCCTGCTCTGCCGGTGACTCTGCTTCCTCTCGGAAACTAGGTACCCGCAACAATCAGCACGCCACCGAGCACGATGGCGAGGCCACCAATAGCCCTTGCCCACCGGTCACCGCCCGGCATCAGCTTTTCCAGCAGCACCACAGCAGCAATCACCGCGATGACGGTGAGGTCCATCACACCACCGACAAACAAAAGCAGCATCAATGCCCCACAGCAACCCACACAAAAGATGCCGTGCCGGACCCCCATCTCAGCCGCGCCAGTAACGCCCGGTCGCCAGTAACGTGTAATGAAAAGCAGAGGGCCACGGCAGCGTTTCAGGCAAGCCTGCTTGAATGAGGAAAACTGGTAAACGCCGGCGGCGATCAGCAGAGCCCCACTGAACAAAGCACTCTGGCTACGCATCATGGGGCTGAGCAACGCCAGTTCCTCCAGAAGCCACTGCAGCGCGGTGGCAAAAAGGCTGAACGCGCTCCAGACCAGCAAATAGCCGCCGATGAAGGCCAGCGTACCGAGCACAGCCGGGAGACGGTTCCTGCGCGCCACCTGCCGATAAAGGAGCACCATTGGCGCGGCGCTGGGCATCATCATGGCGATCATCATGATGATCCACATCACCAGCATCAGAATGAAATAGCTCACCGTCCAGTGATGAAATGTCACCATCCCACCCGTTGCCATGGCATCCATGTCAGACGCCATACCAATCAGGTACAACCAGGCCAGAACTGTGATTGCAAGCAGGCCCGCCAGGGTTATGCGGCTTCCGCGCAGGGAGCCCTTCGCGACCAAACGGATGTTATCCCCAATCGCCATGGTCGCAGATCAGTGATAGACGCCGGTCGGGCCGATATCCAGATGCGCCATATGGCTGTGGGAGGCGCTCAGCTCCATGGGCACGTCGGCGTGCGCACTGGTGCGGCCGGTCGCCACTTCCGCCACCGCGTATTCAAAGCCTTGCGGCAGGTCAATCCGGGCCCGGTGCTCCGAGCCATCGACGGGGCTGAGGATCGGCGTTCCACTGGCCTCAATCAAATCAGCTACCCGAATCGTCGCGTGCCGCCCCTCGACGTCACACTCCATGTCGATCGGACAGAATACCGGATCGTGCATCTTGGTGAGCGTGCTGGCGAACACGTTAAAGAAGGTCGCCCCCGGCTCGGATGTTTCGCCGGACAGAATCGCCATGAGCGCCTCCCGCTGCTCCGGTGTCGCCCGCTCGTCGACGAATGCCTGCGCCGTGCCATTGCCCTCGTGAATCGCGCCCGGCCACTTCAATGTCATCGCAAACGCCAGGCCATCAAGGCGGGTATCTTCAAAGAACCCATCTTCAATCTTGACCGCAGCAAAAGCCTCACAATCACCGTGACTGGGTCTGCCCATGAACTGACATGGGCAACCGAGGTCGCAGTTGCAGTTCACAAACTCCAACCCCTTAATACGCCAATTTACCTTATCCATCGTCGTTACTCCTCTGGTAACGCAGCCTCTGCATAAAGGATAAACCAGCCAGATCAGGCCATTAGATTATTAACGCGCCAAAACTCCCTGAATAGTTCGTGGGGCGTTAAAGGCAAGCAGCGCGCGATGCTGGGGAAATGAGCTGGTGGTAGATAAAAGAGGTAGGGAAAAAAAACCGCAGAATAATTTCTGCGGTTTTTTCAGGATCGGGTCAGTTACGCTTTACGCCGACGCGCCAAACCTAAACCAAGCAACCCCAGGGATAGCAATCCGAGGGTGCCAGACTCCGGAACAGCAACATTGCCATAAGAATGATTATCTGTTTCGAAAGCAAAGCTGGTGCTTGTCATGACAAAACTGTCAAAGGTGTGCCCACCATCGAAAAAGAAATTCACATAGCGGTTGGAATTCCAGCTGCCCTGGTTCCCGTCGGCTATCAGCTCGGGCGTGATGTCACCGCCGCCAAAGCTTGCAACGGACGTCATGCCATCAAAGAACTCGATGGTATTGTAGGTATCCACTGAGCCCCAGAAGAAACCAAAGTAGTTGTAGCTGCCGTCCAGAGTAAACGTGGCGCTGCCGTTGCTTACGGGATTGGGCACACTGATATATTTATCCGTAATACTAAAGGGCGGAGCGGATTGTCCGGTGCCACTTGGAGTATCGTAGATCGTAAAATCGCCCACTACGCTAGTGTAGGAGCCGGTAGTACCATCGTTAAAATCGACGGTGGTCACACCCACCTGGGTTGAGGTGAGCTGATTCGCAGCTTCTACGGAATACGTGACACCTGCCTGGACGCTGCTGACGGACAAGGCTATGCCCAATGCCAGCGAAGCTCGTTTAAAATTCATGATCTATATCCTTATATTCCTTGTTTCATGTCCACTCGAAGCGGTTTGGTCTCGGGCAGGGAACGCCCGCAATAGTAGTAGCAAATAAGATACCAAACCGTTTTTATCAATAAATACAGAGAGCTATTGGAATTTCGACCCGCACAAACTCACCATGTGTAAATTTTATGGACGCATAAATCGGCTCGTCTGTATCGAAAAGAGCGGTCTCTGCAGCGATTCCGTGATCCCGAACGCTAAACGCCCCCCGTACGCCCAAACTCCTTGAACTCGTCCTGTGAGCCGGATTTAGTCGTCAGGGGGGTGAATTGCTGCCTAACGAGCATTAATGAGCCAGGGCGGCCTTTTGGAAAGCCTGGATGGATAACCAAGGTAAGGCGCTACTGAGGGAAATTCTGGACGAGCGCAGGAAAACCAAGGAGCAGATCGCAGGGCTCAGAAAGTAGGCTAACGATGAGGCAGAAAAGGACGGGCAGCTAGACCGACACAGTGGTGCTGCTTATCAGCCAGACAGCGTGCGTCACCCCTGCCCGTCCAACCGTCGGCTAACCCATTGGTGATACCAGCACGCCAATGCCGGCCGGATAACGGGCAAGCCTATGATCCAAGCCAGCGGCTTGAGCAGAGGCACCCGGGACATCAGCAGGATGTAGGCATCCATTTCTCGATGGATGTGGCCGTCGGCATCCTTGACGTGCAACTCCCGAAGCGCACGCTCCGGATCAATGCCCTGTGCACGCAAGACGGCGTCCTGGCCGGTAATATCCAGCCACTCCACCGCGCCTCCGCCCTTCCCGGCCAGCTTTTCATACCAGCGCCGGTCTTTGATACACGCAGGGCAGGCGCCATCGTAAAACACCACCAGCTTTTCGTTGTTCCTGCCCATGTATCGGCCTATTGCCGGATCAGACCCGGCTCAGGAATTTGCGTTCTTCCACGTTCACCTTGATACGGTCACCCGTGGAAATGTGTTCTGGAACCTGCACTACCAGCCCAGTGGAAAGCGTCGCCGGCTTGGTACGGGCCGTGGCAGAACCGCCCTTGATCGACGGGTCCGTCTCGGTGATTTCCAGCTCAACGGTGGGCGGAAGTGCCAGGGATACCGGTGAGTCGCTGAGCAATATGGCCATCACCCCCTCCGTGTCTTCACTGATGAACAACAGCTCGTCTTCGATCGCCTCCTTGTTCAGGCTGTACTGGGAGAAGTCCTCGCTATCCATGAACACGTACTCTTCGCCATCAGTGTAGGAGAAGGTCACCGGGCGGCGCACCAGGTCCGCCAGGTTCAGCATGTCGGAATCTTTAAAGGTATGGTCAATCTTGTTGTTGGTGACCACGTCATACATCCGCATCCGGTAAAGACTTCCACCCGCTCGCCCCTGAGGCACCGAACGCTCGATGTCCTTCACGAAATACACTCGCCCATCAAACTCCACCGCTGAATTCTTTTTGATCTCACTTGCTTTTGGCATGACTGAAACTCCGAATACTTATTCAACAGCGGGCTCCCCTGGAGCGCCCGCCAGTTCACGATGTGCTGGTATACCATGAAGTTTACCAACGTGCTAACCGCGCCCGGAACGCCTCTTTGATTCGGCATATGTCCGTTTTGACCAATTATATGTCGGACTCGCCAATTACACCCTGCGTCCGTCTGTGAGAGCCTGCGTTACTAATACAGCTCGCATGACTTCACCGAACGAACCCAACTCTGCAGGACCAGCTCTGGAAGCGCTGCAGCGGCATCAGAAACGAGAGGGCACTATGTCACTGGTCACCATAGAAAAACGGGGACACATCCTGCTGATCGGCCTTAACCGGGCCGACAAGATGAACGCCATGAACCGGGCGATGTACCACGAAATTGCCCGCGCCTACCATCAGCTTCAGTTCGATTCGGAACTTCGGGTGGGACTGCTCTATGCCGAAGGCGACCACTTCACCAGCGGCCTGCAACTGGATGACTGGGCCGGCGTGTTTTCCAGCGGTAAAGGCATCGAGCCAAACGAGGGCGAACTGGACCCATTCAACGTTGTTGGCGAGGCACTGACCAAGCCTGTCGTGTTTGCCGCCCAGGGCATCTGCTTTACCTGCGGCGTTGAACTGATGCTGAATACCGACATTCGCGTGGCCGCCAGGGGCACCCGCTTTGCCCAACTGGAAGTGAAGCGAGGTATTTTCCCGTGCGGTGGTGCCACCATTCGCCTGCAACGGGAAATTGGCTGGGGCAACGCCCAGCGCTATCTGCTGACTGGTGACGAGTGGAGCGCAGACCAGGCCTACCAGTGGGGATTGATTCAGGAACTGGTTGAGCCGGGCGATCAGTTTACAGCGGCCCTGGCCATTGCGGAGAAAATCGCCAAAGCAGCGCCCCTTGGCGTCACTGGCAGCCTCGCCTCCTCGAAACTGGCGGTTCAGCAAGGGGAAATCGCCGCCAAGCAGCACCTGTTCACGTCGCTGCAACCGGTGATGGCCAGTGAAGACGTCAAGGAAGGCATACAATCGTTTCTGGAACGCCGTGAGGCGGTCTTCAAAGGACGTTAATTGCGACCGTCTGTGCTACCTTTACCCGCCTAATGAGGGGCTCAAGGGGCTAACCCCGATAGCGGGCGGCCGAGAACAGAGCAATACGTTTGTCGTCTGGCGTAATTCCGGAAGGATATGTTCAGCTGTGCCCTCTTAATTTCCGAGGAGTGATTCATGGAACCTATTATTCGGGGCGTGCTGGATTTTCGCCAGAATGTCTATCCGGAGCGCAAAGACCTGTTCGGCGCGCTCGCTGGCGGCCAGAACCCGGATGTTCTGTTCATTACCTGCTCGGATTCCCGCATCGACCCGAATCTGGTCACCGGCACCAGCCCCGGTGACCTGTTCATCTGCCGGAACGCTGGCAATATTATCCCGCCCCACAGTAATCAAACGGGCGGGATGACGGCGTCCATTGAATATGCCGTCGCGGTACTGCACGTTCGCCATATCATTGTCTGCGGCCACACCGACTGCGGTGCCATCAAGGGCGCACTGGATATTCCGGCCCTCAAGGGCCTGCCCCACGTCAAAGAGTGGCTTGGACACTGCCGGTCGGCCATGGAAATCGTCCGGGAGCGTCATAACATCCCGACAGAATCCGGCCTGGACAGCAGTTATCTGAACGAAGCCATCGAGGAAAACGTGCTGCAACAAGTCCAGCACCTGCGTACCCACCCCGTGGTTGCCGCGAAACTGGCCTCTCACAAAGTGAAAATCCACGGCTGGGTCTATGACATCAAAACCGGCAACATCCGCTGCTGCGGACAGGACAGCATGGATTTCACCAACTTTGATGACTTCTACGCGGATGAGATCGCACGGATCTCACAGACAGACTGAGCATCAATGCGCCCGCTTGCGGGAACGGGCGCGCCATCCGACCTCAGGTTCCCAACTGACCGGAAAACACTTTTTCAAAGAAGCCAAGTACACGGCGCCAGCTGTCTTCGGACGCATTCTCGTCATACCTTGCCCGCATGGGTGAAGCTGCGGCGACTTTTTTGAACATGAAGCTCTGATGGTCGTTCATGTAGGAATGCCCGACGTTGTCGTAGGTTTTAATATCGTGGGGGACCCCGAGGCGCTCAAGATGACTGGCCAGGCGCTCGCCGTGGCTGCCGTATATCAGGTCCGTTTTGCCCCAGCCACCGACGGCGGGACAGATGCCTGAGAGGGCTGCATGATTGCCCGGAATTGAGCCGTAGAAAGGCGCGACCACCTGCACCGGCGCCCGGGCTGCGTACAGCACGGCAAATCGTCCGCCCATGCAGAAGCCCATCACGCCAACCTGGGTCACCGGCTCCTCAGGCTGGCTCAGCAACCACAGCCGGCAGGCCTCCAGTTGCTCGAATGCCTCCCCGCTGCCCATCTCGTGAGCCTTGAGCGTCTTGACCACACACAGCGGCTTGCTACCCGGCAGGTCGTACAGATCCGGTACCAGCACCGGGTAACCGTTATCGGCCAAACGGCGGCCAATACGCTCGATATCGGCGGTGTATCCGAAGATATCGTGAATGGCGATGACCGCCGCCCGATGAGGGTTCGCATCCTTCGGGCGATACCAGTGGGCCCGCATCCGGTGCCCCGAAGGCAAGGGAATGTCTACTTGTCGATCCATGATGAATGTTTCCTGTCCAGGCTACCCTGCGTTTGCCCGGCCATTGTCACACACCGCACCATCGAGGGTGTGTGGCTCACCGTAGCAAAAGTATGGGCAGCCCGGTCAGTTCCCGGGCGCCATCAGGCCGCCGACTGCTCGAACTCCTGGGCCGAAAGCTGCCATTCCTCGCCTTCATAATAGGCTCTGACACGGGGGTTCATTACCCGGAACCACAGCGGCGGCACCAGGGCCAGAACATACATCCCCGCATAACCGGTGGGCAGCTGCGGCGCACCATCGTAATGCCGAAGCACCTGGTACCGGCGGTTGGGAAACGCATGGTGATCAGAATGGCGTTGCAGGTGAAACAGCCCCAGATTGGTAATCAGGTAATTGCTGTTCCACGAATGGGCCGGCGTGGTGCGCTCGTAACGACCGTTCGGCAGTTTCCGGCGATGCAACCCGTAGTGCTCAATGTAATTGATGATTTCCAGCGTAGTGAAGCTCATCCAGCTCACACCCAGATAAAACACCAGCCCGGCCCATCCAAACAGCAGCAGGGCAGCCACCGCAAATGCAACGCTCACGGCGTTCCACCAGATCAGCTCGTTGCGCCAGTGAAAAGTGGGCAAGCCCAGCCGTTTCAGCCGCTTCCCTTCCAGCTTCCAGGCATTGCGCACATTGTGCAGGTAGGCCCTGGGCAAGAAATGGTAGAGGCTCTGGCCATATCGAGCGGACGACGCGTCCTCGGGGGTAGAGACGGTCACGTGGTGGCCACGGACATGCTCCACCTTGAAGCCGGCGTAGCACACCGAGGCATACAGAAGCCCTCCGGCCCAATTCTCCAGCCGGCTGCGCCGATGGATCAGCTCGTGCCCGACATTGATGGACAAAATTGCGCTGATAATGCCGCAGGACAGAATCCAGCCTACCTGCCCCGCCAGCGTGAACTGGTCTGTCGTCACAAACACCCAGGCGCCGAAATACAGCACCGCCAACTGAGTCGGTACCGCCATCAGAGTCAGCAAGGCATACCATCGCTGGGCCGCCAGCTGTTCGACCTCATCTTCCTGCGGATTGGACGAATCCTTACCCACCAGATGATCAACAACCGGGATGATTCCAAAGATGACAAACAGCGGCCACCAGGCATACAGATTCCAGTGCCCGCTTTCCTGCATGTTTTGCCAGGCGTTGTAGGGCAGCATGGCGACAAAAAACACCAGCAGAAACATCGCTTTTTTCAGGGTAATCATTACTTTCGGTGGCACTCGCTCGAGCATGTCAGCCTCCCTTGCCTAAGCCGAACCTATGGATGCCCTCACTGTGCGCCCGTTTGCAGAACCGTGCAGGTTAGCAATTGACAGTTATCTGTCATTTTCAGACACTGCATGAAAAACCAACAAGAATATTCACCTCATGACCAGCAACGCCCCTCACATCGCCACGGCGGCCCGATACATCCACATCCTTTGCCAGCAACTGACAACGGATCAGCTCACAACCGAGGCACTTCTGGCTGGCACCGGGCTTCGGCAGGATGAACTGCTGACCCCCGATGGCTGGATCGATCACCAGACACTCGACCAGTTCCTCGCCAACGTTGAAAACCTGGCCGACGAACCGCTGCCCGGGGTAAGGCTGGGCCATCACCTGAATGTGAGCGCCCATGGCGCCGCCGGCTACGCGGGCCTGACCGCCGGCAACGCAGGCCAGGCGATTGAGGTGGCAATCAGGTTCTTCCCTCTGATTACCTCACTGGCTTGGCTTGGCCTCGAACACCGGGGCGAACGATCCGACCTGAGGATTACACCCGCACCCGGGATTTCCGAGAGAACGGAACGCTTCGTGGTTCATACCCTGCTTGCCAGCTTCGATGTCATGGGCAGCTTTCTGGTGGGGAATCTGGACCTGCGGGCAAGCCTGGCATTCGCTGAGGACCCGGCATTGAGTGAGCGGCTCGGCGCAGCCATCGACAACATTGCCTTCAACCAACCCGAGCACCGCCTCTCGCTGCCACGGGAAAAACTTGAGATTCCCTTCGCCCTGGCAGACCAGGCCGCGCACAGCCGGGCGCTGGCGCAGTGCAATGCGGAACTTGAACAGCTGGCAAGGCATCAGGGGCTGGCAGGCAAAGTGATGGAACGATTACAGCACTGCGGACAGCGGCTGCTCAATCAGGACGCCATCGCAGCTGATCTGGGCATGTCCTCTCGAACCCTGCACCGACGGCTACTGAAAGATGGGACCAGTTTTCGGGAGCTACTCTTGCGAGAGAAGATGGATCGGGCCAGGCATTACCTGACCCATGACCAGCTGAGCGTCACCGAAACGGCTTACCGGCTCGGCTATCAGGATTCCGCCAACTTTACCCGCGCCTTTCGACAGGCCACGGGTCTGACACCTA
Source organism: Marinobacter salinisoli (assembly GCF_017301335.1). Taxonomy (NCBI): domain Bacteria; kingdom Pseudomonadati; phylum Pseudomonadota; class Gammaproteobacteria; order Pseudomonadales; family Marinobacteraceae; genus Marinobacter; species Marinobacter salinisoli. The sequence goes on from NZ_CP071247.1 coordinate 3,621,835, forward strand.
CGCAGTACGCAAAATCTGGTCAGCCGGGCACTGAGCCATCAGCTCCCGAACGTCGGCCAGGAACTGGTCAACGCGCTCGTGAGTCGTCGCCCAGGAACACATAAGCCGGGCGGCACCGCCAATAAAGTTGTAAAAGCGCCAGCCCCTGGCGCGCAGCGCTTCCTGGACAGAATCCGGCATGGTCACGAAGAGCCCGTTGGCCTGCCGCGGGTATCGCAGCGACACACCGGGTATGCCGGCCAGGCCGCTGGCCAGCCGCTCGGCGCAGGCATTGGCATGGCGGGCATTTTCCAGCCAGACATCGTTTTCCAGCAAACCGCACCAGGGCGCCGAGATGTACCGCATCTTGGAGGCAAGCTGGCCGGCCTGCTTGCAGCGCCACTCAAAGTCTTCCGCCAGCGCGCGGTTGAAAAAGACCACCGCTTCACCCATGGCCAAACCGTTCTTGGTGCCAGAGAAACACAAGACATCCACCCCGGCTTTCCAGGTAATTTCAGAGGGATGAACGTCCAGCGCGGCAACGGCGTTGGCAAAACGGGCGCCATCCATATGGATGTTCAGTCGGTGGGTATCCGCCACCGATTTAATCGCCTTCAGCTCTTCCGGAGTGTAAACCGTGCCCACTTCCGTAGCCTGGGTCAGGCTCAGCGCCTTGGGTTTGGGGTAGTGAATATCGGTGCGCTTGGTGACCAGGTGTTCGATGCTGTCGGGCGTCAGCTTGCCGTCGGCACCCTCACCGAGAAGCAGTTTGGAGCCATTGGAGGCGTATTCCGGGCCGCCGCATTCGTCGGTTTCGATATGCGCCAGCTCGTGACAGATCACGCTGTGAAACGACTGCCCGATAGAGGCCAGCGCCAGGGAGTTCGCCGCGGTACCGTTGAACACGAAGTAGACTTCGCAGTCGGCATCAAACAGCGCCCTCAGCGAATCGGCGGCGCGCAGCGTCCAGCTATCTTCACCGTAAGCAGGCTCAGGCATCGCGTTTGCAGCTTCCATTGCTTTCCACGCCTGCGGACATACCCCGCTGTAATTATCACTGGCGAATTGCTCGAACTGGGACACGATGCGCCTCCTCAACGGTATAAAAAAGGTTGAAATTCTGCTGATTTCAGATTCACCCGTCAATGAACGGGTGCCTATACATTAGTGTGCTCCGCCGGGCTGAACGAGGCACGGTGGGTAAACCGTTCCGTTGCCAGTATGGCCCAAAGACAATGACTCCGTCGCAACAGCGGAATGCCCGGATGCCTTATACTCGACACTACCACAGGCCATACCTGCAGGATGCAGTGACCATGACAGAGACTGGCAAGGCCAGAAGCACCGGACGCATTTTCGCCGCCATAGTGGGTATGGTGGCCATCATTGGCGCTTACCTGCTCCTTGAAAACAGCCTCAATCAGCTGGCCGAAGCACGCCAGATGGAGCGCCTGCCCTACACGCCTCTGGGTGCCGTGACCCAGGGCCCCTACGCCCTGCGCGGTCAGGTGGCAGCAAACAACACCACCGTGCGCACCCCCTACTCCGGCACCGCCGCTGTCTATTACCGCTATACGCTGGAAGAGGAGTACCGGGATTCCGACGGCGACCGCCACACCCGCACGCTGGACTCAGGCACGGCCGGTGGCGAGTTTCTTCTGACCGATTCGACAGGCGCCCTGCGCATAGCCCCCGGCTCGGCGGAGGACCTCCAGTGGCGGATTGAACGTTCCTACCAGCGTCAGGAAGGCGACCGGATCTATTCCGAGTGGGCGCTGTCGCCCGGAGACACAGTCAACACCCTCGGACGCTACGACAGCCAGGAAGATCAGCTGGTGTTTTCGGGCCTTGAAGTGTTTAGCCTGCCCGCGCTGGTCTCGACACGCGGCCTCAGCGTAGCCGGTGGTGACCGGCTCCTGGACGTTGCCATTCGGATCTCTGCCGGCACCGGCCTGCTGGCACTGGGCGTAGCCCTGCTGCTGACCTTTGCCCGGGTGCACCGGTTCTGGGTGTTCGTGGTGGCGATGCTCTTTGCCGTCGCCGGCACGCTCTGTGTCATGGGCGCGACGAAACTCAGCCAAGAGTGGGCGTCGGTCGCTACCCTGTATGACACCCGTCACCAGGGCCTGCTGGCGCAACCGGAAAACGCACTTGTGCTGGCAGACGTCGCGGCGTTCCAGCAACTGATTCACCGCAGCACACATGGTTGGCTCGACACCTGGCTGTACCGGCGCACCGTGGCAACCCCCTTGCCGGTACCTGACCTCGACGCCCAGGCCAAAGCCCTGGTGCAACAACTGGTAGCCGCCAAGCCCCAAACCCGCTATGAACACACCTGGGTGAGCTGGATACTGGCGGCTGCGGCCGCGGCAGCCGCCGCATTACTGCTGGTTGCTGCAATTCGACAGGTCAAGTTCAAGCGCCTGATCGAAGCCGTGCCCACCAGCAGCGCAACGGGGCTCAGTTATGGCCTGGCGGAACTGAACGGAACTGTCCGTGCCGATGAACATGCCGGTACCCTCAGCGACCCGCTGCGCCATGAACCCTGCGTGGCCTATAACTATCGGGTGGAAGAAAAACGGGGTACTGACAAGGAGAACAACTGGCGCATTGTCGAGCGCGACGTCGATCAGGTTCCGTTCTGGCTGGAAGACAGCCACGGCCGCGCCCGGATTCAGCCGGAAGGCGCGGATTTCGACTTTCCCAAACGGTATTCGGAAACCCGGGGCGACCGGCGCTATACCGTGCAACTGCTCCCGCCGGGCACCCGTCTTTTCTGTCTTGGCTTCGCCGGCCTGAACCAACAACAGCCCGATCAGCTGGTGCTGCAGGACGATGCCGACAACCCGTTCCTGCTGAGCGCAAAAACCGAAGCCCGAATTGTCGAAAGCAGTGGTGCTCGGGGCTTCCTCATCACCGCCGCTGCGCTGGCGCTGGCGTTGTTTTCCGCGACGTCCGTGCTTGCTGCCGATGGCAGCTTCAGCCCGGGAAACCTGCTTGCCTCAGCACTGGTGGTGCCTGTCACGCTGTGCCTGTATCTGGCGATCCTGCATTACAACGACATGGTGTTCCTGAAAAAACGCGTCGATCGTGCTGAGGCCAACATCGATACCATTTTGCAACAGCGATACGACCTGTGGCCGAACCTGGAAACCGCAGTGAACGCTTTTTTACAACATGAGAAACAGCTGCTGGAAACCATAGCCGCCCTCAGGGCAGCTAAGCCATCTGGACTGGAAGGAGCCCGGCAAACGGGCGATCGCCTGGACAGGGAAAGGCGCGTGACCGCCGCGCTTCAAGCCCGGATAGAAGACTATCCGGACCTGAAGAGCCACGCTGTCGTGAGTCGTTTCATGGCGATCATGGCAGAAACGGAAAACTACCTGGCCCTGCTAAGAAACAGTCAAACCGACAGCGCCACTATCTACAACACCCGGATACAGTCTTTTCCAGACCTTATACTTGCCCGGTTGTTCGGATTTCAGCCGGTTACGCCGCTGGGGAAAACCTCTTAACCTGACAGACCAAGGTTCTGTGCATCCATCTCGATACACCGGTCCAGCAACGCCAGGTAATCCGCTTTGGCTTTACGCTTGGTTTCTTTGTGGGCCCGCATGTTCAGCTGGCGCAATTGCTGGGCCTGCTCGTTGGCACGCGCCATTAACTCGGAGGACGGCACGATTTCATCCAGGAATCCGGCTGCAATGGCCCCCTCGGGGCTGTAGATTTCCGCATTCACCACCGAACGATAGAAATGGGCTGGTGCCAGGCGATGGCGCGCGATCTCCAGCCCTGCATGGTGCATCGTCATTCCGATCGCCACTTCGTTCAAACCCAGCTTGAACGGTCCTTCGGTGCCGATGCGGTAATCCACAGACAAAAGAACAAACGCGCCTTTGGCGATGGCATGCCCGTTACACGCGGCGATCACCGGCAACGGGAACCCGGCCAGACGACGCGTGAAGGTAGACCCGACGGTCACCAGTGCAGTGGCGGCTTCCGGTCCTTTCTGCATTTCTTTCAGGTCGTAGCCACCGGAAAAAATACCCATCTGCCCGGTCAGAATCACCACGGCCTTGTCCTGTTCAGCACGATCCAGGGCGGCATTCAGAGCCTCAAAGACCTCATGGCTCAGGGCGTTGGCCTTGCCGTTTGCAATCGTGACAGTCGCGACACCATCGTTCAGTTCATAGCTTACAAGCTCGGTCACCGGTTTTTTCTCCTCATCCGCTGTTGATTCAAACCGGATGAACTGTGCCAGCTTCCGGGACTGGAGGCCATAGCTGATATGGTCGTGCCGCCATCGTGTGGCCGGAAAGTGGCACCATGAATTGGCGGCAGGGGTCGCAAAGCGGGCATCCCGAGTGTGCAGTAACGCCCCACCAGCCCCAAACACAGGGCGTTGAGCGCAATCACAAGACCTCGATTCCTGCGAGTTGCTCTCACGCTATCGGCGCTGAACAATCAACATCCCGCACTATTTTTTTGAGGCACCTCCCAAAAACAATAATCGTGCGAATTAGGGCAGCAGCCCACATTCCAAATTTTGGTATAAGACAGTACGACAAATCGATATTTGTCGTCATGGGGACGTATCTCGAAAGCAGGGTCTTGTGCCTTCTGCACACACCACGTTGCCCCAAATGGACAATCGGCAAGGAGCCCAAATGAAGTCTGCCAAAAACAGTTTTGCACTCACATTTATAGGATTGAGTCTTCTCTCGACCAACACACACGCTGCGCCCCCTTCCTACAGTTTTGTATCGGTTGATTATTTGAGATCCGAACTCAAGGATGTACCACTCAATATCGAGACTTACGTTTCGATTCCTGAAAAAGATGTGACATTTGACGGCCTTCAGTTGGCGGCCAGCTTTGATTTCGGAAACAACTGGTTCGGGCAAGTCCGATTCCAACAAATCAACGGAGAAACCAACCACATTATTGAAACTCCGTTAGGCAATATCTCGCCGGACGCTATACCTCCTGGCGCCACATCAAACGAGGATAATATTGAACTTGACCTAACGGGCTCTTTGGTGACGATATCCGCGGGCTACATCTTCTTCCAGGATGACATGAGCAGTGCATATTTAGCAGGCGGCTATGCACATACAAAGGTCGAAATCGAACTTGAGAACACCAATATTTTCCGAGATTCGAATGGCAATCGAGTTCCCAATCTACCCGGCTATTTCGAGTCGGGAACTGCATCTGGCAGTGGTGATGATTCCGGAGCGATCTTATCCATCGGATACCGACGAAACATCACCGATACGCTCCAGGCAGGTTTGCGTGCAGATCACTACACGGTAGGAAATTCGTCCAGCGAGCTCACACTTGAAGGCATCTATTTTCTGACGACAGGTTTGGGACTTCAGGTTGGTGGAACCTTCTATGATGATGGCAGCCAATACAATTTGGGCGCCCGCTACAATTTCTGAAACACATGGCTCTCGGTGCCTTTTGCGCCGAGAGCAAGCCCAACAGGCCTTGCAGCATTTGGCTAACTCACGAGCCACTCACAACCTGATTCTGGTCGCAAAATTCACCAGCCCAATATCCGCTTGCGCCATTTTACGCCTTTATACCTCTGGTGCCAGAACACCCTTTGAATTTCACTAATTGGTTAATGGTATCGAGCCTTTTATGGATTTCATTAAGCTGAGTACTTAAGCCCTCTCTTTGATCCACAAAAAGCAACGCAGGAGGGAAAATTAACACGCCAATGAAACCCGCTGCCTGATCACCAGCTCTTTTCTCGCTCACGTTAGAATAGAGTTCCTCTCTGGCCTGTGCTATTTCGTTGATCTCCTCGCTTAGTTGAGAACAGCTTTTCTCTAGATCCGGCTTATTAAACTCTTTTTCCGACAGCTTATCAGTAGCATCGATAGAGCTAATATCTCTCGGGAGATCTGGGGGCGGAGTCACACAGGCACTCAAAGCCAACACAAGAAACAGGGGTGCTCTACTCAACAAATTTGACTGCACGGCCCTGTCCTTCTAACTCTCCCCAACTCAATGCTCCAATACCCACCGAGCCGTATCTAACGAAGATAATCGCGTCAGCGCCAAGCATAGAGGCTTTTTGTTTTAAGAGCTTGTTTACGTCTTCCTGTGTCGGGTCATCATGAAATAATGTGGTCTTTCTCGCTTTTGCTTTAATATCATCAAGAATCCTATACCTTTTATTGTCTATATCGTGCTCAGTGACAACAATTTTGTCGGGATGAACTTTAAACACAGGATTATCAGCGTATGGATCATAATTATTATTCGCACACCCACTAACAAAGATGATTAGAAACGGCACTAAAACTCTAAACATGAAAATCTCCATTATGTTTGTGATTCCGAACCTTAACACATCGAAAACTTTTACCCAGTGATCTGGTTTCTATTTCGCAAAACAGCAATTAAGCAGAAGTATCTGATCTTTTAAAAATCTGACCTTTTGGTCCCCACGACCTTCGCGTCTTCGAGCAACTCGCCTCTCGTTAGACTGCACAATCCCCATGCAAAGAAGCGGAATTCATACACGAAATTCGAATATTTTGCAGAGATTTACGCGAGTAAGAGAGTTCTTGATGGAATCTAATAGCTGTTCCCAATGCTACCGGCTTAGCTTTAAGAAAACCTGGGAGGTCTCGACGGTCGCAAAGCGGACATTCAGGTTGTGGGAGTGCCGCCGATCAGTGGAGTTCACCGAAACGATTTTGACAACACAGCCACTCGTTATACTCAAGTACAAGCCGTCGGTCAGTTGATCCTTAAGAGGCCTGTCACCGACATACATTTGGGAACAGTTGGAGCATTGTGATCACTATTTGGAATCGTTGATCACAACCAGGTGCCCCCGAAAAAAGCCAGCATGACCCAAATCACCAAAATACTCTGAACCACTGAGGCCCCGGTAAAAGCCAACCAGAAACACTCGCAGGCCAAGAGCCCTAATCCGAACCGGCGTCATCCTCATCGCAGAACGCAGATTGATGGAATTCTTTGGCGGCTTGAGCTTCTTTGACGCCAGTTTCAAACAGTTCGGGAACATCGCCGCCAGCGAGAACTTCCAACACGGCGTGTACCCCATGGGAGAGCGAGGTGAGGTTATAGCCGCCCTCCAGAACCAGTGCTAATCGCCCCTGGCAATGCTTGTCGGCAATGTCCTGCACGATGCGGGTGATTGCTTTAAAACCGTCGAAGGACAGGTTCAGGGCCATGTCGTTGCGGTGGGGATCGAAGCCTGCTGAAACAAGCACGATATCGGGTTTGAAGTAGTCAGCCGCAGGCACAAGAATTTCTCGGAACACCTTTTCAAAGGCAATGTCGCCAGCGGACTCTGGCAGCGGCACGTTGATCGTGTAGCCCTCGCCAAGACCATCGCCCACTTGCTCGAGATGTCCGGAGCCCGGATAAAACGGCGCGGCGCAGTGGGTATCGAAGAACAACACATCCGGATCTGCCCAGAAGATATCCTGCGTGCCATTGCCGTGGTGGGCATCCCAGTCGACGATCAGCACTCGCTGGCAATCCAATTTGGCCTGCGCGTGCGCGGCGGCTACGGCGACGTTATTGAGCAGGCAGAATCCGCGCGCGCGGACTGGTTCCGCATGGTGGCCCGGAGGTCGCACAAGCGCAAACGCGCTTTGAGCATCGCCTTTGACAACGCTCTCCACGGCAGCAATTGCGTTGCCAGCAGCGGCGAACGCGGCATCGATGCTTGCGGGCGAGACGGCCGTTGTATCTTTGTCAAGCCAGGCGCGCTTGCCCGCCAGCGAAGTGAGGTGGTCCAGATAAGACGTTGTATGAACCCGGGCGAGCTGTTCGTAGCTTGCCGGTTTGGCACCGCCACAAATCTGAACCCCGGGGATGGGGTTTTTGTCCAGGTGCGCCTTGATTTCTGAAAGCCGCCCAGGGTGTTCGGGGTAACTCCATTTAAAGTTCAGCCCCTGGAGAATGCTCCTGACGCGTTTTTCCACACGACTGGCCAAGAACGGAAGCTCTACTTCGGGGTTGTGTTCCAACATGATGTCGTCATAAAAAACATGAACGCTGCGATCGCCAATCATGAAACTCGTCCTTTTTCGAAAAACCGGAATGCCCTCGCTTTAAGAGCTGATAGCACTTGATGTTACTCAGCCAAGGCCGCCTTTACCGTTGACGTAAACGCCGAGGCACGAACTCCGATGGTTTCAAAACCCATCCTGGTCCAAACCGCCTTGGCTTGCTTGTTGGTTGCCGCGTATTCGAGGACCAGCTCGTGCGCATGGTGACTTTCCGCAAATGCCACCAGATGCTTTAGCAAGGCCCTGAAAACACCCAGACTGCGAAACTCGGGCTCCACCCATACGTCATCAATAACGGCCGATCGATATTCAACGGGCTCGACTTGTTCCCAGATGCCCTGACTTCGCCAAACATAGACATACCCCATGCCGATAAGGCCACGCCCGGGTTGCTCCGCCACCAGCAAATGCTTGTTCTCGTCGCCCAGTGCAGAGTGCAACACCTCCAGCAGGCGCTGATACTCACCCTCCTTGAGCGTCTTTGGCGCAGAACCCGCGACATGAAGCGCGAGTTTGGCAAGAAACTCCACAAGCACAGGAAGATCGGTATCGATTGCTTCCCGGATCAGAAAGTTTGGCTGTTTCGCTTTCTTCTCTGCCATAAATGCCCTCGAACACGCCGATTGGGACAGCCAGTGGATAATATGGACGTTCCCTGCCCCTTCGGCATCAGTGTGCCAGATCGGAGGTGTGATCCGTAACCGTTCAAAACAGGCGGCGTCATCATCAATGTGAGAACCACCGGCATTGCCCGAACAAAGAATGCAGTCAGTATTCATGGGGGCGATTTGCACAGCAAGGGCGTGGTTCGCAAACGACTACATCGCTCTAAACTCCTGCCGCCGAGTTCAGGCTGTTCATTCGGTGGCCAAAGAGCGAGCCGGCCACAATACGGTGCCACGAAAATTGTCCACCGGCGGCACGGGGCAAGTTGCCCACAGAATCTGTGGATAACTCTGTTAGCACTGACGGGAAAGGAACGGCAAAGCGCCGGTTAGCAGGCGTGCGCCTGAAGTGAGTGGAAAACAACCAGGGTCAGAAACATTGAGCCAGAACGGTTAGAAAAGCGGCAACAGACTGGCCCGCGTGGCAGACCGACGGATCGCGACTATGCTCTGAGTCAGGCATCGTTTGCCACCGCAGAGGGCCGCCATGAAACTTGACCTTCCCCAGTTGCCAGAACTGAAAATCGACACCGACCACCGGGTCCCCGCTGCGTGGGACTTCGACACCAGTGTCAGCGTGGTGCTGCTGATACCGGAATCAGACCGAAAATCCGTACTCAAAGCTCCGTGGGGCGATTTCCTCGCGCTACGTCTGACGGACTTTTCCACAGCCACCAACCCGGTGTTGCTGAGTGGCCCCCGGGGCAACCGCACAGCCATCCTGCAGGTTCCGGATACTCCAAATACCTTTCGCTATCACACGCTGGCGCGCAAAACCCTGGAACCCCTGGTGAACGAACGCGCCTCAAGCATTAACGTGGTGTCTTTCCTCGGCAACATCGACAGGGCCAGCGCCATGGCCGAAGCGATGGTTGCCGCCGCGATTGCCCGTCTGTTCAGGCTACCCAAAATCTCGAGTAAGCCGGATGAAACCGCCGGACTGCGCGCGATGAATTTCTATGGCGAATTCGATAACGCGGATTTGCGAGGCATTCAAGCAACGGCCGAGGGCAATAATCTGGCCCGCTGGCTGACGCAATTGCCGGGTAACTACCTGACACCCGGGTTATACCGGGACTATGCCGAGGCGCTTGCCCAACGTGAGGGATGGCAAGCCCGGTTCTATGATATTGATCAGCTGAAAGAACTCGGAGCGGGTGCCTTTTTATCGGTGGTGCAGGCCAGCCCGGAGCCGGATGCCGGCATACTGCATCTTCAGTACCGCGCTTCCGATACTGGCCAGCCGCCCCTTGCGCTGGCCGGCAAAGGCATCTGTTTCGACACCGGCGGCAGCGATCTGAAAGTGGGTGGCCACATGCGCGGCATGAACGGGGATATGCAGGGCAGCGCGGTGGCTTTGGGAACCCTGCTCGCACTGACACGACTCAAGTTCCAGCACCCCGTCGATTGCTGGCTGGCGCTGGCGGAAAACCACATCGGCTCGAGGGCAGCCAAAAGCAATGACGTGGTCACCGCCATGAATGGCACCACCATCGAACTCGTCAATACCGATGCAGAAGGCCGTATGGTGCTTGCCGACACTCTCGCGCTCGCCTCCCGCTCACAACCCCGGGTCATTGTGGATTACGCCACCCTGACCGGCTCCTGCGTGAGCGCCTTGGGGCAACGCATTGCCGGCGGCTTTACCAACCGGCGAGACTGGATTGAACCCATCATTCAGACCGGGGAGCAGTGTGGCGAACGGGTCTGGCCGTTCCCTTTCGAGGACGATTACGACGAGGACCTGAAATCCGACGTTGCCGACACCCTGCAATGCCGGGTGGAAGGCACGGGCGACCACATTTACGCGGCACGGTTCTTGAGCCAGTTCGTGGCAAGCGGCATCGACTGGCTGCACATCGACATCGCCCCTACCAGCGCACACAAGGGCGGCCTGGGCGCCATCCCCAGCGAGATTCAGGGCTTCGGAGTACGATTTGGTGTCGAATGGCTCAAACGATTCACCGAGTCCTAGCTGGCGGCCTGAACATCCCACTTACCCACAAAAACTGTGGATAACTGTGTTAGCACACGCTTGAAAGGTCGCTCCGCCCCCCGCAACTCAAGCGCTGCCGATTTGTGTCGATAATTTGATCGCACGAACACCCACAGGCATATATGCCACCAACAAATACATATCGTCCTTTCCCCAAGACACATCGTCCCAGATTCCGGACATCCACCATCTCTTGCGCAACCTAAATAACCAAAAACCCATATCTTTCAACAACAAGAAAGCTGGCACGATAATTTCTTGAGCTGGTACGGCCGTACAATAAATCCAATAAGGAGCTTTACATGCCAAAACTATCGTTCGTGCCACGTCTCGTGGCCGCGGCGTCTACGCTGGCCCTGTCTGCCAGCCTGATGCTGCCGGCAGCCCATTCGGTGGCTGGCCAGACCGACTCCTACACCCTGCCACAACAAGCCTATAACCAGTCCCGGAGCAGAAACTACAAGGTCTACGTGCCGACCAACGTCGCCACTCCCGCGCCCATGGTGATGGCTCTGCATGGATGCAAGCAGACCAATGACGACGTTCTGACCGACTGGGGCATGAAAGCCGCAGCCGACAAGTACGGCTTCATTCTGGTGGCACCATTTATCACCAGCTACGACGGACTGCGTAACGAGAACTGCTGGGGCTTCTGGTTCGATCACCATCGCCATGAAGGTGCCGGCGAGGTGGAGGATCTGCGCCAGATTGCCCTGGCGGTGGAAGCAAACTACAGCATTGATCCCAACCGCCGCTTCATCACGGGCCTGTCCTCGGGTGGCGCGATGACCGCCGTGGCGGCCGTGGCGCACAACGAATACTGGGCGGCAGCGGCACCGGCGGCGGGCTTGCCCTACGGTGAAGACTCAGCGTCTGTCTCCTTATCCGGACAGTGTCCGGGAAGCGCGACATTTCATCCGGTATCCCGAGTGGTGTCCGACATGCAGGCCGAGCTGAACGACAGCTATCCGATTCCGACCATGATTCTGCAGAACAAGAATGACTGTACGGTTTTGCAGCAGGGCGCCGAAAATATCCGCGATGCCCACCTCCAGGTTTTCGGAACCACGCCCTACACCACCACGACGGACGCGGAAGCCGGTTCAGCCGCCTGCGCGCCCTACTATCAGAACAATCACAGCTGCATACACACCCGCTATACACAGGACGGCACCATGGGCACACGCTCAGTGGTTGAGACCGTATTCCTGGACGGACCCTTGGCCACACCGGACACCACAGACACGGATCACGGCCACTACTGGGTAGGCGGAGAGAATGGCGGCAATGGCAGATGGTCGGTGCGGGTTGGCCCCAGCTATCCGGATATCATCTGGGAATTCTTCAGCCGCCACAGCCGGGACGGTTCGCAGCCCAGCGGTCAGCCCGCCATAACCCTGATCGGCGACAATCCCATGGACGTTGCGCTGAACAGCGCCTTTACCGATCCCGGCGCGACTGCTGAGGATGCCGAGGACGGCTCCCTGACGGTGACATCGGACTGCAGCCAGGTAGACACAACAACCGTGGGCACATACAGCTGCAACTACTCCGCCACAGACAGTGACGGCAACACCACGGCCAAAGACCGGGCAGTGATCGTTTATGATCCGAACGCGTCCACGGCAACCTGTGAGGAAGTCACTGCGGCCCCCTACTACCATGTTCTGTTCGACAGGGCGTACGCCGGAGGTACCTCCAACCTGCGTGCCTTTGCCACGGGGGACAACGTGGATATCGGTGGCTCTTTCGATACCTGGACGCTGGTCACCCTGTACGAGGGCGACCCGGGCCTCTGGTACACCGTCAAGCCTGAAGCCTGCGGTGGCACTGGCTCCGGAGGCACTGGTGGCGGCAGCGAGCCGGCCTGTCAGGACTGGAACGACAGCAACCTGAACCACGACATCGCCAATCGAGCCTACTACGCCGCGGGCTATTACACCGTGGGTGGTAACGACTACCTTGGCGCCTTGTCAGGCACCTACGCCTGGGTAAAAGAGACATCAGAGGGCGTGTTCGAAGCCGGACAATGTAATTAAGTCCCAGCGCATTCAGCGCGACGGCTTAGCGGGGCACACCTGTTCGCAGGTGCGCCCCCGACTCCACCGCAAGGCACCGCCCTCCATCGTCACCAGCCCACACTCCTCGCTGGTCATGCCCCATATTGTGGCCGGAGATTGCCACCATAATTGGGACGTTCAGGTCGCAAAGCGGACATTCAGAATGGCCGTTTTACCCGCTTCCCTCTCGCGAACTAAATCCGACAAGCCCAGCTCTACCAAATTTTAAACTGGTTTTTGTTGCCATCACTGATATTTCATCCACTTGCACGCGCTACTAATCCAGCTTCAGTGGTTTTGAGAAGCGAAATTCGCCGCGCAGTATTTGCAACCCAAAGTAAACAATACCGCCAACCGCTCCGCTAATAAGGCAAGCCCCGTGTAACGCATCGATAGTCAGAAGTCCAAGAAACGGATTGTTGGAGGCAACGGGGAAGAACGGCTGAACATCTGCATGCATTATCCCGTCCAACACAACATGGCTGAAAGCTCCAGTGAAAGCGGAGAAGAACGCAACCGGCCAACCTATGACGCCCCATGCCTCACGATCTCTCAACAGCAGGTATAACCCAATCTCCGAAAGATATTTTCCGGAAAGGGCCGCAGCAATCGCGAGCAAGGTCGCACCAACGAATGTGTGGGAAAACCCGTGAAGATGACCCTCACCGGTAATCATCACGAACAGCGGCTGTATATCCATTACAATCTGAGACCAGCCAAACACCATCAGGCTAAAACTTCCCTGCAATAGCGATTTGATGAGGATTCCAGGGCCCATATGGATTGGTGTGAAAGGCATATATTCCTCTTGATGAAGGTGCCAAAGATCTTCGGTTCGGTAACAACTTTAAGACGAAGTTGAAGCAATTCAGCTAGCGTAAGTCTCACTCCGTCTTTTGAAAGCGTGTACAACCAAAACCAGTATGACAATTGCGCCAAACAATAGGCCGGCTGTGAAAAATACGAAGCCAATTTTAGAAACTGCCGTGTGGCTGGCTGAAACTATGCTCGCTTTAGTTGAACTGCGAACCACACTAAACATCGAGATCACAATGTCAAATCATTACGATGAGTTCCTGACGGAATGCCCATGACCGGGAAAATTCCTACCAGCAAGACGCCCAAAACAGAAGTATTTGAATTCGAATTGTTTACACCCTGTTTCGCTCTGGATTAATGCCTCCACCTACGTCAGGATAGGAAACAACAAGACAATGATTCTTTAATCTGAAAACACAGATTGCAGTAAGGGATTTCGTTGAAACAAAAATTTATCAATACGTGCGGGTTTGCAGCGCTCACGGCACTGCCAATTTTGTTGCCCGGTATTCAGGTGGTTTATGGAACCGGTAGCTGGGCGGTTTCCGGAATTGGATATTTTCTGGTACTCATTTTGGTGCTGACGTTTGTCGGAGTCATTCGTGTAACTTCTCGTCTAGCACCAATACAACAAGATCCAACAATAAGGCGCACAACGAACACCCAGGTTTTGTTCGGCTGCGTAGCTGGTTTCGTGCTGGGGATTTATGCTTCTGAAAAGCTAAGGATACTCGGATTTGAGCTGGCGGTGGAACGAGCGAAGCCAGTGACTGAGGCAATGAAGGCCTATGTTAAAAAATTGGGGCACGTTCCAACTTCGTTAGACTCTCTTATTCCCGAATACTTGCCCAAGATGCCGGCCAAGCTACCTCCCCTTGAGATCGTTAGAGAGCCTTATCGGTTAGCTGAGTTTGGAGCTGAACAGTGGGCCTTGGAAGCAGACGCGGCCAGCGGCTTAACTCAGTGGGATTACCTTATTTATCACCCTGGCGAGACATATCCAAAGATCGAGAATGGGCTAAAAGTAAAGATTATCGGCAACTGGGGCTATTTTTACGATTGATCTCCTTGCTGCTTTGATTCCAAATTTTCACTCCTGAAATCTACGGTGTATTCATGAGAAAAACCGCATTTTTTCCAATTCTGCGACTCCATATCGCTACATTACTTAGTATCAGCATCGTGCTTTCAGGATGCGCATCGCAAAAAAATTTAATGAAGGCGCTCTCTGAAAATGATGTTGAAAGCGCAAGAGAAATGGTGCAAGCGGGTATCAACCCCTTCAAACCAGACGAAAAAGGACAATCAGCCGTATCGTTGGGATTAAACGCGCCCAAAAGCAGTGAAACTTACAGTTGGGCGCAAGCTTTAGTAGAAAAGAGCACCCTCAGAGCAAAACAACTGCTAGCCCAGATTCAAGAAGGAACCATTTCGGTTCATGAATTTTCGTCTGAATTGAAAGCAGCGTCTTTTTATGTCGATGCTCCCGCGGACGACCAAAACAATAGCCTGTTGATCGCACTCTCTGGCGTCCCGGGGAAAACTGAGTACATGTCAGAGCTATTGGAGAGCCATGCAGATATCGATCTCGCCAACGATGGAGGATGGACGCCACTTATGCATGCCGTGCTGAAAGGAAACATTGCTGCAGCAGAACTCTTGATTTCATCTGGGGCCAATTTAGAAGCTAAAAGCCGAGACGGACTGACTGCACTTCACTTCACTGCGATTGATTCGAGTTACTTTAACCGAGCCAACGATACGAAACTTGCTCAATTGCTGATTAGCGCCGGCGCCAACGTGAATGCCAGGCAAAAAGACGACTCGACCCCAATTTTTGAGGCAATTGCATCTAATCGACCGGATATTCTCCAGCTTTTTCTTGAAGCAGGAGCAAACCCAGATGCATCGGATGAGGATGGCATGACAGCCCTGATGTTCGCCGTCCTAAATGGCAACACTCATGCTGTTCAAGCATTAATTTCCGCCGGAGCGTATCTTGAACGGAAGAACGATAGGGGCCAAACCGCCCTCCATATTGCTGTATTACCTGCTGATGTGGGTGACCGATCAAACGACGCCCAAATCGTTCGAATGTTGATTAGAAGTGGAGCAAACCTAAATGCCCACCAAGACAACAAGAAAACTCCTCTATTCAAATCAATCATCTATAATCGCGCCGAGGTAAGAAGCATACTGCTTGAGAGTGACGCTAACCCTGACTTAACAGATGCGAATGGGGATACACCACTTATGATGGCCGTCTTCTTGACTGGCAATATTGAGGCAGCGAAAGCACTCATCGATTCCGGCGCCGACCTCGACGCGACAAACAGCGACGGTTATGCGGCTTTGCACTATACGGCTGCCAGCACCAAAACAGGCAACAGAGTTAATGATCCACAGCTCGCAGAACTGTTAATTGATGCAGGGGCTAATCCCAATATCAAAAGCGATGAGGTTCCAACCCCGCTCTTCCTCACCTTCGTGTTCAATCGACCGGAAATCCGGAATATCCTGCTTAAAGCTGGAGCAGATCCCAACACTCCGGGACCAGAAGGATCGACCCCTCTCATGCAAGCTGTTGTAGACTGGAATGAACAAGCCGTTAATAGATTAATTGCCGCGGGCGCCAACCTAGATCTCGCTGATAAAAGCGGGATGACCCCTCTGATGCGTGCAGTCATGAGCAGTAACACCGAAGCGGTTAAAGCCTTAATCGTAGGAGGGGCAAACCTTGAAGCAACGAACGATCTTGGCCTTACTGCCCTGCACCTCACAACTATTCCCACCGATATTGGCAATAGAACCCATGACAAACAAATAGCTCGACTGTTGTTAGATGCTGGAGCGAATCCCGATGCAAGGAAAAGCAATTTTGTAACGCCTCTCTACAACACCATTGAGTTTGATCGCCCAGAAATCCGTACGATTTTGTTGGCGGCAGGCGCTAATCCAGATCTTCCTGGTGAAAAGGGGGCGACCCCATTGATGCGTGCGGTAGCCAGCAGTAGATCAGAAGCGGTCAAAGCTTTGCTTGCAGCTGGAGCGAATCTCGAAGTTAAGAATGATGAGGGCTGGACAGCCCTTCACCACGCCGCTCGAAAGAAAAATGATGGCGGAACTAAGCATAGCGCTGATGCAACCATAGTCATCCAGCTGATTCAAGCGGGTGCCAATCCCAACACCCTAAACGATCAATTGGTAACACCTCTGATGATTGCGGGCGTCAACAATAGAGAAAACATAGTTAAGCTGCTTTTGAAGCATGGTGCCCGGACTGACATCAAAAACAAATTTGGGAAAACAGCTGAAGATGAGGCAGCTCAGCGAAATCATTACCGAATCGTTGCCCTCATTCGGGAGCATATGCAGAACGTCAGGTAAGTGCCAGATCTCAGACCATCTGCTCTGGAAATTTCTCAGCGTATTCTATGCGCCGTTCTTATACACAATCTCTGGCAGGGCTAGTGAGCAGGCCCTGCGATCCTCCCGTCCACCTGTCTCTTCATGATCGTCGAAGCGTGAGCTACGTCATCACCGCGCGGCTTGTTTCCAACGAATTTTCTAAACCGCTGTGACCTGCCCCCAACTTTCCAATTCATTCCGATCTTATGCAATGTGCATCACTCGCCGAAACGGGTCGAAAAATAATAGAAAACGAAGAGCTTCGAATGTCCGCTTTTGTTTAATTAGGTGGGAGAAAAAGAGTGCCGGCCAAAATATGGCAACAGGAACACTCGCCATCACCATCCGCTCACCAGGCTTACCCACAAAATCTGTGGATAACTTTGTGAGCACAGGCTTGAAAGATACTCCCCTGCCTTCAATCCCGGGGCCTCCGGCAAAACGATGATTAATTGACCGGGTAGTCGCTTATGAAGTTTTTTCCGACACATACCCCTTCAGCCATTACTCGTCGGCAACGGCATCATACCCAGCTAATCAACGCGCCCCGGCCGGCCTCACCGCCTGAACACAGCGCCACGCGCCACCGAGGCAAAACCTTTATTCGTCAAAAACTAGCGGAGTCCGCGGTTGCTGGTACGCTTAGGACGGGTATCGTCGTGTTCGACAGTCCGAAAATACCTGATGTATCAGGAAGGTAAGAGACAAAAACAACAGAGAACACGGAGCAGGTACTATGCAGAATAAACCCTATACGTACATTTCATCCCTGACACTGGTGGTGGCGGGGGCAGCGAGCCTGCCCGCGTCTGCAGCTGTCGGGCCGGAAACCTACATCTTGCGTGAAGCCGTTACCCTGGAAAGTGTTCGTAGCCATCAGGCGGAATTCCAGGCCATCGCAGACGCCAACGGAGGCACACGGGAGGCCTCGTCACCCGGCTATCAGGCCTCGGTCGATTACGTTGCCAGTCAGATGGCCGCCGCGGGCTATGAGGTAACGATTCAGGAATTCGACTTTCCTTTCTTTGAGGAAAATATTCCTGCCACGCTGGAACAGATCGCCCCCTCACCAAAACTCTACGATTACTTTGGCGTTCCGAATGGCTTCGCCACCATGTCGTACTCTGGCAGTGGAGACGTGACGGCGATAGCGGAAGGTGTCGATCTGGTACTGCCCCCGGCACCGGACGCCAACACCTCGACCAGCGGCTGTGAAGCCGAGGATTTTGCCGGCTTCACCGCAGGCAACATTGCGGTGATACAGCGCGGTTCGTGTTCCTTTGCACAGAAGGCAACGAATGCCGAGAACGCCGGCGCGGTGGGGGTCATCATCTTTAATGAAGGCCAACCGGGCCGAACCGACAACTTCCTGGGCACCCTGGGCGGCCCGGGCTTTACCGTACCGGTTGTCGGCGCCTCCTTTGAGGTAGGCACCGAACTGGCCGCCGGAGGAGTAGCCGCCCGAATGCTGGTGGATGCAGCCTCGGAAATCCGCACCACCTCGAACGTGATTGCCGAGTCCACCGAAGGCCGCGATGACCGGGTGGTGGTGGTTGGTGCACACCTGGATTCGGTGGCCGAGGGGCCGGGGATTCAGGACAACGGCAGTGGTTCGGCGGCGATTCTTGAAACGGCCATCCAGCTTGCCAGCCTGGGCATCACACCGCGTAACAAGCTTCGCTTTGCCTGGTGGGGTGCGGAAGAAGCGGGTCTGCTGGGCGCCGAGTTCTATGTGGCGAATCTCAGTGATCGCGACATCAAGAACATTGCCCTGAACCTGAACTTCGACATGATCGGCTCACCGAACTTCGTTCGTTTCGTTTATGACGGCGATGGTTCAGACACGCCCCAGGCGGGGCCGAACGGTTCCAAGGTAATCGAAAGCGTATTCCTGAAGTACTTCTCTGAGGTGGGCCTGCCGGTGGAACCGACCGCCTTCGACGGTCGTTCCGATTACGGCCCGTTCATCGCCGTCGGCATTCCGGCCGGGGGGCTCTTCACCGGGGCCGAAGGCATCAAAACCCCGGATGAAGCGGCACTCTACGGCGGCACTGCCGGTGATCAGTACGATCCCTGCTACCACCTGGCGTGCGACACCTTCGACAACATCAGCCTGGAAGCACTGGACCAGATGTCTGACGCGGTGGCTCATGCGGTGCTGACGTTCGCCATGACCACGTCATCCGTGAACGGTACCGATAAGGGCAAAGGCCTCGGCAAGTTCAAGAATGACATGGAGTACAAAGGTAACAAACTCGTGAAGTAACAGGGTTACTAACCGTTTACAGCCCGGCTCTTCAGGCCTGAGGAGCCGGGCACTCAGCCAAAGTATTCCACCATCCATTCACACAGCTTTTTCGCACTGACCTCTGCCAACGCTATCCCCTGAAAGTTATCCCCTACTTCTTCCTCGATGGTGATGAACTGGTAGAGCAGCACTCCGGGCTGTTCGTCATGGAGAATCAGCGTGATGCGCCGGCGAGTGCGCAGGCAATCCAGGGTGATGACATCGGCAGGAATGCCAGAATCCCGCATGCCGCGGCGCACCTCCACCACGGGGTTGATGTGTTCATGCGCGGCCTGAATGTTTGCATGGGCATCGCTGACGATGTCGGACAGGGATTTGAGCGGGTCTTCAGACATATTGGACGGGCCTTATCGGAGTGATTAGGAAGCCGGGTCGATCACCCCGGACCGGGGCATCAGGCAGTTCATCATGCTGATTGAGAGATCCCGGAACACCCTGTCAGAGGCAATAATCTCGGGAAATTGGTCGTACATGGTCCGGCGACAGGGCGAGGTGCGGCTTTCACTTTGTTGCACACACCCGGCATGGGCGTCAGTTCCGGCAGCCTCTCCGGTGGTCTGCTGGCACAACGCTGGGGCCTGCTCAATCACATAGTCCACCACCACGCTGCGTTCCACGGGATTGGCCCGCAGATTCTCGAACCGGCTGGCCTCCACGGGTTCGGAGGGCGCCTGATACTGCTCCCACAGAACGTACAGCAATGCGCCAGTGACCAGAATGACGGTGACCTTGGGAAATTTCATAGAGACTCGTCCGAAGCGGTGCGATGGCCGCAGATCATATCGGTTCATGGAGCAGGACTCTACACCCGCCCGGGATAACCCCCCCCTTTGCTGACGACTCACAACCGAATCAGCTCGTCGTCGGCGTACTCCCTGTCGGCTCCCAGCACCAGTTTTGCTTCGTCGTCGCGGCGTTTGAGCAAGCCCGGCAGCCCCTGATCAACCCAAAGGCGCTTCATCGCCCGGATTGCTTCGGCCATCGCCTGGTAATCCCGGTTCTTGACCCAGTCCTGGAGCGCTTTCATTTCTCGCCGACGGGCGCCAGACATTCGGGTGCCCCGGTTATAAACCAGCGACAGCATGGCGGCCTGGGCATCCGGAAAGAGCGTTTCCACACCGGGGTAGGCCTGTGCGGTTTTTTTCGCATAGCGCGGCAAGGTGCACTGGTAAAACACCTCCTCGGCCGCATCAAGCGGGATGTCGAGACTGCCAAGGTTCCTGATGACCGACTTTGCCGAACTGCCCTTGAGCCCACACACCACCATCAGCTGTTCCAACGCGCTGTCGCTGATCAGACCCGCCCAGTCGCTGCGGATCTGATTGGCGGTGTTGTATCCGAGATCGTAGCCAATACCGATGGTGACGCCGGATTGCCCTCCCGGATAAACCGGGGAACAGAGATGACGCCGGTAGTACGCGGGGGAGCTGATCTCGTGGTCGACCAGCTTTTTCAAACCCTGTTTGGACACCACCAGTGACTCGCCGGCCGCCAGTTCCAGTCCGCTGGGCGGCCCGAACAACTGGTTTTCAATGGCCGTCAGGGTCTCGACACCAATAACGCCATCAGCGGTGATGCCCAGGTGCCTCTGAATTCGCTGAATACGCGGTTTCAGGAACGTTGTCATGGTTACCCTCCCGGTATCGCTGTGCCCTCGCCAGCCGAAAGCACACGCTAGTGGAGAGTCTAGACCGCGAAACGGGCAGCGATTGACGCAAAGCGATTCCGAGACAGCTCAGCCCCCACCCCGCTTGCGGAAATCGGGGTCGTACCCAATACTCCGGAGTGAATGCAATCCGCAGATCAGGCCGTACTGTCACTTCAGGACACACGAAGAGGTCGGTCCCCATGAAACTGCTCGCCCCAATTACCCTGGCCACCCTTGGCGTCATTCTGGCGGCAGTCACTGGTTCTCGTTCTGCCGTCGCAGAGGAAAACGACGCGTTCCCTGCCGGTGACCTTTTTCCGGACAAAATCGCGCTCCACATTGGCGCGTTTTCCGTATTTGATTCCGCAACCAGCCTCACCGCCAACGGGGTCCAGACCGGTCTGGGCACCACCATTGATTTCGAACGGGACCTCGATGGTGATACCAAGCTTACCACCCCCTTTTTCGATGCGTTTTACCGTTTCAATGATCGGCACAGAATTGAGCTGGGTGCCTTCCAGCTGGACCGCAAGGGCAACCAGTCGATTACCCGTGAAATCACCTTCCGTAATCGCACGTTCACCGCATCGGCAGAGGTAACCAGCCGCATCGAAAATACCTTCTACAAAGTTGCCTATGCCTACAGCTTTTACCACCTGGACAAAGTCGAACTGGCCATTTCTGCCGGCTTCAATGTGCTCGATTACGAAGCGGAACTCAGGGGATCAGGCGAGCGGTTTGCCGAAACGGCCTCAACGACAGCGCCTATGCCTATTTTCGGGTTCCGGATGGATTACTCCGTCACGCCCCGGCTGACCACACGGGTCAGAACCGACTCCTTCTACTTCGATTTTCAGGACGAGATTCGCGGCTCCCTTCTGGAGCTGCAAATTGGTGCGGAGTACCGCCTGCTGGATAACCTTGCCATCGGAGGGTCTCTTTCCCGCCTGGCTATTGACGTGGAGGTAAATGACGACGACCTGAACGGCACCGTGAAAGACCTCTATCGCGGGTTCCGTCTGTACGGCGCGCTCTATTTCTGACAGCTCGGATGCTCAGGGCGCGCTCAAACAGGCGGTTCACCCTGGCCAGCGCCCGGCCCCAAATCCTGGTGCTTCATCAACTCGAAGCCCCCCTGCAACAGAACAGACCTCAGCTTGGGATCTGTCTGCTGTACAACACCCACGGCAAAAGCGGTCATGGCGGACTCCATCGGGTGTTCCCGAATGATGGCGCGGACCCCGTCAACGGACAGGGCACTGCGCCCGCCCGCCGTTTTTTTCCGTTTCGACGATGATTTCGAAGACGACATTGGTGCCATCAGTGCCAGGAAGAAGAGCACCAGAACCAGCGCACAGCTTCCTCCTACAATGGCCATGGCCGGAGTGTTGCCCACCAGCGGCGTGAGCGCCTGTATCGAGGCCTGAACCAGCAGGTAGAAGGAGGTAATCAGCAGCGCGCACAGCAGAATGATCGCGACGATCAGCCCAACGATCCCCGCGATGACTTTCCGAACGGCATTTTTGACCACCACAGAGTCGATCATGTCGCTACCGGTCGAGCAGCTTGCCAACCAGCACGCCAATCAGAAACATGATGACGACGCTCAGCAGAGGGCGTTCTTCGATCTTCCGCTCGACATCATGGATGGCCTTGTCGCCGGCATTCTTGGCCCGGTCCACCGCCTCGTTGCCTTTCTGCCGAACCTGATCAAAGGCTTGCTGGCTTTCGCGCCGGATCTCATCACGAAGGCTGCTGATATTGCCTTTCTGCTCTTCCGTGAGGGCTTTCGTGAGTGTTGCCAGATCATCGCGAAGCTGTTGCAAGTCCTGTTTTACCTGGCTGTATTCGTCCTTACCGGATTTCGCTTCCATTTGCCTGCCTCCTTTGATTTGAGTTCACTGCAAATGAGGTACAGCCAAACCGGGAGCCCCGAACCACCTGCGACGCAACCGGTCACCATCATCGGGAAAGCGTAGCACAGTGGCACGAAACCGAAGGATTTGGCCCGCCTGTCAGCTCAAGCCTTTCGCAACGCCCCCCTTTAACCGATAAGCCACTAGACTCTCTAATCATACGGCCCGACAAGACGAGTGTTTTGACTGATGGAACAACACGGACCCAACAACCAGGACAGCGCCGGGAATGCAGGGCCGGGAACCCCCAACCCGCCTCTTTTGGATGCCGTCAACATTCGCAGTGTTGCGCTTCTGGTTGTCGCCAGCATGGTGTCACTGTACTTCATCGAATGGGCCAAGGCGGTTTTGCTGCCGCTGGTCGTCGCCATACTGATCAGCTTTACGCTGGACCCGCTGGTGTCCGGCCTCCGGCGGCTTAAAATTCCGCGCCCTCTTGGGGCCGCCATCATCCTGGCATTGCTGGTCAGCATTATCGGGTTCGCCAGTGTTCCCCTGAAAAACGAAGCCATCACCATGCTGGATCGTATTCCGGCGGCCTTTGACAAGTTCCAGCGCAAGCAAATGAACACCCCCGATGAAGAAAGCATTGTCGAAAAGGCCCAGAAAGTCGCCAAGGAGATTGAAGACACGGCATCGAGCGACGCAGAGGCATCGCAACGCTCCCCCACAGGCGTCACCCGGGTTCAGGAGGTGGAGAAACCCTTTGACATCCAGCAGTACGTCATCGAGAGCACGCCGGCAGCCCTGGTGCTGGTGTCGCAGCTGTTTTCAGTGCTGTTCCTGGTCTATTTCCTGCTGTCCGCCGGGTCCATCTACCAGCGCAAGATCGTCAAACTCTCCGGCCCGTCCATCGCCCGCATGCGCAAAGCCGCCAGAATCATGGCCGACGTGCACCGGCAGGTGCGCCGTTTCTTGTTTGTGACGGCGCTCAGTGGTCTGTTTGTCGGGCTCGTGACATGGCTCGCTTTTTTGGCGGTGGATCTGGATCAGGCCGCGCTCTGGGGTGTGCTGGCGGGCATCGCCAGCGCCATTCCGTATCTGGGCCCCTTTCTTGTGCTGATAGGGTCGGGGCTGGCGGCGTTTGTGCAATTCGGAGAACTGAATATGGCGATCATCGTTGGTGGGCTGTCACTCGCCATCAGCAGCGTCCAGGGTTACCTGCTGACGCCCTGGCTGACCAGTTTTATTACCAGCCTTAACGCGGTCACCATCTTCGTGGGGCTTTTGTTCTGGGGGTGGTTGTGGGGCCCGGTGGGCCTGATTGTCGCCACACCGATCCTGATGATCACCAAGTCCATCTGCGATCACGTCGCCAACTTGCGTGGCCTGGGGGAGATTCTCGGGAAGTAACGGCGCTCACACTGACAACCCGCGGAAAATGAGCTCAAATAGATTGAGACATCATCTGGACGACTCAGCGGTCTCAGCCTGTATGACCCCTAACGCAGGGACGGAATGTGAAGAAGCTAATCCTGATCAGCAGCCTCGCCCTGATACTGGCGGTTGTTTTGAGCCTGGCCGCCCGCCCCGTTCCCATTGAGCAACGTTTAGTAACGGTTCATGCCGCTGACGTGCTGGAAGACTTCCCGGAGCTGGACCGGCAGCCCATCGAGGTACAGGCATTCCTGCTGGATATTGCCAATGATCGTTTGCTGCTTCTGAAAGCGGAAGCGGCACTTCTGCGCTATCCGGACATGGCCCATCGGCTGTTGCCGATGTATGGCCCGGAACCGGAATTCCA
Organism: Marinobacter salinisoli; assembly: GCF_017301335.1. Lineage (NCBI taxonomy): Bacteria > Pseudomonadati > Pseudomonadota > Gammaproteobacteria > Pseudomonadales > Marinobacteraceae > Marinobacter > Marinobacter salinisoli. Next base: position 3,646,444 of record NZ_CP071247.1, read on the forward strand.
GAACATCCTGAGGCGTTACGGCGAGCATGCCCTGCCCCCGATTCAGTACTTCGTAAATCACCCGATCCGATCGATTGAATGGATGCGGGATGCCGCCGAACAGTACGAGGCCATCAAACGCTTTATCTACGGCGAACCCTCGAGCGAAGCCCCCGAAGACCAGACGTCTGCATCCGGCGAACAGCTGACGCCAAAAGACCGTGGCTGGTACGCGATCAACTTCATCCAGAGCGAAGGCCACGACTTTCTTGGCCAGTTCAATGTCGATGCCCAGGGAGTCACGCACTGGATCGCAACCGAACGGGTGCTGGAAGGGCTGAATCAGTTTTTCACCAGCGGTATTCGTGATCTGGAAATCAAATACCGGGCGGATGAACCCATTTCTGCCGGCGACATCGGCTGGGCATCAGTGGATGTGCTGTTGTTTGCCAGTGCCACCAAGATACTCAGGCTGGGACGCACGGCAGCAGTGACCACTCGCGGGGCCAGTCGGGGCACCCGCACCGCCGCGCTCGCGGCCCGCGCCAACCAGAGCGCTCGCATGGTGCTCAGCAGCGCCCGATACGCCAAGTGGCCGGTGATCATCGGGGCCGGCTATCTGGTGATGTCCCATCCGAGCCTGATCAATGACCTGTTCGTCGAGCTGGCCGATATCTTCGGCATTCCCGCCCTGGCGGTTCAGATTCTGGGGTGGTTTCTGTTGCTGTTACCCGCGCTCTATCTGGCCCGCTGGCTGCTCTGGCTGATCGCCCCCCTGCTTTCTGCCGCGCTCAGGGTGGTCCAGTATTGGATCGGGGTACTCAGTGGAAGGGAAAGCCGCCAAACTGCGGCTGAACCCAAAGACTAAACGACGATCCGTGTCGCGCATCACTCAAATACTTCATGCAACGTCAAAGCCGAGAAATCCGGTTCTACCCCCAGCCCCGGCCGGTCACTGAGGATCATACGGCCGTCGGAAACCTGAGGCCCGCCGCTCGCCAACTGCGACGTGTTGTAGTTGTGCAGATCCGTGGTATTCAGCAGCGCCCGGGCAGGCGTACTGGCGGCCAGATGGGCATAGGCCGCCGTCGCGATGCCGCTGCCCCAGGCATCCTCGATGGTCATGGGGATGCCTGCGTCCACGCATACGTCCCGAATAACCCGGGAGCGCGTCAGTCCACCAAACTTGCTGACTTTCAGAGCCATGGCATCCATGGCGTCATCGCGCAAAGCCCGCTGCACATCCGCCAGTGAGTTCAGGCTCTCGTCCAACTTGACCGGGTGGCGGGCACGCCGGCGAACCGACAGGCATTCCTCGTATCCCGCGCACGGTTGTTCCAGGAGGATATCGATATCTTCCAACGCCGTTGAGAACCGCAGAGCCTGATCCCGACGCCATGCCGCGTTTATGTCACCGATCCAGAGCTCATCCGGCTGCTTCAGGCGGCCCAGGGTCCGGATCAGCTCAATATCCGCCTCGACCTCGTGGCCCAGCTTGATCTGGATATGACGGAATCCCTCTGAACGATATTGGCGCAATGAGGCCTCCATTTCTCTGGGATCCGCAAGCGGCACAATCCGGTGCAGCGGCATGGCTGGGCTCAGCAGCCCGCCCAGCAGCGTGTATACCGGCAGCCCGGCGGCCTTACCCAGCAGATCCCAGCAGGCGATATCAATCGCTGCCTTGGCAACTGAGTGGCCTGTCAGCGCCTGATCCATGTGGGCGTTGATGCTGGCCACCTGCCGTGGATCTTCGCCGATCACAGCGGGGGCCAAAACCTCAAGGCAGGAGGGCAGGCCCTGCGAAAACGCCGCCATGTAATTCGGCCCACAGGGGCACACCTCCCCATACCCCGTCAGCCCGATATCGGTGGTCAGCGCCACCACCGTGCTGGTGAAGACGGTATGAGATCGGCCGCCAGCAAACGCGTAAGCCTTGCCGGCGTATTCCAGCTCCGCTGTGTATACCGCCATGGACTCGATTCGCATCGGAGCGCCTCCCGCACTGAGTATGTAGGGCCTTTACTAAGCGTAGACGCGTTCGCGACTGCGGGCCTTTCCCGATGCATGCACCAGCAACTAAGCTGAAGACACTGGCCCGAGCATGCATACCGTTCATGCAAGGAGATAAGCGTGACCCGCAGACCACCACCCGCCCGGCTCGGATTTCTCTATCCCGGCTACGCCGCCGAGGATGACTACCCGCGCATGGGGGCCATGTTGGATCCGCCGGCCGAGATCCACCTGATCCATACTGAGTTCATGGAAGATGCGCACAGCGTCGGGGCGCTGAGCGAAATGGGTAGTGTCGAGCGCCTGTTACAGGGGGCGGCATTTCTGGAAGGCTCGCGCATTGAATCGGTGATGTGGTCGTCCACCAGCGCAAGCTTCGTTCTGGGCCTGGATGGTATCCGCCAGCAGATCGACGCACTGGAAAAACGACTCGGGGTGCCGGCATCGACAACCGCCATGGCGTTTGCCCGGGCGGTCAAAGCCGTTGATGCCAGGCGCGTCGCCATCGCTGCCACCTACCCGGAAGACGTGGCGCTTTTGTTTAGACAGTTCCTCGGCCATTTCGAGATCGACGTGGTGCACCACTCGAGTCGGGGCATCGTGACCGCCGCTGAAGTGGGAACGCTGGAAAAAGAAGATGTCATCGATTTCGCGCGTCAAAACACGCCGCAAAATGTCGATGCCCTGCTCATCCCGGACACCGCTCTGCATTCCGCCGCCTGGCTGACCGAACTGGAAAAGGCCACCGGCACTATCGTGCTCACCGCCAATCAGGTCAGCTTCTGGGAGGCCCTGAGGCTATGCGGGAAACTGACACCGCAACCAAGCTTGGGTACATTGTTTGAAGAGATACCCTAGCTCTACAGCATCGACAGCAGATAAAAAGGGACCTTTACAATGATTGGCAAAGGACGCGGCGGCATGCCCCGCAGATATATCCGAACCATCCAACTCACGTTGATCGCGGGACTTGCACTAGGCAGCTTGTTACCTGGGCTCTCGATGGCGGCCACACCCTGTCTGAATGCACCGGCTCTTGCGAGCCCAACCGGCGACGTTGTCTCCATCCGCACCGTCAGCGAGCTTCAGTCGGCCATCGGCAACCTGTCCGGAGGGCAGACCCTGCTCATCGAACCGGGGGTCTACAACGTTCCCTCAACGCTGTTCGTGCGCAAGGACAATGTCACGATACGCGGCAACTCTGACCGTTGTGATGACGTTCGACTGGTGTTTCCGGGCATGGAAAACCGCCTCCAGAGGGGGCATGGCTTTTGGTCAGACGCCACCGGCTTTCGTGTACAGAACCTGAGCATTGAAGAGGTCTACTACCACGGCATCATCTTGAACCCGGGCGCCGAAGCGCCTGAGATCTATAACGTCCGCATCTTCAACAGCGGCCAGCAGTTTGTGAAGGCGAACCCCTACTCGTTCGGTGACGGCGTGGACAACGGCAAGGTCGAATACGCCATTTTCGAGTATGAATCCGGACCGCCCACCACGGACCATGACGGCGGTACCGGTTACACCAACGGGGTGGACGTTCACGCCGGTCGGAACTGGGTCATCCGCAACAGTTACTTTGTGAACTTTCATACCCCGGACTCGGCCGATCACCTCTGGAACCCCGCCATCCTGATGTGGAATGGTGCAGCCGACACAATTGTTGAGAACAATGTCTTTCACAATGTTGACCGGGCCATCGCTTTTGGATTGAGCGACAGGGGCAACGATCATTCAGGTGGAATCATCCGCAACAACATGATCACCTACGATCGCGGGCTTTACAGCAATGCACGCAAGTCCGGATCGGACGGAGCCATCATTGTCTGGGGCTCACCGAATACCAAGGTCTTGCACAACACCATTCTTACCAACGGCAACCTGAACCTTGCGATTGAGTTTCGCTTCAACACAGCAGGATCCGAGTCCCGAAACAACCTGACGGATGCCGGAACCGGTACCAGGAATGGTGGCACTTACGCTCGATCCGGAAACTATGCCAATGCCACACCGGACTTGTTTGTGGCTCCCGACAATGCCGATTTGCACGTTAAGGACGGTGGTCAGTTCTTCCAGGACCGTTTAACGGTGAGTCCCGATGCACCCCTCGATGTCGACGGACAGATCCGGACGGATGGCTTGGCGGACGCCGGAGCCGATGAGTGGCCGGGCTTCAAACCTGCGGCGCCCGGAAACTTCATGGTTCAATAAGCCAGAATCCCAGAGGCATCATGGAATTCACCTTTTTAGGCACATCCGCCGGTACACCAACACGGTTCCGCAACGTAACAGGGCTGGCACTCTGCCTGCACGGGCCAAAGCCCTGGTATCTGGTGGACTGCGGCGAAGGTACCCAGCACCAGTTGCTTCGCACCCGCTACTCGGTAATGCAACTACGGGCGATTTTCATCACCCACATCCACGGTGACCATACCTTCGGCCTGCCGGGGTTGCTTACCAGCGCTTCCATGCTGGGCCGAACGGAACCACTGGATATCATTGCCCCCATTCAGGTTGAGCGTCTTGTCCACGAGGTAATCAACAACAGCGACTCCAGCCTCAGTTATCCACTGAATTTCATCAATTCCGAGGCAGCGGATTTTCGTTGGCGGGATGACCATTTCGAGGTCACCAATGTGGCGTTGTCGCATCGTGTACCCTGCCGGGCCTACACATTCACCGAACAAAACCTGGAACGGCAACTTCTGCAGGCAAAACTGAGACAAGACGGCATCGAACCCGGGCCTGGCTGGGGCGAACTGCAAAAAGGCAGAGACGTGTTATCTGAGGATGGGCACCTACTCAGAAGCGACGAATACACTCACATCCCCCGCCCTGCACGCCGCATGATTGTGGCCGGTGATAACGATGCGCCTGAACTGCTGGCAGACGCTGCCAGAAACAGCGACGTACTGATCCACGAATCCACCTACACGCAAGAGGTTGCCGACCGGGTCGGCCCCTGGCCGCAACACAGCTCAGCCGAGCAGGTGGCTCGCTTTGCGCAGCAGGTACAACTGCCCAGCCTGGTTCTTACCCACTTCAGCTCCCGTTACCAGTCCGGACCGGTCGGCACGCCCCACATCAATCAAGTGGCCGCCGAAGCGATGCAGCATTATCACGGGCAACTGTTTCTTGCGCAGGACTTTGAAACATACAGACTGGAAAAAGACCGGACGCTTACACGCCTGAGTAGCAACAACGACTGACGTCCCCGGCACCTGAACACTCCCTTGGTGAACACCGCCCAGGCGGAAATCCGGTAACGGGACGATAGCCCCCGGGCAGCCAAAAGGGCATCAACCTCCATAGGTTCTTGTCCTTATCAAGAAGATCTGGTCAATTAATAAACAATCCCGTAAAGTGGCGGCCGTTGGAAAGAGTTAGCAAAGCAGTTCACGAATAAGACGTTTCTGAAGTAGTTGTAGCCGTCCTGTTTTTGATTCCGCCTGTTATTAGTTCCCGCACGACCCCGGGTGAGCCGTCGCAAAAGACGGGCGCCCACAACAATTTATTGATCACAGGATATTTACCTATGTCTACTACTACTGGAACCGTTAAGTTCTTCAACGAATCTAAAGGCTTTGGCTTCATCACTCGTGAAGGTGGCCCGGACGTATTCGTTCACTACAGCGCCATTCAGGGCGGCGGATTCAAGACCCTGGCCGATGGCCAGCAAGTTGAGTTCACCGTGACTCAGGGCCAGAAAGGTCCTCAGGCGGAGAACGTTGTCGCGCTGTAAGCCAGACGACAAACGTTTCGCAAAAAGGCAGCTCCGGCTGCCTTTTTTTGTTGCCAGCCACGCTTGCCAGATCTGGCCGAGGAGACCGAGTTTGTTGCACGCCTGCGAGGAACAACTCGCCAAATAACTCCGCCGCATAGGTTGTTTTCCTTACGAAAAAAGCTGGCCATTCCATCATCACGGGCGTAAAGTGGTCGACGTAGGAAAGAGTTAGCAAAGCAGTTCACGAATAAGACGTTTCTAAAGTAGTTGTAGCCGTCCTGTTTTTGATCCCGCCTGTTATTAGTTTCCGCATTCCGTTGGATTGTCCGTCACATCGACGGCGACCAGCTCATTATTTGATTGATCACAGGATATTTATTATGTCTACAGTTACCGGCACCGTTAAGTTCTTCAACGAAGACAAAGGCTTTGGTTTCATCACTCGCGAAGGCGGCCCGGACGTTTTCGTTCACTACAGCGCCATTCAGGGCGGTGGATTCAAGACCCTGGCCGAAGGCCAGCAGGTAGAGTTCACCGTAACTCAGGGCCAGAAGGGTCCTCAGGCGGAGAACGTTGTCGCTCTGTAAACCAGACGACAAACGTTTCGCAAAAAGGCAGCTTCGGCTGCCTTTTTTTGTACCCGGATGACAAGGCCCGCTCAGGAGGCCGAACTGAGGCAGCTGAACGAGCAACCCTGCCTCAATTCGGCGAAAATTCGGATAATGATATGCGCCCGACTGAAAAGCTTGGCTTTTTCCGGAAAATGGGCGTAAAGTGAAAGGCGTTGGAAGGAGTTGGTCAAACAACTCACGAACAAGGCGTTTCTGAAGTAGATGTACCTTCCTGTTTTTGATTCCGCCTGTTATTAGTTCCTGCACACCGTTGGGATAGCCCTCATAACGATGGCAACCCGCACATTATTTGATTGATTTCAGGATTTATATATATGTCTACTGTTACCGGAACCGTTAAGTTCTTCAACGAATCAAAAGGCTTCGGCTTCATCACTCGTGAAGGCGGCCCCGACGTATTCGTTCACTACAGCGCCATCCAGGGCGGTGGATTCAAGACTCTGGCCGAAGGCCAGCAGGTTGAGTTCACAGTGACTCAGGGCCAGAAAGGTCCTCAGGCGGAGAACGTTGTCGCTCTGTAATCAGACGACAAGCGCTTCGTGAAAAAGGCAGCCCCGGCTGCCTTTTTTTGTGCTCCTTTGCCGACTCAGGCTCGCCTCTGACGCGCCCAAAACCCCAGGCGTGGCTTGCTAAAAGCCCGGGGTCGAAAGCACTTCCTGCAAGTCCCGCTTCAACTGCTCCGGTTCCGTGATCCAGAGTTCACGCTCGGTGCCCGGAATGACACCAATGTCTATCCCGTCTCTGGTTAGCCCTGGCACCCACTTTTTGAAAAAGTCCGGCAGCGAAATCGCTTTTGGCGAAAGGTCTTCCGCGCCTTTGGCGTACTCGCGGGCGAATGCGTCGCTGGGCCAGACGGGCACATAAGCCACACGGTCTTCTTCCGAGACGATCTTCAGAAACTGGCTGGCCGCATTGACCAGAATCCAGATCTCTCGTTCCGCGACCACCGCATCCAGGAAATAGTCGTATCGTTCCTCGCCATCCATCTCGAGTACTTGGTCATACAGGTCTTCACTCATGATGTTTCTGCTCCAACGCTGCAGGCCCAGAAAGGCCTGTCGCATGTATTTGGTAATAGCCTCGCTGAGACGTTACACGGTTTATTCAGAGCGACCACGTACAAGATCGGGTCTCAGCAAAGCCGTACCCAACACCAGTGCAAATGCCGCCAGCACAAATACCTTGTTCACAAACCAGTTTGTGCGCCAGATCGACCACTCCGGATCTGCGAGGAAACGGGTGAACAAGGTGACGATAATCAGAATCTCAACCACGGACATCGCCACGGCCAGAGCACGAGTATAGCGGGGCTGGGTGAGCAAGGCCCAGGCCAGCCAGAGATGAGCGACGGGCCACAAATCCCAGTAGATATAAGTCGCCCACCCCTCCCCGCTGGCGAACGCAAAACCGATCGGGAACAGATATTTGATGAACACGGTCCAGGCCACGAGAATCAGGAACACGTGCGCCAGAAAGGTGATCCAGAGGTGCGGTGGACTTTTTCCGGTAGACGTCATTGCTGTTTCTCTCAAAGGTTGAACGCCGCAGACGCACGCCCGCTTATTCCGGGCTGGAATGCCCTCAGAAAATAAGCGTTAACCCGGCCGTGATGACAGCGAACAGAATCGATAAGCCGATAACCGTTTTCCAGGGAAACGGTGGTGTTGGGGGTTCTACCGCAAGTTGCTCTTCCAGATAGTTTCTCAGCAGCCGGGTATTTCGGGTGTTGGCCTTGTACACGGCGTCAAAGCCATCCCCTACCACCGGCAACAGCCCGCCAAAAAAGTCGATGGCCATATTGCGCAGCATGCGGACCTTCACAGGCTTGCTGGCCCCTGCGCGCTGCGCCTCGACGAGCACATAGCTTGCCAGCACAAGTCCGGCCACATCACCTACCACCGGCACCAGACCGATCAGCGCCTCTGCGCCAATCGTGGTTTTGGTGAACGGTATCCGGATGCTGCTGTCTGTGAAGCGGCTGAATTTCTCCAGTCGCGCCAGTGCTGCCCGTTGCTGCGCTTCCATTGGTTTTGACATGTGCACTCCGCCATCCATTGATCGAACTGTTTCCTTTCCACAGATCAGACGCATAAATCGCGCCTTGCCTTAACTGTGATACTGTATTTTCTTAAAGGTAAACCCTTGGACATAAACGTCAGGTGTGCATGAGGCAAAGGACTGGCTCGACGATGCCCCCACACAGTCCCCAAGCAGGACCGAGCCATGATGTATTTCGCCCATGAAATGAGCCGCGCAGCACTGATGCCCATCCGCATGCTGACCGGCGCCCAGAGCAGACTGCTTCGCCACCCGCAAAGCCCGTTGTCCAGCCTTCCGGGTGCACGCAGCCTGGCGTCGGCCTACGGCGTGTTCGGTGACCTCACTCGCCGCTACCCAAAACCCGCCTTCAATCTGCACACAACGATCTGTGATGGCGAGCAAGTTGACGTCCAGGAAGTCATTGTCAAACGCAACCCCTTCGCCCAGCTCAAACATTTCCAGCGCAGCACCGTGCGCCCCGACGACCCCAAACTGCTGATCGTTGCGCCGCTATCCGGACACTTTGCCTCGCTGCTGCGAGGCACGGTGGAAGCCATGCTGCCAGCACACGATGTCTACATTACGGACTGGCGCGACGCCTGCCGGGTGCCTCTGTCGGTGGGCGATTTCGGACTTGACGACTACATCGACTATGTCATCGATTTCCTCGATCACCTGGGCCCGGATACCCACGTGCTGGCCGTCTGTCAGCCGGTCGTACCGGTGCTCGCAGCTACCGCCATTATGGCTGAAGATCGCCACCCGGCAACGCCTCGTTCACTCGCGTTGATGAGCGGCCCGATCGACGGCCGCATCGATCCCACGGAGCCCTGTGAACTGGCCACCAAACACAGTTTGGGCTGGTTCAAGCGCAACCTGATTCACCCTGTGCCCGCGCCCTACCCCGGTGCCATGCGCAAAGTCTACCCGGGTTTCCTTCAGCTGGCCGGGTTCATCAACATGAATCTCGACCGCCATGTTGGCGCCTACCGTGAGCTGTTCAAGTCTCTGCGCGAAGGCCAGTCGGACAAGGTCAACCGCCATCGCGAATTCTACGACGAATACCTCGCGGTCATGGATCTCCCGGCAACCTACTATCTGGATACCATTCAACGCGTTTTCCAGGAATTCCACCTGGCACGCGGCTGTTTCAGGTATCGGGGCCGGCGGGTAAATCCGGCGGCCATCCGTGACACCGCACTGATGACAATCGAAGGCGCCAAGGACGACATTTCCAGCCCCGGCCAGACCAGGGCCGCCCACGACCTATGTATTAATGTGCCGGACGCACGAAGGGTGCATCATGTTCAGGCGGGTGTCGGTCATTACGGTGTGTTCAACGGCAGCCACTGGCGCGGGGAAATCTCGCCTCGCTTACAGGCCTTTATCCGCTCAGCCTGACTGGCCGCCTTGGGCCGATTTCTTGTGAGGCAATGGAAGCTCTGCTAGCTTCAAAGTGGTCATATAACAAACAAAATGGCCTGCCTGGAAGCGGCACAAACATGAGTCTAAGGAGAGTATCATGCAAGACCTCAAAGGCAAGGTCGCCATCGTCACCGGCGCCTCCCGCGGTATCGGCCGACACATAGCCCTTCAACTTGCCCGGCGCGGCGCCGATGTTGCCATCAACTACCGTTCTCGCCAGTCTGAAGGGGACGAGGTGGCCAAGGAAATTGAAGCGCTGGGCGTCCGTGCCCTCGCCATTCAGGCGGATCTCTCCAAGATGCCAGAAGCTCGCAGCCTGATCGATCAGGTCCATGACAACTGGGGACGCATAGACATTCTGGTCAACAACGCTGGTATCACCCGCGACAAGTCGATGAAGAAACTCACCGACGAAGACTGGAACGACGTCCTTGATACCAATCTCGGGAGCGTCTACGCGACCTGCTCCGAAGTGCTGAAAATCATGATGGAGCAGAACTTCGGCCGGATCATCAATATCACTTCGTTCGTGGGTCAGGCCGGCAACTTCGGGCAGGCAAACTACGCGGCCAGCAAGGGCGGCATTATCGCGTTCACCAAAACCCTCGCACTGGAGATGGCCAGGTACAACATTACCGTGAATGCCATTGCCCCGGGCTTCACCGAAACTGAGATGCTCGAACAGGTGCCTGAAAACATCCGCGAACAAATCATTGCCCGCATCCCCATGGGCCGCTTTGGCCAGCCCGAGGAAATTGCCCGCGCGGTGGTGTTCCTCGCAGCGGAAGGCGACTACATCACCGGCCAGCAGATCAACGTCAACGGCGGCGTGTACATGTAGTCCGGCATTCCCGGTGATTCGAAGGCGGAGAGTGACGATGTCTAAGCAGCCGGTGAAGGCCTCAACCACGCCAGAGTTTGAACCCAACGTCGTGCGCCGCTCGCTGGCGCGGGCCGGGACTCATGCCGGCCACTTGTTAAAGCGCTCCATTGCGCGCCGTTTGCGCGGCGCCCCGCCCAATCCGGCCAGTACCAAGAGCCTGATCAAACCCTTTGCCTTGCTCGGCGGCAAGCTGGCCACGCAGCCAGATACAGTGTTGTTTGCCCAGATGCGATTGGCGAGAGACGCCAGTAACTTCTGGATCAGCTTGCTGACCAGCAGCGTCGCCAACAAACCACTGAAGGTGGCGGAACCCGAGTCAGGTGACGGGCGTTTCCGTGACCAGGCCTGGAACGAGACCATGGCCTTTAACGCCATCAAACAGGGCTATCTGCTGTATGCCCGCTGGATCATGGACACGATTGACGATGTTCGCGGCCTGGACGATCATAACCGGCGAAAACTGCACTTCTTCATCGGCCAGATGACCGATGCCATGGCCCCGAGCAACTTCATTCTCAGCAACCCGGAGGTCTTGCGCACCACCATCAAGACCCGGGGCCGGAACCTGCTTCGAGGCATGGCCAATCTGCTGAGAGATCTGGATGAGGGCGAGGGCCCGATGCCCTTCCGCATGTCCGACCCCGACGCCTTCACCGTCGGCGACAACCTGGCTAACACGCCGGGCGACGTCATCTTTCAGAACGACCTGATGCAGCTCATCCAGTACCGGCCAACCACCGAATCGGTACACCGCCGGCCCTTGCTGGTTATCCCTCCGTGGATCAACAAGTACTACATCCTGGATCTGGGCGAGAAAAAATCCTTCATCCGCTACTGGGTCGAACAGGGCCACACGGTCTTCGTCGTCTCCTGGGTCAACCCAGGACCGGAGCTGGCCCACAAGGGCTTCGAAGACTACATGCTGGAAGGGCCGATCGCGGCCATGGACGCCATCGAACGGGCCACCGGCGAACGCGAGGTCAACACGGTGGGCTACTGCATTGGCGGCACCCTGTTGGGCAGCACGCTGGCCTGGCTGGCCGCCCGTGGTGACGATCGGGTCAAAAGCGCGACCTTCCTGAACAGCCTGATGGACTTCTCGGATGTGGGAGACCTGAAGGTGTTTATCGACGAAGACGCCATCAGCTCCATCGAAAAGGCTATGGAAAAGCAGGGCTACCTTGATGGCTCCTCCATGGCCATCGCCTTCAATATGCTCAGGGCCAATAGCCTGATCTGGTCGTTTTACGTTAACAACTACCTGCTCGGACGGGATACCGCCCCGTTCGATCTGCTCTACTGGAACTGCGACACCACCCGCATGCCCGCTGCCATGCACAGCTTCTACCTGCGGAACATGTACCTGAATAACCGCCTGCGGGAGCCCGGCGGAATCGAACTGGCGGGTACTCCGATTGATCTCGGCAAGGTCAAAATCCCCTGTTACTTCGCTTCGGCCATTGAGGACCACATCGCTCCCTGGACCTCCTGCTACAAGGGTTCCCGCAACCTGGGCGGGCCGGTGCGTTTCGTTCTTGGCGGCTCCGGTCACATCGCCGGCATCATCAACCCACCGGACAAGAAAAAGTACGGCTACCACGTCAACGAGGACACGGATCTGGATACCGAGTCCTGGCTGCAAGGCGCCGAGCAGTTCGAGGGCTCCTGGTGGCCTGACTGGGTCGCCTGGGCCGAACACTTCGGTGGCGGCGAGGTCAAAGCCCGAAAGGTCGAGGAAGAAGCTCTGCCGGTCATTGAACCCGCGCCCGGGGCCTATGTGAAAAACTTACCCGCTCCGCCAACACCAGCCGCCAAGCAGACCCAGCGACGCGTGCGCAAGAAGGCCACGGTCAGGCAAACGACACCGGCCCGCACGAAAGTCACGCAGTAACGCGCCGATGCGTTAGATTTGGCTGCTAGGCCCGCGCCCGAACGATACGGAACAAGGCTTCGGGCGCGGCCCGCTTGATCCAGAGCGCGGCCATTTCCTTGCCCTTGCCCACGGGGATTTCCCGCTTCCTGGCCGACAGTCCTTTGAATATCACTTCGGCGCAGTCCGCGACATCCATGCCACCGGCGATGTCCTCATCCACCTTGCCGAATGCCGAGCCATCACCGGCCAGCGCATTGCGGGAAATATCGGTACGGATAAAACCCGGCACAATGGTGGAGACATCAATACCCTGCCCTTCCACTTCAGCACGCAGGGCATCGAAGAACCCCATCACTGCATGTTTGGCGGCACAGTAACCGGTACGCTGGGGCACCCCCACCTTGCCGGCCACACTGGCCGTCACTGCGAGGTGCCCGCAGCCACGCTCCAGCATGTGCGGCAGCACAGCCTTGGTCAGCGCGATCTGCCCCATCACATCCACATCCATCAGCTTCTGGTACACCGCCATATCCGTGTCCTTGCACAGCGAACGCTGAGACACGCCGGCGTTGTTCACCAGCAGGTCGATGGTGCCAAAGGTATCCAGCACGGTCTGAACTGCCTTGGGCAAGGAAGCCCAGTCGGTTACGTCCAGGGGGAGCACCAGCACGCCATCTTCCGACAAGCCGGCATCACGGCAAAGACCGGCCACCCGTTCCAGTTGCTCTTTGCGGCGGGCGGAGAGCACGACACGGGCACCATCCCTTGCGTATTGAATGGCCAGGGCTTCGCCGATGCCAGAGGAGGCGCCGGTAATCCAGACGGTTTGAGCGGGCATGTTAGTTCCTTGCGTGTTGTTTAACGTATCAAAGCAAACGAGCTGTCCATCGCAATGAAGGTTACGGAGAGCGCGATGACAAAAGGGCAACAGATAACCTGTCTGCCCTAATCTTTCAAGCACTTAAAACAGAGCGAGCAAACATGTCAGATAGGTCCTCACTTCAATCCCTACTGGACACCCTGCCCCAATGCGGGCGCGTCGCATGGATCGGCATCCGCCCGGCTCGTGGCGAGGCGATGACCACCCCAAACCAGGTCGCCGTCACCCCTGGCAAAGGCCTGGAAGGTGACCGGTTCAAAGGCCGGGAGACCAGTAAGCGGCAGGTGACCCTGATTCAGCAAGAGCACCTGCATGCCATCGCCTCCTGCCTGCGACGTGAGGCTATCCCGCCAGAGGTGTTCCGGCGCAATATTGTGGTCTCGGGTCTGAATCTTCTGGCACTGAAAGGGAAACGCTTCCGGGTCGGCAGCGTGGTGCTTGAATACACTGGCCTGTGCCATCCCTGCAGCAAGATGGAGACGGCCCTGGGGCCTGGCGGCTACAACGCCATGCGCGGGCACGGCGGTATCACAGCCCGTGTGGTGGAAGGGGGTGAACTGGCCATCGGCGACGCCGTTCAGATGTGCCTCTGACGCATTGCAGGCCAATGCGCCAGCGAGAGAGGTCGAGCTTAGAGCTTCACCATCAGCTTGCCCTTGTTGTCCCCGGTCAGGAACAACCCCAGCCCGCTCATGGCCGATTCCAGACCGTCCAGCACATGCGCACGGTATTTGATCTGTCCCTTCTGAACGTAGGGGGTGAGTTTGGCCTGCAGGTCTTTGGTTTTGTCCCAGTGATCCGGCATGGTAAAGCCCTGGATGGACAAGCGCTTCTTGATGATGCGCATCCAGTTGGGACCGGGGCGCGGATTTTCCGAGGTGTAATCCGCAATCAGGCCGCACACCACGATGCGACCATGAGCATTCATTCGCTCGAACACATAATCCAGGATTGGGCCACCGGTGTTCTCGAAATAGACGTCGATACCGTCCGGAGCCAATTCATCCAGCTTTGCCCCCAGATCATCGGTCTTGTAATTCACCGCACCGTCAAAGCCGAGCTCGTTGACGATCCAGTCCGCCTTTTCGTCCGTGCCGACCACACCAATAACCCTGAGTCCATCGGCCTTGGCCAACTGCCCGACGATGGAACCGACAGAGCCGGCAGCACCGGACACGACCAGCGTCTCCCCCGCCCTGGGATGGCCATAGCCATACAGCCCCTGCGTGGCAGTCAGCCCGGGCAGGGCAAAGACCGCAAGAACCATTTCCGGTGGCAACGACTTGTCCACCTTGTTCACGCCCGTGCCATCGGTCAGAACCATCTCCTGCCAGCCAAACAACCCCATGACCTGATCACCCTCGTTGAAGTCCGGGTGCTTGGAAGCGATCACCTCGCCAATGCCCGACGAGCGCATGACATCACCAAGCTCGACCCGGGGAATGTAGCTGTCGGTGTCCTCACTCATCCAGCCCATCATGGCCGGATCCAGGGACATATAGGTTTGCCGGATCAGAATCTCGCCCTCAGCAGGCTCTGGAACGGTTTTCTCCTCCACCTCGAACAGCTCCGGCCCGATGGATCCTGCAGGCCGCTTCACCAGCTTGATTGCCTTGTAGGTGCTCATGTCAGATATCTCCTGTAATCGAGGATGGACTCGCCGCTTGACTCGACCTGCGCGCCTGCCTGCATACAGGCAACCGGCAGAGCGTGAACCCTCAGCCTAGCAGGCGCAGCTTCGCTTCGTTGATGCGGGCAGCCAGATAGTTGCTGCCGCCGTGATCGGGATGGACTTTTTGCATCATCCGTCGATGGGCCTGGATGATCTCTTCCCGGCTGGCACCGGGCTCCAGACCAAGAATTTCCAGCGCTTCGCTTTCCGTCAGATTCGAGCTGCCATTGCCTCTGTCAGCGGAAGCCTCCCCTTCCGCACCTCCGCTGCTCCCGGCGTCATCGTCCGCGCGCCAGGAGTCGCCGAACCGGCGGTCGAGGTAGGTTTCCAGCAACCGGGCGGAGTCTTCATCCTGTGCCCGACAGTACCGTAACAGCTCGAGAAATTCGCTCTCGCTCAGATCCGCCAGCATCCTGCCGGCCATGGAGCCCTTCAGGATCTTGCCCGTCATGGTTCCGGAGTCGTGATCCAGAGTCATTTCAAGAATGTCGCTGGAAACCTGCGACTGTCGGCCGGTTTTTGCCTGACCAGTGTCACCGGATGCCAGGCTCGCCAACCACGAGGGAAACATTTTTCTCAGCAGGGGATACAGAAACGCCAGCAGGGCAAACACGAAGTGCAGACGACCGGTCGCGGCCAGCAATACCACTATGAAGATGCCGACCACCAACGTCAGTTTCATGATGGCCTGCTTGCGCCGACTGGCCGGCATGCCGCGCAGCCAGACCCAGGCAATGAATCCCAGGCCAATTAGCAGTAACGTCAGTGGCACTCACACTCCTTGGTCTTGGTCGATCATCAATGGATGGGCAACGGCGTTATCGGATCTGCCGGGTCAGGCGCCTGACTTCGGCGGAGCTGCGGCTGGAAAAATCCTGCAGAGCCTTGGCTCCCCCGGAAGCATAGACCGCCACAGCGGCCATAAGATCCTTCAGCACCTGAGGGCTGTTGCGGTCAAACGGGGCATAGGCCCCGCCAGAGAGTTTGCTGACCTGCTGAAACACCGCTCGGGCGTGGGGATCGCTGCCTTCATGGAACATAAACACCGGGGTTTTCAGCAGGCCCAGTTCCCCGGCGCTGTGGCACAGATCATCCACGGGTTCCTCGCAACAGTCCCCGATGAACACCACGGCCCTGACCGGCTCTGCCCGGGTTTCTTTCAGAACGTGCGCCAACAGCCGGGCGATCTGGGTGCGGCCACCGCGGCAGGCAACCCCGTTCATCAGGTCCAGCAACTGGCCGGTTTCGGCGACAAAGCCCGTCGCCTTGAACTCGCTGAAGCCCCGGTAATAACACAGCTGAATCGCCAGGCCACCGAGGTCACGCGTCGCCAGGAACAGCTCACTTTGCAAGTGGCAGGCCTGGTCCCAGGTCGCTTCCCGGCTGGCGGTGGCATCGAGGGCAAAGATAAGCCGTCCCGGGCTGCCGCCCGCCGCCGGTTTGGGCAGGTTGCGGACCTGTTGGATAAACTGATCGATAGACTGTTTATCGGATTTGGTGCGAAGCTCTTTGTCGGACATAGATCTTGAAATCCGCTTGGGCTGATCACGGTATGGCTACAAGCGTAGGGCAAAGACCATGCAATTCACAGGCTGGAGGCAACTGCGGCAATTTTCTGTGGTGGCACTGCTGATTGCCGCCACGGCCCAGACCTGCACCGCCAAAGCCGCGAGCGGTTTCTACCTGGGGTACCGACAATGGCAGCCCTATGCCTGGCCTGAGCAGGCGCCCTCGGCTTCTGATGTCAGCCGCACCCAACGCCTGCTGGGCTGGCGCCGTCAGGCGCCTTCCGGAGATATCGGCTTTGACTACGACTACCAACCGCTGCGCATTCGCACCGGTGCTCCCGCACACAACGGCCACCTGCACCGGCTCATGGTCGGCGGCCAGTGGCAGCACCGACGCTTTCGCGTGGAGGCCCGGGCTGGCGTCGCCGGCACCTCCAATATGTTCAAATACCGCGACTTTCACAGCGACGTGATCAACGGGCGAATTGCCCTGTTTCGGTCCGTCGGTCGGCACCCGCCTGTGAGCCTGGGGATCGGCGGCGATCATCGCTTCGGGTCCTTCCGCTGGCTGCCCAGACTGCGCTGGGAAGATACCAGCAGGGCCGGCCACTGGCTGGTGGATCTGCCCGTTTTGCTGCGTTGGCAAGGCCCGGGCAACCGCTGGGCCTTTCAGGTGGCGCGTGAGGGTGACCGCTGGGCCACGCTCGATGCAACCCGGGAACTCGAAAGCGCGCTTTACCTGCGCGAGTGGAGAACCGAACTGAGTTACCGGGTCAGCGATCGAAAACAAAGCTGGCCGGCGGTGGTTGTGGGCATTGGCGCGAGCATCGATACCCGCGTTCGATATCAGGATCTGGAGGCAGGCACCGTGGATCTGCGTTTGGGGGATGCTATTTATGCGTGCATCAAGCTTGACTGGTAGCGAAAACCATAATCAAGAGAACACGGTGAATCTACCACCTCACATGGAATGTAAGGTGCCCCAGTACTATCTTTGAGCGAAATAAAAAGGAGAATCTCTCATGCTAGGCCATTATTCTACTGGGCTGTTTATAGAGTTTGCCTTTGGAGCTCTTTTTGTCGCAATGCACGCCTACGGTCGCTATAACACCCCCCAGTCAAACCGTTGCTCAACCACCCGCCTTAGATTCGTTGCTTGCTTTGCCTTATACGCCGCAGCACTTCTGAGCGTTTACTGGCTTATTACTGTTATTGCTCAAATTGCGCCAGAAATCTACGACAAGGTTGTCTCAAATCTTGGTCAAATACCAGGGAACGGCACTAGTGGGGCGGCTCAAGTTTCTCCAGAGTTTTTCGACAGGCTAATCTCAGCGCTTGGAGAAGGAACAAGCGGCGGATCTAGCGGGGTCACTCAAACAACACCAGAAACCTTTCAAAAAGCGATTGAGGCGCTGGAGAGAGAAGTTGGGGACAGTTTAAGTGTAACTACTCCGGTTTCATCAGAATTCGTTGGCAACGCCAGTGTCAATTACATTCCGAGTGGAGCTGAGTCCATTGAAGAGAAGCGAGAGTTATATCGTAGCCCAATTACAACTGCGCTTATCTTTACCACGTTACTTCCAAATTTTCCCATGTTAAAGAAAGTCGACCAGCGCCTACTGCAGATTTTCTGGGATTTGGCAGAAATACCGGGACATGCGGTGAAACTTGCCCATCGGATGTACCGAGCTCCATATTATATCTTTCCCACAAAGCACGAAGACATCGAACGAAAGGCGCGATCTTTTGATATCCAGCTTAATGAAGATGATCTTAAAGATCGTCGCTCGCCAGCCTTCACGTGGGCAGCTATATACTCCCTTCTCTTGGAGATAAAAGGATGGCATAGCGACGATAAACCTCGCTATCAGCGGTTTATTTTAAGCCGCGAGAGTGACTACGAAGCCTTAAGAATGCATTTCGCAACCTTGAGTGCACGCCTTGCTGCCTATTATCGGCGGGTACACGAAATGGACGGCAAATTGCAGCAAATTGAACATGATTTTCGTGAGACGTTAATCAGCGACAGCCGAGACCTGTTCATGAAACTATGCCGCCTCGCGGCCAATGCCGTCCTTGACTCCGAGACAGGTGTAAATGCCCGACATCAGGCGATTGAGGAACTTGGGTTTGAGTTGGCAGACGATGGTCGGGAAAACCTTAACGCGTCGCAGCTATTAAACTTGATCGCTTTGATGATGCTGACATTTATGGGGTTATCACTTACGCTTACCCAGTTTGCTACCAAAGGAGAAACTATTGGTGAGGTTGTCTTTCTTGGCTTTTTAATGGCTGCCAACTACGGAGCATCAGCATTTATAGGGATCTATCCTAAAGAGCATTGGCGATTCGCCGACATTGAGGCAACCCATCGAAGGCCTTGGGCCGGTTATCTAGCTTCCGGTTTATTGGCCGTTGCCGCAAGCCTTCTGGTCATTTCAGCATTACGCTTCACCCGTTACACATTTGAAGGTGGCACCTACGACGAGGCTTTTGAAGAGCTACTTAGAAACCTATTCTGGTCCTACCCCTATCTCTTCCTCTCTTTTGCAATGGGTTTCGGAGTCGCCTTCGTATGCGATATCGACTGGCAGAAATGGTCAACCATCCAGCAACGCATCGCAGACGGTACTCTATTAGCAGTCATTATGATTTTAGCCGGATGCATCACTTTTATGGCCATGTATGGCCTCTTTATCTTCGAAGGCAATGCAACGAAATCGCCCCCCCAAGGACAGCCTCCAGGCACCCCCCCAGTATACAGCCTCCTAGACGTGTTTGAACTTCTTTCACAGTGTCTCGCGGCTGGCTTATTGAATGGTTTGCTAGTTCCCCACTGGTTCCGTACCAGCCGCTACAGTTCCCCCACACAGCGAATTTCCCGCTTTATTGACAATCACCGCCAAGCGTTACGAATCGAAGCTGGCAAATTGCAACGAGATGAATTGCGTAGCGCCCTTGTAACCGCAGCCGCAGCGACAGCGATTGCAGATGGCCTAGTGGACGATACGGAGCGCGAAGTTTTTCGTAACACCCTAGGCAAATTGGCCGAGCATAATATTCTGGATTTCCAAATCGAGACAGGGATGGAAGACATGCTTAATCAGACCGATCTGTGGCGTAGTGGAGATGCTGATCATCGCCAGAAAGAGGTCTTAAAGGTGCTCGCACCACTTCGGAGAAAAGACAAATTAAGCAGACTTACAATTCAATTAACGGTGGCGATCGCTTACGCCGACGGAGTGTTCCAAGAATCTGAGCGCAAAGCCGTGGAAAAAATTGTATCCGCACTCCATCGGAATGTCGAAAAAGAACTAGCTACATGTGGGGTATAATTGCGCACAACTGCCGCCCGGGCATCAACACAAATTCATGAGCGGCGCGACCGGGCATGTTTGCCGCCGAGCATTAACGCCCGAGGTGCGCCATTAACCGACTAAAGCGGCTTTAACTTTCCCACTCAACTGGCCCATATCAACGCGGCCCGTGACCTGAGGCCGCAGCTCATTCATCACACGCCCCATGTCCTGCATTCCCTGGGCGTCGGTAGCGCTGATGGCGGCCCGAATCAACGTCTCCAGCTCGTCATCGCCCAGGGCCGCGGGCATGAATTCCTCGATAATGGCCATTTCCGCCCGTTCCTTATCCGCCAGCTCCTGACGGCCGGCGTCGTCGTACTGACTGGCCGCATCGCGACGCTGCTTGAGCATCTTGTCCAGAACTTTCAGCACGTCTTCGTCGCCCAGCTCACGGCGCTCATCGATCTCGATCTGCTTAACCGCGGCCTGGGCCATGCGCAGCGTCACCAGACGCTCTTTTTCCTTGTTGCGCATTGCATCCTTTACCGCGCTGTTCAGTTGTTCCTTGAGTGATGAATCCGCCATGATGGGTCTCCTATTCTGTCGATTCAGTGCCCTGTAGAATGCCGCAAACCAGATTAATTACAAGGCAGTACTCTCATGATCGATTTCCGCAGTGACACAGTCACCCGGCCATCCCGGGAAATGCGCGACGCCATGGCACGCGCCGAGGTAGGCGATGATGTTTACGGTGATGACCCTACCGTGAACGGCCTGCAAGCCTTCGCAGCCGAACGCTTTGGTTTTGAAGCGGCACTCTTTACCGCCACCGGCACCCAGGCCAACCTGCTGGCGATCATGAGCCACTGTGGCCGGGGCGACGAATACCTGTGCGGCCAGTCGGCGCACAACTACCGCTATGAAGGCGGTGGTGCGGCTGTGCTTGGCAGTGTGCAACCTCAGCCGATCGAGAACGAAACGGATGGCAGCATTTGCCTGGATAAAGCCCGCGCCGCCATCAAGGCCAACGACTTTCACTTTGCGGTGACTCGCCTGCTCTCACTGGAAAACACCATTGGCGGCAAAGTGCTGTCCCTCGACTACCAGCGCGAGGCCCGCGCCTTCTGCGACGAACACGGATTGCTGCTGCATCTGGATGGCGCCCGGGTATTCAATGCCGCCGTGAACTCCAACTGTGACGTGACAGAGATAACCCGGCACTACGATTCGGTCAGCGTGTGCCTGTCGAAAGGCTTGGGCGCGCCCGTCGGGTCTTTGCTGCTCGGTTCACGGAGTTTTATCGATCGGGCGACCCGGCTTCGCAAGATGGTGGGCGGCGGTATGCGGCAAGCGGGGATTCTGGCGGCGGCCGCGCAAATCGCCCTGGAACAGGGGCCGCTCCGGCTGCACGAGGACCACGACAACGCCCGGTACCTGAGCAACGCCCTGAGCGAGCTGCCGCAACTGGAGGTCAACCCAGCCAGCACCCAGACCAACATCGTCTACGCCCGATGCAAGTCCGGCAAATCCGCGCAACTGCGTGACTACCTCGCCAAACAGGACATCCTGATCACGGCGGGCGATCCGATCCGCCTGGTGACGCACCTGGATGTAAGCCGGCAGGATGTCGAGCGGCTGCTGGATGGCGTTCGACGGTTCTATCTGGCCTGAGTCAGCGGCGTGTTATCGCTCGAAGCGCTTTCGCTGTCCTCGGTGTCGTAGGTGTACGGTTCGCCTTCTTCATCCTGGAGCTGGTAGTCGTACGCCGCCTGCAGGCCGGTTTCCTCGTCCTCAGGCTCCTCGGTGCCGAAGTCGATGTAGTGCGGATACAGTGGTGACAACAGCGCCACCACGATGCCGAAGACGGAAAAGGCCGCAAACGCAGTGCTATACCCAAGGTTGTCCACCAGCAGCCCCACGAGCGGCGAGCCCGACGCCTGCCCCAGCGACACCGCCATGAACGGCAGAACGGGGCCCATGGATAGCCGGCCGGGTAACAGCCGTATGCCCGTCATCAGGTACAGCCCGGTCAGGCTCATGTAAGCCAGGCCAAACACCAGTGCCGAGAACGCCGCCAGCACAATCTGTCCCGGACTCGCCGCCAGCAGGGCCAGGCTTGCCGCCAGCATCATCAGCATCAGCGCCTGGGTGATCGGGGGATTGTTGCGATCTGCAAGGTCGGCCACCACAGCGCCGCCCAGCCCGGCAATACCCACGGCGAGCCAGAGCCAACCGGTCTCACTGCCGGGCAAGCCGCCGAGATTGACGACAAGATCAGGCGCGAATATCCAGAATGGGGCCGACACAAATCCCATGGCGAAGGCAAACAAGGACAGCCTGAGGAGGCGCCACCACTGCAGGGCACTGATCGGCTTTGGCGGGGCGGCATCGGATGGCGTCACCCGCGACACGGAAGGAATCACAAACCAGGCGGCGATTACCCCAACCACAGCCAGGGCGGCAAACGCCATGTAGGCGGAACGCCAGATGCCGGCGAGGAACAACACCGCAGGCACCGCCAGGGCGACCCCCACGCTGGTGCCGGCGTTCATGATCGAGCTGACCCGTCCGTGCACCGAGCGGTCCACCAGCACCTGCATGGCCGCCGTCAATGCCGGCATCATCAGGCCAGTGCAGATGCCGCAAGCGAAGACGCCCACGCCGAGAGACAAGGCACCGGTGGACTGACTGATCAGCACCAGTCCTGCAACGCCAAAGCTACCGGATATAACCGCAGCGTTGCGGGCACCCAGACGAATCGCCACCCACGGCGCGACCAGCGAGGCCAGCAGGAAACTGATAAGTGGCAGCGAGCCAATAATACCGATCAGGCGGGGCGTCAGTTCCAGTTCGCTTCGGATCGGCGGCACGAACAGACCGAAGGCAAAGCGTGCCAGGCCATAACTGATCGCGGTCAGCGCCGCTCCAAACAGGGCAAATCCGAGGCTTGAGACCGACTTCACGGTATCGTCTCCGGGGCTGAGTATTTAACAACCAGTTCCCCGAGCCTAGAAGCTGTGCCCGCTGGCTTCAAATACGCGGCAATGAAGAAGCTCAGCCTGAGAGGTGGCCGCCTCAAGCTATGACATGGATGCCATGTGCTTCAGCCGAAAACGTGCCGCAAGAACTGCAACACCAGAATCAGCATCATCAGCGGAATAAACCAGCGCGTGAGATGGCCATAGTTCTTCGGCTCGCCGCCCCTGGCCGCGTATTTTTCCAGCAGCGGAATAATTACGATCAGAGCAATGAACAGCACCGCAAGAATCGTCAGCAATGTACCCATGGCCAATCTCTCCCTAACGTCAGCCGGAACACGTTCATACCGTAAAACGCCCCCGGTTCGCCGTCAAAACGGCGTCACTGTGAACGGCGCCCGGTTTCGTGCATTCTGCGGCCTAATTCCTTGAATTCCGGTGCGTCTCGAAGCAGCCTATCCAGCATACGGGCAACGAACTGGAATTACCCGCTATGGACACCGCATTACTGGTATCGGGGCTGGTTTTCAGCGCCGTTGGCATTGGCTACCTGGTTTACGGCCGACGACAGTCAAACATGGCCGCACGCTGGAGCGGCTTTGCGCTGATTCTGTACCCTTACCTGATGACCAATGTCTACACAATGATCGCCGTGGGCGTTGGGCTGATGCTGGTTCCAAGGTTTGTCGACCTGTAGCAATCATTTAGAATCGCTCGTTCGGATTCCCCTTTCACAACACAGCAGGCGCCGGTACATGAAGTTCAATCCCTTTAATACCCGAATCGGCCTGGCCCTTGGCGGCGGTGCAGCGCGGGGCATCGCTCACATAGGGGTGCTGAAAGCCTTCGAAGAAGAACAGATCCCGATTCACTGCATCGCCGGCACCAGCTCCGGGGCATTGGTGGCCAGCTACTACGCCTTCGGACGCCCGATCGACTCCATCCTGTCCATTGGCTCCACACTGAACCTTTCCAAGATCACCAAATTCACCCTGGAGCGCGGCGGCCTGTTCAGCACCCAACCGATCCGGGAAATGATCCAGCGGGATCTCGGGGATTGCCGCATCGAAGACGCCCATATTCCCCTCGCTATCTGCGCCACGGATATCGAAACCGGAGAACAGCTGATCTTCCGCAAGGGGAACCTGGCGGATGCCGTTTGTGCGTCCATGGCCGTGCCGGGCCTGTATGTGCCGGTGGAGATCGACGGCCGGATTCTGGTGGACGGCGGGCTGGTTGAGAATGTGCCGATTTCGCCACTGAAGCGCATGGGCGCCGGTATTACCGTGGCCGTGGACCTGAGCCATGTCAGCCGCTACCCGAAACCGAAAGACACCTTCGATGTGATCAGCAACGCCATCAACATCGGCATTGACTTCAATACGCGCAAACAATTGAAAAAGGCAGATATCGCGGTACCGCTGGACCTGAGCCGATACAGCCAGACCAACAACGCCAAATGCGTGGACGAGCTGTGCATGGAAGGCTATTACCCGATGAAGAACCGAGTTGGGCGGCTGCTCTGGCACAAACGGATGAATCTCCTCATCAACCTGCTGAAAACCGCCCGGGACCTGCTGCCGCTCAAGGTGCCTGAAATCATCAAAGATCTGAAGCGCCACGCTCTGGCGGTCCGTCATCGAAGCTGAACCAAACAGATACCCAGACGACAACGCCGCTTGGGTTGGCAACAAAAAAGGCTGCCCCGGTGGGGCAGCCTCAACTCTAACAAAGGTGTTTCAGACCGAGATCGGCTTACGCCTTGCTCCGCCGACGCCTGACGCTCAAACCAAGCAGGCCAAGACCAAGCAGTGAAAGCGCCGCTGGCTCGGGCACATAGGAGATGGCTTCAACGTAGCTGCTGTGCGGATCCCAGCCCGACGCCGCAATTGCCCAGTACTGGTAAGACATGGTCTGACCGGTAGCAATGTATTCCAGGTCAGTAGGCTGAACCTGATCGGGGAAGATGTTCATGTACGTGGATTTGTCGGAACTTACGTAAACATTGAACAGGGCATTCGCAGAGTTCTTGATGTCTCCGCCAAGGACCCCGTCTACCGTCTCTCTGTGATCCCCGTTCAGCCAGAAGGTATCCACCGTCACTGCGGACATGAAGTCGAAAAACAGGACTTCATCTTTCCCGGGATCACTGCCAAAGTTTGATGAAAAGCTATCCGAATCACCCGCGCAGGTAGGGCTCTCTGAACAGACACCCAGGCCGCCGTGATTGGGGCTCAAATCCTGATCGACGGTCGTAAGGAGTATGTCTCCCCGAAGAAAGGACCCAGTGTTCAAATTATCACCGACCGAGCGCCCACCGTACACATCAAAGTCATTGAATTCTAACACCATGCCGTAGCGATCCGGGTTACCCGAATTCGCGGCGGTTGCCGTCTCAACGATGCCCATTTTCGGTGTACCGCCGTTGTTGCCATCGAAAATGATCATGGTCGCGTTTGCTGACGTCGCCCCCAACGCGAGTAAGGAGCTTAAGGCTAAGGCTCTTTTGAGTTGTTGCATTGCGCTGTCCTTTTTCTTGCTTCACAGAGAAGTCGAAACTTCTTAGCCGTGCGCGGCCTTCGAATTCGTTTATCGCGGTGAAATTTCGATTCTTGTTGTCATTCCACCTCACGGCTACCAGAAGCAAGTTTTGCACCAGCCATAAACCGACATTTTTTTATGTCGCTAAATCATTCCCTTATCAGTCGTCGACACACGCCATCTACGTCAGGCCGCTACCATCTGTTTAATATTTCGACACACCTCAACCGTTGGCACACTGACCGAATCTCAAGCGTCCCCCAGATGGGCGATCAGGTCATCGCAGCTGCAATCAATCACACTGACGCTGTTAAAACCCATGCGTTCGAGAGATGCTGCGGCCAGCGCTGCCCGGCCACCGGTGGCACAGTGCAGGAGGATGGGCCGGTCCGGATCGGTGGTGTGCTCAGTAATTTTCATTTCCAGCACGCCGCGCGGAATATTGATGGTGCCGGCGACACGTTTCTCAGCCACTTCACCCGGCTCACGCACATCGATGACAAGGGCATCAGCGTTATTGGCCAGCAGCTCTCTGGCCGCCTGGGGTGTCAAGCAATGCACAGAAGCCTTGGTTTCTGCAACGATTTCCTGCAGGGTTTTCAGATTCATGATTCGTTACTCCTGTTTGCCTTATGGCCGGTCTATCTGGATTACGGTTTAATACACCCGCCACTCATTTGCTGTAGATACGCGCCACTATGCCCGTTGTTACGCCACCCCCGCAAACCATCCCGAACGCCGAAATCACGCAGGCCATTGGCACAGGGGTCGAACGCTATTTCGACGACTGCCGGGCACGGATTCCAGGGTTCATCGACCGGCATTTCCGCTACCCCGGCGCCATCGCCACCAACCGGAAAGCACTGGGCTGGGACATGCTCAAGGCACCGGCAAATCTGCTCTGGGCACCCTTTTTCGCACTGGCATGCCTGTTAAAATTACTGACGCAGGGCCGACGCCGGCTGGGTTGGCTGCATAGCTTGGCCGATCGGGTGCCGGCCGGATTCACCACCACGGTACAGCAGCACATCTCGGACCTGATTCTGATGGACCTGCTGAACAACGGTGCGCAAGGCTCGTTGCTGGAGCGTCATCTGATTGAAGCGCTGGAGGCGGTTTATGCCCGCCATTGCCGCGAGCCGGTTGATCATCGGGCGTTCACCACAACCATTGAACCACTGATCTCGGACGCTCTCAGCCAGTACCGGGTGACCCGCACCGCCTCGGCCGATATTACCAACAGCATTTCCTGCACCGTGCTCGGTGCGTTTGCCTTCCAGAAGTTCACCCCCGGCGGAATTGGCATTGGCATGGTGCTGGCGGCGATGCTAGCCAAGGCCCTGGCCGCGCGGGACTTCATCCTGGGTGAAACCATCGGCACCTGGTACTACAGCTGGTTCCCTCCCGAACCATCAGTGGCAACCACCGCCGGCGCACTGCTGGTCGTAATGGGGACGCTGTCGGCGTTTGCGGCCCTGTCGGGCATGATCTTCGATCCGGTGCAGGCGGTCGTTGGCTTGCATCGCCGGCGTCTGCACAAGCTGCTGGATCACCTGCAAAGGGACTTCGCGGACCGCACCCGGACCAGCTTCCGCCCGAAAGACCAGTTCGTCGCCCGGATTCTGGACACCTTTGACTTGATTCGATCAGGCTTGCTCTAGGGAGCCCAGGCTCATGCTTTTGTTCCAAAAAAGCGACCCACAACACACGGAAAGTGAACCAAACAATCATTTGCACCCTACTCTGCTACCCTGCCCATTCTTTTGATGCACAAGGAGTTCTGCATGATTACCGTTCATCACCTCAACAATTCCCGCTCGCAACGCGTGCTCTGGATGCTGGAGGAGCTGGGGGTGCCCTACGAGATTCAGCGTTACGAACGTGATCCCAAAACCATGCTGGCCCCTGACAGCCTCAAGAAGATTCACCCGCTCGGCAAGTCGCCGGTGATCACCGACGGCGACCTGGTGGTGGCCGAATCCGGCGCCATCATCGAGTACCTGGCCCACACTTACGGCAAAGACACCATGCTGCCCCCCAACGGCGGTCAGGCGTGGCTGGATTACACCTACTGGCTGCATTACGCCGAAGGCTCCCTGATGCCCCCACTGGTGATGCGTCTGGTGTTCGAAAAGGTGAAAACCAGCCCGATGCCATTCTTCATCAAGCCGGTAGCGAAAGGCATTGCCGACAAAACCAACCAGGTATTCATTGGCCCAATGATCAAAACCCACCTGGATTTCGTCGAAGCCCACTTGGCCAGAAACACCTGGTTTCTGGGGGATAACCTGAGCGCCGCTGATGTCCAGATGAGCTTCCCGCTGGAGGCCTCCGTCGCACGGGGTATCGTCGGCACCAGCCGACCGAGCATCACCGCCTGGGTAGAGAAGGTGCACGCCAGACCTGCCTACCAACGGGCCCTGGAAAAAGGCGGCGACTATGACTTCGCCTGAGCAGCGGCTTGGCAGGCAATAGAGGACACCGTTCCGCACCCTCAAACCGCTGGAGCCTGAGACCCCGGGAGATCCCGTTCCGGCGTCGCATGACCCGGGCCGCCGTGGCGCTGATCTACCGGCGGACGGATAACAGCGGCACACAGCTGCTGTTTATCCAGCGCGCCCGGCGGGAAGGCGATCCCTGGTCCGGGGATATGGCCTTCCCAGGCGGCCGCATGCAACCGGAAGACGCCAGCCCCCGGGCCACCGCCGAACGGGAAACCCTGGAAGAGACCGGCCTCGACCTGGGTCGCCATGGCCGTTTCCGGGCCCGCCTTTCCGACTTGATAACCCGCCACCATAGCCGCTGGCGACCAATGGTCGTCACCCCCTACCTCTACGAATGGAAAGGCCCGAAAGCCGTGACGCTCAACCACGAGGTTGAGCACCTGGTCTGGGTGCCCCTCGACTTCCTGGCCGCCGAGGAGAACCAGGGCAGGCGGCCCTGGCGCACGCCGTTGGGCACGTTGAACATGCCCTGTTGCCGGTACCAGGATTACTGCATCTGGGGTCTGAGTTACAGCATGGTGCAGGAGTTGCTCGCGCAGGGCCTGCCCTAGCTCCCTGCCCGTCAGGTGGCCTTCCGGCGCTTTTCAGCTACCTTTTAAGGCAGGCCTCGCAAAGCAACCAGCCCACCGCCACGGACGGACTCAATACGTTGAGACTTACGAGAAAAGGCATGATTGGACTGCTAGTCACCGGCTTTTACGTCATGGGGATCATCATGGCGATGCATGCTGCGCTGACCACACGCACGTCAACCGGTGCGGTGGCCTGGACGGTCTCACTGGTGACCATGCCCTTTATCGCCGTGCCGGCATACGCGGTGTTCGGCCGGAACCAGTTCGGGGGCATGGTGGAGGCGTATGAAGAGCGCGCCGATGAAGTCGACCCGATCATTGATGGCTATCGCGAGCTGCTGACACCATGGACAACTCCGAGGAGCGAGGCGCCGTCCTGGTACAACGCCGTCCACAAACTGGCCGAATTTGGCCTGGTTCGAGGCAATTCGGTGGAACTGCTGATCAATGGCGAGGCCACCTTCGACAGCATTCTTAAGGGCATCGCCCAGGCGGAACGGTATATTCTGTTCCAGTTCTACATGATCCACGACGACGGTCTGGGCACGCGGGTCAAGGATGCCCTGACGGAACGGGCGCGCGCTGGCGTTAAAGTTCTGGTGCTGTACGACGAGGTTGGCAGCTCCGGGTTACCAGACAGCTACGTGGACGATTTGCGCGCCGCCGGAATTGAAGTCAGCTCATTCAAACCCAATCAGGGCTGGCGAAACCGGTTCCAGCTCAATTTCCGCAACCACCGGAAAATGGTGGTGGTCGACGGTCGCGTCGCCTGGGTAGGCGGCCACAATGTGGGGGATGAATACCTCGGACTGGACCCGGACTTCAGCCCCTGGCGCGACACCCACGTGAAAATTGAAGGGCCGGCGGCGATCCAGGTTCAGCTGACAAGCCTCTGGGACTGGTATTGGGCCACCCGGGAACTGCCGGAACTGGAATGGGAAGCGACACCGGCTACCGGGGCCGATCAGCAGGTGATGATACTGCCCACTGCCCCCATCGGCCACGTGGAGCAAGCCAGCCTGTTTTTTGTCTCTGCACTCAGCGCCGCCCAGAAGCGCATCTGGCTGTCTGCCCCCTACTTCGTGCCCGATGAAGCGGTCATGAAAGCGCTGCAACTCGCCGCCCTGCGCGGTGTCGATGTGCGGATCATTACCACCGGCACGCCCGACAGCCTGCCCGTCTATCTGGCGGCATTCCATTACATCGAGGAACTGCGCGGGCTCGGCATCCGGTTCTACGCTTATAAGCCCGGATTTCTGCATGAAAAAGTCATGCTGATCGACGATCGTGTCTCCAGTGTCGGCACCCACAATTTTGATAACCGGTCCTTCCGCCTCAACTTCGAGGTCGCCGCCGTGATCTTGGATGAGGGCTTCGCCGCGCAGATGGAAGCGATGTTCGAACAGGACTTCGCGCACGCCGAGCCGATCGACCCCGACAGCCTCGCACATCGACCGCTCTGGTGGCGGCTGGGTGTGAAACTATCGAGGCTGGCAGCGCCCGTTTTGTGAACAACAAAAGCTATAACTGATAAAAATCCTGCCATATTGATGATGTGACACTCTGATTTGCTGGTGCCCAACCTATTACAACAACAGTAAACGAAGGCCCATGAACTACCGTCAATTTACCCTCGCCGGAGTATTCGGCCTGCTTGCCTTTGCGCTCTGGGCAAGCCCTGAGTTCAAGCAGATCGCCGCCGGGGTCGCCATCTTCCTGTTCGGCATGCTCTCGCTGGAGAACGGCTTTCGCCAGTTCACCGGTGGTTTTTTGGAAAGGTTGTTGCAGGGAACCACGGATACGATCCCCAAAAGCGTCGGTTTTGGCATTGTCAGTACCTCGATCATGCAGTCCAGCTCTCTGGTATCGGTCATCACCATTTCCTTTCTGAGTGCTGGCCTGCTGCCCCTGATCAGCGGCATCGGCATCATTTTTGGTGCCAACCTCGGTACCACGACTGGCGCCTGGCTGTTCGCCACCATCGGCATGAAGATGAGTCTGTCGGCCTTTGCACTGCCGATGCTGGTGTTCGGCGTTGTCATGAACTTCCAGCGCTCCCGCACCCTGAAAGCCACCGGGGCAATTCTGGCTGGCCTCGGGTTTCTGTTTCTTGGCATCGAGTTCATGAAGGACGGATTCGAAGGCTATCAGTCGGCGGTGAACCTGCGAGAATACGCGATGACTGGCGTAATCGGGCTGATCGTGTATACCGGGCTCGGCATTCTCGCGACGGTCATCATGCAATCAAGCCATGCAACGCTGGCCCTCACCCTGGCCGGCATTACCACAGGCCAGATCACCTATGAGAACGCCCTGGCCCTGGCCATCGGCGCCAATATCGGCACCACGGTAACCGCTGTCCTTGGCGGCCTTGGCGCTAACGTCGCAGGCAAACGTCTGGCGGGCGCCCATCTGTTGTTCAACGTGACCACAGCGGCGATCGCATTGATCCTGATCGAACCGCTGCGCTGGACCGTCGACAGCCTGTCGGCGCTGATGTCCATCGCTGACGACGATTACACCGTCAAGCTGGCCCTGTTCCACACCCTGTTCAACTGCCTCGGTGTCGCCGTCATGTTACCTGTGATCTCCCAGCTGACCCGCGCGCTGGAGCGCTGGTTACCGGAGCCACCAGAAGAGGCTGTAGCGAGGCCGAAATACCTGAATCCGGCTGCGATGGATACTCCCGATAGCGCCAACGCAGCCGTTCGCAGGGAGGTCTGGCACCTGTTCGACCAGGCCTTCGTCATCCTCGCCCACGGCCTGCACCTGCACCGAGAACACATTTCCGCCAGCGATGATCTGGAGTCGATGATCAACAACAGTCGGGAGCTCATCGACATTGATATCGATCTCGTCTACCGGCATCGGGTCAAAGAACTCTACAACGCCATCCTGGATTTCATTTCCGGCCGGATGGCACAAATGACCCCGCCCAGTGCCACCGAATCCCTGTACCGACTGCAGCACGCCGCCGCTGAGATGGTGGAAGCCATCAAGCACGTTAAACACCTGCGCAAGAACCTTACGACCTACCTGGCCTGTCATAATTCCGCCATTCGTAACGAATACAATGATCTGCGGCTGAGAGTGGCGATGGTGCTTCGCGAGACCCATCGCATTTACGAGGGCCAGTTTGAAGACCCCAGCACAGCCATACTTGAGCTTGACGAAATCGCCGTTCGTGCCCGGGTGGACCGGGAATCCATGGTCGCGCGAGTCACCAGGCTGCTGGGTACGAAACGCATCGACTCTGCCATGGCGACATCGCTTCTCAACGATTCCGCCTATGCCAGCGAAACCGTCGATGCGATTCTGACGGCGACCCGCGAGCTACTTACCGCACTCGATGTGGAAGCGGCGCGGACAACCGAAGCATTGTCAGTGAGTGATGAAGGTCAGGCTGGGGTCACCGGCTGACTTGCCAGGGATGACAGATATTCAACTGTGGAGGGACCGGTAAAATGGGGTTCAAAGACTTGGTAGCAAAGCTTGACGAAGCCCTGGGCAAACACGACAGAGGGCACTCTCCCAAGCTTGAAGAGCTCGAGCGCCTCGAACAGGCGCTGGAGAAGAAGCAGGCAAAATACCAGGACAGGCTCAGTTCCGGTTCTTCAGAGGAAACACCCGCCCAGACTGAGGTTCGCCTGCGCGTCGTTGAGGCACAACTCGCCAAACTGCGCGAGCTGATCAAAGAGCTCAAACCCGACTCTGACAACACGGACGAGCGCGGTTGAAACGCGCCTTATCCCCACGTCTCAGGGAAGCAGCATCCCGCGGATGGTAAAGAACAGAACCGCAGCAAGAGCACCCGACAAGGGTACCGTAATCAACCAGGCTGCCACGATCTTGAACACCGCCGAGCGTTTGACGAGCTCCTGCCGATACACCTTTTTCAGGCCCTTGCGCTCGCTTTTGGAAATCGGCGCAGCATGGCCGTTCTTCTGTTTAAGATCCTCAAGAATTCTTCCTTTCTCTTCGAACGAGGCCGCATTGAACTCCTCCAACAAGCGCTCTACGATTGCCCGGTCTTGTCCGGCATGGTGTGCCTCAATCTCGTCAATTTTCCTGCGGTAGGTGGTTTTCAGGTGCTCGCGCAGAAAGCCGACGCCAAACACCCCACCGATGGCAATGTGAGTGGAGCTCACGGGCAGGCCAAGCTGGCTCGCGATGATGACCGTAATCGCCGCCGCCATGGCGATGCAGAAGGCCCGCATGCGGTCGAGCTCTGTTATCTCAGAACCGACGGTGCGGATCAGCTTGGGGCCGAACAAGGCAAGGCCAAGCGCGATCCCGAGCGCGCCCACCAGCATGACCCAGGTAGGAATCGCGGCCTTCGTCGCGACGCCGCCCTGAAGAACCGCCTCATTGATTGCGGCCAGCGGGCCAACCGCGTTCGCAACGTCATTGGCCCCGTGCGCGAAGCTCAGAAGCGCCGCAGAAAAAATAAGCGGGAAGGTAAACAGACCATCGACGCCCGCTTTGCTGTTCTCCACCTCGGTTCGGAGACGGGCGATAAACCATTTCGTCAGCCACCAGACAATGAGGCCGATGATCGCACCCAGCACCACCGCTGGCAGCATGCCAATGTCGACGATTTTGCCCAGCCCCTTGATCGCCAGATACGTGGCAAATGCCCAGGCCATGAAGGCGACGAACAGCGGCACGTTGTATTTGGCAGCGCTGGCGATGTCCCGCTGATAGGTAATGCGGCGCTTGATCAGGTACAGGGTCAGTGCGGCGATAGCGCCGCCCAGTACCGGTGATATGACCCAGCTTGCAGCGATCTGGCCGAACTGGCCCCAATCCACGATGTCCACACCACCGGCTGCGATGCCCGCCCCCATGACGCCACCCACAATGGAATGGGTGGTGGAAACCGGCGCACCGACGTAAGTCGCCGCATTCAACCAGAGCGCCGCGGCAAGCAGTGCAGCAATCATCAACCAGATGAAGGTATCGGAATCGCCGATCAGCGCGGGATCGATAATGCCCTTTTTGATGGTGCTGACCACATCGCCGCCGGCGATCAGTGCACCGCTGGCCTCAAAGATCGCTGCTATCGCGATGGCGCCGGCCAGGGTAAGCGCTTTGGAGCCGACCGCCGGCCCCACGTTATTGGCAACATCGTTAGCCCCGATGTTCATCGCCATGTAGCCGCCAATCATGGCAGCCGCGACCAGAATGACCATGTTCGGAGCATCCGCCCCGATGGAGCGGACATACAACATGATCCCTGCGATAAATAACACCGCCAGGCCGAAGCGGAAAACCTCGGCGCGCCCGTAACGGGTTGCGCGCTCTATGGCATTTAATTGTTCTAATTCCATAACTCTGCCGCCATCAAGTCCGTATTTGGTGCCAGCCACCGAGCCGGTGTGAAAAAGTAGCCATTTCACAGCCCAATACACTGTAGTCCAAAGCCACAGGTTTTGGGCGTGAGAGCCCGAAGGGAGTCATCCGAATGATCTAAATCAAGAAATGCATCACTTTTGGAAGGGAAGCAGGTCCCCGTTTCGCGAATGGGGAGGGTTTGAACAAATAACTGAAAACTTTGCTATGCAGTGGCGGTTAATTAGCGTACTGTCTCGTTCGTTGGAAACGATTTAGCAAAGCATCTCACGAATAAGACCTTTTGTGTTGACACACCTCTTGTCCTGTTTTTGATCCTGCCCGTTTTTTTATTTCCCGCATATCGCTGATCAACGATCACAACGATCGCTTGACGGCACCATGATGATTAATTTCAGGATATTTATTATGTCTACAGTTACAGGCAACGTTAAGTTCTTCAACGAAGCAAAAGGTTTTGGTTTTATCACTCGTGAAGGTGGCCCGGACGTTTTTGTTCACTACAGCTCAATTCAGGGTGGCGGTTTCAAAACTCTGGCCGAAGGCCAGGAAGTTGAGTTCACCGTGACCCAGGGCCAGAAAGGCCCGCAGGCAGAAAACGTTATTGGCCTGTAAATAACAGCCAAAACGTGATGAAAAAAGGCAGCCTCTGGCTGCCTTTTTTTGTGGAGTTTGATTCTAGAACCCTTGATCCAGGACGCCATGTTCGGGCGGGGCCCGTAGCACCCGGAGCCAGGCTATCCTCCCCCTCAAGCGGTACTCGCCGGGTTGACGAAACCGCCAACACAGTCCTCAATAGGGGCGTCATCACTGCGCGGAGAATGCCGGCATGAAGTGGATCATACTGATTATTATCGTCGTGGCTTTGGCCTATTGGCTTAACCGGGGCCGTCGCAGTAACAACGCCGAAAACCCGGAACTGACGACCTTTGAGAAAAAGGATTACTACCTCACTCCGGACGACAACTCATCGGATGACGACCCGTCTTCTGGTAACAGTAACCCGAGGCATTGAGTCGGCTTGTTGTGATTTAAACCTATGCCTACCGAATTACCCTTTTCTCAAGCGTGCGAGAACAACAAAGACCCGATCCTGGCCAGGCTGCGTGAAATCTTCGATGCACCAGGAACGGTGCTGGAGGTGGGCACGGGAACCGGGCAGCATGCCGTGCATTTTGCCAGAGCCCTGCCCCACCTGCAGTGGCAACCGACCGACCATCCGGATGCGGCTGATCTGTGCTGTCCCAGGCTGGAACAGGCCTCGCTGCCCAACATCCTGCCCGTGATTGAGCTGGACGTGAGTACTGCCGACTGGCCCGTTGAATCCTTCACCTGGGTATTCTCAGCAAACACCGCCCACATCATGGCGTGGCATGAAGTCGAACAGATGTTCATCCATATCGGTGAACACCTGCCAAAGTCCGGAGCCTTTTGTCTGTACGGCCCGTTCAACGATCGGGGCCAGTATTCCAGTGACAGCAACCGGCAGTTTGATCAATACCTGAGAGCCCGGGCACCGCATATGGGCATCCGGGACCTGCAAAACCTCTGCGAGCTGGCGGACGCGGCCGGGCTGACCCTGGCGAACAACGTCGCGATGCCCGCCAATAACCGGCTACTGGTGTTTCAGCGAATGCCGCTCGACTGCAACCACTGACTGATCTGCGCCTGATTCATGGCACCGCTCTGGCGTGCCACTTCGCGGCCGTTCTGGAACAGAATCAGGGTGGGTATGCTGCGAATGCCAAACTGACCGGCCGGCCCCGGGGCCTGTTCGGTGTTCAGCTTGGCGAAGCGCACTTTGCCCTGCCAGCCTTTGGCCGCCAGTTCGAACTGAGGCGCCATCGCTTTACAGGGGCCACACCAGCTGGCCCAGAAATCCACCAGCACCGGCACATCGCTGCGCCCGGTGTGAGCCGCAAAGTTCTGCTCCGACAATTCCAGCACCTTACCCGGCCATAAGGGCTGTTTGCAGGCGCCACAGTTGCCGCCTGCGGATAGTTTCTCTACCGGCACACGATTCGTTTTGTGGCAATGGGGGCACACCAGGTGTCGGATGTCAGTCATGTGGGATTCGCCTCTGATTGCGTGAGTATGAGAATCATCAGGGCACACGCAAAGAAATCAAGCAACGCGGCTCATTGCCGTTCATTGCAGAGTAAAGACAAAGCCCAGCAAGCCATAGCTGAGCAGTGTCACCACGATGATTGCCAGAATATTCAGGACAAATCCGGCACGGATCATGTCCGAGATCTGCATGTGCCCGCTGGCAAACACAATGGCATTGGGCGGTGTCGCCACCGGCATCATGAAGGCACAACTGGCGGCGATGGCCGCCGGCACCGTCAGCAGAAGCACCGGCATGTCCTGAGACACCGCGAGGGCTCCCAGCAGAGGCAGAAACGCCGCCGCCGTGGCGGTGTTGCTGGTCACTTCGGTGAGAAAAATAATGACGCCAACCACCAGCACCACGATCGCCACCGTCGGCAACTGCCCCGCCGCTGACAGCGACTGCGCAATCCATTCCGCCAGACCCGAACTGCTGATCACCCCCGCCATGGCAAGCCCGCCACCGAACAGCAACAAGACGCCCCAGGGAATGCGTTGCGCCGTCGCCCACTCCAGCAAAAACTCACGCCTACTGAGGTTCACCGGAATCAGGAACATGGCGATGGCGGCCGCGATGGCAATGCCCGTATCACTGAGCCAGGGCATCAGCCCATCCGCCAGCAGCGGCCGGAATATCCAGGCCGCAGCCGTGATGGCAAACACCATGGCCACCAGCTTTTCACCCTTTTGCAGCGGCCCGAGGTTGCCCAGTTCGTCCCTGATCGTGTCCACGCTGCCCGCCTGATGGCCCAGCCCGAAATCCCGACGACTGAGCCAGCCCCAGATCAAAACCAGCATCACCACAGAGACCGGAACACCCAGCAGCATCCATTGGGCGAAGCCGACGGAGATACCCTGGTGTTCGCTCAGGTAAGCCGCCAGCAAGGCATTGGGCGGTGTGCCAATCAACGTGGCAATGCCGCCAACGCTGGCCGAGTAGGCAATGGCCAGAAGCAACGCCGTGGCGTATCGACGCACCCCCTCCTCGTTGGACGAATCCACCATGGCGATCACCGAGAGCGCAATCGGCAGCATCATGATGGAGGTGGCGGTATTGCTCACCCACATACTCAGGAAGGCCGTGGCGATCATAAAACCTGCGATCTGACGGCGCGGCTGGTAACCCACGCGCTTGAGGATAAGCAGCGCGATGCGCCGGTGCAGGTCCCAGCGCTGCATCGCCAGGCCCAGGGTAAAACCGCCCAGGAACAGGAAGATTATGGGGTGGGCATAGGGGGCGGTGGCACTCTGAACGTCCCCCAGCCCGAGCGCCGGAATCAGGACAATCGGCACCAAGGCCGTGGCCGGAATGGGAATGGCCTCGGTGGCCCACCAAGCCGCCATCAGCAACATCAACCCGAGTGCCGCCCAGGCTTGCGGCATCATGCCCTCGGGTGCCGGAAGGGCCAGAGTAATCAGCAGGAACAGTGGGCCCAGAATAAGACCGATCATTCGAACCCGGGATGGGCGCTCGGAATCGCGATTACTCACAACAACCTCCCTGTCATACAACCTGCTGCTGGCCGGCAGCGAGTCTATTTAAGAGTCAGAGCACAATAGCGCTGGACCGTTGGTCAGGCAAAAACGCCCCGGCCTACAGCCGCTCAATTGCCTTGAGCAGCGAACGAAAGGCCTTGGTGAAGCTGCGCTCAGCCACCCTGTCCAGCACCCGGCCGAGCAACGGAACCGTCACGTGCCCTTCGGAAATCCAGGTCACCCGGGTTCGATCGCCCTCAGGCCGCAACAGGATCTCCCCTCGGGTATGCCGGACCGGGAGCGGACTCGATTGTTCGATGCGGTAGTCCATCCGGTTCGGCCGCTGGAACCGGGTAATGCGCTCGGTTAACTCCAACCGGCCGGCACCGATAATCCGCAGCGCGCCTTCGCCATTTCGCTCCTCGTTGCCCTCTTCGACCAGCAGCGACTTGTCGACGCCCGGGAACCGGTCATAGCGGGCGTGATCGGAGATGGCCTGAAACACCGCGTCGATATCTTTGGCAAGAACCTGCTCGACATGAATGCGAAACATACGCTCCCCTTAACTCGTTTCCGATTGCAGGCTGGGCCAGCCCCTGAACAATCGCACCTGTGAAGCATGTTACAGTGCCGCCTCAGTTTCTTAAAAAGGAAAGCTCAAGGAAGATGAACAACAACTACAAAATTGCCCTGCTGATTGACTGTGACAATGTCAGCCACCAATCCATCGAAGGGGTGCTCCAGGAGCTTGCCAAGTACGGCGCGGTAAACGTGCGACATGCCCACGGCAACTGGAACGGGCCGCAACTGGGTGGCTGGATTGAAAAGCTTCATGCAAATGCCATCCGGCCCGTCCAGCAATTTGCCTACACCACGGGCAAAAACGCCACCGACGCCTCAATGATCATCGACGCCATGGATTTACTCTACAGCGGAAACGTCGATGCCTTTGCACTCATGACCAGCGATTCCGATTTCACGCCGCTGGTCATGCGTATTCTCGAAGCCGGCCTGCCGGTCTTTGGCTTCGGCGAGCGCAAAACTCCCATGCCGTTTGTTAATGCCTGCTCTCAGTTCATCTACACAGAAAACCTGCGCGCAGACAGCGACGAACCGGATGGCATCAGCGATGGCGCTACTCCGAAGGCCACCGTCGAAACCAAGTGGGCGCGCAACCAATTGCGCGGCGACACCGTCCTGGTAAGGACACTCAGAACGGCCGTGGAACAAACCGCTGATGACGATGGCTGGGCGCACCTGGGCAAAGTGGGTCAGTACATCTCCAACAACAGCTCCTTCTCCCCGGTGAACTACGGGTATAAAAAGCTCAGTGATCTCATTCGGGCCAGTGAATTATTCGAGATGAGCACGCGGGACAAGAACGTTTTCTACATCAAAAGTCCGGAGAAATAGGTCGGTTCGATTTCCCTAGATAAGATGGCTGTAAGGATCGGGCAGCCGGCTTTACCGGAAAAGATCCGTCGCAAGCGAGCCTGAACCATGACCATCGATCGTGACCGCCTCGCCGCACTTGCCGCGAACCCCCCACTTTCATGGGGGCAGATATCGACAGCTGCACCGACGTTTTGGGGCTAACCTGCGTTTCTGCATCCCCTTGGGCCTGTGACGCTGGTTCGATAAGCGAGGCATCCGCAATCCGGTAGAACTGGACTGGTGGCAGTCGGCGCCGGAAGAGTCGGTCAGGATGCATCAGGATATTGGCGCCCGCCAGTCAGTCGCCGTGACTCGCTCAGATACCAGATCTTCCCGATTCACCTCTTCGGCTCGCTATCACGACCAAGCCAGAGTTACGATACGAAGAACTGGCGGATGAAACATGTCATGGGCAATGGAGGCGGCGGAAACGGTGAAACACAATTGGATCAGGAATGTCGGGGTACTTGCCGCTGTTTCTCTGGGGCTTTCAGGGTGTATGGACGCCAACCACGGCCACTTTGGCGTTGAAGACATTCCCTCAAGGTTCAGCAGTGAAGGAGAGCGCCTCTATTTCACCGGCACCTCGAGCTCCGGTGAACGGATCATCCCGGTTGGTGGGCACCATCACATGCAGATGCATGGCGGAAGCTGCGCCACTTGCCACGGTGCCGACAAAGAAGGCGGTGCCATCATGTGGCCGCGATTCTGGGTCGTGGCTCCGGCTTTAACCCATGGGGCATTAGAGCAAGAGCACAACGACGGCCACGACCATGCCTCCTATGACGAATCCTCGCTCAAAAAGGCCATCGTGAACGGCGTTGGCCCCGATGGTGAACCTCTGCACGATACAATGCCACGCTGGCGAATGTCGGAGGAAAGCCTGAATGCGCTGGTTCACTATCTGCTCGGTGAACATTCGCACTGAGCCGCTGGTTAGCCAAGACTCAAGACCAGGGTCAGAACGGAATCGGCAGGCTGATTTGATCAAACCGGCAGTTCGATGATGTCACCCGCAACACCATTTTCGTTCACTGTCAGCCGTCCTACCGTAATGGGCAGAGTGAAGCGCCGGGGCCCCGCCCCACCGGGATTGAAGTAAAGAACGTCGCCGACCCACTCGTTGCGGGGTTTATGAGAATGGCCGGCAATCACCACGCGGTAACGGCCTTGCGGATCTATGTCGAGGGTTTTGACATCGTGAAGCATGTAGAACGCGTGGCCGAGAAACGCCAGTTTCTGCACATCGGGCAGCGCCGCCGCACGGCCGGTTTTATCGATATTGCCACGAATCGCGATCACCGGCGCGATGGCCTCCAGCGCGTCCAGGACATCATCTTTCCCCACGTCACCGGCGTGCAGGATCAGTTCCGAGCCGCTCAGTGCCTCCAGGGCTTCGGGGCGCATTTTGCTGTGGGTGTCTGCGATAACGCCGATATTCATACGTATACCTGAGCGTGCCTGTTCCTCGAAGCGAGAATCCAACAACGAGGCGCGCGTTCGACTACAGTTAGATTGTGTTGATAAGTACGGCTTTCGAAGCCTAGCGCAAACAAGTTGTCCGGACCTCAGCATTTGTTGCCGATGCAGTCTCCTTATCAACCTTACGCCAAACTAGAGAAGCTACCACGAAGCGCGGTTACTGAACGCTTTATCCGCCGGAACCATCTCATCCGAAGGAGAACGACATGAAAAAGCTACGTGCTCTCGTCTTTTATGCCCTTGTCACACCTGCCGTCAGCCTGGGTTCCGCCGCTTTGGCCGCCTCACATCATGGCGACGACAATAAGGACGTGGGCGAGCAGGATATGGACAAGCATGCCCAGCCCGAAAATCAAAACGGCGAATTTGAGCAGGATGCCGAAAAGTCCAAATACAATTCCCCCGATGCAGCGGGCATGGAGGAAGAAGATGGCTCGGACTCGGGCGACCACTCAGATATGAAGAAAGAGGATGGTATGGAGTCCTCATCGGCCGAAGGCACGGACGAGTAACCTGACAGGGGCGGAGCCTGGTTTGCTCGCGCCCCTTCATCCCTCACCTCAATCCCTCAATGATGATGCCCACCGGGCCCATGGGCATGGCCGTGGGCGATCTCTTCCGGCTCTGCGGCGCGCACGTCGATGATTTCGATATCGAAGGTCAGCGTTTTACCGGCCATCGGATGGTTGGTGTCGACATCGGCAAACTTGTGGCCGACCTTGGCGACGACCACATGGCGCGGGCCCTGCTCGGTTTGCACCTGAGCGATCATGCCCTTCTTCCAGCGTTTGGCGCCCATCAGATGCTTGATGGGCACGCGCTGGACGGCACCCTCCTTGCGCGGACCGTAGGCTTTGTCCGGCGTGACGGTAACGCTGAACGTATCGCCGGCATCCCGACCTTCAATGGCCTCTTCCAGCCCCCTGATAACGCCACCGTGGCCATGCAGGTAAGCGTTCGGCTCGCCGCCGTGGGAGTCCTCGATGGCGTTGCCGTGTTCATCACGGACGCTGTAGTGAAACAAGACCACCTGATTCTTTTCGATTGGCATAACTGTTCTCCGCGACGGTTCAAAGTACGCCATTATAGCCTTCGGCGGGGCCGGGCTGCGTTCCCGAGCTGGCCACTGCAAGCAGAAACTTTTCAACCTTTTGTTCAATGTTGCTTTCGACTGTCTTCAGACGAAGCAAAGGTAAGCCCCCCTTATCAAGGATGCTGTCCTTGAGGGCGTCCCATTTCATCTGCTGCGGTTTATCGTGGTCACCTCCGTCCACCTCTATGACAGCCAACGGTTTTTTGCCGACCTTAAAGTAGAGCACGAAATCACAACGGCTTCGGCCCATCATGAAACCTCGCTCGCCGTCAGTCAGCCTCTCATTGTCAAACGACACCAACTGATTCAAGGCTATCTGGGTATGGAAGATGATCGCCTGATTGGACCGGTGTGAAAGGCGATCGCGTAATATCGCGGACACAATCTGCTCGGACTGGAATTGTGAGTCGCCAGACCTCAGACGGGACCGAAGTTTTTCCAGCGACTGGTCATACTCTCGATAAAGCAAATCGAAAGCCGACACCACAGGCGAACGGTGAATCTGGTCTGTTTCATTCGCGTAATACTCGATGTAGCGGATCAACGCGGCAACAGGCCCACTCGATGACACAAATACGTCTTTGCCCGTCACCAGAGTAAACCGCTTCCTGGCCCTGGACACAGCAACGTTGATCAAATGGGGATCGTCGACAAACGCAAGATTTCTCTGGTTGCTGGCTTTCTTGTCCAAGACCGTTGAGAAGACAATCTCATCGCACTCCCTGCCCTGAAACTTATGAGTCGTATCCTTGACAAAACTGGCTGGAAGATGTGAATTCGACAAAGCCACCTGTGCGTTATAAGGCGCGATGAACCCCCGCTTGGAACTCTCATCCCACTGGTTGCTTCCCCCTTGCTCCAAGACATGAAGCAAGGAATCCAGTTCACGTTGGTTTTTAAAGCGACGGGTATGATTTCCTCGAGCGGTGACAATTAGTTGAAGGGCCTTTTCACCCGAGTCCCGGGTCATCGGAATAAGCTGGTTATCGTAGAATTGCTGGTTGCAGAATTGAATGATTCTCGGGTGACACCGGTAGTGCTCTTTTAGCAGAGTCACGGGAATAGTGTCACCGAATACCTGAAGGCAGGAATCCAGAAGGCTGTGTTTTTCGCAGTCATACCTTCTATCAGGCGCTGGGGGCCCGACCTTCGCGAAGATTGGGGGTAGCTGTTTTCTATCGCCGACAATCACAAGGTTCCGGGCGCAGCCCAGAGCCAGTATTCCCGGAACGATATCCTGCTGAGATGCTTCGTCGATGATGGCATAGTCCAGAACCGTTCCTGGTTTAAGAGAATTGATGATGGAATGCGTACTACTGCCGATGATGGGAAAGCGCTTTAAAAACTCATCAATCCGGTCGCGGTAACCTCTGGACGTAAACGCCTCGTGCGACCACGGTTTTGCTTGAAGCCTGTCTTTCAGGTAGGCCATGGATGATGTGGTCGTGCTCTTCAATAGCGACTCAAAATCGCCTTTCTCCAAAATTTCCTCGCATGAAGCCAGCTCGGCCTCTTTCTCCTCCAAGGCCTGATCGTAGTAACGCAATTGCAAGGAGTGGATCACCAGGTCCCGCTGGGGCGGTGAGCGAAACGGTTTGGCTCGAAAAATCCGGAAGTTCAGCCAAAGCTCTAGTCGGTTTTTCAGAGTGATGGGCTTGTCATCAAGCATGGTCAGATAAGCCATCAAATCGGTGATTTTTTGCGTGGATAACCGATATTTTTCCAGTGGAGCAGTCCCGGGCGAGAGCGGACCGCTTTGCCGGTTTTCGTGTCGCCATTGCAGCAGATGCTGGCGCTCGATTTTCAGCTCATCGACTTCCGCTTGCAGTTTGCCCACTGTGTTCCGGGCATGTAAGAACGCCTTCAAGTGCTCGATCCGGGCCTCGATGTCCTCCAGCGGCGGCGCAGGTGGGTATTCAGCGGAGGGGACACAGGGAAGACTGGCAAAAAACTCTTCACGATTCTTGCTGTTGCCGAGTCTGGCAACCAGAAAATCCAACCGTTCTTGCTCCAGTTTCTCGTAAACGTTCTCTACGGCTGTATTGTTGTTGGAAAGAATGGCAACGGTTTCATCTCTCAGAACAATATTGGCCAGAATGTTCAATATTGTTTGTGTCTTTCCGGTCCCCGGAGGGCCCTCGATGACACTCACTTGTGAGGAAAAAACGCCCTCTACTGCCTCTAGCTGGCTTTCGTTGAGACCAAAAGGAAAAATAAGATTTTCCGCTTTTTCTCGTGGCCGACTGGCCCCTGTGCAATACGCATCCAATACCACCTCGGGATTTGGGGGCAGAGAGTTCAGTTGGCGTAGCAGGTTCTCGGGAATGGCCGCATCTTCTCTGGGGCTGGCTTTCGCCCTTGCGAGCCGGCCCTCGGCGACAGAAAGAAAGTAAGGAAAGATGCCGCCATCCTTGAAGTCCGTTTTCTTGACGAGACGGATGTTGTCCATATCCATAACGTAGGATTTGGCTCCCGATGAATACTGGACCAGCGCCTGCTTGTTACCGTAAATCACGGCTTTGTCCACGGGGCTAAAGGCACTTCCCTCTTTCTTTACAAGGAGCACGTCTTCCATGACTTCAGTGGGCGTAATCTCACACTCATTGAGTGGACGTGTGTAGGATTTTCCTGAAGGGAAGAAGCAGGTCAGTTCCAGGCCTCGGCGAGAGTCCCGTATTCGCCAATCGCTGATCTGCCCGGTTTTATCCTGTCCGTTTACGTGTATGGTGACCATAACCCTCTATCTCTAGTCTCCAGCCTCAAGCCTCATTGGCCATCCGATAGCTACC
Organism: Marinobacter salinisoli; assembly: GCF_017301335.1. Classification (NCBI taxonomy): domain Bacteria; kingdom Pseudomonadati; phylum Pseudomonadota; class Gammaproteobacteria; order Pseudomonadales; family Marinobacteraceae; genus Marinobacter; species Marinobacter salinisoli. The sequence continues at coordinate 3,690,702 of NZ_CP071247.1, forward strand.
CTGATAATCAAACATCCGTTCCTGCACCTGCCAATAGTGCTTTTGCTTGCGGGCGATGACAAAGTCCGGTGCCGGCAACAGGGCTTGAAGCTCCAGCACTTCCTCCGCCTTGTTGAACGTTTTCGGCGCCTGGCTATTGGCGAAACGACGCCCGAACAGTTTATTGAACACGGCACGCTGTGCCGGCTTGCTGAAATCAAAGGACTCGCTGAGTTCTTCCCCGTCCTCGCCGTGGTAGGTGATTTTCAGCTTGCTGCCGGCGACACTTAACGTGATGCCGGCGCAGCGGATCACCATGGCATCCTTGAGTTTCAGGGCATCACGCAGCTGATCATCCGGGTCGATAATGGCTTGGCGACACTGGTGGCAGTTGCGGGCCGCGATATCGTTCTCGGCCCCACAGTGGGGGCACTCCTTGAACCGGAAACGGTAATCGCACTGTTCCGGGCGCAGCCCTGCCGCTCCCTCCTCTTCCGCAGGCTCCAGCAGGCCCTGGCAACGGCGCCCGTAGTGTTCGATCACCCGGCCATCGCTGTCGGTTTTGCCCCAGAAGATGTTGGCAAAGCCACAGCCCGGACAGAACACCTGCACCGGCTCGCTGTCCGGGCTTGGTTTCGGCTCCCCCACTTCCGGGTGATGCAGGTTCACGCTGTTGCCCGCGTAATCAATCACCAGGCAATCCTGCTTGCCGTCGTCGAGGCGAAGGCCACGGCCCACAATCTGCTGATACAGGCTGACCGACTGGGTGGGGCGAAGAATGGCGATAAAGTCCACGTGGGGCGCATCAAAGCCGGTGGTAAGCACGGACACATTCGCCAGATACTTCAACTGCCGCTGCTTGAAGCGCTGGATCAGCTGGTCCCGATCCTTCTGATCGGTGGCGCCGGTCACCAGCGCGGTTTGCTGTTCCGGCAGATAGCCGGTGATCTCCCGGGCGTGATCCACCGTCGCCGCAAAGATCATCACCCCCTGGCGCTCTGCGGCCAGTTCCATCACCTGTTCAACGATGGCGCGGGTCACCCGCTTGTGTTTGCTAAGCAGCTGGTTGACGTCTTTCTCGGCGTATTCACCAAAGCGGTCCTGAGCCAGCGCGGAGAAATCGTATTGCGCCACCGCCGCGTTCACCAACTCGGGTTTGGTGAGATAGCCCCGGTTGATCATGTAGCTCAGCGGCAGTTCGTATATGCAGTGCACAAAAGGCTTATCGTCTTCGCTAGAACCGCGAACAAAGCCCCGGTAGTGATAGCGATAGATCCAGCCCATGGCCAGGCGATAGGGCGTGGCGGTGAGCCCCAGCACTTTGAGGGCGTCGTTCTGTTGCCGCAGCAGCTCGATGATCCGCTGGTACTGGCTGGTGTCTTCACCACTGACCCGATGGCACTCATCGATGATCACCAGCGAGTATTCATCCCGGAACTGATCCAGATTCGCCGCCACGGACTGCACACTGGCAAAGGTGACCTGATGCTGGCTTTCCTTGCGCTTCAGCCCGGCGGAGAAAATGCCGCCGGCTAACCCATAGCTCTCGTATTTGGCGTGGTTCTGCTCCACCAGTTCCTTGACGTGGGTCAGCACCAGAATTTTGCGCCGGGCAAGACGGGCCAGCTCGGCGATGACCAGGCTCTTGCCCGCGCCGGTGGGCAGCACGATGACGGCAGACTCATCGGATTGGCGGAAGTGCCTGAGCGTGGCATCGACCGCTTCCTGTTGGTAGGGGCGAAGTTTGAAAGAACCATTCATTTGCAGAGCTTAATCGGTATCCGGATGAACAGGCCGCCATACTAGCAAAAGCCGGCTCGACACCCAGCCCATAGAGCGCCAAGAATTCCGCCCAGGGACGGTTCATTGATGGCCGCCGAGGTTAAGACGGTGTTGATAGTGACTCACATTGAGCCATCAGGACATCCGTACCGCTTTTCCCTATATCCCCATTTCAGCAAGCATGCTAAAAGACTGCCCCCGGCAGTGGCTTGGGACTTCTCTCCATCAGGAACTCAGCATGTCAGATAAATTTTTCTACAAAGGTCGGCAGGACGCTCGCCAGCACCACACCGCTTACGGCGGTTTTGAGACCAACGCCAGCAAAAAGAGTGGCAGCAAGAAGTACCCGCTTACGCTGGTGGTTACCAGTGAAGCCCGCAAGCTGGAACTAGAAGCACAGGTCGCCGAGGCGAAGCTGTATGCCAATATATCCGTTGATACCCGCGAGGGCGCCGTTGAATCCATCAACGAGCTCACCGCCATCCTGAAGAAGAAAGGAACGGTCACCACGGCCAAAGCACCCTCCCGCAACGATTTATGTCACTGTGGTAGCGGAATCAAATTCAAGAAGTGCTGTGGCTAACGGCAACGGGTTTGCAGAGGACGATAGCTATGATTGTTTGTGGAGTGGAACTGACTGGCAGCGATGCCGTGGTGTGTTTGCTGAATAGGGACAGGGGGCAGTTCAATCTGCCGGAGTGCAAGGTGCGCAAGGTGTCACTGCCGAAAAATCATAGCCGTGACGATCTGAAGCAATTCCAGATGGCCTTTGCGGAGTTGATGGCCGAGTACGGCGTCACCAGTGTCGCGATCAAAGAACGGATGCAAAAAGGCAGATTTGCCGGTGGTGCCATCAGCTTCAAAATGGAAGCGGCCATTCAACTGATCAACAGTGCTGAGCTTACGGTCACCTTGCTGTCATCCCAACTGATCAAGTCCACCCTGGCATCCAACCCGCTGCCCATTGCGTTTGCCGATACGGGTTTGAAGGCCTTTCAGGAAGCGGCCTTTATCGCCGCCTACGTAGGCCAGCTGCAAAGTGGTGCCCGTTCTAACTGAGAACGGAAATGCCGTCGATCTCAGTCACCGTTTTGGCATCCGCCCGCTCAATGATTTTCAGAAGCGCGGATTGAATGGTTTCATCTTCCCGGGCGTCAGCACCACTCACAAACGTTTGTTTCTGAGGCTCTGCGCCCTCTTCCTCGGTAAATGAAATAACGACTTCCGTGGCTAAATCCGGCGTTTTACCAAAGTACTCCAGCGAAACTAACGGATAGCCGTGAAAGCCTTTCTTAACCTGCTTTGCAATACGCTTTTTTGCTTTATCCAATTGCATAATAAAGGCCTGTCGCTGAGCTCAACTCTTGGGTGCCGAATAGATACCCGGTAACTATCAATTGCCAATTCCATGCGGTTGAATCTATCAGAAAATAAGGGAAATAGATCTGCCCCTGTTTTCTCATCACCCGTCGTAAGCCTGTCGCTGTTCATTCAGCCACGACAGGAGTAAATTTGAGTTTGTAAGCTGCGCATGCAGAGCCAGCAACTGGCAGTTCGTATTCAGCTTCTGACCCGAATAAACATGCCGGCTCCACCACCACTGGAGTCATGTCATGAACACACTCTCTCGTTTAACACTCGCTGTTTCTCTGAGCTTTATCCCCCCCGCAATCGCACATCAGGACACCATGAATGATGGTCATGCCCATAGCGCCGGGGATGACGTCGGCACCGTTGATTTTCAGGCCGACTGTGATGACGCTGTACGCGCTGACGTCGATCACGCACTGGGCCTGATACATCACATGATGTACACCCAGGCCCGCGCCGAGTTCGACGCCATTACCCAGGCCGATCCCGGCTGTGCCATGGCCCACTGGGGTGTCGCCATGTCGCTGTTCCAGCCGTTATGGGGCACCACGCCCAGTACTGACGATATCACCCTCGGTCGCCAGGAAATCCAGCTAGCCCGAGACGCTGCCGAAGAAGATCGTGAACGGCTGCTGATAAACGCCACCGCCGCGTTCTTTGAGCCGGATACCGACCAGGTCAACGAGCGGCTGGCCGGCTGGATTGAGGGTATGGAGCAGGCCTATCAAGCCTTTCCGGAAGACGCCAACGTCGCTACCCTTTATGCCTTGTCCCGCCTGACGCTGGCGCGGTCCGCTGAAGACCGCAAGACACTGCACAACGAAGCGGAAAAGGTACTGCGTGCCACCTGGGAGACCGAGCCCACCCATCCCGGGGCCGTGCATTACTCCATACACGCCACGGATGCCGATGGCCGCGCCGGCAACGCCACTGAAATCGTGGATTCCTATGCCGGGATAGCCCCCAGTGTTCCCCATGCCCTGCACATGCCGTCTCACATTTATGTGCGGCTCGGTGACTGGCCCCGGATGATTGAATGGAACAGCCAGTCCGCAGACGTGGCGGTCGATCACCAGGTCGATGGCGCCACATCCTTCCACTACATTCATGCCCTTGATTATCTGGTGTATGGCCACCTCCAGCGGGGTGAAGACAGCGCCGCACACCGTGTCTGGGAGTCGGCCCAGGCCAACGGACCACACCAGGCCAATTTCCCCGGGGCATTCCACCTGGCATCCATCCCCGCACGGCTGGCCGTTGAAGAACACGATTGGGAGGCGGCTGCCACCATTACCCCCCGTGCTGACGACTACATTAGCTGGGACACGTTCCCCTGGCCCGAGGCTCTGAGTTGGTTTGCTCGCGGGCTTGGGGCCGTCCACACCGGTGATCTGGAAACCGCCCGCGAGGCTGAACAGCGCCTGGAGACTCTGGCGGAAGCCGCCCGGTCCGCTCCCGATCCGCGTTTCCCGACCTACATTGAGGTGGACCGGAGGATCCTTGCCGGTTGGATAGCCAAGGCCGAGGGTGAACCCGACCGGGCCATCGAACTGATGCGTTCCGCCGGGGAGCTGGAAGCCACCGTCGAGAAGCATCCGGTCAGTCCCGGAACCCTGCTCCCTCCCTACGAGGCGCTTGGCGATCTGTTACTCGCCCTGGATCGCCCGGCCGAGGCCCTCAAGGCTTATCAGCAGTCGAATCGCACCTGGCCGAACCGGTATAACACCCTGGAAGGAGCAGCCCGTGCGGCTAAATTGGCCGGCGATACCGGAGCCGCCGAGCAGTGGTCCCGTCGACTGCGGGAGATAGCCCCGGAAACAGAGAGGGACTCTGGCGAACAAATACAGGCAACGGCGGGGAGAAGTTAGAAGACTGTGAGGATATTGGCCTGCAATTGATCTGAGCGAAGGGGCGTTTGAATGTCGTTTGTCTTACGGGACTTGTTCGAACGCCCAATCGAGCCAATGAACCTCAACGCCACACCAAGCGAGCAGCGCATCATCGCATTGGCAGCAATGCCTTATCAGGGCATCGACGGTTTCCTGTTGGTAGGGGCGCAGTTTGAAAGGGGCATAAACTTTCATACGAAAGCTGGAGCGTGGTGTCACCCTTCAGCTGGCTTACAGATACCGACCACCAGCCCCAATCACCACCACGATCACTCCAAGAATCAGGTTGGTGCCCACCAGCCTGCGGATCTGCCCTACCTGGCGCCCACCTTCTTGAGGGTCCTGGTTGGCAACGGCCTGCTTAAGCCGCCTGAAGGGGGCAAAATAGACATGGAAATACAGGAGCATCATCACAATTCCCAATCCCTGCATAACGTGAATGTGCCAACCGGCACCCGCCATGCCACCGAATACGTTGAAGATCATCCAGTAACCGCTCACCAGCAACAGGATCACAGCAGCCCACACCCATCGGAAAAATCGGGACAGGGTACGACACCAGAGCTCGCCCCTTTGGGACGCACCGATCACCTCAACCACCGCTGGGCGCATGGCCATATAGGCGAAAAACATGCCGCCAACCCAAATAACGGCAGAGAGAACATGTAATGCAATGGCCAGACTCATAAAGCGACTCCCGGAAAATGTGTGAGCATAAGCCCCAGCCACATCAAAACCAAACCCTTTCAATGGATTGCCTGTCAACCGGCACTTCCGTAATGCGCGGGACTAACACTACATGACCTCTACCTTAACCGGCTGCCTTAAGTGCAACTAATATCACGTAGAAAACCAAAAAAGCTGTGAGGTAGCACCACACAGCTTTCTGTTCTCGATGATTCTTGGCTCGGCTAGCCGACACCAGATTACCGATTGATCCCAACCCGCGTTTTAATCTTGTCCATTCCCCTTGCGCCCCATCAACGCATACAGCGCCACGATACCAGCCGCACCCGCAGCGAACAGATACTCAATATGCAGCCCATCCCCAATCGCCTCATGGCCACCGTGGCCCCAGGCCACACCTGAAGCCAGAACCATAGCGGCAGTCATGGCAATTCGTTTAGTCAGTTTCATATCTACTTTTCCCTAGTTCGTTAATTGTTTGGTGTGCGCTCTCAGGCCGAGGCAGCCACTTTTTCCGGACGGCGTTCCGGCAGCATGCCGCGCTCCAGAATGAAGCTGATGATGGTTTCCAGCCCTACCCCGTCGTACAGGTTGGTGAACACAAAGGGGCGTTCGCCGCGCATTTTCTTGGAGTCCCGCTCCATAACTTCCAGCGAGGCGTGGACCTGTTCGGCGATGTCGATCTTGTTGATGATCAGCAGGTCGGATTTGGTGATGCCGGGGCCGCCTTTGCGGGGGATTTTGTCGCCGGCGGAGACGTCGATGACGTACAGGGTGAGGTCGGACAGTTCCGGGCTGAAGGTGGCGGAGAGGTTGTCGCCGCCGGATTCCACCAGCACCAGTTCCAGGCCCGGGTGACGGGACTGGAGGTCGTCGATGGCCGCCAGGTTCATGGAGGCATCTTCACGAATGGCGGTGTGCGGGCAGCCGCCGGTTTCTACGCCGAGGATGCGATCTGCTGGCAGGGCTTCGTGGCGCAGCAGGAAGTCGGCGTCTTCGCGGGTGTAGATGTCGTTGGTGACCACGGCGATGTTGTAGTGGTCCCGCAGGGCTTTACACAACTGGCGCAGGAGGGCTGTCTTGCCGGAACCGACGGGGCCGCCGACGCCTACTCGCAAACAATGGGTCATAGGTTTTCTCCTCTTTGTTTTCTTACTCCGAGTCAGTCGGTAAGCAGGTAGACCTTTTTGAAAACCGCTTCGAGCACATCCATGTGCGCTTGAGCTGCGCCATCCTTGGCTCCGCACATTTTCAAAAAGGTCTACCTGCTTCCCTCCCCCAACCTCGGGATGATTTCTTAGCTTCTAAAAAGCCTTGAATACTGGGTTTCATGTAAGGCACTGCCGAGGGCGAGCCCGGGCAGTACCGGTCCTAATTCGTCGTCTTGCAGGCCCAGGGCCTTGTCCACTGCGATCACCAGTTTGGGGCGCAGTTGTTCGGTTAATCGCTGGGCCGCTGTGTGGCCCAAAGGCATGGCTTTGCAGGCCACGGCCAGCTGGTTTTCCAGCCAGGCCCAGGCGAAGCCCAGCAGGGTCTGGCGTACGGGTACGCCCCGGCTGTAGGCGGCCCATGCGAACATGGCGGGGTAGCCGGGTTCTGCTGGCAGTGTGGCGCTGCCCTCTTCCGGCTGAGGCAGCAGGTTGAGGCTGCCGAGCAGGCGAACCAATGCGCCACCAAGGCGAATGTCTTCATCGCTCAGTTCAGCGGTTTCCCGGGTGGCGTGGAGCCACTGGTTCCACTGGGCGATGCTTTCGCTGTCGGCTTCGGCCCAGGCTTTCTGTAGCCGGGCCAGCAGGGGCAGTTCGCAGCGGGTCAGGCCGTCTTCCAGTACGCCTTCCAGCCATTCACCCAGCTCTGCTTCGGTGGTTACCCATTGCAGCTCGAAAGCGCTTTCCAGGCCCTGGGACCAGGCGAAGGCGCCGATGGGCAGGGCCGGGCTGACCAGTTGCAGCAGGCCCAGCAGGGCCAGGTCGCCGGAGGCCGGATCAGTGGGTGTGACCATGGTGATGCCCGTGGCTGTGGCTATGACTGTGTCCCTGGCTATGGCCGTGGGAGTGCCCCTGCCCTGCCTGGGCGTAGGCGCCGGGTTCCGGATCAAACTGGGCGGTGTGGTGGGTGAGTTTGGCACCCAGGCGTTCGGCCAGTTCTTCCAGTACGTGGTCCGGCGGGAAGCGCACCCAGCCGCCTTTGTCGTCGTGGCCGATGGCAAGGGTGACGTGGCGGTTGCCCAGGTGATAGCACAGGCGGGCCAGTGGCAGGCCGGCTTCGATGCGAGCGGTCACCACCGGCTCTTCAGCAGCACGGATACGGATGATCTCGCCGGTTTTGGCTTGCAGCAGGTCGCCGTCCCGCAGTACCTGGCCGCGTTCCAGAAACAGGCCCACGTCCAGGTTGGTGACGGTGGTGGCACGCAGCCGGCCCCGGATGCGCAGCTCATAAGGCAAAATCAGGCTGTCGTGGATTTCGCTGCTGTCTACGTCGTTGATGCGTTGTGTCAGTTCCAACATGTTGTCTTTCTCCTTCGTCCTGGCTCAGAACAGATGGTAACGCTGGGCCAGGGGTAGTTCTGTGGCGGGCTCGCAAGTGAGCAGCTCGCCATCGGCGTGTACTTCGTAGGTTTGCGGGTCCACGGTCAGGTGTGGGCACGCGTCGTTCAGTTTCATGTCGCTCTTGCGCACGTCGCGCACGCCTTTGCAAGCGGACAGCGGGCTGTCCAGCCCCAGTTCCTTGCCAATGTCGGCGTCCAATGCAGCCTGGCTGACGAAGGTCAGGCGGGTGGCACTGGCGGCTTTGCCGAAAGCTCCGAACATGGGGCGGTAGTGAACCGGCTGCGGTGTCGGGATGGAGGCGTTCGGGTCACCCATGGGGGCGGCGGCGATCATGCCGCCCTTGATGATGCAGGCGGGCTTCACGCCAAAGAACGCCGGGCTCCACAGGCACAGGTCCGCCAGCTTGCCCACTTCCACCGAACCCACTTCATGGGCCAGGCCGTGGGTGATGGCGGAGTTGATGGTGTACTTGGCGATGTAGCGCTTGGCGCGGAAGTTGTCGGCACCCAGTTCTTGGTCTTCCGGCAGCAGGCCGCGCTGTACTTTCATCTTGTGGGCGGTTTGCCAGGTGCGGCACACCACCTCGCCCACCCGGCCCATGGCCTGGGAGTCGGAAGAGATCATGGAGATCACGCCCATGTCGTGCAGGATGTCCTCAGCGGCAATGGTTTCCCGGCGGATGCGGGAGTCGGCGAAGGCGACGTCTTCCGGGATGTTCGGGTCCAGGTGATGGCACACCATCAGCATATCCAGGTGTTCGTCCACGGTGTTAATGGTGTAGGGCCGTGTCGGGTTGGTAGAGGACGGCAGCACGTAATCCTTGGAGCAGGCGGTGATGATGTCCGGCGCGTGCCCGCCGCCGGCACCTTCGGTGTGGAAGGTGTGGATGCAGCGGCCTTTGAAGGCGGCCAGGGTGTCTTCCACGAAGCCGGATTCGTTCAGGGTGTCGGTGTGGATAGCCACCTGCACATCGTACTGGTCGGCAACGGTCAGGCAATTGTCGATGGCCGCCGGTGTGGTGCCCCAGTCTTCGTGCAGTTTGAGGCCAATGACGCCGGCTTTGATCTGATCTTCCAGCGCGGCTGGCAGTGAGGCGTTGCCCTTACCGAGGAAGCCGATGTTCATGGGCAGTTCGTCCACCGCCTGCAGCATTTTGCCAATGTGCCAGGCACCCGGGGTACAGGTGGTGGCGTTGGTGCCGGTGGCCGGGCCGGTGCCGCCGCCGAGCATGGTGGTGATGCCGCTCATCAGGGCTTCTTCCACCTGCTGGGGGCAGATGAAGTGGATATGGGGGTCGATGCCGCCGGCGGTGAGGATTTTGCCTTCACCGGCGATGATTTCGGTGCCCGGGCCGATGACGATCTGGACGTCTGGCTGGGTGTCCGGGTTGCCGGCTTTGCCGATGGCGGCGATGCGGCCTTTCTGAATGCCCACGTCGGCTTTGACGATGCCCCACCAGTCGAGGATGAGGGCGTTGGTAATGACGGTGTCCATCACGGTGTCGTCGTTGCGCTGGCTCTGGCCCATGCCATCGCGGATGACTTTGCCGCCGCCGAATTTCACTTCGTCGCCGTAGTGGGTGAAGTCTTTTTCGACTTCGATCCACAGTTCGGTGTCGCCCAGGCGCACCCGGTCGCCCACGGTGGGGCCGTACATGTCGGCGTAGGCTTGTCTGCTGATTTTCATGCTATCCCTCGTTTTCCTTTTGGGAGCAAGAGCCAGTGGGACCGGCATTCCGAAACACGCTCAAGCACATCCATGTGGCGCTTGGGCTTCGCCATCCATGGCTCAGCACAGTTTCGGAAGACCACTCCCACTCGCTCCCCAAATTCCGATTTAGCTGTCCAGTTTCCCCATCACTTCGCCGCGGAAGCCGTAGATTTCCCGGCCACCGGCGAAAGGAATCAGGGTGACTTCGCGAGTCTGACCGGGTTCGAAGCGAATGGCCGTACCGGCTGCGATATCGAGTCGCAGTCCACGTGCCTTGTCACGGTCAAAGTCGAGCGCCGGATTGGCTTCGGCAAAGTGGTAGTGAGAGCCGATCTGCACGGGGCGGTCGCCGGTGTTGGCCACCTCGATGGTGGTACGTTCGCGGCCGGCGCAGAGTTCGATGTCGCCGTCCTGGATCTGGTATTCGCCGGGAATCATCTCAGCCACTCCTCAAACTATGGGGTTATGAACCGTCACGAGTTTCGTGCCATCGGGGAACGTCGCTTCCACCTGCACTTCGTGGATCATGTCGGCAACGCCGTCCATGACGTCATCCCGGGTGAGGATTTCGGTGCCGGAGCTCATCAGTTCGGCCACGGAGCGGCCTTCGCGGGCACCTTCCATGATTTCGGCGCTGATCAGGGCGATGGCTTCCGGGTAGTTCAGCTTCAGGCCTTTGGCCTTGCGGCGTTCAGCGAGCAGTGCTGCGGTGAACAGCAGCAGCTTGTCTTTGTCTCTGGGCGTTAATTCCATTGCGCGACTCCGATGTTTGTTCTTTTAAAATGCGAATAACTCAAAGGATCGGGAGAAGTGGGCAGGGACGTCCATTCGGGACCATCGGCAGCATGGATGCTGCCGCTGAGCTTACATGGACGTATTCACAGCGTGTCCCGGAGGGACGTACCTGCCCGCTTCCCACTCCCAAATTCACGTCAGCCATATTCTTGGTATGTGTGCCTGCAGCCCGGTCAGGCGCGGGCGCAGGATTTCCCAGGCCTGCTGACACAGGGCCCAGGCTTCGTTTCGTTCGTTGCCGAGGTAGCGCAACAGCACCACGCCACGGCGCCGGGTGATTGCCCAGCGATGGTTCTCGGGCAATGCCTCGCGCACCGCTTCGATGGCTTCGACTTCGTCTTCCAGCCCTACGGCCCAAAGCGTGGCCTGAACGGTGGCACCGCCCTGCCCCCATTTGCCGGCAAAGCGCGGGTGGTTGGGGTCCAGGGGTTGTCGTTCGAGCCACAGGGGCTGGCCGTTCATGGTCAGGCGGAACTGCTGTTCCAGATGGCCGGACACAAACGGCAACCGGCTGGCCGGGCGGCCCAGGGCGAGGATTTCCCAGCCCAGTGTGCGGGCGCCGGTTTCCAACTCGATGGTGGTGCTTTGCTCGCCCCGGGAACCGTCGAAGGCCAGGGTTTCCTGGGGCAGGTATTCGAGAATGGCGTCTTTGCTCACGGTTAACTTGGTGTGCTGGCCCCAGGCCACACCGTGGCTGTCGGCCTTGTAGAGCTTGGCGGCAGCAGGGGTGGTCAACAGGGCATGGGCGCCCTCGCCTACCTCGGCCTCGATACGAAGCACATCGCCACTCACCAGCCCACCCGGCGGGTGCAGCAGGTACACGTGGCAACAGCCTTCCGGGCCTTCCGGGTAGAAAGGCCGCTGAACCCGCAACGGCCCATGATGGTGCCGGCGGGTCAGGCGGGTAACCTGTCGCTCGCCCTCGTTCCGGGCAATAAAGCCCAGGGACAGAGACGCGGCCCACTGCCGGTCCGTGTCGAAGCGGTGGCCGGAGTCGTTCGCGGCCTCTTGGTTAACGATGGGTTGAAAAGCCGTCATACCGTCAGGTGCTTCTTGATCAATTCATCGGACAATTCTGCAATTTCACCTTCGGCCACCGGGCGTCCGCGATCGAGAATGGCGAAGCGGTCGGCGTACTTGCGGGCAAACGGCAGTTTCTGTTCCACCAGCAGCACGGTCAGGCCATCTTCTTCGATCAGTTTGCGGATGACCTCGCCGATCTGGGCCACGATGTTGGGCTGAATGCCTTCACCGGGTTCATCCAGAATCAGCAGGCGGGGCTCAATCACCAGGGCGCGGCCAATGGCCAGTTGCTGTTGCTGCCCGCCGGACAGGTCGCCGCCGCGGCGGTTTTTCATTTCCTTGAGCACCGGGAAGAGTTCGTACACCCGCTCCGGGATTTTCCTGCTGCCGTCGGCGCGAACGGCCAGCCCGGTGCGCAGATTTTCTTCCACGGTCAGCAGGGGGAATATCTGCCGGCCCTGAGGTACGTAACCGATGCCCAGACGCGGGCGGTCTTCCATCTTGCGAGTGGTGAGTTCCACATCCCGGGCAAACTCGATGGAGCCGCTTTTCGGGGTTTCCTCGCCCATGATGCACTTCATCAGGGTGGTCTTGCCCACGCCATTGCGGCCCATCACGCAGGTGCACTTGCCCTGGGGCACATCCAGGTGCAGATCCCACAGGGTGTGGCTCTCGCCATAGAAATGGTTCAGCTGGTCAATCTTCAGCATCAGGCGTCCTCCCCCAGATACACTTTGACAACTTCCGGGTCATTGGAGACCTGATCCATTGAGCCCTCCGCCAGCACACTGCCCTGATGCAACACCGTCACCTTGCGGGCGATGGAGCGAACGAAGCCCATATCGTGCTCGACCACCACCACAGACTGCTTGCCCGCGAGGCTGGTCAGCAGCTCGGCGGTGCGTTCCATTTCCTGTTCGGTCATACCCGCCACCGGCTCATCCACCAGCAACAGTCGGGGCTTCTGCATCAACAGCATACCGATTTCCAGCCACTGTTTCTGACCGTGGGAGAGAATGCCGGCTTCCCGGTCCTTCAGACGCTTGAGGCCGATCAGAGTCAGCACCTCGTCGATCCGGTCGAGATCTTCCCCGGCGAGTCTGGAAGTGAGCGTCGGCAACACTCGCTTGTCGGTGGCCATAGCCAGCTCGAGGTTTTCGAACACCGTCAGGGCTTCAAACACGGTGGGCTTCTGGAATTTCCGGCCGATGCCGAGACTGGCGATGTCCGGCTCGTTCATGGTCAGCAAATTGTGGCGGCTGCCGAACCACACCGAACCGGTGTCGGGGCGGGTTTTGCCGGTGATGATATCCATCATGGTGGTTTTGCCCGCGCCGTTGGGGCCGATGATGCAGCGCAGTTCGCCATCGTCGATGGTCAGGTTCAGGTTGTTGATGGCCTTGAAGCCATCGAAGCTGACGCTGACGTCCTCGAGATACAGAATGGAGCCGTGGCGCACATCCACCGGTGACTCGACGGGTGCCAGAAATTCAAACACCCGGTCCCGGTTGGTCAATTCCTGAAACATGCTCATGCGGCCACCTCCTGTGCATCGGTCAGGTCGTCATCCGACGCCCGGGCTTTCTTGCGTTTGCTGAGCAGGCCGGCAATGCCTTTGGGCAGGAACACGGTGACGATCACGAACAGCCCGCCCAGGGCGAACAGCCAGGCGTCGGGCATGACGCCGGTGAATACCGTCTTGGCGTAGTTCACCAGCAGCGCGCCAATGACCGCACCATACAGTGTAGCCCGGCCACCCAAGGCAACCCACACCACGATCTCGATGGAGAACAGCGGCGAGAATTCACTCGGGTTAATGATGCCGACCTGCGGCACGTAGAGCGCACCAGCAACACCCGCCAGCATGGCGGAGATGACGAACACAAACAACTGTACCCGTTCCACACGGTAACCGAGGAAGCGGGTTCTGGCTTCGGCATCGCGGCAGGCAACACTGACCCGCCCCAGCTTGCTGGTAACGATGCCGCGACAGATCACGTAGCCGATGGCCAGTGCGATCCCGCTGGCAATGAACAGGCCCAATCGGGTGGCATTGGTGCGCAGATCAAACCCAAGGATGTCCTTGAAGTCGGTCAGGCCGTTGTTGCCGCCAAAGCCCATCTCATTGCGGAAGAACGCCAGCATCAGCGCGAAGGTCAGCGCCTGGGTGATGATGGAGAGGTACACGCCGGTCACCCGGGACCGGAATGCCAGGAAGCCGAACACCAGCGCCAGCAGGCCCGGCGCGAGCAGCACCATGATGAAGGCGAACCAGGCCATGTCGAAGCCGAGCCAGTACCAGGGCAGCTCCTGCCAGTTCAGGAACACCATGAAGTCCGGCAGGATCGGGTCACCATACACGCCCCGATCGCCAATCTGGCGCATCAGGTACATCCCCATGGCGTAGCCGCCGAGGGCAAAGAAGGCACCGTGGCCAAGGCTGAGAATGCCCAGATAGCCCCAGACCAGATCCACCGCCACCGCCAGCAGCGCGTAGCACAGATATTTGCCGAGCAGCGTCACGGTGTAGGAGCTGACGTACAGGGCGCTGTCCTTGGGCATGGTGAGGTGCAGCACCGTCACCACTGCCAGCGCAGTGAATAGCACGCCCAGAAAGATTTGCGTGGAGCGTTCCTGAAAAGGTCTAGTCAACCACATACCTCAACCCTCCGCCGCACGGCCCTTCTGGGGAAAGAGTCCCCGGGGGCGTTTCTGAATGAACAGGATGATCAGGACCAGCACCATGATCTTGGCCAGCACGGCGCCCGCCCAGGGTTCCAGTAACTGGTTAATGGTGCCGAGTGAGAGCCCCGCCAGCAGCGTGCCCCAGAGATTGCCGACGCCGCCGAACACCACCACCATGAACGAGTCGATGATGTAGCTCTGGCCCAGATTCGGGCCCACGTTGGTAATCTGAGACAGGGCCACGCCCGCCAGCCCGGCCACGCCGGAACCCAGGCCGAAGGTAAGGATGTCCACGCGGGTGGCGCGGATGCCCATGGAGCGTGCCATGGCCCGGTTCTGGGTGACGGCCCGGACTTCCAGGCCCAGGCGGGTCTTGCGCATGATCAGCATCAGCCCGGCAAACACCACCAGAGCGAAACCGATGACGTACATGCGGTTCAGGGTCAGGGACAGGGCTTCGTTGATCATCACCGAGCCACTCATCCAGTCCGGGGTGACCACGGTGCGGTTGAGCGGGGAAATCACAGTGCGGACCAGCTGCTGCAGGATCAGGCTGATGCCAAAGGTCGCCAGCAGGGTTTCCAGTGGCCGGCCTTTCAGGTGCTGAATGACGGAGCGCTCAATGGCGATGCCCGCCAGAGCGGCGACCAGAAAGCCCGCCGGAATCGAGAGAATCAGCGCCAGGCCCGGTTGGCCCGGCAGCAATTGCTGCATGCCCCAGGTGGTGTAGGCCCCCAGCATGATAAGTTCGCCGTGGGCCATGTTAATAACGCCCATCACGCCGAAGGTGATCGCCAGGCCGATAGCGGCCAGCACCAGCACCGAACCCAGTGACAGGCCAAAATACAGGGTCTCCGCGGCGCGGTTCATTTTCAGTTTCTGTTCGATGCTTTTCATGGCGGCTTTCGCCGCTGCGGCGAGCTGTGGATCATCGCTGCGCATGGCCTGCTGAAGCGCCGCGCGGGCTTCGGAGTTGAGGCTGCCAGACAAGGTGGCGACGGCGGCCACATCGCCCAGTTCTTCCACCTGGTAAATGGCCAGGGCCTCTGCCAGCGCTGCCTGAACCGATCCGCTGTCTTCAGCTTCGATCAGCTCGGGCAGTCGCTCGGCCAGAGTTTCGTCCACGCTGCCTTTCAGGGCGCGGGCAGCAGAGAGGCGCTTGGCCTTGTCGGGGCTTTTAAGGTCAATGACTGAAAGGATGCCTTCCAGCTCATTACGCAGTGAGTTGTTGACCCGAATGGTGTCGATGTCCCGGCGGGACATTTCACCCAGATTCTCGCCGGTCAGGGCGCTGGCGACGGTCCAGTTCCGACCCCGGTTCTTGAGCACGACGATGAATTCACCACTTGCGTCGATGCGGCCCAGCTTGTTGGCCGCAAAGGCCTCCAGCCAGCCTCGGGCGCGTTCATCACCACTGCCCGCGATTTGATTGATTACGTCTTTCTTGGCAGCGAAGGAGGATTCCGCCAGTTGCGTCAGCAGTTGCTGGGCCTCCGAGTCATCCACTTGCGCGGAAACGAGACCGGGGCAAAGTAAAAACCAGACAAGCAGAAGCTGACTGAGCCATCGCATGATGCCCATGGGTTGCGTCCTGTCCATGAAGGTTGGAGGGGCTGAGCGGCGAACGGGGCCGACGCCCCGTTCGCGGTCAGGTCAGATCTTAGTTAGAGGCAACGTCGGCCTTACCACCACAGGTGCCGGTAACCACGTTGAAGTTTCCGCACTTGAGCGGCTTGCGCCAGTCGCTGATGAGGTCCTTGGAGTCTGGCAGGAAGTCAGACCAGGCATCGCCGGCAACGGTGGACGGAGTTTCCCAGACCACGGAGAACTGACCGTTATCCTGGATCTCACCAATCAGCACCGGCTTGGTGATGTGGTGGTTCGGCATCATGGTGGCGTAACCACCGGTCAGGTTCGGTACGGCAACACCGATGATGGCGTCTTTAACCGCGTCGACATCGGCAGTGCCCGCTTTCTTGACGGCTTCGATGTACATGTTGAAACCGATGTAATGCGCTTCCATCGGGTCATTGGTGACGGCATCTTCCTTGCCGGTGTAATCAACCCAGGCATCGATGAATTCATAGTTGGCGTCGCTGTCGACACTCATGAAGTAGTTCCAGGCCGCCAGGTGACCAACCAGAGGACCGGTATCGATACCAGACAGCTCCTGCTCACCTACGGAGAAGGCAACCACCGGGATGTCGGCGGCGTCGATACCCTGGTTACCCAGTTCGCGGTAGAAAGGTACGTTGGCGTCACCGTTAATGGTGGACACCACGGCGGTCTTCTTGCCCGCGCTACCGAACTTCTTGATATCGGAAACGATGGACTGCCAGTTGGAGTGACCGAACGGGGTGTAGTTGATCATGATGTCATCGGCGGCCACACCCTTGTCCTTGAGGTAGGTCTCAAGGATCTTGTTGGTGGTGCGCGGGTAAACGTAGTCGGTGCCCGCCAGAACCCAGCGCTCAACACCAATGTCGTTCATCAGGTAGTCCACCGCAGGAATGGCCTGCTGGTTGGGCGCCGCGCCGGTGTAGAACACATTTTCAGAGGACTCTTCACCCTCGTACTGGACCGGGTAGAACAGCAGGCCGTTGAGTTCTTCAACGACGGGCAGAACCGATTTACGGGAGACCGATGTCCAGTTACCGAAGATCACGTCCACTTCTTCTTTTTCCAGAAGCTCACGGGCTTTTTCCGCGAACAGCGGCCAGTTTGAAGCCGGGTCAACAACGACTGGCTCCAGCTGACGGCCCAGCACACCACCAGCCTCGTTCTGCTTTTCGATCAGCATCAGCATGGTGTCCTTCAGGGTGGACTCACTGATGGCCATGGTGCCGGACAGGGAATGCAGAATACCTACCTTGATCGGATCTTCAGCAGCTACAGAATGCATGGACACTGACAGCGCCAGTGCCGAGAGACCTAGTTTCACGTGTTTTTTGATGTTCATTGTGCGTCGTCCTTCCTGTGGTTGTCGTGAGATTGTTCGTTCTTCTTTAACGCCCTCACGCATCTGCATTAGCTGTTCCATCTCCCATCTTTACTCCAACAGTTCAATAACTTAACTGGTATACAAGGCAAGGACCGGCGATCTTTTCAACAGCGCTTGCTCCGGTAACGCACCAAAAGCGGAAGAAAAACACGCGACGTGCGTCTAACTGGTGCACTCGCCAGGACACTGCGGCACCAGAAAAACCCTAAACCAATGAAATATATACACATTCAATTTATTTTACGGCTGGCACGGGCCTTGCGGAGCCGGGGTATAAGAGCCTGACCGGCTCACCACCACCTTCCGCCACGGAGAAACCGTGCAATGCCCAAGGATACTGGCGCCAGAAAAGGCAGTATGGCGGAGCATGTCTACGAAGGCGTAAAAGCCGACCTGTTCAGTTTTCGGCTGATGCCGGGTGACCGATTCAGTGAAGGTGAAATTGGCAGCCGATTGCGTGCCAGCCGCACTCCCGTTCGTGAAGCACTGTACCGTTTGCAGCAGGAGGGCTATGTTGAGGTGCTCTTTCGCAGTGGCTGGCGGGTAAAACCCTTGGACCCGAAACAACTGGACGATCTTTTCGAGCTGCGCCTGACCATTGAGCTGGCGGCGGTCGACAAACTCTGTTCCAGCCCCGAAACAAACCTCCAGTTGCGGGCCCTGCTCCGGCTCCAGTCACCTCCCTCCGTGTCAGGCCGGGGTATAACGGGCCCCGACAGGCCGCCGGAAGCCTGCTTTCACCATGCGCTGGTCAGGGCCGCCGGTAACCAGGAGATGGTTCGAATCCACCGGGAAGTGTCTGAAAGGCTGCGCCTGGCTCTGGCTCTGGGCCTGCACAAGCGCGGCAAAGCCGGCAAACCGGCCACCCACGGCGAGATTCTGTCGGCGCTGCTGGTGCGCAATATAACCCGGGCCAAATCGTTACTGACCGACCACATTCGCAACGCGCAACAGGTGGTCAGCGAGATCACGCGGGAAGACGGCGGCCATTCGCTTACAGAGCCTGCGACCACAACCGAATCGCGCTACAGGGCGCACAAATACTGAACTAAGGTTCACTTTCTGTGCTCTAGATCACCTACATCATCGTGGGATATATCGCACACCCCCCAAAGCGGATATCCGATTCTTCCAGTGCCCGCCAGGACTAGAATGGAGAGTGTCAGGGATGACAGGCCAGCAAGGAACGTTGGCTCACGGATGAGAGTTCCAGGCACTGGAGCCGCCCCACGGATTGGGGTTACAGGGAAGACAACAGGGATGACGTGCTCAGGATGAGCGCACGCCTGAAGGATCAGGCAGGGGTCAGCCACGGGCGCAGGATCACACGGATGGTGATCCTGCCCGTGCACCGTCCCCACCCATCGCTTTCCCTTCACCTCCCCCCTTTGGAACACCAAACCACTGAGTTACTCAACCAGCAGCCGAGTTGATCGACCGGCCGTGCCTCCTGACGCTTTCATTAACTTAAAACGATGACAGGAACGCCCGATAATGAACCGAACACCCATTCTTGCCACTCTGGTACTGCTGTTTAGTCTGCTGACCTCGTTCGCCCACGCCAACCCGGCCGCTATCAACATCAATACCGCCGACGTTGCGACCCTGGCGGAGCTGACCGGCATCGGCCCCAGCAAGGCCGAAGCCATTGTGGCCTACCGTGAAGCCAACGGCCCATTCGGCACCCCGCAAGAGCTGACCAAGGTCAAGGGCATTGGTGAGCGCACGGTTGAAAAGAACGCGGAACGGATCACCGTAGAGTAATCCCGCTCCGGGGGCAGCACCGCACCCGGCTGCCCTTTCCGCTCATCCCCGCCGCGCAAACGTCGACCTCGTCCATTTACCAGTCCCTAAACAAAAGTCGTCTGGCAACACGCTGTTTGCCCTCCTATCATTGAGCAACACTCTCAATGACTTAAGCGTTTGAGCCATGGCCGATCCCATCAAGGTTTACCCGTCCAAGCCGGACAAAGTCTACTTCTTCGGAACCTGCCTCATTGACATGTTCTATCCGGACGCTGGCATGGCCGGCATCCAGCTGCTGGAACGCGAAGGTATCGAGGTGATCTTCCCCCAGGATCAGACCTGCTGTGGCCAGCCCGCGTTCACCTCCGGCTATCATGACGAGGCCCGAAGCGTGGCCCGCGCTCAACTGGATCTGTTTCCTGAAGACTGGCCGATTGTTGTGCCATCAGGGTCCTGCGGCGGCATGATGCGCAAGCACTACCCGGACCTGTTCAAGGATACTGCAGACGAGGTCAAAGCCGCGGGCGTCGCCGGGCGGGTGTGGGAGCTGACCGATTTCCTGCTGAACGTCTGTCACATCAAGCTCGACGACCTCGGAGAGCCGACCACCGTGGCCATGCACACCTCCTGCTCGGCCCGTCGCGAAATGGGCGTTGCGGAGGTAGGCCCGAAGCTGCTGGGGCAACTGAACAACGTGACGCTGGTGGAGCAGGCACGAGCCGAAGAGTGCTGCGGCTTTGGCGGCACCTTCGCGGTGCGCCATCCGGAGATTTCCGGTGCCATGGTGGAAGAGAAGGTCGAAACCCTGGTGGATACCGGCGCTCGTGCTTTTGTCACCACCGACTGCGGCTGCCTGATGAACATCAACGGGTTCGCAGAGAAAAACCGACACCCCATAGCGGGCAGGCACATCCTCAGTTTCCTCTGGGAGCGCACGAACGACGATAAAGGAGATGGGCAATGAGCGCGACCACCCCCCATCCGCACATTGATGTCAAAGAGTTCCACCCCCGGGCCCACGAAGCGCTGCACAACCCGCAAATTCGCCAGAACTTCCGCAAGGCGATGGACGGGCTGATGTCCAAACGCAAAGCGGCGTTTGAAGGCTGGGACCTGGAAACCCTGCGGGAACTGGGCGCCAACGTTCGCCTGCGGGCACTGGCCAACCTGCCCGACCTGCTGGAACAGCTGGAACAGAAACTGACGGAGAATGGCATCAAGGTGCACTGGGCGCTTGATGGCGACGAGGCTTGCCGGATTGTCCGCGATATCTGTGTCGCCCGAGAAGCCAAGAGCGTCATCAAGGGCAAATCCATGGTGTCGGAGGAAATGGAGCTCAACCACTTCCTTGAGGGTGAGGGAATTGAAGCGCTCGAGTCGGATCTGGGGGAATACATTGTTCAGCTCGCCAACGAGACGCCCTCCCACATCATCATGCCGGCCATCCACAAGAACACCGGCGAAATCTCCGAACTGATGCACGAAAAAACCGGCACCGACCTGTCCCACGACGTCGAGTACCTGACGGCCGCCGCCCGCCAGCAGCTGCGGGAAAAATTCATGAACGCCGACGTGGGCGTGTCGGGCGTGAACTTTGCGGTGGCGGAAACCGGCACCCTGTGCCTGGTGGAAAACGAGGGCAACGGACGGATGACCACCACCGTGCCGCCCTGCCACATCGCAGTCACCGGCATCGAGAAAGTCGTACCCAATCTGGCGGACGTGTCCGCCCTGCTCGCGCTGCTGACCCGGTCGGCCACCGGGCAACACATCACCACCTACTTCAACATGATTTCCAGTCCGCGCAAGGCCGACGAACTCGATGGCCCCGAAGAGGTGCACCTGGTGCTGGTGGATAACGGGCGTTCCGTCATCTACCAGGATGACGAACTGCTCGATACCCTGCGCTGCATTCGCTGCGGGGCGTGCATGAACCACTGCCCGGTGTATACCCGGGTTGGCGGCCACACCTACGGCACCACCTATCCGGGTCCTATCGGCAAGATCCTGATGCCGCACCTGATCGGGCTGGACGAAGGCCGGCATCTGCCCAGTGCATCCAGCCTGTGTGGTGCCTGTGGCGAAGTCTGCCCGGTGAAAATTCCAATCCCCGATTTGCTGGTGCGCCTGCGCCGGGAATCCGTGGATGGTGACAAGTTGCACCCCGCCAAGGTTCGCGGGCACGGGGCCAAGCGAACACCGCTGGAGGCCGCCATCTGGAAATTCTGGAGCTGGATGCACAGCCGCCCGGGCATCTACCGGACCGGAACCCGGTTTGCGTCCCGGTTCCGCAAACTGCAGCCGGCACGTGCCGGTGCCTGGACGGATTTCCGGACAGCGCCCAAACTGGCCGGCAAAACCCTTCATCAACAGCTCAGGGAGCGCGGCAAGTGAGTGCCCGAGACATCATCCTGCAACGCCTGAGAAACCGCACCGGTGGCGATCTGGTAGCGCCCGCCAGCGACTTTTCCGTGCTTGAGCGGCCCGACTGGAGCACCGAGGAACGCATCGAGCGGTTCGAGAAGATCATTGAATCGGTGCACGGTGAAGTCCACCGATGCACCCGGGATAACTGGATTGACCACGTCGCCGAGGTGTTGTCGGCACGCAAAGCGCGCAATCTGCTGATTCCCAGCCAGCACCAGATTGGCCAGGACCTGCGCGCGCACGCAGAGCGGGACGATCTGCCGAATCTGCTGATCTACGATGAGCCCATTGAAAGCTGGCAGCCGGCCCTGTTCAACGATGTCGACGCTGGCATCACCTCCACCCGGGGCGGCATTGCCGAGACCGGCTCGCTGATCCTGTGGCCAACGGCGGACGAGCCCCGGCTGATGAGTCTGGTGCCGCCGATCCACATTGCGGTGCTGGAGGCCAGCCAAATCTATACAACGCTGTATGAAGCCCTTGATGCCCAGAACTGGAAAGCGGGCATGCCGACCAACGCTCTGCTAATATCCGGCCCGTCTAAAACGGCGGACATCGAGCAGACGCTCGCTTACGGTGTTCACGGCCCCAAAGAGCTGATTGTGTTGATTATCGAATGATTCAAGGCGCCCTGCTGATTGCCCTGGCAGCCCTGCTCTGGGCAACCACCGGCATCGTCGCGAAATTCCTGTTTACCGGTACCGAGCTGCAACCCATCACCCTGGGTTTTCTGCGCCTTGTGGTTGCGCTGCCGTTTTTCTGGCTGTTGATGCGGCGCGAGCGTGAGCGCCTATCCGCCGACGCCGGTACATCCCGTGGCCGGATGACGTTCAAAGCCCTGGTACCACTGGCCGCCCTCGGCTTGTTCCAGGCCATCTATCAAAGCAGTTATCTGCTCGCCGTTGACCTTACTGGCGCCGGGATTGCCACGC
The DNA here is from genome assembly GCF_017301335.1 of Marinobacter salinisoli. Classification (NCBI taxonomy): domain Bacteria; kingdom Pseudomonadati; phylum Pseudomonadota; class Gammaproteobacteria; order Pseudomonadales; family Marinobacteraceae; genus Marinobacter; species Marinobacter salinisoli. The sequence goes on from NZ_CP071247.1 coordinate 3,713,278, forward strand.
TGATCGCCCTGTGCCTGCCACCGGTGCTGGTCGCCATGTTGGCCGCCCCGCTGCTGGGCGAGAAACCCGGATTGCTGACCATTCTGGCCCTGATGGCCGCGATTGCCGGTACCGCCATGCTGGTACTCAGTGACATGGAAACAACCGGCTCCTTGCGCCTGATGGGCCTTCTGATGGCGCTTCTGGCGGCAGCGGTGTATACCGGATTTACCCTGACCAGCCGCTACAGCGCCGCTGGCACACCGGCGTTCACAACCGCTTTTTTCTGTTTTGGCACCGCCGCACTGATCCTTTTACCAGTGGTGTCTGTCACCGGGGGCTTCGATGGCCTGGAGACACTGACACTTCGCCACTGGCTGATGGTGGGCTACATCGGTATCGTGCCGACCTGCATCGGCTACGTGAGTTTCTTTTCCGGCATGAGAACAACGCCGGCCACGCTTTCGAGCATCATTGTCACGCTGGAACCGCTGTTCGTGGCGCTGCTGGCCTGGGTTTTCCTCGGGGAAGTACTGGGGCCCACCGGTCTGGCTGGTGCCCTTATTCTGACGGTGGCAGTGATTGTCGCGTCACGATGGGGAGGCAACCCCGGCACCCGTAAAGTGGCCGATACCGGGGTACAGTCACCGGAGGCTTAGCTACCCCGGCTCTGCTTCTGCAACATGTTCGGCTGGAGAATTTCGATCCAGTAGCCGTCCGGATCCTTGATGAACGCCAGCCCTTTCATTTTGCCGTCGTCCGGCTTTTTCACGAACTCGACACCCAGCTCTTCAAACCGTTCACTGGCCGCGTAGACATCGGGTACCGCGATACCGATGTGACCAAAGCCCTGCGGCTCCTCGTTGCCGTTGTGGTAACCGAAATCGTTGTCGTCCTCGGTGCCCCAGTTATGGGTCAGCTCCAGCATGGCTTCGCGGCCGAAGGTGTAGGTGGTTCGGTAGTCATCGTCCGTCGGCACCTGCGCGGCCTGTCGGTCATCCAGGTAACCCAGGAAGTAAAGAGAGAACTTCATCTCGGGGAAGTCGAGCTTGCGAACCAGGCGCATGCCCAGAACCCGCGTGTAGAAATCCATCGAGCGCTCGGGGTCTTTGATGCGCATCATGGTCTGGTTAAATACGTAGCCTTCCGTCTCGGGAACGGGTTCGTCGTGTAGCCCCGGGGCTTGCTCGAAATGCTTGGGCATGGCGTTTTCCCTCTCGAATGAACTTGAGCTGTTATACCTGTGTACGCAGACCACCGATTTCAAGGGCAAAAAAAAGACCCCACGGCCAGAACGGCACCGCTGGGGTCGGAGAGCCGGCTGTTACCCCGGCGGCTTCAGAGACGCTCTTCTGAAGTCTGGAAAGAGGGTGGCAGGGTTCAGGACGCCAGCTGATGCTCCTCGCCACGGTAGTAGGCTTCTACCCGGGGATTCATGATGCGCTTCCACAGCGGTGGGATCATGGCCACCACGATCATGGCGGCGTAGCCGGCAGGCAGCTGCGGCGCGATGTCGTGATGGCGCAGGACCTGATAACGACGCTTGGCGAAGGCATGGTGATCGCTGTGGCGCTGCAGGTGGAACAGGAACACGTTGGTCAGAAAGTAGTTGCTGTTCCAGCTGTGCTCGGGCGTGGTGCGCTCGTAGCGGCCGTTGTCCAGCTTGCGGCGGTGCAGGCCGTAGTGCTCCAGGTAGTTGACGATCTCCAGCAGGGTGAAGGCAATGAAGCTCTGCCCCAGGAAGAAAACCGCCCCCAGCCAGCCAAAGGCCAGGGTAAACGCCACGGTGGCCAGCACACTGATGCCGTACCACCAGATCAGTTCGTTGCGCCAGGAAAGCACTTTGTGACCCTTACGCGTCAGCCGTTCTGCCTCCAGTTTCCAGGCGTTCAGAAAGTTGCGGACATAGGCCCGGGGCAGAAAGTCATACAGCGACTGGTTGTAGCGTGAAGACGAGGCGTCCTCGGGCGTAGACACGTGCACATGGTGACCCCGGACGTGTTCCACCTTGAAGCCACCGTAACAGACCAGCGACAACAGCAAGCCCCCCATGCGACTTTCCAGCTTGCTGTCCTTGTGGATCAGCTCGTGGGCCACGTTGATACCCAATCCGCCGACAATCCCGATGGACAACACCCAGCCAACGCCACCTGCCAGGCTGAAGGTGCCGGAGGCCAGCACCAGCATGCTCCACACCAGTAACACCGCAAACGCCACAACCCACCCCAGAGTAACCAGCCGATAGAACCGCTCGTTGTTCATGGACGGGACATCGAGTTCTTCATCCGGGTTCAGGGAATCCTTGCCGAGGAGCATATCCAGCACCGGGATGATGCCGAACACGACAACAGGCACCCCCCAGGAAACCAATTGACGAGATCCGTTGCCTGGCCCGCAGCCAGTAACAGCGGCGGCAAGACCAGCGGAACCATGGCAATCAGGTAACTGAACTTCTTCAGGGTCAGCAGAACCTTCCGGCGGGCAGCTTCGGGACTGGCGGATAGGTGTCGGGTACTCATTACGCTCTCTCCTTGGCAACACGAACGGCGATGCACTCACCGCCTCTGTCTTTACTGAATTATTGTCCTACAATATAGCAGTCGTCAACCAGGCTGGTCAGGTTTTCCGTTTTTTTGAGAACCCGCCTGCAATCCATGCACTGAGGATTGCCCGTGCAGAGGCTGTGATACACTCGGGCGCATATCCTCAGACGCCGCCTACCCCTGCCTGGCAGTGTGGTTGGCGGGTTACACCTGATCAGAGAAGGTCTATGGATTTTCAGGTTCCCAACACCCTGGCAGAGCAGATTGCCAACTATCTGGCTGAACGGATCATGACCGGGCAAATCCGGCCCGGTGAGCGCATTCAGGAGGCGACGCTGGCCGCGAAGCTTAATGTCAGCCGGGCATCGGTCAAGAAGCGCTGTACACCCTCGAACGCTGGCATCTGGTAGACATCACACCACGAAAAGGTGCCTCGGCTACGCGCCTGGACGCCGAGCACGCGGCAGAGCTTTACGATGTGTATATGCATTTGCTGATGATGCTGGCTGCCCGGCTTTGCGAACGCTGGCAGGAAGCCGACAAGGCGCTTCTGGTCAATGCCGTGGAAACGGCGCTGGTGAAAATCCGCCAGCCCGACATCCAGACCACCGAAGTCGTCGAAGCCAGCTTCAGCGTGATGGAAGCCTGTTGCGAGTTGGTCAACAACCCCTACCTCACCGAAGCCCTCTCGAACTTCAAACCGGCTGTGAGCCGGGCCTATTTCCTTGGCGC